>NZ_JADLJS010000005.1 GCF_015680405.1 Pseudomonas pudica
ACTACGCCGGGCGCATCGACCACCAGGTGAAGATCCGCGGCTTGCGTATCGAGCTGGGCGAGATCGAGGCGCGCCTGCTGGAGCTGCCGAGCGTGCAGGAAGCCGTGGTGTTGGCCTTGGACGGGCCAAGCGGCAAGCAGCTGGTGGGTTATGTGGTGCCTGCCGACAGCTCGCAAGACGAAGGTGCATTGCGCGACAGCCTGCGCGAGGCGCTGAAGGCCGGTTTGCCGGACTACATGGTGCCGGCGCACCTGCTGCTGCTCGGCAAGCTGCCGGTGACGCCGAACGGCAAGCTGGACCGCAAGGCCCTGCCGCAGCCGGATGCCAGCCAGTTGCAGGGCGAGTACGTCGCGCCGCAGAGCGATCTGGAACAGCAGATCGCGGCGATCTGGGCGGATGTGCTGAAGCTGGAGAAGGTCGGCCTGACCGACAACTTCTTCGAGCTGGGCGGCGATTCGATCATTTCGTTGCAAGTGGTCAGCCGTGCGCGCCAGGTGGATATCCAGTTCACCCCCAAGGAGTTGCTGCAGCATCAGACAGTGCAGGGGCTGGCCTCGGTTGCCCGGTGCAGCGAAGCACAAGTGCTGGAGCAGGGCGCGGTCACCGGGCCTCTGCCACTTGTTCCGGTGCAGCACTGGTTCTTCGAGCAAGCGCTTGTAGTACGTGACCACTGGAACCAGTCGGTGCTGCTCGAACCTGTTGAGGCACTGGATGCGCACCTTTTGAACATGGCGCTGGGCAACCTGCATGCCCATCACGACCTGCTACGGCTCAATGCCTGGCAGAGTGCCGGGCGCTGGCAGGCCACGATCGGCGCGCCGGTATCGACCGAGCTGCTATGGGTTCGCGAGTGTGTTGATAGCGAGACGCTGGAACGCTTGGCCGATCAGGCCCAGCGCAGCCTGAACCTGGCTCAGGGGCCACTGTTGCGCGCCGTGCTGGCAACGCTGGCAGACGGCAGCCAGCGGCTGCTGCTGGTCATTCATCATCTGGTGGTCGATGGCGTGTCATGGCGGATCCTGCTGGAAGACCTGCAACAGGCCTACCAGGCGCTTGCCCTCGGCCAGCCGCTGAAGTTGCCGGCCAAGACCAGCGCGTTCAAGGTCTGGGCCGAACAGCTGCAGGCCTATGCCAGCAGCCAGGCACTGCAACATGAACTGCACTACTGGCGTGATCAACTGCAAGGCGCCAGCGATGCTTTGCCTTGCGATCATCCCCAGGGCGAAAACCGGCAGAAGCATGCAACGTCGGTCAGCACTCGCCTGGACCCGCTCTGGACCCGCAAGCTGCTGCAGCAGGCACCGGCAGCCTATCGCACGCAGATCAACGACCTGTTGTTGACGGCATTGGCCCGTGTGGTCAGCCGTTGGACTGCGCAGCCGCAGGTACTGGTACGCCTGGAAGGCCATGGCCGCGAAGACCTGTTCGACGGTATCGACCTGAGCCGCACGGTGGGTTGGTTCACCAGCATGTACCCGGTCAACCTCAGCCCTCAGCCCGAGCTGGCCAGCTCGATCAAGACCATCAAGGAGCAACTGCGCGCGGTGCCCCACAAGGGCCTGGGCTATGGTGTGCTGCGTTACCTGGGGGCTGGTGAAGCTCGGCAGACGTTAGCGGCGCTGGCCCAGGGGGCGATCATCTTCAACTACCTGGGGCAGTTCGATGGCAGCTTCGACCAGCAGGCGAGCCTGTTCAAACCGGCCCGCGAGAATGCCGGGCTGAACCAGGATGAGGGCGCGCCATTGAGCAGCCTGCTGGCGCTCAATGGGCAGGTGTACGGCGGCGAGCTGACACTGGGCTGGACGTTCAGCCGTGAAGTCTTCGATACCTCGACCATCCAGCAACTGGCCGATGCCTATGCAAAAGAACTCAAGGCCTTGATCGACCATTGCTGCCAGGATGACACCCAAGGCCTCACGCCATCGGACTTCCCATTGGCCCGTCTGAGCCAGGCGCAACTGGACGACCTGCCGGTACCTGCTGCTCAGATTGCCGATATCTACCCGCTGTCGCCGATGCAACAGGGCATGCTGTTCCATACCCTGCAGGAGAGCGACGCCGCGCTGTACATCAACCAGACTGCGGTTGATGTGCACGGCCTGGACATCGACCGCTTCGTCGCGGCCTGGAACCAGGTGATCGCCAGCCACGACATCCTGCGCACGGTCTTCCTGTCATCGGCCCGGTGGGCGGAGCCCTTGCAGGTGGTGCAGCGTCAGGCCAGTCTGCCGCTGCGCGTGCTCGACTGGCGTGGGCGTGAGGTGACCAGCGACGCCTTGCAGGCGCTGGCAGCCGAAGAGGCTGCCGAAGGCTTCGACCTGGCGTGTGCCCCCCTGATGCGCCTGACGCTGGTTCGAGTGGACGAGCAACGCCTGCACCTGATCTGGTCGCGTCACCACATCCTCATGGATGGCTGGAGCAATTCACGGTTGCTGGGCGAGGTGTTGCAGGTTTATCACGGCCGGCCTGCCAGCCATGCGGGGGGGCGCTTCGGTGACTACATCCGTTGGCTCGCCGAGCAGCCGATGGGCAAGCTGGAGCAGTTCTGGAGCGAGAAGCTGCGTGCCCTGGAGGGGCCGACGCTGTTGGCCGAAAGTGTTGCGCCGCAGGCGGACGGCAAGCTTGTCGGGCACCATGCGCTGTACCTCCATTGGGATGCGCAGCGCACGCAACACCTGCGTGACCAGGCCCGGCGCCTGAGGGTCACGCCCAATACCCTGGTCCAGGCCACCTGGCTGTTGCTGCTGCAACGCTACACCGGCCAGGCCAGCGTGTGCTTCGGCGCCACAGTGGCCGGGCGCCCCAGCAGCCTGGCTGGTGCAGGCGAGATGCTGGGGCTGTTCATCAACACGCTACCGGTGGTGCAGGCGCCGCAACCCCAGCACATTGTCAGCGACTGGCTGCACCAGCTGCAGCACTACAACCTGGAGCTGCGCGACCACGAGCATGCAGCGCTGGCCGATGTACAACGCTGGGCCGGGCGGCCAGGGCAAGCGCTGTTCGACAGCATCGTGGTGTTCGAGAACTACCCGGTTGACGATCGCCTGCGCGAGGGCGGCGGCGGAACGTTGCGCTTTGGTGAAGTACGTAACCGCGACGTCACCAACTATGCCATGGACCTGGCCGTGCAATTGGGCGAAACCTTTTCGGTAGAGTTCCTGTACCTGCGCAACCGCTTTACCGAAGCCGCTGTCGAGTGCCTGCGCGGCAGTTTCGAAAGCCTGCTGAGCGCCATGCTGGACAATCCCCAGGCCACGCTGGGCAGCCTGGGCATGCTGACGCCGGCGCAGGCAAGGCACGCCGACCTGCGCAACCAGCTTGCGGCACCTGGGCGCGAGCAGCCGCTGCTCGCCGAGCGTATCGCCGGGCATGCCCGTGAGCGTGGTGAGGCCATGGCGGTAGTCTGCGGTGGCCAACAGTTGACCTATGCCCAGCTGGACGCTCGCGCGAACCGCCTTGCCCACCACCTGATCGCGCAGGGCGTGCGCCCGGAAAGCTGCGTGGGCATTGCCCTGGAGCGGTCGGTGGAGGTGATCGTGGCCTTCCTGGCAGTGATGAAGACTGGCGCAGCTTATGTGCCACTGGATATCGACTACCCACAAGAGCGCCTGCAGTGGATTGTCGAGGACTCGGCAATGCACCTGCTGGTCAGCAGCAGTGGCCTGCGCCAGCGCTTTACCCAGGTAGCGCGGTGCGTCGAGCTCGACGAGCAAGCGCTGGACCATCTGCCTGCTACTGCACCTGTACAGCGCGCGTGCGCGGATAACCTGGCTTATCTGATCTACACGTCTGGTTCTACTGGCAAGCCCAAAGGTGTGGCGGTGAGCCATGGCCAGATTCGCATGCACTGCCAGGCCATCGCCGGGCTGTACGAGATGGACCTGCACACCCGCGAGCTGCTGTTCATGTCGTTCGCCTTCGACGGGGCGCAGGAACGCTGGCTGTCGACGTTGTCCTCGGGTGGTTGCCTGGTGGTGCGTGACAACCGGCTGTGGACGGCAGAAGAAACCTGGCAGACCTTGCATGCCCAGCGTATCGACATCGCCTGCTTCCCGCCGGCCTACCTGCAACAGTTGGCCGAATTCGCCGATAGCCAGCAGCAGCCCGCGCCAGCAGTGCGGGTGTACTGCTTTGGCGGCGATGCGGTACCGGACGCCCTGTTCGAGCACGTCAAGCGCACGCTGCGCCCGCGCTGGTTGACCAACGGCTATGGGCCGACGGAAACCGTGGTTACGCCTTTGCTGTGGAAAGTGCCGGTGCAACGAACCTGTGAGGCTGTGTACGCGCCGATCGGCGACCGCGTTGGCGAGCGTGCGCTGCACGTGCTGGACCAGCACCTCAACCCGCTGCCCGATGGTGTGGCCGGTGAGCTTTATATCGGCGGAGAGGGCGTGGCGCGTGGCTATCACCAGCGGGCCGCACTCACGGCCGAGCGCTTCGTGGCCGACCCGTTTGCCACGGGTGGCCGACTGTACCGTACCGGTGACCGGGTGCGTCGCCGCGCCGATGGCGTCATCGACTTCCTCGGGCGGCTGGACAACCAGCTGAAGATTCGAGGGTTCCGCATCGAGCCGGGAGAAATCGAGGCACGCTTGCGCAACCTGGCTGGCGTGCGCGATGCCGTGGTGGTGGCGCGTGACATCAGCACGGGCAAGCAACTGATCGGCTACGTGGTAACGGACAAAGCCGATACCCGCGCCGAGCAATTACGTGATGCCCTGCGCGCCGACCTGCCGGATCACATGGTGCCGGCACAGCTTGTACTGATGCCGGCGCTGCCGCTCACCCCCAACGGCAAGATCGACCGCAATGGCCTGCCGGCACCCGAGTTTGCCGCAAGCCGGGCATGGGTTGCCCCGCGTAATGCGATCGAGCAGGCGCTGGCAGCGATCTGGCAGGAAGTACTGCAAGTCGAGCAGGTCGGTGTCGATGACAACTTCTTCGAACTGGGTGGTGACTCGCTGCGCGTGCTTAAGATGCTGTCCAAGGTCCGCGCCTGCGAGGATTTGCCTATCGAACTGAAACTGCGTGATGTGATTGCCCGGCCGACCATCGCCGAGTTGTCGGGTTATGCCCCCGACGATGCCAGCCTGGACCCGCTGTTGTTGCTGAACAGCCGAGTGAGCGTGAGTACGCCGCTGTTCTGCCTGCATGCCGGGTTTGGCACGGTGTTCGATTACGAGCCATTGGCGCGCCGGCTGGAAGGCCGTTGCACGGTTTATGGCCTGCAATGCCGGATGCTGCTGGATCACGCCTGGGTGGATGATTCGCTGGAAACGATGGCTATCGATTACGCACAGTACATTCGGCAGAAGCAACCCGAAGGGCCTTATCAGCTGGCAGGTTGGTCGCTGGGCGGCACCCTGGCGGTGTTGGTGGCCAAGGAGTTGGAAAGCCAGGGGCAGCGGGTTGCGGTGCTGGCCTTGGTGGACAGCTTCGTGCCCTCGGCCAGGCAAGCCGTGCAGGAAAGTGACTGGAGCGCCGACCTGCGTGGCTTCCTGGCGGTGATTCTCGGGGTTTCGGCCGATGCACTGGTGCTGCCGATCGTGCCCGCCGGCAGTACTCAGGATGCCCTGGAGCGCGTGATCGGAACGGCAAGGGCCGCGCAGGCTGCACAGTCGGCCTATGCCGAAATCGGCAACGCTGATCTGGCGCAGACCTTTGTTGTGGCAATGAAACTCAAGGCGCTTTCGCGTCAATTGCGCCAGCTACCGTCTACCGAGGCAGCGGCAAGTTGCTGGTGGGCGGGGGAGGGCGCGCACGCGGGTGGCATTTCGGGTAGCTGCCAGGACATTGCTGTTGATGCCGGGCACTATGACATCCTCGAACAGGTGGATGTCCTTGAGGGGATGATCGCCAGGCTGTTGCTGGCAGATACGATCAGCCCGTAAACCTGCTCACTCTTTGTAGGAGCGGCCTTGTGTCGCGAAAGGGCTGCAAGGCAGCCCCGGCAATTCCTGCATAACTGCTGAGCCGCCGGGGCCGCGTTGCGGCCCTTTCGCGACACAAGGCCGCTCCTGCAACGGCCCGCGTACCGATGCGAAGACCATGCAGGCATGAAAAAGGCGACCTCCAGGGTCGCCTTTTTTCGTTCTGCTGATCAGAAATCGTAGCGCAGGTTCAGCGTCGCGTTTCTCGGCGCGCCATAGTGGCCATAGTTGCCGGCCAGGCCTGCGTAGTACTTTTTGTCGAACAGGTTGTCCACGTTCAGCGTGGCGGCCAGGTGCTCGCTGATCTTGTAGCGGGCCATCAGGCTGGCCACGGCGTAGTCTTCCTGGGTGATGCGCGTGTTGTAGCGGGTGGCCAGGGATTGCTGGGAGTTCCAGTTGACCCCACCACCAACAGTCAGGCGCTCCCATTCGCCGGGCAGGCGGTAGGTAGTCCACAGGCGGAATGTATCCAGCGGCAGTTGAGATGTCAGGCGAGTGCCATTGGCATCTTCCGTGCGGGAGTGGCTGTAACCGGTATGAACTTCCAGCCCGCGAGCCACTTCGCCGGACAGTTCAAGATCAATACCTTTGGTTTCGGCGCCGCTGACCGCGCGGTAAGCGGTGGAGTTAGGCACGCCCGGTACGCTGAAGCCGGTGTCTTCCTCTGCAAGGTTGTCGCGCTTGATGAGGTAGATCGCCGCGTTGGCGTTCAGGCGGCCGTCGTAGAATTCACCCTTCCAGCCCATTTCATAGTTCTGCCCGATTACAGGGTCCAGCACCTTGCCGGTACGGTCGCGGCTGGTCTGTGGCTTGAAGATATCGGTGTAGCTGGCGTACACCGATTGCTCATCGGTCAGGTCGTAGATCAGGCCGGCGTACGGTGTTACCTCTCCGCGCTCATTCAGTTGCGTGGGGTTGCCGTTGCCAGTGGTCAATACCACCTGGTTCGAGTCCGAACGGTAATTGGTGGTACGGGCACCGAGAATCATGTGCAGGTCGTCGGTGAGGTTGAACCGGGTGGCAATGAAGTAGCCGGTCTGGCGGATAGTCAGATCATAATCCAGCAGTGGCGAATAGTTGCCAGGTTGCGGTATGCGATTGCCCCAGGTGTAGAAGTTGAATGTGGCTTCCCCAGCTGTTCCGGTGAAGTGGTTGTTCTCGTAATCCATGTAGTCGAAGCCGGTAACCAGTTCGTGGGTCTGGCCAAACAGCTCGAAAGGCCCCTGCAGCGTGATGTTCATGCCCCGCTGAACCTGATGGGCATCGACTTGCAGCAGGTCGGACTTGGCGTTGCCGGTGGCTTGATCGAGGGTAGAGACCCCGGCACCGGTGCGATAGAACGCCGACAGCGAGTCGCGATCGACATCCATGTAGTTGCCGGCCATTTTCAACTGCCAACCATTGCCAAGCTCCTGATCCAGGCCGAAGGAGTAGTTCTTGGTGGTGTAGTCTTCATACATCCAGCGCGGCCCGGAACTGGTCGAGCGGGAGAAGTTGGTGGGCTGGCCATTGCTGAAGAACAGCGGCACACCTGGCGCGCCATTGGCGTCGTAGGTCTGGTAGTCCATGCCGAAGCGCACGGTGGTGGTATCGGTCAGGTCTGCTTCGAGCACGCCGTAGACCAGGTCACGGTCCTGGCTGTACCAGTCCATGTAGCTCTGGTTGCTCTGCTTGGCGGCCACCAGGCGGCCACGCAGCTTGCCGCTTTCGATCAGCGGGCCGGAAACGTCGGCCTCGGTGCGATAGTAGTCCCACGAGCCCACACCGGCCTGCACATACGACTGGAATTCTCGCGTGGGGCGCTTGCGTACCATGTTGACCACACCGTTGGGCTCGCCCGCACCGGTCATCAGGCCAGTGGCACCGCGGACGATCTCGATGCGGTCGAACATGGCCATGTCCATCAGGGTGTTGGGCATGTTGCGCGTCAGGTAGTCTTGCGTGGTGTTCACGCCATCGAGCTGGTAGGTACTGATTTCCGAGCCGCGCGAATAGATGTGAAAGCGCTCGCCACCGTCCTGGGACATGGTGATGCCCGGGTTCTGCTTCAGCACGTCGGTAATGGTCGCCAGGTGCTGGTCGTCCATTTGCTGACGGGTGATGACGCTGATGCTTTGTGGTGTTTCGCGTATCGACAGGTTCATGCGGGTGGCCGTGCTGGTCACGCCGGTAGTGTAGGAACCCGTGCCTTCGGTAGTGGCCCCCAGGCCCACGCTATTGACGTTGGTCGCCGAAAGCTCGACCTGACCGTCCTTTGCGGCTGAACTCGCTGTTACCGTCACGGTGTTGCCGTCGATCTGATAACGCAGCCCGCTGCCGCCCAGCAGGATGCGCAGGGACGAAGCGAGGTCATGGCGCCCTTTGAGTGCAGAGGAGCGCAGGCCACCGATATCTTCCGGGCTGTACAGCAACTGGGTATCGGTCTGCCTGGCCAGTGCCTGCAACGCCGAATTCATCGACTGCGCAGGAATATCCAGGGTCCACTCCTGTGCCTGCACCTGGGCAACCATCGCAGCGGATATCGCCAGGCCCAGGCCGATGCGTGTGAACGCGCGCTGGGGACGAAGGGAATGACGGATCAGTAATGCTTTGGCAAGCGGGTTGAGCGGGCCGGGGAGGGACTTGGACATCTATTGCGGTCTCGTTGGCAGAGGGTTTTTTTCTATGTCAGCTATAGGACGCAGCACCTGTGAAAAACCGGAACGATTCTTATTGGCGATTTTTTTGGCCGGTGCTGCGTTAACCGCGTCACAACTTCACAGTTCGCGTGCTACGCGAAAGCCGAGGAAGTCCCCCCGGGTGGTCTTGAGGCGGTCGTTGCGGTTGGCCGAGCGGGAGAAGATCGGCGGCTCGCCCCAGTCGTTGCCGCGCATGTGCGCGCGAATGCACTTGGGGTCCTGGATCCAGGCACTGCCGTCGGTGGGGGCGCCTTCGTAGCTGTCGTGGTAGCAGTCGGCGACCCATTCGTAGACGTTGCCGTGCATGTCGTACATGCCGAAGGCATTGGGCGGGTAGCTGCCCACCGGGGCGGTGAAGGCATGACCGTCCTTGGGGCCATAGGTGTTGGCGTGCTTGCTGATCTCGTACTTGCCCGGTTCGTCGAAGGGGAAGGGGAACGGGCCGCTGGAACCGGCACGGGCGGCATATTCGCGTTCGGCTTCGCTGACCATGCGGTACGGTTTGCCGGTGGTTTTCGCCAGCCATCGGGTGTAGGCCTGCACCTCGTCGTAGTCGACGCACACCGCCGGCTGGCGGGGGCCTTGCTTGTAGCTGGGCTTGCTGGCTTCGCACCAGCGGCCGGGGCGCTCGTCGCCGCTCCTGATGACGGTGCCGGTGGCCTTGATGTAGGCATCCAGTTCGCCGGCGGTGACCTGGTAGCGGCTCATGGCGAAGGGCTTGGCGAAGGTCACGGTGTGCAGCGGGCCCTCGTCGGGTTGGCGACCGACTTCGTCATCGGGGGCACCCATCACGTAGCTGCCGGCGGGCAGTACGACCATCTCGGGGCAGTCCTTGCAGTCCTTGAACACGTGGCCGGGCTTGGCGGCGTGGGCGTAGGCGCTGACCAGCAGCAGGCAGGTGATCTGGGCTGGCCGGTAGAGCCAGGCGGATACGTTCATCGGTGGTCCTCGAAACGGGTGAATGCGGGCTGCGTTTCGCATTCAGACGAGCCGGGGCGGTGAGAAATTAACCAACATCCAAGGTAGCGCGGTCTTACTGTGGGAGCGGCCTTGTGTCGCGAAAGGGGCGCGCAGCGGCCCCACACTCTCAGCTTCGCCGCAGATATTGCTGGGGCCGCTCTGCGGCCCTTTCGCGACACAAGGCCGCTCCCACAAAAGCTGTTCCCGCGAGTACCGTAGGCAGTGGTTGCAAGGCATGGGGCACCGGGCTATAGTCCAGCCCATTGTTCTCTTCCCGAAGACCTGTTCATGCCAGCCAGCCCTTCCACCACAAGCTTTGCCATCGCGCCAGTCGCGGGCATGGTCGTGCGTGGCTGCCAGCAGCCGGCGATGATCAGTCACTATCCACCACCACCTGTCAGTGGCGTCGTAGGCGGCGTAGCTCCGCCTCCTTGCGTGGTCGTGCTGGGCTGATCGGCTTCTGGCCGCAACCCTTCGCACACGCAACCTACTGAACACGGTCGGCGGCTTCCCTCGCTGAAGCGCACGCCGTCCGTCTGGCTTATTCGCCTTGAATCAGGTGGCAATACATGTCTGTCTTTAGCAAAGCATCCGTGGCCTCGGCGGCCACTACCAGCCTGTTCGTCCTGCTGTGGAGCAGCGGGGCGATCGTCTCCAAGCTCGGCCTGGCGCATGCCAGCCCGTTCGCCTTCCTGCTGTTGCGCTCGGCGCTGGCCCTGGCCGGCCTGCTGCTGATCGGCCCGTTGCTGGGGCTGCGCTGGCCGCGCAGTCGCGGGGCCATCCTTCGGGCCCTGGGCACTGGCTGTGTGCTGCTCGGCGCCTACCAGATCTTTTACCTGCTGGCGCTCGATACCCATGTCACCCCCGGCATCATGGCCACGGTGATGGGCGTACAACCGATCCTGACCGTGGTGCTGATGGAGCGCCAGCGCTCCTGGAGCCGCTTGTTCGGCCTAGGGTTGGGGCTTGGCGGGTTGATCATGGTGGTCTACCAGGGCATCAACTTGGGCGGGGTGTCGCTGGCGGGGATGCTGTTCGCCCTGCTGGCGCTGGCCAGCATGACCTTCGGCTCGATCCTGCAGAAGCGCATCACCGACAACCCCATGGGCACGCTGCCGCTGCAGTACCTGGCCGGCTTTGCCATGTGCGCGTTGTTCGCGCCGCTGCAGCCGTTGCATGTGGAGTGGACTGGCGGTTTCGTCGGCGCGCTGCTGTGGATGGGGCTGGTGGTCTCGCTGCTGGCGACCCTGCTGCTGTACCGACTGATCGCCAAGGGTAACCTGGTCAATGTCACCAGCCTGTTCTACCTGGTGCCGGCAGTGACCGCGGTGATGGACCTGCTGATCTTCGGCAACCGCCTGGCACCGCTCAGCCTGCTGGGCATGGGGTTGATCGTGGTGGGCCTGCTGTTCGTGTTCCGCAAGCCCGCCGCGCGCTTGGCCGAGGCGTAGGCCCTAGCGGAATTCTTCGGGGATGGCGTGGCGCAATACGCCCTCCTCGAAGTCCAGCAGGCCGGCTTCGCGCTGGGTGAGCAGGTAGTAGAGCAAGGTGTCGAGCGAGCGCTGCGGCGGGACCTCGACCGCCAGCATCTTCACCGCCTGCTCGGTTTCGCAGTTGCAGCCGAAGTCGTGCAAGGCCGCGCGTACCTGGTCCAGGGTTTCCGGGGGCCTGACGATAACCCGGAACACCGAACTGCCGCTGCTGTGGCGCAGTTCGGCGAACCAGGTTTCGCCGGCTTCCTCACGGGTGCCGATCACGTCGCCCGGGGCGATGCCGTAGACATGGAAGGGAATGTTGTCGACGGCATGGCCGCCTTCCACGGCCTTGGCCCACAGGCCCTCGACCGAGGCGGGCGGGTAGCCGTTTTCGTCCTGCTCCAGGCGGAACAGGACCTTCTTGTACGCGTCGTTCATCCTGTACCCCGCTTCAGCTGCGCGCCGGGCGCAGCACCAGCCACAATGCCAGGCCAATCAGCAGGCCGCCGTACAGGTGCGCCATCGACAGCGGTTCGTCCAGCAGCCACGCACCCCACAATACACCGAATACCGGGATCAGGAAGGTCACGGTGCTAGCCTTGACCGGGCCGATCTCCTCCAGCAGGCGGAAGTACAGGATGTAGGCGAACGCTGTGCACAGCAGGCCCAGGCCCAGCAGCGACAGCCACACCTGCCAGCCGCCCCAGCTGGCCGGTGGCTGGCTCAGCGCGCTCCAGGCGAACAATGGGCTCAGCATCAAGGTGGCGCCGAGCATGCTGCCCAGTGCCGACAGGCGGCTGTCCAGGCCGCTGACCCAGCGGCGGGCGAGGAAGCCGGCAAAGCCGTAGCAGGTGGTGGCCGCCAGGCAGGCAAGGGCGCCTTGCAGCAGGGCCAGGTCCAGGGCCACCGGGCCGGCGCCGCTGAGGATGCCGACGCCGAACAGGCCCAGGAAGATGCCGCAGAGCTTGGCCAGGGTCATCGGTTCGCGGAAGAACAGCACGCCGACCAGCACGCCCATCAGCGGCGTGGTGGCGTTGAAGATTGCCGAGTAGCCGGCTGGCAGCACCTGGGCGGCCACGGAGTAGAAGGTGGCGGGGATACCGGAGTTGATCATGCCCAGTACCAGGCAGGCGCCGAGCTTGCCCTGGAAGTCCCAGCGCACGCGGGCGGCGGCAAGCAGGGCGACCAGGCCCAGACAGGCGATGGACACGCGGAAGAACGCCGTCGGCACCGTGCCCAGTTCGGGGGCGATGATGCGCATGAACAGGAAGCTCGCCCCCCAGACGGCGGCAAGGGTCAGCAGACGGGCTAGGGCGATGGGGCTCACAACGGTCTCCGGAGGCAGGGCAGGGGCGCGAGTGTACGCCAGGGGGGCAGGGGATTCTTGTGCTTTCTTGCGGTGTAAACCTGTGCCGGCCTCTTCGCGGGCACGCTCGCTCCCACAGGTTCTCTGCAATGCTCGGCCCTGTGGTAATCCTGGGAGCGGGCGAGCCCGCGAAGAGGCCGGCACAGGCTCCGCAAAAACCAAGAGGCGACTAAGCTCTGTAACTCAACACCGCACCGAGGTCTTCGCATGTCCCAGCCCTGGCCCGCTGTCGAAATCGCCCGGATGATCCTCGCCGGCTTCGACAACTACCGCGACCACTTCCAGCGCATCACCCTCGGTGCCCGCAAGCGCTTCGAGCAGGCGCATTGGCAGGATATCCAGCGTGCCTCCGCCGCCCGCATCAATCTCTATGAAGAGAAGGTCGCCGAGGTCAACGGCTGGCTACGTCAGGGCTTCGCCGAGGATGTGCTGCTGGATGTGGATCAATGGCCCCTGGTGAAGAACGCCTATATCCACCTGATCGACCCACGGCTGGACGACGAGCTGTCCGAGACTTGGTACAACTCGCTGTTCTGCAGCCTGTTCAGCCACGACCAGATCAGCGACGGCTGCATGTTCATCCACACCACCCGGCCGTCCATGCGCAGCCGTGAGCGCGCCGCGCAAACCCGTACCTATCGGCCTGACGCTGGGCTCAAGAGCCTGCTGCGGGCGGTGTTCAGCGATTACCCGTTCGAAGTGCCGTACGGCGACCTGGAGGGCGACCTGGCGCGCCTGGAAGATCAGTTGCGCGAGTGCCTGCCGGACTGGGTATGCAAGGATTCGACCCTGGCGTTGGAGCTGTTTGTGCCGGTGCTCTACCGCAACAAGGGTGCCTACCTGGTCGGCCGGCTGTTCAACAGCGACGAGCAGTGGCCGCTGGTAATCCCGCTGCTGCACCGCGAAGGGCACGGTATCGAGGCCGATGCGCTGATCACCGACGAGGCCGAGGTGTCGATCATCTTTTCCTTCACCCGCTCGTACTTCATGGTCGATGTGCCGGTGCCGGCGGAGTTCGTCAACTTCCTCAAGCGCATCTTGCCGGGCAAGCACATTGCCGAGCTGTATACCTCCATCGGTTTCTACAAGCACGGCAAGTCGGAGTTCTACCGGGCGCTGATCAACCACCTGGCCAGCAGCGACGACCGCTTCGTCATGGCGCCCGGGGTGCGCGGCATGGTCATGAGCGTGTTCACCCTGCCGGGCTTCAATACCGTGTTCAAGATCATCAAGGACCGTTTTTCACCGTCGAAGACAGTCGACCGCGCCACGGTGATCGACAAATACCGGCTGGTGAAAAGCGTCGACCGCGTCGGGCGCATGGCCGATACCCAGGAGTTCGCCGATTTTCGTTTTCCGCGCAGCAAGTTCGAGCCGGAATGCCTGGCCGAACTGCTGGAGGTGGCGCCATCGACCGTGGCGCTGGAGGGTGACACGGTGCTGATCCGCCACTGCTGGACCGAACGGCGCATGACGCCGCTGAACCTGTACCTGGAACACGCCAGCGAGGGCCAGGTGCTGGAGGCGCTGGAGGATTACGGCCTGGCCATCAAGCAGCTGGCGGCGGCGAATATTTTCCCAGGCGACATGTTGCTGAAGAACTTTGGCGTTACCCGCCATGGCCGGGTGGTGTTCTATGACTATGACGAGATCAGCTTCCTGACCGAAGTGAACTTCCGCCATATCCCGCCGCCGCGTTACCCGGAAGACGAGATGTCGGGCGAGCCGTGGTACTCGATCGGGCCGCATGACGTGTTCCCCGAGGAGTTTCCGCCGTTCCTGTTTGCCGATATCGGCCAGCGGCGCTTGTTCAGCCGGTTGCATGGGGAGTTGTACGACGCAGATTACTGGAAGGGGCTGCAGGCGGCGATTCGTGAAGGGAAGGTGATCGATGTGTTTCCGTATCGGCGCAAGGGGCGGTGACTGTGCTTTAGCAGGCCTTGCCTCTTCCCGGGTATGGCACAGGATTTGAAACCAGTGGGTCCCTGTGGGAGCGGGTTTACCCGCGAAGAGGCCGGGCCTGCTTTCCACCTTCACCCTTTCAAACACTTCAACTCACTGAAATCGGTGCGCACCTTGCCCAGCCGCTCCTGCAGGTACCGCCGCTGCTGCGGGGTACTCTGGTGCACCAGGTCCACCAGCAAGCTGCGGGCCTGCTGCTCGGTATTCTGGTACGCCGCCCGGTACTTCGGCGTCCACAAGCTCTCCTTGCGCTGCAACAACGTCGCCAGGCGCGGCTCGAAACTGGCGTCGTTGCGCTGGTTCATCGCCAGCAGCAATTGCTGTTGCCAGTGCGCGCGGTTGGCGATCCATTCGCGGTTCTGGTCGCCCAGCGCCTGGGACCAGGCCTGCACGCGCTGCTTTTGTACCGCGGTCAGCTCGCCAAACCATGGCGTCAGGCGTTTCTCCATGCGTTCGGCACGGCGGGCAATCTGCTTGTCCAACGGCGTATCCACATACTTCTTCTGCCGTTCGCTGATGTCCTCGCGGAAGGCCTCGCGCATCTCCGCCACCTGGGCATCGCTCATGCCGCGCAGCAGTTCGGTGGCCGAAGGGGTGATTTCCTCGGCCACCCGGCCAATCGCCTCGCGGGCTTCGCGGGTACGCTGCTGCAGGGCCTGGTCGGTCACCTGGTCGTCGGCGACCATGTCGCGTACCCGGTCCAGCCAGTCGAGATAGCTGGGCAACTGGGTCTTGCAATGCCAGGCCAGGTGCTCCCGCAGGCGGTCGTCAAGCATGGCCTTCTGCTCGCTGTTCATGGCCAGGTAGTCGCCAAGCGACCACGGCACCAGGCGGTCGAGGTTGCGGTAGGCCAGGTCGATACGGCTGCAGGCGGCCAGGGCCAGGGCGCAGCCGATGGCGACGAGCAGGGCTTTGGACAGGCGTAGCGGCATGGGCTGTTCCTTGCGGGGGCTTGCCCGACGGTAGACGCAAAGAGGCGCTGACGGTTCCACTGCATCAGCGGTCGGGCGGCGCGCTGGCTTCAGGTGTAGAATAGTCGCCTTGTCTTGAGGAACATCGGAAATGGCTCTGCTTGGGCGTTACAACAGTTTGCAAATCGTGAAACACGTGGACTTCGGCCTGTACCTGGACGGCGGCGCCGACGGCGAGATCCTGCTGCCCGGGCGCTACATCCCGAAAAACGCCGAAACCGAAGTGGATGACTGGCTGAACGTGTTCATCTACCTGGACAGCGAAGACCAGCTGATCGCCACCACCGAAAAGCCCAAGGTGCAGGTTGGCGAGTTCGCCAGCCTCAAGGTCAAGGACATCAACGGTGCCGGCATCTTCCTCGACTGGGGCCTGTCGAAGGACCTGCTGATGCCGTACTCGGAAGAGGCGCGGCCGCTGAAGATCGGCGACTACTGCGTGGTGCACGTATACCTCGACAAGCGCACCCGCCGCATCACTGCCACCTCTCGCCTGGACCGTTACCTGGACCGCACCCCGGCGGACTACCAGGTAGGCCAGCCGGTCGAACTTCTGGTGGCCGGCGAGACGCCAATGGGCTTCAAGGCGATTATCAACAACCGCCACTGGGGCCTGATCCACAAGAACGAGGTGTTCAAGTTCCTGCGCTCGGGCATGCATGAGAAGGGTTTCATCAAGGAAGTGCGCGCGGACGGCAAGATCGCCTTGAGCCTGCAGCCGGTCGGCGCTGCCCTGGCCGATAGCCTGCAGGAGCAGATCATGGCGCGCCTGGAGGCCGAAGGCGGAGTGCTGGGGGTGTGCGACAAGAGCGATCCGGCGTTGATCAGCAAGCTGTTCAACGTCAGCAAGGGCAACTTCAAGAAGGCCATTGGCGGGTTGTTCAAGCAAGGCCGCATCGTCATCCATGACGATCGCATCGAGAAGGCCTGATCAGGCCTGCACGAAGGTACGGAAGTCCAGCTGCTCGCCACCCGGGCGGGTGTCGCGCAGCAGCGAGTCGCGGTCGGCGCTGAGGGCCAGGCTGATGGTCGAGCGGCGCTTGCCAGGGTTGCGCACTTCCATCTGTTCCTGGTGAGCACGCAGGAAGTTGGTCGGCACCTTCAAGTGCTGCAGCTCGTCGCTTTCCGGGGTGTGCAGCAGCAGGTTGACCCAGTCGGGCTGGCCCTTGCGCAGCAGCGCCACCGGCACCTCGAACCACCACAGGTTGCGCTTGCGGTCGAGGATGGCGAACAGGGTGTTGCTGCTGGTCAGCACCGGGCGGGCCAGTGCTTCGTTGCGCCGGGCGATGGCGGCGGGTTTGTCGAGTTTCATGCAGGTTCCTGCGGGTTGACGCTATGAAGGCCTGCATTGTGAGGGGTGGCGGGTAGCGGGGCAAGGTTTGCCAACCGCCTTGCCGTTCGGCTCGAGGGCGAGAAAACTGTTGGAACGCTTGGCGAAGGCGTTGGGTCCACCGACTGTCGGCACGGTCCACGTGCCCCCAATTGCAGGAGTTTTGCCATGAGCGGTACCAAAGACAAAGCGAAAGGCCTGGCCAACGAAGCGATCGGCAACGTCAAGCAGGGTGTCGGCAAAGTGACCGACAACGAGCGACTGCGGGCCGAGGGTGAAGCGCAGGAGCTCAAGGGCGAGGGGCAACAGATCAAGGGCAACGTGAAGGACGCGGTGAAAAAGCCTTGATGTAAGTGGCCTGTCCCGGCCTTTTCCCGGGCGAACCCGCTCCCACAGGTGCTGCACAGACTTCACGCACTGTACAGCACCTGTGGGAGCGGGTTTACCCGCGAAGAGGCCGGTACTGGCGTAAGCAAATTCTTGCAGCATGGCCGGGATCAGCACAGTAACGGCATGGTCTATTAGACTTACCGTGGTACTCACGAATCGAGCGGCGAAAGGAGACGCTATGATTTTCCCCGACCTGCGCGGTCTGCCCCTGCACCGCGTGCTGGTACGCACCGTCAAGGAATTCCTCGACGACGAAATGTCGACCTACGCTTCCGCGCTGGCCTACCAGATGCTGTTTTCGTTATTCCCCTTCCTGCTATTCCTGATCGCCCTGATCGGTTTCCTGCACCTGCCGGACTTCTTCTCCTGGCTGCGCCTTCAATCGGAGCTGGTGTTGCCACCCCAGGCGCTGGAGCAGGTGAACCCGGTGATCGACCAGTTGCAGCAGTCCAAGGGCGGGCTGCTGTCGGCGGGTATCGTGATTGCCCTGTGGACTGCATCGGCGGGTGTGCGCTTGATGATGAGCGCGATGAACGCCGCCTACGATGTGCCCGAGGGCCGCCCCGTGTGGAAGCGCATCCCGTTGTCGATCGTCTACACCGTAGGCATTGCCGGCATGTTGCTGGTGGCTGCGGCGCTGATGGTGCTGGGGCCGCAGGTGATGGAGTGGATTGCCGCCCAGGTCGGCATGCAGGAGGTGATCGTCACGGTGTGGACCATTCTGCGCTGGCCGGCAATCATCATCCTGATGATGGTGGCGGTTGCGCTGATCTACTACGTGATGCCCGATGTGAAGCAGCAGTTCCGCTTCATCACCCCGGGCTCGGTGCTGGCGGTGGTGGTTTGGATCGTGGCGTCGCTGGGCTTTGCCTACTACGTGAAGACCTTTGCCGACTACAACGCCATGTACGGCAGTATCGGTGCAATCATCGTGCTATTGCTGTATTTCTATATCTCTGCTGCCGTTTTGCTGCTGGGCGCGGAGATGAACGCAGTGATCGAACACATGTCGAGCGAGGGCAAGAACCCTGGCGAGAAGGACGTCGATGAGCACAAGCCCCGCGAGACCATTAGCGTGCTGGGCCATGAGCACCCGGTACCGAGCGAGCACCAATCTTCAGAGCCGACACCCCGATGATCCGTGACATTCTCAAGATGGGCGACGAACGACTGCTGCGCATCGCCCCACCAGTGCCCGAGCACCTGCTCGGCAGTGCCGAACTGCAGCAACTGATCGACGACATGTTCGAAACCATGCGCCATGTGGGCGGCGTGGGGCTGGCCGCGCCACAGATCGGCATCGACCTGCAGCTGGTGATCTTCGGCTTCGAGCGCAGCGAGCGCTACCCGGATGCCGAACCGGTGCCGCAGACCATCCTGCTCAACCCGGTCATCACGCCGACATCCAGCGAGATCGAGGATGGTTGGGAAGGCTGCCTTTCAGTGCCCGGCCTGCGCGGTGTGGTGCCGCGTTTCAAGCACATCTGCTATGAAGGCATCGACCCCCATGGCAATCCGATCAACCGCTTTGCCGACGGCTTCCATGCGCGGGTGGTGCAGCATGAATGTGACCACCTGATCGGTCGGTTGTACCCGTCACGCATCCAGGACTTTTCCCGGTTCGGCTACACCGAGGTGCTGTTCCCCGGGCTCGACGCCAGCGACGACTGACCTCGTTGCAGTGCCACCAGGCGCTTGCTGCGCTGATAGCGTTGCAAGCGGCCAGCCAGGGCTTCCGGCAGCTGCAGGGCCATGTCGAAGCCCAGGCGCTGGTAGAAGGGCGCAAGGTCCGGGTGGCAGAACAGCCAGGTGGGCCCGCCAGCCTGCGCCAGCGCCGCCTCGACCAACCGCCCGGCCACCCCCTGGCTGCGCCGCTGCGGGTCGACGAACAACCCGGTCAGCCAGAAGCCATCCCCCACCGGGCTCAGGCTCAAGCCTGCGATGATGCCGGGGCCCCGCGCCACCCACAGCTCAGCATCGCCCGCAGCACGCATGCGTGAGCCGTGCTGACGGTAGAAGTGGTCCAGCAGCCGGCGTTCCGGGGCCGAAAGCTTCGAACAGTATAAATTTTCAGAAATTGCTCGCCCTGCCCTGAAAGGTGGCCAGAGGCTCTGGCCCGATGTTTTGCGGTGAACTTGTCGCAGATTGTTGCATATCTGGCAAGGGTGAATGTCCGAGTTCGGGGTTCAACTATTCCAGGCCGGGAGTAGACTTTTACTCATCCCCACTGGCAGTACGAAGCGGGATCGGTACTTCGTGCCATCTTCACCGCAGATGGCAACTTCTCCGCGCCGGGCACGGCAATAGAAGTCAATCGATCAGCTTGAATGCTCAAAAGGCAGACTCACATGAAACCATTACTGATTCTTGCATTGGTCGGTATGTCCTCGTTCGCCCTCGCCGATGAGGCCAGACCCGTCTCCAGCGAGCCCGTCGCCCAGCAGTACGACTACTCCATGAACCTGGACATCAAGCGGGTGATCAACCTGTCGACCATCCCCAACGTCTGCGAAGTGGTACCTGCGACCATGACTTACGAAGACCACCAGGGCCAGGTGCACACCATTCAGTACCGGGCCATGGGTGAGGGGTGCCAGCAGGGTTGAGCCCGCCAAGGACCCGCCACAGCATTTTCAGCACCTGTGGGACCGAGCGCCGCCCGCGCGGCGCTCGGTCTCACAGGCGCCACATCACCCAAGGCATGCACCTTGTCGCCCCTATGCAATTCCCCGATATGCATTTCAAACCACAATCAACCCAGAATAATTTCCTCGACCTGTCGATTCCTCCGTCCCCCGTTCGACCATAGGTGAGAGCACGTTGCACCCCCGTGCCCAATCACCCATGACCTGTCGGAGGAACCCCCGATGAGCACCGCAGCCGAAACCGAGATCCGCCAATTGATCGAGCGCTGGATGCAGGCCGTGCGCGACCGCGACATCCCCAACATCGTCGCTCCCTATGCCGACGATATTGTCGCCTTCGATGCCATCCAGGCCCTGCAATTCAAAGGCAAGGCAACCTACCAGGCGCATTGGGAGATGTGCATGAACATGTGCCCCGGCCCGATGGTTTTCGAATTCGCTGAACTTACCGTGCATGCCGCTGGCGACCTGGCCCTGGCGCACTGGCTGAACCGCTGTGGCCCAGCGGACAACGAAAGCCAGTGCGGCTTCATGCGCGCCACCGTGGGCTATCGTCGTCAAGGTGGCCAGTGGCAGGTAATCCACGAACACTGGTCGGCGCCATTCGACATGGCAACTCAGAAAGCCCTGTTCGATCTCAAGCCCTGAGCCGTTATCGCCAAACGCACTTTGCCAATGCCCTGGAGGTGACCATGAAATACCTGTGCCTGGTCTATTGTGACGAGGGGCTGCTGCACAGCCTGCCCGACAGCCCGGAAGACGCCGAATGCATGGCGTATGCCGAATCCATCCAAGGCTCCGGGCGAATGCTGGCGGCCGAGGCGCTGAAGCCGGTGCAGTCCGCCACCACCGTGCGCGTGCGCAACGGGCACATGAGCCTGACCGACGGCCCGTTCGCCGAGACCAAGGAGCAACTGGCGGGCTTCTACCTGGTGGAAGCCCGCGACCTGAACGAGGCGCTGAACATCGCCAAGGGCATCCCCGCCGCGCGGGTCGGCAGTGTCGAGGTGCGGCCGGTGCGCGAACTGCAACCCTGACAGCAATGGAGACCTAACAGCATGAGCCTTGCACACCCCGCGCAAGCGCAACACGAGTTGTCCATCAGCCGCCTGATCGACGCGCCACCGGCCAAGGTGTTCCGCGCCTGGACCGAGCCCCAGTGGCTGATGCAGTGGTGGGGGCCGCACGGCATGACCACCCCGGAGTGCGAGATGCAGCTGTGGAGCGGTGGCCTGTTCCGCACCCTGATGCGGGCGCCGGATGGCAGCGAGTATCCGAACCAGGGCGTGTTCCTGGAAATCGCCGCGCCACGGCGTCTGGTGTTCACCGATGCCTTCGGCCCAGGCTGGGTACCTTCGGACAAGGCCTTCATGACTGCCGTGATCAGTTTTGACGAGGAGCAGGGCAAGACCCGCTACACCGCCCGCGCCTGGCACTGGAATGCCGCCGATTGCCGCGCCCATGAGGAAATGGGCTTCCACCAGGGTTGGGGAGAAAGCCTGGACCGCCTGGTGGAGGTGGTGACCCAGCGGATGCCCGACTGATGTCGGTACTGGCGCAGGTACGTGCCGAGGTCGAGGCGGTCTACCGGAGCGAGTCACGGCGCATCCTGGCGACACTGATCCGCCTTCTGGGTGATTTCGACCTGGCCGAGGAGGCCATGCACGATGCCTTCTTCATCGCCGTCGAGCGCTGGCAGCGCGACGGTATTCCCGATAACCCGCGGGCGTGGCTGGTGTCCACCGGCCGCTTCAAGGCCATCGATGCGTTGCGTCGACGGGCCCGATTCGACCGTTCCCAGGCAGACCTGAGCATGCTGCTCGACGGCCAGGCACAGGACCCCAGCGAGGAAGAACTGCTGGCTGACGACCGTCTGCGGCTGATCTTCACCTGCTGCCACCCGTCCTTGTCCGCCGATGCCCAGGTGCCGCTGACCCTGCGCGAAGTCTGCGACCTGACCACCGAGCAGATTGCCCGTGCATTCCTGCAGAGCCCGGCCACCATCGCCCAGCGCATCGTGCGCGCCAAGGCCAAGATCCGCGATGCCGGCATCCCTTATCAGGTGCCGGAGCTGAACGAACTGCCCGAGCGGCTGGAGAGCGTGCTGCGGGTGATCTACCTGGTGTTCAACGAGGGCTATTCGGCGTCGTCGGGCGAGGCGCTGTTGCAGCAGGAACTGAGCGACGAAGCCATTCGCCTGGCGCGGCTGCTGGTGCAGTTGCTGCCCGACCCGGAGGCGGTCGGCCTGCTGGCCTTGATGTTGCTGCAGGCGTCCCGGCAGCGGGCACGTACCGATGGCCGGGGCAACCTGGTATTACTGGAGCATCAGGACCGCAGCCTGTGGGACCGGCAACGCATCGTAGAAGGCTGCGAGCTGGTGCGCCAGGCCCTGCAAAGCCGGGCGTTTGGTGCCTATACCGTGCAAGCGGCGATTGCGGCGGTGCATGCCGAAGCGGCGACGGCAGCAGCGACCGACTGGGCGGAGATTGTCGGGCTGTATGACGTGCTGCAGCGGCATTGGCCGTCAGCAGTTGTGGAGCTGAACAGGGCCGTGGCGCTGGCGAAGCGGGATGGGCCGGAGGCTGGCCTGCGGGAGGTCGAAGGGATTCTGGCGCGGGGTGAACTGCTGGACTATCACCTGGCCCATGCGGCGCGGGCCGAGCTGTATTACCAGCTGGGGCATGTGGAGCAGGCGCGTGCGGCCTGGCGGCAGGCGCTGGCGCTGACCCGGCAGGAGCCGGAGCGCAGGCATATCGAGCGGCGGTTGCAGGCTATCGAATGATGTTTGCTTTACCGGCCTTATCGCCGGCAAGCCAGCTCCCACAGGGTCATCACAGGCTTGAACATTGTGGTGATCCGGTGGGAGCTGGCTTGCCGGCGATAGGGCCGGTGCTGCCTACATCACTTTTCAGCTAGCCACAAAATTCGGCGGCGAAACCAGTTCGACGGTCTGCTGCTTGCGCGGCGCCAGGATCTCGGCCTCGCCCTGGACCACCAGCTCATCATTCTGGTTGTACACATTGGTGGCGATGCGCACCTTGAACTTGGGCAGCTTCTCCAGGATTTCCAGGCGCACGGTCAGGGTATCGCCAATTTTGACCGGCTTCTGGAAGCTCATTTGCTGGCCCAGGTAGATGGTACCAGGGCCAGGCAGTGTGCAGGCCACTGCAGCACTGATCAGCGCGCCGCTGAACATGCCGTGGGCGATGCGCTCGCGGAACATGCTCTTGGCAGCGAACTCGGCGTCCAGGTGTACCGGGTTGTGGTCACCGGACATCGCGGCGAACAACTGGATGTCGCGTTCTTCGACGGACTTCTTGTACTCGGCCTTCTGGCCGACTTCGAGGGCTTCGTAAGGCGTGTTGGTGACCTGGGACATCGGGGCTTCCTTAAGCGGTAGGCGAGGGCGGCTATCATTCACTGCGCACAGGGCGGCCTAGAGCCAGTGCCTGTTCGAGCCAGCCGAGAATATCGGCGGTGACCTCGTCACGGTTGGTTTCGTTGAGTACTTCGTGTCGCGCCTCAGGATAGATGCGCAGCTGTACATGTCGATTGCCGGTCGCGCGCAGGGCGTCGACCAGGTGGGTGAGACGCTTGCCGGCACTGACCGGATCACATTCACCACCGATAACCAGCAGCGGCAGGTTCGGATCGATCTGCGCGAGGTTACTCGGCTGGCTGATCTGCGCCAAGCCTTGTAGCAGGTCGAGCCACAACTGGTTGCTGCAACGAAAGCCGCAGAGCGGGTCTTTGACGTACAGGTCGACCTGCGCCGGGTCGCGGCTGAGCCAGTCGAACGCCGTGCGGTTGGGCTTGAAGGCCTTGTTGAACGAGCCGAACGACAACCACTCGATCAGCGCGCTCTTGCCCAGCGGCCCCTGGCGCCAGGCTTCCAGCCGGGCAATCAGCCGCGCCACGCGGTACAGCGCCGCTGGCTGATAGTTGGAGCCGCTGAGGATCGCCCCATGCAGGCTGCCACTGTGGTGCAGCAGATAGGCCTGGGCGATGTAACTGCCCATGCTGTGGCCGAACAGGAACAGCGGCGTGCACGGGTACTGCTGGCCGATGTGCTGCGCCAGCAGCCCGAGGTCGTTGACCACGGCATTCCAGCCATGATGGCGGGCGAACAGGCCGAGGCTGCCCAGTTCGGCGGTGCGCCCATGGCCGCGTTGGTCGGCGGCGAACAGGGCAAAGCCGGCCTCGCTCAAGGCATGGCCCAGGTGCTGGTAGCGCCCGGCATGCTCGGCCATGCCGTGGGCCAGCAACACAACGGCTTTTACCGGTGTGGCTGGCAACCATTGGTGCACATACAGGCTGCAGTGCTCGCTGGCGGGCAGCCAGAAGGCGTCGTGAGGCATGGCGGGTCCTTGTGCGCACAGATACCCGAACAGTGTATGCACAACCGACCGGATTGCAGGAAGGGCACAAATAAGATTCACAATGTTAATGGCGGCACTTGGCGTATATGCCGCCTTGGGCTTACCTGCTAACGTCGGATCAACGCCTTTTCGCTTTCGGGCGGGCAGGTGAAAGGACTACAGGACTCACAGCAGGTCCAGGCAGAGGAACAATAATAAATGCAAGCCGACTTCTGGAATGACAAGCGCCCGGCGGGCGTACCTTCTACCATCGATATCAATGCCTACACCTCGGTCGTCGAGGTGTTCGAGCGCTCCTGCAAACGCTTCGCCGACCGCCCGGCCTTCAGCAACCTGGGCGTGACCCTGACCTACGCGGAGCTGGAGCGCCATTCGGCGGCCTTCGCCGCCTGGTTGCAGCAGCACACCGACCTCAAGCCGGGCGACCGCATCGCGGTGCAGATGCCCAACGTGCTGCAATACCCCATCGCCGTGTTCGGTGCCCTGCGCGCAGGCCTGATCGTGGTCAACACCAACCCGCTGTACACCGAGCGCGAGATGCGCCACCAGTTCAAGGACAGCGGTGCGCGTGCGCTGGTGTACCTGAACATGTTCGGCAAGCGCGTGCAGGAGGTGCTTCCCGATACCGGCATCGAGTACCTGATCGAGGCGAAGATGGGCGACTTGCTGCCCACCGCCAAGGGCTGGTTGGTCAACACGGTGGTCGACAAACTGAAGAAGATGGTACCTGCCTACCACCTGCCCCAGGCGGTGCAGTTCAAGCAGGTGCTGCGCCAGGGCCGCGAGTCGTCGCACAAGGCGGTGCCACTGAGCCTGGACGACATCGCCGTGCTGCAATACACCGGCGGCACTACCGGCCTGGCCAAGGGCGCCATGCTCACCCACGGTAACCTGGTGGCCAACATGCTGCAGGTGCTGGCCTGCTTCTCGCAGCACGGGCCGGACGGGCAGAAGCTGATCAAGGACGGCCAGGAAGTGATGATCGCGCCGCTCCCGCTGTACCACATCTATGCCTTTACCGCGAACTGCATGTGCATGATGGTCACCGGCAACCACAACGTGCTGATCACCAACCCTCGGGATATTTCCGGCTTCATCAAGGAGCTGGGCAAATGGCGTTTCTCCGCCTTGCTGGGCCTGAACACGCTGTTCGTCGCGCTGATGGACCACCCGGGCTTCCGTCAGCTCGACTTTTCGGCGCTGAAGGTCACCAACTCCGGCGGCACCGCGCTGGTCAAGGCCACGGCCGAACGCTGGGAGGCGCTTACCGGTTGCCGCATCGTCGAAGGCTACGGGCTGACCGAAACCTCTCCGGTGGCCAGCACCAACCCCTATGGCCAGCTGGCGCGTCTGGGCACGGTGGGCATCCCGGTGGCCGGCACCGCCTTCAAGGTGATCGACGATGATGGCAACGAGTTGCCGCTGGGCGAACGGGGCGAGCTGTGCATCAAGGGCCCGCAGGTGATGAAAGGCTACTGGCAGCAGCCCGAGGCCACGGCCCAGGCCCTGGATGCGGAGGGCTGGTTCAAGACCGGCGACATCGCGGTGATCGACCCGGACGGCTTCACCCGCATTGTCGATCGCAAGAAGGACATGATCATCGTCTCGGGTTTCAACGTGTACCCCAACGAGATCGAGGATGTGGTGATGGGGCATCCCAAGGTTGCCAACTGCGCTGCCATCGGCGTGCCGGACGAGCGCTCCGGAGAGGCGGTGAAGCTGTTCGTGGTGCCGCGCGAGGGCGGGCTGAGCGTGGATGAGCTGAAGGCCTACTGCAAGGCCAACTTCACCGGTTACAAGGTGCCCAAGCACATCGTGCTGCGCGAGTCGTTGCCGATGACGCCGGTGGGCAAGATCCTGCGGCGGGAGCTGCGCGACATAGCTTGATACCGAGTTGGCTTCTTCGCGGGCTTGCCCGCTCCCACAGGTACTGCACAGCATTCGAGAACTGTGAGGTCCCTGTGGGAGCGGGCAAGCCCGCGAATGCCGTGAAACCGCTCTAACAGGCTATTTATAGCCCGATCTGCGACATTTTGGATAATTACTCTAAAAATGACCTGTATTGTTCATTGAGTCATTTTTGTGACCGTGAGGCCTGTTTTGGCCTCTAGGCGACCCCAGGCAAAGCTGTTACTCTCGGCCCGCTTTCAGATGATCCGGTTTGCAACGAGCCGTCATCTCATATCAATAATAAGCGCATCGACGCGTGAATCGAACTTCGCTGTTGCTGAAGGAGTGGGCTTCCATGATCGAACATTTTTGGAAGGATAAGTACCCAGCCGGGATTACGGCGGAAATCAATCCTGACGAATTCCCCAATATCCAGGCGGTACTCAAGCAATCCTGCCAACGCTTTGCCGACAAACCGGCCTTTAGCAACCTGGGCAAGACTATCACTTATGGCGAGCTGTATGCGCTGTCGGGGGCGTTTGCCGCCTGGTTGCAGCAGCATACCGACCTCAAGCCGGGTGACCGAATTGCCGTGCAGCTGCCTAATGTACTGCAATACCCGGTGGCGGTCTTCGGTGCCATGCGTGCCGGGCTGATCGTGGTCAACACCAACCCGCTGTACACCGCACGGGAAATGGAACACCAGTTCAACGACTCCGGCGCCAAGGCCCTGGTGTGCCTGGCCAACATGGCCCACCTGGCCGAGAAGGTGGTGCCCAAGACCCAGGTCAGGCACGTCATCGTCACCGAAGTCGCCGACCTGCTGCCGCCGCTCAAGCGCCTGTTGATCAACAGCGTGATCAAGTACGTGAAGAAGATGGTGCCGGCCTACAATCTGCCGCGTGCCGTACGTTTCAACGATGCACTGGCGCTGGGCAAGGGCCAGCCGGTGACCGAGGCGAACCCACAGGCCAACGACGTGGCGGTGCTGCAGTACACCGGTGGTACTACCGGTGTGGCCAAGGGCGCGATGCTGACCCACCGCAACCTGGTGGCCAACATGCTGCAGTGCCGGGCGCTGATGGGCTCCAACCTGCACGAAGGCTGCGAAATCCTCATCACCCCGCTGCCGCTGTACCACATCTACGCCTTTACCTTCCATTGCATGGCAATGATGCTGATCGGCAACCACAACGTGCTGATCAGCAACCCGCGTGACCTGCCGGCCATGGTCAAGGAGCTGGGCAAGTGGAAGTTCAGCGGCTTCGTCGGCCTCAACACCTTGTTCGTTGCCTTGTGCAACAACGAGGCGTTCCGTGCTCTGGACTTCTCGGCGTTGAAGATCACCCTGTCCGGCGGCATGGCCTTACAGCTGAGCGTGGCCGAACGCTGGAAAGCCGTGACCGGCTGCGCCATCTGCGAAGGCTACGGCATGACCGAGACCAGCCCGGTGGCCGCGGTGAACCCGGCGGAAGCCAACCAGGTCGGCACCATCGGTATTCCGGTGCCGTCCACCCTGTGCAAGGTCATCGACGACAACGGCAACGAGCTGCCGCTGGGCGAGGTGGGCGAGTTGTGCGTCAAGGGCCCGCAGGTGATGAAGGGCTACTGGCAGCGCGAGGACGCCACCGCCGAGATCCTCGACAGCAATGGCTGGCTGAAGACCGGTGACATCGCCGTGATCCAGCCGGACGGCTACATGCGCATCGTCGACCGCAAGAAGGACATGATCCTGGTCTCGGGCTTCAACGTGTACCCCAACGAGCTGGAAGATGTGCTGGCGGCCTTGCCGGGCGTGCTGCAGTGCGCGGCTATCGGCGTGCCGGACGAGAAGTCCGGTGAAGTGATCAAGGTGTTCATCGTGGTCAAGCCGGGCATGACCGTGACCAAGGAACAGGTGATGGAGCACATGCGCGCCAACGTCACCGGCTACAAGGTCCCGCGCCAGATCGAGTTCCGCGATGCGCTGCCAACCACCAACGTGGGCAAGATCCTGCGCCGCGAACTGCGCGATGAAGAGCTGAAGAAACAGGGCTTGAAGAAGATCGCCTGATCAGAGCCCTGCACGCTCAGTGTGGGAGCGGCCTCGTGTCGCGAAAGGGCCGCGAAGCGGCCCCAGCAATTTCAGCATCACAGCTGAGACCCTGGGGCCGCTTTGCGGCCCTTTCGCGACACAAGGCCGCTCCCACAGAGACCGCGTAATCAGCGCAGTTTCTCCAGCATCTGGTAGTACCACATCCCCGCCGCCAGCAGCGGGTTGCCCAGCAAGTCCCCCATCGGCACCCGCACATGCTTGCACTGGGCAAAGGTGTCGAACTTCTCCAGCGTCCCGGTCAACGCCTCGGCCATGATCTCGCCCATGATGTGGCTGGTGGCAATCCCGTGCCCCGAATAACCCTGGCAATACCACACGTTGTCCGACAGCTTGCCCAGCTGCGGGATGCGGTTGACCACGATGCCCATGGCGCAGCTCCACTGGAACTCGATCGGCACGCCTTTCAACGCCGGGAAGGTGCGCTCGATGCACGGGCGCAGTTCGCCTTCGATATCCCGTGAATCACGGCCGGAATAGTTGGCGCCACCGCCGAACAACAGGCGCTTGTCGGCGGTCAGGCGGTAGTAGTCGAGGACGAAGCGGCAGTCGTACACCGCCAGGTCCTGCGGGTTGATCTGTTCGGCCAGTTCCCCCAGCGGCGCGGTGGTGACGATGCCGCCCATGGCCGGGAAAATCTTGCCCTTGAGCTGGCGCTTTTCCAGTTTGTGGTACACATCGCCGGCCAGCATCACCTGGCGCGCCTCGACCCGCCCGTGGGCAGTGACCACCGCCGGGCGCGGGCCGTGGACGATGTCCAGCACCTCGGAGTTTTCGAAAATCAGTGCCCCCAGGCCATGGGCGGCACGGGCCTCCCCCAAACACAGGTTGAGCGGGTGCAGGTGCAGGTTGCGCAGGTTCTTCAGAGCGCCCAGATACAGCGGGCTTTGCAGGTGCTCGGCGGTGCCATTGCGGTCCAGCAGTTGCACCTGCTCGCCCATGCCGCGCCGCCGGGCTTCGGCTTCGAATGCGCGCAGCTCCTCCATGTGCGAGGGCTTCATGGCCGCGTGCAGGTGTCCGTGCTTGAGGTCGCAGTCGATGCCGTACCGCGCCACGCGCTGCTCGATCACCTGGTGGCCGCGCCAACGCAAGTGCCAGATGAAGTCATCGACCTCGGCACCCAGGCGGTTGCGCATCTGTGAGCGCATGGCTTCGTCGCCCGACAGGCTGCCGGTGACCTGGCCGCCGTTGCGCCCGCTGGCACCCCAGCCGATGCGGTTGGTTTCGACGATGGCCACTTTCAGGCCACGTTCGGCCAGCTCCACCGCCGTGGCCACGCCGGTGAAGCCGCCGCCGATGATCGCCACATCCACCTGTACCGTGCCCTTGAGCTGCGGGTACTCGGTGTGGTCGTTGAGGGTGGCGCTGTAGTAGGACGGCGCGCGTTGCGCCGGGCCCTTGTTCAATGCTGCGTTCATGAGGGTTCCTTGTTATCTGGGGGCTCAGGCCTGGTGCAGGTACCAGCGCCAGTCCTGCTCGCTGACTTCGGCCATGAACTGGCGGTACTCGGCGCGCTTGACCTTCAGGTACACGCCAAGGAAGTCCTCGCCCAGTGCTTCGCGAGCCCAGCTGGAGTGCTGCAGGGCGTCGAGGGCCGTCAACCAGTCGGTGGGCAGGTGTTCGGTGGCCTGGGCATAGCCGTTGCCTTCCACCGGCGCGCCCGGGTCCATCTGTTCGCGGATGCCCCGATGGCTGGCGGCGAGGATCGCCGCAGCGGCCAGGTAGGGGTTGGCGTCGGCGCCGCAGATGCGGTGCTCCACATGCCGGCTGTTGGCTGGGCCGCCCGGTATGCGCAGGCTCACGGTGCGGTTGTCGACGCCCCAGGTCGGCGCCAGCGGGGCATAGCTGTTGGCCTGGAAGCGGCGGAACGAGTTGGCGTTGGGGCAGAACAGCAGCAGCGAATCGCGCAGGTGGCGCAGCATGCCGGCCACGGCCTGGCGCAGCAGCGGGGTGCCGGCCTTGTCCTCACTGGCGAACAGGTTGTTGCCGGCGCTGTCGGCCAGGCTCAGGTGCATGTGCATGCCGGTACCGGCCAGTTGCGCGAACGGCTTGGCCATGAAGCAGGCCTGCATGCCATGGGCATGGGCCACGCCCTTGACCAGGCGCTTGTAGCGCACGGCCTGGTCCATTGCCTGCAGGGCGTCGCCGTGCTCGAGGGTGATTTCCACCTGGCCGGGGGCGTATTCCGAAATCGCCGTGCGGGCCGGGATGCCCTGGGCCTTGCAGGCGGCGTAGAGGTCAGCGAGGAACGGCTCGATCTGCTCCAGTTCACGCAGGCCATACACCTGGGTGGTGCGTGGGCGGCCGCCGTCGTTGTCCAGCGCCGGTTGCGGGCGGCCCTGGGCATCAGGTTGCTGGTCGAGCAGGTAGAACTCCAGCTCGCAGGCCATCACCGGATGGTAGCCGTCGTCCTTCAGGGCTTCGATGGTACGCAGCAACACATGGCGCGGGTCGGCGATGCTGGCCGGCAGGCCCTCGCTTGGGTGCATGCTCACCTGCACCGCGGCGGTCGGCACCCGACGCCAGGGCAGGCGCACCAGGCTTCCTTCAAGCGGGTAGGCGCGGCAGTCGATATCGCCCACATCCCACACCAGGCCGGAGTTTTCCACGTCGTCGCCGTTCAGGGTCAGGCCAAGGATGGTGCTGGGCAGCGGCCGGCCGGTCTGGTAAACGGCCAGCAGTTCCTCGCGGTGCAGCAGTTTGCCGCGCGGCACGCCGTTGGCGTCGAGGATGAACAGTTCGAACAGTTCGATATCGGGGTTGTCGGCCAGAAAACGGCTGGCCTGCTCTACGGGTGCAAAGTGCATGATGGATTCGCTCACGGGCGCACGGAGCCACCGCGCATGCAGGCGGCCCGGCTGATTAAAACGGCCAGACGACGGCCGGGTTGGGTCAGGAAGGCGTGAGCGAGAAATCCGGTGGGCGTGCGTGACGGCAGTGCCAAAGGGCCCAGAAGGCGAGGATGATGTGGACCAGCGGATTTTCACCGGCACGGCGCCGGGCCTTCGGCAGCGAAGGGCGGGACAGCGGTGGGGCGATGGGCTGGGCGGGCGTCATGCCTTTGATACTCACATGCGGCGTAAGGTTGATTAAAGCAGTGAATGGCAACCTTTACATCGCGTTTGGCTAAACATATACGCTGTTGCAACTGGCCTCTTCGCGGGTTAACCCGCTCCCACAGGATCGCATCAAGGCTGAGACCTGTGGGAGCGGGTTTACCCGCGAAGAGGCCGGCACAGGCAGCAGAAAACCGGCAAATCTGCGACAATCGCGCATCCTTCGAATGCCGATCATGAAAAAGCAGGCCCACCTGCATCACTAAAAAGCCCCATGACTGACCACGCCATCGACAAACTGTTGCAAAACCTCGACCACGCCATGATCGCCGACCGCCATCGCCTGCGCCGGCAATTGCACGAACTGCGCAAGCGCCCCGACGAGGCGAAGCTGGCGCAGTGGGTGGAAAAGGTCCAGGCGTCCTGCGCCCAGGTCACCGCGCGCCAGCAGAGCGTGCCGACCGTGCGCTACGACGACAGCCTGCCCATCGCTGCCAAGCGTGACGAAATCAAGAAGGCCCTGGCCGAGCACCAGGTGCTGGTGATCGCCGGCGAAACCGGCTCGGGCAAGACCACCCAGTTGCCGAAGATCTGCCTCGAGCTGGGCCGTGGCAGCCATGGTTTGATCGCCCATACCCAGCCACGCCGGATCGCCGCCCGCAGCGTTGCCGCGCGGGTCGCCGAAGAGCTGGGCACGCCCCTGGGCGGGCTGGTTGGCTACCAGGTGCGCTTCGAGGACCAGAGCGACGCCAACACCTTGGTCAAGCTGATGACCGACGGCATTCTGCTGGCCGAAACCCAGCACGACCGTTTCCTCGAGCGCTACGACACGATCATCGTCGACGAAGCCCACGAGCGCAGCCTGAACATCGACTTCCTGCTCGGCTACCTGAAGACCCTGCTGCACCGCCGCCCGGACCTGAAGCTGATCATCACCTCGGCGACCATCGACCTGGAACGTTTCTCCAGGCACTTCGACGGCGCGCCGATCATCGAGGTGTCCGGGCGTACCTTCCCGGTGGAAACCTGGTACCGCCCACTGACCAGCGAGCAGGACGAGGAGGGCAACCAGATCGAGGACGACCTCACCGTCGACCAGGCAATCCTCGCCACGCTGGACGAGCTTGCGCACCACGAACGAAGCGAGGGCAAAGGCCCCGGCGATGTGCTGATCTTCCTGCCGGGCGAGCGGGAGATCCGTGATGCCGCCGAGATCCTGCGCAAGGCGCAACTGCGCCACACCGAGATCCTGCCGTTGTACGCGCGCCTGTCGCCGGCCGAGCAGCAGCGCATCTTCCAGCCACACACCGGGCGGCGTGTGGTGCTGGCCACCAACGTCGCGGAAACCTCGTTGACCGTGCCTGGCATCCGCTACGTGATCGACACCGGTACCGCGCGCATCAGCCGCTACAGCTACCGCGCCAAGGTCCAGCGCCTGCCCATCGAGGCCGTGTCGCAGGCCAGTGCCAACCAGCGTAAGGGCCGCTGTGGCCGGGTCGAGCCGGGCATCTGTGTGCGCCTGTACAGCGAAGAGGATTTCAACAGCCGGCCGGCGTTCACCGACCCGGAGATCCTGCGCACCAACCTGGCGGCAGTGATCCTGCAGATGCTGCACCTGCGCCTGGGCGCAATCGACGCTTTCCCGTTCATCGAGCCGCCGGATGGCAAGGCCATCAGCGACGGTTTCAACCTGTTGCAGGAGCTGTCGGCGGTCAACCGCGAAAACCAGCTGACGCCGATCGGCCGCCAGCTGGCGCGCCTGCCGATCGACCCACGGCTGGGCCGCATGCTGCTCGAAGGCGCCCGCCTGGGCAGCCTGCAGGAAGTGCTGATCGTCACCAGCGCACTGTCGGTGCAAGACCCTCGCGAACGCCCGCCGGAGCGCCAGCAGGCCGCCGACCAGGCGCACGCGCAGTGGAAGGACGTGGATTCCGACTTCGCCGCGCTGGTCAACCTGTGGCGTGGCTTCGAGGAACAGCGTCAGGCGTTGACCGCCAACCCGCTGCGCAACTGGTGCCGCAAGAACTTCCTGAACTACCTGCGCCTGCGCGAATGGCGCGATGCCCATCGCCAGTTGGCGCTGATCTGCCGTGATCTGCAGCTGACAGTGAACAAGGAGCCGTCCGACTACCCGAAAATGCACAAGGCCATTCTCAGTGGCCTGCTCAGCCAGATCGGCCAGAAGACCGAAGAGGGCGACTACCAGGGCGCCCGTCAGCGGCGCTTCTGGGTGCACCCGTCGTCGGGCCTGGGGCGCAAGCGCCCGCAGTGGGTGATGGCGGCCGAACTGGTCGAAACCACCAAACTGTACGCACGCATGGTGGCCAGGATCGAGCCGGACTGGATCGAGCCGCTGGCCGGCCACCTGGTCAAGAAGAACCACTTCGAGCCGCATTGGGAGAAGAAGCGCGGGCAGGTGGTGGCCTACGAGCAGATCACCCTTTATGGCCTGATCCTTGTCGGCCGTCGGCCGGTGCATTTCGGCCCGATCGACCCGGTCACCTCGCGCGAGCTGTTCATCCGCGAAGGCCTGGTGGGTGGCGAAATCCAGTCGCGAGCCAAGTGCCTGACGGCCAACAAGCGCCTGCTGGAAGAGCTCGACGAACTGGAGGCCAAAGCCCGCCGCCGTGACATCTTGGCCGACGAAGAGACGTTGTACGCCTTCTACGAAGCGCGTCTGCCGGCGGAAATTCACCAGACCGCGACCTTCGACAGCTGGTACCGCATGGGCAGCCAGAAGGACGCCAACCTGCTGATCATGCGCGAGGAAGACGTGCTGGCCCGCGAGGCCAGCGAAGTCACCGCCGCGCAGTACCCCGACAGCATGCAGGTGGGCGAGCTGCGCCTGCCGCTGAGTTACCACTTCGAGCCTGGCCACCCCCGCGATGGCGTGACCGTGCGGGTGCCGGCACCGCTGCTGCCGAGCCTGCCGGGCGAGCGCCTGGAATGGCTGGTGCCGGGCCTGCTGGAAGCCAAGTGCGTGGCGCTGGTGCGCAACCTGCCCAAGGCCCTGCGCAAGAACTTCGTGCCGGTCCCGGACTTCGTCAAGGCCTCGCTGGCGCGCATGACCTTCGGCCAGGGCGCATTGCCGCAGGCCTTGGGCCAGGAGCTGCTGCGCATGACCGGCGCCCGTGTGCCCGACGAGGCCTGGGACGAGTCGGTCAACCTGGTGGAAGGCCACCTGCGCATGAACATCGAAGTGGTCGATGGCCAGGGCAAGTTCCTGGGTGAAGGCCGCGACCTGGCCGAGCTGACCGCGCGCTTTGCCGCCGCCAGTCAGGCAGCGTTGGCCGTGCCGCGTGACGCCAAGAGCGAGCAGCCGGTGCAGGCCAAGGCTTTCAGCGAGGTGAAGCAGACCGCGCAGCAGAAGATCGCCGGCCTGTCGATGACCGTGTACCCGGCGCTGGTGGAAGAGGGCGGCACCGTGCGCGAAGGGCGCTTCTCGACCCAGGCCGAGGCCGAGTTCCAGCACCGCCGCGCCTTGCAGCGCTTGTTGCTGCAGCAGCTGGCCGAGCCGGCCAAGTACCTGCGTGGCAAGCTGCCTGGGCTGACCGAGCTGGGCCTGCTGTACCGTGAAATGGGTCGGGTCGAGGCGCTGGTCGAGGACATTCTGCTGGCAAGCCTGGACAGCTGCATCCTCGAAGGCGAACAGCCGCTGCCACGCGACGGTGCGGCACTGGCTGGCCTGGCCGAGCGCAAGCGCGGCAGCTGGGCCGAGCATGCCGAGCGCCTGGCACGGCAGACATTGGAAGTGCTGAAGCTGTGGCATGGGCTGCAGAAGCGCTTCAAGGGCAAGATCGACCTGAGCCAGGCGGTGGCGCTGAACGACATCAAGCAACAGCTCGGCAACCTGGTGTACCCGGGCTTCGTGCGCGAGACCCCTGTGGGCTGGTTCAAGGAGCTGCCGCGTTACCTCAAGGCGGTGGAACTGCGCCTGGAGAAGCTGGGTTCGCAGGTGCAGAAGGACCGTGTGTGGAGCGGCGAGCTGGCCAACCTGTGGGCGCAGTACAAGGCCCGTGCCGACAAGCATGCCCAGGAAGGCAAGCGCGATGAGCAACTGACGGTGTACCGCTGGTGGCTGGAGGAATATCGGGTGTCGTTGTTTGCCCAGCAGTTGGGGACCAAGGTGCCGATTTCGGACAAGCGATTGAGCAAGCAATGGAGCCAGGTGGAGGGCTAAACTTCCACAGTTGTGGCAATATTGACGCAATTTGGGGCCGCCTGGCGGCCCCTTCGCAGGTATAGCAGTGTCCTCAGGGAGCGGTGCGATCCCTGTGGGAGCGGGCATGCCCGCGAACGAGGGTACAGACCTCGCCTTTAAATTGGCACTAAAGTGCCATTAACCTGTCATGTTTCCCAGCCAGCGCCCCGTGGCGATGGCCTTTGACCAGAGGAACGACCGTGCATAACGTCGTGATCAGCGGCACCGGCCTGTACACCCCGGCCCAGAGCATTTCCAACGAAGAACTGGTAGCGTCCTTCAACACCTGGTCGCAGCAGTTCAACCAGGACAACGCCGCCGCCATCGAGCGCGGTGAAATCGAGGCGGCGCCGTTGTCCGATGCGGCCTTCATTGAAAAGGCCTCGGGCATCAAGAGCCGCTTCGTCATGGACAAGGCCGGCATCCTCGACCCGCAGCGCATGAAACCGCGCCTGCCCGAGCGCTCCAACGACGAACCGTCGGTGCTCTGCGAAATGGCTGTCGCCGCCGCCCGCCAGGCCCTGGAGCGCGCCGGTCGTACAGCGGCCGATGTCGATGGGGTGATCGTCGCCTGCTCCAACTTGCAGCGCCCGTACCCGGCCATCGCCATCGAAGTGCAGCAGGCGCTGGGCATCCAGGGCTTTGCCTTCGACATGAACGTGGCCTGCTCGTCCGCCACTTTCGGCATCCAGACCGCCGCCAACAGCGTGGCCCAGGGCCAGGCGCGCGCGGTGCTGATGGTCAACCCGGAGGTATGCACCGGCCACCTGAACTTCCGTGACCGCGACAGCCACTTCATCTTTGGTGATGCCGCCACCGCGGTGTTGCTCGAGCGTGCCGACAAGGCCACCTCGGCGCATCAGTTCGAGATCGTCAGCAGCAAGCTGTGGACCGAGTTCTCCAACAATATCCGTAACAACTTCGGCTTCCTCAACCGCGCGGCGGAAGAGGGCGAGGGTGCGGCGGACAAGCTGTTCATCCAGGAAGGCCGCAAGGTGTTCCGCGAGGTGTGCCCGAAGGTGGCCGAGCTGATCGGTGAGCACCTGCAGGAAAACGGGCTGCAGCCAAGCGATGTAAAACGCTTCTGGCTGCATCAGGCCAACCTCAGCATGAACCACCTGATCGTCAAGAAGCTGCTGGGGCGTGAAGTGGCCGAGGAAGACGCACCGGTGATTCTCGACCGTTACGCCAACACCAGTTCGGCGGGGTCGGTGATTGCCTTCCACCTGTACCAGGACGACCTGGCCAAGGGCTCGCTGGGCGTGTTGAGCTCGTTTGGTGCGGGGTATTCGATTGGTAGCGTGATCCTGCGCAAGCGCTGATTTATCTGGCGCCTGTACCGGCCTCTTCGCGGGCTTGCCCGCTCCCACAGGTACTCCACAGTTTTCAAGAGCTGTGGTGATTCTGTGGGAGCGGGCGAGCCCGCGAAGAGGCCGGCGCATTTCTGCCAGGCAAGAAAAAGCGGGAAATGCCGGATGGGGTCGGCATTTCCCGCTTCAGGTGAAACAGTGCAGGGTGTCGCTTAGAACTTGGCTTCCAGGTCGACCTGCAGGGTATCTACATCGGCATCGCTGTTGGGCAATTGCGACAGGTCGGTCTTGGCCATCAGGTAGGCAGCGCCCAGAGAGAAGTTCTTGTCGATTTCATACCCGACCTTGAACTTGTGCCCGCGCGAACCGGTAAAGCCGTTGCCAAAGTCAGAGTCGGTGAACAGGCTGACCACGGCGTTACGCTGCACATCGCGGTAGTTGTAGTCCAGGCTCCAGGCGCCGACTTTGGTTTTCAAGCCCGCCAACCAGGCCTGGTCTTCCCCATCGGTGCTTTCGGTGTTTTTCACATACTGGCCGTAAGCAGAGAGCGGGATGGCAAAGCCGGTGAAGTCCAGCTGGCCGAAGCCTTCCACGAGGTTGAACTCGTTGGTGGTGTTGCCGAACGACTGCAGGATGGTGGCTTCCTTGTCGTTGTCGTAGCCATAGATACTGGCACCTACGGTCAGCTTGAGCACATCGGCCGGGGCGAATTTGGCGCCCAACTGGCCGTGATAGACCTGTGCGTCATGCTTGTATTGCACGCCGTCGCCATCGACGTTGTCCTTGAGGGTGTACTGACCGGCGCTGGCGAACACCTCGGCCCCGCCCAGGTCGGTCTTGTAGGTGGCTGCCACGCCTTCCGGGTTGATGTCGCTATCCCAGATGATGTCGCCCATGCTCACCCACGGCTGCGCCATCTTGCCGCCGATCAGGTGCAGGTTGGGAACTGCAGTCGGGTGCCAGTCGAGGTAGGCCTGATCGACCCACAGCGACTTCTTGTCGAAGTAGTTGTCGAAGCTCTGGTTGGTCGAACGGCGGTCGGCACTGCTGCCGGTGGCGATACGGATGCCCGCGTCTACCTGCGGGTTGATTTCGCTGTAGAAGCCGACACGGGCACGCACGCGCTGGCGGTCCTGGTTGCCGCTGCTGCTGTTAGGGTCGTCGACGTTGACGTCTTCGTAACGCAGGCGCACATCGCCCTTGACCTGGGTCTTGGCGGCCCATGCCACTTTCTGTTCAAAGGAGCTCATCCGTTCGGATTGCGCTTTCTGAGCGGCCTTTTCCTTGGTTTCTTGAGCCAGGTCCGCCTGCAGTTCGTTGTACTGCGCCTGGTTGATCGAGCCGTTGGCGCGGAGCATTTCGAGCAGCTTGGCGTCGACAGCTGCACTGGCCGGAGTACTCAGAGCCAGCATCATGCCGGTGAGGCTCACTCCGGTAAGTGTAGAAACAAGACGCATAAGGTTCTCCCTGTTGAATGAGATGGGGGAGGCTCAAGCGCCCGCCCCTGTGTTGGCATGTCTTCGGAAAGGGCCTGAATAGACAGGTTCTGGGGTTCCGGAAAACAGGCGCAAGTATTGCGGGGGCGAATGACAGATTAATGTCGAATTAGTGGCACTGCGGTTAAGTAATTGAGAATGAAAGGATCTGTGCCGGCTATCGTGATTTGAGTGGCGGGCCTTCCTTGGGGATACTGGGTACCTTGAAACAGCGAGCCAAAACCGTGACCAGCCTGTACAGCCTTGCCCATTTGCGTGATCTACCGGCGGCCACCTGGGATGCCCTGGTGCCGGCCGGCCAGCCGTTCCTGCGCCATGCGTTCCTCAGCGCCATGGAGGACAGCGGCAGCGTTGCGCGCAACACCGGCTGGGCCGCCGAGCACCTGGTGCTGGAGCGTGACGGGCAGGTACGGGCGCTGCTGCCGGCGTACCGCAAATGGCACTCGTTCGGTGAGTACGTGTTCGACCATGGCTGGGCCGATGCCTGCGAGCGGGCCGGCATTGCCTACTATCCCAAGCTGCTCGGTGCCGTGCCGTTCAGCCCGGTCAGCGGCCCGCGCCTGCTTGCCGCCGACACAGCCGATGGCTTGCTGATGCTGCAGGCCTTGCCGGAGTACCTGGGCAAGGGCGGGCTGTCTGGCGCGCATATCAATTTCACCGAGCCGGCGCTGGACGAACAGCTGGCCGGCCAGCCGGGCTGGATGGAGCGCCTGGGTTGCCAGTTTCATTGGCGCAACAACGGCTACCGCGACTTCCAGGATTTTCTCGACAGCCTGAGTTCGCGCAAGCGCAAGCAGATGCGCAAGGAGCGTGAACAGGTGGCCGGGCACGGTATTGAATTCCGCTGGTACCGTGGGGGTGAACTGGATGAGGCGCAGTGGGATTTCGTCTACCGCTGCTATGCCAATACCTACGCGGTGCGCCGCCGAGCGCCCTACCTGACGCGCGAGTTCTTCAGCCTGCTGGCCGAGCGCATGCCCGAGGCCTTGCGCGTGGTGATGGCGCGGCAGGGGGGCCGTGATGTGGCCATGGCCCTTAGCCTGGTGGGGGGCGACAGCCTGTTCGGCCGCTACTGGGGGTGCCTGGATGAATTCGACCGGCTGCATTTCGAAACCTGTTTCTATCAGGGCATGGACTTTGCCATTGCCGAAGGGCTGCAGCGTTTCGATGCAGGGGCGCAGGGGGAGCACAAGCTGATTCGTGGGTTCGAGCCAGTACTGACGCGGTCGTGGCACTACCTGCTGCACCCGGGGTTGCGGCGGGCGGTGGAGGATTTTCTGGTGCAGGAGCGGGAAGGGGTGCGGGCCTATGCCGAGGAGGCCCGGGGGATGTTGCCCTATCGCCGGGACTGATCCATTCATATTGCCTGTGCCGGCCCTTTCGCGGGTGAACTGATCTGGTCAAGTAATTTTGGACACCGGTTAAGGTTTATGCCGCTGCCCTCAGTTTTTCCTCCATGGCTACGGGGGTCTCGTATCCGTTGTAGCTGTGGAGACGTTTGAGGTTGTAGCGCACCAGATAAGCCATGATGTCGGCCTTAGCCTCAGCTTCGGATTCATAGCCTCCTGCCGGCATCCACTCTGATTTCAACGCCCCAAAAAATCGCTCCATGGCAGCGTTGTCCCAGCATTGGCCGCGGTGGCTCATGCTTTGTTTCAAGCGGTATTCTTCAAGCACAGCCCTGAATTTATGGCTGGTGTACTGGCAGCCTTGATCTGAATGAAACATCACGCCCGCAGGTTTGCCCCTGGACTCAGACGCCATACGCAGCGCGTCACAGGCCAACCTGGCATCGGCAGTCATTGAAAACGCCCAGCCCAGAACTCGGCGTGCGTACAAGTCGATTACTGCGGCCAAGTACAGCCAGCGCCTGCCAACCTGGATGTAAGTCACATCCCCACACCAAACCTCGTTGATAGTCGAAACTTTGAAGTTTCGCTTCAGTTGGTTTTCCGCAATCAGTGCTTCTGTACCTGATGAGCGATACCGATGCGGCCTGCGCTGCCGGCATTTCAGGCCAGCCTCACGCATAAGCGCGCGCACTTTGTAACGCCCGACTTCATGGCCTTCACGCCGTAGCTCCTGCATCAGAGTGCGTGATCCTGCGGAGCCTCGAGACGCATTGAAAAGGTTGATTACACGCGAACGTAGAGCATCCCTCTCAGGATTTTCACGCCCTTGGCGTTTGCGCCATGCATAGAAACTACTGCGCTTGACCCCAAGCACGCGACAGCAGTCGACAACACCGTAATGCTCACTCAGCTCGTTGATCAGCGAGAACGATCTTTGGAGTCCCGAAGCAGGAGAGCACTGGCCTTTTTTAGGATTTCGATATCCCGATCCTTTTGACGAACCAGGCTTTCCAGCTCCTCGATTCGTCGCTGCTCCGGGGTAATAGCCTTTGCACCAGCCGGAACTTTCCCCTCTCTCTCCTGCCGTACCTGGTCAACCCACCGGCGAAGAGCTGTGCGGCCAATCCCGAGGATTTCACATACCTCAGGAACTGACTGGCCACCGTCCAGCACCATTTCAGCTGCTTGGATTTTGTGTTCTTTCGAATAAGATTTTCGCACTGATTTTGCCTCCAATTGGGCGCCATCATAGCGCCCGAAGAAGGTGTCCAAAATCATTAGGCCAGTTCAAACCCGCTCCCACAGGTACTGCACAGACCGTGAAATTTGTGCGGTCCCTGTGGGAGCGGGTTCACCCGCGAAGAGGCCAGTACAGGAATCAGTCCACCCCGACAAACCCCCCCGTCTGGTGATGCCACAACCGGGCATACAAGCCTTGCTGCTCCAGCAGTTCACTGTGGCTGCCAATTTCTACAATCCGCCCCTTGTCCAGCACCACCAGCCGGTCCATCCGCGCAATGGTGGAAAGCCGGTGGGCAATGGCGATCACTGTCTTGCCCTGCATCAGCGTCTCCAGGCTTTCCTGGATCGCTGCCTCCACCTCCGAATCCAGCGCCGAAGTGGCCTCGTCCATGATCAGGATCGGTGCATTCTTCAATAGCACCCGGGCAATCGCGATACGCTGGCGCTGGCCACCCGACAGCTTGACCCCGCGCTCGCCCACATGGGCATCGAAACCGGTGCGCCCTTGGGCGTCCGACAGTTGCGGGATGAACTCGTCGGCGCGGGCCCGCCGCACCGCTTCATGCAGCGCCGCCTCGCTGGCACCGGGGCGGCCATACAGCAGATTGTCGCGGATCGAGCGGTGCAGCAGCGAGGTGTCCTGGGTGATCATGCCGATCTGCGCGCGCAGGCTGGCCTGGCTCACTTCGGCAATGTCCTGGCCGTCGATGAGGATGCGCCCGCCCTGCACGTCATACAGCCTCAGCAGCAGGTTGACCAAGGTCGACTTGCCTGCCCCGGACGGGCCGATCAGGCCGATCTTCTCACCCGGGCGGATGTCCAGGTTGAGCCCTTCGATCACGTTGGCGGCCTTGCCGTAATGGAAGTCCACATCATCGAAGCGTACCGCACCGCGGCTTACCTTGAGCGCCGGTGCGTTGGGCCGGTCGGCGACGGTAACCGGCTGGGCGATGGTCTGCAGGCCGTCCTGGACCATGCCGATATTTTCGAAGATACCGTTGACCACCCACATGATCCAGCCCGACATGTTGACGATACGGATCACCAGGCCGGTGGCCAGGGCGATGGCGCCGACGGTGATCAGCGACTGGCTCCACAGCCACAGTGCCAGACCGGTGGTTGTGACCACCAGCAGGCCATTGAGGGTCGTGATGACCACGTCCATGCTGGTGACCACGCGTGCGGCCAGCTGGGTTTTCTCTGTCTGTTCACGGATCGCTTCGCGGGCGTATTGCTGCTCGAAGTCGGTATGGGCGAACAGCTTGAGGGTGGCGATGTTGGTGTAGCCGTCGACGATGCGCCCCATCAGCTTGGAGCGGGCGTCGGAGGAAATCACCGAACGTTCCTTCACCCGGGGGACGAAGTAGAACAGCGCGGCGATGTAGCCGGCGATCCACAGCAACAGTGGCAGCATCAGGCGCCAGTCGGCTTCGGCGAACAGCACCAGCGAAGTGATGGCGTAGATCAGCACGTGCCATAGCGCATCCACGGCCTGCACGGCGGAGTCGCGCAGCGAGTTGCCGGTCTGCATGATGCGCTGGGCGATGCGCCCGGCGAAGTCGCTCTGGAAGAAGTTGAGGCTCTGCTTGAGCACATAGGTGTGGTTCTGCCAGCGGATCAGGCTGGTCATGCCGGGGTTGATGGTCTGGTGCACCAGCAGGTCGTGCAGGCCGAAGAACACCGGCCGCAGAAGCAGGATCACTACCAGCATCCAGATCAGCTCGCCGCTGTGTTCGCTGAAGAAATTGGCATTGGGCGTGCCCTGGGCCAGGTCGATGATGCGGCTGAGGTAGCTGAACATCGCCACCTCGATCAGCGAGGCGACCAGGCCCACCACCAGCAGGGCGACAAAGCTCGGCCACACCTGGCGCAGGTAGTACAGGTAGAACGGCCAGACCTGGCCGGGTGGCGACTCGCTGGGCGCGTCGCGGAAGATATCGATCAGTTGCTCGAAACGGCGGTACAGCATGGGTGACGACACTCCTGTTTCATCCGACCCTCAGGCGGTTTCACGTCCCTGTGAAGCCTGCGGTCAGTCGATGCGTTTGGCCGACTTGATGTAGACCGGATCGGCCGGTACATCGCGCATGCCTTTCCTGGTGGTGGTCGGCGAATTGACGATCTGGTCGACCACTTCCATGCCCTTGGTCACCTTGCCGAATACGGCATAGCCACGGTCACGCCCAGGGTTGAGGAAGTCGTTGTCGGCCACGTTGATGAAGAACTGGCTGGTGGCCGAGTTCGGGTCCTGGGTACGGGCCATGGACAGCGTGCCGCGGGTGTTCTGCAGGCCGTTGCCGGCCTCGTTGGTGATCGGGGCTCGGGTGTTCTTCTGCACCATCTGGTCGGTGAAACCCCCGCCCTGGACCATGAAGCCCGGGATTACACGGTGGAAGATGGTGTTGTTGTAGAAGCCGCTGTCGACGTATTCGAGGAAGTTCTTGGTACTGATCGGTGCCTTCTCGGCATTAAGCTCGATTTCGACCTGGCCGAAGCTGGTGTCCAGCAGTACGTGCGGGGTCTTGTCGGAGGCCATGACGCTGGTGGCGAAGGCGACCGAGCAGGCGGTGAGCAGGAGTTTTTTCAGCATGGGCTCAAAGATCCTTGAGAGGTGGAAGCGGCTGCAAGGAACTGCAGCAGGGTCTGGTTGAAGACCTCGGGTTGGTCGAGGGGTGTAGCGTGCCGGGAATCGTCGATGACCACCAGCCTGGCGTGGGGCATGAGGGCGACGTAGCGTTCTTTCAGTTGTATCGGGGTGTAATCGTGGTCGGCGGCGATCACCAGGGTAGGACAGTGGATCTGGCCGATGCGTTCCTGCACGCCCCAGTCGACGATGGCGTCGAAGCTCTTGAGGTAGGCGCGCTTGTCGTTGCGTGCCCAGCGCTGGGCCATCTTGTGCCGCAGTTCGGCCTGCTGCGGTTTGGGAAACAGCCGATCGGCCAGGCCCTTGCCGACGGTTTCGACACTGAGCAGGCGCGCCAGGCCCCAGCGCTTGAGCCACCACAGCCAGTCATTGCGGGTGCGGCGCTTGACCTCGGGGGCGCTGTTGACGATGCACAGGCTGCGCAGCCATTGCGGGTGGTCGACGGCAAACTGGAAGCCGACCATGCCGCCCATGGACAGGCCGACGAAGTGCACGGGGCCGGTGTGCAGGTGTTCGAGCAGGGCCAGCAGGTCGGCACTGAAGGTGGCGATCTGGTAACCGTCGCGTGGCTTGTCGGAGCGGCCGTGGCCACGGATGTCCATGAGGATTACCCGGTAGTGGCGGCTGAGCACCGGCACCTGCAGCTCCCAGTCCTGGCAGCTGGAACCCAGGCCATGCAGCAATACCAAGGGTTCGCCCTGGCCATATTCCTCGTAATGCAGTGCGCATCCTTCATGTTCGAAATAGGCCATGGGCGCGGTCCTCTCAGGCTTGTGGGGGGGCTGCGAAGGGCACGTCCAGTGGCGCGGTGTCGAAATTGCGCAGCAGGTCGATGAGAATCTGCGTAGCCGGGCCCAAGGTCTTCTCTTTGCTCGAATAAAGGTAGAACAGTGGGTGGCGGCTGCCACCCTGATCCAGCGGCAACGGCTTGAGCACGCCCTCGCGCAGCTCGCGCTCGATCATGTGGCGGGGCAACCAGGCAAAGCCCAGGCCACTGCTGACGAAGGTGGCGGCGGTGCCCAGGCTGCCGACGGTCCAGCGTTGCTCGGCACCCAGCCAGCCGACATCGCGCGGCTGGGCGCGGCCGGAGTCGCGGATTACCACCTGCAACTGGCTTTCCAGGTCCTGGAAGGTCAGCTCGCGGCCCAGGCGGTGCAGGCTGTGTTCGGGGTGGGCAACGGCGACGAACTCCACCGCGCTCAGTTCGGCGCCCAGGTAGCCGCCGATGCTGTAGCTGCTGATGGCCAGGTCGGCGATGCCTTCGTGCATCACTTCCTCGACGCCAGACAGCACTTCCTCACGCAGGCGCACCCGGCAACCACGGCTCTGTGGCATGAACGCGGCCAGGGCGCGTACCAGGCGGGCACTGGGGTAGGCGGCATCGACCACCAGGCGTACCTCCGCCTCCCAGCCCTGTTCCATGTGGTGGGCAAGGTCCTCGAGCTGGCTGGCCTGCTTGACCAGGTGGCGCGAACGGCGCAACAGGACATTGCCGGCCTCGGTGAGCACCGCCTTGCGGCCGTCGATGCGCAGCAGCGGCACGCCCAGTTGCTCCTGCATGCGGGCCACGGTGTAGCTGACCGACGACTGTGAGCGGTGCAGTGCCTCGGCGGCCTGGGCAAACCCGCCGTGATCGACCACTGCCTGCAGGGTTCGCCACTGGTCAAGGGTTACGCGCGGCGCTTTCATCTTTCGCTCCTGTTGTCCTAAGCTGCGCTCTTTCAAGGAGAGCGGCCCATGAAGAAATGTTGTGCGGCAATACTGATGTGCCTGCCCCTCGGGGCCATGGCTTATCCCATCGACGTTGAGAAGGAACTGACCGGGGTAAAGCTCGACTACACCGCCTATGACACTGCCTATGACATTGGCGCCATCACCCTCAACAACTATGGGCAGGTACCGGCCGCGTGCAAGGTGACCTTCCGCAACGGCCCGGAGGCGCCACGGGTGCGTCGGGTGAACGTACCGGCCGGTAAAAGCGTCGATGTCACTGCCAAGTTCAACCGGCAGATCATCAAACTACGGATCGCCTTGAATTGCAGCGCAGAATAAGCTGATAAATCGATAGATTGAACCCACTTTTTACGCTTTTTTATCGATAGGTCAAGCCGTAATCTCACCTCCATCGAATCGCAACCCTTTTTGCCGATGGAGGCACCCCATGTCCCGCGTACTGATCATCGAAAGCAGCGCCCGCCAGCAGGATTCCGTTTCCCGTCAGCTGACCCGCGATTTCATTCAGCACTGGCAGGCCGCCCACCCGGCCGATCAGATCAGTGTGCGCGACCTGGCCGTGAACCCGGTGCCGCACCTGGACGCCAACCTGCTGGGTGGCTGGATGAAGCCCGAAGAACAGCGCAGTGCTGCCGAACTGGACGCCTTGGCCCGCTCCAACGAACTGACCGATGAGCTGCTCGCCGCCGACGTGCTGGTGATGGCTGCGCCGATGTACAACTTCACCATCCCCAGCACCCTCAAGGCCTGGCTGGACCACGTGCTGCGTGCCGGCATCACGTTCAAGTACACCCCCACCGGCCCGCAGGGCTTGCTGACCGGCAAGCGCGCCATCGTCCTGACTGCCCGTGGCGGCATCCATGCCGGTGCCACCAGCGACCACCAGGAACCGTACCTGCGCCAGGTAATGGCCTTCATCGGCATTCACGATGTCGACTTCATCCATGCCGAAGGCCTGAACATGAGCAACGAGTTCCACGAGAAGGGCGTCAACCAGGCCAAGGCCAAGCTGGCGGCGGTGGCCTGAGGCTTAGCGAATTCCCAACCCTGACACCTGTTGTTGCTCCTTTGGGTGTACCTGCCCGGCCCGCATGGCCGGGCTTTTTTATGCCTGTGAATTTTGTGGGGGCCTGTGCCGGCCTCTTCGCGGGTAAACCCGCTCCCACAGGGACACCACTGATCTGAGGTGCCGTGATATTCCTGTGGGAGCGGGTTTACCCGCGAAGAGGCCGGCACAGCCCCACATTCCTCATGGTTGAACTCATTCATCGCAACCCGCTAAGGTCGCGGCCTTGATCCACGAGAGGCAACCATGGGCTACCTGATAATCGTCGCGCTGATCCAGGCGTTTTCCTTCAGCCTGATCGGCGAGTACCTGGCCGGGCACGTCGACAGCTACTTTGCCGTGCTCGCGCGCGTGGTGCTGGCTGGCCTGGTATTCCTGCCGCTGACCCGCTGGCGCCAGGTCGAGCCGCGCTTCATGCGCTCGATGCTGCTGATCGGCGCGCTGCAGTACGGCATCACCTACGTCTGCCTGTACCTGAGCTTTCGCGTGCTCACCGTGCCGGAGGTGCTGCTGTTCACCATTCTCACGCCGTTGCACGTGACGCTGATCGAAGACGCCATGAGCCGGCGCTTCAACCCGTGGGCCCTGTTGGCAGCGCTGGTGGCGGTGGCCGGCGCGGCGGTGATCCGCTTCGACACCATCAGCGGCGAGTTCTTCATCGGCTTCCTGCTGCTGCAACTGGCCAACTTCACCTACGCCGCCGGCCAGGTGCTGTACCGCCACCTGGTAGCACGCCACCCCAGCGACTTGCCGCACTACAAGCGTTTTGGCTACTTCTACCTGGGCGCGTTGATCGTGGTGTTGCCGGCCTTCCTGCTGTTTGGCAACGTCCAGCACCTGCCGACCACCAACGTGCAGTGGCTGGTGCTGCTGTTCCTGGGGCTGTGCCCGACGGCGCTGGGCCTGTACTGGTGGAACAAGGGCGCGTGCCTGGTATCTGGGGCCACGCTGGCGGTGATGAACAACCTGCATGTGCCGGTAGGGTTGCTGCTCAATCTGCTGATCTGGAACCAGGACGAGCCATTGGGCAGGCTGTTCATCGGCGGGGCAGTGATCCTGGCGTCGGTGTGGATGAGCCGCCTGGGTACCCTGACGTTATCAAGCAAGCCATGGCGCAGTCAGCTATGACGCGTTCGTTACTGAACCCAAATTCCGCCGGTCCCTACCCGATAATCCGGAAAACAAAATCGGGAGACCGGCGTGAAGCTAGAAACGCGAAGTATCGAATTTGTCCCACACGCAGAGCGTTATGGCACGCCTAAACGATTGTTCACTATCTGGTTCAGCTCCAACTTCCAGATAACCGCGCTGATGGTCGGCACCCTGGGCATTGCATCGGGGCTAAGCCTTGGCTGGACCTTGTTGGGCCTGTTGGTCGGCAACCTCATCGGTACCGTGTTCATGGCCGCGCACTCTGCCCAGGGGCCTCACCTGGGCGTGCCACAGATGATCCAGAGCCGGGCCCAGTTCGGTGTCCATGGTGCCGCGCTCCCTCTGCTGGTGATGGTCACGGCCGCAGTCCTGTTCCTCGCCGCCAGCGGCGTGCTGATGCGCAATGCCCTGCAGGCGCTGGTACCCATGAGCGATGACCAGGCGATCGTGGTGGTCGGCTTGCTGACCTTTGTCATCGGCTTTGTCGGCTACGAACTCATCCACCGCCTGGGCGCGTGGATGAGCCTGTTGTCCACGCTGGTTTTTGCCGGCGCCCTGGTGCTGATTCTGTTGCACCCCGGCGACATGGCAACCACAACGGCAGTGAGTACCGGCTTCTCGTTCACCGCCTTCAACCTGATCGTGGCCCAGTCGGCCTCCTGGACGCTGGGGTATGGCCCCTATGTGGCCGATTACTCGCGCTACCTCCCGGCCAACGTCAACCCCCGCGCCACGTTCTGGGCCACCTATTGCGGTTGTGCGCTGGGTTCCTTCGCCATGATGGCGCTCGGCGCGCTGGTGGCGGTGGAATTGCCCTCGGCACTGGGGCATGACCCGGCCACAGCCATTGCCGCGTTGTTCGGCCCGTGGGCGCCGTTGGCGCTGGCAGTGATCGCGCTGGGGGTGATCCAGTACAACGTCCTGTGCCTGTACAGCGCCTATATGTCGTCGGTCACGATCTTTGGCGCCTTCAAGACCATCCGGCGCGTTACCGCGACGGCCAAGGCCTTGGTAATGGCAGGGCTGACCGCAGCGGCAACGCTGATCGCCATCGCCACCCAGTACAATTTCGATACGTTCTTTGCCGACATCCTGATCGGCCAGCTGTACCTGCTGATCCCATGGAGCGCCATCAACCTGGTGGATTACTACTGGGTGTGCCGAGGCCACTATGATGTGGGGGCGCTGTATGACGCCAAGGGGCGTTATGGATGCTTCAATCGTCGAAGCCTGGCGGTGTACGCCGTGTCGATCATCGGTACCATCCCGTTCATGAAACTGTCGTTCTACACGGGCTTCGTGGCCGAGTGGCTGGGGGCGGATATCAGTTGGGCGATGGGGTTGTTCCTGGCCGGTGCGCTGTATTGCATGGTCCATGGGTGCGAGAGCAACCGGCTTTCGACAAGCATGAATGCGCACCCCTGACTCGGCCCTGACACGGAAAGGGGCCGCTTTGCGGCCCATCGCCGGCAAGCCAGCTCCCACAGGGGATCGCGCCAACTTTTAGAATTTGAGCAAGACAGTTGCTCCCACAGGTACTGCACACCTCTCGAATTTTGCGCGGTGCCAGTGGGAGCTGGCTTGCCGGCGATGGGCTGCGAAGCAGCCCCGGCAATATCAAGCCTCGCTCATTTCTTCCAGCCGACGCGGCACAGGCTCTTGCGATACGCGCCCGCTCAACCCCACCCGCATGTCATTGCCACTCGGCTGCTGATACAAACTCAGCCCGAACTCCGGCAACACCGCCAGCAGATAATCGAAGATATCCCCCTGAATCCGCTCGTACTCAGCCCACGCCGTGGTAGTGGTAAAGCAGTAGATCTCCAGCGGTACACCCTCGGCGGTGGTCTGCATCTGCCGGACCATGCAGGTCATGTTCGGGTGCACGTTGGGGTGGTTTTTCAGGTAGGCCAGGGCGAATGCCCGGAAGGTGCCGATGTTGGTCAGCTTACGGCGGTTGGCCGACAGCTCGGCCACTGGCCCCAGGGCCTCGTTCCAGCTTTGCAGTTCCTGGCGCTTGCCCGCCAGGTAGTCGCGCAGAAGGCTGACCTGGGTGAGTCGCTGTTCTTCCTCGCGAGTCAGGAACCCCACGCCGGCCGCGTCGATGAACAGGCTGCGCTTGATGCGCCGGCCACCGGACTGCTGCATACCGCGGTAGTTGCGGAACGACTCGCTCATCAGGCGCCAGGTGGGGATGGAGACGATGGTCTTGTCGAAGTTCTGCACCTTCACGGTGTGCAGGGTGATGTCCACCACATCACCGTCGGCGCCCACCTGGGGCATTTCGATCCAGTCGCCCACGTGCAGCATGTCGTTGCTGGTCAGCTGCACACTGGCGACGAACGACAGCAGGGTGTCCTTGTACACCAACAGCAGCACCGCCGACATGGCACCCAGGCCCGACAGCAGCAACAGCGGCGAGCGGTCGATCAGGGTGGCGACGATGACGATGGAGGCGAAAATCCACAGCATCATCTTGGCCAGCTGCACGTAGCCCTTGATCGAACGGGTGCGGGCGTGTTCGGTGCGGGCATAGATGTCGAGCAGGGCATCCAGCAGGCACGACAGCGCCATGGTCATGAACAGCAGGGTAAAGGCCAGGGCAACATTGCCGAGGAAGTGCTGGGCGGTGTCGGACAGCTCGGGCACCAGTTTCAGGCCGAACTGCAGCACCAGTGATGGCGTGGTCTGTGCCAGGCGGTGGAACACCTTGTTGTTGCGCAGGTCGTCCAGCCACTTCAGCGCTGGCTGGCGGGCCAGCAGGCGGGCGCCATGCAGCACCAGGAAGCGTGCCAGGCGGCCGATCACCAGGGAAAGGAGCAGCAGCACCGCCAGGCCGATGGCCGCGTGCAGCATCGGATGTTGGTCAAGGGTGCCCCACAGGTCGAGGGAGTCACGCCAGATTCGTTGGATATCCATGGGCTTGCGTACAGTCTTGTTGCTAAACGAAGCGCCATTAGAGCCCGGATGGCGACAAAGTTGCCAAAAGAAATTCGGCTAAGGCGGCAGAAAACGTTACCCTATGCAACTGAATTTTCCGCACTTGCCTGAGGTTACCTCCGTGTTCTCCCAATTCGCCCTGCACGAACGCCTGCTTAAAGCCGTGGCCGAGCTTAACTTTGTCGAGCCAACCCCGGTGCAGGCCGCGGCCATCCCCCTGGCCCTGCAAGGGCGTGACCTGCGCGTGACCGCGCAGACCGGCAGCGGCAAGACCGCGGCCTTCGTGCTGCCACTGCTCAACCGCCTGGTCGATCTGCGCGAGCGCCGCGTGGAGATCCGCGCGCTGATCCTGCTGCCGACCCGTGAACTGGCCCAGCAGACCCTCAAGCAGGTACAGCTGTTCTCCCAGTTCACCTACATCAAGTCGGGCCTGGTTACCGGCGGTGAAGACTTCAAGGAACAGGCCGCCATGCTGCGCAAGGTGCCGGATGTGCTGATCGGCACCCCGGGCCGCCTGCTCGAGCAGCTCAATGCCGGCAACCTCGACCTGTCCCACGTGCAGGTACTGATCCTCGACGAAGCCGACCGCATGCTCGACATGGGCTTTGCCGAAGACATGGAGCGCCTGTGCAAGGAGTGCGAGAACCGCCAGCAGACCCTGCTGTTCTCCGCCACCACCGGTGGTGCTGCCCTGCGCGACATCATCGGCAAGGTGCTCAAAGACCCAGAGCACCTGATGCTCAACAGCGTCTCGCAGCTGGCCGAAGGCACCCGCCAGCAGATCATCACCGCTGACCACGACCAGCACAAAGAGCAGATCGTGCAGTGGCTGCTGGCCAACGAAACCTTCGACAAGGCGATCATCTTCACCAACACCCGCGCCCTGGCCGACCGCATCTACGGCCACCTGGTGGCCAAGGACGTGAAGGCCTTCGTGCTGCACGGCGAGAAGGACCAGAAGGACCGCAAGCTGGCCCTGGACCGCTTCAAGCAGGGCAGCTCCAAGGTACTGGTGGCTACCGACGTTGCGGCCCGTGGCCTGGACATCGACGGCCTGGACCTGGTGATCAACTTCGACATGCCGCGAAGCGGTGACGAGTACGTGCACCGTGTAGGCCGTACCGGCCGTGCCGGTGGCGAAGGCCTGGCGATCTCGCTGATCACCCACAACGACTGGAACCTGATGTCGAGCATCGAACGCTACCTCAAGCAGCAGTTCGAGCGCCGGGTGATCAAGGAAGTGAAGGGCACCTACAGCGGGCCGAAGAAGGTCAAAGCCTCGGGCAAGGCAGCTGGCAGCAAGAAGAAAAAGGTCGAGAAGAAGACCGGCGACAAGAAGGCGGCCGCCAAGCGCAAGCCAACCGCCAAGCCGAAGGCCAATGCACCGCTGGCCAGCGCTGACGGCCTGGCGCCGCTGAAGAAGCGCAAGCCTGCGGCTGAGTAACCTTCAGTATCGCTGTTGGTTTCTTCGCGGGCACGCCCGCTCCCACAGGATAATCACAGATCGAAGGCTGTGTTGTCCAAGTGGGAGCGGGCGTGCCCGCGAAGAGGCCAGCACAGGCGACCACTATTCAGCCTTTTTCTCCGCCTCTTTCAACTCCTTGATCCGCTTGTCGATCAGCTGACACTTGTCGGGCAAATCCTTGCTCGCCGTCCCAAGCTCCATCCCTTGAAGCTCGTCATTGATCTCCTTGGCCTTCTGCGGGTTCTGCTCGGTCAACTGGGTGACCAACCCGGCCAGCTCCTCGCGTTTCTGCGTCGCTTCTTCCGGGGTGCAGGCCCAGGCTGGCAGGGCGCAGAACAGGGCAGTGGCGCAGGCAATGGGCAGCAGCAGTTTCATCCTTCCTACCTCCGGCGGTGGTGATGCCCGGTGGAGCATGCGCCTGGCCGTTAGTTCAGCGCCTTCGACCGGTGGCACTTCATGGTCAGCCTGTCCCCAGCTGGGCATCTGACCTAGCCTTGTGAGCCATTTGGCCAGGCCACTTCCGTCCAGGTTGTAATCCCTTTCCCAAAACCTCCTGAACCTAGTGAAGAGTGGGCGATCGCTCCCTAGCCTTGGCCTGGATCAGGAGGTATCGTATGTACAGATGTAAATACGGAGCGTCCCATGTTCTTTGAATGGGACGATGCCAAGAACCAGATAAACATCCGCAAGCACGGCATCGACTTCAGCGATGTTCCGGATATGTTCAATCATCCGATGCTGATTCGCCGCGATGACAATCCGGACCACGATGAGGAACGCTGGGGCTGCCTGGGCTGGCTGAAGTGTCTGATAGGCGTGGTCGTGTACACGGAAAGGCAGGGTGATGTCATTCGCATCATTTCTGCACGCAAAGCCACCAGATGGGAGGCCAAACATTATGACCAAAGAATCGAAAACTGACTGGAGTCGCCTGGCTCGACAGGACGACCAGGCTATTGATACCTCGGATATTCCTGAGCTGGATGAAAATTTCTTCCGCGAGGCTGAGCTGCGAGTTCCAGCCAAGCAGACGGTGACCATTCGCCTCGATTCCGATGTTCTCGCCTGGTTCAAAGAGCAGGGTAGCGGCTACCAGACCCGGATCAACCAGTTGCTGCGCCAGTACATGCAAGCGCAAAAACGCCAGCGCTGAGATATTTCGGAACGCCGGGCAACCTCGGCAGGTCCCAACCTGTGTACCTCTTCCGTCCACAGCAGGAGCCCGTAGCCATGAGCATCGCCTACGACTGGGACCTGATCGAGCGTTTGCTGCACGAGGTGCAGAACGGCGCCGGTCACAGCTTCACGCCACGCCCCTATGCCGAGCAGCACGCTGCGGCACTGGCTGCCAAGGGGGAGCCGGTGGGCGACCTGGACCACCTGAAAACCCGTGCCTGCGAATACGAAAGGCTGCTGTTCGAGCGTGGTTTCATCGAAACCCGGCCCGAAGAGGATGGCGGCAATGGCGAGAACTTCGTGCTGACCGAGCGCGGTTCGCGGCTGATGAGCCTGATCGACAGCAGCATTCCCGGCTTCGAGCACCCGCGCCAGGTGCTGGACGAGCAGGAGGATGCGCTGGACGAAACCACCTTCGAGCAGGTGTCGGCGAAGGCACAGATTGCCTGAGGTCGTTTTGAGGCTGGCAAGGGCGGCCATGGAAACCCGATAATCGGTAGTTCCTGAACACTGCCGAGCCCTTGCCCATGCCAATGACTACCGCAGAGGCCCGCCTATGAGCGCGGTCCGCAAGAACCCCGACGCCTTTGCCTTCCAGGTGATGCTGGGGCTGTGCCTGATCTGGGGTTGCCAGCAGGTGTTGATCAAGACCGCCGCTGTCGATATCGCGCCGGTGATGCAGGCGGCCTTGCGCAATGGCATCGCCGCCGTGCTGGTTGGCCTGATGCTGTGCTGGCGAGGGGGCTGGGAGCAGGTCGGCAGCACCTGGCGTGCCGGGGTGGTGGCGGGCGGGCTGTTCGGCCTGGAGTTCCTGTTCATTGCCGAGGGGCTGAAGCTGACCTCGGCGGCGCATATGTCGGTGTTCCTCTATACCGCGCCGGTGTTTACTGCGTTGGGCCTGCATTTCAGGTTGCCCAGCGAACGCCTGCGGCTGCTGCAATGGCTGGGGATCCTGCTGGCCTTCGGCGGCATTGCCATGGCGTTTGCCGGCGGCATGTCGTTCGAGCACATGGATGGCCGCACACTGTTGGGGGATGCCTTTGGCGTGATCGCCGGGCTGGCCTGGGGGGCGACCACGGTGGTGGTGCGTTGCTCGCGGCTGTCGGAAGCGCCGGCGACCCTGACCCTGTTCTATCAGCTGGCGGTGGGCTTTGCCGGGTTGCTGCTGATTGCCTTGCTCAGCGGCCAGATCGGCGCGGTGACGCTGACGCCGCTGGCAATGGGCAGTGTGCTGTTCCAAGGGGTTGTGGTGTCGTTCATCAGCTACCTGACCTGGTTCTGGTTACTGCGCAAATACCTGGCGTCGAACCTGGCAGTGTTCTCGTTCATCACCCCGCTGTTCGGGGTGACCTTTGGCGTGTTGTTGCTGGATGAGCCGCTGAGCCTGAACTTTGTGGTTGGCGCGTTGATGGTGCTGCTGGGGGTGGTCCTGGTGAGTGCCGAGCCTTGGGTGAAGCAGCAGTTGCGGCGGATTGTGGGATGATCGATAACCTGTACCGGCTTCTTCGCGGGCTTGCCCGCTCCCACAGGTATTGCACAGGTCTTGAAGATTGTGCGGCCCCTGTGGGAGCGGGCGAGCCCGCGAAAAAGCCGGCACGGGCAGCCACGATTCAGGATGCTGCCTTGGCCTGACAGGCGCTACCCTGCTGTGCAGAGCTGCCAAGCAGCACCAGCCCCCCAGCCACCACCAACCCACCCGCAGCCACCATCAGCGCCGGCTGCAGCCCGCCGCTGTAATGGCTGCTGACCGCCGCCAGCAGCGGCCCGCTCAACTGCCCCAGGGCAAAGCAGGCCGTCAGCAGCCCGGCATTGCGCTGTGTGGCATGCGGCGCCAGCTCCCGCGAACGTTGCATCACCAGCTGCATGCAGGCCAGGAACGGCCCGCCACACAGCACCACGCCCAACGCCAGCCCGACACCCCCACCCATCAGGCAGGCCAGTACACCCAACCCCTGCAGCCACAGGGTGGCAGTGAGCCAGGCCGAGGTGCGGCCGCCACGCCGCAGGCTCACCAGCAGCACCCCCAGTGCCGCCGACAGGCCGAACGCCGGCCAGAACAGGTCGGCCAGCCACTGCCCGTGGAACTGCTGGTTGGCCATCTGCGACAGGAAGGTGGCCGGCAGGATGTAACCCACGCCATACAGTGCATACACCAGCCCCAGGCGGCCGATGCCGACACTGCGGGTCGGGCCCTGGCGTGCAGCTGACGGCACTGGTGCCGCTTGCAGCGCTCTTGGCAGCCAAGGCCGGACTGCCAGCAGCATCACCAGCGCGGCCACGGCATAGATCAGCCACAGTGCTGCCGAACCCAACCCCCACAGATGCGCCACCAGCGCCAGCAAGCCAGTCAGCGCGATGCCCAGGCCGGGCCCCGCGAACACCAGTGCACCCAGGCGCTGACGGTTGTTGGCATTGGCCACCTGTTGGCTGAGGCTGGTGATCATCACCAGCACCCAGGCGCTGGCCATTCCGGTGCCAAAGCGCAGCAGCAGGTGGCTCCAGAACCCGTCTGCAGCCCATGACGCCAGGGTCAGCAGCACGCAAAGCCACAGCCCACCCTGCAGGCGCAGGCGCACATGGCCCGGCGAGCGGGCGAACATGGCATCGACCGCGCCGATGAAGTAACCCAGATAGTTGGCCGCGGCGACCAGCCCGGCGACCGTCAGATCGAACTGGCCTTCGGCGATCAGCTGCGGCAGCTGCGGGGTCAGGGCGAAACGGCCGATGCCCATGGCCATCATCAGCGCCACGGCGCTTGCCAGCAGTTGAATGAGTGGCGACATGACGATTCTCCTGCACGGATGTAAGCGATGGCTGGCAGGTTAGGGCGGTTTCTTTTTCAATAAAATTGAATAATGATGATCAAGTTGTTCTGTTTTGGAGAATGCCGTGGAATTCAGCCAACTGCGTATCTTCCAGGCCGTCGCCGAGGAAGGTTCGGTCACCCGTGCCGCAGAGCGCCTGCATCGAGTGCCGTCGAACCTGTCGACGCGCTTGCGCCAGCTCGAGGAGCAACTGGGTGTCGAGCTGTTCCTGCGCGAACGCCAGCGTCTGCAGCTGTCGCCGGCGGGCAAGGTGCTGCTGGATTACGCCAACCGCATGTCAGCCTTGCGCGACGAGGCGCTGGCCGCCGTGCGGGGCGGCCAACCGGCGGGGGACTTTGTACTCGGGACCATGTACAGCACGGCGGCGACCCATTTGCCCGAGCTGCTGGCGCGTTATCACCAAGCCTACCCGGCGGTGAACCTGCAGGTGCGCGCTGCGCCCAGTGGCGAACTGCTGGAAGGCCTGCTGAACCACACCTTGGACGCGGCACTGGTGGATGGGCCGCCGAGCCTGGCCGGGCTGGATGGCGTTCCGCTGTGTGATGAGCAGCTGGTGCTGATCACCAGCCCCGAGCACCCAGCGGTGCTCACTGCCAAGGATGTGGCGGGCAAGGCGGTGTTCACGTTCCGCCAAGGCTGCTCGTACCGCATGCGCCTGGAGGCCTGGTATGCCCATGCCCATACGCCCATGGGCCGGGTGATGGAGATCGAGTCGTACCAGAGCATGCTGGCCTGCGTGATCGCCGGTGCGGGCGTGGCGATGATGGCCAGGTCGATGCTCGACAGCCTTCCCGGGCGCGACCGGGTACGGGCGCACCGACTGCAGGCGCCGTTCGATCAGGCGGTCACCTGGTTGATGTGGCGCCAGGGCATGTGCGGGGCAAATTTGCAGGCCTGGGTCGACCTGCAACAAAGCGAAACGATTAACCAGTCGTCGGAATGCGCCGTTACGGCTTGATCCGTATCAAAATGGCCCGTATCTGTAGGTTTAGAGGCATGCGTAATACAGGACATAGGGCTATGATCTGTATGAAACATCGCAGGATTGAATTGCCGTGAGGCTGACCCGTCAAGGGGGCATTATGAATAAACCACTATCCAACTGGCTCCACGACCTGGCTGTCGCCTTGGGGCTGATTCCACCACCTTTGCAGCCGGTGCCGATCCCGACTGATGAAGAGCAGCGCAAACGCCAACCGCGTCGTCGCTGATACAGACAAAGGCCGCTGCACCTGGGTGGGTGCAGCGGCCTTTTTGTGTCTGCCAGTTGTGTGTTGCCTGTACCGGCCTCTTCGCGGGCTTGCCCGCTCCCACAGGTACCCCATGAATTTCAAGGCTTGTGGTATCCCTGTGGGAGCGGGCGAGCCCGCGAAGAGGCCAGTTCAGGCTGAAGGTCAGGCCAGCTTCACCGCCGCCACCGATTTACGTGACATCAGGCTGACCACCACAAAGCTCACCAGACCAACCGCCAGGCTGTAGTAGATCGGCGTATTGGCTTCCAGCCCATCCTTGAACATGAACAGCAGCGCGGTGGCAAAGCCCAGCGACATGCTGGCGATGGCCCCGGCGGTGGTAGCGCGCTTCCAGAAGATCGCCCCGATCAGCGGGATCAGCATGCCACCGACCAGCAGGTTGTAGGCCAGGGTCAGGGCATTGATCACATCGTTCACCACCAGGGCGATGCCCAGCACCACCAGACCGGTGAGCAGGGTGAACAGGCGGCTTACGCCCAGGCTCGACGCCTTGCCGCCACGCAGCTTGGGCAGCAAGTCTTCGGTCAGGGTGGTCGACGCAGCCAGCAGGCCGGCGCTGGCGGTGGACATCATGGCGGCCAGCGCCGCTGCCATCAGCAGGCCACGGATGCCGTCGGGCAGGGTGGTCTTGATCATCTCGGCAAAGGCATTGTTCGGGTTGGCCAGGTCGGGCATCAGCACGTGCGCAGCCATGCCGATCGTGGCGCAGGCCAGACCGTACAGTACGCAGTACACACCAGCGGTGGTGCCAGCGCGCTGGCAGACCTTCTCGTCACGGGCAGTGAATACCCGCTGCCAGATGTCCTGGCCGATGAGGATGCCGAAGAAGTAGATCAGGAAGTAGGTGATGATGGTGTCCCAGCCAATGGTGGTCAGCTGGAAGCTGGCCGATGGCAGCTTGGCCACCAGGGTGTCCCAGCCACCGGCTTTGTACAGGCACACTGGCAGCAGGATGAACATCAGGCCGACAGTCTTGATCACGAACTGGACGATGTCGGTCAGGGTCAGCGACCACATGCCGCCAATGGTCGAGTACAGCACCACCACGCCACCACCCAACAGCAGCGAAGCCCAGAACGGAAGGTCGAGCAGCACCTGCAGTACGGTGGCCATGGCCAGGGTCGAGGTGACGCCGATCATCAATGCATAGGCCAGCATGATCACGGCGCTGGCCTGGCGTGCAGCGGGGTTGTAGCGCTGCTCCAGCACCTGGGTCACGGTGAAGATGCGCAGGCGCAGCAAAGGTTTGGCGAGGAACAGGTTGAGGGCGATGATGCCCAGGCCCAGGGCTGCGCACAGCCAGAAGCCGGAGATGCCGTGGACGTAGCCCAGGCGTACTGTGCCGACGGTGGACGCGCCACCGAGCACGGTGGTGGCCATGGTGCCCATGTACAGGACCGGGCCGAGATTGCGCCCGGCCACCAGGTAGTCCTCATGGGTTTTCGCGCGCCGCATGCCATACCAGCCAAGCCCGAGCATGCCGGCGGTGTAGATCATTACAACAATGATGTCCAAGGCCATTGGGGGTCTCCCGATTATCTTTATTATGGCGAGATCGACCACGCGGGCGGGTTCAAGGCGCCCGGCGGTCTTGTCGTGTTGTTGGCGGGCCTCTGTGGCCCTCCCTCATGGCTCCTGCCGGGGTGTAGCGGTATTAACGACGCACTACGCCCGGTAGCACGCAGAGCATCTCGAACAGCAGGTTGGCACCGAGCAGCGAGGTGTTGCCGGTGGTGTCGTAAGGCGGGGAGACTTCGACGAGGTCACAGCCGATCAGGTCCAGGCCGTGGCAGCCGCGAATGATCTCCATCGCCTGGATGGTGGTCAAGCCGCCGATTTCCGGGGTGCCGGTGCCAGGCGCCCAGGCCGGGTCGATGCCGTCGATGTCGAACGACAGGTATACCGGGCCACCGCCGACCTTTTCGCGCACCTCGGCCATCAGCGGTTCCAGCGACTTGTGCCAGCACTCTTCGGCCTGGACCACACGGAAGCCCTGGCGGCGGCTCCAGTTGAAGTCATCGGCGGTGTAGCCTTGGGCGCGCAGGCCGATCTGCACCACGCGCTCGCAATCGAGCAGGCCTTCTTCCACGGCGCGGCGGAAGGTGGTGCCGTGGGCGATCTTCTCGCCGAACATGTGGTCGTTGACGTCGGCATGGGCATCGATGTGCACCAGGCCGATCTTGCCGTGTTTCTTGTGCAGCGCGCGCAGGATCGGCAGGGTGATGGTGTGGTCCCCACCCAGGGTCAGCGGGATGATGTTGTGCTCTAGGACCTCGTCGTACGCTTCTTCGATGATGCGCACGGCGTCCAGCAGATTGAAGGTGTTGATCGCCACGTCACCGATGTCGGCCACCGACAGCGAGTCGAACGGTGCAGCCCCGGTGGCCATGTTGTACGGGCGGATCATCACCGATTCGGCGCGGATCTGCCGCGGGCCGAAGCGGGTGCCGGAGCGCAGCGAGGTACCAATGTCCAGCGGCACGCCGATGAAGGCGGCGTCCAGGCCTTGGGCACTTTGCAGGTGGGGGAGACGGAGCATGGTGGCGATGCCGCCGAAACGCGGCATTTCGTTGCCGCCCAGTGGTTGGTGGAGGATCTTGTCCACGGTGGGCCTCATCAGTCGGTCGATTGTTCTGTTTGTTCGAACCTGTTGCCGCCGCGCGCCTTCCAGGTGTGGTCTTGCTGGCGGGCAGGGACATTTCGGCCAAGTCTGCTGAAGGTAGTGCCGGGGAAAAATCGCTACCGGCAAATACTTACTTCAGGAATTTCTGAACTAAAGGCGGCAGAGCGGTTAGACTGCGCGCAAATACCCTTGCGGAACCGTTGCACCATGGCCTCGACCTTGCCTGACCTGAAACTGCTGCGCATCTTTGTCAGCGTTGTGCGCCACCAGGGCTTTGCCAATGCCCAGCGCGACCTCAACCTGTCGACTTCGGCCATCAGCACCTACATGAGCCAGCTGGAAGGCGCCCTGGGGATCGTGCTGTGCCACCGCGGCCGTGGCGGGTTCAGCCTGACCAGCAAGGGCGAGCTGTTTCACCAGGAAACCCTGCGTCTGCTGGCCGAGCTGGACGGTTTCGAGCAGTACGCCGCTGCCCTCAAGGGCGAGTTGCGCGGCACGCTCAATCTGGGGGTGATCGACTCCACGGTAGGTGATCGGGCCTTGCCGCTGGCCGAAGCCATCGGCGCCTATAGCCAGGAACACCCGGCGGTGCATCTGCACTTGTCGGTGTCCAGCCCTTACGAGCTGCAACTGGGCGTGCAGGACAACCGCCTGGACTTGGCGATCGGGGCGTTTTCCTCGCGCATGAGCGGGCTGCTCTACCAGCCGCTGTACCGTGAGCAGCACTGGCTGTACTGCAGCAGCCGCCACCCCTTGTATGCCGAACGGCGCATCCCCGAGCAGGTGGTGACCCAGCAGCGCATGGTCGGGCGTGGCTACTGGAGCCAGGCCGAACTGGCCCGGCATGGCTTCAAGCACAGCGCGGCGACGGTGGAGAGCATGGAGGCGCAGTTGATCCTGATTCTCTCCGGGGCCTACATCGGCTACCTGCCCGAGCACTATGCCCAAGCCTGGGTCGACAAGGGCGACCTGCGCGTGCTGTCGCCGTCCACTTTCGGCTATCAGGCACCGTTTTCGCTGATCATTCGCCGCGGGCGCAGCCGCGAACCGCTGATCCAGACCTTCCGCGACCTGCTGAAAAGCCAGCTCAACGTGGGCTGAAGCGCGGTACATGCTGTATTTCGTCGGCACCCGTCAAATTTGTTGGTGCCGCTGACCGACAACATAATGGCGTCCTGCTATATATCAAATCAGCGTGTGCTGCTGTCTACCTCCCTTTCATCCTGCAAGGATTGCCCAAGATGCGCATGAATTTGCCCGTCACTGAGCACGAAAGAACCTTTCCCAACGATCAACGCCTGATTTCCACCACCGATCTCAACAGCCGCATCACCTATTGCAACGACGCTTTCGTGGCGATCAGCGGGTTCACCTATGACGAGCTGGTCGGCCAACCCCACAACCTGGTGCGCCATCCGGACATGCCGCCGGCCGTGTTCGGCCACATGTGGGAAACCATCAAGCAAGGCAAACCGTGGATGGGCGTAGTCAAGAACCGAGCAAAGAACGGCGATTACTATTGGGTCAGCGCCTATGTCACGGCCGTCTACGAACAGGGCCGCATCAGTGGCTACGAGTCGGTGCGCTCGGTGCCCACCCGCGAGCAGATCCGCCGCGCCGAGGTGTTGTACGCGCGCTTGCGGGCCGGCCGCGCGCCGGTGCCGTGGGCGGCCCGGTTGGGGCATGGCCTGGGCCATGGTTGGCCATTGATCGGTGCGGGCCTGCTGTCGGCGGCGGCCTACCTGTGGCTACCGCCTTACGCGGCGCTCGGGGTGCTGATGGCCAGCCTGCTGCTGGCCTGGTATCTGGTCGAGCACCGGCAGAACCAAGCCATCCGCCGCACGCTGGCCGAGCATCCCAAGGCCTTCACCAGCCCGCTGGTGGCACTGACCTACAGCGATAACCCAGGCCTGCAAGGCCAGTTGGACCTTGCCATCATCAGCGAGGAAGCACGCCTGCAAACGGCCTTGACCCGCCTGGTGGATGCCGGGGTCGGGGTGAAGTCTCGGGCGGCGCAGTCGTCCGACTTGTCCGGTGCCCAGGCACAGATGCTCGACCGCCAGCGCAACGAGACCGACCAGTCCGCCGCCGCGATCGCGCAGATGGCGGCGACCATCCAGCAGGTTACCCATAACGTGCAGAGCACGGCGCACGCAGCGGGCGATGCCGACCAGCTGGCGCAACAGGGTAGCGAACTGGCGATGCAGAGCCTGCAAGCCATGGGCAGCATGAGCAATGCGGTCAGCGACATCGGCCAGGCCGTCAATGCCCTGGCCGAGCAGACCCAGTCGATCGGCAGCGTGGTCGATGTGATTTCCTCGATCGCCGAGCAGACCAACCTGCTGGCGCTCAACGCGGCCATCGAGGCGGCGCGTGCCGGCGAACAGGGGCGCGGGTTTGCCGTGGTGGCGGATGAGGTGCGTTCGCTGGCCCAGCGCACCCGTGCCTCGACCGAAGAGATTCATCAGATCATCGCCTCGTTGCGCGCCGGGGCAGAGCGTGCGGTGAGCACCGCCAGCCGCGGCGAGCAGATCTCGCGGGACAGCGTGCACAGTGTCGAGGCGGTGCAGGCAGCGTTGAGCGGGATTGCCCAGGCGGTCAGCCGTATCACCGGCATGAGCCAGCAGATGGCGACGGCGTCGGAGCAGCAGAGCCATGTGGCCGAGGACATCAACCAGCAGATCGTGCGGATAGCCCACCTGTGTGACCAGAGTGCCGGGCAGGCCAGGCAGGGCGCGGAAATCAGTCAGGACCTGGAGCGCATGGCGGAGTACCTGCATAGCCTGGCGGAGCGGTTCAATCGTTGAGATTGCCGGGGCCGCTTTGCGGCCCTTTCGCCGGCAAGCCAGCTCCCAGGTATTGCACAAGGCCCAGGCCTGTGGTGATCCTGTGGGAGCTGGCTTGCCGGCGAAAGGCCCGCAAAGCGGGCCCCGGTTCTGTGGCAAACTGTTCCCGCCAAGGAGAACCCCATGCCCAGACCCCGCTGCGAGCGCTGCCAGCGCCCGCTCGACCATTGCCTCTGCCCACTGATCCCCGCGCTCGACAGCCGCACCCGCGTCATCCTGCTGCAGCACCCCAGTGAAACTGCCCATGCCCTTAATACCGCCCGCCTGGCCGCCCTTGGCCTGAACAACGCCGAGTTGCGGGTAGGTGAGGTATTCGATGACCTCAACGAATTGCTGGCGACCCCCGGTTACCGGCCAGCCCTGCTGTTCCCGGGTGACGACGCGCAGGAGTTGGTGGCCTATGGAGAAACGGAAGTCCAACCATTGCTGTTGATCGTGCCTGACGGCACTTGGCGCAAGGCGCGCAAACTGCTGTACCTGAACCCATTGCTGGAGGCGTTGCCGCGGGTGACGCTGGGGGCTGTCGCGCCTTCACGCTACCGCTTGCGCAAGGCGCCGGAGGCGGGTGCGTTATCGACTATCGAGGCGGTGGTGGGAGCGCTGAACGCGTTGGAGCAGCCTGCCTGTTTCGATGCGCTGCTGGCACCGTTCGAGGCGTTGATCGAGGGGCAGATCAGGGCCATGGGTTTGGAGACGTTCCAGCGTAACCATGGTAGCGAGTGAGGGCAGGGGGCCGCAAAGCGGCCCCGGCTATCTCGAACCCGATCAACGCATATCAGGCAAACGCGCCTCGGTGCGTACTTCGGTGGTAGCCAGCGCTTCCGGCGGCAGCGAAATACGCTGCTTGCTCAGCAGCTCGCCCATGGTTGCCAGCACGCGGTAGCGCGAGAACTCCTCTGTATAACGCACCTCGGTGTAGCGGCGGTCGGCGTTGTACAGCTCGTTTTCACTGTCGAGCACGTCGAGCAGGGTACGTTGGCCCAGGCCGAACTGGTCCTGGTAGGCGGCACGCACGCGCTTGGTGGTCTCGGCGTATTCACGCGCAGTCGGCAGCTGCTTGCTGGCGTTGTTCATGGCGTTCCACGCCAGGCTCAGGTTTTCGGTCAGTTCACGCAGGGCGTTGTTGCGGATGTCCAGGGCCTGGTTGACCTTGTGCGCGTCGGAGTTCAGGCGAGCTTTGTCACTGCCGCCGCGGAACAGGTTGTAGTTCATTTCGACGCCGGCTTGCCAGTCGTTGTTGTTATGACCTTTCTCGCCGCCGGTGTTGTTGTTGGCACCTGTGGCCAGAATGGCATCGAAGCGAGGATAGAAGGTGGACTTGGCCACTTCGTACTGCTTCTCGGCGGCATTCACATCGGCCTGGGCCGACTTGATATAAGGGTTGTTCTGGCGCATGCCTTCACGCGCCTGTTCGAGGTCGGCCGGCATTTCCACCTTGATCGACTGCGGGCTTTCCAGCTCGTCCGGCATGCGGCCGACGACGCTGAAGAAGTTGGCCTCGGCATCGGCCAGGTCGACTTCGGCGGTGTCCAGGTTGTTTTCTGCCAGGGCGCGACGTGCGCGGGACTGGTCAAGGTCGGCGGTGCTGCCGACGCCGCGCTCGTTGCGCAGGCCGATCTGGTCGTTGACTCGCAGGTGGGCTTGCAGGTTGTTCCTGGCCAGGGTCACCAGTTCACGGCGCTTGAGCACTTCCAGGTACACCTCGACTGCACGCAGGGCGACATCCTGGGCAACGGCCTGGGTGTAGTAGGCGCGGGAGGTGGAGACCGCTTCGGTGCGGCCCACTTCATTCGAGGTGTTGAAGCCGTCGAAGATCATCTGCCGCAGGCGCAGCTCGGACTGGGTGTAGTTGAGGGTTTCCTTGTTGTGGTTGCCCTCGGCACGAGTCGAGGTGTTGTCCGAACGCTGGCGGCCATAGCCGGCAACCAGATCCACGGAAGGGTAGTAGCCACCACGCGCGAACTTCACATCCTCATCGGCCGACAGCTTGCTGTTGCGGTTGGAGCTGACCTGTGGGTGGTAGTCCACGGCGCTCTGGACAGCCTCGGTGATCGACATCGCCTGTACGTTGGCACTCGCCAGGGCCAACAGTAATGCACTGGTGATGGGGTTCAAAACGCGCATGGTACATCTCCCTGATCCTGAAATTGATCCTGCTGCTCGCCAAAAAAATGACGATAAAGTTATTGCATATAGTGTTGCAGGTTTTTAATAACACAGCTAAGTACATTCAACGCGATATATAAGAAGATTTATTCATATCAAATCGCCATATAATATATAAATTGTCTAATTGGCGAACAGAAGTATCCAGGGAATGGCAGCGGAAAAATCCATGAAAGCCAATGAATGCGCGGGCTTCAAGGAGTTCCAGAATCATTCCAAATAAGGAGAATGAACGTTAGGCAAAATTGATATTTGGCGACAGAATATTGTCACTTTGGCTTGTGCAGGGTTTTCTGGCTGAGGATGTACAGGCTTACCAGGACGGCGCTGATCAGCATGAAGGTGCGCGCCCAGAACAGGGGCACCAGATAGCAGGACAGGCCGATGCTGGCCCACATCAGGCCGATGGCGTAGACCTTGCCCTTGAGGGGGATGCCTTCACCACTTAGGTAGTCACGGATCCATGGCCCGAGCTTCGGGTGATGGACCAGCCAGTGATGAAAGCGCGGCGAGCTGCGGGCAAAGCAGGCGGCCGCCAATAGCAGGAACGGGGTGGTGGGCAATACCGGCAGGAATATCCCCAACACCCCCAATGCAACGCTGAGCCAGCCAATGGCCAGCAGCAGGTAGCGCACAGGCGACTTAGTGGTGGCGTGGCTTGAGCAGCGCCGGCTTTTCGTCAGGGGCATGCAGCAGCAGGAACAGCGCCGTCAGCGCTTCGGGGATCTGTACGATCATGTCGTCCTGCAAGTTGGCGTTGCTGGCAATGTCGGCGAACTCCGGCTGCTCGTCGAACAGGCCCGAGCCGACCATGATCGGCAGCAACATTTCGCTGACTTCTTCCTCGGCGTTCTCGAACCAGGCCTCTTCACGCAGGAATACGCCTTCCATGAAGCCGATGCACCAGCCGCGCAGGTCGGAATCGTCCGGCTCGTCGGTCAGGTCGAGGTCGCATGGCAGCTCGAACTCGTCGTCGCTGGCCAGCTGGCGGGCGATGTGCGCTTTCAGCGCCACCAGGGTAGCCTCGATCTCGGTGCGCTGAGCGTCGCTGGCGTAGTGCGGCTCTTCAGCGAACAGGGCATCGATCCACTCGCGCTCGGGCACTTCCTCGGCATTGATCGAAAGGGCGGTGAGGTAGCCGTGGGCGGCGACATAGTCCAGCGCTTCCTCGTGCAGCTCGTCGGCGTCGAGGAAGGCTTGCAGGCGGGTCAGTTGCTCGGCGAAGGACATTACAGGGCTACCTTGGGGAATAAACGATAACGAATTCTAGCACCTTGCGACGGCAGCGGGGCAAAGGGAACGTCTATCGCCGTGGTGCCCTGCGCGAGGCAGTGCTGCGGTATACTCCGCGATTTTTCATCCAGGGGCAGGTATTACTGGCTGCCTGGCAAAAACCGCTTACGCATTCGGCGTGTGCGGGGCGGGTTTTTCGTCCAGCCTGTATCCGGGATGGTACGGCGATTTGTGGAGTTGCACATGCTCGAACAGGCTCAGCGCGTTCTCAAGGACGTCTTCGGCTACGACAGTTTCCGCGGGCGCCAGGCAGCGATCATCGACTGCGTGGCCAATGGCGGCGATGCCTTGGTTCTGATGCCCACCGGTGGCGGCAAGTCGTTGTGTTTCCAGGTGCCGGGGTTGCTGCGCCCGGGCCTGACGGTGGTGGTTTCGCCATTGATCGCGCTGATGGACGACCAGGTCGCCACGCTCGACGAACTGGGGGTGCCGGCCGCCGCGCTGAACTCCACGCTGACCCCGGAACAGCAGCGTGACCTGGCCGGGCGCCTGCGCCGTGGCGAAGTGAAGATGCTGTACCTGGCACCGGAGCGCCTGGTGCAGCCGCGCATGCTCGACTTCCTGCGTGACCTGGATATCTCGCTGTTCGCCATCGACGAGGCCCACTGCGTGTCGCAATGGGGCCACGATTTCCGTCCCGAATACCTGCAACTGGGCCAGTTGGCCGAGCTGTTCCCGCATGTGCCGCGCATCGCGCTGACCGCCACCGCCGACATGCGCACCCGCGAAGAGATCGTCCAGCGCCTGCACCTGCAGGGCGCCGAGCGCTTCCTGTCGAGTTTCGACCGGCCCAATATCTTCTACCGCATCGTACCCAAGGAGGCGCCACGCAAGCAGCTGATGGCCTTCCTCGGCGAGCGCCGCGGCAACGCCGGCATCGTCTATTGCCTGTCACGCAAGAAGGTTGACGAAACCGCCGCCTTCCTCTGTGACCAGGGTTTCCCGGCGCTGCCGTATCACGCCGGCCTGGCTGCCGAGACGCGTGCGGCCAACCAGCACCGCTTCCTCAACGAGGAAGGGCTGATCATGGTCGCCACCATCGCCTTCGGCATGGGTATCGACAAGCCCAACGTGCGCTTTGTCGCCCACCTTGACCTGCCCAAGTCGCTAGAGGCGTATTACCAGGAGACCGGCCGTGCCGGCCGCGACGGGCTGCCGTCCGATGCCTGGATGGCCTACGGGCTGCAGGACATGGTGATGCTCAAGCAGATGCTGCAGAACTCTGAAGGTGACGAGCGTCACAAGCGCATCGAACAGCACAAGCTCGACGCCATGCTGGCCCTGTGCGAAGAGACACGCTGCCGCCGTCAGTCGCTGCTGGCCTATTTCGACGAAATCCTCGAGCAACCCTGCGGGCACTGTGACAACTGTGTCGACCAGGTGCAGACCTGGGACGCCACCGAGCCGGCCCGCCAGGCGCTGTCGGCGGTGTTCCGCACCGGCCAGCGCTATGGTGTCGGTCACCTGGTTGATGTGCTTCTGGGCAAGGACACCGAGAAGGTGCGCAATTTCGGCCACGAGAAACTCTCGGTGTTTGGCGTCGGCAAGGGGCTGGCCGAAGTCGAGTGGCGTTCGCTGTTCCGTCAGTTGGTGGCGCGCGGCCTGGTCGACATCGACCTGGAAGGCTACGGCGGCCTGCGCCTGTCCGACAACTGCCGGCCGCTGCTGCGTGGCGAGGTGACCTTGCAGTTGCGCCGTGACCTCAAGCCGCAGACCACCGCCAGAACGTCGTCCAGTGGCGGCAGCCCGGCCAGCCAGCTGGTGCGTGCCGAAGAGCGCGAACTGTGGGAAGCACTGCGTACCCTGCGCCGCAAGCTGGCCGAGGAGCACAGTGTGCCGCCCTACGTCATCTTCCCCGACTCGACGCTGCTGGAGATGTTGCGCAGCCAGCCGGTCAGCCTCAGCGACATGGCCCAGGTCAGCGGCGTGGGCGCGCGCAAGCTGGAGCGCTATGGCCAGGCCTTCCTCGAGGTGCTGAACAACAGCGGCGGCACCGAAGAAGCACCGAAAGTGGTGCTCGACCTGCGTCACGAACTGGTCAGCCTTGCCCGCGCTGGCATGACCCCGGCACAGATCGCCGGGCAGCTCAACTGCAGCGAGAAGAACGTCTACAGCCTGTTGGCCGAGGCGCTGGGCCGACAGGAACTGAGCTTGGAACAAGCCTTGGACCTGCCGGAAGACCTGTTGATGGAAGTGCAGGATGCCTTCCTCGATGGCGAGGGCGAGCTGCCAGCGGTGTCGACGATAGCGCCGCAGTTCGGGGGGCGGGTGCCAGAGGGCGTGCTTTACTGCGTGCGTGCAGCACTGGCGGCAGAGTTCGAACTGTGAGTGGTGACAGGGTCGAAGGCAGAACTGCCAACTGCTGACCTTGGTCATGTTTTTTGACGATTATCGAGCATTCCAGAGGGCCCGAGCCTTGCCTCGTGGGACGGGCCATGGTTAGCTGCCTAATAATTAGATCTGTTCAATGAGTTGCTTATGCCCCTGACCGACAACCAACACCGCTTCGGCATGCAGCTGGCCCAGATGTCCCGAGGTTGGCGTGCCGAGTTGGACCGCCGCCTGGCCGGGCTCAACCTGTCCCAGGCGCGCTGGCTGGTGTTGCTGCACCTGGCCCGTTTCGAAGATGCCCCGACCCAGCGTGAGCTGGCCCAGAGCGTGGGCGTAGAAGGCCCGACCTTGGCGCGCCTGCTCGACAGCCTGGAGGCGCAGGGGCTGGTACGCCGGCAGGCGGTACTGGAAGACCGGCGGGCGAAGAAAATTGTGCTGTGCCCGCCGGCCAAGCCGCTGATCGACCAGATCGAGACCATTGCCAATCAACTGCGGGTTGAACTGTTCACCGGCGTGGACGAGGCGGAGCTGCAGGTGTGCATGCGGGTGCATGCCAAGATCCTGGCCAACCTGGAGAAGTCCTGAGAGGGCCTGTGAGAGCGGGTTTACCCGCGAACAATGCAACGGGGTGCATGGCACCGGCTTCGTCGGTGTTCGCGGCTAAAGCCCCTCCCACAATGTGTCCGGCACCTAGAAGGTATGCCCCAGGTTCAGGTATACCGCCTGCTCATGTGCACTGTTGGCACCATAAGTGAAGTTCAACGGCCCCAGCGGCGTCTCCAGCCCCAGGAAGATGCTCGCCGCGTTGATGTACCCGCTGTCGAACTCGTTGTCGTTGTTCCACGCACGCCCTCGCTCCAGCGACCCGCCGATGTACAGCGGGAAGTCCAGCGGCACGTAGGCCCGTGGCGTCAGGCGGCGGTAGTACACCATGCGCATCAGGCTCACGTTCTGCCCCGACACCGAGTCCTGACGGAAGCCTGACAGCTCCCGCGCGCCACCCAGCACGAAGCTCGACGTCACCACTTCGGTATTATCCAGCGTGCGCCCGTAGCGCCCGCCCAGCACGAAGGTGTTCGGCCCGCTGCTGATAGCCTTGTCCAGGTTGAACATCCACTGCCGGTAATCCTGGTCGGAATCCAGCGACTGGTCATATTTGCGCAAGGTCAGGCCGATATCCTCGCCGCGGTGCGGGAAGTACACATTGTCGAGGGTGTCGAACGAATACTTCAGTTCGTAGAAACCTTCGTTGAAACTGACCTTGGGCAGGTCCTGGTCGCCGATGCGCACCTCGGCTTCGCCCCAGGCCTTGCCCACGCCCAGGCGCACCTCACCACTGTTGCCGATCTGCCGCCCCACGTTCAGACCAAAACCGTATCGCTCCAGTCGGTACTCGGCCACCGGGTCGTTGTCCAGGGTGGCTTCGATGTTCTGCGAACCGAAGTCCAGGTATGGCGCGATGAAATAGCGCGAACCCACGTCCAGCGGCTGGTAGAACTCGCTGTAGAGCTCTTGCTGGTCGCCGATCTGGCCACGGGTCAGCCATTCGGCGCCGAGGCTGTTGATGCCGTTGACCCGGTAGCTGGCGCCCAGGTTGAAGGCGCTGTCGCCGCGCAGGTCGTCCGACAGGTTCAGGCCCAGACGCAGGTAGTCGGTGCCACCGCGTCGGCCACGGGCGTTGATTACCAAAGTGTTGTCGTCGCCCTTGTGCACCACGCGGTACTGCACCCGGTCGAAGTAGTCCAGGCCGTACAGCGTGCCCATGTCGGTCTGCAGGCGGCCGAGCTCCAGCGGTGCGTCGATGGGTTGGCGAATGTACGAGCGGATGACCTCGTCGCTGACCTTGGAGTCGTTCTCGATCCTGATCGCGGTGATCGTCGGCGTGCGCTGGCGCGGCGAACGGGCCACCGCCAGGCTGCTGTCACCTTCGGGCTGACGCAGGGCGGCAAGGCGCGGGTCGAGCAGGCGGGTGGCGCGGTAGCCAGCCTCGATCATTTCCCGGGCGCGGCCAAAATCGGTAACGCCAAAGGCAGCCAGCGGTGGCTGGATGAGGATGTCGTCGCGGTGCAGGCTGGCCAGTTGTTCTTCCGAGTTGCGGCGGGTCATCAAAGTGATCGACTGGTTGAGCACGTCGACCACGGTGGCCAGCTGCTTGCGGTCACGCAGCGGGGTGCCGATGTCGACCACGATGGCCAGGTCCACCCCCATTTCGCGGGCGACGTCCACCGGGATGTTGTCGACCATGCCGCCGTCCACCAACAGCCGGCCGTCCAGCTCGACCGGGGCGAACACCGCCGGGATCGACATGCTGGCGCGGATCACCTGGGGCAGGTGGCCGCGGCGGAACACCACCTTTTCGCCACTGGCGATGTCGGTGGCCACGGCGCGGAACGGGATAGGCAGCTTGTCGAAGTCGCGGGTGTCGGCGGTGTGCGCCAGCTTGCTTTCCAGCAACAGCGCCAGGTTCTGGCCCTGGATCACCCCCAGCGGCAGGCCCAGGCTGCCGTCGTCGCGAAAGCTGAGCTTCTGCTTGACCAGGAAGTCGCGATCATCCTGCTTGCGTCGGAACGGCACGTCCTTGCGCGGTGGAGCGTCGGACAGCGCCTGCTGCCAATCGAGGGTGGTGGCGAGCTTTTCCAGCTCCTCGACACTGTAGCCAGAGGCATACAGGCCGCCGACCACCGCCCCCATGCTGGTGCCGGCGATGGCGTCGATGCGCACGCCCTGTTCCTCCAGGGCCTTGAGCACACCGATGTGGGCCAGGCCGCGGGCCGCGCCCCCCGACAGCACCAGGCCAACCTTGGGCCTGGCCGGTTCGGCGGCGAATACCGTCAGGGTGGTGAGGGCAAGCAGGAAACAGAACAGCAAACGGCGCATCGTGAGTCTCAAACCGTGGGCTAAAGACCGCTAGTATAAGCGGCCCCTCACCTGGAGATGCGTCACCATGGCCGACAGCAAACCGGAAATCGTCATCACGTATTGCACACAGTGCCAATGGCTGCTGCGTGCCGCCTGGCTGGCCCAGGAGCTACTCAGCACATTTGCCGACGACCTTGGCCGAGTGGCCCTGGAGCCCGGCACCGGCGGTATCTTCCGCATTACCTGCAATGGCGTGCAGATCTGGGAGCGCAAGGCCGACGGTGGCTTCCCCGAGGCCAAGGTGCTGAAGCAGCGGGTGCGCGACCAGATCGACCCGCAGCGTGACCTGGGCCATAACGACCGCTGAATCAGGCGCCCTCGGCCAATGGTCGCTGCCTGGGCGGTTGTTCGGCCGCCAGGCGGCTGGACAGCACGATGGCGAAGATGATCAGTGCGCCGCCCAGCAGCATGCGCAGTGTCGGAGTTTCGGCGAACACCACCCAGGCCACGGCTATGCCGTAGACCGGTTCCATGCCGAACACCACGGCGGCGGTGCGCGCCTTGATCACCGACAGGCTGGCGACGAACAGGCTGTGCGCCACGCCGGTGCAGAAGATGCCGAGCAAGGCGATCCACAGCCAGTCCATGGTGGCTACGCCGGCCAGGTCCGGCGCCGCGAAAGGCAGCAGGCACAAGCCCACCACCAGATTCTGCCAGAGCGCCGCCTGCACCGCGGGCAGGCGGCCGGAACCGGCGCGGTTGGTGAGTGACAACAGGGAGAACAGTAGCCCCGACAGCAATGACCAGAGCAAACCACCGGTGGCTTCACTGGCCAGGTCGAATGCCGGTGTGACCAGTACCAGGCCGATGCTTACCAGCAACACCAGCAAAGCCTCGTTGCGGCGGATGCGTTCGCGGAACAGCAGGCCTTCGAGGATCACGGTAAAGGCCGGGAAGCTGGCGAAGCCGAGGGTGGCGATGGCCACGCCGGCGACCTTTACCGCGATGAAGAAACTGACCCAGTGCCCGGCCAGCAGCACGCCGCCGAGCAGCAGGCGGCGGGCGTCCTGGCCGTTCAGGCGTTGCCAGCCCGGCCCGGCCAGGCTGGCGAACAGGGCCAGGGCGAGCACGGCAAAGGCGGCGCGGCCGAAGACGATTATCGCCGGGCTGGCGCTGGTAGCCAGTTTGCCGAAGACGCCGGTGAGGCCGAAGAACAGCGCGCCGATGTGCAGGGCCCCGAGGGCGGTGCGGTGGTTCATGGGTGGTCCTTGCTCAAGATCTCTACTGACAGTACTGGCCTCTTCGCGGGCACGCCCGCTCCCACAGGTTTTGCACAAGTCTCGAAAGCAGTGAGGTACCTGTGGGAGCGGGCGTGCCCGCGAAAGGGCCGGTACAGGCTCAGTGTATAGGCTCAGGAGAACGCATTCTGTCGCAAGACTGCTGTCAGTTGTCGCCAGACTCTCGCCGCAATGCCAACGGCGTACACCCGAACGCCCGCAACATCGCCGCCGAAAACGCACTCTGCGAGCTGTACCCCACCTGCGCCGCAATCTCCCCCATCGGCAGCAAGGTCTGCACCACCAGGCGCCGCGCCTTGAGCAAGCGCCGCTGGCGAATGTAGTCCATCGGCGTCATCCCGCATTCCGCCGTAAAGCGTGCATGCAGGCGGGCACTGGACAACCCGGCGATGCGCGCCAGGTCAGCCACTTGCAGCGGGTAGGCGGCATGCCGCTCGATATGCGCATCGAAGGCGGCATAGGGCAGGCGCTGGCTGGCTGCGACGCTGGCTGCCACCGTGGGGTTGAGGCTGGCCAGCAGCAGCGCTGCCCCTTGCCGGGCAATCAGCGGGTCGTGCATGGGGCTGGTCGCCAGCCAGTCCACCAATTGCTGCTGACGCTCGTCCAGACCCAGTGCGGCGGGGCGGTCGAGCAGGCGGCGGCTGGCATCGGCATGTTCGCCCAGTTGCTCGCGCAACCAGTGGTCCCCTGGTACATCCAGCACCAGGCAATCGCTGCCGCCATCGCTGGCGCAGGTGTGATGGGCGCCCGCCGGTACCACGATCAGCCCCTGTCGATCGATCCCGGCGCCATGCCCCTGCACCTCGAACTCCAGGCGACCGCGCAGGCCGAACACCAGTTGCGGGTGTTCGTGGCTGTGGGCGATCAGGCTGTCGCGGTAATGGCGCAGCGAGAGGATCGGGCCGGCGGTCATGGGGAGAGTCGTCCTCGCAGGGCAGAACCGCATTGTGCCTCATTCCCTGCAGTCCATCACTCGTAACGGTTTTGCCACCGCGCTGTCATCCGCGGCTGCCAGTCTCCAGCAAACTGCGCCGGAGCCTGCCCATGACCCATGCTGAACTGTCACGTGCCTCGCGCAAGCAACGCGTGCGTACCCTGTGGATTTCCGATGTGCATCTGGGCACCCGCGATTGCCAGGCCGAACACCTGTCGCGGTTCCTGAAAGGCTACCAGGCCGACCGCATCTACCTGGTGGGCGATATCATCGATGGCTGGAAGCTGCGCGGCGGAATCTACTGGCCTCAAGCCCACACCAACGTGATCCGCCGCCTGCTGACCATGAGCAAGCGCGGCACCGAGGTGATCTATGTCACCGGCAACCATGACGAATTCCTGCGCCGATACTCCAAACTGGTCCTCGGCAACATCCAGCTGGTGGACGAAGCCGAGCACCTGACCGCCGATGGCCGCCGCCTGCTGGTGATCCATGGCGACCAGTTCGACGTGATTACCCGTTACCACCGCTGGCTGGCGTTCCTCGGTGACCGTGCCTACGAGTTCACCCTGGTGCTCAACCGCTGGCTCAACCACTGGCGTGCCCGCTATGGATACGGCTATTGGTCACTGTCGGCGTACCTGAAGCACAAGGTCAAAGGCGCGGTGAACTTCATCAGCGACTTCGAGGATGCCATTGCCCACGAGTGTACCCGCCGCGGTTTTCATGGGGTGGTGTGTGGGCATATCCACCATGCCGAGATTCGCCAGGTAGGGGAGGTGGAGTACCTCAATTGCGGGGATTGGGTGGAGTCGTGCACGGCGCTGATCGAGCATTGGGATGGCACGATCGAGCTTTATCGGCTGGCGGAGGCGCAGGCGCGTGAAGCGCAGGCCGCGGCGGCGATGCGCGAACCGGCGTAGGGTTTGAGAGCCCTGAGGGCTGCGTTGCAGCCCTTTCGCGACACAAGGCCGCTCCTACAACGACCGCGTGAACCCGGAATTTATGCGGACCTTGTAGGAGCGGCCTTGCGTCGCGATGGGCCGCAAAGCGGCCCCAAAAAATCTACAGGCTGATCTTGCCCAACAGAATATCCCTGAACATCACGAAATCCCCGAACAGGCTATACAGCGGATGGGTAAAGGTCGCAGGCCGGTTCTTTTCGAAAAAGAAATGCCCGACCCAGGCAAAGCCATAGCCGAACACAGGCAAGGCCAGCAGCAGCAACCATTTGCCACTGCCGATGGTGTAGGCCAGCAGGGCAATCACCAGGCTGGTGCCGACGAAGTGCAGGCGGCGGCAGGTGGGGTTGCTGTGCTCGCCAAGGTAGTAAGGGTAGAACTCGGCAAAACTGCGAAAATGCGCTGTGCGGTTCATGGCAGTGCTCCGGGATTAATACTTCTGGACAAGATGCACGGCGTGGAGCCTGAATCGAGTCTAGAGTGACTGGCGAGGCCTATCAGTGACAATAGGCGCCAATTGAATATCCTTGGGGTTCACCGCAGGAGCGGTCAGCATAAAATGCCTGTCATGAGCGAAAGAACCACGTCAGCCAGCTGGGCATCAGGGATCGTGAAGGCACTCGAACTGGAAGGGCTGGACTGCCGGGCCATGTTCAAGCAGCTGGGGCTGGATTTCGCTGCTCTCGACGACCCCGATGCGCGCTTCCCCCAGGACTCCATGACCCGGCTGTGGCAACTGGCGGTGGAACTGTCGGGCAACGAGGCCATAGGCCTGAACATGGCACGGGTGGTGCGCCCGGCGTCGTTCCATGTGGTGGGCTATGCGTTGATGTCCAGCCGCACCCTGGCCGAAGGCTTCGAGCGCCTGGTGCGTTACCAGCGCATCATCGCCGAGAGCTCCGACCTCAGCTTCGTCCTGGGCCCCGAGGGCTATTCGCTGATCCTGACCGTACACGGCGACCATCTGCCACCGACCCGGCACAGTGCCGAGGCATCGCTGGCCTGCGCACTGGCGCTGTGCAGCTGGCTCAGCGGCCGGCCGGTGCAACCGCGCCGGGTGCTGGTGCAGGGGCCGCAGCCAAAGGACATCGAACCGTACAAGGTGGCGTTCCATGCACCGCTGGTGTTCGGTGCACCGCACGATGCGCTGGTGTTCGAGCGCGCCGACATGGAGGCGCCACTGCCTACCGCCAACGAAGCCATGGCCATCCTGCATGACCGCTTTGCCGGCGAATACCTGGCGCGCTTCTCGGAAAGCCGGGTCACCCACCGCGTGCGCCAGGTACTGTGCCGCATCCTGCCGCAGGGCGAACCCAAGCGCGAAACCCTGGCCCAGGCCCTGCATCTGTCACAGCGCACCTTGCAGAGGCGGTTGCAGGAAGAGGGCACCAGCTTCCAGACCCTGCTCGACGATACCCGCCGTGAACTGGCCGAACAGTACCTGGCGCAGCCAGGCATGACCCTGCTGGAAACCGCCTACCTGCTGGGTTTTGCCGACCCCAGCAATTTCTATCGGGCGTTCCGCCGCTGGTTCCATGCCACGCCTGGTGAATACCGCGCCCGCCTGTGTGCGGAGCCCGAGGTGGTCAGTGACGCCAGAACGCCGGCATGCACAACACTAGCACGGTGATGATTTCCAATCGGCCGAGCAGCATGCCGCTGGCGAGAATCCACTTCGCAGCGTCCGGCAGTGTGGCGTAGTTGCCCGACGGGCCGATCACTTCACCCAGGCCCGGGCCCACGCCCGAGACCGTGCCGGCAGCGCCGGTCAGGGCGGTCATCCAGTCCACGCCAAGCAACGACAGCAGCAGCGCCATGACGCAGATGGTGATGGCGAAGAAGAACGAGAAGGTCAGGATCGAGCGCACGATTTCTTCGTCGAGGCGGTGACCGTTGTACTTCTGCTTGATCACCGCGCGCGGGTGGATCAGCTGGTTGAGGCTGGCCTTCAGCAGGATGTAGGCGACCTGGAAGCGGAAGATCTTGATGCCACCTGCCGTCGAGCCGGAGCAGCCGCCGACGAAACCCAGGTAGAAGAACAGCATGAGCGAGAAGTTGCCCCACAGGCTGTAGTCACCCAGGGCGAAGCCGGTGGTGGTGACCACCGAAGTCACGTTCAGCGCCACGTGGCGCAGGGCGTCGAGCCAGTGCAGGTTGGTGGTGGCCCAGTACCAGGTGCCTAGCACCAGCCAGGTGACCACCAGCATGCCCAGCAAACCCTGCACCTGCTGGTCGCGGATCAGTGCCTTGCGGTTGCCGCGCAGGGTCGCCACGTAAAGGGTGAAGGGCAGGCTGCCGAGGATCATCACCACCACCGCGACCCAGTGCACGGCTGGAATATCCCACTTGGCCAACGACTGGTCGGAGGTGGAAAACCCGCCGGTGGAAATCGCCGACATGGCGTGGTTGATCGCATCGAACGGGCTCATGCCTGCCCACCAGAAGCCCAGCGCGCCGAGGATCGAGAAACCGACGTACACCCCAACGATCGACTTGGCGACCATGTGCGAGCGCGGCATGACCTTTTCCGAGCGGTCGGAGGACTCGGTCTGGAACAGGCGCATGCCACCGATGCGCAGCAGCGGCAGGATCGCGACCGCCATGCCGATGAAGCCGATGCCGCCGAGCCAGTGCAGCATCGAACGCCACATCAGGATGCCCGGTGACATGTTATCCAGCCCGCTGAGCACGGTGGCGCCGGTGGCGGTGATGCCCGACATGCTTTCGAAGAAGGCATCGGTGTAGCTGATGTGCTGGGTCAGCAGGAACGGCAGGGCAGCAAACACGCATACCACCAGCCAGCTGCTGACGGTCAGCAGGTACATGTCGCGTGGGCGCAGGTGCACATGCTCGGGGCGGCCCTGGAGCACCAGGGCCAGGCCGGCGATGAAGGTGATCAGGCTCGACCAGAGGAACGACGGCATGTCACGGGTGCGTTCGAAGATCACCAGGGTCACCATGGGGACGGCCATGCTGACGGCGAGGGTAATCAGGAAGATGCCGATGATGAAACCAATGATCCTTAAGGTCGGCAACGCCATGTGATCTGCTCTGACTCGAAACGGAAGGGCGCCATTCTACCTATGGGTCTGGTGATGTAAACGCTAGAATGGCGGCACATTTACCTGCCAGGAGGGTAGCCGATGGAGGCTCTCGACGCATTGCTCAACCGTGTTTCCGTGCCACGCCTGACCGACCCGGCGCCCAATGCCGCCCAGCGCGAGGCGCTGTTCCAGGCCGCTCTGCGCGCCCCGGACCACGGCCAGCTGCGGCCTTGGCGCTTCCTCACCATCGAAGGCCAGGGCCGCGAGAAGCTGGGTGAATTGTTCGCCGAAGCGCTGCAGCACAAGGGGGACGCCAGCCAGGCTGCCCTGGACAAGGCCCGCGCCATGCCCCTGCGGGCGCCGTTGCTGATCGTGGTGATTGCCAAGTTGCAGGACCACTTCAAAGTGCCCAAGTCCGAGCAGCGGCTGGCGGCGGGCTGCGCGGCACACGGCATCCTGATCGCGGCGCATGCCCAAGGTATCGGTGCAGTGTGGCGCACCGGGGACATGGCTTTCGATGCCCATGTGCACAAGGGCCTGGGGCTGGCCGCGAACGAGGAGCTGATCGGGTATCTGTATGTGGGTACGCCGCTGACCGAGCCGCGTACGGCGCCTATTCTGGAAACCGCTGGTTTTGTCAGTGCCTGGGGCGAGTAACGCAGCCTTGGGCTGATTGCAGTATCAAGGCATCCGGCCCTTTCGCGGGTAAACCCGCTCCCACAGGTGTGGCGCAAATTTCAGGCCTTGTACAGTACTTGTGGAAAGGGCGGGTGCCTTTACAGCGCTTCAGCCGCCCGCTGCTTCCACAGGTGTGGCGCAAATTTCAGGCCTTGCACAAGTACCTGTGGGAGCGGGTTTACCCGCGAAGAGGCCGGGGGCATTTACATCACATCAACTGCCTGTCGCTTCAGTCACAGGCAACTCCAGTCGAGCCACAAAGCCCCCCTGCGGATGGTTCTCCAGCACCAGGCTGCCACCATGGCGCTCCGCCGCCTTGCGTGCAATCGCCAGCCCCAGGCCATGCCCCGGCGCTTCCTGCCCTGGCGCACGGAAGAACGGTTCCCCCAGCTGCGCCAAGTGTTCCGCCGCCGCCCCCGGCCCATGGTCACGCACGCTGATCACGATACGGTCCTGTTCGCGCACGGCGCTGATTTCAATCGGCTGCCCCTGCGGGTTGAAGCGCAGGGCGTTACGCAGCAGGTTGTCGACGGCACGCTCGATCAGGGTTGGCCAACCTTGCAAGGTCAACCCCGGCTGAGCCTCCAGGCGCACGTCCTGCTCTGGTGCGCTGAGCTGGGCGTCCTTGCGCACGCTGCCGAGCAGGGCGTTGAGGTCGACCGGCTCGGCATGGGCCTGTTCGGCATCGACCCGCGCCAGGGCGAGAATTTCGCTGATCAGGTCTTCCAGGCGGTCGCATTCGCGGGTCAGGCGTGGCCACAACGCCTCACGCTTCTCGGGCTCGGCGCGCTCGGCCAGGGCCAGGGCGATACGCAGCCTGGCCAGCGGTGAGCGCAGTTCATGGGACACATCGCGCAGCAACTGGCGCTGGCTGCCGATGGTGCTTTGCAGGCGCGAGCCCATCTTGTTGAAGTCCTTGGCCAACACGCCGAACTCGTCACGCCGCGCCGCCAGCTGCGCCAGGCTGTTCTGCTGGTAAGTGGTCTGGCCCAGGTCATGCACGGCGCTGCGCAGGCGACTGAGCGGGCGGGTGATGGACAGGGTGACCAGCAGGCTGAACAGTGTCAGCACCACCAGGGCAATGCCCAGCGCACTGAGCGGCCACAACAGGCTTTCGCGGTGCCAGGCATCCAGCGCCGGGTGAGGGATGCGGTAGATCAGCAGGTACGTTTCGCCGGTGTCGGGGCTGGTGTATTCCTCGGTCAACCGGCGCCACGGCAGGCGCCGCTGGTCATTGTGCTGGCGTGCCTCGAAGGCCGCCGCACGGCGCGGGAAGGTGCCGGGCACCACGGCTTCGCCACTGTCGTCGAGCACCTGCACGTCAATCTTGTAGCGGTCCTTGCGCCGTTCCAGGAAGTGCTGTGCCGAAGCCAGGCCTTCCTGCTCGTAGTGCTTGGCCCACTTGCTGGCCAGGGTATTCAGGCCCGGGTGGCGGCTGAGGATCCAGGCGTCCTGGTTGAGCATATGGCCCAGCAGGATCGACAGGCCCGCAACCAGGGTGATGGCCAGCCAGAAACTGGCCAGGATGCGCCAGAACAGTGAACGCAAGTGCACCTCCTGCAAACAAGAAAAGCCCGGCTCGCTCTGAGGCGGGCCGGGCATCGGGCGGACAGCTTACTGGGCCTTGTTGCCTTTTTCAGCTTTCCAGGCCTGGAACTCCTGCCACTCGGCTTTCTGTGCGGCGCGTTCCTTCTGCAGTTCGTCGAACTTCTTCTGCTGCTCAGGCTTGAGCAGGGCACGGACCGCGCTGTCAGTCTTGTCGCGGTTGGCCTGCAGTTCGTCCTTCATCGCCTTCTGGTCAGCGGCCGGCAGTTTGGACAGGTAGCGCTCGGTAATGTCGCGGCGCTGTTTCATCTGTTCGCCCATCAGCTTGCCGATCTGCTGGCGCTGGTCACGGCTCAGGTCCAGCTGGTGGAAAGGCGCATCACCGCGATGATGTGGGCCGTCGTGGCGCGGGCCGCCTTCAGGCATGGCCATGGCCACGGTCGGCAGGGCGGCGGCGAACATCAGGGCGATAAGGGTCTTGCGCATGGTGTCTCTCCTTTCATGGGCCGGTGGTTACCGGATGAGCACAGTCTAGGGAGATCACCGTCAAGCGCGGTCAGTGGATGGTAAAGGCTCGGTAAAGATGTTCAGAGGCAGTAGTAATAGCCACGGCTGCGCAGGGCGACGATGCGCGGCCGGCCATCGGCGTGGGGGCCGATCTTCTTGCGCAGGTTGCTGACGTGCATGTCCAGGCTGCGGTCGTACAGGGTCAGCTTGCGGCCCAGGCCGATCTGCGCCAGTTCCTGCTTGTCCAGCGGCTCGCCGGGTTGGCGCAGCAGCGCTTCGAGAATGCGGCTTTCGGACAGGGTCAGGGTCATTTCGCGGCCATCGATACTGGCCACGCCACGGGCAGGGCTGTAGACCAGGTCGCCCAGTTCCACCTGGCTGGTGGTGGCGGTGGGGTGGCTGCGGCGCAGCACGGCACGCAGGCGAGCGGTGAGTTCACGCGGGTCGCAGGGTTTGGCCAGGTAGTCGTCAGCGCCTAGTTCCAGGCCGAGGATGCGGTCCAGCGGCTCGCCGCGGGCCGAGAGCATCAGCACCGGCAGTTCGGCATGCTCGCTGCGCAACTGCTTGAGCAGTTCCAGGCCACTGCCGTCGGGCAGCATCACGTCCAGCACCACGGCCGCCGGGGCATGCGTGGCCAAGGCATGGCGTGCGCTCTGGCCATCGTGGCAGGCGCGCACGGTAAACCCTTCCTGGGTCAGCCAGCTGCCGAGCAGCTCGCACAGCTCCTGGTCATCATCTATCAGTAACAGCTCGCTCATGACTCACTCAATTCAACCATTGACGGCGGCTATTCGGCCCGCCAGTGGCAAAGATACCGCAGACTGATGGCAACAGTATAACTGCCGGTACCGCGCGGCCTTCTTCGCGGGTTTAGCCGCGAAGAAGGCCGCGCGGTCTCAGGTCAAGGCAGCACTTGCTTGAACGGCTTGACCACTACCTTGTCGTACACGCCCGCGGCAATGTAAGGGTCGGCATCGGCCCAGGCCTGCGCCGCGGCCAGGGAGTCGAACTCGGCAACGATCAGGCTACCGCTGAAACCCGCTTCGCCCGGGTCGTTGCTGTCGATGGCCGGGTGCGGGCCGGCCAGTACCACGCGGCCCTCCGCCTTCAGCTGCTGCAGGCGTTCGATGTGCGCCGGGCGGGCGGCCAGGCGTTTTTCCAGGGAGTTTGCGACGTCGCTGGCGATGATGGCGTAGAGCATGTCAATCCTTGGGTTTGGAGGTAGAAGGGTCGTCGTGCAGGTGGCGTGACAGGTACACGCCCTGCGCCACGAGGAACATCACGGTCATGCCCAGGCTGCCGAATACCTTGAAGTCGACCCAGAAGTCCTGGAAGGTGAAGGCAACGAACAGGTTGGCCGCGCCGCAGAACAGGAAGAAGCCGATCCAGGCCAGGTTCAGGCGGGTCCAGATGGCATCGGGCAGGCTCAGGGCGTGGCCCATGATGCGCTTGATCAGCACCCGGTCGCCGATGAAGTGGCTGCCTGCGAAGCCCAGTGCGAACAGCCAGTTCACCACCGGCGCCTTCCATTTCAGGAAGGTTTCGCTGTGGAAGGTCAGGGTCAGGCCGCCGAACACCAGGCAGGCCACCAGAGTCAGCCACTGGCCCTTTTCCAGCTTGCGCTGGCGCAGGAACAGCGCGCCATAGACTACCAGCGAGCTGATGATCAGCATGGCCGTTGCACTGTAGATGCCGCCGAATTCGAAGCTGTGGCCGGCGACTTCCATGGGACGCGGGTCGAGCTTGTAGACGATGAAGAACAGCAGCAGCGGGATGAAATCGATGAATTGTTTCACAATGGCAGCCAGAATCGGGATGTGACGGCATAATAACAAACATCGATTCCAGCGAAAGCGCTCCTCCATGAATGTTGATCTGCACTGTCACAGCACGGCCTCCGACGGCGCCCTGTCGCCCTCGACACTGGTCGCCCGGGCCCATGAGCACGGGGTGCAAACGCTGGCACTGACCGACCATGACACCATCGAAGGCCTGCCCGAGGCGCGCCAGGCGTGCCGCGACAGGGGCATGCACTGGGTCAGCGGGGTAGAGCTGTCGTGCACCTGGGGTGGCGCGACCATCCATGTGCTGGGCTATGACTTCCCGCTCGACGCGCCACCCCTGCTGGCGGCGATCGAAGCGCTGCACCATGGCCGCTGGCTGCGCGCCGAAGAAATCGACAAACGGCTGGCGGCCAAGGGCATGCCTGGTACCCTCGACGGCGCCCGCGCCGTGCAGCACGAACTGGGCGATAGCGGCAACGCCCCGGCGCGGCCGCATTTTGCGGAGTACCTGGTGCGTGCCGGGCACGTCAAGGACCGCGGCGAGGCGTTTCGCAAATGGCTGGGGGCCGGCAAGCTGGGGGACGTCAAACAGCACTGGCCGACCCTTGACGAAACCGTTGCCACCCTGCGGCAGTCCAACGCTTGGGTGAGCCTGGCGCATCCCATGCACTACGATCTGACCCGCAGCAAGCGCAGAAGGCTGATTGCCGACTATATTCAGGCAGGCGGGCAGGCGCTTGAAGTGGTCAACGGGATGATGCCTGCCGAGCAGGTGGGCACCATGTCCATCCTCACCCGTGAGTTCGGCCTGCTGGCAAGCGCCGGCAGTGACTTCCACGGCCCCGGCACCTGGGGCGAGATCGGTGCCTACCGGCCTTTGCCCGAGGACCTGCCACCTCTGTGGCGCCGATTCAGTCATGAACAGCCTTTGGCGGTATGAACAGGATGACTACGTGAGCCAATTTTTCCAGATTCATGCGGAGAATCCGCAGGCGCGCCTGATCAAACAGGCCGTCGAGATCATTCGCAAGGGCGGCGTGGTGGTGTATCCGACCGACTCGGCCTATGCCCTGGGGTGCCAGATCGGCAACAAGGCAGCGATCGAGCGGGTGCGGCGCCTGCGTGGCCTGGACAAGACCCACAACTTCACCCTTATGTGCTGCGACATGTCGCAGCTGGGGTTGTACGCCAAGGTCGACACCGGCACCTTCCGCCTGCTCAAGGCCCATGTGCCCGGGCCTTACACCTTCATCCTCAATGGCACCCGCGAGGTGCCGCGCCTGCTGCTGCACGAAAAGCGCCGCACCATCGGCTTGCGCGTGCCGGACCATGCCATCACCCTGGCCCTGCTGGCCGAACTGGGCGAGCCGCTGATGAGCGTGAGCCTGATCCTGCCGGGTGACGACGAGCCGATGACCGACCCTTACGAGATCCGCGAGCGCCTGGAGCATCATGTGGACCTGGTAATCGACGGCGGTTTCGGTGACCTCAAGGCATCGACCATCATCGACCTGTCCGGCGATGAGCCGGAGCTGGTCCGTGAAGGCTGCGGCGACCCCACGCCGTTCCTGGTCAACGCGTGAGTCAGGCGGAAGCACCCGAGGCGCCGGCCGAGCAGGCCGAGGTACCTCGACAGCTGCAGTTGGCCCTGGTCTATGGCGAGGCCCTGACCGAGCTGCCCCTGGACCTGTACATCCCGCCGGACGCCCTGGAAGTCATCCTCGAAGCCTTTGAAGGCCCGCTGGACCTGTTGCTGTACCTGATCCGCAAGCAGAACATCGACATCCTCGACATCCCGGTGGCGGAAATCACTCGCCAGTACATGGGCTACGTGGAACTGATGAAGAGCGTGCGCCTGGAACTGGCCGCTGAATACCTGGTGATGGCTGCCATGCTCGCCGAGATCAAGTCGCGCATGTTGCTGCCGCGCTCGGCCGACGTCGAAGAGGAGGAGGGTGACCCGCGCGCCGAACTGATCCGCCGGCTGCAGGAGTACGAGCGCTTCAAGGCCGCCGCCGAAGGTATCGATGAATTGCCACGGGTTGGCCGCGAGGTAGTGGTGCCGCGCCTGGAGGCACCGCAGGCCAAGGTGCGCAAGCTTTTGCCCCAGGTCAGCCTGGAAGAGCTGCTGGTGTCGATGGCCGAGGTGATGCGCCGCAACGACCTGTTCGAAAGCCATCAGATCACCCGCGAGACGTTGTCCACCCGCGAGCGCATGAGCCAGGTGCTGGAACGCCTGAAGGGCGGCGGTTTCGTGCCGTTCGTCGACCTCTTTGCTGCCGAGGAGGGCAAGCTGGGCGTGGTGGTGACCTTCATGGCGATTCTCGAGTTGGTGAAGGAATCGCTGATCGAACTGGTGCAGAATGAACCCTTCGCCGCCATCCACGTGCGGCTACGCCCGGCGCTTGTTGAAGAACCTGATGAACCTGAATGAACCCCGCGACCTGGCGTCGCTGATCGAAGCCTTCCTGCTGGCCTCGGGCAAGCCACAATCCCTGGAGCGCCTGTACGAGCTGTTCGAGGAAGCCGAACGACCGGAACCCAAGGCCTTCAGGCACGCTCTGGAGCTGCTGGGCGAGTCGTGCAATGGCCGCGCCTTCGAACTCAAGGAGGTGGCCAGCGGTTACCGCCTGCAGATTCGCGAAGACTTTGCGCCGTGGGTCGGGCGCCTGTGGGAAGAACGCCCGCAGCGCTACTCGCGCGCGCTGCTGGAAACCTTGGCCTTGATCGCCTACCGCCAGCCCATTACCCGTGGCGAAATCGAGGATGTGCGTGGCGTGGCGGTGAACAGCAATATCATCAAGACCTTGATGGAGCGCGAGTGGATCCGTGTGGTCGGCTACCGCGAAGTGCCCGGGCGGCCGGCGATGTTCGCCACTACCAAGGCGTTTCTCGACCATTTCAACCTCAAGAGCCTGGATGAGCTGCCAGCCTTGGCCGAGCTGCGGGAGATGGAGCCCGAGCCGCTGCTCGACCCGGACGATGCGCCTGTGCCAGCGCACCTGCAGGCTTTGGCTGATGCCAGCCTTGCGGAAGAGGAGGAGGTTGCCGAGCCGAAGGAGGAGACCAGCTTCCGAAGCCTGCTGGTGGAGCTCGATGCGATGGAAGAAGGGCTGAAGACCGATTTTGATGATTTGCGCGAGGAAGAGACTGAGGCCTCGGTGGAGGAAGAGGGCAAGTTGCAGCCCTGATCTGCAGTTGCCTGTACCGGCCTCTTCGCGGGTGAACCCGCTCCCACAGGGATACCACAGCTTCTGAATGTGGTGCTGTACCTGTGGGAGCGGGTTTACCCGCGAAAGGGCCTGCATTGCCAATACACCACCATTAGGCAGAAACCCCTCGCAAAGCCCACAAAACCCTCTACCCTCCAGTGCGTTCCCCCGCCGAACCGCGTATGATGCGCGGCCTTTTGGCGTGTTCGTCGCCAGAACCCATATTTCATTCCTACACCGGGAGGTGCCCAGATGAGTGAGCAAGACCTGCAAGATACCGAAATCACCCCTCCATCCGGCGAAAAGCTGCAGAAAGTGCTGGCGCGCATTGGCGTTGGCTCGCGCCGTGACGTCGAGGCCTGGATCAGCCAGGGCCGCATCAAGGTCAACGGCGTCGAGGCCACCCTCGGCCAGCGCGTCGACCTGCACGACGCCATTGCCGTGGATGGCAAGCTGATCAAGCGCGAAGAGGCCGCCGAGGCCACCCGCCGGGTGATCATGTACAACAAGCCCGATGGCGAAATCTGCACCCGTGACGACCCGGAAGGTCGCCCGACCGTGTTCGACCGCCTGCCACGGCCGAAAGAAGGCCGCTGGATCAACATCGGCCGCCTTGACATCAACACCACCGGCCTGCTGCTGTTCACCACCGACGGTGAACTGGCCAACCGCCTGATGCACCCGTCCTACGAGATGGACCGTGAGTACGCGGTACGTGTGCGTGGTGAGGTCGATGACGAGATGATCGAGCGCCTGAAGGCCGGCGTTATGCTGGAAGACGGCCCGGCCAAGTTCACCGACATCCAGAAGGCACCCGGTGGCGAAGGCTTCAACCACTGGTACCACTGCGTGGTGATGGAAGGCCGCAACCGTGAAGTGCGTCGCCTGTGGGAGTCCCAGGGCATGGTGGTCAGCCGCCTGAAGCGCGTGCGTTTCGGCCCGGTGTTCCTCAACTCCGACCTGCCGATGGGCCGCTGGCGTGAAATGACCCAGGGCGAAATCGACATCCTTGCTGCTGAAGTGGGCCTGCAGCCGGTGGCGCTGCCAGCCATGAAGCTCAAGGCCAAGGACAAGATGGAGCGCCTGCAGCGCAAGTCGACCCGCCCGCTGGGCCGTGGCGAGCGCGTGCGCAACCTGCGCCCGGCTCACGAAGGTGCTGCTGCCGGCGAACGCCCGGCGCGCCAGCCGCGTGAAGAGGCCCCGCGCAAGACCGGCCGTGGCAGCACCGTGGCCGAGCGCCCGAGCGAGATGCGCAAGCGTCCGGCCAAGCCTGACGGTGACAAGCCGGCAGGGCGTGGCCGCGGCAAACCGCGTGGCTGATTGGCCTTTGCGTTGAAACAGAACCAGCCTTCGGGCTGGTTTTTTTATGCCTGTGAGAATTTGGGGCTGCGCAGCAGCCCCAAGATATTGAACAAAAAGAATTTTCGGACGACTGGCAAGTTCCCGAACCACTCCGTAAAGAAAACTGTACGAATGTGGGCGGTTTCAGCCCGGATTTCAGATTAGGTCGAATCGTGTAAACAAACCTTGCCGCCGACACCTCGTCAAAACAGCCAGCCACGCCCCACCCACCCTTGCCCAAAGCCCCGCCCCACGGTGTTATAGCCGCCATTGCCGTGTGCAAAAGCCGGTCCACAGAGCCAGGCTGATAAAACAACAAATGGAGGCGCCATGTACGCCGATCACTCCGCCTTTCAAGGCCCACACCACAGGATCGCTGCGTTTTTTCCCGAGGAAACGATGCAACGCGTTGACGCCTGCGCGTTTGCAGGGGTATACAGTGCGCCGCGTTTTACCTGTGACTCCTTTGCGTACCGCGCACTCTTGATCACGCCTGGTTGACCCGCCCCGGCGGCACCTGAGATCAGGAAACCCAAGGTAACCACCTTGCCCATTCCGCTGCGCCACGAGCGCGGTGGGTCCGATTCCGTCACAGATAAAAACAATGCAGGTGACTTCGTTCATGAGTGGACAAAACATGCATTCAGGCGAGCTCAAGCGGGGCCTGAAGAACCGCCATATCCAGTTGATCGCCCTCGGCGGTGCGATTGGTACCGGCCTGTTCCTCGGCTCGGCAGGCGTGATGAAATCCGCTGGCCCGTCGATGATCCTTGGTTACGCCATCTGCGGCTTCATCGCCTTCATGATCATGCGCCAACTCGGCGAAATGATCGTCGAAGAGCCAGTGGCCGGCTCGTTCAGCCATTTCGCCCACACCTACTGGGGTGGTTTCGCCGGCTTCCTGTCGGGCTGGAACTGCTGGGTGCTGTACATCCTGGTGGGCATGTCGGAGCTTTCGGCGGTCGGCAAGTATGTCCACTACTGGTGGCCGGAGATCCCCACCTGGGTCACGGCGGCAGCGTTCTTCGTGCTGATCAACGCCATCAACCTGATGAACGTGAAGTTCTTCGGTGAGGCCGAATTCTGGTTTGCCATCATCAAGGTGGTGGCCATCGTCAGCATGATCGGCCTGGGTGCCTACCTGCTGACCAGCGGCAGCGGCGGCCCTGAAGCCACCGTGGCCAACCTGTGGTCTCACGGCGGCTTCTTCCCGAACGGTGTCAGCGGGCTGGTAATGGCCCTGGCCTTCATCATGTTCTCCTTCGGTGGCCTGGAAATGCTCGGTTTCACCGCCGCCGAGGCCGACAAGCCGAAGACCGTGATCCCCAAGGCGATCAACCAGGTCATCTACCGTATCCTGATCTTCTATGTCGGTGCCCTGGTGGTGCTGCTGTCGCTGACCCCATGGGACAACCTGGTCGCCAGCATCGATGCGTCTGGCGGCAGCTATGGCAGCAGCCCGTTCGTGCAGGTGTTCTCGCTGCTGGGCAGTGACGTGGCTGCGCACCTGCTGAACTTCGTGGTCCTGACTGCAGCGCTTTCGGTGTACAACAGCGGCACCTACTGCAACGCCCGCATGCTGCTGGGCATGGCCGAGCAGGGCGATGCCCCGGCGTCGCTGGCCAAGGTCGACAGCCGTGGTGTGCCGGTGCGCTCGATCCTGGTGTCGGCAGGCGTGACGCTGATCGCGGTGCTGCTCAACTACCTGATGCCGCAAAACGCGCTGGAGCTGCTGATGTCGCTGGTGGTGGCCACCCTGGTGATCAACTGGGCGATGATCAGCTACTCGCACCTGAAGTTCCGCCAGCACCTGGACCGCACTGGCCAGAAGCCGCTGTTCAAGGCGCTGTGGTACCCCTACGGCAACTACATCTGCCTGGCGTTCGTGGTGCTGATCCTGGGCATCATGCTGATGATCCCGGGTATCCAGGTTTCCGTGTATGCGATACCGGTGTGGCTGTTCGCCATGTTCGTGGTCTACATGGTCAAGCCGCGTCGCAGGGCGCAGGCCCTTGGGGCTGCTGGTAGCGTCGCCAAGTAAGGCGCTGCAGGTAGCGTACAAATAACCCGAAGTCAGGAACTGGCTTCGGGTTTTTTATTGCCTGTACCGGCCCCTTCGCGGGGAGCGGGTTTACCCGCGAAGGGGCCGGTACAGGCAAAAATCAGATCTGCTCCAGCAACCAACTGCGAAACGCCCGCAGCGACGGCAACGCCTCATTGCGCGGTGGGTAGATCAGGTAATAACTGCGCTGGCTGGCAAATGCCACCCCGGGGCTGTGCAGCTCACCCTTGGCCAGTTCTTCCTCCACCAGTATGCGCGGCACCAGGCCGATGCCGATCCCGGCCCGTACCGCCTGGATCAGGTGCGAGGTCAACTCGAAGCTCGGCCCCAGGCGCATCGCCCGGTGCGCCAGGCCATGGTGCGAGAACCACTCGCCCCAGGCATGCGGATTGTTGGCCACATTCAGCAGCACCTCTTCACTGATGCGTGCAGGGCTCCAGCCCTGGCTGTCCGCGCCAGCCTCCGGCGGCAATATCACCACCAGTTCCTCGGCATGCAGGCGATGGCAGATCAACCCCGGCAAGTCGTGGCTGGCCACGCCGATGGCGGCATCGATCTCGCTGGTGTCGAAGTTGATGGCTTCGATGCGTGAATGTATGTGCACCAGCATGCCCGGGTGAGCGCTGTAGAAGGCGTGCAGCCGTGGCAGCAGCCATTTCGAGCCGAAGGTGGGCAGTGTGGCCAGGCGCAGGGTGCCCACCCCCGACTGGTAGGCCAATGCCTGCAAGGTGGCACTGCGGATGCGCCCCAGTGCCTCGCTGAGCTCGCGCTGGTACAGGCGGCCGACATCGGTCAGCTGCACCTGGCGCCCATCGCGGCGGAACAGGGTCAGACCCAGTTGCTGCTCCAGCGCCTGCACCTGGCGGCTGACCGCGCTCTGGGTCAGCGACAGCTCGGCGGCGGCGCGGGTGTAGCTTTCATGCCGGGCGGCAGCCTCGAAAGCCAGTAGCAGCGACATGGATGGGGTCAGATGGCGGTAATTCATTCATGAAAGTCATTGATAGCGGCAGGATTATCCGTTTGCCCCTGAAGCAAAACTACAGGAACATTGGCCTGCACGTCACCTCCGCATGCCAACACTCATGCCGGAACGACAGGAATCCCGTGAATTAGCCAATATCAAGAGGCCATCCTTCGATGATCGCCCAGCTGCCGACCGTTGCCCCGAGCGCCAACTACCCCGAATTCCTCGAAGCCCTGCGCAACAGCGGCTTCCGTGGCCAGATCAGTGCCGACTACGGTACCCGCACGGTGCTGGCCACCGACAACTCGATCTACCAGCGCTTGCCACAGGCGGCGGTGTTCCCGCTGGACGCCGACGATGTGGCGCGGGTCGCCACGCTGATGGCCGAGGAGCGCTTCCAGCAGGTCAAGCTGACCCCGCGCGGCGGTGGTACCGGCACCAACGGGCAGTCGCTGACCGACGGCATCGTCGTCGACCTGTCGCGGCACATGAACAAGATTCTCGAAATCAACGTCGAGGAACGCTGGGTGCGGGTGCAGGCCGGTACCGTCAAGGACCAGCTCAACGCCGCGCTCAAGCCGCACGGGCTGTTCTTCGCCCCCGAGCTGTCCACCTCCAACCGTGCCACTGTCGGCGGCATGATCAACACCGATGCCAGTGGCCAGGGGAGCTGTACCTATGGCAAGACCCGCGATCACGTACTGGAGCTGCACAGTGTGCTGCTCGGTGGCGAGCGCCTGCACAGCCTGCCGATCGACGATGCCGCGCTGGAACAGGCCTGTGCCGCGCCCGGCCGGGTCGGCGAGGTGTACCGCATGGCCCGGGAGATTCAGGAAACACAGGCCGACCTCATCGAAACCACCTTCCCCAAGCTCAACCGTTGCCTGACCGGCTACGACCTGGCGCACCTGCGCGACGAGCAGGGCCGCTTCAACCTCAACAGCGTGCTGTGCGGTGCCGAGGGCTCGCTGGGTTATGTGGTCGAAGCCAAGCTCAATGTGCTGCCGATTCCCAAGTACGCCGTGCTGGTCAACGTGCGTTACACCAGCTTCATGGATGCCCTGCGTGATGCCAACGCGCTGATGGCGCACAAGCCGCTGTCGATCGAGACCGTCGACTCCAAGGTGCTGATGCTGGCGATGAAGGACATCGTCTGGCACAGCGTCGCTGAATACTTCCCGGCCGACCCCGAGCGCCCGACCCTGGGCATCAACCTGGTGGAGTTCTGTGGCGACGAGCCGGCCGAGGTCAATGCCAAGGTGCAAGCGTTCATCCAGCACCTGCAGAACGACACCAGCGTCGAGCGCCTGGGCCACACCCTGGCCGAGGGCGCCGAGGCGGTGACCCGCGTCTACACCATGCGTAAACGTTCGGTGGGCCTGCTGGGCAACGTCGAGGGCGAAGTGCGCCCGCAACCGTTCGTGGAAGACACCGCGGTGCCGCCGGAGCAACTGGCCGACTACATCGCCGACTTCCGTGCACTGCTCGATGGCTACGGCCTGGCCTACGGCATGTTCGGCCACGTCGATGCCGGTGTGCTGCACGTGCGCCCGGCACTGGACATGAAGGACCCGGCCCAGGCCGCACTGGTCAAGCCGATTTCCGACGCAGTGGCGGCGCTGACCAAAAGCTATGGTGGCTTGCTGTGGGGCGAGCACGGCAAGGGCCTGCGTTCGGAATATGTGCCGGAGTACTTCGGCGAGCTGTACCCGGCGCTGCAGCGCCTGAAGGGTGCTTTTGACCCGCACAACCAGCTCAACCCGGGCAAGATCTGCACCCCGCCAGGCAGCGCCGAGGGCCTGACCAAGGTCGATGGTGTGACGCTGCGCGGTGACCTCGACCGTACTATCGACGAACGCGTGTGGCAGGACTTCCCTAGCGCCGTGCACTGCAACGGCAACGGCGCCTGCTACAACTACGACCCCAACGACGCCATGTGCCCGTCGTGGAAGGCCACCCGTGAACGCCAGCATTCGCCCAAGGGCCGTGCCTCGCTGATGCGCGAATGGCTGCGCCTGCAGGGCGAGGCCAACATCGACGTGCTGGCGGCGGCGCGCAACAAGGTGTCGTGGCTCAAGGGCCTGCCGGCACGTCTGCGCAACAACCGTGCGCGCAGCCAGGGCCAGGAAGACTTCTCTCATGAGGTGTACGACGCCATGGCCGGCTGCCTGGCGTGCAAGTCGTGCGCCGGGCAGTGCCCGATCAAGGTCAACGTGCCGGACTTCCGCTCGCGCTTCCTCGAGCTGTACCACGGCCGTTACCAGCGCCCGTTGCGTGACTACCTGATCGGTTCGCTGGAGTTCACCATCCCGTATCTGGCTCACGCGCCCAGGCTGTACAACGCGGTGATGGGCTCGAAGTGGGTGAGCAAGCTGCTGGCCGACAAGGTTGGCATGGTCGACAGCCCACTGATCAGCCGCTTCAACTTCCAGGCCACCCTGACTCGCTGCCGCGTCGGCGTGGCCAGCGTGCCGGCCCTGCGTGAACTGACCCCGGCCCAGCGCGAACGCAGCATCGTGCTGGTGCAAGATGCCTTTACCCGTTACTTCGAGACGCCGCTGCTGTCGGCCTTCATCGACCTGGCGCACCGCCTGGGCCACCGGGTGTTCCTGGCACCGTACAGTGCCAACGGCAAGCCACTGCACGTTCAGGGCTTCCTCGGTGCGTTCGCCAAGGCGGCGATCCGCAATGCCACCCAGCTCAAGGCCCTGGCCGAGTGCGGCGTGCCGCTGGTGGGCCTGGACCCGGCGATGACCCTGGTGTATCGCCAGGAGTACCAGAAAGTGCCGGGCCTGGATGGCTGCCCGCAGGTGCTGTTGCCGCAGGAGTGGTTGATGGATGTGCTGCCGGAGCAGGCACCGACCGCGCCGGGCAATTTCCGCCTGATGGCGCACTGCACCGAAAAGACCAACGTACCGGCCAGCACCAGGCAGTGGGAGCAGGTGTTCGCCCGCCTTGGCCTGAAGCTGGTGACCGAGGCGACTGGCTGCTGCGGCATGTCCGGTACCTACGGGCACGAGGCCCGCAACCAGGACACCTCGCGGACCATCTTCGAGCAGTCGTGGGCGACCAAGCTGGACAAGGAAGGCGAGCCGTTGGCGACAGGTTACTCGTGCCGCAGCCAGGTCAAGCGCATGACCGAGAGGCAGATGCGTCACCCGCTGGAAGTGGTGCTGCAGTACGCCAAGCGCTGACTATCAGGGCCTCGGGGCTGCCTTGCAGCCCCCTGGTTTACGCCGTCCCTGTAGGAGCAGCCTTGCGCTGCGAAGAGGCCGGTAGAGCCAATAGGTTTTCTTCGGCAGTAATGGCCTCTTCGCAGCACAAGGCTGCTCCTACAAGTCCCGTGCATGCCTTGAAGATGATGCCTGCCGATACAGATACAGGCTCAACACCAGCCCGCAAGCCGCCGCCGCTGCCGCAAACAGAAACATCGAAGCAAACCCGAACCCCGCCGCCACCGCGCCAACCAGCGGCCCGGTCACCCCCAACGACAAATCGATGAATAGCGAATAAGCCCCCACCGCCGCCCCGCGGTTGGCCGCCGACACTTGGTTCACCGCCTCCACCCCCAGTGCCGGGAACACCAGCGAGAAGCCGAACCCGCTCAGCGCGGCCCCTGCCAACGCCAGTTCGGCGCTGGGCGCCAGCCACAGCATCAGCAGCCCAAGCGTTTCCACCGACAGGCAGGCAATCGCCACCCGGAACCCGCCAAGCCGGTTGATCAGGTTGCCGAACAGCAGCCGAGCGCTGATGAAGCTGGCGCCGAACAGGCTCAGGGTCAGTGCCGCATTGGCCCAGCCGCGGCTGGCGTAATACAAGGTGATGAAGGTGGCGATGGTGCCAAAGCCGATCGAGCCCAGGGCAAGCCCCGAGCCGTGCGGGAACACCTTGCCCAGCACCCGCAGGAACGGCAGGCGCACGCCACTGACGATCGGCGCGGCCTGTTTGGGCCAGGCCAGCAGCAACCCGAGCGCACATAGCAGGATGATGCTCGCGCCCATGCTCCACAGCCCCAGGTTCCTGACCATCAGCACACCCAGCGGAGCGCCGATGGCCAGCGCGCCATAGCTGGCGATGCCGTTCCAGGAAATGACCTTGGCCGTGTTTTCGGCACCTACACGGCCAATGCCCCAGCCAATGGCGCCAGAGCCCACCAGGCTTTCGGCGCTGCCGAGCACCAGGCGGCCGACCAGCAGGCAGGCCAGGCTCAGCCAGGGCAGGTGGATGAGGAAGGCGCAGGCCAGCATGAACACCCCGCTGAGCCCGCAGCCGGCCAGGCCATACATGACCGCCTTCTTGCTACCGTGATTGTCGATGATGCGGCTGGCGGTGGGGCGGCTGAGCAGGGTGGCCAGGTACTGCACGCTGATCACCAGCCCCGCGACCACGGCACTGAAGCCCAGATCGTTGTGCACATGGCCGGGCAATACGGCCAGCGGGATGCCGATGTTCAGGTAGCCGATGAAGGTGAAGAGGACGATGGAGACGACTTGCAGGGTGACCGCAAGGAAGTGCGGTGAGTGGGGCATGAGGGCCTACGTGGGTTCTGGACGGTGTGAAAACGTGATGACGGGGGTAGCCCGCAGGTCAGCCGTTTTCACACAGTCGGGGGATGCGCGGTTATTCCTGGTCAGCGCTGGATTGATCGTCACCATCCTGCTCGACGGCAGCTGCCGGTTCGGCGTGAACGGTCACGGTTGGCTCTTCTGGGTTCAGGCTTGGGAAGGGAAGATTCGGGATTTCATGCATCTCGTCGTTCCTCGCAAGTGTGAGTGAAAAGTCTGCGCCAGGCGCGTTTGAAGCTTTGCAAAGCTGGGGCAGGATACACAAGTCTGGATGACAGTTTGGATTTTTTAGCGGTCGCTTGTCGGTTTTGCGGGCGAACAGCGGACATGTTTTCCATAAAAAATGGGGCCATCGGGCCCCATTCTTTCAGTGCTTACTTGCGGCCTTCAGCCGTCTCCGCCACCTTGTCGGTGCGTGCGCACATGATGAAGTCATTGCGGTGCAGGCCTTTGATCGAGTGGCTCCACCAGGTCACGGTGACCTTGCCCCACTCGGTCAGCAGGCCCGGATGGTGGCCTTCGGCTTCGGCGATCTCGCCCACGGCATTGGTGAACGCCAGGGCGTGCTTGAAGTTCTTGAACAGGAACACGCGCTCCAGCTCCATGTGGCCGTCACGTACTTCGATGTTCCAGTCCGGGATTTCGCGAATCAGCTCGGCCAGCTCGTCGTCGGTGACCTTCGGTGCGTCGGCGCGGCAGGCTTCGCAATGGGCTTGGTTCAAGGCATTCATGTGGTGTTTTCCGGTTCGAGTTGTTATCGGCAAGGTCGCTCAGGCAGCGACCTTGGGTGGAAACTTCGGTGCGTGCAGGCCCAGCTGCATGGCTTTGTGAACCATGCCCATGATGTCTTCGTGGGCCAGGTCGAACAGGTGCTTCATGTTCGGCAGTACGAAATACAACGGCTGCAGTATGTCGATACGGTACGGTGTGCGCATGGCTTCGATCGGGTCGAAGGCCTGGTGCTCGGGTTCGCCAGACAGACTGTAGACGGTCTCCTTTGGTGACGAGAGGATGCCGCCGCCATAGATCTTGCGGCCCTGCGCGGTTTCCATCAGGCCGAACTCGATGGTCATCCAGTACAGGCGCGCCAGGTACACGCGTTGTTCCTTGGTCGCGGCCAGGCCGAGCTTGCCGTAGGTATGGGTGAATTCGGCGAACCAGGGGTTGGTCAGCAGCGGGCAGTGGCCGAAGATCTCGTGGAAGATATCGGGCTCTTGCAGGTAGTCGAGCTCTTCCGGGGTACGGATGAAGGTGGCCACCGGGAAGCGCTTGCTCGCCAGCAGTTCGAAGAAGGTCTGGAAGGGGATCAGCGCCGGGACTCGGGCAACCTGCCAACCGGTGGTGGCGCCCAGCACCTTGTTGATCTCGCCCAGTTGCGGAATACGGTCATGAGGCAGCTTGAGCTGGTCGATGCCGTCCAGGTATTCCTGGCACGCGCGGCCTTCGATCACTTTCAGCTGACGGGTGATCAGGGTGTTCCATACCGCATGCTCTTGCTGCGGGTAATCGATAAAACCATGCGCATCGGGCTCGCGTGCCACGTATTGCGTCTGTTTCATGTGGCTCTCCTGGTGAGGGCTTTTCTTGTTATGTGCAGGACATGCCTTAGGAATATCCCTTCACCGGCCGCTTTGCACGAGGTGGACCAGTGGGTTGGGCTGGCTTTGGGCAATGTTTTCGTAACGATAATTTTACAAAAAGGCGCAAGTGTCGGAAAATCCGAGGCATCTGGCCGAAGCTTCGGCTGGTTTTGTCAGCTTATCTTTACGACTTTTCCGCGCGGTGTTGAAAAACATTGGCGCTTCGAGAGCCCTCATGCGTATCAAAGTGCATTGCCAGAACCGTATTGGCATCCTGCGCGACATCCTCAACCTGCTGGTGGAGTACGGCATCAACGTGCTGCGCGGCGAGGTGGGTGGAGACCATGGCAACGCCATCTACCTGCATTGTCCGAACCTGATCAATTTGCAGTTCCAGGCGCTGCGGCCGAAGTTCGAGGCGATTGCCGGAGTATTCGGTGTCAAGCGCGTGGGGCTGATGCCCAGCGAGCGCCGGCACATGGAGCTGAATGCGCTGCTGGGGGCGCTGGACTTCCCGGTGCTGTCGATCGACATGGGCGGCAGCATCGTTGCCGCCAACCGTGCTGCTGCGCAGCTGCTGGGGGTGCGTGTGGACGAAGTGCCGGGCATGCCGCTGGCGCGCTATGTGGAGGACTTCGACCTGCCAGAGCTGGTGCGCGCCAACAAGTCGCGCATCAATGGCTTGCGTATCAAGGTCAAGGGCGATGTGTTCCTGGCCGATATCGCGCCGCTGCAGTCCGAGCACGACGACAGCGAGGCGCTGGCTGGCGCGGTGTTGACCCTGCACCGCGCCGACCGTATCGGTGAGCGCATCTATAACGTACGCAAGCAGGAGCTGCGCGGTTTCGACAGTATCTTCCAGAGTTCGCGGGTGATGGCTGCGGTGGTACGCGAGGCGCGGCGCATGGCGCCGCTGGATGCGCCATTGCTGATCGAGGGCGAGACCGGCACCGGCAAGGAGTTGCTGGCGCGTGCCTGCCATTTGGCCAGCCCGCGCGGCCAGTCGCCGCTGATGGCGCTCAACTGCGCCGGGTTGCCCGAATCGATGGCCGAGACCGAGCTGTTCGGTTACGGCCCCGGGGCATTCGAAGGGGCGCGGGCCGAGGGCAAGCTGGGGCTGCTGGAGCTGACCGCCGGCGGCACGCTGTTCCTTGACGGGGTAGGGGAGATGAGCCCGCGTCTGCAGGTGAAGCTGCTGCGTTTTCTGCAGGATGGCTGCTTCCGTCGTGTCGGCAGCGATGAAGAGGTGTACCTGGATGTGCGGGTGATCTGCGCGACCCAGGTGGATTTGTCCGAATTGTGTGCCCGTGGCGAGTTTCGCCAGGACCTGTATCACCGGCTCAATGTGTTGTCACTGCACATTCCGCCATTGCGCGAATGCATGGATGGCCTGGAAGGGCTGGTGCAGCACTTTCTTGACCAGGCCAGCCGACAGATCGGCTGCGCCATGCCGCGCCTGGCGCCGGCGGCAATGGACAAACTCGGGCAGTATCATTGGCCGGGTAATGTAAGGCAGTTGGAAAACGTGTTGTTCCAGGCGGTATCGTTATGCGAAGGCGGCGTGGTCAAAAGTGAACATATACGTTTGCCGGATTACGGTGTGCGCCAACCGCTGGGTGAGTTTTCGCTGGACGGGGATCTTTCGCAGATTGTCGGGCGCTTTGAAAAAGCGGTGCTGGAAAGTTTGATGGGGGAATTCCCCAGTAGTCGGGCTTTAGGTAAAAGACTGGGTGTTTCGCATACGACTATTGCCAACAAGTTGAGGGATTATTCACTTGGCAAGTCTGCAGATTAATCCGCCTATATAAAAGGCGGGACTGCTGCGCAGTCCTTTCGCGACACAAGGCCGCTCCTACAGGTACTGCGCAATGTTTGAAGCCTGCGCAGTACCTGTAGGAGCGGCCTTGTGTCGCGAAAGGGGCCCGCAGGGCCCCCAATTCACAAGGTGTCAGCCGTTCGAGCAGCCGTTCCCCATCACGCGGTATTCGAGAATGTGCTTCTGGCCCTTGGAGTCCTCGTAGGTCATGCGGGCTGGCACGACTTCGCACACATTGGGCACTTCGCTCATGGAAATGACGCGGGCAATGTCCAGGTGCTGCGAGTAACTGTACTGTTCAACCGGAATCTGCTCGGCATCTTTGGCTTCGCCGGCCATCGCCGCGCCGCAAAGACTGCCAAGTACCAATACCAGTAAAGCTTTCATTTTCAATTTACCTGTCTAAGGTCGTGAGGGGGCACGCGGCGCTTATGGCGCCGCGAGTATTGCTAGTTTCAACTATCGGGTTTGGATGGGGATTAACGCTTGCCTTCGTGGGGGCTGTTACCAGTTGTTAATCGCCTTGCCGTTGCTGGCGAAGTGAATTTTATGGCTGCCGCCAAGACTGAAACAGTGGGTCTTTTGATAAAGTGTTTTGACAGAATCTGTAACAATCCTCTGATAAACCGCCCCCGTATTTTCTCGTCTGGGCTGTAAGGTGCGTGCCAGAGCGCTTTGTCGGGACGGGCGTACCAAATTACTACCAACGTCGAATGGCTTTTGTCGCTCTGGTACAGTTACAAACGGTTCCATACAAAAACAACTATTACACCGAGGTAACACAGATGAGTGCGGCTCCACTGTATCCCGTTCGTCCCGAGGTTGCGGCCACCACCCTGACCGACGAGGCCACTTACAAGGCCATGTACCAGCAATCGGTGATCAACCCGGACGGCTTCTGGCGCGAGCAGGCCCAGCGCATCGACTGGATCAAGCCGTTCACCAAGGTCAAGCAGACCTCCTTCGACGACCACCACGTCGATATCAAATGGTTCGCCGACGGCACTCTGAACGTTTCCTCCAATTGCCTGGACCGCCACCTTGAAGAGCGCGGCGACCAGCTGGCCATCATCTGGGAAGGCGACGACCCTTCCGAGCACCGCAACATCACCTACCGCGAACTGCACGAGCAGGTCTGCAAGTTCGCCAACGCCCTGCGTGGCCAGGACGTGCACCGTGGTGACGTGGTCACCATCTATATGCCAATGATCCCCGAGGCCGTGGTCGCCATGCTGGCCTGTGCCCGTATCGGTGCGATCCATTCGGTGGTGTTCGGCGGCTTCTCGCCCGAGGCGCTTGCCGGCCGTATCATCGACTGCAAGTCCAAGGTCGTGATTACCGCCGACGAAGGTGTGCGCGGTGGCCGGCGTACCCCGCTCAAGGCCAACGTCGACCTGGCGCTGACCAACCCTGAAACCAACAGCGTGCAGAAGATCATCGTGTGCAAGCGCACCGGCGGCGACATTGCCTGGCACCAGCACCGCGATATCTGGTACGAAGACCTGATGAAGGTCGCCTCCAGCCACTGTGCACCGAAAGAGATGGGTGCCGAGGAAGCGCTGTTCATCCTTTATACCTCCGGCTCCACCGGCAAGCCGAAGGGCGTGCTGCACACCACTGGCGGCTACCTGGTATACGCCGCGCTGACCCATGAGCGCGTGTTCGACTATCGCCCGGGCGAGGTGTACTGGTGCACCGCCGACGTGGGTTGGGTCACTGGCCACAGCTACATCGTCTACGGCCCGCTGGCCAACGGTGCCACCACCCTGCTGTTCGAAGGCGTGCCGAACTATCCCGACATCACCCGTGTGTCGAAGATCGTCGACAAGCACAAGGTCAACATCCTTTACACCGCGCCAACCGCCATCCGCGCGATGATGGCCGAAGGGCAGGCTGCTGTTGAAGGTGCCGATGGCTCCAGCTTGCGCCTGCTGGGCTCGGTGGGTGAGCCGATCAACCCCGAAGCCTGGAACTGGTACTACAAGACCGTGGGCAAGGAGCGTTGCCCGATCGTCGACACCTGGTGGCAGACCGAGACCGGCGGCATCCTGATCAGCCCGCTGCCGGGCGCTACCGGCCTCAAGCCGGGCTCGGCAACCCGCCCGTTCTTCGGCGTTGTGCCGGCGCTGGTGGACAACCTGGGCAACCTGATCGAGGGCGCTGCCGAAGGCAACCTGGTGATCCTCGATTCCTGGCCGGGCCAGTCGCGTTCGCTGTACGGCGACCACGACCGTTTCGTCGATACCTACTTCAAGACCTTCCGTGGCATGTACTTCACTGGTGACGGTGCGCGCCGCGACGAGGATGGCTACTACTGGATCACCGGCCGCGTGGATGACGTGCTGAACGTGTCCGGTCACCGCATGGGTACTGCCGAGATCGAAAGTGCCATGGTGGCGCATGCGAAAGTTGCCGAGGCCGCGGTGGTGGGTGTACCGCACGACATCAAGGGGCAGGGCATCTATGTGTATGTCACCCTCAACGCCGGTATCGAGGCCAGCGAGCAGCTGCGCCTGGAGCTGAAGAACTGGGTGCGCAAGGAAATCGGCCCGATCGCCTCGCCGGATGTGATCCAGTGGGCGCCGGGGCTGCCGAAGACACGGTCGGGCAAGATCATGCGCCGCATCCTGCGCAAGATTGCCACGGGTGAGTACGATGCCCTGGGTGATATCTCGACCCTGGCCGACCCGGGCGTGGTGCAGCACCTGATCGATACGCACAAGGCCATGAGCCTGGCTTCGGCCTGATAGAGGGCTGGTGCACGCTGAAGGCTTTGTGCGATCCCTGTGGGAGCGGCTTTAGCCGCGGAGAGCCCAGCGCGGTGGATGGCACCGGCGTTGCCGGTGTTCGCGGCTGAAGCCGCTCCCACAGGGTAAGGCGTGTGCTGTACCAATAAAACCCCGCCCGGGAAACCGGCGGGGTTTTTGCTTTACTGTTACCCGACATTCATCGGTAACTATTCTGTCACCGGCGCCGCACAAGATCGGGGCGCCAGGAAACAATTCCGGCCTGTTTCGGTGCGTTTTCACAGCCTTTTTTTGCAACGCAGCACGCTGCACTTGCCGTAATACAAGGCTTTGCCAATAATAGGCCCGGGAATTGCTAGTACTATAGGTTCTATTTCTTGCGCTCTTGCATATTTTGCAATGGCTGTCAACATCGCCCGCTTCGGTTTCAAGCGCTTCTGTAAGTAGTTGTCGCTTTGAAGAAATATCGACTACCGGGCTGTCGTTAAAATGCCACTCACTCGCTCGTGGTCTGCGACCTTGGTCGAACCCTGCGCGGCTCGCGTTGTACCCATTCGCATATCGGGCAGCCGTTACCTGCCTTGTATTGCCCAGTACCGATGGAGTTACCTGATGAAGAAGCTCGCACTGCTTGGCGCCCTGGCGCTGTCCGTGTTTTCCCTGGTGTCGCAGGCCGATGAAAAACCGCTGAAAATCGGCATCGAAGCCGCCTATCCACCCTTCGCCTTCAAGCAGCCAGACGGCAGCATTGCCGGTTTTGACTACGACATCGGCAACGCCCTGTGCGAAGAGATGAAGGCCAAGTGCACTTGGGTCGAGCAGGAGTTCGACGGCCTGATCCCGGCGCTGAAAGTGCGCAAGATCGACGCTATCCTGTCGTCCATGTCGATCACCGACGACCGCAAGAAATCGGTCGACTTCACCAAGCGCTACTACCTGACCCCGGCGCGCCTGGTGATGAAGGAAGGTACCGCCGTCAGCGACAGCCTGGATGAGCTCAAGGGCAAGAAGATTGGTGTGCAGCGCGGCTCGATCCACGACCGCTTCGCCAAGGAAGTGCTGGGCGCCAAAGGTGCCACCGTGGTCCCTTACGGCACCCAGAACGAAATCTACCTGGACGTGGCGGCTGGCCGCCTCGATGGCACCGTGGCTGACGCCACCCTGCTGGAAGACGGCTTCCTCAAGACCGACGCCGGCAAGGGCTTCGCCTTCGTAGGCCCGTCCTTCACCGACGCCAAGTACTTCGGTGACGGCATCGGTATCGCCGTGCGCAAGGGTGACAAGGCCAACGTCGACCGCATCAACGCGGCGATCGATGCCATCCGTGCCAACGGCAAGTACAAAGAAATCGAGAAGAAGTACTTCAACTTCGACATCTACGGTCCAGACTCGAACTAAGACGTCGGGTTTCACCTGTGCAATGGTGCAAACAGCAGAAGCTCTGAGGTTTGCACCATTTTTCATTCTCTAGGTCGAGGACCTCATCATGTTGAAAGGCTACGGGGCAGTCATCCTCGACGGGGCGTGGCTGACGCTTCAGCTCGCCCTGTCGTCGATGGCCCTGGCCATCGTGCTCGGCCTGATCGGTGTGGCGCTGCGCTTGTCGCCGGTGCGCTGGCTGGCCTGGCTGGGCGATCTGTATTCCACGGTGATTCGTGGTATTCCGGACCTGGTCCTGATCCTGCTGATCTTCTACGGCGGGCAGGACATCATCAACCGGGTTGCGCCGCTGCTCGGTTATGAAGACTACATCGACCTGAATCCGCTGATCGCGGGTATCGGTACCCTGGGCTTCATCTTTGGTGCTTATCTTTCGGAAACCTTCCGCGGTGCATTCCTCGGTATCCCGAAAGGCCAGGCCGAAGCGGGCGTGGCGTATGGCATGAGCAACCGCCAGGTGTTCTTCCGCATCCAGGTGCCGCAAATGATTCGCCTGGCGATCCCGGGCTTCACCAACAACTGGCTGGTGCTGACCAAGGCCACCGCGCTGATTTCGGTAGTGGGCCTGCAGGACATGATGTTCAAGGCCAAGCAGGCGGCCGACGCCACCCGCGAGCCTTTCACCTTCTTCCTGGCGGTGGCGGCCCTGTACCTGGTGCTGACCAGCATCTCGCTGCTGGCCCTGAAGTATCTCGAGCGCCGCTATTCGGTGGGCGTCAAGGTGGCTGAACTATGATCTTCGACTACAACGTCGTCTGGGAGGCACTGCCGATGTACTTCGGCGGCCTGCTGACCACCCTCAAGCTGCTGGCGATTTCGCTGTTCTTCGGGCTGCTGGCGGCCATTCCGCTGGGCCTGATGCGGGTGTCCAGGCTGCCAGCGGTCAACCTCGTGGCGTGGCTGTACACCTACGTGATCCGCGGCACGCCGATGCTGGTGCAGCTGTTTCTGATCTACTACGGCCTGGCGCAGTTCGAGGCGGTGCGCGAAAGCTTCCTGTGGCCGCTGCTGTCCAGCGCTACCTTCTGTGCCTGCCTGGCGTTCGGTATCAACACCAGTGCCTATACCGCCGAAATCATCGCCGGCAGCCTCAAGGCCACGCCCCATGGCGAAATCGAGGCGGCAAAGGCCATGGGCATGTCGCGCATGAAGATGTACCGGCGCATTCTGCTGCCGTCGGCCCTGCGCCGGGCGCTGCCGCAGTACAGCAACGAAGTGATCATGATGCTGCAGACCACCAGCCTGGCGTCGATCGTCACCCTGATCGACATCACTGGCGCTGCGCGCACGGTCAATGCGCAGTACTACCTGCCTTTCGAGGCCTATATCACGGCGGGCGTGTTCTACCTGTGCCTGACCTTCATCCTGGTGCGCCTGTTCAAGATGGCCGAACGCCGCTGGCTCGGCTACCTGGCGCCGCGCAAGCACTGACCGCTTTGTGAGAATCGACAGCATGTACAAACTCGAAGTCCAAGACCTGCACAAGCGCTACGGCAGCCATGAAGTGCTCAAGGGCGTGTCCCTGTCGGCCAAGGCAGGCGATGTCATCAGCATCATCGGCTCCAGCGGTTCGGGCAAGTCGACCTTCCTGCGCTGCATCAACCTGCTGGAGCAGCCGCACGCCGGCAAGATCCTGCTCAACAACGAAGAGTTGAAGCTGGTACCGGGCAAGGACGGCGCGCTCAAGGCCGCCGACCCGCGTCAGCTGCAGCGCATGCGCTCGCGCCTGTCGATGGTTTTCCAGCACTTCAACCTGTGGTCGCACATGACAGCGCTGGAAAACATCATCGAAGCGCCGGTGCACGTGCTGGGCGTGAACCGCAAGGAAGCCCTGGAAAAGGCCGAGCACTACCTGGCCAAGGTGGGTGTCGCTCATCGCAAGGACGCCTTCCCGGGGCACATGTCCGGCGGCGAGCAGCAGCGTGTGGCAATTGCCCGGGCGCTGGCCATGGAGCCGGAGGTCATGCTGTTCGACGAGCCGACCTCGGCGCTGGATCCGGAATTGGTGGGCGATGTGCTCAAGGTGATGCAGGCGCTGGCCCAGGAAGGCCGCACCATGGTGGTGGTTACCCACGAGATGGGCTTTGCCCGTGAAGTGTCCAACCAACTGGTGTTCCTGCACAAGGGCCTGGTGGAGGAAACCGGCTGCCCGCGCGAAGTGCTTGCCAACCCGCAGTCGGAGCGCCTGAAGCAGTTCCTCTCCGGCAGCCTGAAGTAAAAACTGCAAATTTGCACCAGAATAGGGCATGCTGCGCGGCGAGCGCAGCCTGACCCGGCGCACAGACTCGAACGACCTCAGGTTTCGGACCGCACCCTATGACCACCCAGCGAATCGGTTTTCTCATCTGGCCCAGCACCAGGCCCTTGACCCTGGCGCTGGCCGAGGAAGTGTTGCAGGTGGCGCAGCGGGTGCACCCGGAGGTGGCCTACGAGCTGGTCTTCCTGCAGGCGGAGCCGGCGCAAGAGGGTAGCTGGCGCTTGCCGGGCGAACCGTGGAACGGCCGCCTTGAGGGGTGCCACAAGCTGTTCCTTTTGGCTGACGAGCAGCCGTCGGCGGTGGGGGCGGCGTTGTCGGCGGCGCTCAAGCAGTTGGCGCGCAGTGGCTGCATGATCGGTGGCCTGTCGGCAGGGGTCTACCCCCTGGCGATGCTGGGCCTGCTCGACGGTTACCGGGCTGCGGTGCACTGGCGCTGGCAGGATGATTTTGCCGAGCGCTTCCCCAAGGTGATCGCCACCAGCCACCTGTTCGACTGGGACCGTGATCGCCTGACCGCTTGTGGCGGCATGGCCGTGACCGACCTGCTGCTGGCGGTGCTGGCTCGTGACCATGGAGCGGAGTTGGCCGGAGCGGTGTCGGAGGAGCTGGTGGTCGAGCGCATCCGCGAGGGTGGCGAGCGCCAGCGCATTCCGTTGCAGAACCGCCTGGGCTCCAGCCATCCCAAGCTGACCCAGGCGGTGCTGTTGATGGAGGCCAACATTGAAGAGCCACTGACCACCGACGAAATTGCCCAGCACGTGTGCGTTTCGCGCCGGCAACTGGAGCGTATCTTCAAACAGTACCTCAACCGCGTGCCGAGCCAGTACTACCTGGAGCTGCGCCTGAACAAGGCGCGGCAGATGCTGATGCAGACCAGCAAGTCGATCATCCAGATCGGGCTGTCCTGCGGCTTTTCCTCAGGGCCGCATTTTTCCAGTGCCTACCGCAACTTCTTTGGCGCAACGCCGCGGGAGGATCGCAACCAGCGGCGTAGCAGCAGCCCGTTCGAACTGAGCTCGGCGCCTGCCGAAAAAGGCTGATTGCCCTGTAGTCTGTACTGGCCCTATCGCTGGCAAGCCAGCTCCCACAGAATCACCACAGGCCTTGATGGTTACGGGGCACTTGTGGGAGCGGGCGAGCCCGCGAATCGGCCGGTACAGGCAACCACGCTTCTATATGTGTACACCCGTTCACCCAGCCCCCTCTCTCCCGTACACTGCGCGATTGCGACAGTGTTTGTCGCATTGCCGAAAGCCTTGTCAAAACTGGGTTTTGCGCTGTAACAAGTTGTCGCTTGGCCGCAAGGACAGGCGCGGATCAGTCCTTACAATCCCCCCATCGCTCGCCACTTCCAGGCCAGCGTTCCTCTTCAGGAGACTCAGATGTCCGTTGAGCAAGCCCCGGTGCAACGTGCCGATTTCGACCAGGTCATGGTCCCCAACTATTCTCCGGCGGCCTTCATTCCTGTGCGAGGCGAGGGTTCCCGCGTCTGGGACCAGTCGGGTCGCGAATTGATCGACTTTGCCGGTGGTATCGCGGTCAACGCCCTGGGCCACTGCCACCCGGCACTGGTCAAGGCCCTGACCGAGCAGGCCAACACCCTCTGGCATGTATCCAACGTGTTCACCAACGAGCCGGCCCTGCGCCTGGCCCACAAGCTGGTGGACGCAACCTTTGCCGACCGAGCGTTCTTCTGCAACTCCGGCGCCGAGTCCAACGAGGCCGCCTTCAAGCTGGCCCGTCGCGTTGCCCATGACCGCTTCGGCCCGGAAAAGCACGAAATCATCGCCACCGTGAACAGCTTCCACGGCCGTACCCTGTTTACCGTCAGCGTCGGTGGCCAGCCGAAGTACTCCGATGGCTTCGGCCCGAAGATCACCGGCATCAGCCATGTGCCGTACAACGACCTGGAAGCGCTGAAGGCACAGATTTCCGACAAGACCTGCGCCGTGGTGATCGAGCCTATCCAGGGCGAGAGCGGCGTGGTGCCGGCCGACAAGGCCTACCTGGAGGGCGCGCGCAAACTGTGTGACGAACACAACGCCCTGCTGATCTTCGACGAAGTGCAGACCGGCGTTGGCCGTACCGGTTCGCTGTATGCCTACCAGCACTACGGCGTTACCCCGGACATCCTCACCAGCGCCAAGAGCCTGGGCGGCGGTTTCCCTATCGGTGCCATGCTGACCACCACCGAGCTGGCCAAACACCTGGCCGTCGGCACCCACGGCACTACCTACGGCGGCAACCCGCTGGGTTGCGCTGTCGCCTGCGCGGTGCTGGACGTGGTCAACACCCCGCAAACCCTGGCCGGCATCAAGGCCAAGCATGAGCGCTTCAAGGTCCGCCTGGAGCAGATCGGCCAGAAGTACAACCTGTTCAGCCAGGTGCGTGGCGTTGGCCTGCTGCTGGGCTGCGTGCTGACCGAGGCCTGGAAAGGCAAGGCCAAGGACGTGCTCAACGCCGCCGAGAAAGAAGGCGTGATGGTGCTGCAGGCCGGCCCGGACGTGGTCCGCTTCGCGCCAAGCCTGGTGGTTGAAGACGCCGACATCGACGAAGGCCTGGACCGCTTCGAGCGCGCCGTGGCCACCCTGACCAAGGGCTGATCCGCCTGCAGTCCCTTCACCGGCCCTGGCCCAGGCTCAACCCGAGTCTGCACCGGGCCGGTGATACCCGATTCCAGTGCAGGTGCCGGTGCACCTGCCGTTTTTCCGTGCTGCCGTGAGCGGCCCGTATTCCAAAGGAGTGACACCATGCTGGTGATGCGCCCCGCGCAAATGGCTGATCTGAACGAAGTGCAGCGCATGGCTGCAGACAGCCCCATTGGTGTCACCTCGCTGCCGGACGACACCGCTCGCCTGGGCGACAAGATCGCCGCATCCGAGACTTCCTTCGCCGCCGAGGTCAGCTTCAACGGTGAAGAAAGCTACTTCTTCGTGCTCGAGGACAGCGAAACCGGCAAGCTGGCCGGTTGCTCGGCCATCGTAGCTTCGGCCGGCTACTCCGAGCCGTTCTACAGCTTTCGTAACGAGACCTTCGTGCACGCCTCGCGCGAGCTGAAGATCCACAACAAGATCCACGTGTTGTCGCTGTGCCATGACCTGACCGGCAACAGCCTGCTGACCAGCTTCTATGTGCTGCCGGAACTGGTGAACAGTGGCTGGGCCGAGCTCAATTCACGTGGCCGCCTGCTGTTCATGGCCGCTCATCCGGAGCGTTTCGCCGACTCGGTGGTGACCGAGATCGTCGGCTACAGCGACGAGCAGGGTGAGTCGCCGTTCTGGGATGCCATCGGCCGCAACTTCTTCGACCTCAATTACGCCGACGCCGAGCGCCTGTGCGGCCTTAAAAGCCGCACCTTCCTCGCCGAACTGATGCCGCACTACCCGATATACGTGCCGCTGCTGCCTGACCTGGCTCAGGAAGCCATGGGCCAGGTGCATCCGAGGGCGCAGATTACCTTCGACATCCTCATGCGCGAAGGCTTCGAGACCGAGCACTACATCGACATCTTCGATGGCGGCCCGACCTTGCATGCGCGTACCTCGGGCATCCGCTCGATCGCCCAGAGCCGGGTGGTGCCGGTGAAGCTCGAGGACACCCCGGTCAAGGGCGGGCGCCCGTACCTGGTGTGCAACGGCCAGTTGCAGGACTACCGCGCTGTACTGCTGGACCTGGACTGGGTGCCGGGCAAACCCGTCAGCCTGAGCCCTGCAGCCGCCGAGGCGCTGGGGGTGGGCGAGGGGGCCAGCGTGCGTCTGGTTGCGGTCTGAGGTCTGGCGACAGACGTTTCGGGATTGATGCGTTAGAAGAGTTTCGCGCCGGCCGCCGCCGCCGCAAAAGGAGATAGCATGATCGTTCGTCCTGTACGCAGCAGCGATTTGCCTGCGTTGATCGAATTGGCACGCAGCACCGGTACCACCGGGCTGACCACGCTGCCGGCCAACGAAGAGCGCCTGGGGCATCGTGTTGGCTGGGCGGAAAAGAGCTTCCGTGGCGAAGCCGAGCGTGGCGACACCGACTACCTGTTCGTGCTGGAAAACGACGAAGGCATGGTGGTGGGCATCAGTGCCATCGCCGGTGCCGTCGGCCTGCGCGAACCTTGGTACAACTACCGGGTCGGCCTGACCGTCAGCGCCTCGCAGGAGCTGAAGATCTACCGCGAAATCCCCACCCTGTTCCTGGCCAACGACCTGACCGGCAACTCCGAGCTGTGCTCGCTGTTCCTGCGCAGCGACTATCGCTCCGGCCTCAACGGCCGCCTGCTGTCGCGGGCGCGCATGCTGTTCATCGCCGAGTTCCCCGAGCTGTTCGGCAAGAAGATCATCGCCGAAATGCGCGGCATGTCCGACGAGCAGGGCCGCTCGCCGTTCTGGGAAAGCCTGGGCCGGCACTTCTTCAAGATGGAGTTCAGCCAGGCCGACTACCTCACCGGCGTGGGCAACAAGTCGTTCATTGCCGAACTGATGCCGAAGTTCCCGTTGTACACCTGCTTCCTCTCCGAAGCGGCGCGCAACGTGATCGGCCGCGTGCACAAAGACACCGAGCCGGCGCTGGCCATGCTCAAGCAGGAAGGCTTCAACTATCAGGGCTACGTCGACATCTTCGATGCCGGCCCCGCCATCGAGTGCGACACCTCCAGGATACGCGCCGTGCGCGAAAGCCAGACCCTGGTGCTGGCGGTGGGCACGCCGGGCGATGACGCGACGCCTTACATCATCCACAACCGCAAACGCGACGACTGCCGCATAACGGCCGCACCTGCGCGGCTGGCTGCCGGTACCCTGGTGGTCGACCCTCTGACCGCCAAGCGCCTGCGCATGGGTGCCGGCGACAACGTGCGCGCCGTGCCGCTGTCGGCAAGCCGGGAGGCCCAGTAAATGACCACGCATTACATCGCAGGCAATTGGCAGGTTGGCCAGGGTGAAACCCTGCAGTCGCTCAACCCGGTGACGCAAGCCGTCGTCTGGGAGGGGCAGGGCGCTGACGCCGGCCAGGTGGATGCCGCCGTGCAGGCTGCGCGACAGGCCTTCCCGGCCTGGGCGCAATTGAGCCTGGAAGCGCGTATCGATGTGCTGGAGAAGTTTGCCACGCAACTGAAAGCGCATGCCGAAGCCATGGCCCAGTGCATCGGCGAGGAAACCGGCAAGCCTCTGTGGGAGTCGGCGACCGAAGTCACCAGCATGATCAACAAGGTCGCGATCTCGGTGCAGAGCTACCGCGAGCGCACCGGCGAGAAGAGTGGCCCGCTGGCCGATGCCACGGCCGTGCTGCGGCACAAGCCCCACGGTGTGGTGGCGGTGTTCGGCCCGTACAACTTCCCCGGCCACCTGCCCAACGGCCATATCGTGCCGGCGCTGCTGGCGGGCAACTGCGTGGTGTTCAAACCCAGCGAGCTGACGCCCAAGGTCGCTGAGCTGACCGTCAATTGCTGGATTGCCGCCGGGCTGCCGGCGGGGGTGCTCAACCTGGTGCAGGGCGCGCGCGAAACCGGTGTGGCGCTGGCCGCCAACCCGGGGATCGACGGCCTGTTCTTCACCGGTTCCAGCCGCACCGGCAACCTGCTGCACCAGCAGTTCGCCGGCCGCCCGGACAAGATCCTGGCCCTGGAAATGGGCGGCAACAACCCGCTGGTGGTGGATGAGGTCAAGGACCTGGATGCGGCGGTGTATACCATTATCCAGTCGGCGTTCATTTCCGCCGGCCAGCGCTGCACCTGCGCCCGTCGTCTGCTGGTGCCGCAAGGCGCCTGGGGCGATGCGCTGATCGCGCGGCTGGTCGAGGTGAGCCGATCCATCACGGTCGGCGCGTTCGATCAGCAGCCGGCGCCGTTCATGGGCTCGGTGATTTCACTGCAGGCAGCGCGAGCGTTGATTGCAGCCCAGGCCGAACTGGTCGCCAAGGGTGCCGTTAAGCTGCTGGAAATGACCCAGCCACAGGCCGATGCCGCACTGCTGACCCCGGGCATTGTCGATGTCACCGCTGTGGCCGAGCGCCCGGACGAAGAGTTCTTCGGCCCGCTGTTGCAGGTGATCCGCTATGCCGACTTCGATGCCGCCATCGATGAGGCCAACAACACCCAGTACGGCCTGGCCGCCGGCTTGCTGTCCGACTCCCGCGCCCGTTACCAGTACTTCTGGCTGCGCAGCCGCGCCGGCATCGTCAACTGGAACAAGCAATTGACCGGTGCCGCCAGCAGTGCACCGTTCGGCGGCGTGGGCGCCAGTGGCAACCACCGCGCCAGCGCCTATTACGCGGCGGACTACTGCGCTTACCCCGTGGCTTCGCTGGAGACCGCCAGCCTTGCCTTGCCGGCGACCCTGACGCCGGGCATCACCCTATAACAACAGGTCACGGAGCCTAGCCGATGAAATCCTACGAAGTGAATTTTGATGGCCTGGTGGGGCCTACCCACAACTATGGCGGCCTGTCCTACGGCAACGTGGCTTCGCAGAGCAACAGCCAGCAGGGGTCCAACCCGCGCGAAGCCGCGCGCCAGGGCCTGGCGAAGATGAAAGCGCTGGCCGACATGGGCTTCAAGCAGGGCGTGCTGGCGCCGCAGGAGCGCCCGGACGTGGCCGCACTGCGCCGCCTGGGCTTCGGCGGCAGCGACGCCGAAGTGATCCAGCGCGCCGCCAGGGAGGCCATGCCATTGCTGGTGGCCAGCTGCTCGGCCTCGAGCATGTGGGTGGCCAACGCCGCCACAGTCAGCCCCAGTGCCGACACCGCCGATGGCCGCGTGCACTTCACCGCTGCCAACCTCAACTGCAAGTACCACCGCAGCATCGAGCACCCAACCACCAGCCGCGTGCTGGGTGCCATGTTCAGCGATGACAAGCACTTTGCCCACCACGAGGCACTGCCTGCCGTGGCGCAGTTCGGTGACGAGGGTGCGGCCAACCACACGCGCTTCTGCCGTGCGTATGGCGAGGCCGGCGTGGAGTTCTTCGTCTACGGCCGCAGCGCCTTCGACAGCCGCTACCCGGCGCCGCAGAAGTACCCGGCCCGGCAAACCCTGGAAGCCTCCCAGGCCGTGGCCCGGCTGCATGGCCTGCGCGATGACGGCGTGGTCTACGCTCAACAGAACCCGGCCGTGATCGACCAGGGCGTGTTCCACAACGATGTGATTGCGGTGGGCAACGGCGAGGTGCTGTTCTATCACGAGGACGCTTTCCTCGACACCGACGCGGTACTTGGCCAGCTGCGAGCTAAACTGGCCAGCAAGGGTGGCAACTTCCAGGCCATCTGCGTGCCACGGGCAGCGGTGACGGTGGAGGACGCGGTGCGTTCCTATCTGTTCAACAGCCAGCTGCTCAGCCGCGACGACGGCTCCATGCTGTTGGTGGTGCCGGAAGAGTGCCGCAACAACGAGCGGGTCTGGGCCTACCTGGGCCAGTTGACCAGCCAGGGCGGCGCGGTGAAAGAGGTCAAGGTATTCGACCTCAAGCAGAGCATGCAGAACGGCGGTGGGCCGGCTTGCCTGCGTTTGCGCGTGGCGTTGAAGGAAACGGAACTGGCAGCGGTCAACCAAGGCGTTATCATGACCGCCTCGCTGTACGACACCCTGCTGCTGTGGGTCGACAAGCATTACCGCGATCGCCTTGGCGAGGCGGACCTGGCCGACCCGCAGTTGCTGGTGGAATGCCGTACGGCACTGGACGAATTGACCCAGATCCTGAAGTTGGGCTCGGTGTATCCGTTCCAACGCCAACCTTGAAGAGAGACTTTGCAATGACCGACGCCCTGCGCCTTATCCTGGAAGATGAAGACGGCACCCAGCTGGAAACTTCCTGCACCCGCTTTGCCGTGGTCTGGCAAGGCAAGGAAGTGTGGATTCAGCAGGATGGTCGTGGCCAGCTGTTGATCGGCGTGGATGTCGAGGAAGACGACACCGAGTACGCCAACCTGCTGCTGCGCCCGATGGCCACCAACCTGGTCAGCCTGCAGCTGGAAATGGAACCGGCGGAGGTCGGCGAAGACGACGATCACGTCCATGGCCCCGACTGCGGCCACCACCACTAAGGAAGTACCTATGCTCGCCCTTGGCAAATTGCTTGAGCTGACCCTCACCGATCACGAACCGGCCGAGAAGACCCAAGTGACAACCAAGGGCGCGCGTTTGCGCTGGCTGGGGGAGGGCGCGCTCGAAGTGCGCCCGGCCGAAAACGAGGATTGCGGGCTGGATTTGCTGTTGTCCGCCGGCATCCACGGCAACGAAACGGCACCGATCGAGTTGCTCGAGCGGCTGCTGCATGGCGTGGCCAACGGCAAGATCATACCCAAGGCCCGGGTGCTGTTCCTGTTCGGCAACCCGGCAGCTATCCGCAAGGGCGAGCGCTTCATCGAGCAGGACATCAACCGCCTGTTCAACGGGCGCCACGAGCTGTCCAGTGGCTTCGAGGCATTGCGTGCCGCCGAGCTTGAACAGTTCGCCCGGGTGTTCTTCAGCAAGCCGGGGCGCAGCCGCCTGCACTACGACCTGCATACCGCCATCCGTGGCTCGAAGATCGAGCAATTTGCCTTGTACCCTTATAAAGAGGGGCGCAAGCATTCCCGTCGCGAGCTGGTACGGCTGGCGGCGGCGGGCATGGAGGCAGTGTTGCTGCAGAGCAAGTCTTCAATCACCTTCAGCGCCTTCACCTACGAGCAGCTGGAGGCCGAGGCCTTTACCCTGGAACTGGGCAAGGCCCGACCGTTCGGGCAGAACGAGCTGGTCAACCTCGACAAGCTGGAAGCGAGGCTGATCCGCATCATCGAAGACACCGAGCCGCAGGGCGAAAGCTCGCTGGATGGCCTGCAGCTGTTCAGCGTGTCCCGCGAGATCATCAAGCACAGCGACAGCTTCCACCTGCATCTGCCGGCGGACATCGAGAATTTCTCCGAGCTGAGCAAGGGCTACCTGCTGGCCGAGGACCTGGCCGAGACGCGCTGGGTGGTCGAAGAGGAGGGCGCGCGCATCATTTTCCCCAACCCCAAGGTCAAGAATGGCCTCAGGGCGGGGATTCTGATCGTTCCTGACTCCGGCCAGCGACTGGGCTGAGCTGGCCCCGGTACCCTGGGCTCACGGCTGTGTGCGCAGTTCCAGTTGCAGCGCCTGGCGCAGCCCGTTTTCAGTGAAGGCGGGTGGGTTGGTGTTCAGGACGGTGCTGCCGCCAAATGTGAACTTGCAATCGGTGGGCAAGCCGATGCTCTGCAGCAGCAGGTTGTCCACCGGATAAGTGCCGTTTTTCCCTGGAACCTCGGTCTGGCCCGGAAAGACGGTGCCAGTCATCGAGTTCCAGCCTTGGCACAGACAGCGGTACAGGTTGAGTAGCGGCAGTTGCGCAGCGGTCGACCAGCCAGGGTTGTAGGCCAGGGTGCCGCCGCTGTAGCCCCAGCTACTCTGGTTTTCGTCGATGATGAAGTGGCCTTCGTCTTCATCTTCTTCGTGGTCGCTGGGTGTATAGGTCGTGAATTGGTGTCTGGATGCTTCGATCAGGCTGATCGGTGTCCCCGACTGCCCGGCCTTTTTATCCAGGGCCGCCAGCAGCGCCTGGCCGCAGGGTAGTTTGCGCAGGAGCTCCAGCGCATCCTGTGCTGCTTGCCTGAACGGGTCGCTACCCGTCACTCGCACACCGATATTGCCCAGGGCCTGATGTTCGACCGTCACGGGCCGGGCCAGTCGTGCATCGTTTTCGGTATCACGGTAGAGCTCGACCCTGGAGGACTCGCGGCCAAGCAGGCGGTGCCCCGTGACGTTGACAACCGCGTCGCCCTTGTCGATGAGTACCGGGCCGCTACCGACCACAATCTGGTGCGTGCCGGTATGGGCGTCGATGTGGACGATACCTACGCCGGTGTCGATCCTGTTGCCGCTCCCTATCATGTCGATCAGCACCGTCTTCTTCACCTCCGGGGCGATGACAACGTGGTGATTGCCATCGGTGAGGCGAATGGCGATGGCTTGGGCGGTATGCGCGGCGACCATGAATACCGCATCGTTGATGGTCACTTCCAGCAGGCATTCGCGAGGGGCGATACGTACGCGCTTTTGCTGCCCATCCGCGCGCAGCGCACGCGGGGCCACGTTGAAAACCAGCAGCTCGCTGTTCTGGGTGTTGCGGCGATAGCGTCGCCCCAGCGGGTAAGTGTGTTCCAGGGTGATTCGCACGTTGGGGTCAGCCTGGATGTACTTGACCTCGGTCTGCTGCTGGGGGTTGTCTTCATTGGGAAAGGCGGTCTGGGCGTAACCAGGTTCGCGAGCATCTATGTAGTAGATCGGGTTCGGATTGGCCAGGATAGCCTCGTGAGGCAGTGGGTGTGGATCCGAGTGGAGTTTGGACAGGTTCAGCTCAGGCATGGAGTGCTCCGGCAGCGAAGGTGGGCCAGCAGGATCCCGTTCCGCTGCGCGGGTCAGGTGTTGCTTATGTACCGCATGGGCAGGCCTGCAGGTCCGCTTTGCCGCCTTGGGCGTGCTCATGAACGGCTTTTCATCCGCCGATTGCTGTTCTGGTGTACAAACACACTGTATCTCCCGTTCAGGCTGGCTATAATGGCGCCCTTTGCCGTCGTTTCGTCGATTCGACGTATTAGCCCAAACGGCCGCCGTTTCCGTGGAAGAACCTATGAAAAGCGCAGAAATCCGTGAAGCCTTCCTTCGCTTCTTCGAAGAGCAGGGACATACCCGAGTCGCCTCCAGTTCGCTGATCCCGAACAACGACCCGACCCTGTTGTTCACCAATGCCGGCATGAACCAGTTCAAGGACTGCTTCCTCGGTGCGGAGAAGCGTGCCTACACGCGTGCCGTCAGCAGCCAGAAGTGCGTGCGCGCCGGCGGCAAGCACAACGACCTGGAAAACGTCGGTTACACCGCGCGCCACCATACCTTCTTCGAAATGCTGGGCAACTTCAGCTTCGGCGACTATTTCAAGCGCGATGCCATTACCTTCGCCTGGACCTTCCTGACCTCGGAAAAATGGCTGAACCTGCCAAAGGAAAAGCTCTGGGTCACCGTCTACGCCACTGACGACGAAGCCTACGATATCTGGACCAAGGAGGTCGGCGTGCCGGCCGAGCGCATGGTGCGCATCGGCGACAACAAGGGCGCCCCGTACGCCTCCGACAACTTCTGGACCATGGGCGACACCGGCCCGTGCGGCCCGTGCACCGAGATCTTCTACGACCACGGCCCGGACATCTGGGGCGGCCCACCCGGTTCGCCGGAAGAAGACGGCGATCGCTACATCGAGATCTGGAACAACGTCTTCATGCAGTTCAACCGCACCGCCGATGGCGTGCTGCACCCGCTGCCTGCGCCGTCGGTGGACACTGGCATGGGCCTGGAGCGCGTCAGCGCCGTGCTGCAGCACGTGCACTCGAACTACGAGATCGACCTGTTCCAGAACCTGCTTTCCGCCGCGGCCAAGGCCATCGGTTGCAGCAATGAGGGGCAGGCCTCGCTGAAAGTGGTCGCCGACCACATCCGTTCGTGCGGCTTCCTGATCGCCGACGGCGTGCTGCCGTCCAACGAAGGCCGTGGCTACGTGCTGCGCCGCATCATTCGTCGCGCCTGCCGCCACGGTAACAAGCTGGGTGCCAAAGGCAGCTTCTTCTACCAGATCGTTGCCGCGCTGGTCGCCGAAATGGGCGAGGCCTTCCCGGAACTGAACAGCCAGCAGGCGCACATCGAGCGCGTGCTCAAGGCTGAAGAAGAACAGTTCGCCAAGACCCTGGAGCAGGGCCTGCGCATCCTCGAGCAGGACCTGGCCCAGCTGAAGGGCGACGTGGTGCCGGGCGACGTGGTGTTCAAGCTGTACGACACCTACGGCTTCCCGATGGACCTGACCGCCGACATTGCCCGCGAGCGCGAGCTGACCATCGACGAAGCCGGTTTCGAGCGCGAGATGGACGCCCAGCGTGAGCGTGCCCGTTCCGCCAGCGCCTTCGGCATGGATTACAACAGCCTGGTCAAGGTCGACAGTGCCACCGAGTTCCTCGGCTACGAGGCCACCGAAGGCCAGGGCAAGATCATCGCCCTGTACAAGGACGGCCAGGCCGTCGACCAGCTGGGTGAAGGCGAGCAGGGCGTGGTCGTGCTCGATCGCACGCCGTTCTACGCCGAATCCGGTGGCCAGGTGGGCGACACCGGCTACCTGCAGGCTGGCGCTGCGCGCTTCGATGTGCGCGACACCACCAAGACCGGTGGTGCCTTCCTGCACCATGGCGTGGTTGCCAGCGGCGCGCTGGTGATCGGTTCGCCGGTCGAGGCCAAGGTCGATGCCGAGGTGCAGCACGCCACCTCGCTGAACCACTCTGCCACCCACCTGCTGCACGAAGCGCTGCGCCAGGTACTGGGCGAGCACGTGCAGCAGAAAGGCTCGCTGGTCGACAGCCAGCGCCTGCGTTTCGACTTCAGCCACTTCGAAGCGGTGAAACCGGAGCAGATCAAGGCCCTGGAAGACATCGTCAACCGCGAAGTGCGCAAGAACACTGCGGTGGAAACCGAATTGACCGACATCGAAACCGCCAAGGCCAAGGGTGCCATGGCGCTGTTCGGCGAGAAGTACGGCGACACCGTGCGTGTGCTGAGCATGGGCGGCGATTTCTCGGTGGAGCTGTGCGGCGGTATCCACGCCAAGCGCACCGGTGACATCAGCCTGTTCAAGATCATCAGCGAAGGCGGCGTGGCCTCTGGCGTGCGCCGCATCGAAGCGGTCACCGGCGCTGCTGCGCTGGCCTACCTGAACGCTGCCGAAGAGCAGGTCAAGGAAGCCGCCCAGCTGGTGAAGGGTAACCGCGACAACCTGATCGACAAGCTGTCGGCTGTGCTCGAGCGCAACCGCCAGCTGGAGAAGCAGCTGGAACAGCTGCAGGCCAAGGCCGCCAGCGCCGCCGGGGATGATCTCTCCAACGCGGCCGTTGAGGTCAAGGGCGCCAAGGTGCTCGCCGCCCGCCTGGATGGGCAGGACGGCAAGGCCCTGCTGGCGCTGGTCGATCAGCTGAAGAACAAGCTCGGCCACGCAGTGATCCTGCTGGGCAGCGAGCATGAGGGCAAAGTCGTGCTGGTGGCCGGCGTGACCAAGGACCTCTCCAGCCAACTCAAGGCTGGCGATCTGATGAAACAAGCCGCTGCGGCGGTGGGTGGCAAGGGCGGTGGCCGTCCGGACATGGCCCAGGGTGGCGGCGTCGACGTCGCTGCACTGGACCAGGCCCTGGCGCTGGCCGTGCCATTCGCAGAGCAGGGACTTTGAGATGAAGGGGCCGGCGGTCTAGTCGCGGCCTCTTCATGTTGGATTGTTTTTTGGGGCCCTGTATGGGCTGAGGCACCATTGAAATGGCGTTGATCGTACAGAAATTTGGCGGCACCTCTGTCGGTTCCATCGAGCGGATCGAGCAGGTAGCCGATAAGGTCAAGAAACACCGTGAGGCGGGCGACGACCTGGTGGTTGTGTTGTCGGCAATGAGCGGTGAAACCAATCGCCTGATCGACCTGGCCAAGCAGATCACCGATCAGCCGGTTCCGCGTGAACTGGATGTGATCGTGTCGACCGGTGAGCAGGTCACCATTGCCCTGCTGACCATGGCCTTGATCAAGCGTGGTGTGCCAGCGGTGTCCTACACCGGCAACCAGGTGCGCATTCTCACTGACAGCGCGCACAACAAGGCGCGCATCCTGCAGATCGACGACCAGAAGATTCGTGCCGACCTCAAGGAAGGCCGCGTGGTCGTGGTAGCGGGCTTCCAGGGCGTCGACGAGCACGGCAGCATCACCACCCTGGGCCGTGGCGGCTCCGACACCACGGGTGTGGCCCTGGCGGCTGCGCTGAAGGCTGATGAGTGCCAGATCTACACCGACGTCGATGGCGTCTACACCACCGACCCGCGCGTTGTGCCACAGGCCCAGCGCCTGGAGAAGATCACCTTCGAAGAGATGCTGGAAATGGCCAGCCTCGGTTCCAAGGTGCTGCAGATCCGTTCGGTGGAGTTCGCCGGCAAGTACAACGTTCCGCTGCGCGTGCTGCACAGCTTCAAGGAGGGTCCGGGTACCCTCATTACCATTGATGAAGAGGAATCCATGGAACAGCCGATCATTTCCGGTATCGCCTTCAACCGTGATGAAGCCAAGCTGACCATTCGCGGCGTGCCGGACACTCCGGGCGTGGCCTTCAAGATCCTCGGCCCGATCAGCGCCTCGAACATCGAGGTCGACATGATCGTGCAGAACGTTGCCCACGATAACACCACCGACTTCACCTTCACCGTGCACCGCAACGAGTACGAGAAGGCGCAGAGCGTGCTGGAAAACACTGCCCGCGAAATCGGTGCCCGTGAAGTGATCGGTGACACCAAGATCGCCAAGGTCTCGATCGTTGGCGTCGGCATGCGTTCGCACGCCGGTGTTGCCAGCCGCATGTTCGAAGCCCTGGCCAAGGAGAGCATCAACATCCAGATGATCTCCACCTCCGAGATCAAGGTTTCGGTCGTGATCGAAGAGAAGTACCTGGAGCTGGCCGTGCGCGCGCTGCACACCGCGTTCGAACTCGACGCTCCGGCACGACAGAGCGAGTAATACGCTGCCTGGAAGGGCGCGGCTTGCCGCGCCCTTCGCGTTTCTGCTCGCCACGCAGGCCTGTCCTGCCCTGGGTGACGAGCAACCGGGCCCTGGTCGTCGTCCACGACCAGGCCGCGACACCCAAGACTGTTACCCCTGAATGTTTTGCGTAAGGAGAAAGCTATGTTGATTCTGACTCGTCGGTGCGCCGAGAGCCTGATCATTGGAGACGGCGAGATCACCGTGACGGTGCTCGGCGTCAAAGGCAACCAGGTGCGTATTGGCGTCAGCGCCCCGAAGGAAGTGGCTGTGCACCGCGAGGAAATCTACCTGCGGATCAAGAAAGAGAAGGACGAGGAGCCAAGCCTTTAATTTTTTTGAAGTTTTTTTCAAAAAAAGGGTTGCAAACGAGGAAGAGCCTGTTTAATATTCGCCTCGTGTTGCGGTGAGGTGGCCGAGTGGCCGAAGGCGCTCCCCTGCTAAGGGAGTATACCTCATAAGGGTATCGGGGGTTCGAATCCCCCCTTCACCGCCATTATTCGCTTAGGGCGCTGTAAACGGTAAGAACGCTAAGTAGTTGATTTTAAACGAAAAAGTTCTTGCAAAAATGTTTCAGCGACCTATAATGCGCGGCAAGACACGGACTCATAGCTCAGCTGGATAGAGTACTCGGCTACGAACCGAGCGGTCGGAGGTTCGAATCCTCCTGAGTCCGCCACTTTTGAAGTGGCTTTGTTTGCAAGGCTACTTCAATCAACCAGTGGTAATCTGGTCTAAAAATACCATCGCGGACTCATAGCTCAGCTGGATAGAGTACTCGGCTACGAACCGAGCGGTCGCAGGTTCGAATCCTGCTGAGTCCGCCACTTTTTGAAGTGGCTCTGCTTGCAAAGGCACTTCAGTCAACCAGTGGTAACCTGGTCTAAAAAGTACCACCACGGACTCATAGCTCAGCTGGATAGAGTACTCGGCTACGAACCGAGCGGTCGGAGGTTCGAATCCTCCTGAGTCCGCCACACAAAATCAAGAAGCCCGCTCAATAGAGCGGGCTTTTTGTTTTTCTGCGCCAATGAATTGTTGCTGATGTCCATCTACGCTCTTCTGTAATGATTGTGGTGTAGCTCGGGGCCGCCATGCGGCCCATCGCCGGCGAGCCAGCTCCCACAGGACTCGCGCTGCTCTCTGGACTGTGTCGTCCCTGTGGGGGCTGGCTTGCCGGCGAAAGGGCTGCAAAGCAGCCCCGAATTCGATCAGGTATCGCATACACATCCAGGCACACAACAAATGTGCTTTAACCGCCAGACCCACCGTCGCACTGATAGCTTCGAGCGTTGTCCCAGCTTTATCACGCAAACGATTGTTCTGGCCAAAATTTTAAGCGATCTGACAGCTTTAGCAGTGTATGATTGCGCCCGTCAGCCCCGCCGGGGCTTGTGGAAAACCACCATGGACTTACCCAGTAGTTACTCGCTAACAAGATTCATACAGAAAGATCTGACCGATTGATTCTCCCGGCGTGCTCCGCTGCTGGGAGTGGAGTTCGCCTATGACTGAAGTAGAAGTAAAAAAAGCGCAGGAAAGCCTGCAGGACCGCCTGGCCCAGGTGGTCGAACTGCTGCAACGCCAGCGCGTGGTCGAAGACCTGACCCACCGTCAGGAAGGCGCCCACAACGACCTGGTGGAAAACCTGGTCCACCGCCAGAACCTCGTCGAGCTGCAGCGCAAGCTCGATGACCTGCACCCCGCCGACATCGCCTACATCCTTGAAGCCTTGCCACTGGAAGACCGCCTGACGGTCTGGCAGCTGGTGCGCTCGGATCGCGATGGCGACATCCTGCTGGAAGTGTCCGACGCCGTGCGGCAATCGCTGATCGCCGACATGGACGATCACGAACTGCTCGCCGCCGCCAAGGAAATGGACGCCGACGAACTGGCCGACCTGGCTCCTGAGCTGCCGCGAGACGTTGTTCACGAGCTGATGGAAACCCTCGATGCGCAGCAACGCGAGCGCGTGCGTTCGGCGCTGAGCTACGACGAGGAGCAGGTTGGTGCGTTGATGGACTTCGAGATGGTCACCATCCGCGAAGACGTCAGCCTCGAAGTGGTGTTGCGCTACCTGCGCCGTTTGAAAGAACTGCCGAACCACACCGACAAACTGTTCGTGGTGGACTATGACGGTATTCTGAAGGGCGTATTGCCGATCAAGCGCTTGCTGGTCAACGACCCGGAGAAGAAGGTGGCGGAGGTCATGGCGACCGACCCGGTTTCCTTCCACCCCGACGAAGATGCCTATGACGCGGCGCAGGCCTTCGAGCGTTATGACCTGGTATCTGCGCCGGTCGTGGACAAGAACGAACGCCTGATCGGCCGCTTGACCATCGACGAAATGGTCGACCTGATTCGTGAAGAAAGTGAAAGCGAAGTGCTGAACATGGCCGGTTTGCGCGAGGAAGAAGACATCTTCGCCTCGGTCTGGCGTTCGCTGCGCAACCGCTGGGCCTGGTTGGCCATCAACCTGATTACCGCTTTCGTTGCGTCGCGTGTGATTGGCCTGTTCGAAGGTTCGATCGAGAAGCTGGTCGCCCTGGCTGCGCTGATGCCGATCGTGGCGGGTATTGGTGGCAACTCCGGTAACCAGACCATCACCATGATCGTGCGCGCCATGGCGCTGGACCAGGTGTCGCCGGGCAATACCAGCCGCCTGATGCGCAAGGAGCTGGCGGTATCGCTGCTCAACGGCCTGATCTGGGGCGGGGTGATCGGTGCGGTGGCGTTCTGGTTGTATGGCAGCTGGTCGTTGGGCTTGGTGATGACTGCGGCGATGACCTTGAACCTGCTGTTGGCGGCCTTGATGGGGGTGTTGATCCCGATGACCCTGACACGCCTGGGGCGCGACCCGGCGATGGGGTCGAGCGTGATGATTACTGCCGTTACCGACAGCGGTGGCTTCTTCATCTTCCTCGGGCTGGCCACACTGTTCCTGCTGTAACCGATTAGGTCTCTGTGGGAGCGGCCTTGTGTCGCGAAAGGGCTGCGAAGCAGCCCCGGAAATTTGTGCGGCACTGCAGACATCGTGGGGCCGCTCTGCGGCCCTTTCGCGACACAAGGCCGCTCCCACGGAAATAGTGATCCCACAGCCGTGGTGAGCCCACAAAAAAGCCAGCTTTCGCTGGCTTTTTTGTGTTCGGCTGCAAACCTCAGGAGGCGTCGGTAGCCATTTCCACATCGTGAGCGATGAGGGCGACCAGCGCGTTCTGCTGGCGGTGCGACAGTTGACGGAAGCGTTGCAGCAACTCGCGTTCATGCAGGGACAGTTCGGGGCTGTCCAGGCGCATGCTCAACTCGTCACCCAGCGCACCTTCCTGGATAAGGCTCTGTTCCAGGCGCGCGATGATTTCGGAGTTCATGCTGCGGTGATGGTTGCGCGCTACCTCGGCAATGCGCTCACGCATCCCGTCTGGCAGGCGGACGACGAACTTGTCAGCGGTGCGGCTCGAATAAATAGCCTGTTTCATTGGGCGCATATAAATTGACCGGATTTTGGTTCAGGGGAAGCGGTTCTCAAATTGGCCGCACGGGGTGGTAGTACGACCGTAGCGACGATGAAATGTTCAACCGTCTGTGAAAAATGGATGCTCATCTTGCCTCATGGTCGCCGTTTCCTTGGCGTCAATTCTGTGACAAATAGTGAGCCGAATAAAGGCTTTGTGCCAGTACCAATTATCAGAAATGAGTACTGGTTTGAAAAGTTTTACATGCTCAGGCTTACTCGATCGTCAGACTTTTGCCGTCAAAAACTGGTAAAACGCAGCAAAAGGCCGGTAAACACCCTAGAATGTGCCGATTTCCCTCCATAGAGCATAGTGGCTATGCAACATGACGCAAGCGACCGCCAATCAGGGACGGGCCGGTTGATATATCTGGTAGGACCGTCGGGTTCCGGGAAAGATTCCCTGATCGACGCTTCTCGTGAGCGGTTGGCAGCCGCGGGGGTGGAAATCGCCCGTCGCGTCATTACCCGGTCGGCCGAAGCAAAGGGCGAAGCCGCCCATGGAGTTACGTCCGAACAGTTCGAAGCACTGCGCGAGCAAGGGGCGTTTGCCATGCATTGGCGGGCCAATGGTCTGGATTACGGTATCCCACTACAGGTGGACCGGTGGCTGGCGGAGGGCAGGGCGGTGCTGGTGAATGGTTCGCGGGCATATCTGGCCGAGGCACGCCGGCGCTACCCGAACCTGTTGGCAGTGCTGGTCGAGGTCAGGCACGAGGTATTGCGCGAGCGCCTGGTGGCCCGCGGCCGGGAAAGCGCAGAGGAAGTCGAGCAGCGCCTGGCACGAAATGCACGCTTGCAGGCGCTGGCCGATCCGTCGCTGCATGTGCTGGACAACTCCACCACCCTGGAAACCGCGGTCGAGGGACTGTTCGTGCTGCTGCGTGATGAAGGCGTGCTGCCACAGGTGTAGCATTGGCAGAAAAGGATTACGCGAAAAAGCCCGCTTGAGGCATGACAAACGCCAGCGTGCTGGTTAACATGCTGGCCGTCCTGCTGTGCAGCGTCCGCTGTCGGCACTTGCGTCTCAGTAGCTCAATTGGATAGAGCATCCCCCTCCTAAGGGGAAGGTTGCAGGTTCAATTCCTGCCTGGGACGCCATTTCCTTTCGTTCCCTTACCGCGTCCACCCAGTGTTGATGACGCGAAATCGGGAAGCCTTGAACCTGCGTATTTCTACATCCCCAGATGCTTCAAGGCCCACAGCACTCCCATGCCCACAATCAGCGTCAGCATTGTGCTGCGCGTGCGCCACGCCACCAGCGCGGCCAGTATCGCTGCCGGTATCTGCGGGTTCATCCAGTCGATTCCCGCCTGCCGATCGGGCAACACCACTGCCGGCAGTACCAAGGCGGCCAGCACGCTGGCCGGCACATACGCCAGGGCGCGGCGAAACAGTGGGGGGATGCGCAATACCGTATGCAACTCGATGAACGACAAGCGGATGGCGAAGGTGCCCAGGCCGATCAGAATGAAGGTTATCCATTGGGTCGGTTCGCTCATGATGCTTCCTGTTCGGTATCGGCTGCTGCCGCAGATTGCTGCTTTTGCCAGTTCTCGATGGCCAGCCCGGCGATGATGCCGCCCAGCGCGCCAGTCAGCAGGCCTAGGTTGTAGGGCAGGTTGGTGGCCAGCACGGCGAGCACGCCGCCGGTCAACGCTGCGCCAAGCGTGGCCGCATTGCGAATGCCAGGTATCAACAGCGCCAGGAATGACAATGGAATTGCAAAGCCCAGCGACCAGTCCTCAGGGATGCTCGCGCCCAGGTACATGCCCGCCAGCACCGAGAGGTTCCAGCCGAAGAACATGGTGATTGCCGTACCGGCATAGTAGGGGTAGGCAGACTGCCCGAGCCCGCCCGAGCCCATCTTCAGCGTGCACAGGGCGAAGGACTGGTCTGACAGCATGTACGCCATCGGCCACTTGTGGCGACGCGGCAGCTGGCCCAGGTGTGGCGCCAGGCTGGCGCTGTACATCAGGAAGCGCAAATTGATCACCAGCGCGGTGACTACCATGGTCACCGGCAGGGCAGCGCTTTGCATCAGCTGCATCACTACCATTTGCGCGGACCCGGAGTAGAACAGCAAGGTCATGCCGATGGCATCGGTTGGCGACAGGCCTATGCCGATCGCCGTCACCCCGGTGATCAGGCCGAAGGGCACGATGCCGGAGGTCAATGGCAGGGCGCTGTGGGCACCTTGCCTGAACGCTTGGGTCCCGCTTGGATACGGCATTTGAAATCCTTGAAAGTGTGCAGACGGTGCAAGGGCGGCACGTCCACGTTAATGCGCGCGACAGTTGGCCTCAACGTCAGATTTCTGGAATAGTAGGCCTAAAAAAAATAGGCCTGAAAGCGTGTACCTCGATACTCCTACCCGGCACTCGCTGCAGCTCAATGCCCTGCGTGCCTTCGAAGCTTCAGCCCGCCTGGGCGGTTTTGCCCGTGCCGCACTCGAACTGAAGGTGACCCCGGGGGCCATCGCCGCCCTGGTCAAGACCCTGGAAAGCGAATACGGCGCGGCCTTGTTCGAGCGCCACGCAAAAGGCGTGCGCCTGACGCCCTTGGGCGAAAGCGTGAAAGGCCAGTTCACCGAGGCGTTCGACGCCGTGGAGGCCGCTGCGCGCACGCTGCGCCGTCTGGCCGCACCACAGCGGGTGCATATCGTCACATCGCCTGCCCTGGCGCAGTTGTGGATCGGGCCACGCCTGCCGGAACTGACCCGACTGCTGGCACCCATCGAGATCTCGGTGACGGCGGTGGATGAACCGCCCAACCTGAAGCGCAGCCCGTTCGACCTGTGCCTGTTCTACACCGAAAAACCCGAGCGCTGGCAACGCAGGATAGCCACGGAAGAAATCCTGCCCGTGTGTGTGCCGGCCTTGGCCGCCAGCATCGCCAAGCCCGAGGACCTTGCCGACGCCCGTTGCATTGCCGACGTGGGCTGGAACGACTGGGCAGTGTGGACGGGAGCGGTGATGCCCGGGCACAAGTTCGTTGCCCGCGGGCCGGGTTTTTCCCTGTACTCGATCGCCTTGCAGCAAGCGCTGCTGGCCGCCGGGGTGCTGATAGGGCGCAGAAGCCTGGTGCAGCGCTACCTCGACAGCGGCGAACTGGTCGCCCCCATCGACCTCGCGGTGCCACTGGGTGTGACCATCGCCGCATGGCGGCTGCCAGGTGCCAAGGGCAACCAGGTGGTTGCTGCAGTGGAGGAGGCGCTGTTGCATCTGGCTTGAGCGTCCTCAATCCATGCCCGTCCTCAGCACCGCCAAAACAGGGCGTCGGGGCTATTCTGTTCGGGTGCGCCAGGAGCCAGGGGGAGCGTCCTGAGTCAGGAAACCCGGCCGGTACCCACCGGCTTCAGTGAACACCAGTTGCATACGTTGTTCGATCTGATCAGCGATGGCATCTGGGACTGGAATGCCCTAACAAGCGCCTGGTGGCGCAACTGGAGCAAAGGAACCAGTCGCTGGAAAGCCAGGTGGCCGAACGCACCCGCGAGCTGTCCTGGGTGAACCAGCAACTGCAGCGGCAGCTGGACGAAAACCGCGAGCTGGCCGAGCGCGATGCATTGACCCGCATTGCCAACCGCTATCGGCTGGAAAAGGCGCTGCAACAGGAGTGCGAGCGTGCCCAGCGCTTTCGCCAGCCGTTGTCGCTCATTGCCATGGACCTGGACGACTTCAAACCGATCAATGACCGCTTTGGCCATGCCCGTGGCGATGCGGCGCTGGTGCGGGTGGTCGACGTCCTGCGTACCTGTCTGCGGCAGCAGGACCTGCTGGCGCGCTGGGGTGGAGACGAGTTCGTCATCGTATTGCCGCAGGCCTCGCTGGGCGAGGCGCTGGAGGTGGCAGCACGCTTGCGTCAGGCGATGGTGCAGGTGGAGCCGGTGGGCGATTGCCGGCTGACCATGAGCTACGGCGTGGTGCAATGGAAGGAAGGAGAGGACCAGCATGCACTGCTGGCGCGTGCCGACACGGCGCTGTACCGGGCCAAGGGAAACGGCAAGAACGCGATAGCCCGATAGATCGCGATCATTGTGGGAGCGGCCGCGGTGGTTTCAGGTTTTGTGTTGGACCGCCGTAAGGCCTGAACGAAAAAAGACCCGCAACGCCTTGGGGCGCTGCGGGCCAAATCGGCCTCGGCCGCTTCAGTGTCAGATATGCAGGGCGTGCCCCAGGGCGCGCAGTGCCGCTTCCTGTACCGCCTCACCCAGTGTCGGGTGGGCATGGATGGTACCGGCCACATCCTCCAGGCACGCGCCCATCTCCAGCGACTGGGCAAACGCCGTCGACAACTCGGAAACCGCTACGCCAACCGCCTGCCAACCCAGGATCAGGTGGTTGTCACGGCGCGCCACCACGCGCACGAAACCGCTTTTCGATTCCAGGCTCATGGCTCGCCCGTTGGCGGCGAACGGGAACTGCGCGACGATGCAGTCCAGCCCTTGCTGGCTGGCCTGCTCCGGGGTCTTGCCGACCACCACCACTTCCGGGTCGGTGAAACACACTGCGGCAATCGCACTGGGTTCGAAACGGCGTGCTTTGCCGGCGATGATCTCGGCGACCATCTCGCCCTGGGCCATGGCCCGGTGCGCCAGCATCGGTTCGCCGGCCACATCGCCGATGGCCCAGACGTTGCGCATGCTGGTCTGGCAGCGCTCGTCGATGGCGACGGCAGCGCCGTTCATCTTAAGGTCCAGGCACTCCAGGTTGAAACCTTGTGTGCGGGGCCTACGGCCCACGGCCACCAGCACTTGGTCGGCTTCCAGGCGCAGTTGGCCACCCTGGCCATCACGGGCCAGCAGGCAGCCACCTTCGTAACCTTCGACGCTATGGCCCAGGTACAGGGTGATGCCCAGCTTCTTCAGCGATTCGGCCACGGGGGTGGTCAGCTCGCTGTCGTAGGTCGGCAGGATGCGCTCGCGCGCTTCCACCACGCTGACCCGAGCGCCCAGCTTGCGGTAGGCGATGCCCAGCTCCAGGCCGATGTAGCCGCCGCCCACCACTACCAGGTGCTGCGGCAGGGTTTTCGGCGCCAGGGCTTCGGTCGAGGAAATGATCGGCCCGCCCAGTGGCAGCATCGGCAGTTCGACACTGCTGGAGCCAGTGGCCAGCAACAGGTGCTCGCACTGGATACGCTGACCATCGACCTCGACCTGCTTGCCGTCGAGCACTTTCGCCCAGCCATGGATCACCTTGACCCCGTGCTTTTTCAGCAGGGCTGCGACGCCGGTGGTCAGGCGGTCGACGATGCCGTCCTTCCAGGCCACGCTCTGGCCGATGTCCAGGCGCGGCGAGGCGACGCTGATGCCCAGCTCCGACGGGCCGGCAAAGCGCGAAGTCTGGTGGAACTGCTCGGCCACGTGGATCAGCGCCTTGGACGGGATGCAGCCGATGTTCAGGCAGGTACCGCCCAGTGCCTGGCCTTCCACCAGCACGGTGGGGATGCCCAGTTGCCCGGCGCGGATGGCAGCCACGTAGCCGCCAGGGCCGCCGCCGATGATCAACAGGGTAGTCTGGATAGTCTGTTGCATGCTCACTCCACGAACAGGCAGGCGGGTTGTTCGAGCAGGCCGCGCACGGCCTGGATGAACAGCGCGGCGTCCATGCCATCGACCACGCGGTGGTCGAACGAGCTGGACAGGTTCATCATCTTGCGCACGACGATCTGGCCATCGATCACCACAGGTCGCTCGACCATGCGGTTGACGCCGACGATCGCCACTTCCGGGGTGTTGACCACCGGCGTGCTGACGATGCCGCCCAGGGCGCCCAGGCTGGTCAGGGTGATGGTCGAACCGGACAGCTCGTCGCGGCTGGCCTTGTTGTTGCGGGCAGCGTTGGCCAGTCGCGAGATCTCGCCTGCGTTGCTCCACAGGCTGCCAGCTTCGGCATGGCGCAGCACCGGTACCATCAGGCCGTTGTCGCCCTGGGTGGCGATACCCACATGTACCGCGCCATGGCGGGTGATGACCTGGGCTTCGTCGTCATAGGTGGCGTTGATCTGCGGGAAATCGCGCAGTGCCACGACAAGGGCACGCACCAGGAACGGCAGCAGGGTCAGCTTGCCGCGGCTGTCGCCATGCTTGCTGTTGAGTTGCTGGCGCAGGGCTTCCAGGGCGGTGACGTCGATTTCTTCCACATAGCTGAAGTGCGCGACCCGGCGCTTGGCGTCCTGCATGCGCTGAGCGATCTTGCGGCGCAGGCCGATCACCGGCACCTGCTCGCTGTCGGTGCGCTTGGCATAGCCGCTCGGGGCTTGTCCGCCGGCGCTGTGCGGCTTGCTCATGAAGGCGTCGAGGTCTTCGTGCAGGATGCGCCCGGCCGGGCCGCTGCCATGCACGTAACGCAGTTCGATACCTGCATCCAGAGCACGCTTGCGCACCGCCGGCGAGGCCAGCGGCTTGTCGCCTGGCTGGCGTGGCACGATCGGGGCTGCCTCGTGGTTGACGGGCGTCTGGTACGCGGCCGGTCTTGCTTCCTTCTGCGGCTCTGGCTTGGCGGCTACCGGGGCATCGGGGGCCTCGACCTGTTCGCGCTTGGGCACATCCTTGGTGGGCACATCCACATGGTTGCCGCTGCCTTCCACTTCGATGCGGATCAGCTCGCTGCCGACCGCCATCACTTCACCTGGTTGCCCACCCAGTGCCAGCACCTTGCCGCTGACCGGCGAAGGGATTTCCACGGTGGCCTTGTCGGTCATGACGTCGGCGACTACCTGGTCTTCGGCGATCATGTCACCGACCTTGACGAACCACTCGACCAACTCGACCTGCGCGATGCCTTCGCCAATGTCCGGCATCTTGATGACGTGCGTGCCCATTCAGACCTCCATGACCTTTTTCAATGCCGCACCTACCCGCGAAGGCCCTGGGAAATAAGCCCATTCCTGTGCGTGTGGGTAGGGGGTGTCCCAGCCGGTGACGCGCTCGATCGGCGCCTCCAGGTGGTGGAAGCAGTGTTCCTGCACGAGCGACACCAGTTCGGCGCCGAAACCGCAGGTGCGGGTAGCCTCGTGTACCACCACGCAGCGGCCAGTCTTTTTCACAGACTCGACGATGGTGTCCAGGTCCAGCGGCCACAGGCTGCGCAGGTCGATCACCTCGGCGTCGACGCCGGTTTCTTCGGCGGCCACCTGGGCCACGTACACCGTGGTGCCGTAGGTCAGCACGGTCACGTCATTGCCGGGGCGGGTAATGGCCGCCTTGTCCAGCGGCACGCTGTAGTAGCCATCGGGCACGGCGCTTTGCGGGTGCTTCGACCACGGCGTGACAGGGCGGTCGTGGTGGCCGTCGAACGGGCCGTTGTACAGGCGCTTGGGTTCCAGGAAGATCACCGGGTCATCGCATTCGATCGAGGCGATCAGCAGGCCCTTGGCGTCATAGGGGTTGGACGGCATGACAGTCCGCAGGCCGCACACCTGGGTGAACATCGCTTCCGGGCTCTGGCTGTGTGTCTGGCCGCCATAGATCCCGCCACCGCAGGGCATGCGCAGGGTCAGCGGGGCGATGAATTCGCCGGCCGAACGGTAACGCAGGCGCGCCATCTCGGAAACGATCTGGTCGGAGGCCGGGTAGAAATAGTCGGCGAACTGGATTTCCACCACCGGGCGCAGGCCGTAGGCACCCATGCCCACGGCGGTGCCGACGATACCGCTCTCGGAGATCGGCGCGTCGAACACACGGGACTTGCCGTACTTGGTCTGCAGGCCTTCGGTGCAGCGGAACACGCCGCCGAAGTAGCCGACGTCCTGGCCGTAGATCACCACATTGTCGTCGCGCTCGAGCATGACATCCATGGCCGAGCGCAGGGCCTGGATCATGGTCATGGTAGTGGTGGCCATGGCGGTTTCCGGGTTGATGCTGTTGTTGTGGTCGTTCATCTCAAACCCCCAGTTCCTGGCGTTGACGGCGCAGGTGGTCGGGCATTTCCTTGTACACGTCCTCGAACATCGAGGCGGCACTCGGGATGTGACCATTGGCCAGGGTGCCGTACTGCTCGGCTTCTTTCTGCGCGGCGATCACCGCGGCTTCCAGCTCGGCAGTGGTGGCCTGGTGCTCTTCCTCGGACCAGTGGCCGATCTTGATCAGGTGCTGCTTCAGGCGGGCGATCGGGTCGCCGAGCGGGAAGTGGCTCCAGTCATCGGCCGGGCGGTACTTGGACGGGTCGTCCGAAGTGGAATGCGGGCCGGCACGGTAGGTGACCCATTCGATCAGGCTCGGGCCCAGGCCGCGACGGGCGCGTTCTGCGGCCCAGCGCGAAGCGGCGTACACGGCGACGAAGTCGTTGCCGTCAACCCGTAGCGAGGCAATGCCGCAACCCACGCCACGGCCGGCGAAGGTGGTCGACTCGCCACCGGCGATGGCCTGGAAGGTGGAGATCGCCCACTGGTTGTTGACCACGTTGAGGATCACCGGGGCACGGTACACGTGGGCGAAGGTGAGGGCGGTGTGGAAGTCCGACTCGGCGGTTGCGCCGTCGCCGATCCACGCCGAGGCGATCTTGGTATCGCCCTTGATCGCCGAAGCCATGGCCCAGCCGACCGCCTGCACGAACTGGGTCGCCAGGTTGCCGCTGATGGTGAAGAAGCCGGCCTCGCGTACCGAATACATGATCGGCAGCTGGCGGCCCTTGAGCGGGTCGCGCTCGTTGGACAGCAGCTGGCAGATCATCTCGACCAGCGACACGTCGCGGGCCATCAGGATGCTTTGCTGGCGGTAGGTGGGGAAGCACATGTCGGTGCGGTTCAGGGCCAGGGCCTGGCCGCTGCCGATGGCCTCTTCACCCAGGCTCTGCATGTAGAAGGACATCTTCTTCTGGCGCTGGGCGACCACCATGCGGCTGTCGAAAATCCGCGTCTTGAGCATGGCGCGCATGCCCTGGCGGAGAACTTGCGGGTCGATGTCTTCGGCCCACGGGCCTTGCGCGTCGCCTTGCTCGTCGAGCACGCGGATCAGGCTGTAGGACAGGTCCGCAGTGTCGGCAGCGTCGACATCGACTGGCGGTTTACGGGCTTGACCTGCATCGTTCAGGCGCAGGTAGGAGAAATCGGTCTGGCAGCCTGGCCGGCCGGTAGGCTCGGGCACATGCAAACGCAGGGGGGCGTACTCGTTCATGCTTTTTACGCTCGCTCGGGTATTTGTTTTTGTGAGCTCTGAAGCGGCCGCCGCTGAGTACCGGCTTGTGACTGGTAGGTCAGCGTCCCCTACATCTTAGTGGGCCAGCAGGAGAATTTTTCTCTCAAGTTGATTGCCTTTGCCGAGCAGGGCAGATAAACATTCCGCATAAACACAAAAAACCGGTGATTTTGTCTCATGCGCAAACTCGATCGTACCGATATCGGCATTCTCAACAGCCTGCAGGAAAATGCCCGCATCACCAACGCCGAGCTGGCCCGCTCGGTGAACCTGTCCCCCACACCCTGCTTCAACCGAGTGCGGGCAATGGAGGAACTGGGGGTGATCCGCCAGCAGGTGACCTTGCTGTCGCCCGAAGCGCTGGGGCTGGATGTGAACGTGTTCATTCATGTGAGCCTGGAGAAGCAGGTGGAGCAGTCGCTGCACCGCTTCGAGGAAGAGATTGCCGAGCGGCCCGAGGTGATGGAGTGCTACCTGATGACCGGTGATCCGGACTACCTGTTGCGGGTGCTGCTGCCCAGCATCCAGGCGCTGGAACGGTTTCTCGATTACCTGACGCGGCTGCCAGGGGTGGCCAACATTCGGTCGAGCTTTGCCTTGAAGCAGGTGCGCTACAAGACGGCTTTGCCGTTGCCGGCCAATGGCATGACCTTGCGGGAATAGGTGTAGCCTGGCTGATGATTGGCGGTAGCAATGCCTCTTTGGTTCTGAGAGGCAGGGCACCTTCTGGCAGGGCCTTCGCAGGTGTGATGCTGGGTGTCAGGCTAGCCGGATGTTCTTCAGGTAGAACGTGAGTATTTGTCCCGGCGTTGCGCTTGCATTCAAAAAACTGTCAAAGGTAAGGGACAGGTCTGTGGATGCATCTTCAGGCCTTGTCGATGCAACACGATGGCCGTGTTTGTCACGCAGGTAGAACGGAATTTCTTCAGCGCTCCGCAGGTCGCCGTCCCAGTCATCGAATGAATCGATCTTCCAGTAGTCGCCAAGGCCTGCCAGTTGCGGCTTGAAGTTCGCCACGGCATCCGTGACTCTGCCTATGACGCCTGTTCCATACAAGCCGAGCCAGCCTCTCGGATTTTGCTCAAGCCTCGCGCCCGCGAATTTCCAGTGGTTGTTGCATGAGATGTAGTAGAGGTCTCGTCCCTTCTCCGATTTGATGTAGGTGAAATCAAACGCGATACGTACGATCTCGTCCCGCGCATGCTTATTTCGGTGATTATCGACGCACAACCAGCCATCCTCATCCAGCCATGTGAATGGGTGTTGCCCGATGGATGATTCTGCGACTACCACTCGGCCTGCATGGGTATGCAGTTCGGCGGTGAAATCAGCTTTGATCATGTAAACCTCCTGTCTCAATTGATCCCGGGATGGGTAGAGGCAAGCTAACCCTTCGGTTGTTGAACAATGAGATGGAAACGCTTGGAGCGCAGCTTGGGCCCATGAGGCAAGTGCATGATCACGACATGACCGACACTGGACGCGCCCTTGATACGCGATTTGTCAGGCAGGGGACTGCGCCGCAGCAATTTTGCTTTTATGCTTGGCTGCAACCCATCGCCACCTGACCCGGGAGCCGCAAGGGACCTATGCGAAATATATGGAAGCCGTTTCAGTCGTTGTATTTCGCCGCGCTGATGATGTTGATCGGCTCGGGCCTTCTCAGTACTTACCTGGCCCTGCGCCTGGCAGCTGATCATGTCGACAGCCTGTGGGTGGGTGCCTTGATGGCAGCCAACTACTTTGGCCTGGCGGTAGGCGGCAAGGTGGGCCACCGGCTGATTGGCCGGGTAGGCCACATTCGTGCCTATGCCACTTGCGCCGGCATCGTCGGCGCGGCTGTGCTCGGCCATGGCCTGACCAGCTGGTTGCCGGCCTGGGTCGGGCTGCGGATGATCGTCGGCCTGGGGATGATGTGTCAGTACATGGTCATCGAGAGCTGGCTGAACGAGCAGGCTGATGTGAAGCATCGCGGCGCGGTATTCAGCGGCTACATGATCGCCTCGTACCTGGGCCTGGTGCTCGGCCAGCTGATCCTGGTGGTGCACCCACAGCTTGGCCTGGAGTTGCTGATGCTGGTCGCCATGTGTTTCACCCTGTGCCTGGTACCGGTCGCGATGACCCGGCGCATTCACCCGGCGCCGTTGCGCCCGGCACCCATGGAGCCGAAGTTCTTCATCAAGCGCGTGCCGCAGTCGCTCAGCACGGTGCTGGGTTCGGGGCTGATCGTCGGCTCGTTCTATGGCCTGGCGCCTTTGTATGCCTCCAGCCAGGGCATGACTACTGAGCAGGTTGGTCTGTTCATGGGTAGCTGCATTTTTGCCGGCCTGTTGGTGCAGTGGCCGTTGGGCTGGTTGTCTGACCGCTACGATCGGGCCGTGCTGATCCGCAGCGTGGCGGTGGGGTTGGCGCTGGCCTCGGCGCCGCTGGCGATGTTGCCCAGCGTGCCGCTGGAGTTGCTGTTCGGCATAGGCTTCGTGATTTCGTTGCTGCAATTCTGCCTGTACCCGCTGGCTGTGGCGTTTTCCAACGACCATGTGGAAAGCGAACGGCGGGTGTCGCTGACCGCGATGCTGCTGGTGACCTACGGCGTGGGCGCGTGTATCGGGCCGCTGGCCGCAGGTGTGCTGATGAAGGTGCTGGGCCCGCAGATGCTGTATGCCTTCTTCGTGTTCTTTGCCCTGGTGCTGGTGTGGCGCATCCGGCCGAAGGCGGTTACCGGGCTGCATCAGGTGCAGGATGCACCTTTGGGCCACGTTGCCATGCCGGCTGCAGGTTCACCGTTGTCGGCGGCGCTGGACCCACGGGTGGATGAACAGACGGTACAGGAGGTGATGCAGGCGCCGGTGGCGGCGGAGGATACCGAGGCGGAAGAGAAGGCGGCTGACAAGGAGCCTGAGCCGGAAGGTGAGGTCAGCAAGCCGGTGTAGGTCTGTGCCGGCCTCTTAGCGGGTTTACCCGCGAAAGCGCCAGCATAGGAGAAACACAAAACCGCAGCGACTCACGCTGCGGTAAATCATCCGTTGTCAGGCGGCGCGGATGTCACGCAGCTTGAAACGTATCTTTCTGTCCTGAGCTCCTTTGTTCACGCTCACATAGTAGGCACGTGTATGGCTGGTGGTTGGTAATTTGCCGATGCCGGTCGGCGTGACGGACTCGTGTACGTAGGATTCTATCGACATCGCCTGGCCGTACCTGTCCAGTAGATGCAACTCCACGTTCTCCAACGTCTTCAAATCACCATCCCAGTCGGTCAGTGCCTGAATTTGCCAGCGCGGATCCACGCCACGGTGGTTGACGGCTGTAACATAATCTACAAGCCTGCCGACTACACCCAACCCGTACAGGCCCACCCACCCGTTAAGGCTTGTCTGGACCATTGCGCCGGTATAGGCCCAACCCTCTGCAGCGTGGATGTGATAGAACCTTTTCCCGTTACGTTCATCTTGCAAGGTGAACGTAAACCTCATGGGTGAATATTGTTTGTGTTTCCGGGGGCATAGCCAGCCGTCCTGACGTGGATTCAGGGTGGAGTCAACGACCCCGATGGTTCCTTGATCGTAAGCCAGTTCTGCGGTGAATTTGGTAGCTTTCATAAAACCTCATGCGCAAGAGGCACTCGATGGTGAGTGCGAGCCCGTACAATCAGTTCAGGGCTGTGCGCAAGGCAGTGGGAAGCTTGGCCATGGTGATAAAAGGCAGGAGGAAGAAGTGAAGTCCGGGGGAGGTAGGATGGACGTGCGAACGACGCCCATCCGCGACGGTATCAATAATCGTCCTTGTCGAACCGCCGCGCCTCACGCTGCAGCTGGTAAACAAAGCTCTCGACCTTGCGCTGCGCCTGCCCGTTGAGGTTGTGGAAGCGCACCCCGGCAAAGGTGGTGTTGATCCGCTCTTCATAGTGCAGGTGACGCAGCTCGACCATGGTGTCGACCAGGCCCAGCGGGTTACCCGCCTTGAATCGCTCGTACACCTGGCCCAGTTGCAGGCGATCTTCGACATTGCCTTCGAAGCGCAGCTTGCAGCCGGTGGCGGAGATGTCCAGCAGCTTGCCACGCAGGGCGCCGTTGCCCTTGAGGTGGGTACCATCAAGGATGATATCGACCAGCTGCGACAGCTTCAGCGCGGCACGGAAGGCGTTGCGGCGCTGGTGGTAGGTCATTTCCTGGGGCATGGCGCCGCGGTAGCAACGGTGGCCGTCGACTTCGCTGATCTTCAGCTCGTGGTTACAGTCCCAGGCGATACGCACGCCATCGTGGAAGCCTTCGACGCGAAAGTGTTCGCCGTTCTCGATGAACTTCTCACCGTCGCGCGGGATCATCTCGTCCAGCGCCAAGGTGTTGCTTTCACGGTCCACGTGCACCACGTAGCTCTGGAAGCGCTGGCTGCGGTCGTGGAAGGTGATGATCAGAGGGTCATGGCTTTCCTGCAGCTGCCGCAAGTTGGCCGCAATCTCCAAAGGGGTGTTCAGCACCTTTGGCGGCTGCGGGGCATCGGATTCATTGAACACGGCTTATCGTTCTCCAGGCAAAAGCGACACACGCAATTAACGGCATTTTGCCAGTATGTTCCGTGCCTTGATAGAAAAAATCACACTTGGCTGAGCGCCCGTGGCTTGGCCAGTGGCGAGGTGCTGCCGCGGCTGTCGTAGAGCGAAGGGGCTTCGCCGCCCATGAGGATCCGGATCTGGTTGTTGGTGACGTGTTGCTGCACCTGGATGATCCGGCCATTGGTCTCGTTGAGCTGCTGGCAGGCTTGCATCAGCTGGCTGATCACATCGAGTTGTTGCAGTAGCAGCTCACCGTTCGGCGATTGTGCCGCCACGGCTTCCACTCCGGCGCGATCAGGGCTCAGGCCAAGGCTGGCAAGCAGGTTGTTGCGCCGCAGGCCTTGCTGCTCCAGCAGCACGATCAAAGACTGCTTGCGGGCCAGGATGTTCTCCAGTGGCGCCATGTCGCGGCCATGCAGGGCGATCGCTTCTTTTTGCAGAAGCTCCAGCAGTTCCTGCATGGGGGCAATGTCATCTTCGATCAGTTGCAGCAAGGTGGTGTCGTGCATGGCTAACTCTTGGCTTTTCTAGCGTCCATGAAGTCAGCGCGCCGAACGGTCAGCGCTGGGCTTCGAAATCGAGCAGTTTGCTGGCGACCCGGCCGGCATCGACCTGGTAGCTGCCGTCGGCGATCGCCTGTTTCAACTGGGCCACACGGGCACTGTTGACCACCGGCTCGTCGCGCAGCTTGTCGCTGATCTTCTGCAACTGCTGGGCCTCTTGGCTGAGGTGTACCGCTTCTCCGCTGGCGCTGGTGGCGGTTGCCGCTTCCTGGCTGGCTGCCGGTTTTTCGGCGCTGCCGCTCGCGGTGTTGCCGCGCACGCCGCCCGTTACGGACGGAGAGTTATTCAAACGACTGAAGTCGATGACCATGATCAGAAACCTCTGGGTATTTGGACGCTTGCCTTGTTTTCGGCCAACCCGAAAGAAACTTTAGGCACAAATGCATAGCCGCCTGTCAGCAAGCTCGCGAACCCGTTTTCTGACACAGTTTAGGAAAAGCGGTTCCTCACCGCCAGCGCAAATCAATGGGCTGGCTACATACTTACCTCGACCTGGCCGGGGCCGGTCACCCTGGCTTTGATTACCCGTTTGGAATTGAGATTGCGCACCCGGATCTGTTCGCTCAGGCCGCCCTTGCTCAGGGCTTCTCCGGGCATGCGCACACTCAGGCTGCCACTGCGGGCGATGATCACCACGTGGTCGCCCTTGCGCACCACCTCGGCCTGTTCCAGGTGTTGCGGGGTGAGTACCTGGTCGATCACCGTGGGGCGCAGCATCTTCATGCCCACCGCCTGTTCCAGTTCGGTCAAAAAGCCTTGGCCCAGGGTGCCGACATCGCGCTCGCGCAGGGCCACGTCGCCTTCGCCCACCACATTGTCGCGCTTGAGCGGCCGGGTCACCACCACCACATCGCGGAACAGCCGCACGGTGGCCGGCACGAATACGGTCCATGGCGCAGTGCCTTCGCAGCGTACCTTTACCGTGACGCGGCCCAGCGGCTGGGCCGGGCTTTCCAGTGAGGCGTCCAGCTGCTGGCTGCACAGCGGCATGCGCAGGCGCGGGTCCAGTGGGTTGACCTGGATCTCGTAACGGCCGGCGGTCTGGGTGGTTGCCAGATAATCTTCGACGCTGAATTCAAGAAACCCTTGAGTGACACCGATAAGCTGTTCAGGCAAGGTAAACGCGTCCGCTACCGTGCGAGCGCCGGGCACCATCAGGCACAGCATGGCCAGCGAGCCAGTCAGCAGGCGTGTCAATCGTCGGAAAAATGTCGTTTTCGTGTACATGGCGCTCAAAAAAGCAAAGCCCGTGCCGACTCGCTACCTGAGTTGCAACGAAAGGCTGAAACATAAAGGAGTCTGGCATGGCAGGTGTTATGGATTCGGTCAACCAGCGCACGCAGCTGGTGGGGCAGAATCGCCTGGAATTGCTGCTGTTCCGCCTCAATGGCGAGCAGCTTTACGGCATCAACGTATTCAAGGTCAGGGAGGTGCTGCAATGCCCTGCGCTGACCCTGCTGCCCAAGGCGCACCCGGTGGTGCGCGGTGTTGCCAATATTCGCGGGGCGACCATCCCGATCCTCGACCTGTCGATGGCCACCGGGTTGCGGCCGCTGCAGGAAGACACGCGCAACAGTTTCGTGATCATCACCGAGTACAACACCAAGACCCAGGGCTTCCTGGTGCACTCGGTGGAGCGCATCGTCAACATGAACTGGGAAGAAATCCATCCGCCACCCAAGGGCACCGGCCGTGACCACTACCTGACGGCGGTCACCCGGGTGGACAACCGCATGGTCGAGATCATCGATGTGGAGAAGGTGCTGGCCGAAGTGGCGCCGTCGTCCGAATCGGTGTCGGCCGGGGTGATCGATGCCGAGGTGCAGGACAAGGCCGTGCTGTTGCGGGTGCTCACCGTCGACGATTCGTCGGTGGCGCGCAAGCAGGTCAGCCGCTGCCTGCAGACCGTGGGGGTCGAGGTGGTAGCGCTCAACGACGGCCGTCAGGCCCTGAACTACCTGCGCCAGCTGGTGGATGAGGGCAAGAAGCCGGAAGAAGAGTTCCTGATGATGATCTCGGACATTGAAATGCCGGAAATGGACGGTTATACGCTGACGGCGGAGATCCGCAGCGATCCGCGCATGCAAAAATTGCACATCTGCCTGCATACTTCGCTTTCCGGGGTGTTCAACCAGGCGATGGTCAAGAAGGTCGGTGCCGATGACTTCCTGGCCAAGTTCAAGCCGGACGACCTGGCCCAGCGGGTAGTCGACCGGATCAAGGCAGCGCATTGAAGCAGCCGGGGGCAGGCCCCCGGCACCAGTGATTTAAAAGAGGCGGCAGTAGTGTCTACGGGTAATTTGGATTTCGAACAGTTCCGGGTCTTCCTGGAGAAAGCCTGTGGCATCCTGCTGGGCGAGAATAAGCAGTACCTGGTCTCCAGCCGTCTCAACAAGCTGATGGAGCAACAGGGCATCAAGAGTCTGGGCGAGCTGGTTCAGCGGATCCAGGCCCAGCCGCGCGGCGGCTTGCGTGAGCAGGTGGTCGATGCCATGACCACCAACGAGACCCTGTGGTTTCGCGATACCTATCCGTTCGAGGTACTGAAGAACAAGGTCATACCCGAGTTCATCCGCAACAACCCTGGCCAGCGCCTGCGCATGTGGTCGGCGGCCTGTTCGTCGGGGCAGGAGCCGTATTCCATCTCGATGGCCATCGACGAATTCGAGCGCAGCAACCTCGGCCAGTTGAAGATGGGCGCGCAGATCGTTGCCACCGACCTGTCCGGCACGATGTTGACCAACTGCAAGACCGGCGAGTACGACAGCCTGGCGATTGCCCGTGGCTTGTCCCAGGAGCGCCTGCAGCGCTACTTCGACACCAAGGGGCCGGGGCGCTGGGCAGTCAAGCCAGCGATTCGCAGCCGCGTCGAGTTCCGCTCGTTCAACCTGCTCGACAGCTATGCCAGCCTGGGCAAGTTCGATGTGGTGTTCTGCCGTAACGTGCTGATCTACTTCTCGGCGCAGGTGAAGAAGGACATCCTGTTGCGTATCCACAGTACCTTGAAGCCGGGCGGGTATCTGTTCCTCGGGGCTTCCGAGGCGCTGAACGGGCTGCCGGACCATTACCAGATGGTGCAGTGCAGCCCGGGAATCATCTACCAGGCGAAGTAAGCACAAAGGCCGGCAGCGAAAGTTGCCGGCCTTTTTGTTTGCCTGTGCCGGCCTCTTCGCGGGCATGCCCGCTCCCACAGGTACCGCGCCGACCTTGAAAGCTGTGCAGAACCTTGTGGGAGCGGGTTTACCCGCGAAGAGGCCGGCACAGGAGAAATGCTGACGTCAATTTTTTGTTTTGCCGCTTTTGCCGCCCGGCAATTGCCGCTTTCGCCGCCCAAGGCGGAAGGCCTTTGCCGCTTTTCTGGCATCACTCTGACAGCATCTCGCCCTGCAAGCCTGTATTTCCGGGGTTTCTGTTGGTTGGCACAGCACTTGCTATACCTTGCCCAACGATATTCCGGTCAACCTCCGAAGGTTTCCCCGACATGAGCATCAGTTTCGACAAGGCGCTTGGTATTCACGAAAAGGCCCTGGGCTTCCGCGCTCAGCGTGCCGAAGTGCTGGCCAACAACATCGCCAACGCCGACACGCCCAACTACAAGGCGCGCGACATGGACTTCGCCTCGGTGCTCGCTGCCGAAAGCGACAAGCAGCAAAGCGGCGGCCGTTTCAGCCTGGATCGTACCAACAGCCGCCATATCGAGGCCGAGGGCCTGGCCATGGCTGACGATACCCTCAAGTACCGCACGCCAACGCAGCCGTCGATCGACCAGAACACCGTGGACGCGCAGATCGAGCAATCGAACTACACCGAAAACGCCGTCGGCTTCCAGGCCAGCTTCACCTTGCTCAACAGTAAATTCAAAGGGCTGGTTTCGGCCCTGCGGGGAGAATGACCATGTCCCTTTCCAGTGTCTTCAATATTGCCGGTAGCGGCATGAGTGCGCAGAACACGCGCCTGAACACCGTTGCGTCCAACATCGCCAACGCCGAGACCGTTTCCTCGAGCATCGATCAGACCTACCGCGCCCGCCACCCGGTGTTCGCCACCACCTTCCAGGACGCGCAGGCCGGCGGCAGCCAGTCGCTGTTCGAAGACCAAGGCGAGGCAGGGCAGGGCGTGCAGGTAAAAGGCATCGTCGAGGACCAGAGCAACCTGGAGGCCCGTTACGAGCCCAACCACCCGGCGGCGAACAAGGATGGCTACGTCTACTACCCGAACGTCAACGTGGTTGAGGAGATGGCTGACATGATCTCCGCCAGCCGCGCGTTCCAGACCAATGCCGAGCTGATGAACACGGCCAAGGCCATGATGCAGAAGGTCCTGACCCTCGGTCAGTGATAAGGAAACCAGACCATGGCAATCGATACCAACGGTGTGAACCTCAACGACGTGCTAGCGGCGTCGGGTGTAGGTACCAGCACGAAGAAGACCACGGACACCGCATCCAAGACCGGCAACGACTCGCTCGGCAAGGACGCGTTCCTGCAATTGCTGGTCACCCAGATGCAGCACCAGAACCCGCTGGACCCACAGGACAACGGTGAATTCGTTGCCCAGTTGGCGCAGTTCAGCAGCCTGGAAGGCATTACCTCGCTGAACGAATCGGTCAACTCCATCACCAGCGCCATGGCCTCGTCCCAGGCCCTGCAGGCATCGTCGCTGGTCGGGCGTTCGGTGGTGGTGCAGAACGACAAGGCCGTGGTCGACACAGCAGAAAGCTTCAATGCGCAGTTCGTCGTACCACAAGCCATCGGTGAAGCGAAGATCACCATCAAGGACAAGGACGGCAATACCGTCAAGACCATCGAGCTGGGTGAACAGAAAGCCGGTTACGCCGACTTCATCTGGGACGGTACCAACAACAGTGGCGAAAAAGTCGACCCTGGTACCTACACCTTCACTGCCACCACCACGGTGGATGGCAAGTCGGTGCAGATGAACACGCTGTTGCCAGCCAAGGTGACCAGCGTCAGTTTCAGCGCCGCCGGCGAAATGGTGCTCAACCTCGCCGGTGTCGGCAAAGTGTCCCTCTCCGACGTGCAAACCATCGGTATCTAAGGCCCGCTAGAGCGGCAAAAGGAGCGAATTCATGTCTTTCAATATCGGCCTTAGCGGTCTGTACGCAGCAAACAAACAACTGGATGTCACTGGCAACAACATCGCCAACGTCAACACCAACGGCTTCAAGTCGTCGCGTGCCGAGTTCGCCGATGTCTATGCAGGTTCCAACCGCCTGGGCGTGGGCAAGAACCAGGTAGGTAACGGCGTGCGCCTGGCAGCTGTTTCCCAGCAGTTCACCCAGGGTGACGTCAATACCACCGGCAACGTGCTGGACATGGGGATTCAGGGGCAGGGCTTCTTCGTGCTGTCTGATAACGGCTCGCGCGTGTACACCCGTGCCGGTGCTTTCCAGGCCAGCAAGGACAACTTCGTGGTTACCTCGGATGGCCTGCGCCTGCAGGGCTATGCCGCCGACTCGACTGGCAAGATCCAGAAGGGTGTGCTGACCGATCTGCAGATCGATACGTCGTCGCTGCAGCCAAAGGCAACGTCCCTGATCGACCAGGGCATCAACCTGAACTCTTCGGCCGCCGACATTCCGTTGGAAGTGGATGATGGTACTGGCGCGATGGTGCCGAACCTGCCGTTCGATCCTTCCGATCAGACGACTTACACCAAGTCTTTCCCGACCAAGGTGTACGACAGCCAGGGTAACGAGCACACCATGGAGCAGTTCTATCGCAAGACTGGCACCAATGAGTGGACCATGTACACCCTGGTCGATGGGCGCAACCCGTTTTCGCCATCCTCCACCGCGCCGCTGACTGGCACCATCAGCTTCAACAGCGATGGTTCGGTCAAGAGCATGACTGCGGACAATACCGGCCACCCGGCGGGCTCGTCGTTCACCGTGACCAACAACACCTTCACCATGACTGGCTGGGTGCCGGCGGTTGAAGATTCTGCGGGTAACTGGATCTCCAACGGCGCGGTGGGCAATGCCGATGGCATGCGCCTGGCGATGAACAGCACCACCTCCTACAACACCGAGACCGCGCGCATGTCGCAGTCCCAGGACGGCTACGCGACCGGTATCCTGTCGAGCCTGAGCATCGACTCGACGGGTGTGCTGTTCGCCAGCTTCAGCAACCAGCAATCCCGCGCCATTGGCCAGGTGGCCCTGGCCAGCTTCGCCAACGAGCAGGGCCTGCAGCAGATTGGTGGTACCCGCTGGACCGAAACCTACACGTCCGGTATCCCGGGCATCGATGCGCCGAAGACAGGTACCCTGGGCAGCGTCGAGTCCAACGCGCTGGAAGGCTCGAACGTGAACCTGACGCAGGAGCTGGTAGAGCTGATCAAGGCGCAGAGCAACTACCAGGCGAACGCCAAGACTATCTCCACTGAAAGCACCATCATGCAGACCGTCATCCAGATGGCCTGATGGTCGCTGGCTGAGTGCATGTGGGCGAACCCCTTTGTCATGAAGGGGTTCGTCGTCTTTGCCGGAGGGGTCATGAAAAGGCTGGTTGTCACATTGTTCGCTGCTTTTTGCCTGTACCAGGCCCAGGCCGGTACGGCGCCCTGGTGGCGCTGGGAAAGCCAGGTGGATGGGCGCCTGGTCTGCTCGCAATGGCCGCCGGGGGAGGGCTGGAAGAAATTCGCCGGGCCTTACAGCAATGGTGGTTGCCGCGAGCCTTGAATAAACCTGTACCGGCCTCTTCGCGGGGTGACCCGCGGAGGGGCCGGGTCAGGTTTGGCGCCCTCGGCCACCAAGCGCCGGATAACCGGCGTCCAACACACCGACTGCCCCCTCGAAAGCCCGTATCCACGGGCTTTTTCATGATTTCGCAAAGTTGGTTCGGAACTTGCTTTCTAGCTCGCATAGCAACGGCGAGCGGCAAACGACCGCCAGTGCAATGGAGGATGACTGTGGACAAGATGCTTTACGTGGCCATGACCGGTGCCAGCCAGAATGCGCTGGCGCAGAAGGCGCACGCCAACAACCTGGCGAACATTTCCACCAACGGTTTCCAGCGAGACCTGGAGCAGGCTCGCTCGATGCCGGTGTTCGGCGACAGCTTTCCGTCGCGCGCCTTTGCCATGACCGAGCGCCCGGCCACCGACTTCAGCGAAGGTCCGATGGTGGAAACCGGCCGCGATCTGGATGTGACGGTGACCGGCAAGGGCTTCATCGCCGTGCAGGCGCCCGATGGCAGTGAAGCCTACGTACGCACCGGCAGCCTGAACATCGATGCCCTCGGTGTGCTGCGTGCCGGCAACGGCATGCCGGTAATCGGCAACGGCGGCCCGATTGCGATTCCGCCAGAGCAGAAGGTCGAAGTCGGCGCCGATGGCACCATCAGCATCCGCTCCATGGGGGAAGACCCGCGAGTGATGGCCGAAGTCGACCGGATCAAGCTGGTCAACCCCGATACCAAAGGCCTGACCAAGGGCCTGGATGGCCTGATCCATACCCGCGACGGCCAACCGGCCGACGCCGACGTCAACGTACGGGTGGTGTCGGGCTTCCTGGAAGGCAGCAATGTCAACGCCGTGGAAGAAATGACTTCGGTACTGGCGCTGTCCCGTCAATTCGAACTGCACGTCAAGATGATGAACGCGGCCAAGGAAGGCGACGAAGCCATGGCGCGTGTTTTGCAAATCGGCTAATCACTTTTGAACGGGTGCCGTAAAACAGGCGCACGAGGAGAACTTACATGCTTCCGGCTCTTTGGGTCGCTAAAACCGGCCTGTCCGCCCAGGACACCAACCTGACGGTCATCTCCAACAACCTGGCCAACGTCTCGACCACCGGCTTCAAACGGGATCGCGCCGAGTTCCAGGACCTGCTGTACCAGATCAAACGCCAGCCAGGCGCGCAGTCCACCCAGGACAGCGAGCTGCCTTCCGGCCTGCAGGTCGGTACTGGTGTGCGCATTGTCGGCACCCAGAAGAACTTCCAGACCGGTAGCCTGCAGACCACGGAAAACCCGCTGGACATGGCGGTCAACGGTCGTGGCTTCTTCCAGGTATTGCAGCCGGACGGCACCGTTTCGTACACCCGTGACGGTACCTTCCACCTGAACTCCGACGGCCAGATCGTCACCGCCAACGGCTTCGCGCTGGAGCCTGCCATCGTCGTGCCGAACGACGCGCAGACCTTCACCGTCGGCCAGGACGGCACCGTGTCGATCACCACCGCCGGCAACCCGGCTGCGCAGGTGATCGGGAACATCCAGACCGCCGACTTCATCAACCCGGCCGGCCTGCAGGCGATTGGCGACAACCTGTTCCTCGAGACCGCCGCCAGTGGCGCGCCGCAAGTCGGCACCCCGGGCCTGAACGGTTTCGGCACCACCCTGCAGCAGACCCTGGAAAACTCCAACGTCAGCACCGTGGAAGAGCTGGTGAACATGATCACCACCCAGCGTGCCTACGAGATGAACTCCAAGGTCATTTCCACCGCTGACCAGATGCTGTCGTTCGTTACTCAACAGCTCTGAAGCAGGCAGCTCTAACCCCGTCACTCCGTTGCACCCGTGAGGTAAGCGTCATGAATCGTCTGTTGTCCGTTTTCGCCCTGGGGGGGGCGGTGTTGCTGGCAGGTTGCGTCGCGCCGACGCCCAAGCCCAACGACCCGTACTACGCGCCGGTACTGCCGCGCACCCCGTTGCCGGCAGCGGCCAACAACGGTTCGATCTACCAGGCCGGCTTCGAGCAGAACCTGTACAGCGACCGCAAGGCTTTCCGGGTGGGTGACATCATCACCATCACCCTCAACGAGCGCACATCGGCCAGCAAGAACGCCGGCTCGCAGATCCAGAAAAACAGCAACGCCAACATCGGCCTGACATCGTTGTTCGGCACCACGCCGAACACCAACAACCCGTTCGGCAGTGGTGACCTGTCGCTGGAGGCCGGCTACAGCGGCGAGCGCGCCACCAAGGGTGACAGCAAGGCCACTCAGGGCAACACCCTGACCGGTTCGATCACCGTGACCGTGGCCGAAGTGCTGCCCAACGGCATCATCGCCGTGCGCGGCGAGAAGTGGCTGACCCTGAACACCGGCGAAGAGCTGGTGCGCATTGCCGGCATGATCCGCGCCGATGACATCGCCACCGACAACACCGTGCCGTCCACCCGTGTGGCCGACGCGCGCATTACCTATTCCGGTACCGGCTCGTTCGCCGATGCCAGCCAGCCCGGGTGGCTGGACCGCTTCTTCATCAGCCCGCTTTGGCCTTTCTGAGTACGGATGACCATGTTCAACGTGAGGCAGCTGATTGCCGCAACCCTGCTCCTGTCCTGTGCCTTTGGCGCCCAGGCCGAGCGCCTGAAGGACATCGCCAGCATTTCTGGCGTGCGCTCCAACCAGCTGATCGGCTACGGCCTGGTGGTGGGGCTCAACGGTACGGGTGACCAGACCACCCAGACGCCGTTCACCCTGCAGACCTTCAACAACATGCTGTCGCAGTTCGGCATCAAGGTGCCGGCCGGCTCCGGCAACGTGCAGCTGAAGAACGTTGCTGCAGTGTCGGTGCATGCCGACCTGCCGGCGTTCGCCAAGCCAGGCCAGGTGGTGGACATTACCGTGTCCTCGATCGGTAACTCCAAGAGCCTGCGCGGCGGCAGCCTGCTGATGACCCCGCTCAAGGGTATCGATGGCAACGTCTATGCCGTGGCCCAGGGCAACCTGGTGGTGGGTGGCTTCGATGCCGAGGGCCGTGACGGTTCGAAGATCACCGTCAACGTTCCGTCGGCCGGTCGTATCCCTGGCGGTGCTACCGTCGAGCGTGCAGTGCCGAGCGGCTTCAACCAGGGCAACAGCCTGACCCTGAACCTCAATCGCCCCGACTTCACCACCGCCAAGCGCATTGTCGACAAGGTCAACGACCTGCTCGGCCCGGGCGTGGCCCAGGCCGTGGACGGCGGTTCGGTGCGTGTCACTGCGCCGATGGACCCGAGCCAGCGCGTGGACTACCTGTCGATCCTCGAGAACCTCGAGATCGACCCTGGCCAGGCAGTCGCCAAGGTCATCATCAACTCGCGCACCGGCACCATCGTCATTGGGCAGAACGTCAAGGTGTCGCCGGCCGCAGTGACCCACGGCAGCCTGACCGTGACCATTACCGAAGACCCGATCGTCAGCCAGCCGGGGCCGTTCTCCAATGGCCAGACCGCCGTTGTGCCGCGCTCGCGGGTCAACGCCGAGCAGGAAGCCAAGCCGATGTTCAAGTTCGGCCCGGGCACCACGCTGGATGAAATCGTCCGCGCGGTGAACCAAGTGGGCGCAGCGCCCAGCGACCTGATGGCCATCCTCGAAGCCCTGAAACAGGCCGGCGCCCTGCAGGCCGACCTGATCGTGATCTGAGGACGGCGCGCATGAACAGCAAAAGCCTGGTTTCTGGCAGTGCCGACAGCGGCGCCTACACCGACCTCAATCGCCTGAGCTCGCTCAAGCATGGCGACCGCGACAGCGATGCCAACGTGCGCAAGGTGGCCCAGGAGTTCGAGTCGCTGTTCATCAGCGAAATGCTCAAGGCCTCGCGCAAGGCCAGCGACGTGCTGGCCGACGACAACCCGATGAACACCGAAACGGTGAAGCAGTACCGCGACATGTACGACCAGCAGTTGGCCGTGAGCATGTCCCGCGAAGGTGGCGGCATCGGGCTGCAGGACGTACTGGTGCGCCAGCTGTCGAAGAACAAGGGCACGCCGGCCAACACCAGCCCGTTTCCGCGTATCGAGGGCAATGCACCGACGTTGTGGGGCAACAAGGTGGCCGAGCCCGTGCATGCCGTGCAGTCGACTGCCACCCGCAACGACGTCGCCGCGCTCAATTCACGACGCCTGGCGCTGCCGAGCAAGCTCACCGACCGCCTGATGGCCGGCATCGTGCCGTCGGCGGCCAGCACCAATACCGCAGCCGTGCCGGCCCGTGACGGCCAGCAAGTGGCCAAGGCCTTCGCCGTGCCGGATAACGGCTTGCGCATCCTCGGGCGCGCCGTGGCCCAGCCACCGCTGGCACCGAAAAAGGCCTTTGCCGACAGCGACGAATTCGTCGCCACCATGCTGCCGATGGCCGAGCAGGCAGCCAAGCGCATCGGTATCGACCCACGCTACCTGGTTGCGCAGGCCGCCCTGGAAACCGGCTGGGGCAAGTCGGTCATGCGCAACACCGATGGCAGCAGCAGCCACAACCTGTTCGGCATCAAGGCAACCGGCAACTGGGAGGGTGGCGAGGCGCGTGCGATCACCAGCGAGTTCCGCGATGGCCAGTTCGTCAAGGAGACAGCGGCGTTCCGCTCCTACGATTCCTACCAGGACAGCTTCCACGACCTGGTCAGCCTGCTGCAGAACAATTCGCGCTATCAAGATGCGGTGAAGGCCGCCGATAAACCAGAGCAGTTCGTGCAAGAGTTGCAAAAGGCCGGGTACGCCACCGACCCGAATTACGCCAGCAAGATCTCGCAGATCGCAAGACAGATGAAGTCGTACGAGCACTACGCAATGCTCGGTACCGCAACGAAACTTTAAGGGCATGGAACCATGGCGAGTCTGATCAACATTGGTATGTCGGGGCTTGGCGCCGCGCAATCGGGGATGTACACCCTCGGTAACAACATCGCCAACGCCGATGTCGAAAGCTACTCGCGCCAGCAGAATGTGCAGAAGACCAAGGGCGGCCAGCAAGTCGGCCAGGTGTTCATTGGCAGCGGTACTACCTTGGCGGATGTGCGCAGGGTCTATAACGCGTTCCTCGAGAACCAGCTGCGCAGCACCACCTCGCTGAGCAGCGATGCCACATCGTACCTGAACCAGATCACGCCGCTGGATACCGCCCTGTCGAGCAGCGACACCGGTATCACCGCTGCATTGAAAAGCTTCTTCAGCGCCATGCAGGATGCTGCGGCCAAGCCGACCGAGGACGCCTCGCGCCAACTGCTGCTGACCAGCGCGCAGTCCCTGGCCAAGCGCTTCAACACCCTGTCGGCGCAGCTCAACCAGCAGAATAGCGACATCAATGCCAACATGGCGTCGATCGCTGACAAGGTCAACGCGCTGACCAAGTCGATTGCCGACCTCAACGGCCAGATCTCCAAGATGACGGCCGTCAATGGCCAGCCCAACGACCTGCTCGACCAGCGCGACGGCGCGGTGCGCGAGTTGTCGGCGCTGATCGGTGCCGATGTTGTAGAGCAGAAGAACGGCAACTACGACATCTACCTGAAGAACGGCCAGGCCCTGGTGCTGGGCAACACCACCCAGACCATCGGTGTGCAGCCGAGCGCCACCGACCCGACTCGCATGAGCCTGATCCTCAATCGCGGCTCGACCAAGATGGACATCACCAGCAGCACTACCGGTGGTGAGCTCGGCGGCCTGATCCGCTACCGCAAGGATACCCTCGACCCGGCGCTCAACGAGCTCGGTCGCGTGGCCTTGGTAGTAGCCGATGCGATCAACAGCCAGCTGGCCCAGGGCATCGACAAGAACGGTGACTTCGGTGCCACTCTGTTCGGCGATATAAACAGCGCCGCGGCCATCAGCCAGCGTAGTGTCGCCAAGACCGGCAACAGCGCAGGTTCCGGCAACCTCGATGTGACCATCAAGGACACTGGCAAGCTCAGCACCAGCGATTACCAGGTGACCTTCACCAGCGCCACTGGCTATAGCGTGCGCAAGTTGCCAGAAGGCACCGACATGGGCAGTTTCGACCTCACCGACACCCCGCCCCCGGTGATCGATGGGTTCACCCTGTCGCTCAATGGTGGCGGCCTGAGTGCTGGCGACAGCTTCAAGATCACCCCGACCCGCAATGCGGCCGCAGGCATCGACACTGTCCTGACCGACCCAAAGCGCCTGGCCTTGGCTTCGCCGCTGACCGCCACCAGCGGATCGGGCAACAAAGGTACCGGCGTCATCACTCAGCCGACGCTGACCTCGGAGATGGACATCTACGATGCCGCCCAACGTTCGCAATTGCAGACTGGCCTGAAGTATTCGACCCCGGTCAAGCTGGTGTTCGGCGATGACACCAGTTCACCTCAGGCCTACAAGATGTACGACGCCAAGGGTACCGAGATCGGCAGCGGCACCATCGTGCCTGGCCAGGAGAACAAGTTGCAGCTGTCGGTGCCGATGGTCGATGGCAGCGGCAATTCGCTGGGCGGCAATTTCACCTTCGAGATGAGCGTTTCCGGCGCACCGAAGAACGGCGACAGCTATACCGTGGCGCTGACCGGCGCAGGTTCGGCAGACAACCGCAACGCCTTGTCGGTGATCGACCTGCAGACCAAGTCCACGGTCGAGGTTGGCGCCAACGGCAAGGGCATCAGCTTCACCGATGCCTACGCCAAGCTGGTCTCCAACGTTGGCGGCAAGGCCGGCCAGGCGCAGATGGACAGCGATGCAACCACAGCCTTGCATACCTCTGCTGTGGAAAGCCGCAACGGCCTGTCGGGTGTGTCGATCGATGAAGAGACCGGCAACCTGATCAAGTTCCAGCAGTACTACACCGCGTCGTCGCAGATCATCAAGGCGGCCCAGGAAACCTTCGCCACCCTGATCAACAGTCTTTAAGGAGCCGTAGATCGTGAGCGTACGCATCTCTACTTCGCAGTTCTACAACACCAACCAGGCCAACTACCAGAGCAACTTTGCCAAGACGGTGAAGAGCCAGCAGGAGGCAAGCGATGGCATTCGCGTGCGTTCGGCCAAGGATGACCCGGTGGGGGCGGCGCGCCTGCTGCAGCTGGAGCAGCAGCAGAACATGCTGAAGCAGTACAGCAGCAACATCGTCAACGTGCGCAATGCCTTGGGCACTGCCGAAAGCACCCTCAACTCCATCGGCACCATCCTGCAGCGGGTCAACGAGCTGGCGGTGAGTTCTGGCAACGGTACATTCACCGATGCCGACCGCAAGGCCAACGCCGACGAACTGGCGTCGCTGGAAGACCAGCTGTTCTCCTTGATGAACAGCAAGGACGAGAACGGCAAGTACATCTTCTCTGGCTCCAAGGGCGATACCCCGCCTTACGCGCGCAATGCCGATGGCACCTACAGCTACCAGGGCGACCAGGGCAAGCTCAACCTGCAGGTGGGTGACATGCTCAGCCTGGCGGCCAATGAAACCGGCTACGATGCCTTCGAGCAGGCGCTGAACACCAGCCGCAGCCAGACCAGCCTGACCGCGCCGGCGACCGACGATGGCCGCGTCAGCCTGTCCAACGGCCAGGTCTCCGGCAACAGCCTGTACAACGATCGCTTCCGCAGTGGCGAGCCGTACACCATCGAATTCCTCAGCAGCACCGAATACAAGATCACCGACGTCGACGGCAATGACGTCACGCTCGAGGCCAGCCAGGGCGGCAAGTTCGACCCCAATGGCGACAACACCAGCATCAGCTTCCGCGGTGTCGATCTGCGCCTGGACATCACCTTCAAGGATGGCGACAAGGGTAATGAAGATGCCGCTATCGCAGGGCATACGTTCAGCCTGAGTTCCAAGGCCGATGAGGTTTCCGGCACCCGTAGCCCCGGCAATACCTCTTCCGAGCAAGTGACGGGCGCGACCATCACCGATGAGGCTGCCTACAAGGCCGCTTTCCCTGGCGGTGGTGCGGTACTCAAGTTCACCGGCAGCAGCACCTTCGAGCTATACGCCGCACCGGTCACTGCTGACAGCCGCCCGGTGGCATCGGGTGCACTGGGCGGGCCGAACGGCACCACCGCCACCGCGGCAGGGGTCAGCTTCGAGCTGTCCGGTGCGCCGAATGCCGGGGACTCGTTCGCGGTCAAGGTCGATACCCACCAGACCCAGAACATCCTCGACACCATCGGCAAGCTGCGTACCGCACTGACCAGCCCGGTGGACAACGACCCGGTGGCGCGGCAGAACTTCCTCGCCGCGCTGGATTCGGCGGTTGGCAACATCGCCAGTGCGACCAATCAGGTGTCGTCGTCGGTCAGTGCGATCGGCGGCCGTGGCCAGGCGCTGGATGTGCAGGCCGAAACCAACGAGGCGCTGAGCACCGAGAACACCAAGACCCAGAGCTCGATCCGCGAAAGCGACCCGGCTGAAGTGATGCTGCGCCTGCAGATGCAGACCAACATGCTGCAAGCGTCGCTGCAGGCCTATGCCAAGGTCGCCAGCCTGTCGTTGGTCAACTACATCTGATTTCACCTCTCTCGCGTCATCCGGCGTGTGCCAGCCCATTCGGTGCTGGTCACGCCACCTCTTCAAGGTCTTCGCCGTGAATCAACAGACCCTCGTCAGCATCGCCATCCCAGCCTTCAACCCCGAGTTTTTCCGCGCCACCTTGCTCAGCGCGCTCAACCAGGATTACTCGACACTGGAGGTGCTGGTCTGCGATGACAGCCGTGGCCTGGAGATCCAGCGTATCGTCGACGAGGTAGTGAGCCAGACCGGCAAGCCGGTACGCTACGTGCGCAACCCACAGACCCTTGGGTTCGCCCGCAACCTGCTGGCGTGCCTGGAGCATGCTGAAGGGCCGCTGATCAAGTTTCTCTGTGACGACGACCGACTGTTCCCTGAATGTGTCGGCCTGCAGGCCGCGGTCATGGAACAGCATGCCGATGTCAGCATGACCATCTGCCAGCGCATGCTGTGCGCAGCCGACGATGCCTTGCTACCGCCGCGCATGCTCAATGCAGTGATGTGCCCGGAGGATGCGGTAGTCAAGGGCAGCGACTTGCTCGAAGCGTTGGAGACGAACGCACCCAACCTGTTCGGCGGCCTCAGCCATGCACTGATGCGCCGTGACCTGGTGGCCGAGTTCCTGCCGGCGCTGGTGCAGGAGGGCAGCGGGTTTGCCGCGCGCCTGGACATGGCGCTGTACATTTGCCTCATGCGCCGAGGCAATCTGGGGCATCTGTCACGCTTTCTCAGCATGGAGCGTCTGCACCCTGCACGTTTGAGTCACCAGGCAAGCATGACCCTGGCCTTCCCGATCGAGACCGACTGGATAAAGGCAATGCTGGCTGCGCGGGCAAGCGAGGCCGCACCAGCCAGTGGCTGGGTGCGCTATCTGTCACTGGAGCGGTACCAGGGCGAGCAGGGCGCGCAGTGGGACGAGTACGAACTCAACCGCCTTTACGGTGCTCAGCAGGCCCGCCAGGCGCAGCAGGTTGGCACTGACTGCCTGTCGTTTGAAGAGGTGTATGCCCAGTGGCTGGAGTGCCGTGACCTGTCGGCTGCACAGCTCAAGGCCCTGCCCAAGCGCTTCGAGCAGTGGGCCCGGCAGCCGCGTATCGTCCCGGTGATCTGGGCCGAGGCGGGTGATGAACTGGCCCTGCGCGCGACCCTCGACAGCCTTGCTGCGCAGTCCTATTCCGCAGCTGGCTGCTGGCTGCTGGCGCCTGCGACGCTGGAATTGGCAGGCCACCCGGTCGGGGTTGAGCGCATGCTGGTGCAAGGCAATGGCCTGGCCCAGTTGCAGGCGCGCCTGACACGCGCCGGCGATGCCGACTGGGTATTGCTGTTGCGCGCTGGCGACCGTCTCGTGCCTCATGCCCTGGCGATCATGGGCGAGCGCATGGCACTTCGCGAGCGGGCCTGTATCTATGTCGACGAAGGTAGCCATGACGGGCTGCGCCCGACAACCCCCATCTTCAAGCCGGACTTCAACCTCGACCTGATGCGCAGCCTGCCGTATGTAGGACGCGTACTGGCATTCAACTGTGCGGCGCTGCGCGAGGTCGGCGGCTTCGACACGGACTTCGATGCCCTGGCACCCCACGACCTGCTCTGGCGTCTGGCGGAAAGCCAGGGCCTGCAAGTCATCGAGCACATCGACGAACTCCTGGTGCATTGCCAGCATGACTTTGGCCAGTGGCTGCGCGACCCGCGTTGCGTGCAGCAGGCGCCACGCGTGGTGCGAGCCCATCTGCGGCGCCTGGGTGTCGATGCCGAGGTTGTCGGTGCCGAAGGCATGTCGTTGTGCCGGGTGGCGTACCGGCACCCGGAGCAAGCCCTGGTCTCGATCCTGGTGACGCTCGGTGACGACCTGAGCGCGGCAATGCGTTGTGTCGAGTCCCTGTTCGAACACACCCAGTATGGCCAATTCGAGGTACTGCTGATCGCCTCGCCGGATACGCCTGCCGACCTGCGTCAATGGCTGCAGGCCATGCAGGGGCTGGGCAGCAGCCAATTGCGGGTGATCGAGGTGGTCAGCGGCAGCCAGCTGGCGCAGTTGAACCAGGCCAGCGAGGCTGCCCGTGGCGACTACCTGCTGATGCTCGACAGCGCCTGCGCCGCCTTCGACCGGCCCTGGCTGGAGCAGTTGATGGTTCAAGCCCAGCGCCCGGAGGTCGGCGTGGTGGCGCCCAAGCTATGTACCCAAAGCGGCGAGATCTTTGGCGCCGGGCTGGTCCTGGGGCTGCATGGTGGCGTCAGCAGCCCGTTCGTTGGCATGCCGGCTGACAGCGGCGGCTACATGCTCCGGCTCAATGCAGTGCAGAACTGGAGCGCGCTTAGCCTGGACTGCCTGCTGGTGCGCCGCGAGCTGTTCGCCACGCTGGGCGGTTTCGATGTGCATGGACTCAAGGGCGGCCTGCAGGACGCTGACCTCTGTCTGCGCATCCGCGAGCAAGGTTATCTGGCGGTATGGACACCCCATGCGGTGCTCGTGCGCTTCGCCTCGACCCGCGACGTGCGGACCGACAGCCAGCGCAAGGTGCTGGACAAGGACATCTTCCATGAACGCTGGTTGGCCAAGGTTGCCCGCGACCCTGCCTACAACCGCAACCTGAGCCTGAAGATGGCCAGCTTCAACCTTGATGCCGGACAGCGTCGTGGCTGGGACCCGTTCATCAGCCGTGTGCTGCCGTCGGTGTTGGCGCTGCCGATCAACACCTCGGCGGTCGGTCACTACCGGGTGGCACAGCCGTTCACCGAGCTGGAGCGTGCGGGCTGGATCCAGGGGCGGCTTGATTACAGTACCCCGGAGATGATCGATATCGAACGCGAGAAGCCCGATGTGATGATCTTGCAGTGTCGCTACACGGTCAATTCGATCGATGAAATGACGCGCTTCAAGCGCCTGTCGAACGCCCGGCGCATCTACGAGATCGACGACTACATCATCGAGGTGCCGGAAAAGAACGCCCATGCCCGGAACATACCGGCCAACATGCGCGAGCTGGTCAGCCAAGGCATTGCCTTGTGCGACCGGGTGGTGGTGTCGACCCAGCCGCTGGCTGATGCACTGTCGAGCATGCACCACGATATCCGGGTAGTCCCCAACATGCTCGCCGCCCCGCTGTGGGCCGGGCTGGCCAGCGAGCGCCAGACTAGCGCGCGGCCACGCGTGGGCTGGGCGGGGGGCACCAGCCACCGGGGCGATCTGGAGCTGTTGCTGGACGTCATCAAGGCCCTGGCCGACGAGGTCGACTGGGTATTCTTCGGCATGTGCCCGGATATCCTGCGGCCTTATGTGAAGGAATTCCACAAAGGCGTGCCCTTGGCGTCGTACCCGCAGAAGCTGGCCAGCCTCAACCTTGACCTGGCGCTGGCACCGCTCGAACAGAACCTGTTCAACGACTGCAAGAGCAACTTGCGCCTGCTTGAGTATGGTGCGTGCGGTTTCCCGGTGATTTGCACCGACACCAAGGCCTATGACGGCTACCTGCCTTGCACACGGGTGCGCAACAACACCTCGGAACAGTGGCTGGATGCGATCCGCATGCACCTGGCCGACCCTCAGGCCAGCTACCGCCAGGGTGATGCCCTGCGCGAAACGGTGCTGCGGGACTATGTGCTGATGCCGCAGCATTTGCAGCAATGGTCGAATGCCTGGCTGGCGGATTGATTCTTTTCGCGTTCGTTGCGAGCGGGCGCCCAACTCTCCCTTCGAAGGTGCTTTATGGTCGATATCGCAAACGGACCGCGCAGTGATGTAACGGTGGTGCTGCTGGGTCATGATCAGGCCGCTCATCGTGAGCGAGCGTTGCATTACTACCGCCAGGCGGGCATTGCCTGCCTGGCACTGGAAGCCCTTGAAACCCATAGTCCGGGCGCTGTGTGCAGCGCGCGTCTGAGTCAGGCGCTGCAGCAGGTTGCCACGCCGCTGGTCAATCTGGCCCTGGATGCCGACTTCGTGCAAGCTCCGGCACTGGACAGTGCTGCCGACTGCCTGAGTGCCAACCCACTGGCGCTAGGGGCTCAGGGTTACGCCTTGGGATATGTTCCGGGCAATGGTCAAGTGGCTTATTACAAGCTGGGACACGCATTTCCCGCGCAGGAAGGGGAGGGGGCCTCGGCGCGTATTCGGGCGCATGCGTTGGCGAACCAGCCAGCCTGGCGCGCCGTGGTCAGGGTCGAGAGGCTGCGTTCGGTGCTGAAGGATTTGCCGGAGGATCTGGATTTCGCCAGCTGGCGGGTTGCGCTGTCGTTGGCGTTGCTGGCCGACGGGGCCATCATTCAGCTTGATCAGACCGACGTCATCTGTGAATTGGCGCCGCGCACTTTGTCGCCGGTAGCCCGGGAAGAGCAGTTGGTGCGGACTGTGCGTCTGTTGCGTGCGTGGGACGCCGAACGTGATGGTACATGTACCGGCGATGCGGGCTTTGTCGTGCTCAACCGGTTGGTGCGTGGCAGCTACGATGCAGGCGAGCCGCCGTTGCTGTTCACCTCGCGCTGGACCAGTGTGATCGCCGACCCGGACCGCCAGTTCGAACCCCGGCAGTACATTGAGATGCCGTACTACCAGAGGGGCCTGTTCCAGCGCCTGGCGCAGCTCGAGTTCCTCTGCCATGGCTGGCCAACCGGGCAAGAGCACCGTCATGCACTTGAAGGCACCTGGGTGCGTCAGCGTGAACTGCTCGAGGTGCATCCCAATGACACCAAAGAAAGTCTGCAGCAGCGTTACTGGCAGGCCCTGGCCTTGGGCTTGTTCAGCCGCGACGTCTGCCAGCGTCTGCTGGCGACCCTGGAGGACGAAGTGCAGGCGGAAAAAGTCCGCGAATTGAGTGCCTGGCTTGAGCGCCTTGACAGCCTTCCCTGTCAGGACGTGCCTGGGTGGCTGGCAACTACTGCCTCGGGACGGCTGTTGCAGGTGTTGGCGGACGCAACGCCAGCGTCCGCGGTGCGTCAACGCGTGCTTGCACAACTGGCCAAGCGGCCCGGCCCGCAAATTGGTTTCGTGGTCGCGGACCTGCAGGACGATGACCTGGCCCTGCAGGCGACCTTCGACAGCCTGCTGGCGGCCGGGCTGCGCAATTTCAAGCTGGTGGTGCTAAAAGCCGGGAAACCGCCGGCCATCACCACCGCGCGGGATACCTTGCATTTCGTCCAGGTGGAACCAGGTAACTGGGTTTCACACCTGAATCACGCGCTGCGCCAGTTGCCGAGTGAATGGGTGATGTTGCTGCAGGCGGGTGACATCCTTGCCGGCGGCGGCCTGCTGCGGCTGCAGTTGGAACTGGGAGAGTCTCCGGCCTGCGATGCCATTTGTGCCGATGAGATACAACGCGATGAAGAGGGGCGTTTGCTGGGTATCATGCGCCCTGGTAGCGACCTCGACCTGCTGCGTAGCCAGCCGGCCCTGATGTCGCGTCACTGGTTGCTTCGCCGCCAGGCTGTACTTGATCTGGGTTGCTTCGATAGCCGTTTCGGCCACGCGCTTGAATACGATCTGTTGCTGCGTCTTGTCGAAGAGCGCGGGCTCGGCGGCATGGCGCACATGGACGAATATCTGGTGATCGGCGGACAGGCGTCGGAGCCGATGCGTTCCGAGGCGGTGGACATTCTCGACCGTCACCTGAAACGACTGGGCTATCAGGCACAGGTCAGCGATCAGGGCGCTGCCGGGTTGGCCATCGATTTCCGGCACAACTCGACCCCGCTTGTCAGCATCCTGATGGTTCATGAGGGCGACCGGTCTGCGCTTGAGCGCAGCCTGACCAGTCTGTTCCAGCGTACTCGCTACCCTCGCTACGAGATCGTGCTGATCTGTACCCAGGAGCAACATGGCCTGCTGTCAGACGCATTTCGATCGTTCGCCGGCCGTCTGCGTCTGGTCGCCGCCGAAGTTGGAGAGAACCTGTTCAACCAGGCTGCCCGACACGCGCGCGGTGAATACCTGCTGCTGCTTAGCGAGCGTTGCCAGGTGATCTCCCCGGCCTGGATCGAGGCAATGCTCAACCAGGCACAACGACCGGAGGTTGGGGTGGTTGGCGCGCGCCTGGTCGGCATGGATGGCAGCCTTGCGCATGCCGGTTACGATCTGCTCGCAGGGCCGCGTGTGCATGCACCCTGGGCCAGCTCGCCGGAAGAGCCCGGCAGCCGGGATCACTGGTCTGGCGTCGTGCGTGGTTGCCCGGCGGTGTCGGGGAATTGCCTGATGGTGCGTGCCGGTGTGTTCGAGCAATGCGACGGGTTGCAGGGGAATGTGGCGGCCGATGTCGACCTGTGCCTTGCCGTCACCGCTGCCGGCAGCCTGGTGGTATGGACTCCTCAGGCGCAGCTGATGATTGATGGTGCAGTTTCCCCGGCACCCGAGGAGGCGGCCCAGGCGTTGCTGGCGAAGTGGCCGGGCGCATTTGCCCGTGACGTGGCGATCGATGGTCGGCGGGCCAGTGCCCAAGCAAGCTGGCTGGCGCCGTTCAAGTAGCTGGCGCGGGAATTGCAAAAGCCGGGCAGGAGCCCGGCTTTTTTGTGCCTGGCGGCAAATAATTGACAGGCGTGGCGCCTGGTTTCACGTGGTGTGGACGAGGTTGTGAATGCAAAAGAAAGTGGCTGTGCTGCAGTCCAACTACATTCCCTGGAAAGGGTACTTCGACCTGATCGGCAGCGTCGATGCGTTCATCCTCTTCGATGATGTCCAGTACACGCGCCGCGACTGGCGTAACCGCAACAAGATCAAGACTGCCCACGGAGAGCACTGGCTGAGCATCCCGGTGAAGAACAAGGGGCGCTACGAGCAGTTGATCAACGAAGTTGAGGTCAGTGAGCCTGGCTGGGCGGCTGCGCACTGGAAGACCATCGAAATGAGCTACCGCCGCGCGGCCTGCTTCCAGCAGATGGAAGGGCCTGTCAGGGCGCTTTACGAGCAGGCCGCCGAGCTCACTCATCTTTCGCAAATCAATCACCTGTTCATTGCCGGCCTGTGCCCTCTGCTGGGTATCCGCACACCGCTGTACCGTTCCGAAAATCTGGGCCATGCAACTGGCAAGAACGAGCGCCTCATCCAGTTGTGCCAGGCGGTAGGTGGTACGCACTACCTGTCGGGACCGGCAGCCAGCTGTTACCTGGACGAGGCCGCGTTCGCCACTGCCGGTCTTGGCCTGTCGTATATGGGTTATGACGGCTATCTCGAGTACCCGCAGCTGTACGGCGAGTTTCAGCATGCGGTGAGTGTCATCGACCTGTTGTTCAATACCGGCGCCGACGCGCCTGCCTTCCTGGAGCGGCGCCCATGAGCACGACCATTTTGCGAGAAGTCGAACAGTACTATTCCTCGCGCATTCGTGAGCATGGCGCCACTCCGGAAGGAGTTGACTGGAACGGAAGCGCTTCGCAGCACCTGCGCTTCGAACAGTTGCTCAAGCTGGTGTCGCAGGAAGAATGGCAGCGAGGCTTCAGTCTGGTCGACGTGGGTTGTGGCTACGGGGCATTGCTCGACTGGCTGCGCGAGCGCGGCGGCGTAGTGGACTATCACGGCTATGACCTGTCGCCCGAGATGATCGCGTCGGCTCGCGCCAAACACGGTGCGGATCAGTTCACCTGCTTCGAGGTCGCCGACCGGCCCACCCGGACTGCCGATTACGCGGTAGCCAGCGGTATTTTCAATGTGTCACAGCAAACCCCGCGGGAAGCCTGGGAACAATATATTGCCGAGGTGCTTCGCAACATGGATGCCTGCTCGACCAAAGGCTTTGCCTTCAACTGCCTCACCAGCTACTCCGACGCGCCATTCATGCGCGACTACCTGTATTACGGTGACCCGTGCTTCTACTTTGATCTGTGCAAAAGAACCTACTCCAGGCAGGTGGCACTCTTGCATGACTATGGCTTGTACGAATTCACCCTCCTCGTGCGCAAGGCCCCGTGACCTGCCGTTCGACTTCCCTGTTTCCTGGAGATATCCATGCTCAAGAAAGGCTCTACTTCCGTAACCCAGTCCAGCGACAGCCAGCTCGAGGCGCGGGAGCGACTCTGGCAGTCATTTGCCAATGCGCCGCTCGATGACGCCGAAAAAGAGCGCAACCTCGGCCTGTTCATCCGCTCGGCCTCCCTTGCGCGGATGCTGGCGATTTCCGACCTGTACCGCGAGATCGTCTCGCTGCCCGGCTCGGTGCTGGACTTTGGCACATGGCGTGGCCAGAACGCCGTGCTCTGCGAGAATCTGAGGGCCATTTTCGAACCGTTCAACAAACAGCGCCGCATCGCGGCATTTGATACCTTCGCCGGCTACAAATCGCACGCTAGCGACAGCAAGGTGACCAACGAGCACTTCCAGGACGGTTGCTACGATACCGGTAGCGGGTATGCCGATTACCTGCGCCACTTGCTGGCATTGCACGAGAGCATCAATGCCCTGCCACAGGTTTCCAGCGGACATCAGGTGGTCGAGGGTGATATCAAGGATACCTTGCCACGTTTCATCGAGGAGAATCGCAACCTGCTGGTGGCGTTGGCCTTTTTCGACATGAACCTGGAGGGGCCGACCCGCTTTGCCCTGGAACAGATCCTGCCGCGCTGCGTCCCCGGTTCGCAGTTGGTGTTCTTCCAGTTGCAGCGTGATTTTCTGCCAGGCGAGGGTTACGCCTACGTAGCTGAAGTGTTGGGCAAGGTGCGTCACGAGATCAAGCGATCGCAGACCTACCCGTCCCTGTGCATCGTCAAAGTGCTGTAAGAGGGCATGCCATGTTCCTGATCATTGGTAACGGCATGGTTGGCCTGGCGATCGCTGCCGGCCTTTCCCGTTCGGTTCCTGCCGAGCGCATTACAGTGGTAGGCCCGATGTCGCGGCCTTACAGCGCCTCCATGGCTGCTGCAGCCATGCTCAACTCGTTCGCGGAGCTGGAGCCGGGTGCGTTGGACAAACCGCGCGACCGCCTTAAGTTCGAATTGAGCCAGGCTTCCGCGCGGTTGTGGGGGGCGTTTGTCGAAGAGTTCGAGATTCCCGCAGAGCACTACCGGCTGGGTACCGTGCTGGTCAACAACAATGCCTCCAACAGGTTCGAGGACCAGGCGTTTGACGCCATCGCCGATTATCTCGAGGAGTTTGCCGAGCCGTACGAGCGGATCGAGCCGACATTGGAGCCGGCCTATTCGCCGGCTTCGGCCTACCGAAGCCGCAACGCCCTTTTCCTGCCCCGCGAAGGCGTGGTCAATCCCGATGGTGTCATCCAGGCCCTGCAACAGACGTTGGCAAGGCGCGGTGTGCGCTTCGTCGAGGGCGTGGTGGAGTCTCTCGACAAGATCGGAGGCCGAACCTGTGGTGCTCGCCTGACCGATGGCCGAGTGCTGGCTGCGGAACGTCTGGTGCTGGCCAACGGCAGCAAGGCGACCCGGCTGTGGGCCGAAGACGACTGCATTCGGGTCATCAACGGCGTCGGTGCTACTGTCGTTTTGAAGAACCCGGGGATCCAGGGACGTTACGTGCTTCGTACGCCAAATCGTGGTGGCGCCTGTGGTATCTACCATGCGCCGTACCAGGACGATCTGTTCGTGGTTGGAGCGACCAACCTGATCACCACGGTCGACGAACAGGTGCCACGCGCCGAGTCCGTGGCTGCCCTGATAAATGGAGCGATCAACCAGGTCAACCAGATGCACCGTGCCAGCGGTTTCGTGCGGTACAACTTCGGCTATCGACCGGTCAGCCTTGATGGCTATCCGGTAATCGGCCAACTCAATGACAACACCTTCATTGCGACCGGCACGCGGCGGGATGGTTATCACTTTGCGCCTTGGCTGGCCGATAACCTGTCGGCGCTGTTACAGGGACTGCAACTCTCGCCCCAGGCTCGCGCGTATTTCGAATACACCCGGCCACATCGGCGCGCAATGCTTGATGATTCAGTCGAAGCGTGCTGTCGCAAATACGCGGCAGTCAAATGTTCGGCGCTTTCCCAGCATGGCTATGACGCAGGGCATACCGATGCCGACCAGGCGCTTGAGGGCCACTACTACCAGCGTGCGAGGGGTTTCTTTGCCCGTAACGGCCTGGAGAAGGCAGTACAGGTCGAGTTTCTCGATGCGCTCATCGGCGGCTACCTGCCGCTGAGCGATTTCATCTGACGCACGCGCTGGAGAATACGAACGTGAGCAATCAGGTCATACCTTTCAACAAGCCTTTCGTCGTTGGCAAGGAATTGTTCTATATCGCCCAGGCAGTGATGAATGGCGGCATCGCTGGCGATGGACAGTTCACTCAATCGTGCCAGCAATGGCTGGAAGACAACCTGGGTTGCCCGAAGGCGCTGCTGGCCCATTCCTGTACCGCTGCATTGGAGATGGCGGCGATCCTGGCCGATGTCGGTCCGGGGGATGAGGTCATCATGCCGTCTTTCACGTTTGTATCTACCGCCAATGCGTTCGTGCTGCGTGGTGCGGTTCCGGTATTCGTGGATATACGCCCGGACAGCCTCAACCTTGACGAGCGTCTGGTCGAAGCCGCGATCACCGAGAAAACCAAGGCGGTCGTGGCAGTTCATTATGCTGGGCAGCCTTGTGACATGGAGGCGCTGCTGCGCATCTGCAACAACCACGGCCTGATGCTTATCGAAGACGCTGCGCAGGCGATTCTCGCCAGGGAAAAGACCCGTGCGCTTGGTACCATCGGGCACCTCGGTTGCCTGAGTTTCCATGAAACCAAGAACGTCATCAGCGGTGAGGGAGGGGCGTTGCTGATCAACGACCCGAAACTGATCGAGCGCGCAGAAATCATCTGGCAGAAGGGTACCAACCGCAAGGCGTTCGCCCGGGGCGAAGTCAGCAAATACACTTGGGTCGATGTCGGCTCTTCGTTCCTTCCCAGTGAATTGACGGCTGCCTTCCTCTATGCACAGCTGGAGCAGGGGGAAAGCATCAACGCCCATCGGCGTGCTTTGTACGAAGCTTATTACAATCAGTTGCAGGCGCTGGAAGCCGATGGCTGCTTCCAGCTTCCCCGTACGCCGGGCGGACGGCCAGCCAATGCGCACATTTTCTACCTGTTGATGCGCAACAACCATGAGCGCAGCGAACTGATCCAGTTCTTGCGCGAGCGGGATATCCATGCGGTGTTCCACTATGTACCGCTGCACGATTCACCTGCCGGCCTGCGGTATTCCCGCAGCGTCGGAGAACTGCCGGTAACCTGCGATGTTGCCCAGCGTCTGGTGCGCTTGCCACTCTACTCGGACATGACTGCTCGCCAGGTTGCCCGTGTGTGTACAGCAATCGCCCAGTTCTTTGCCGAGCCACGTGCTGTCTGAGGCCGGCTGCCTGTATTTTCCTGATTCTGGAGTTTCCAAGCGATGCCCAATTCTGCCCGGGTTGACGCCCATTCGCTCGACCAGGCACTGACGCGCCTGAGGTTGATGTACGCCAAACCGGAGCATCCGTATTACATCCTGGCACCAGACTACCGGGAAACCTCCTCGGGCGTCGCGTCGCTGCACTATCTTTGCCACGTGCTCAACCTCAACGGGCGGGAGGCTTATATCTGTGGTGGTCAGGTGGTCAATCCGGACCTGAAAACGCCGTTGCTGGACCCGCTGACCCAGAAGCGGCATCAGGCCGAAGGCAAGGTACCGATCGCTGTCTATCCGGAAGTGGTGGTGGGCAACCCGCTTGGCTGCGATGTGGTAGCGCGCTTCCTGTTGAACTTCGAGGGTTTTCTTACCGGTCAGAGCATGCAGGCCGCAGGCAGAGACCTGTTGTTCTATTCCGGTGCCCTGATCGCCGCGCGGCATGGTTATCCCGATGGCGATTTGCTGTGCCTGCCGACGATCGATGTCGAACTGTTCAGTGCTCCGGCACCGGGCACGCTGCGTGAAGGCAAGTACCTTTACCAGAATCGCCACCCGCTGGAGCAGATCGACTATTCGCAGTTGCCTGGCGATATCCAACTGCTGAGCATGGCCAATGCCCTGACATTACCCGAGCTGGCAGTGCTGCTGCGCAAGGCCGAGGTGCTTTATACCCACGAATGGTCGATGACCTGTGTGATCGCGGTCCTTTGTGGCTGCCCGGTGATCTTCATTCCTGGGCACGGCATCGACGAGCAGTTTCTTGAAGCCAGCTTCATCGGCAGCCACGGCTTCGCCATGCTCGATCGGCCCGACGCGTTCGAGCGTGCCAGTGCAGGGCTGGAAGGTGCACTGCAGCGTTATGTGGAGCGAACGGCACCCTTCTGGCAGCAACTCGAGGTGTTCATCGCCAAGACCCAGTTTGCAGCCCGTCGCGAGACGGCCGGCAATAACGGCGGGATGCTGACATGGCTGCGCCAGCGTTACCCGCTGCCGCAGCAGTTGCAGTTGATGCAGGACCGGCTGGCGGCACCCGATGCGCCTTCGATTGCCGTGCTGGTGCTGGATCATGGCGATCCGGGAGCCTTGGCGCGTACCCTCGGGAGCCTGGACGACGTGCTGTATCAACGCATCCAGGTCTGTGTGCTGGGAGCGATGGAGCCGCGTCGTCCGAACGTGCAGTGGGTGTCTGCTGATGCTCGAGCGCCGCTGGCCGCTATCAATGGCCTGCTGGAAAGCAGCCCTTGTGATTGGTGCATGGTGGTTGACGCAGGAGTGGAATTCACTGCCAGTGGCCTGCTGGTGGCGGCCCTCGACCTGTCACAGGCCCAGGTGGCATTTGGTGCGGTGTTTGCCGACGAGGCTGTGCGTGGAGCCGATGACAGCGTTGAAGCTCGCCTGCGACCCGACCTCAACCTGGACATGTTGCTGGCACATCCGGCCGCATTGTCGCGGCATTGGTTGTACCACAGGTGCACGCTCGTGCAGCAGGGTGGGTTCGACCCGGCTGCAGGTGGCGCCTACGAACTGGCTTACCAGTTACGCTTGATTGTCGAGCATGGGTTGGGGGTGGTGGGTCATATCAGCGAGCCGCTGTTGATCGCCAATCGGCCAGACGTCACGGTATGCGACGATGAGCGAACGGTCATCCAGAAGCACCTGCTGGAGCGCGGTTATCCTGAGGCGCAGGTTGATTCGATCGAGCAGGCGGCGAATTGCTACCAGATCGACTATGGGCATTCGCGGCCGGCCTCGGTGAGTTTGATCATCTACATCGAAGGCGACTTGTCACGGTTGCAGCGCTGCCTTGAGCAGTTGTTGCAGAACACGGCAGCTGTCACGCATGAAGTGCTGCTGGTAGAGCCAGGCAATGACGATCCTGTGTTGCTTCAGTGGCTGGACATGCTGAGCCAGGTTGAACCAGGACGTGTCCAGGTACTGCGTTTCATGCCGGGGCAGTCTCGTGCGGCCATGTGCAACGCAGCGGCTCAGGAGGCGCAGGGCGAGTTTCTGCTATGGCTGGATGCTGCCGCCATGGTCAATGATGGTGATTGGCTACTTGCCTTGCTCAACCATGCGCAGCGCCCTGAGGTCGGTGCTGTGGGGTGCATGCTGGCGAGCCCCGATGGGGTGATTCAACAGGCAGGCCAGGTACTCGGAATGGGCGGCAGCGTCGGTCCTGCATTTGCCGGGCAGGTCCTGGGCGATAAGGGCGACCTGGCGGCGCTGGTGACCGAACGCAACGGTGTGGTCGTGGGTGATCGTTGTCTGATGGTGCGGCGTGAAACCTTCCTTGAATCGGGTGGTTTCTCCGTCGACCCGTTATTGGAACCCTGGGCTGAAGCCGACCTGTGCCTGCGTTTGCAGCAGGCCGGCTACCTGAATGTCTGGACTCCACGTGCCAGGCTGCTGCTGGAAGCAGCCCCCGCTGATGCAATCGGTGCTGAACAGGAAGATGCGCTTTACGCTCGCTGGTTGCCGCAACTGGTCAGTGATCCCTCCTACAACGCCAACCAGTCATTGCTTGTAGGTCACAGCCATGCGCGGCAGGATAACGGGCTGTGCTGGCGACCATTGCAAGGCATCGCTCCGACAGTGCTGGCTTTCGCTGCTGACCAGCAGGCGGCTGGACAGACCCGTGTAATACAGCCTCTCATGGCATTGCGGAATGCTGGCGTGATCGATGGTTCGGTGACCATCGGGGTTCTGACCCTGGTGGACATACAGCGCTATGCGCCTTCGAGTATTGTCTTGCAGCGTCCGCTGGCGGATGGGGGGTTGCAGACCTTGCGTCGTCTACGTGCCTTCTCTCAAGCGTTCAAGGTGTATGAGTTGGACGGTTATATCCCGGAAATGGGGTTCGCCGCCGGCCTGGGTGCGGATGAATTACTGCAGCGCATGCGCTACGGGTTGATGCAGGCAGACAGGGTGGTCGTCGCTGCCCCGGCGTTGGCGGAGCTGTTGCAAGGCCAGCACGATGACGTGCACCTGCTCGAAAGCGCGCTACCTGTCGCCTGGGGCCAGTTGCAAGGCTTGCGGCGCATGGCGCAAAAGCCGCGTCTGGGCTGGATCGGTAACAAGGATGCCGTCTTGCTGGCCGAGGTAGTGCCGGCAATGGCGCATGAGGTCGATTGGGTCGTTCTGGGCGACTGCCCACCAGCGCTGCGGCCGTTCGTCCGGGAGCACCACCCGCATGTTTCTGATGAAAACCTGGGTAATAGCCTCGCAGCCCTGAATCTCGATCTGGCGCTGGTGCCGATGGCCGAGACCCTGGGCAATGCCTGCTCGGCCGACCTGCGGGTGCTTCAGCACGCTGCTTGCGCGCATCCGGTGATCTGTAGCCGGGTGGCCGGTTTTGCCGGCGCAGACACCTTGCCGTTGTCGAGGGTGGAGAACCAGACGGCTGACTGGCTGCGGGCCATCCGTCTGCATCTGGAGGAGCGCGACGCGTCGGCAGCGTTGGGGGATGCCCTGCAGAATGCTGTCCGGTCGAACTGGCTGCTTCAGGGGGAGCGCCTGGAGGCCTGGCGCCGGGCCTGGCTTTCCTGAGCCACGATGCATGCCGGGTACCCGCTTGAGGCGGGTGTCCGGTAGCGCACACAGGGCCGTGGTTGCGTACGAGGGGCATTGATCTTGTCGGGCGATTGGCCGATCGTATGAACGATCGTGACTTGGCAGTCGAAACGTGCATCTCTAAGCTATCGAGTCTGCGGGCAGTCTCGTCGTCTTTTCACCCGAGGTATCTGAACCCGGCGCGAAAGCCCGCGAATTTTCGCCATATCTATCGGGAAGCCACAATGATTGGCATCAAAAGCATCGCCAGTTACGTACCTGTCGAGGGCGTCGACAATTACGCGCAGGGCGCGAAATTCGGCAAGGACCAGGATTTCATCTTCGGCAAGATCGGTTCGACCTTCCTGCCGCGCAAGGAGGCCACCCAGGAAACCTCTGATCTTTGCGTGGAGGCAGCAAGAAACCTGTTTTCTGCCAACCCTGGCCTTGATCCTGCGTCCATCGATGTCGTGATCGTTGTGACCCAGAACGGCGACGCCGAAGGCTTGCCGCATACCGCTGCGATCGTGCAGCACAAGCTGGGCCTGAGCACCCACGTTGCAGCTTTCGATATTTCTCTGGGCTGCTCGGGCTATGTCTATGGCCTGTATGCCATGAAGGGCTTCATGGAAGCGGCCGGGCTGAAAAACGGCCTGCTGATCACCGCAGATCCTTACTCGAAGATCGTCGATCCCGAAGATCGCAATACCACCATGCTGTTTGGTGATGCCGCCACTGCGACCTGGATGGGCGAGGGCGCTGCGTGGCAGCTCGGCAAGTCGCTGTTCGGCAGCGACGGAGCCGGGGCTGAGCACTTGCGTACTACCGACGGCAAGTTCTTCATGAATGGTCGTCAGGTCTACAACTTCGCCTTGGTCAAGGTGCCTGCGCACCTTCAGCAGTTGCTCGATGCCAGCGGCCTCAAGGCGGGCGATATCGACCTCTATTGCCTTCACCAAGGTAGCGCGGCAATCGTGGATGCGGTTTCGGCGCGCTTTGTGGAGGGCGAGTACAGGCAGCGGTTCGTCAAGGACATGGTCGAGACCGGCAATACCGTCTCTTCGAGCATTCCGTTGCTGCTGGAAAAGCATGTGCTGGGTTCGCAGCACCAGCGGGTTGCCCTGAGCGGTTTCGGCGTAGGCCTTTCCTGGGGTTCGGCAATCATCGAGCGCCGCGATTGACCCCCTTTGTCGACTTCAAGACGCCGCCGCTTTCAGGCGGCGTTTTCTTTTCTCCTGCACAGTGAGTGCGCCTGTAATCTGGCGTCAAACCCTTGATTTCATTGGGATGGCCGGATGCCAGCAAAAAAAGTGAGAAATCGCCCTAAAGCAAACTGCCCTGACGACGATAAACATTACGAAGGTTCTCTGTGCCACACCCGGCGAATTGCCAAGGCCGGAAGCCGTAGTACCCAATCCAACGAGGAATTCGTCATGGCTTTGACTGTTAACACCAACACCACCTCTCTGGGCGTTCAGAAAAACCTGAACCGTGCTTCCGAAGCGCTGAGCACCTCGATGACCCGTCTGTCCTCCGGCCTGAAAATCAACAGCGCCAAAGACGACGCCGCCGGCCTGCAGATCGCTACCCGCATGACTTCGCAGATCCGTGGTCAGACCATGGCTATCAAAAACGCCAACGACGGTATCTCCATCGCCCAGACCGCTGAAGGCGCGATGCAAGAGCAGACCAACATTCTGCAGCGTATGCGTGAACTGGCCGTTCAGTCCCGAAACGACTCGAACAGCACCAACGACCGTGTCGCTCTGGACAAAGAATTCCAGTCGATGGCTTCGGAACTGACCCGTATCGCCAACAGCACCCAGCTGAACGGCAAGAACCTGCTGGACGGTTCGGCTTCGGTCATGACCTTCCAGGTTGGTTCCAACACCGGTTCGGCCAACCAGATCACCATCGACCTGAGCGCCAAGTTCACCGCTTCGGACCTGGGCGTTACTTCCTCGATCAACATTCAGGGTTCCGACACCACCACCGCCGAAGCCAACTTCAGCGCTGCTGTTTCGGCCATCGACGCCGCTCTGCAAACCATCAACAGCAACCGTGCTGACCTGGGTGCCGCGCAGAACCGTCTGACCAGCACCATCAACAACCTGCAAAACATCAACGAAAACGCCGAAGCTGCCCGTGGCCGCGTACAGGACACCGACTTCGCTGCTGAAACTGCCCAGCTGACCAAGCAGCAGACCCTGCAGCAAGCTTCCACCTCGGTTCTGGCCCAGGCCAACCAGCTGCCATCGGCAGTACTGAAGCTGCTGGGCTAATCTGCCTGGTTGCTGGCGGGGAAGTGCTGGTAAGGCACTTCCCCGCCTTTTCATTGCGAGGTGGTGGGCATGGACATGAGCGTCAAGCTGAACCTGTCTTATCCGGCCGCACGTCCGGCCGAGCAGGTTGCCGAAAAACCGGTTGCCCGGTCGACGGAAAACGTAAAACCCGAAGACGACAAGAAAGACGCCAAGGCGGTGCAGGATGCCGACAAGGTCAAACATGCCGTTTCGGAGATCGAAAAGTTCCTGAAGGCATCGCAGCGCAATCTGGAATTTTCCACGGATGAAGAATCCGGCAAGATCGTGGTCAAAGTCATCGCTACCGACAGTGGTGAACTGATTCGCCAGTTGCCCTCGGAAGAGGCCCTGCGGATCGCTCACAGCCTGAGCGATGTCAAAAGTGTTCTGTTCGACGCCAAGGTATGATTGGCGGCGAACACCAATGAAGTGATGCATGTCAGTCCCGCAGGAGCGGGTTGACGCGTTGATGAGAGGGACTACAGCATGGCAAGCCCGATTACTTCCAGTACAGGCCTGGGTTCTGGTCTCAACATTACCGATATCGTGACCGCGCTGGTCAAGGCCGATACATCCGCCAAGCAGGCGCAGATCACTCGGCAAACCAGCAACAATACTGCGATGATTTCGGGTATCGGCTCGCTGCGCAGTGCCCTCACGGCATTCCAGGACGCCATGAAGGCGCTCAACAACAAGGATGCGCCGTCGTTCAACGCCTATGCAGCGACCTCGGCCAACGAGTCGGTGGTCAAGATCAAGTCCAGCAACACGGCCGTGCCGGGTAGCTACGACATCGTGGTGGACAAGCTGGCCACCAGCTCGAAAGTCGCCAGCCAGCAGTTCGCCGGCGGTGCCAGCAGTGCGATCACGGCTGGCAAGCTGACCATCAGCCAGGGTGGCAAGACCTATGATCTGGATGTGGCCAGCGGCGCCACGCTGCAGAGCGTGCGTGACCAGATCAACAAGGAAATGAGCGCCAACGGTATTTCCGCCAACATCGTCAATGAAGAAGGCGGCTCGCGCCTGGTGCTCAGCTCGACCACCACCGGTGCCGGCAGTGACATTTCCCTGAGCGGTATTCCCGAGCTGACCATCGATGGCACCACGCAGATGTCCGGCACTGGCGCCGGCTTCATCACTGCCAAGGCGCAGGACGCCGAGCTGACCATCGACGGTCTGAAGGTCAAGAGTGCCTCCAATACCCTCGATAGCGCGATCAGCGGCATGACCCTCGAGCTGACCGGGGTCAGCCCCAAGGCCAGCGGCGTCGCCACTGGTACGCCGACCGCGGTCACCGTTGCGGCGGACAACGATGGCCTGAAGAAGTCGGTCCAGAGCTTCGTCGATGCCTACAATACGCTGCAGAAGGCGATCACTTCGCTCACGTCGACCAGCCGTGATGACGATGACAAGCTGGTGCTCGGCCCGCTCACCAACGACCCGACCACCCGCTCTCTGCTGGGTGATGTGCGCAAGGTGCTGAGTGAGGTGGGGGCCGGCGACCAGCTGACCACGCTGAGCCAGTTGGGTATCAACACCCAGAAGGATGGCACGCTCGAATTCAACAGCAGCAAGTTCACCTCGGCGATGAACGACAAGAAGCTCGGCCCGGAAGTGCAGGAGCTGTTCACCGGCACCGACGGCATCTTCGAGCGCATGAACAAGGCCATCGATCCTTACAACAAGACCGATGGCAGCCTTGCAACGCGCAAGTCGAACCTCGACAAGGCGGTCTCGGAACTGGCCAACCAGCAGGCCGCGCTCGATCGCCGCACCGAGTCCCTGACCGAATCGCTGACCAAGAAGTACGTGGCCCTGGACACCGCCCTGGGCAAGATGAAGGCCCAGGCTGACCAGATCACCTCGATCTTCGAAGCGATCAACGCCCAGGCCAAGAAATCCTGATCGGCTGAACATGCCAAAAGCCCGGCGGCGTCCCCAAGATGCCCCGGGCTTTTTGCTTTTTCCCTAAAGTTTTTTGACGTACAGGCGATACAGCAGGTACAAGCAACTTTTTACCGCAGCAACGAGGCAGATCCATGAACCCGATGTTGGCCCTTCGGCAGTACCAGAAAGTCAACGGCGCAGCGCAGACGTCCGAAGCCAGCCCGCACCGCCTGGTGCAGATGCTCATGCAGGGCGGCCTTGATCGCATGGCGCAGGCCAAGGGTGCCATTGCCCGCAACGACATCGCGCAAAGGGGCATCCTCATTGGCAAGGCCATCGACATCATCGGCGGCCTGCGTGAAGGCCTGGACCTGGAAAACCATGCCGACAGCCTGGCTGAGCTGGACAGCTTGTACATGTACATGAGCCGCCGCCTGATCGAGGCCAACGTCACGGGTGACCCGGCCATCATCGACGAGGTCGCGCGCCTGCTGATCACTGTGAAAGAAGGTTGGGACGCAATCGGCGATCAGTCGTCGGCTTCCTGATAAAGGAGGATGACATGAGCGAAGTAATCGCCCGGATCGAGCAGACTCGGGAAATGCTGCTGGCGGCACTGGCCGAGCGTAACTGGGAGGCTGTCGGCGAGCTGGACCTGGAATGCCGCTTGCGCATCGGTGACATGGTGAGCGAGGCGAAAGGCAACGAGGCCGATGTCAGTGCCAGCCTTGAGCAGTTGTTGGCCGTATATCGTCAACTAATCGATGTTGCAAGTGGTGAACGTCAATCCTTGGTGGATGAAATGACGAAAATCCGTCAGGCGAAGAACGCGGCAAAGGTATACCATTTGTTCACCTGACCACAGACGTTGCCAAAAGCCATGCGCCATTAATTTGACTGGCTGGTTTTTTTTGACTTTACTAGTGGCTGTTTTCGAATTTCAGACGTCCGAACACTGACCATTCAGTCGGAATGATGTCGAGCACGCCCTCGGGCGCCGATATGACTAGGGAAGTTGCTATTGCATGTGGCGTGAAACCAAGATTCTGCTGATCGACGACGACAGCGCACGCCGCCGCGACCTGGCGGTGGTGCTTAACTTCCTCGGCGAAGAAAACCTCGCTTGCTCCAGCCAGGACTGGCAGCAGGTGGTCGAGCCGTTGTCTTCGAGTCGCGAAGTGCTGTGCGTGCTTATCGGCACTGTAAATGCCCCGGGCAGTGTGCTTGGGCTCGTTAAGACAGTGGCTGGGTGGGATGAGTTCCTTCCGGTTCTGCTTTTAGGTGAAATTTCTTCTGCGGAGTTCCCGGAAGACCTTCGCCGCCGGGTGCTTTCCAACCTGGAAATGCCGCCAAGCTACAGCCAGCTGCTGGATTCGCTGCACCGTGCCCAGGTCTATCGCGAGATGTACGACCAGGCGCGCGAGCGTGGTCGCCAGCGCGAACCCAACCTGTTCCGCAGCCTTGTCGGTACCAGCCGTGCCATTCAGCACGTGCGGCAGATGATGCAGCAGGTGGCCGATACCGATGCCAGCGTGCTGATCCTGGGTGAGTCCGGCACCGGCAAGGAAGTGGTTGCGCGCAACCTGCACTACCACTCCAAGCGCCGCGAAGCGCCGTTCGTGCCGGTCAACTGCGGTGCGATCCCGGCCGAGCTGCTGGAAAGCGAACTGTTCGGCCACGAGAAGGGCGCCTTCACCGGGGCGATCACCAGCCGTGCCGGGCGTTTCGAGCTGGCCAACGGCGGTACCCTGTTCCTCGACGAAATCGGCGACATGCCGTTGCCTATGCAGGTCAAGCTGTTGCGCGTGCTGCAGGAGCGTACCTTCGAGCGCGTGGGTAGCAACAAGACCCAGAGCATCGACGTGCGCATCATCGCCGCGACCCACAAGAACCTCGAGACCATGATCGAGGAGGGCACGTTCCGCGAAGACCTGTACTACCGCCTGAACGTGTTCCCCATCGAGATGGCGCCGCTGCGTGAGCGGGTGGAAGACATCCCGCTGCTGATGAACGAGCTGATCTCGCGCATGGAGCACGAGAAGCGCGGCTCTATCCGCTTCAACTCCGCGTCGATCATGTCGCTGTGTCGTCATGGCTGGCCGGGCAACGTGCGCGAACTGGCCAACCTGGTCGAGCGCATGGCGATCATGCACCCGTACGGGGTGATTGGCGTGTCCGAGTTGCCGAAGAAATTCCGTTACGTCGATGACGAAGACGAGCAGATGGTCGACAGCCTGCGCAGCGACCTGGAAGAGCGCGTGGCGATCAACGGCCATACGCCGAACTTCAGCAACCACGCCATGTTGCCACCTGAAGGCCTGGACCTGAAGGACTACCTGGGTAGCCTGGAGCAAGGCCTGATCCAGCAGGCGCTGGACGATGCCAACGGTATCGTTGCACGCGCAGCTGAACGTTTGCGTATTCGCCGCACCACCCTGGTAGAGAAGATGCGCAAGTACGGCATGAGCCGTCAGGGCGGCGAGGAACAGGCGGAGGATTGACGCCTGTCGGTTGCCTGTACCGGCCTCTTCGCGGGCGCGCCCGCTCCCACAGGATCGATGCACAGCTTGAATTCGGTGATATCCCTGTGGGAGCGGGCAAGCCCGCGAAGAGGCCGGCACAGGGAGCCAAAATCTCGAGTACTGCGCAAGGCTTGAAGCCTGCACGGTCCCTGTGGGAGCGGTCATGCCCGCGAAGAGGCCGGTACAGGGAGCCAAAATCCCTATCTCCGGCACGGCTATTGCTACACCCTTGGCAACACACCGTTTTTATGACGGTCAGCCACGCGAGAGAGCAAGATGCCCCAGGCCGCCCACGTATCCCTAGCCCCCGATCCGCAGGGGCAATCCCTGGTCGAGCAGGAAAGCCGCCAGGGTGTCGAACAAGCCTTCGCCCTGTTCAATCAGGTGTCCAGCCAGCTGAGCCAGTCCTACAGCCTGCTCGAAGCCCGGGTCAGCGAACTCAAGGGCGAGCTGGCGGTGGTCAGCGCCCAGCGCATCGATGAACTGAGCGAAAAGGAACGCCTGGCCAACCGCCTGCAGAACCTGCTGGACCTGCTGCCCGGCGGGGTGATCGTGATCGATGGCCAGGGCCTGGTACGCGAAGCCAACCCGGCCGCCTGCGAACTGCTCGGCGAGCCGCTGGTCGGCCAGCTGTGGCGCCAGGTGATCGCCCGCAGCTTTGCCCCGCGCAAGGATGACGGTCACGAAGTCTCGCTACGTGATGGCCGCCGCCTGTCCATTGCCACTCGCTCGCTGGATGCCGAGCCTGGCCAGCTGGTGTTGCTCAACGACCTGACCGAAACCCGTCGCCTGCAAGACCAATTGGCCCGCCACGAGCGCCTGTCGTCGTTGGGGCGCATGGTCGCTTCGCTGGCGCACCAGATTCGCACGCCACTGTCGGCGGCGATGCTCTACGCCAGCCACCTGGCTGATCCCGAACAGGAGCTGGGCGCGGAAACCCGCCAGCGCTTTGCCGGCACCTTGAAGGAGCGCCTGCACGAGCTGGAACACCAGGTACGCGACATGCTGGTGTTCGCCCGTGGCGAGCTGCCGTTGAGTGATCGGGTCACGCCAAAAGCCTTGTTCCAGGCCCTGCAGCAGGCTGCCCAGGTGCATGTGCAGGGGCACGCCGTGCGCTGGCAGTGCGACAGCCACCTGGGTGAGCTGCTATGCAACCGCGACACCCTGATTGGTGCATTGCTCAACCTGATCGAAAATGCGCTGCAAGCCAGCGATGGCCCGGCGCGACTGAAGGTGCACCTGTTCCGCCGCGAGCGCAGCCTGCACCTGTGTGTAAGCGACGCCGGCAGTGGCATCGATGCCGAGCTGCTCGGCCGCCTGGGCGAGCCGTTCCTCACCACCAAGGCCACTGGCACCGGCCTGGGCCTGGCCGTGGTCAAGGCCGTGGTGCGCGCGCACCAGGGTACGCTGCGCCTGCGCTCGAAGGTTGGCCGTGGTACCTGTGTGCGAGTGGAGCTGCCGTTGATCGACGGGCAGCTGGCGGAGGGCATGTAATGGCGATCAAGGTGCTGCTGGTCGAGGACGACCGCGTACTGCGCCAGGCGCTGAGCGATACCCTGGAAATCGGCGGCTTCGCCTACCAGGCGGTGGGCAGTGCCGAAGAAGCGCTGGAAGCGGTGCTGGAGGAGGCCTTCAGCCTGGTAGTCAGCGATGTGAACATGCCAGGCATGGATGGGCACCAACTGCTGGCCCAGCTGCGCCGCCAGCATCCGCAATTGCCCGTGTTGCTCATGACTGCGCATGCAGCGGTGGAGCGTGCCGTCGAGGCGATGCGCCAAGGGGCCGCCGACTATCTGGTCAAGCCATTCGAGCCCAAGGCATTGCTCAGCCTGGTCGAGCGGCATGCCGCCGGGCGCGTGGCTGAAGAGGAAGGCCCGGTGGCCTGCGAACCGGCCAGTCGACAGTTGCTGGAATTGGCCGCACGGGTGGCGCGCAGTGACTCGACCGTGCTGATTTCCGGCGAATCCGGTACCGGCAAGGAAGTGCTTGCGCGCTTCATTCACCAGCAGTCGCCGCGGGCGGCGCAGCCTTTCGTGGCGATCAATTGTGCTGCCATCCCCGACAACATGCTCGAGGCCACGCTGTTCGGCCACGAGAAGGGTGCCTTTACCGGTGCCATCGCTGCCCAGGCCGGCAAGTTCGAGCAGGCCGAAGGTGGCACCTTGCTGCTCGACGAAATCTCGGAAATGCCAATGGCCTTGCAGGCCAAGCTGCTGCGGGTGCTGCAGGAGCGCGAGGTGGAGCGCGTAGGCGGGCGCAAGCCGATCAGCCTGGATATCCGCGTGCTGGCCACCACCAACCGTGACTTGGCTGGCGAAGTGGCGGCCGGGCGTTTCCGCGAGGATCTTTATTACCGTCTGTCGGTGTTCCCCCTGGCCTGGCGCCCGCTGCGCGAACGCCCGGGTGACATTCTGCAACTGGCCGAGCGCCTGTTGGCGCGTCACGTGGCCAAGATGAAGCACGCCCCGGTGCAGCTGTCGCCCCAGGCCCGGGCCTGCCTGCAGGCGTATGCCTGGCCGGGCAATGTACGCGAACTGGACAACGCCCTGCAGCGGGCGCTGATCCTGCAGCAGGGAGGGGTGATCGAGGCGGCGGATTTTTGTCTGGCAGGCGCCATTCCATTGTCAGCTGGCATCGAGCCATCGCCAGAGGTGGTAGCCGAGGCTGGCGGGCTGGGCGATGACATGCGTCGTCATGAGTACCAGATGATCATCGACACCCTGCGCGCCGAGCGCGGCCGCCGCAAAGAGGCGGCCGAACGCCTGGGGATAAGCCCGCGTACCCTGCGCTACAAGCTGGCGCAGATGCGCGATGCCGGGTTTGACGTCGAGGCCAGCCTGTTCGGCTGACGGGCAATATATACCGCTGCTGGCGCGGTCCCCGTGTGGGAGCGGGCGTGCCCGCGAAGAATTCGACGCGGTGGCGGGCACCGGCTGCGCCGGTGTTCGCGGGCACGCCCGCTCCCACAGGGATCGCGTTGCTCGCCAAGGCTGGCACCTTTGTTGCTTTAGGTTGGCTATCCGCCGCATCACTGTCAAAAAAATGCGGCCGCAGGAGAGAGAAGGGTCATGAGCCAAGGTGTTGAATTCAATCGTCTGATGTTGGACATGCGGGCCATGCAGGCCGATGCCATGTCGCTGCCCAAGGTGGCTGCCGCCCCCGAGTTGGCACCGGGGCAGAGTACCTTTGCCGACATGCTCGGCCAGGCCATCGGCAAGGTGCATGAGACGCAGCAGGCTTCGACCCAGTTGGCCAACGCTTTCGAGATCGGCAAGAGTGGTGTCGACCTCACCGACGTGATGATCGCTTCGCAAAAGGCCAGTGTGTCGATGCAGGCACTGACCCAGGTACGCAACAAGCTGGTCCAGGCGTACCAGGACATCATGCAGATGCCGGTTTGAGGACGGACGTAAACCATGGCTGAAGCAGTCGTCGACAACCCCCCTGCCAAAAGCGGCCCGCCCGCGGCCAAGCCGCCGCTGTTCGGCATGGCGTTTCTGGAAAACATCGCGCAGATGCCCATGCTGCGTCAGATCGGCCTTCTGGTCGGCCTGGCCGCCAGCGTGGCGATCGGCTTTGCCGTGGTGCTGTGGTCGCAACAACCCGATTACCGTCCGCTGTACGGTAGCCTGGCGGGCATGGACACCAAGCAGGTCATGGATACCCTGGCCGCTGCCGACATCCCTTACAACGTCGAGCCCAATTCCGGCGCTCTGCTGGTCAAGGCCGACGACCTCTCCCGTGCGCGCCTGAAACTGGCGGCCGCCGGCGTGGCACCGAGCGATGGCAATGTCGGCTTCGAGCTGCTCGACAAGGAGCAGGGCCTGGGCACCAGCCAGTTCATGGAAGCCACCCGTTACCGTCGCAGCCTGGAAGGCGAGCTGGCGCGTACCGTGTCCAGCCTGAACAACGTCAAGGGTGCGCGCGTGCACCTGGCCATCCCGAAAAGCTCGGTGTTCGTGCGTGACGAACGCAAGCCCAGTGCTTCGGTACTGGTCGAGCTGTACCCGGGCCGTGCCCTGGAAGCCGGGCAGGTGATGGCCATCGTCAATCTGGTTGCCACCAGCGTGCCGGAACTGGACAAGTCCCAGGTCACCGTGGTCGACCAGAAGGGCAACCTGCTGTCCGAGCAGATCCAGGACACCGCCCTGACCCAGGCAGGCAAACAGTTCGACTACAGCCGCCGGGTGGAAAGCATGCTCACCCAGCGGGTGCACAACATCCTGCAGCCGGTGCTGGGCAATGACCGCTACAAGGCCGAAGTGTCCGCCGACCTCGACTTCAGCGCGGTCGAATCCACCTCCGAGCAGTTCAACCCAGACCAGCCGGCGCTGCGCAGCGAGCAGTCGGTCGACGAACAACGTGCCAGCAGCCAGGGCCCGCAAGGTGTGCCCGGCGCGCTGAGCAACCAGCCGCCAGGCCCGGCCTCGGCACCGCAGACCACCGGTGGTGCCGCTACCCCGGCCGCGGCCATACAGCCTGGCCAGCCGCTGGTGGATGCCAACGGCCAGCAGATCATGGACCCGGCCACCGGCCAGCCGATGCTCGCGCCGTACCCGTCGGACAAGCGCCAGCAAAGCACCAAGAACTTTGAGCTGGACCGTTCCATCAGCCACACCCGTCAGCAGCAGGGGCGCATGACCCGCCTGTCGGTGGCGGTGGTGGTGGACGACCAGGTCAAGATCGACCCGGCCACCGGCGACGCCACTCGTGCGCCATGGGGCGCCGAGGACCTGGCACGCTTCACTCGCCTGGTACAGGACGCGGTCGGCTTCGATGCCAGCCGTGGCGACAGCGTGACGGTGATCAACGTACCGTTCGCCGCTGACCGTGGCGAAGAGATCGCCGACATCGCCTTCTACCAGCAGCCGTGGTTCTGGGACATCGTCAAGCAAGTGCTGGGCGTGGTGTTCATCCTGGTGCTGGTGTTCGGTGTGCTGCGGCCGGTACTGAACAACATTACAGGGGGCGGCAAGCAGGCTGCCTCGGATAGCGACATGGAGCTGGGCGGCATGATGGGTCTGGATGGCGAACTGGCCAACGACCGCGTCAGCCTGGGTGGCCCGACAAGCATTCTGCTGCCTAGCCCGAACGAGGGTTACGAGGCACAGCTCAACGCAATCAAAGGCCTGGTGGCCGAAGACCCGGGCCGGGTTGCCCAGGTCGTGAAAGAGTGGATCAACGCCGATGAGTGATAACCGAGCCGTTACCGCCAAGCTGAGCCGCGTCGACAAGGCAGCGATCCTCCTGCTTTCGCTGGGCGAGACCGATGCCGCCCAGGTGCTGCGGCACATGGGGCCCAAGGAAGTGCAGCGGGTGGGTGTGGCCATGGCGCAGATGGGCAATGTGCACCGTGAACAGGTCGAGCAGGTGATGAGCGAGTTCGTCGAAATCGTCGGCGACCAGACCAGCCTGGGCGTGGGCTCCGATGCCTATATCCGCAAGATGCTCAACCAGGCCCTGGGCGAGGACAAGGCCAACGGCCTGGTCGACCGCATCCTGCTCGGTGGCAACACCAGCGGCCTGGACAGCCTGAAGTGGATGGAGCCGCGCGCCGTTGCCGACGTGATCCGCTACGAGCACCCGCAGATCCAGGCTATCGTGGTTGCCTACCTCGACCCCGACCAGGCCGGCGAAGTGCTGAGCAACTTCGACCACAAGGTGCGCCTGGACATCGTCCTTCGCGTGTCGTCGCTGAACACCGTGCAGCCGGCGGCGTTGAAGGAGCTGAACCAGATCCTCGAGAAGCAGTTCTCGGGCAACTCCAACGCGGCGCGTACCACCTTGGGCGGCATCAAGCGCGCCGCCGACATCATGAACTTCCTCGACAGCTCGGTGGAAGGTGCACTGATGGACGCGATCCGCGAGATCGACAGCGACCTGTCGGAGCAGATCGAAGACCTGATGTTCGTCTTCAACAACCTGGCCGACGTCGACGACCGTGGCATCCAGGCGCTGCTGCGCGAAGTCTCGTCCGACGTGCTGGTGGTGTCGCTCAAGGGCGCCGACGAGCGGGTCAAGGACAAGATCTTCAAGAACATGTCCAAACGTGCGTCGGAGCTGTTGCGCGACGACCTGGAGGCCAAGGGGCCGGTGCGGGTCAGCGACGTGGAAACGGCGCAGAAGGAAATCCTCACCATCGCCCGCCGCATGGCCGAGGCCGGCGAGATCGTGCTCGGCGGCAAGGGTGCCGAGGAAATGATCTGATCCACCAGGGCAGGCAAATGAATTTTGCGGCCTGGTGCGGTACTTGTGGGAGCTGGCTTGCCGGCGATGAGGCCGGCCCAGGCACCGCTGCTGTATGGCAAGGGCTTCGCCCTTGATCGCCGGCAAGCCAGCTCCCACAGGGCCCCGCATTTGTCGAACAGGCTTGTTGAGTACCTGAAAACATGTCCACCAAAGAACATCACCCCAGCGACCTGATCCGCGCCCGCGACCTCGAGGGCGTGGACGTATGGGCGCTGCCCAGCTTCGACCCGGAGCCTGAGCCCGAACCGGAGCCGGAACCCGAGGTAGTCGAGGAAGAAGTCGAGGAAGTGCCGCTGGAAGAAGTCCAGCCGCTGACCCTGGAAGAACTCGAGGCCATCCGCCAGGAGGCCTACAACGAAGGCTTCGCCACCGGTGAGCGCGAGGGCTTCCATAGCACCCAGCTCAAGGTCCGCCAGGAAGCCGAAGAAGCACTGAAGACCAAGCTGGAAAGCCTCGATCGGCTGATGACCAACCTGATGGAGCCGATCGCCGAGCAGGACACGCAGATCGAGAAGGCCCTGGTCCACCTGGTGGCGCACATGACCCGCCAGGTGATCGGTCGTGAACTGCGCGGCGATTCCAGCCAGATCACCCAGGTACTGCGCGAAGCGCTCAAGCTGCTGCCCATGGGCGCGGACAATATCCGCATCCACCTCAACCCGCAGGATTTCGAGCTGGTCAAGGCCCTGCGCGAACGCCATGAGGAAAGCTGGCGGCTGCTCGAGGACAGCGCACTGCTACCAGGCGGCTGCCGTATTGAGACCGCGCACAGCCGCATCGACGCAACCATGGAAACCCGCATCGATAAAGCCGTGACACAACTGTTCGACCAGTTGCACGACCATTCGCTGCACCCGGCAGCGCCGGACATGACGATAGACCTGAATAGCCTGCCAGAGCACGCCGTGGGTAGCCCGGATGCATCTTGAGCGCACCAGTTTCGGCAAGCGCCTGGGCAGTTACGCCGAGGCCATCGAGCTGCCGGCCCAGCCCGTCGTCGAGGGCCGCCTGCTGCGCATGGTCGGCCTCACCCTGGAAGCCGAAGGCCTGCGCGCTGCAGTCGGCAGCCGCTGCCTGGTAATCAACGACGACAGCTACCACCCGGTGCAGGTGGAGGCCGAAGTCATGGGCTTTGCCGGGCCCAAGGTATTCCTCATGCCGGTCGGCAGCATCGTCGGCATCGCCCCCGGCGCCCGGGTGGTGCCGCTGGATGACAGCGGCCGCCTGCCCATGGGCATGAGCATGCTCGGCCGCGTGCTCGACGGCGCCGGCCGCGCGCTGGATGGCAAGGGCGGGATGAAGGCCGAGGACTGGGTGCCGATGGACGGCCCGGTGATCAACCCGTTGAATCGCGACCCCATCAGCAAGCCGCTGGATGTGGGTATTCGCAGCATCAATGGCCTGCTCACCGTCGGGCGCGGCCAGCGCCTGGGCCTGTTCGCCGGTACCGGTGTGGGCAAGTCGGTGTTGCTGGGCATGATGACCCGCTTCACCGAAGCCGAGATCATCGTCGTCGGCCTGATCGGTGAGCGGGGCCGCGAGGTCAAGGAGTTCATCGAGCATATCCTTGGTGAAGAAGGCCTCAAGCGCTCGGTGGTGGTCGCTTCGCCCGCCGACGATGCGCCGCTGATGCGCTTGCGTGCTGCCATGTATTGCACGCGTATTGCCGAGTACTTCCGCGACAAGGGCAAGAACGTGCTGTTGCTGATGGACTCGCTGACCCGTTTCGCCCAGGCCCAGCGTGAAATTGCCCTGGCCATCGGCGAGCCGCCGGCCACCCGGGGTTACCCGCCGTCGGTGTTCGCCAAGCTGCCCAAGCTGGTGGAGCGGGCCGGTAACGGCGAGCCTGGTGGTGGTTCGATCACCGCGTTCTATACCGTGTTGTCCGAGGGTGACGACCAGCAGGACCCGATTGCCGACTCGGCGCGTGGTGTGCTCGATGGCCACTTCGTGCTGTCGAGGCGGCTGGCCGAGGAAGGCCACTACCCGGCCATCGACATCGAGGCCTCGATCAGCCGGGTCATGCCCCAGGTGGTCGATGCCGACCATTTGCGCCAGGCGCAAAAGTTCAAGCAGTTGTGGTCGCGCCTGTCGCAAAGCCGCGACCTGATCAGCGTGGGTGCCTATGTGGCCGGTGGCGACCCGGAAACCGACCTGGCCATTGCCCTGCAATCGAAGCTGCTGGAGTTTCTGCGCCAGGGCCTGCGCGAGAGCGTGGACATGGCGCAAAGCCGCGAACAGTTGGGGGCGATCTTTGCGCCCCCGGCGGGCGGTTGATAGGCCATGGCGCTGCCCGGACGTGCCGCGCGCCTGGCGCCGGTGGTGGACATGGCCGAAGAGGCCGAGCGCCAGGCCGCCCAGCGCCTTGGGCAGTTCCAGCAGCAGGTGGCTACGGCCCAGGCCAAGCTGGCCGAGCTCGAGCGGTTTCGCGAGGATTACCAGCTGCAATGGATCAACCGTGGCGGGCAGGGGGTAAACGGTAGCTGGCTGGTCAATTACCAGCGCTTCCTCGGGCAGCTGGAAACGGCCATGACCCAGCAGCGCCAGAGCCTGGTCTGGCACCAGAACAACCTCAACAACGCGCGCGGCACATGGCAGCAGGCCTATGCCCGTGTCGAAGGCTTGCGCAAGCTGGTGCAGCGCTACCAGGAGGAAGCTCGGCGGGCCGAAGACAAGCGTGAGCAGCGCTTGCTCGACGAGCTGTCACAACGCCTGCCGCGGCAGAATCACCTATAGCCTGTACTGGCCTCTTCGCGAATTAGCGGAGATCCTGTGGGAGCGGGTTTACCCGCGAAGAGGCCGGGACGGGCAGCCCCCATGCTTGCCACCCCCGCCATCGCCTGCTAAACTTGTAAGGAGTTGCATCCGCCATCATCGAAGGAATCGCTAGCATGGCAGTCGAGACTGATTTTTCGCAGGACGGGAAAAAGCTGACGATAAAGATCAAGGGGCGCTTCGATTTCGGCAAGCACCAGGAATTTCGTGATGCCTACGAACGCCAGCCCAGCCGGCCCGACTCGGTGGTCGTCGACCTGAAGGACACTACCTACCTCGACAGTTCCGCGCTCGGCATGCTGCTGTTGCTGCGTGACCATGCGGGCGGCGATGAGTCGGATGTGCGTGTGGTGCATGCCAGCTCCGACGTGCGCAAGATCCTCGCCATCTCCAATTTCGAAAAACTCTTCGATATCAGTTGAGCGCCGATATGCCGGCCGAACAGGCGTTGACCGTGCTGGTTGCCGAAGACGGTGCCGCCGACCGCCTGCTGCTGGCGCAGATCGTGCGCCGTCAGGGCCATCAGGTATTCACCGCGGAAAACGGCGAGCAGGCGGTGGCGCTGTTCATCGAGCGGCGCCCGCAACTGGTGCTGCTGGATGCGTTGATGCCGGTGATGGATGGCTTCGAGGCGGCACGGCAGATCAAGGCGCTGGCGGGCGAAGCGCTGGTGCCGATCATTTTCCTGACTTCATTGAACGAGGAGGAAGGCTTGGTGCGCTGCCTGGAGGCCGGGGGTGACGACTTCATGGCCAAGCCCTACAGTGCGGTGATCCTCGGCGCCAAGATCCGCGCCATGGACCGCCTGCGACGGCTGCAGGCCACCGTGCTGGAGCAGCGCGACCAGATTGCCCGGCACCACCACCACCTGCTCAATGAGCAGCGGGTGGCCAAGGCAGTATTCGACAAGGTGGCCCACTCCGGCTGCCTGGCCGCGCCCAACATTCGCTATCTGCAATCGCCCTATGCGCTGTTCAATGGCGACCTGATGCTGGCCGCGTTCACCCCGTCCGGCGACATGCGGGTGCTGCTCGGCGATTTCACCGGCCACGGCCTGCCGGCGGCGGTGGGCGCGATGCCGCTGGCCGAAGTGTTCTACGGCATGACTGCCAAGGGCTACGGCATGGCGCAGATCCTGCGCGAGATGAACGCCAAGCTCAAACGTATCCTGCCGGTGGACATGTTCTGTTGTGCGCTGCTGCTCAACCTGAGCATGCAGCGCGGTTCGGTGGAAGTGTGGAACGGCGGCATGCCCGATGGTTATCGCCTGGCAGTGGACGGTCAAGTGCTGTCGGCGCTGACTTCGCGACACCTGCCGCTGGGTATACTGGATGCCGAGCGTTTCGATGACAGTACCGAAGTGTTGCCGCTGGCGCCGGGCGAGCGCCTGCTGTTGCTGTCGGACGGCGTGCTGGACACCGCCGACGACCGGGAACGCCTGTTCGGTGTGCAGCGCCTGCTCAGGGTGCTGGCCGACAACCGTGACCCGGTGCGGTTGTTCGACGAAGTGATGCAGGCCCTGGAGCGCTTTGGCGGGCGTCCGCGCGATGACATCAGCCTGTGCGACATTCGTATGTTCAGCGCCGAGGAGCGGGTGCCGGCGCCGATGATCTACTCTGATAGCGGCCGCTCCAGCCCGCTGGACTGGTCGCTGGGGTTCGAGGTTCGTGGCCAGAGCCTCAAGCGCTTCAATCCGGTGCCGTACCTGGTGCAGTTGTTGCAAGAGATTCACGGCCTGCGCGCGCGTACCGGCAACCTGCACAGCGTGCTCAGCGAGCTGTATTCCAATGCCTTGGAGCACGGCGTACTGGGGCTGGACTCGCAGCTCAAGTGTGATGTGCAGGGCTTTGCCGACTATTATCAGGAACGCGCCCGGCGCCTTGGAGTGCTGACCGACGGTTACGTGCGCATCGATTTCCAGGTTGAACCGCATGCCGGCGGTGGGCGTCTGATGATCGAGGTGCGTGACAGTGGTGCGGGGTTCGATGTGCAGCGGGTGTTGTCGCGGCCCTCGCTGGAGCAGGGGCTGAGCGGGCGTGGCCTGAACCTGGTGCGGCGGCTGGCCACCAGCGCGCACTGGAGTGAGGGCGGGCGTTGCGCGCATGTGGAGTTCGTCTGGTGAGCCACGGGTTGGCTCGGGCATAATCTGGCTTGATCAAGGAGTGAACAAGTGACTGACTTGCATATTGACCACAAGGTACTCAGTGACCTGCGTGCGGTCATGGAAGATGGCTACCTGCAGTTGGTGCAGACTTTTCTCGACGATTCCGAACGGCGCCTGGGCCAGCTGCACGCGGCCAAAAGTGCCGAAGAGCTCGGTTCCGCAGCCCACAGTTTCAAGGGCAGCAGCAGCAACATGGGCGCGTTTGCGTTGGCCAGCTTGTGCCAGCAACTGGAGGAGCGTGCAAGGCAGCGTCCTTTGTATGGCATCGAGGACCTGATCAACCGCATCGACCACGAATTCATCGAGGTGCAGCGCTTCTACCAAAGTGAGCAGCAACGCATTTTGGCGGGTTGATACAAGACTTGGCGCGAGTCTTGCCTGTCTCTGGCTGGATGTTTTTTTTGTTTCTGGCGCGGAGACCGCTCGATGCCTGTCGCACCCAACCCATTGTTGCAAGGCAACGCCATTGCCAACACCTCGCGCTCGGCCCCCGTACAGGCCGACAAGCCGCTGCAGGCGCCGGGCGACAAGGGCGACGGCTTCGGCCAGGTAATGGCCAGGCAGGGTCGAGACAAGGCTGCCGGGCAGGACGACAAGGTCGCCCAGACCAAGCCCAAGGACAAGCCCGAGGCGGCACAGGGCGGCAAGAAAGACCCTGCCGACAAACCCGCGGTTGCCGATGACGGCAAACAATTGCCAGCCGACGACCAGGCCCAGGCCGACACCGGCTTGCGCGATGCCAGCCTGGTGGCCGGCCAGGTAACCGACGCCCAGCCTGGCGCACAACTGATCCAGGCCCAGGCCGAAGCGGTGGCGCCGGTGTTGCAGGCCGCCACGGCGCAGGCGCAGGTCACCGCCGAGCTGCCCGAGGAGCCGCTCGCCGAGGAAGCCTTCGACCCTGACTCCGACCCTTTGGCCAACCTGCCTACCCTGCGCCTGGCGCTGGAACAAAGCGCCCAGGCCAAGGGGGCGACGTCGGCGCATGCCTTGGACCCTTCGCAAGCTCAGGGCGAAGAGGGGCAGATGGCCGTCAATACCTTGGCGAATCTGGTCGAGAATGCCGAGGGTGAAACGGGCGAGCCTGGCGACAAGGCCTTTGCTGGCTTGCTCGAAGATGGCCTGAAAGACACCAAGAGCGCTGGCAGCGATACACGCGTAGACGATTTCGCCAACCGCCTGGCCAACCTGACCCAGGCTGCCACGGCCAAGACCGCCAATGCCGTGCCGGCCAATGCCAGCCCATTGCACCAACCGTTGCCGATGAATCAGAACGCCTGGGCCGAGGGCCTGGTCAACCGGGTCATGTACCTGTCCAGCCAGAACCTCAAATCGGCGGATATCCAGCTGGAGCCGGCGGAACTGGGCCGCCTGGACATTCGCGTCAATGTTGCGACGGACCAGTCGACCCAGGTCACCTTCATCAGCGGCCACGCCGGCGTGCGTGACGCCCTCGACAGCCAGGTGCACCGCCTGCGCGAGTTGTTCGCCCAGCAGGGGCTGGCACAGCCGGACGTCAACGTGGCCGACCAGTCGCGCGGGCAGCAGCAACAGCAGCAGGGGCAGGCACAGGGCAGCAACCTGTCCGGGGTGGCGGCGCGCCGGGCCGAGCAGGGTGGGGCAGAGGCAGTCGATAGCGCAAGGCCTGTGGAGCAGCAGGTGGTTGTTGGCGACAGTGCGGTCGATTATTACGCCTGATAACCGTTAGCCTGAGCCGGCCTCTTCGCGGGCGTGCCCGCGAAGAAGGCAGCACCGCAAAACCTGCTGGAACCCATCCTCTGCGAAATCTGGCATAACACTTGCTCAAGCCAAGCCATCCTCCCTTGAACCCCCGATGGACGACGGATTATTGGCATGGCGAAGAGCGAAGCAGTCAAAGACCCCGCCACTAAAGGCAAACTCAAGCTGATCCTGCTGGCAGTCGTCGGCCTGTTGCTGGCGATCGGCCTTTCGGTGGGCGCTACCTGGTTCATCATGCACAAGAGCGAGCCGGCCCCGGCCGCCGATCCTGCAGCCAGCAACGTCAAGCCAGCGGCCATCTACGAAGCGCTGGCCCCGGCCTTCGTGGTCAATTTCAACCAGAACGGCCGCCAGCGCTACATGCAGGTGAGCATCACCCTGCAAGCGCGCAGCCAGGCTGACTTGGATGCGCTCAAGGTGCACATGCCGGTGATCCGCAACAACCTGGTGATGATGTTCTCCGGGCAAGGCTTCGACACCCTGGCCGGCAGCCCGGTGGGGCAGGAAATGTTGCGCCAGAAGGCCACCGCAGTGGTTCAGGAAGTGGCGCAGAAGGAAGTCGGCAAGCCGGTCGTCGACCAGTTGCTGTTCACCAATTTCGTATTGCAGTAGGAGTCCGCAATGGCCGTACAGGACCTGCTGTCCCAGGATGAAATCGATGCCCTGTTGCATGGCGTCGACGACGGGCTGGTGCAGACCGAGAGTGCATCCGAGCCTGGCAGCATCAAAAGCTACGACCTGACCAGTCAGGACCGTATCGTGCGGGGTCGCATGCCGACCCTGGAAATGATCAACGAGCGTTTCGCCCGTTACACCCGTATCAGCATGTTCAACCTGCTGCGCCGCTCCGCCGACGTGGCGGTGGGTGGCGTGCAGGTGATGAAGTTCGGCGAATACGTGCACTCGCTGTACGTGCCGACCAGCCTCAACCTGGTCAAGATCAAGCCGCTGCGCGGTACCTCGCTGTTCATCCTCGACGCCAAGCTGGTGTTCAAGCTGGTGGACAACTTCTTCGGCGGCGACGGCCGCCACGCCAAGATCGAAGGCCGCGAGTTCACCCCCACCGAGTTGCGCGTGGTGCGCATGGTGCTGGACCAGTGTTTCGTCGACCTCAAGGAAGCCTGGCAGGCAATCATGCCGGTCACCTTCGAGTACATGAACTCCGAGGTAAACCCGGCCATGGCCAACATTGTCGGCCCCAGCGAGGCAGTGGTGGTATCCACCTTCCACATCGAGCTGGACGGCGGTGGCGGCGACCTGCATGTGACCATGCCGTACTCGATGATCGAGCCGGTGCGGGAAATGCTGGATGCTGGTTTCCAGTCCGACCTGGACGACCAGGACGAGCGCTGGGTCAAGGCCCTGCGCGAGGACGTGCTGGACGTTGCCGTGCCGCTGACCGCCACGGTTGCCCGGCGCCAGCTGAAGCTGCGCGACATCCTGCACATGCAGCCCGGCGATGTGATCCCGGTGGAACTGCCCGAGCACCTGGTGCTGCGCGCCAACGGCGTGCCGTCGTTCAAGGCGCGCCTGGGTTCGCACAAGGGCAACCTGGCGCTGCAGATCATCGACCCGATCGAACGCCGCTGACGGCGTGCCGGTCGCTCATAACGAATTGAATGCCTGTCGAGGAAACCATGGCTAACGAAAACGAGATCACCTCTGCAGAGGACCAGGCGCTGGCCGATGAATGGGCTGCGGCACTGGAAGAAACCGGTGCTGCCGGCCAGGCAGATATCGATGCACTCCTGGGTGGCGACACCGGTAGCAGCACTGGCGGCGCGGGCCGCCTGCCGATGGAGGAGTTCGCCAGCTCGCCGAAGCCGAGCGAAAACGTCAGCCTCGAAGGCCCTAACCTGGACGTGATCCTGGATATCCCGGTGAACATTTCCATGGAAGTGGGCAGCACCGAGATCAACATCCGCAACCTGCTGCAGCTCAACCAGGGCTCGGTGATCGAACTCGACCGCCTGGCCGGCGAGCCGCTCGACGTGCTGGTCAACGGCACGCTGATCGCCCATGGCGAAGTGGTGGTGGTCAACGAGAAGTTCGGCATCCGCCTGACCGACGTGATCAGCCCCAGCGAACGTATCAAGAAGCTGCGCTGAGTGAAGGGCACGATGCGCGCCATCGCGGCGGTCGCCGCGCTGCTCGCCAGCCAGGCCTGCCTGGCCGCGGCCACACCGGCGGCAACCCCGGCAACCGCGCCTGGCAGCCTCGGTGGGCAGCTGGCGCAGATGGTCTTCGGCCTGCTGTTGGTGGTCGGCCTGATCTTCTTCCTGGCCTGGTTGCTGCGGCGCATGCAAAGCACGGCGGTGAAGGGCGGGCAGGTGATCGAGATCGTCGGCAGCCGGGCCATTGGCCCGCGTGACCGCCTGCTGCTGGTGCAGGTGGGCAAGGAGCAGATCCTGATCGGCCATACCCCCGGCAGCATCGAGACCCTGCATGTGCTGGCCGAACCCGTGGAAGTGCCGGAAAACGCCCGCCAGGCGACGCCGGAGTTTGCCCAGCGGCTGATGGAGCTGATGGGCAAGGACCCTAAGGACAAGAAGTGATGAGTGGCGCGCTGCGTGTGTTGTTGACTCTGGCGCTGCTGCTGGCTGCGCCGCTGGCCCTGGGGGCCGACCCGCTGTCGATCCCGGCCATTACCCTGTCCAATACCGCGGACGGGCAGCAGGAATATTCGGTCAGCCTGCAGATCCTGCTGATCATGACGGCGCTCAGCTTCATCCCGGCGTTCGTCATCCTGATGACCAGCTTCACCCGCATCATCATCGTGTTCTCGATCCTGCGGCAGGCCCTGGGCCTGCAGCAGACGCCGTCGAACCAGCTGCTGACCGGCATGGCGCTGTTCCTGACCATGTTCATCATGGCGCCGGTGTTCGACCGGGTGAACCAGGACGCGCTGCAGCCGTACCTGAAAGAGCAGATGACCGCCCAGCAGGCCATCGACAAGGCCCAGGGGCCGCTCAAGGACTTCATGCTGGCACAAACCCGGCAAAGCGACCTCGACTTGTTCATGCGCCTGTCCAAGCGTACCGACATCGCCGGCCCGGACCAGGTGCCGCTGACGATCCTGGTGCCGGCGTTCGTCACCTCCGAGCTGAAGACCGCGTTCCAGATCGGTTTCATGATCTTCATCCCGTTCCTGATCATCGACATGGTGGTGGCCAGTGTGCTGATGGCAATGGGCATGATGATGCTGTCGCCGCTGATCATTTCGCTGCCGTTCAAGATCATGCTGTTCGTGCTGGTCGATGGCTGGGCCCTGATCATGGGTACCCTGGCCAGCAGTTTCGGCGGCGTCTGACGCCGTCAAGGAGAGCCGCCGATGACACCTGAAGTCGCAGTCGACCTGTTCCGTGATGCCCTGTGGCTGACCACCCTGATGGTCGCCATACTGGTAGTGCCCAGCCTGCTGGTGGGCCTGGTGGTGGCGATGTTCCAGGCCGCCACGCAGATCAACGAACAGACCCTGAGCTTTCTGCCGCGCCTGCTGGTGATGCTGATCACGCTGATCGTCGCCGGGCCGTGGCTGGTGCAGAAGTTCATGGAGTACTTCACCAGCCTCTACACCAGCATCCCGCAGCTGATCGGTTGACGTCCCGATGCTGGAGCTGACCGACACGCAGATCGGCACCTGGGTCGCCACCTTCATCCTGCCGTTGTTCCGGGTGACGGCGGTGCTGATGACCATGCCCATCTTCGGTACCCGCATGCTGCCTGCGCGGGTGCGCCTGTACGTGGCGGTGGCCATCACCGTGGTGATCGTCCCGGCCCTGCCGCCCCTGCCCGAGTTCGACCCGTTGAGCCTGCGCGGCCTGCTGCTGTGTGCCGAACAGGTCATCGTCGGGGCCTTGTTCGGGTTGTCGTTGCAGTTGTTGTTCCAGGCTTTCGTGATCGCTGGCCAGATCGTCGCGGTGCAGATGGGCATGGCCTTCGCGTCGATGGTCGACCCGGCCAACGGCGTCAACGTTGCGGTGATCAGCCAGTTCATGACCATGCTGGTGAGCGTGCTGTTCCTGCTGATGAACGGTCATCTGGTGGCGTTCGAGGTGCTGACCGAAAGCTTCACCACCTTGCCGGTGGGCAATGCGCTGGTAGTCAATCAGTTCTGGGAGATGGCGGGGCGCCTGGGCTGGGTGTTCGGCGCCGGCCTGCTGCTGATCCTGCCGGCTATCGCCGCGCTGCTGGTGGTGAACATCGCCTTTGGCGTGATGACGCGTGCCGCGCCGCAGTTGAACATTTTCTCCATCGGTTTTCCGCTTACCCTGGTCATGGGCATGTTCATTTTCTGGGTCGGCCTGGCCGACATACTTTCCCATTACCAGGCATTGGCCAGCGAAGCGCTGCAATGGCTGCGTGAACTGGCGAGGGCGCGCTGAGCATGGCGGAAAGCGAAAGCGGTCAGGACAAGACAGAAGAACCCACCGACAAGCGCAAACGCGATGCCCGCGAAAAAGGCGAGGTCGCGCGTTCCAAGGAGCTGAACACGGTAGCGGTGACCTTGGCCGGTGCCGGTGGCCTGCTGGCGTTCGGTGGCCACCTGGCCGAGACGCTGTTGGCGATCATGCGCATGAACTTCAGCCTGACTCGCGACTTCGTCGTCGATGAGCGGGCCATGGGTGCACTCCTGCTGGCCTCGGGCAAGATGGCCATCTGGGCGGTGCAGCCGATATTGATCCTGTTGTTCGTGATTTCCTTCGTCGCGCCGATTGCCCTGGGCGGTTTCCTGTTTTCCGGCAGCCTGCTGCAGCCTAAATTCAGCCGCATGAATCCCTTGTCGGGGATCAAGCGGATGTTCTCGATGAACGCGCTGACGGAGCTCGTGAAAGCACTCGCCAAGTTTTTCGTGATTCTGGTCGTGGCGGTGGTGGTACTGGTCAATGACCGCCAGGCGCTGCTTGCCATTGCCAATGAGCCATTGGAGCAGGCGATCATCCATAGCTTGCAGGTGGTGGGCTGGAGTGCGTTGTGGATGTCGGCCGGGCTGCTGTTGATTGCGGCGGCGGATGTGCCGTTCCAGCTGTGGCAGGCGCACAACAAACTGAAGATGACCAAGCAGGAAATCAAGGACGAGTACAAGGACAGTGAAGGCAAGCCCGAGGTCAAGCAGCGAATCCGCCAGCTGCAGCGTGAGGCCTCGCAGCGGCGCATGATGGCGGCTGTGCCCGAAGCCGATGTAATCATTACCAACCCGACGCATTATGCGGTGGCCTTGCAATACGACCCGGAGAAGGGCGGGGCGGCGCCGTTGCTGCTGGCCAAGGGCACGGATTTTATTGCCTTGAAGATTCGCGAGATCGGTGTGGAGCACAAGGTCCAGATCCTCGAATCGCCGGCGTTGGCGCGGGCGATCTACTACTCCACCGAACTCGAGCAGGAAATCCCTGCCGGGCTTTACCTGGCGGTAGCACAGGTGCTGGCTTATGTGTTCCAGATCCGCCAATACCGGGCTGGGAAGGGCAAGCGGCCAGAGCCGCTGAAGGACGACCTGCCGATCCCGCCGGACCTGCGCCGCGACAGTTGACCTTGTGTCAGGGCTTCTGGCCCTTTCGCGGGTAAACCCGCTCCCACAGGTTCTCGGCGGGCCTTGAAAGCTGTGCGGTCCCTGTGGGAGCGGGTTCAGCTGCGAAGAGGCCGGAACAGGCAACATAAATCCCCCGTCGAGCAAAGTTGGAAGGCTTCTTGCAAAGCCAGCGCCAGGCGCTCCCTGTGCGTCAAAGTTTTGCATCAAGAGGACTCGCGGTGGATCGCACTCAGTTAATCAGCAACGCCCGTAACAACCTGGCCGGGCTCGGTCGGGGCAACCTGGGTGTGCCGCTGTTGCTGCTGGTGATGTTGGCAATGATGATGTTGCCGATACCGCCGTTCCTGCTCGACGTGTTCTTCACTTTCAACATCGCCCTGTCGATCGTGGTCCTGCTGGTCTGCGTCTACGCCTTGCGCCCGCTCGACTTCGCCGCGTTCCCTACCATTCTGTTGGTGGCCACGCTGTTGCGCCTGGCCCTGAACGTGGCTTCCACCCGGGTGGTGATGCTGCATGGCCAGGAGGGCCACGGCGCCGCCGGCAAGGTGATCCAGGCCTTCGGCGAGGTGGTGATCGGCGGTAACTACGTGGTCGGTGCCGTGGTGTTCGCCATCCTCATGATCATCAACTTCGTGGTGGTGACCAAGGGCGCCGGGCGTATCTCGGAAGTGAGCGCGCGTTTCACCCTCGACGCCATGCCCGGCAAGCAGATGGCCATCGACGCTGACCTCAACGCCGGCCTGATCGACCAGGCCCAGGCCAAGCACCGTCGTGCCGAAGTAGCGCAGGAAGCTGAGTTCTACGGTTCGATGGACGGTGCCAGCAAGTTCGTCCGCGGTGACGCCATCGCCGGCCTGCTGATCCTGTTCATCAACCTGATCGGCGGCATGCTGATCGGCATGCTGCAGCACGGCATGAGCTTTGGCGATGCCGGCAAGGTGTACGCCTTGCTGACCATCGGTGACGGTTTGGTGGCGCAATTGCCATCACTGTTGCTGTCCACCGCTGCCGCGATCATGGTCACCCGGGCCTCGGGCTCCGAGGACATGGGCAAGCTGATCAACCGGCAGATGTTCGATTCGCCCAAGGCCCTGGCGGTGTCCGCCGCACTGATGATCGTCATGGGCCTGGTGCCGGGCATGCCGCACGTGGCCTTCCTCAGCCTCGGCCTGCTGGCCGGTGGCGGCGCCTACCTGGTGTGGAAGAAGCAGCAGAAGGCCAAGGCGCAGGCGCTGCAAGAGGCGCAGCGCCAGCAGGACCTGCTGCCCTCGCCACAGCGCGCGCTGGAAACCAAGGAGCTGGGCTGGGACGACGTCACGCCGATCGACATGATTGGCCTGGAGGTCGGCTACCGGCTGATCCCCCTGGTCGATCGCAACCAGGGTGGCCAATTGCTTGCGCGGATCAAGGGCGTGCGCAAGAAGCTGTCGCAAGACCTGGGCTTCCTCATGCCCACGGTGCACATCCGCGACAACCTCGACCTGCAGCCCAGCGCTTATCGCCTGACCCTGATGGGGGTGATCCTGGCCGAGGCCGAGATCTACCCCGACCGCGAACTGGCAATCAACCCCGGGCAGGTGTTCGGTACCCTCAACGGCATTGCCGCGCGCGATCCGGCGTTCGGCCTTGAAGCCGTGTGGATCGATGTCGGCCAGCGCTCCCAGGCGCAGTCGCTGGGCTACACCGTGGTTGACGCCAGCACCGTGGTGGCCACCCACCTGAACCAGATCCTGCAGAAGCACTGCCACGAGCTGATCGGTCATGAAGAGGTCCAGCAACTGCTGCAGGTGTTGGCCAAGGCATCGCCTAAACTTGCAGAGGAGCTGGTGCCGGGTGTCATTTCCTTGTCGGGCCTGCTCAAGGTGCTGCAAGCGTTGTTGTCGGAACAGGTGCCTGTGCGCGATATTCGCAGTATCGCCGAGGCGATCGCGAACAACGCCGGCAAGAGTCAAGATACCGCCGCACTGGTGGCGGCGGTGCGCGTCGGATTGTGTCGCGCCATCGTGCAAAGCATTGTCGGCGTTGAGTCGGAGCTGCCAGTGATTACCCTGGAGCCAAGGTTGGAACAGATTTTGCTCAATAGTCTGCAAAGGGCCGGGCAAGGTCAGGAAGACGGTGTTCTTCTGGAGCCGAGCATGGCCGAGAAGCTGCAGCGTTCGCTGATCGAGGCGGCCCAGCGCCAGGAAATGCAGGGCCAGCCGGCCATTCTCCTGGTCGCCGGCCCGATCCGCGCCATGCTGTCGCGTTTCGGTCGCCTGGCTGTACCGAATTTGCATGTTCTGGCGTATCAGGAAATACCGGACAACAAGCAAGTCACCATCGTTGCCACCGTGGGCCCTAATGGCTGAGGTAGGGGATAATGCAAGTTAAGCGATTTTTCGCCGCCGATATGCGTCAGGCCATGAAGCTGGTCCGTGACGAGCTGGGCGCCGATGCCGCGATCATCGGCAACCGTCGCATCGCCGGCGGTGTCGAGCTGACGGCCGCGCTGGACTACAAGCTGTCCGCCCTGGCCCCGCGTGTGCCCAACGCCGAACTGGAAGAAGAGCTGCGCAAGACCCATACGCGCATCGCCACCGCCCAGGCCGAGCTGGGTCACCGCCAGGACAGCAGCGACAACAACCGCCAGTTGTTCGCCGGGCAGTCGCTGACCGCCGCCGAGCCGTTGATCGAACCGCACGTCGATGCGCCCGAGGCCGCAGCTGCAGCCCCGGCGCCGGCACCGGTCGACCCGCGCCTGTTCGATGCCATGCGCTCCGAGCTGTCGGGCCTGCGCGAGCTGCTGGAAGTGCAGCTCGGCTCGCTGGCCTGGAACCAGTTGCAGGGCAGCAAGCCGCAGCAGGCCACTGTCTGGCGCAGGCTGCAGCGCATCGGCCTGTCCGGGCCGATCGCCCGTGAGCTGCTGGACCTGACTGCCGAGATCGACGAGCCACGCCAGGCCTGGCGCATGCTGCTGGCGCACCTTGCGCGGATGATCGAAATCCCCGAAGTCGAGCCGATCGAAGAGGGCGGTGTGATCGCCATGGTCGGCCCGGCCGGCATGGGCAAGACCACCACCCTGGCCAAGCTGGCGGCCCGCTACGTGCTCAAGTACGGTGCGCAGAACCTGGCGCTGGTGAGCATGGACAGTTTCCGCATCGGTGCCCAGGAGCAGCTCAAGACTCTGGGTCGCATCCTCAACGTACCGGTGACCTACGTCGACCCGGGCCAGTCGCTGGCTGCGGCGCTGGAGCCGCTGCTGCGCAAGCGCGTGGTGCTGATCGATACCGCCGGCCTGCAGGCCAGCGACCCGGCCCTGCGCATGCAGCTGGATACCCTGGCCGGGCGTGGCATCGCCGCGAAGAACTACCTGGTGCTGGCCACTACCAGCCAGAAGCAGGTGCTGACTGCCGCCTACCACAGCTACAAGCGCTGCGGCCTGGCCGGTTGCATCCTGACCAAACTCGATGAAACGGCGAGCCTTGGCGACGTGCTGAGCCTTGCCATCAGTCATGAACTGCCGGTGGCCTACCTGACAGATGGGCCGCGCATTCCTGACGATGTGCACCTGCCTCGAGGGCACCAGTTGGTCTCCCGCGCGGTCAATGTGCAGCAACAGGACGAGCCCAGCGAAGAGGCCATGGCCGACATGTTCGCTGATCTCTATCACAACCCACGGCGAGCGGGTTGATGATGAAGCGTGTGCAAGGTAGCTATGCCAAAGGGTACGCAGAATTGCCCTACGTGTGGCCTGAGTCCCAGCGAGACAAGGTAAAGAACAGACATGGGTAGCATGCATCCCGTACAGGTGATCGCCGTGACCGGTGGCAAAGGTGGCGTCGGCAAGACTAACGTTTCAGTGAACCTGTCCCTGGCGCTGGCCGAGCTTGGCCGCAGGGTCATGCTGCTCGACGCCGACCTGGGCCTGGCCAATGTCGATGTGTTGCTGGGCCTTACCCCCAAGCGGACCCTGGCCGATGTCATCGAAGGGCGCTGCGAGCTGCGCGATGTGATGTTGCAGGGCCCCGGTGGCGTGCGCATCGTGCCGGCTGCCTCGGGCACGCAGAGCATGGTGCACCTGGCCCCGGCCCAGCATGCCGGGCTGATCCAGGCGTTCAGCGAAGTCGGCGACAACCTCGACGTGCTGGTGATCGACACTGCTGCCGGTATCGGTGATTCGGTGGTCAGCTTCGTCCGCGCCGCCCAGGAAGTGCTGCTGGTGGTATGCGACGAACCCACCTCGATCACCGATGCCTACGCCCTGATCAAGCTGCTCAACCGCGACTACGGCATGAACCGTTTCCGGGTGCTGGCCAACATGGCGCAGAGTCCGCAGGAGGGCCGCAACCTGTTCGCCAAACTGACCAAGGTCACCGACCGCTTCCTCGACGTTGCCCTGCAGTACGTGGGCGCCGTGCCGTATGACGAGTGCGTGCGCAAGGCCGTGCAGAAGCAGCGCGCCGTATACGAAGCCTTCCCACGCTCCAAATGCGCGCTGGCCTTCAAGGCGATTGCCCAGAAGGTCGACAGCTGGCCGCTGCCGGCCAACCCGCGCGGCCATCTGGAGTTCTTTGTCGAGCGCCTGGTGCAGCCCACCAGCGCGGGACCTGTGCTATGAACGCCAGCGGTTTCAAGATGTACAGCCGGGCGTCGAAAGACGCCCAGTACGAGCTGATCGAGCGCTACGCCCCGCTGGTCAAGCGCATCGCCTACCACCTGCTGGCGCGGCTGCCAGCCAATGTGCAGGTCGAGGACCTGATCCAGGCCGGCATGATCGGCCTGCTGGAAGTGGCCAACAAGTACGACGCCAGCAAGGGCGCCAGCTTCGAAACCTACGCCGGCATTCGCATTCGCGGGGCCATGCTCGATGAAGTGCGCAAGGGCGATTGGGCACCGCGTTCGGTGCACCGCAACACCCGCATGGTCAGCGACGCGATGCGTGCGGTTGAAGCCCGAACCGGTCGTGACGCTAAAGATCATGAAGTTGCTGCCGAACTCCAATTGAGTCTCGATGATTACTACGGGATCTTGAACGATACCCTGGGCAGCCGCCTGTTCAGCTTCGACGACCTGCTGCAGGACGGCGAGCACGAAGGGCTGCATGAGGATGGCGCCAGTGGCCAGGTGGAACCTGCGCGTGGCCTGGAGGACGAGCGCTTCCAGGCTGCCCTGACCGAGGCCATCGCCAACCTGCCGGAGCGTGAGCGCCTGGTGCTGGCGCTGTACTACGACGAAGAGCTGAACCTCAAGGAAATTGGTGAGGTGCTGGGGGTCAGCGAGTCGCGGGTCAGCCAGTTGCACAGCCAGTGTGCCGCGCGCCTGCGCAGCCGCCTGGGGGAATGGCGGGCGCGTTGAGCCCGCTGTCGTTGCAGTCGTTTTCTACGTTGTACCGAATTGTGAATGCGCGCTCGGGGCCGAGCGCGTTTGAGACTGCTTGGAGGTCTACTTGAACAAAGACATGAAAATCCTCATCGTTGACGACTTTTCGACGATGCGGCGGATCATCAAGAACCTGTTGCGTGACCTGGGCTTCACCAACACCGAAGAAGCCGATGACGGCACCACGGCGCTGCCGATGCTGGAGAACGGCCACTATGACTTCCTGGTGACCGACTGGAACATGCCCGGCATGTCCGGTATCGACCTGCTGCGCAAGGTGCGTGCCCACGATCGCCTGAAAACCATGCCGGTGCTGATGGTGACCGCCGAAGCCAAGCGCGACCAGATCATCGAAGCGGCCCAGGCCGGCGTCAATGGCTACGTTGTGAAGCCGTTCACCGCCCAGGTGCTCAAAGAAAAGATCGAGAAGATCTTCGAACGCGTCAACGGCTGAGTCACGTCAGGGGGCGCGCCATGGATTCATCACAAACGTCTTTGGGCGAGTTCGAATCGACCCTGAAGAAGCATGCCCAGGAGCTGGTCGAAAGCCTGGAGCGTGGCCGTTTCGGCGAGGCGGTGCAGCTGATTCACGAGCTGAACCAGACCCGTGACCGCGGCCTGTACCAGGAAGTCGGCAAGCTGACCCGCGAGCTGCACAGTGCCATAGTCAGTTTCCAGATCGACCCGACCATGCCGCAGGCCGAGGAGGTGTCGCAGATAACCGACGCCACCGAGCGCCTGTCGTACGTGGTCAGGCTCACCGAGGGCGCGGCCAACCGCACCATGGACCTGGTCGAGGAAAGCACCCCGGTGCTCAACGACCTGGCCAGCGAGGCCGAGGCCCTGAGCACCGACTGGCAGCGTTTCATGCGCCGCGAAGTGGCTGCGCCGGAGTTCCGAGACCTGGTCAAGCGCGTCGACAGTTTCCTGACGCTCAGCGCCGAAGGTAACCGCAAGGTCGCCGGCCACCTCAACGACATTCTGCTGGCCCAGGACTATCAGGACCTGACCGGCCAGGTGATCAAGCGCGTCACCACCCTGGTCACCGAGGTGGAAAGCAACCTGCTCAAACTGGTGTTGATGGCCAGCCAGGTCGACCGCTTTGCGGGCATCCAGCATGACCACGATCAACTGCGCGCAGAAAAAGATCGAGAAAAACATCCGACTCGGGGTGAAGGTCCGCAGATTCATGCCGATAAGCGTGAAGATGTCGTGTCCGGTCAGGACGATGTCGATGATCTGCTGTCCAGCCTGGGTTTTTAAGGAGCACGTTTGATGAGCTTCGGCGCCGATGAAGAAATCCTCCAGGATTTCCTGGTAGAAGCCGGCGAAATTCTTGAGCAACTGTCCGAGCAACTGGTCGAGCTGGAAAGCCGGCCCGACGATGCCGACCTGCTCAATGCGATCTTTCGCGGTTTCCACACTGTAAAAGGGGGCGCCGGCTTCCTTCAGCTGAACGAGCTGGTGGAGTGCTGCCATATCGCCGAGAACGTGTTCGACGTCCTGCGCAAAGGTGAGCGCCGGGTCGACGCGGAACTGATGGATGTGGTGCTCGAGGCACTGGACACGGTCAACAGCATGTTTGGCCAGGTGCGCGAGCGTGCCGAAGTGACCCCGGCTACCCCCGAGCTGCTGGCCGCGCTGTCGCGCCTGGCCGAGCCGGGCGGCGCAGAAGCCGTCGAGGCGCCTGCCGCTGCGGCACCGGAGCCGGTTGCCGAAGCGCCGGTGGAAGAGCAGGACATCACCGACAGCGAGTTCGAACAACTGCTCGATTCGCTCGATGCGGTCAAGGCACAAGCTGCGGCCGACGAGCAGATGCAGGGCGAGACCGTCAGCGGCGCAGGTGACGAAATCAGCGACGCCGAGTTCGAGTCGCTGCTCGACCAGTTGCACGGCAAAGGCCAGTTCAGCGCCGAGGTTGCCGCGCAGCCGGTTGCCAGCGCGCCGGAAGCGGCCAGCGACGAAATTACCGACGCCGAGTTCGAATCGCTGCTGGACCAGTTGCATGGCAAGGGTACCTTCCAGGCCGATGCCTTGCCTGGTGCCAAGGCGCCGGCGCCTGCTGCAACTGACACCAGTGCAGCCAGCGATGAAATCAGCGAGCACGAGTTCGAGGCGCTGCTGGACCAGTTGCACGGCAAGGGCAAGTTCGGTGGCGACGTTGCCGCCGTCGAAGCCCCGGCTGCAGCCAAGGCGCAAGCGCCGGTCGTGGCCAAGGCCGACAGCCAGCCCGTGGCCAAGCCAGCAGCAGCTGCGCCGGCACCGGCGCCTGCCAGCAAACCTGCCGCAGCACCTCGCGCCCCGGCCCCGGCCGCCGACAAGCATGGTGCCAGTGAAGCGGAAACCACCGTGCGGGTCGATACCGCGCGCCTGGACGAGATCATGAACATGGTCGGCGAACTGGTGCTGGTGCGTAACCGCCTGGTGCGCCTGGGGCTGAACAGCGGTGACGAGGCCATGTCCAAGGCGGTGTCCAACCTCGACGTGGTCACCGCCGACCTGCAGACCGCGGTGATGAAAACCCGCATGCAGCCGATCAAGAAAGTCTTCGGCCGCTTCCCGCGCCTGGTGCGCGACCTGGCCCGCCAGCTCAAGAAGGAGATCAACCTGGAGCTGGTCGGCGAAGAGACCGACCTCGACAAGAACCTGGTCGAGGCCCTGGCCGACCCGTTGGTGCACCTGGTGCGCAACGCCGTCGACCATGGCGTGGAAATGCCCGAAGAGCGTGAAGCCGCCGGCAAGGCGCGCACCGGCCGGGTGGTGCTGTCGGCCGAGCAGGAAGGCGATCACATCCTGCTGTCGATCTCTGACGACGGCAAGGGCATGGACCCCAACATCCTGCGTGCCAAGGCCGTGGAAAAGGGCCTGATGGACAAGGACGCCGCCGATCGCCTGAGCGAGTCGGACTGCTACAACCTGATCTTCGCCCCGGGCTTCTCGACCAAGACCGAGATTTCCGATGTGTCTGGCCGCGGTGTGGGCATGGACGTGGTGAAGACCAAGATCTCCCAGCTCAACGGCTCGATCAACATCTTCTCGGCCAAGGGCCAGGGCTCGAAGATCGTCATCAAGGTGCCGCTGACCCTGGCGATCATGCCCACCCTGATGGTGATGCTGGGCAACCAGGCGTTCGCCTTCCCGCTGGTCAACGTCAACGAGATCTTCCACCTCGACCTGTCGCGTACCAACGTGGTCGACGGCCAGGAAGTGGTGATCGTGCGCGACAAGGCGCTGCCGCTGTTCTACCTCAAGCGCTGGCTGGTCCAGGGCCAGGTGCACGAAGAGCAGCATGAGGGCCACGTGGTGATCCTGTCGGTCGGTACCCAGCGTATCGGCTTTGTCGTCGATCAACTGGTTGGCCAGGAAGAAGTGGTAATCAAGCCGCTGGGCAAGATGCTGCAGGGCACCCCGGGCATGTCCGGGGCCACCATCACCGGCGACGGTCGCATTGCGTTGATTCTCGACGTCCCGAGCATGCTCAAGCGTTACGCCGCGCGGCGTATTTGATTTCGGTGGCGCACCCTGGCGGGTTGCGCCACCTAATGGAGTGTTTATGGCAGTCAAGGTCCTGGTGGTGGATGATTCCGGTTTCTTCCGCCGCCGCGTCTCGGAAATCCTCTCGGCGGATCCGACGATCCAGGTAGTGGGTACCGCGACCAACGGCAAGGAAGCAATCGACCAGGCGCTGGCGCTCAAGCCCGATGTCATTACCATGGACTACGAAATGCCCATGATGGATGGCATCACCGCAGTGCGGCACATCATGCAGCGCTGCCCGACGCCGGTGTTGATGTTCTCGTCGCTGACCCATGAAGGCGCCCGTGTCACCCTCGATGCGCTGGATGCCGGTGCGGTGGATTACCTGCCGAAAAACTTCGAGGACATCTCGCGCAACCCCGACAAGGTCAAGCAACTGCTGTGCGAGAAGGTGCATACCATTTCCCGCAGCAACCGCCGTTTTGGCAGCTACGCCAGCCCCGCGCCGGTTGCCGCACCAGCGCCGGCAGGCAGCAGCCACGCACCCGCCAGCGGTTTCGCCAGCCCGGCAGCGGCGCGTACGCCTGCGCCTGCGCGTGCGGCGGCCCCGGCGGCAGCGCCAGCACACTCGCCGGCACCCAAGCGCAAGCCATACAAGCTGGTGGCCATCGGCACCTCCACCGGCGGCCCGGTCGCCCTTCAGCGCGTGCTGACCCAGCTGCCGGCCAACTTCCCGGCGCCGATCGTGCTCATCCAGCACATGCCGGCGGCGTTCACCAAGGCCTTTGCCGAACGCCTGGACAAACTGTGCCGCATCAGCGTCAAGGAAGCCGAGGACGGCGACATGCTGCGCCCGGGCCTGGCCCTGCTGGCCCCAGGTGGCAAGCAGATGATGATCGACGGCCGTGGCACGGTGAAGATCCTGCCCGGTGACGAGCGCCTGAACTACAAGCCGTGCGTGGACATCACCTTCGGCTCGGCGGCCAAGTCGTATGGCGACAAGGTACTGTCGGTGGTGCTTACCGGCATGGGCGCCGATGGCCGTGAAGGTGCGCGCCTGCTCAAGCAGGGCGGCAGTACGGTGTGGGCCCAGGATGAAGCCAGCTGCGTGATCTATGGCATGCCCATGGCCATCGTCAAGGCCAACCTGGCTGACGCGGTGTACAGCCTGGACGAAATCGGCAAGCACCTGGTGGAGGCGTGCGTCTGATGGACGTGCTCAGCCTGATCGGCCTGATCCTTGCCTTTGTCGCCATCGTCGGTGGCAACTTTCTCGAAGGCGGCCATGTCGGCGCCCTGATCAATGGCCCGGCGGCGCTGATCGTACTGGGCGGCACGCTGGCGGCTGCCTTGCTGCAGTCGCCGCTGTCGTCGTTCAAGCGTGCCTTGCAGATTCTGCGTTGGATCCTGTTTCCGCCACGGGTCGACCTGGCGGGCGGGATCGACCGCGTCGTCAACTGGAGCCTGACCGCGCGCAAGGAAGGCCTGTTGGGCCTGGAAGGGGTGGCCGACGGCGAGCCTGACCCTTATGCGCGCAAGGGCCTGCAGTTGCTGGTGGATGGCGCGGAGCCGGAGGCTATCCGCAGTATTCTCGAAGTCGACTTCCTGACCCAGGAAAGCCGTGATATCCAGGCTGCCAAGGTGTTCGAGAGCATGGGCGGCTACGCGCCGACCATCGGCATCATCGGTGCGGTGATGGGCCTGATCCACGTGATGGGCAACCTGGCCGACCCGTCGCAACTGGGCAACGGCATTGCCGTGGCCTTCGTCGCGACCATCTACGGGGTGGCCAGCGCCAACCTGGTGCTGCTGCCGATCGCCAACAAGCTCAAGGCCATCGTCATGCGCCAGTCGCGCTACCGCGAGATGCTGCTAGAGGGCCTGCTGTCGATTGCCGAGGGTGAGAACCCGCGCTCGATCGAGCTGAAGCTGCAAGGCTTCATGGAGTAACCCATGCGTCGCCGTCGTCATACCGAGGAACACGAAAACCACGAACGCTGGCTGGTGTCGTACGCCGACTTCATTACCCTGCTGTTCGCCTTTTTCGTGGTGATGTACTCGATTTCCTCGATCAACGAGGGCAAGTACAAGGTCATTTCCCAGGCCTTGCTCGGGGTGTTCAACGACCCCGAGCGCAGCATGAAGCCGATCCCCATCGGTGAAGAGCGGCCGCTGAGCGTGCGCCCGGCCGAACCGTTGGTGAAGGACAGCGAGCAGACCGATGCGGGACTTGGGGCGAGCAGTGTCGACCCGCTGAAAACCATCAGCGATGACGTGCGCGATGCCTTTGGCGACCTGATCAAGAGCGACCAGATGACTGTGCGCGGCAATGAGCTGTGGATCGAGATCGAGCTCAATTCCTCGTTGTTGTTCGGCAGTGGCGATGCCATGCCCAGCGACAAGGCGTTTGCCATCATCGAGAAGGTGGCCGGCATTCTCAAGCCGTTCGCCAACCCGGTGCATGTCGAGGGCTTTACCGACAACCTGCCGATCCGCACCGCGCAGTACCCGACCAACTGGGAGCTGTCATCGGCGCGGGCGGCGAGCATCGTGCGCCTGCTGGCCATGGAAGGGGTCAACCCGGCGCGCATGGCCTCGGTCGGCTATGGCGAGTACCAGCCGGTGGCCAGCAACGACACTGCCGAAGGCCGTGCGCGCAACCGCCGCGTGGTGCTGGTGATTTCGCGCAACCTCGATGTGCGCCGCAGCCTGACTGGAACGGGCAGTGCAAATGCCACGCCGGATGCCGCATTGCGTCGGGCTGGCACACAAAGTGCACCAGCAACGCCTGCGACGGTGGCGGGGCAGTGATCCGTCAATTCCCCGACGTTGCTATGAACACGATGTTGAAGATGGCGCTGTCCCCTGTGGGAGCGGGCATGCCCGCGAAGCAGACGACGCGGTGAATGGCACCGGCTGCGCCGGTGTTCGCGGGCTCGCCCGCTCCCACAGGAATCGTGCAGGCTTTTAAAGAGTTGTTTTCTACAGTGTCCCTGCCAAATCAATAGATAGAGTTTGCTTGATGAGAGTCTGGGCAGTAGCCAATCAAAAAGGTGGCGTCGGCAAGACCACCACTACCATCGCCCTGGCCGGCCTGCTGGCCGAGGCCGGCAAGCGTGTGGTCGTTGTCGACCTCGACCCGCACGGCTCGATGACCAGTTATTTCGGGCACAACCCCGATGCCCTGGAGCACAGCTGCTACGACCTGTTCCTGCACAAGGGCGCGGTACCTGAGGGCCTGCCCGGGCAACTGCTGCTGCCCACCAGTGACGAGCGCATCTCGCTGTTGCCGTCGAGCACCGCGCTGGCGGTGCTGGAGCGCCAGTCACCGGGGCAGAACGGCCTGGGCCTGGTGATCGCCAAGAGTCTGGCGCAGCTGTGGCAGGATTTCGACTTTGCCCTGATCGACAGCCCACCCTTGCTCGGCGTGCTGATGGTCAATGCCCTGGCAGCCAGCCAGCAGCTGGTTATCCCGGTGCAAACCGAATTTCTCGCGGTCAAGGGCCTGGAGCGCATGGTCGGTACCTTGGCCATGGTCAACCGTTCGCGCAAACAGGCGCTGCCGTACCAGATAGTGCCGACCTTGTTCGACCGCCGTACCCAGGCCTCGCTGGCCACGCTCAAGCTGCTGCGAGACACCTACGACCAACATGTGTGGCAGGGCTACATCCCGGTGGATACGCGCCTGCGCGATGCCAGCCGCAAGGGCGTCACACCCTCGCAATTCGACAGCAAGAGCCGCGGCCTGATTGCCTATCGGGCGCTGCTCAAGCACCTGCTGACCTACAAGACTGCAGCGCAGGTGGCCTGATGACCCAGACCCGGCAAACCAGCAACCGGCCACAGATGGCCCTGCAGTCGTACCTCGACGGCCTGCTGCAGGAGGCTACCGAAGACGAAGACCTGTTCGAGGCGCCAGCGGCGGCGGACGAGTTCGCCGAGGCCGTGCGCGAAGAGCAGGCGCGTGATGCCTTGCAGCAAGCCAGGCCTGCGCCAGCCGAAGCAACCGTCCGCCCCGCACCACGGCCATTCGCCGAGCCCAGGCTGGCGGTGCTGCCCCGCGTGATGCCGGTGGAAGCGCCGGTGGTGACGGTGGTCGAGCGCGAAGTGGTGGCCGAGGCAAGCATCCCGGTGCTGGTCGAAGAGCAAACCGTGGAACCGGCAGTGCCGCTGGTGGATGTGCACCTGCCGGCGCCGCAGGTGCCTGTGCCCCCGGCCACGGTCGATGGCCGCCCGGCCTGGGCCGCCGAGCCGTTCGAATGCCTGCTGTTCGATGTGGCCGGGCTGACCCTGGCGGTGCCGCTGGTGTGCCTTGGCTCGATCTACACCCTGGCCGGCCAGGAACTGACACCGCTGTTCGGCCAGCCCGACTGGTTCCTCGGCATCCTGACCTGCCAGGCCGGCAACCTGAAGGTGCTGGATACCGCGCGTTGGGTGATGCCCGACCGCTACCGGGATGATTTTCGCCAAGGCCTGCAATACGTGATTTCCGTGCAGGGCTACGAATGGGGGTTGGCCGTGCACCAGGTCAGCCGCTCGCTGCGTCTGGACCCGTCCGAGATCAAGTGGCGCAGCCAGCGTGGCCAGCGCCCGTGGCTGGCCGGCACGGTGATTGAACACATGTGTGCACTGCTCGACGTCGCGGCACTGGCCGAGCTGATCGCCAGTGGCGCGGTCAAGCAGATGCACGCCAAACAGAAATGACACCGAACACACCGCCGATGGCGGATTTTGAGGGTAGGGGAATGAAAAAGTCGTCTGCACAAGGTTCCGAAGATCCGATCCTGCAGTGGGTTACCTTCCGTCTGGACAATGAGTCCTACGGCATCAACGTGATGCAGGTGCAGGAAGTGTTGCGCTACACCGAGATCGCCCCGGTGCCGGGTGCGCCAAGCTATGTGCTGGGCATCATCAACCTGCGCGGCAACGTGGTGACCGTGATCGACACCCGCCAGCGCTTTGGCCTGATGCCGACCGAAGTCACCGACAACACCCGTATCGTCATCATCGAGGCCGACAAGCAAGTGGTCGGGATCCTGGTCGACAGCGTGGCCGAGGTGGTGTACCTGCGTCAGTCCGAGATCGAGACCGCGCCGAACGTGGGTAACGAAGAGTCGGCCAAGTTCATCCAGGGTGTTTGCAACAAGAACGGCGAGCTGTTGATCCTGGTCGAGCTGGACAAGATGATGACCGAGGAAGAATGGTCCGAGCTGGAGAATATCTGAGTTGATCCTAGAGGTTGCTGTCATCTTCCTGGCGCTGGTCTGGGCGCTGAGCCTGTGGTTTTTCCTCAACTACAGCAAGCGCCAGCGCGAGCTGGCTGCGCAGCAGGCGGCGGGTGATGCGCTGCGTGACCAGCGCATCAAGGACCTGGCCAAGCGCCTGGACGACTACCAGAACGGTACCGTGCGCATGGGCGAGGCGCTGCATGACCTGCGCGTGGCGGTTGCTCCGCTGCCAGACAAGATCCAGCAGCTGGAGCAACGCGACCCGCACAACGTCACCTTCACCCAGGCGGCCAAGCTGGTGGGCATGGGGGCCAGCGTGGCCGAGCTGACCGAAAGCTGCGGCCTCACCCAGGCCGAGGCCGAGCTGATGAGCAAGCTGCATCGCAGCAACTGATTGCCATGAGCATTGGGCGGCCATCTGCTGCAGCGGCCGTGCAGGCTCGCTCGGCAGTCAGTAGCCCTGTGCGTTCCCCGCCATTGCGACCTCTTCCAGTGGCAGCAAGCGCAGCTCTGCACGCCGTTGTGCTGCTTCATCCAGCAGCGCGTCGTAGTTCAGGGTGTGCATGTTTGCCAGGTCTGCCACCTGCCTGAAGGTGTACAGCTCAGGTAGACGTTGGTCGATCACGTGGTTGAGCACCGCAGGCCCGGTCAGCGTGTTGAGCCTTTCGGTATAGGCCTGGAATGCCGCCGCATACTGTCGCGGCGGCTTGGGGACCTGGTAGAACGCCTGGCCCTCTGGGGTGAGGTAGCGGGTCAGTATCTCGTCGGATATGGCATTCAGCACCGGATTGCCAGCACGGCTACCAATCATGCTGGTGTTGTAGCTGGTATACATGCCCAATTGCGCATTGCACACCGGGCTCCTCAGCAGCAGCCCGTCGAGTGGCGTGGTGAGCGGTACGCTGTCGATCTTTGCCCGCAGCTGCCCGGTTGCGTCCGGCTCGACCAGCAGATGGTCGTCAATATCCAGGTAGATGCCCCCTTCGCTGTGCAGGACGCGGTAGCGCAAGATGTCCGAGGCCGAGGAGAAGTTGCTCGCCACACCGCCATTCCCTTCCAGCGCAGCCTGGTACTGGCCGAAGTATTCACTTGCCTCGAACTGGCGATAGAAGGTCTGGTGCTCCAGCACCGCCACCTTCAGCCCCTCGGCGATGCGGGGCTGCAGCAGGGTCATGTTGCGTTCGAATGCCTGAGGGTTTGCATTGGAGAGGTAGAGCTTGAGCGTGAAATCGCTGTTGCGCAGTGCCTGTACGTTGTTGTCGAGCGCAGCCAGGTAATCACCGGCGATCGTCCTGTCACCCAGCCAGATGTGAAAAACCTGCCTGGGGACGGGTATGCCTGGTGCGGTCCCCAGGGCGTCGAGGTCGACGGGCAGCTGCAGATCGATACCCAGTGCCCGCAGCGTACGCGAGCGCGATGCCGGGCTGATTTCCCGCGACGGGTCCGTATCGGGCAGCAGCCGGCTGATCGAGGGCTGCAGCGGGTCGGTGCTGGCCACATAGTGCTGGGCGCCGCGTGTGCCGTTGGGGTACTTGAGCACGAAACTGTCCTGTCGGGCGTCGTAGTAGAGTGGGTGGGGGCCGTTGCCCGCATCGCCGATCAGTTCGTCACCCGTGCCGAATGCCCTGCGCCGCGTTACGCAGCGGGCAACGTGTGAGTCGGCGCCGGGCCAGGTGGCAGCCACTTGGTCACCTGCTTCTGCGAGGTCCTGGAAATAGGGTGTCATCGCCGGGCCGGGCCAGCGTGGCGGCGATACCGGGCTCAGCGGGTAACCTATGCGGCCATTGAGCCTCACCGGTTTGATGAAGCCAATAGGGCGTCGGCCGAACAGCGCCTTGCTCGCCTTGACCCCGCGCGCCAGCCCCGGGGCTGCGTTCAGCAGGCCGAACACGGCCTGCTCGGCGCCTTCGAGCTGTTGGTCCGGATGCTTGTCGTGCAGCGCCTGGTCCAGGCCTATTGTAAATTGGGCAACCCCGGCCACGGCAGCCAGGGGGACCAGTTCGGGAACCACCAGTAGAAACGGTGTGGCCAGGTTCATGGTCAGGTAGAAATAGCTGCGCCATGCGGCCTTGGTCACTTCACTGTCGCGCGTGATCAGGAAGTCGGCGTCGGATTGGCTGCGTTGACGTTGGGCCACCGTCAATGCTTCGAACAGGTTGTATTCGATGCGTGGGCTGTAAGTGTCCGCCTTGTAGTTGATCAAGGTATGCGGGTTCCATACCCTGACCAGGCGATACACACTGGTTGCAGGCCGAATGATCTGGCGGGGCGGGAAATCGGCCAGGCCCCGAAGCACCCGACGCAACCCCGACCAGCCAATCCTGTCCGGAATATCGCAAGCCCTGAAGTGCGCAAGCAGGGCAGCCCGTTTGGCTGCATCGCGGCATTGCCTTGCAAGCCACGCACGCATGGCGCCCGGGTTGGCGAACTCATGCAGCGGTGCCGCATTGCCCGGGATATACAGCAGGGTGAGGTGACTGCGGATATCGCTCAGGCAGAGGATGTCGCTTGATGGGTAACCATTGATGTTAAGCAGCCTGGCGTCTACCCCGTTGGCAATGAGGCTTGCGCCGTGGTGCCAGCGTTCCACTCCAGCCGCCCGCCACGCCAGGCTGCGTCCATGTTCGCTGAGGTTGCCCCGCAAAGCTTGCCGGTTGCAGGCAGCGAGGAACGCGATGCACGCGCTGGCGCTGTACTGGCTGGCGGTGCCGGCCCAGAAGGCATCGAGCTGGCGTTTGAATACGTTCTGGAAGTCGAGCTGCCAGATGAAAGCCTGGAAGGTCGTGGCGTCTACCTGGACATAAGTGCCGGCGTCGTAGCGCATGGGTGCGGTCTGGCGGAAAAGGCCATGGAATTCGGTGTGCACATCAATGTCATGGGCCAGGCCGCTTCCAGGCAACTCATCGACGATCGTCACTTGGCCGTGACTGAATTCCTGGGCCCAGCGCGCTCGACCGTGTAGCAGGGACAGGTCCGGCAGTGAACCGAGCAGGTCGAAGGCTGCCGTTCCGCCTTTTAGCAGCAGCTGCGCGATTTGCTCGGCAGCCTTGGAATAGCCGCTTTGCTGCCAATTGCTCAATAGTGCTTCGGTCAGGCTCATTTGTTGGACGACCTTGGCCAGCCAACCCCGCTTGGGTACGAATTTGCAATGCAATGTCACCGCAAGTGTGTTGTCGGGTTCCAGGTCCAGTTGCTGCTGGCGTGCCCAGTCGCGGATGGCGGCACTGGCATTGCGGTCCGGGCGTGGCACGGAACCCAACATTGCCTTGACGTAATCTTGGCCGGCTGCGCCGACCACGGGTAGGCGCTGGGTCATGTTCGGCTCCAGGAATGGTTGCCACCGACCTTGGAGAACCGGTTCAGGGGCAGCAGCGTACGCACTGCCTCGCGCATGCGCGGCAAATCGACGAACTGGTAGGCGTTGATGCGCGGTATCCCATAGAGATTGGTGAGCTGTCGCAGGAGACGCAGGCTAGGCAGTTGCCTATCGACCACGTCGCTGAGCAGGGCAGGGCCGGTGAGGTAGCTCAGCCGCTTGGCGTAGTGATAGAAGTTCGCCGGGTCGTCGGCCAGGCTGGGCTTGCTGTCGTAGAATTCGCGGTTGAGCTGGTAGCGCGTGTACATTTCTTCGGAAATGGCCTCCAGGGTGGGGTTGCCTGGGTGGCTGCCGATCATGCTGGAGTTGTAGAGGCAGTTCATGCTCATCCTTTCGTTGGACATGGGCGGTGCCAGAAGCAGCCCATTGGCGTCGGTGCTCAACTCGACCTGGTCGATGGGCTCACTGGCGTCGCCTTCCGGGCGCCCGTCGATGATCAATGGGTATTCGCCTGGTGCCAGCAACGTGTCATCGACGTCCATGTACAAGCCACCTTCGTGGTGCAGCATCGGGTAGCGCAGCACGTCGCATGCCGATGCATAGTTGCGGGCGACGCCGCCGTTGCCATCCAGGGCAGCGTCGTACTGCGCGTAGTACCTGCTTTGGCGGAAATTCTGGAAGAAGGCCTGCTCTTCCAGCGGCAGCACCTGCAAGCCCGGGGCATGACTGGTCAGCAGATCCAGGTTTTCGGCAAAGGCCTGCCGGGCTGTACTGGAAAGGAACAACCGCATGCTGTATTCGCTGCCTTGCAGCCGCGCTGCGTTCTGGCCCAGGTTGGCCAGCAGCTCCTGACCGATGATCTGGTCACCGACCCACAGGCAGGAAATGCGCTTGGGTATTGGCCAACTCCCCGGTGCTCTGACCGGTATCTGTAGCGGTAATGGCAGGTCGACGCCCAGCGCCCGCAGGGTCCGGACGCGCATTGCATTGGTTGCCACACGCCCTTGTGGTGCAGGTCGCAGGTCCCTGCTGCCGAGTACTGCCACGAAGCCGACAGGGTCGGCCTGGTTCACATCCTCGGCCTGGATGAAGACGTCCCGTGCCATGTCGTAGATGACGCGGGTGTTATAGGTATCGATGCTGGCTGCGAGCTTGTCTGGCTCACCATCGTACTGCGGTGTGCGAATGACTGCGTCGGCAACTGCCTGATCGCTGTCCGCCAGGGGCTCGATCGGGTCGGTGACATGGAAATAGCGGGCGCCCTCGGGTTCGGGTAACCGCGGCGGCGAAAGCGGGCTCAGCGGGTAGCCGAGCTGATCACGCAACCGTGTCGGTGGAGCGAAGCCCTCGGTCTTGAATTCGAATAGCGCCGAGGCCCGCGAGGCCCCGCCTGCCGCCAGTGGCAACGCGTTGAACAGGCCCCATGTGATGTTGTCGATGCCGTCCTGGCGCTGCTGCAATGACTTGCCATTGATCGCCTGGTCAAGCCCCAGGCCAAACTGGGCGATGCCGCCAACGGCCAGCAGAGGGGCCAGGCCCGGCACCACCATGCAAAGTGGCGCAAGCAGGTTGAGCGTGGTGGTGAGGTAGCCACGCCATCTGGCCTTGGTAACCTCGCTGTCAGCAGTGATCAGAAATGCGGCATCGTCGTAGCTGCGCTGGCGCTGGCGCTCGGCCAGCGCCTGAAACAGATCGCCCTTCATCCTGGGGTTGTATCTGGCAGGCCGATAGTTGACATAGGTTTGCGGGGGCCAGGTGCCATCGTCGTTGAAGTAACCATGTTCAGGCGGTAACAGATGTCGCTCTGGGTAGGCGCCCAGGCCCTCCAGGGCGGTGTCCAGGCCGCTGAAGTCGAGACCTTGTGGGCAATCGGCCAGACGAAAGTGCTGTTTCAAGGCCTGGCGTCTGGCCGGGTCTTTGCATTGTTCGCCGACCCAGGCTTTCAATTCTCGTTCGCTGCTGAACGTCAGCAAGGGCGAGCTGTTGCCAGGTATGTACAGCACTGTCAGGTCGGTGATGGGGTCATTCAGGTACAACAAGTCGGTCGCTGCATAGCCGTAAATGCTCAATGTGCTGCGACGCACCCTGTTGCGCTTCGGCATCAGCCCAGCCGCCTGCCAGATCAGCTGCCGCGCCGGCTCGCTGAGGCTGCCTTCGCTGACCTGTTTATTGCAAGCTGCGATGAAGTTGAGCTTCAGCGCCAGCCTGTGACTGCGCAGATGGTCTCGCCAGTAGGCATCCAGCGCCGCCTTGAAAGGATGCTGGAAATCCAGTTGGGTGATGAAGTGCTGGAAGGCTTCGGCGCTTACCGGCAAATGGGTGGAAGCGTCGTAGCGTTGCGGGGCAGTGCGCCGGAACAGGCCGTTGAATACTTCGAAGGGTGCCCCGTAGTGATTGAAGGCGGGTGCCGGGAGGGTGTCCACCAACCGTAGCGGGCCTGCGGGCAATGTACCTGCCCACGGTGCTTGCAGCAGCTTGCCGAACACGTCATTGGCCGCCTCGCCCTGCCAGTTGCCCAGCAGTGCCTGGGTCAGGCTGATACGTTGGCTGATTGCGGCCAGCTGGCCACCTGCACCGTCAGGGCAGTAGTGGAGGGTAACGACGTCAAGCTGGTTTGGGTCCAGGTCATGGCCTTGCTGCGCGAGCCATTGGCGGATGGCGCGGTTGGCTTCTTGATCGGGGCGAGGCACATGGCCGAGGTGGTCTATAACGTAATGCGTGCCCATCACGTTGATGCGAGTCGAATGCATGTGGGTACCTGCGCTGAGAGGAAGCCGGCAAGGTTGAAGCAGGGGTACGTAAAAGCGGTGGTAGATATGTCGGTACGCGGCCTGGCCGATCTCGTCACCCCCGGCCCTCCGGCGCTGATGGCATTTTGGTCGTGCATGTCACTATCCTGCCGCTTCCTGTCCGGTTCCCTTCTTACCCGGCGTCGCCCTTAAACGTTTAAATCCCTGCTTGTACGCACAAGGGATTTACGCAATGAACACGCTCTCTTCAAAGCAGGTGGCCCCCGGCGAGCCACAGTTGCAATGGTTGCGCCAGGCCGACAGCGATACCGCGCCGGCCATCATGCAACTCATCAACAGCACGGTTGGCGATGGCGGTGTTCTGGGTTACGAGCACGAGATGTCTGCCGGGCAGAGCGTCGAATTCACTGCCGCGTTGCAAGAGCGCATCCATGGCGGCGATACCCACGTCTTGCTCGGCCAGGCAATGGCCGGGCCTGCCTGCCTGGTCATTGTTTCGCGCAGCAGCATGCCGAACTGCCGGCATATTGCCGACCTGAGCAAGGGCGTGGTGCATCCGGCCTATCGCGGGACCGGCCTGGTGGCAAGGGCTTTCGGGGAAGTCGTGCGCCTTTGCCAGGCCCAAGGTATCGAGCTGTTGACCCTGGATGTACGCGAGGGCACCCGGGCGCACCGGTTATGGCAAACCTTCGGGTTCCAGACCTACGGCGTGCTGGACGACTACGCACGGGTCGACGGCGTGAAGCACCGCGGCCATTACATGGCCCAGTCCGTGGAAGGCCTTGCGCTGCGACTCAACCTGAACTGACTTGCCCTTCGTCAACACTGCCTGCGGCCATCGCCGTCAACGGCACCTGCCTTTCTGACCCAAGGAACACCCCCAATGGCCTTATCTACCGCAGATTTTCGCGATCAGTTGGAGCAGAAGCTGCACCACCATCTGACCTTGTCCCACCCGATTTTCAAGGAACTGCTTGCGCCTGAGGGCAACAGGCCGCTGCTGCGCAAGGTCGCGCTGCAAGGCTACCAGCTCACCAAGTATTTCCTGACCTATGTCGAGCACTTGTTCTTCTATTGCCCGCTGCCCGCTCACAAGCGGGCGCTGATCACCAATTGTTTCGAAGAAGAAACCGGTCGGCTGTCCCGCACCGACAATCATGTCGTGCTCATGCAGAACTTCCTGAGGGCGCTCGGTATCAGCGATGCCGAGCGTGATGCCGAGCAACCGCTGCCAGCTACATGGGAGTTGATCGATTTCCGCCTGCAAGCGGTACGTGACCCGGCGCGTTATCACATTGGTGCGGCAGCAGTGATGATCGCCAGCGAGGGGCAGAACCTCGAGACCGTCGCAGGTGATGCACGGCATGTGCTGCTGGGGCGTGCCTATGGCCTGGCCGAACAAGACTTGCTGTTCTTTTCGGTACACCAGAAGGAAGACGTGGGCCATGTCAATGAAGGCCTGGACCTTGTCTCGCAGTTGTGCACCACGGCGCAGATGCAGGAAGAGGCGTTGCAGGCGGTAGACCACACCTGCCAGCTGTTCTACGCGATGTACGAAAACATGTACCAGGCGTATTGCCGAGCTCCGCAAGCCGAGGCGGTGTAATGCCCACACGATAAGGATTGCCCATGAAACAGAAATTCAGCTCTACCTTGATCGTCTCGGTGCTGGTAGTCGGCTTCGTGGTGATGTTCCTGTCCAGCGCCTTGAAGGGGTTGTACCAGGTCTACTTCGTCGACCTGGCCTCCCACTTTGGCGAGGGGCGCGCAGCCTTGGCCACGGCAGGATCGCTGTTCGTCCTGACCATCGGCCTGGTATCGCCTGTGGTGGGTTGGTTGAGCGACAGGGTCGGCCCCTTGAGCACGGTGGCCCTGGGCAGTGTCAGCGGCGGGGTGGTGCTGCTGGGCGTGACCTTCGCGGGCTCGCACCTGCTGGTGTTCACCCTGTTGTATGGCCTGCTCGGCGCCTTTGCCCTTGCTGCGATGACCTATGTACCCATGGGTATTCTGGTCGATCGCCTGGTCGCCGAACGGTTCAAGGCCTTCGCTTTCGCATTCGTCACCAACGGCACCTCCATCGGCTTCATCGTGCTGTCGCCGTTGTGGATCATGCTGCAGCAGAGCGTGCCCTGGCAGTCGGTGTTCTCCTGGGTTGGCCTGATCTTCCTGGTGCCTCTGAGCCTGGCGCTGTATTGGGTATCCCGCACCGTGCCGTTGAAGCCGGACCCGCAGGCGGCAAAGGTCAGGCATCCGGTGACGTTTCTGCTGCGTGATCCGCGCTTCTTCGTGCTGGCCCTCAGTTTCGCCAGTTGTGGTGCCACCATGGCGTTCATCGATGTTCACCTGGTGTCGTTCTGGCAGGGTGAGGCGCTGCCCAGTTCGGTACAGGCCAGCGGCCTGAGCCTGTTAGGTGTGCTGGAGCTGGTCAGTGGCCTGCTGGCGGGCTGGTTGGCCACCCGCTACAACAAGGGGCTGCTGCTGATGATGTTCTACCTGCTGCGAACCGCTGCGGTCATCGTGCTGCTGACCACGCCTGGGCCTCTCGGAACCTACGTGTTCGCTGTGCTGTTTGGCGCCAGTTACCTCGGAACGGTGGTGCTCACGTCTGCCTTTTGCTTCGCGCTGTATGGCGCCGAAATCAAAGGCAAGGTGTTCGGGATGCTGTTCCTGGTACATCAACTTGGCGCGTTGGTTGCCACGCAGCTGGGCGCACTGGATTTCGACCGGCATCAAAGCTATCAGCTGACCTTGGCCGGCCTGGCCACGGCCACGGCGGTGGCTGCCCTGGCATCGTTGTGGCTGATAGCGGTTCGCCCATCAAGCGAAACCCTGGCCGCTCAACTCGCCGAACCTGAATAGTCCACCAATCAATTGCCCATTGTTCAATGCAAACAAGGAGGCGCAAACCCATGCAATCTACCGTGATTGGCCTGGATGATTTCAACGCAACTGATTTCAATGCAACCAGGGCGCTGCATGCTCACCGGGTCAGTGACCTGTCCGATGTGTTCTGCGAGCCTTTGGCCATGACGTCCGCCTATACCTTCGCTTCAGCGAGAGAGGCTTGCGAGCGCTTCAGCGGGCAACAGCAGGGCAATGTATACAGCCGGTTCACCAACCCGACCGTTCAAGCGTTTGAAAGCCGTGTGGCAGCGTTGGAAAACGCTGAAAGCGCAGTGGCGTTCGCTTCCGGCATGGGCGCTTTCACCGCGCTTTGTCACGCCTTTCTCCAGCAAGGTGACAACATTGTCTGCAGCCGTGACGTGTTCGGCACTACCGTCAATGCCTTCAGCTACTACATGGCCCGGTTCGGGATCGAGGCCCGGTTCGTCGATTTGACAGACCTGGCGCAGTGGACTTCGGCAATCGACGGCAGGACCCGTCTGGTGGTGTTGGAGTCGCCCTCCAATCCGCTGCTGAAAATCGGTGATATCCGCGCCATAAGCTTGCTGGCACATGAAAAAGGCGCGTTGCTGGTGGTGGACAACACCTTGCTTACCCCGGTTTTTCAGCGGCCCCACACACTGGGAGCGGACCTGGTCATCCACTCCGCCGGCAAGTACATGGATGGCCAAGGGCGTGCCTTGGCGGGCGTCGTGACCGGTTCGCAAAGCCTCATTCAGGTGTTGCGGGGTGTTCTGCGTACCTTGGGCATTTCCTGCAGCCCGTTCAACGCCTGGCTGCTGCTCAAAAGCCTGGAAACCCTTGAAGTCAGGATGATGCGGGCGCAGGAGAGCGCCTTCGAGCTGGCCCGCTGGCTTGCCCATCAGGACCTGGTGACGGCGGTGCATTACACCGGCCTCGAGCACCACCCCCAGCACGCATTGGCATGCCGCCAGCAGGACGGCCATGGCGGGCTGTTGGCTTTCGAGATCGTCGGGGGCCAGGCCGCAGCCTGGCAATGGATTGACCAACTGCGTTGCGTGGCGCGCTGTACCAACATTGGCGACACCCGCAGCATGGTCACGCATCCAGCCACAACCACGCACGGGCGACTGGACGCACAGGCGCGGCATCAGGCGGGTATCACGGATGGTTTGATCAGGTTGTGCGTCGGCCTGGAGCGTGTGGACGATATCAAGGCCGACCTGCAACAGGCTTTCCACGCCGTGTCCTTGCAATCATCCATGACAGTGCCGGTCGGCTGTGCCCGGAACGCGGTGTTCAATGACTGAACTGCTCGCTTCAGGATTCGGCATTGGCGTGTTCGCCGTGGGGGTGCAGATCCTTGCACTGATCGCGGTGTATGGCACGGCCTGCGTTAAGGAAGTGCGCTTCTATGCCGTGGCTTTCGCGCTGGCGAGTTGCGTGATGACGGGCATGGCGATGCTCGACCCGTTGGCATTCACCCAATGGCATGTCGACGGCCTGGCAGTACTGGCGATGTGCGGCTGATGCCGGGCGCCGTCAATTTTCGATAACGGGTGCCGGTTCAACACCCGCTCATGACGTTCAGGGGTAACCAGATGTTCAAAGTAATGGCCATCAGCTTGGTGCTGGGCTGCGCCCTTCAGTTCGCAACGGCCCGGGCTGAGGTCGCCGCTGGCGACAGCGGCACCGTTGCCACGGTCAGCAAACGGCTGGTCTCTTTCTATAGTCAGCCACTGCCATCCGCTGGCAAGGCGATACCGATTCGGGTTCCGGCTGTGTTGTCGCTGCCGGCCAAAGCCGCGGGGCCGGTACCGGCCGTGATCATCCTGCATGGCTCGGCGGGGATGGATTCGCGCGGTCCGTTGCATGGCGGTGACCTGAATGCCCGCGGCATCGCAACGCTGGAGTTGGACATGTGGGGCGCGCGCAGGCTCACAGGCGGTGCACAAGGGCGGCCGCCACGTGTGCACGATACCCTGCCGGACCTGGCAGGCGCCCTGGCTTACCTGGCCAAGCAGCCTGGCGTCGACGGCCACCGCGTGGGGGTGCTCGGGTTTTCCTGGGGGGGCGTACAGGCCATGCTCGCCGCCTCTGCACCCATCAATGACGAGCTGGAGCAAGCCTCAGGCGTACGCCCCATCTCGATGGCCGCGTTCTACCCCGTGTGCTGGGGTTACAACCATGTGCCGGGTTATACCTTCAAGCACCTGGCCCCGGCGCGCTTGCTGGTGCTGGTAGGGGAAAACGACCAGTACGAAGATGACCCGGGTGCCTGCCCGTCGCTTATTTCAACCCTGCCCAGCGAAGACCAGGCGCGGGCGCAGGTGCTGGTTTACCCCGGCGCAGAGCACGGTTTCAATGGGCTGGAGGCCGCCCAGGAGTATCAGGACCCGTTCCTGCATCGTGGCCAGGGCGGCGTGGGGCGTTCGGCACCTGACCCGGCAGCGCGCGACGCTTCGCGCCGGGCCGTGGTGGAGTTTTTCACCGAAAGCTTCGCCCCGACTGCGATAAGCGAGCGATAGCAGTCGAAATCTAGGCGCCCTCGTGGGCCAGAGCATGGCGAAACTGCAGTGGCGGTTGCGGCATTTCCTGACGCCATGCCAGGCGAAAGGCATGGCTGCTGCCGTAGCCGCAACGTTCGGCGATCTGTTCCACGTTCAGGTGGCTGCTGCGCAAAAGTTCACGGGCCAGGTCGATGCGTTGAGTGCGCAGGTAGCTCTGCAGCGTTTGACCGGTATTATCGCGGAACAGCCGCGCCAGGTGCCGGTAGCTGACATTGAACTGGCTGGCCAGTTGTTCAAAGCTGAAGTGGGTACCCAGGTGTGCATCGATGTAGTCCTGGGCCGCATGCACCAACGGGTGGATGTGGTTGCGCGCCAGGTCAGCCGCGCGCAGTTGCACATCTTCGCCAGCGCGGCGACGGTAGATGACCAGCTCCTGCGCCACCTGGTTGGCCACTACCTTGCCAAATTCCAGGCTGACGATGTGCAACGCCAGGTCGGTTCCGCTGGAAACGCCTGCCGAGGTGAACACGCCATCGTCCTCGACGAACAGGCGGTTCTCCAGCACCTTGGCTGCTGGGTAGCGCGACCGAAGCAAGTCGACATAACGATGGTGCGTGGTGCATTGCCGGCCATCCAGCAAGCCAGCTTCGCCCAGCAGGAACGCACCGGTGCATATGGAGCACAGCTTTATATCCGGCGTTTGCCTGACCACCTTCGCCAGCCACAGGGCGGTGGCGGTCAATATCGCTGTTTCGGCGGGTGTCGCAGAGAGCTTGTTGCCTACCACGAACAGCAAGTCCTGCGGTGCGAGCCGCTCAGGCAACTGGTGCAGGCCACTCAATGTCACGCCCTGGAAACTGCTGACTTGTTGTCTGGCGGCTATGCAACGTACGTTGACCGGTGCCAGCTGGAGTTCTTCGAGGCTCGCCATGATTTGTAACGGGCCGCCGAGATCAAGGATGTGGGTGCCCGGGAGCAGCAAGAACCAGATGGTACGCATTACAGTATTCCTTACATCGCCAAGCGCCTGACCTTGAACGGCACGTTACCAAGATGGCGCAAAAAGGCAATTTGCATGAATACCATGGCGGTCAGGCGCCTTCGCCTCCGGGCAGCAGCCTTCCGAGCAGCGGTGGGGTTGCCTCTGGGGTGGCCGGTTCGTCATCGAAGCCCGCGGGCACTTTGCCCCGCAGGTGCCAGGCAAAGGCGATGATTTCGGCAATGGTCAGGTACAGCGCCTCCGGTATCTGGTCCCCCAGCTCCAGGCGCGCCAGCAGGCGCACCAGCTCGGCATTTTCGTAGATCGGCACTTCGTGCTCGCGGGCCAATGCCAGGATGGCCTCGGCCAGCGCATCGTCGCCCTTGGCGGTGAGGGTAGGGGCTTGCTGCCCGTCGTAGAACAGGGCAATTGCCTGCCGTGCAGGTTGGTGCGTCATGCGTTCTCATCCACCCAGCGTTGTTCTACCCGCGTACGCGGGCCTTGTGGCGGGATACCAGGATGGCATTCCAGATCACCCACATCCAGGCCCCGCGCCAACAGGCGTTCGCGCAAGCTGCCGAGCTGGCTGTCGATCAGCCGGGCTGTCGCCTCGCGTTCCGCCCAAAGCTGGCCACCCAGGCGGCCTTGGCTCAGTTGTGCCTGGACCTGCACCGGGCCAAGGGGCGAGAGGTCGAAAGCCAGCTCGATACGCCACAGGGCTTGCAGTGGGTCGGCTGATTCCTGTTGGCGGTCGGCCTGCTGTTGTGGCGTTTCCTCGCGCTGCAGCTTGACCTGCAACGGGATGAACTCCTGGCCGTGACGGATCGGCACTTCGGTTTGCCAGGTGGTCTGCAGGTTGCCATTTTCCAGCGTACCGGTTTGTTGAAGGCTGCTCATGGCATGGCTTTGCAGGCGCGAAACCGCGGCGGCGGCCAGTCGCAGCAGTTGCTGCAGGTCGCCTTCGTCTTCCATGGCCTTGAGCAGGCGCGATGGCAGCGGGAATGCGCCCGGCTGTGGCTTGGGGCTGACCCGTTCGAGCATGCCCAGCGCACTGCGGGCCAGGGCCGGCATGGTGACGGCCAGGCTGGCGGGCGCCAGGTTGGGTGCTCCGGGTACGCTCGCCGGTGCGACGGCGATCAGCCGCAGCAAGTGCGCCTTCAGGTCGGTGGCGACGCTGGCCGGGAAGCCGCCCAGCAGTTTGGCTTCGAGAAAGGCACCGCTGTTGTTCAGGGCTTGAGCCACTGCCTTGGCATCACCCAGTTGCCGGGCATCCGGCAGGCTGGCCAGCAGGCGTTCGGCGCTTGCTCGCAGTTCGCCATCGGCGCCCGGATCGCGCGCCACCTGTTGCAGGGCATTGAGCAACCCGGGCAGCGAAGCCTGGCGGTTTTGCTGGGTCAGCAGCTGCTGGGCAATGCTGAGCTGGTCCTGGCGGCCACTGAGCGGTACAAAGCGCAGAGACTGGTCGCCCTGCACCAGCGCGCTGAGCAGGCTGCCGACGGCCAGCGGTCGCGGGCTGTCCACGCTTAAGGTAGCGCCGGCCTGGGCACTGTTCAGCAGGCTGACCAGCGCCCGGTAGACGGCGGGCTGGCCGGGCGCCTGGGCCAGCGCCTGGTTGGTCAGGACCTTGCCCTGCAGCAGGGTGCCGACCGGCACCTTGCTGGTGTCCAGTTGGGTGAGGGTGGCGACCTGGCTGGCGCTGGCCTGCTGCAGCATGATCGCCAGGCGGTTGCTTTCGGTCTGGCTGACGGTGACCTGGCTGCCCTGGGGCAAGGGCTGGCTGGCGCTGGCTTGCAGCTGGGTCTGGGTGCCGTTGGCCTGCATCAGCCGCAGCACCAGCTGGAAATCCTGGCCCACCTGGCGCAACGACATGACCTCGGCCTGTGCGGTTTCGCCGGGGGCCATCAAGCCGGGCTGCGGTTGCGTCAGGCGCAGCAGTTCGCCGGTCATGCCTGCCTTCAAGGCCTGGGGGCTGATCGCGGTTTGTGCGCCGAGACTATTGATTTCAGTCATGATTGTATACAACCTGTCGAACCCGCCCTCTTGGCAGCGCGGCGGCGCGTGTAATAATGCCGACCGTCCGTCGTTGCCAGTATAACGGCAGCGAGTGGGGCGACTTGAGATACAGGGCTTCAGTGCCGTGTCGCCTGCTTCGCGGGCATGCCCGCTCCCACAGGGTCTTGCGCAGCTTTCAAGCCTTGCGTGAAACCTTGTGGGAGCGGGCGTGCCCGCGAAGCAGGCGACACCGCTCCGGAACCCTACAAAGATAAGGCGAAACCGTGACCCTTCACCTCCAAGCCGCGGGCCTGGCCTGCGAGCGCGACTGGCGCCTGCTGTTCGAGCATCTCGCTTTTGAGCTGCGGCCGGGCGACATGCTGCAGATCAGCGGCCCCAACGGTAGCGGCAAGACCAGCCTGTTGCGCCTGCTGGCCGGGCTCATGCAGCCGACGGCCGGGCAGATCCTGCTGGGCGGCAAGCCACTGGCCGAGCAGCGCCACGCCCTGGCCAGCATCCTGCTGTGGATCGGCCACGCCGCCGGCATCAAGGACCTGCTCACCGCCGAAGAGAATCTTACCTGGCTGTGCGCCCTGCACCAGCCGGCCAGCCGCGAAGCGATCTGGGCGGCACTGGCGGACGTCGGCCTGCGTGGTTTCGAAGACGTGCCGTGCCATACCCTGTCTGCCGGCCAGCAGCGCCGCGTGGCCCTGGCCCGGCTGTATCTGGCCAGCCCGCCGCTGTGGATCCTCGACGAACCCTTCACCGCCCTCGACAAGCAGGGCGTGGCGCAGCTCGAGGCGCACCTGGCGGCCCACTGCGAGCAGGGCGGCACAGTAGTGCTGACCACCCACCACACACTGGAACGCAAGCCCTCCGGTTACCGTGAACTGAACCTGGGGCAATGGGCGGCATGAGCGTATTCATCCTGTTGTTGCGCCGAGAAGCGCGCCTGCTGTTCCGCCGCCCGGCCGAGCTGGCCAACCCGTTGGTATTCTTCGCCATCGTGGTTGCGCTGTTCCCGCTGGCAGTCGGCCCGGAAAGCCAATTGTTGCAAACCTTGTCGCCAGGCCTGGTCTGGGTGGCGGCGCTGCTGGCGGTGCTGTTGTCGCTGGACGGCCTGTTCCGCAGCGATTTCGAGGACGGCTCGCTGGAACAGTGGGTGCTGTCGCCGCACCCGTTGGCGCTGCTGGTGCTGGCCAAGGTGCTGGCACACTGGATCTTTTCCGGGCTGGCGCTGGTATTGTTGGCGCCGCTGCTGGCGCTGATGCTGGGGCTGCCTAGCCATTGCCTGCCGGTGCTGCTCGGCTCGCTGCTGCTGGGCACGCCGGTGCTGAGCCTGCTGGGCGCGGTGGGTGCGGCGCTGACAGTCGGTCTGAAACGCGGCGGTTTGCTGCTGGCATTGCTGATTCTGCCGTTGTATATCCCTGTATTGATCCTGGGCAGTGGTGCGTTGCAAGCGGCGTTGCAGAATATGCCGGCAACCGGCCACCTGCTCTGGCTCGCCAGCCTGACGGCGCTGGCCGTGACCCTGGCACCCTTTGCGATAGCGGCCGGCCTGAAGATCAGCGTCGGCGAATAACGAGTCCCGGGCTTTCAAGCCCGGCCAATACCCTGGATGTACCCTGATGAAAATAAGCTGGACGTGGTTCCACAAGCTGGGCTCCCCCAAATGGTTCTATGCCATCAGCGGCCGCATGCTGCCGTGGCTTGCCGGCGCTGCCGTGCTCCTGCTGCTGGTCGGCATCACCTGGGGCCTGGCCTTCGCCCCCCAGGACTACCAGCAAGGCAACAGCTTCCGCATCATTTACATCCACGTGCCGGCGGCGATGCTGGCGCAGTCCTGCTACGTGCTGCTGGCAGTAGCCGGGGTGGTGGGGCTGGTGTGGAAGATGAAACTGGCCGACGTCGCGTTGCAGTGCGCCGCTCCCATCGGTGCCTGGATGACCGCCGTGGCACTGGTCACCGGGGCCATCTGGGGCAAGCCCACCTGGGGAAGCTGGTGGGTCTGGGATGCCCGACTGACGTCCATGCTCATCCTGTTGTTCCTGTACTTCGGCATTATTGCGCTGGGCCAGGCAATCAGTAATCGTGACAGTGCAGCCAAGGCCTGTGCGGTACTGGCGATCGTCGGTGTGGTGAACATCCCGATCATCAAGTACTCGGTGGAGTGGTGGAACACCCTGCACCAGGGCGCCACTTTCACCCTCACCGAAAAGCCGGCGATGCCCGCAGAAATGTGGTTGCCGCTGCTGTGCACGGCGCTGGGCTTCTACTGCTTCTTTGGCGCGGTGCTGTTGCTGCGCATGCGCCTTGAAGTACTCAAGCGCGAAGCGCGCGCCAGTTGGGTCAAGGACGAAGTATTGAACAGCCTGGGGCGGAGGGCCGCACAATGAGTTTCGCCACCTTCGGTGACTTTCTCGCCATGGGCCACCATGGCCTGTACGTGTGGACGGCCTATGGCATCTGCCTGGCGGTGCTGGCGCTGAATGTCGCCGCGCCCGTGCTGGCCCGCCGTCGCTACCTGCAAGATGAGGCGCGCCGTTTGCGCCGGGAGAACAACCAGTGAATCCGCAGCGCAAGAAACGCCTGTTGCTCATCGTCGGCCTGCTGGTCGGCGTCGGGGTTGCCGTCGGCTTTGCCTTGAGCGCATTGCAGCAGAACATCAACCTGTTCTACACACCGACCCAGATCGCCAATGGCGAAGCGCCGCTGGACACCCGCATTCGCGCCGGCGGCATGGTCGAGAAGGGTTCGGTACAGCGCTCGTCAGATTCGCTGGACGTGCGCTTCGTGGTCACCGACTTCAACAAGTCGGTGCCGATCACCTACCGTGGCATCCTCCCCGACCTGTTCCGCGAAGGGCAGGGCATCGTCGCCCTCGGCAAGCTCAACGCCGATGGCGTGGTGGTGGCCGATGAAGTACTGGCCAAGCACGACGAGAAGTACATGCCGCCCGAGGTCACCAAGGCCCTGAAGGAAAGCGGCCAGGCCGCCACCGGCGGGGAGGCCAGGCCATGAACGCGGCGCTGGTGATCCCCGAACTCGGCCAGCTGGCGATGATCCTGGCCATCTGCTTTGCCGCCGTGCAGGCCAGCGTACCGCTGCTGGGCGCCTGGCGTGGCGACAGCCTGTGGATGAGCCTGGCGCGGCCGGCGGCTTGGGGGCAGTTCGCCTTCCTGGCCTTTGCCTTCGCCTGCCTGACCCATGCCTTCATGACCGACAACTTCTCGGTCGCCTATGTGGCCAGCAATTCCAACAGCGCCTTGCCCTGGTACTACAAGTTCAGCGCCGTGTGGGGTGCGCACGAAGGTTCGCTGCTGCTGTGGGCGCTGATCCTCGGCGGCTGGACCTTCGCCGTGTCGGTGTTCTCGCGGCAATTGCCGCAGGTGATGCTGGCCCGCGTGCTGGCGGTAATGGGCATGATCAGCGTGGGCTTCCTGAGCTTTCTGATCATCACCTCCAACCCGTTCCAGCGCCTGCTGCCGCAGGTGCCGACCGATGGCCGCGACCTCAACCCGCTATTGCAGGACTTTGGCCTGATCGTTCACCCGCCGATGCTGTACATGGGGTATGTCGGTTTCTCGGTGGCCTTCGCCTTCGCCATCGCCGCCTTGCTCGGTGGCCGCCTGGACGCCGCCTGGGCGCGCTGGTCGCGGCCATGGACCATCGTTGCCTGGGCCTTCCTCGGTGTCGGCATTACCCTGGGCTCGTGGTGGGCCTACTATGAGCTTGGCTGGGGGGGCTGGTGGTTCTGGGATCCGGTGGAAAACGCCTCGTTCATGCCCTGGCTGGTAGGTACGGCGCTGATCCACTCGCTGGCGGTGACCGAGAAGCGCGGGGTGTTCAAAAGCTGGACGGTGCTGCTGGCAATCGCCGCGTTCTCGCTGAGCCTGCTGGGTACCTTCCTGGTGCGCTCCGGTGTGCTGACCTCGGTGCACGCGTTTGCCGCCGACCCGTCGCGGGGCATTTTCATCCTGATCTTCCTGCTGTTCGTGGTCGGTGGATCGCTGACCCTGTTCGCCCTGCGCGCACCGGTGGTCAAGAGCCAGGTCGGCTTTGCCCTGTGGTCGCGCGAGACGCTGCTGCTGGCCAACAACCTGGTACTGGTAGTGGCGGCCTCGATGATTCTGCTCGGCACCCTTTACCCGCTGGTGCTCGATGCGTTGACCGGTGCCAAGCTGTCGGTCGGCCCTCCGTATTTCGATGCCTTGTTCCTGCCGCTGATGGCACTGCTGATGGTGGTGCTGGGCGTGGGCGTGGTGGTGCGCTGGAAAGACACCCCCGGCAAATGGCTGGCCAGCATGATGACCCCGGTGCTGCTCGGCAGCGCCATCCTCGCGCCGGTGGCGGGCTTTATCGTCGACGACTTCGACTGGCCGACCCTGACCGCCTTCGCCCTGGCCGCCTGGGTAGTGCTTGGCGGGCTGCGCGACATACTCGACAAGACCCGCCACAAAGGCCTGCTCAAGGGCCTGCCCGGCCTGGGTCGCAGCTACTGGGGCATGCAGCTGGCGCACCTGGGCCTGGCGGTGTGCGCGCTGGGCGTGGTGCTGTCGAGCAACAACAGCGCCGAACGCGACCTGCGCATGGCGCCGGGCGAGAGCGTGGAACTGGGCGGTTACCACTTCCAGTTCCAGGGTGCCCGGCACTTCGAAGGGCCGAACTTCATCTCCGACAAGGGTACCGTGGTGGTCAGCCGCGATGGCCGTGAAGTGACCACCCTGCACCCGGAGAAACGCCTGTACACCGTGCAGCAGTCGATGATGACCGAAGCCGGCATCGACGCCGGTTTTACCCGCGACCTCTACGTCGCCCTTGGCGAGCCGCTGGAGAACGGTGCCTGGGCGGTACGCGTGCATATCAAGCCTTACGTCCGCTGGATCTGGCTGGGCGGTCTGCTGACCGGCCTGGGCGGGTTGCTGGCGGCCCTCGACCGGCGCTATCGCGTCAAGGTCAAGACCCGGGTGCGTGATGCCCTGGGCGTGTCTGGAGCAGCTGCATGAAGCGTTGGATCATGGTAGTCCCCCTGGCGGTATTCCTGCTGGTGGCGGTGTTCCTCTACAAAGGGCTGTTCCTCAAGCCCGACGAGCTGCCCTCGGCAATGATCGGCAAGCCGTTCCCGGCGTTTTCCCTGGCCTCGACCCAGGGCGACCGTACCCTGACCGAGGCCGACTTGCGGGGCCGCCCGGCACTGGTCAATGTGTGGGCCACCTGGTGCCCGTCGTGCAAGGTCGAGCACCCGTACCTGAACCAGCTGGCCCAGCAGGGCGTGGTGATCCACGGGGTCAACTACAAGGACGACAATGCGGCGGCCCTGAAGTGGCTGGCCGAGTTCCACAACCCTTATCAGCTGGACATTCGTGACGAGCAGGGCAGCCTGGGCCTGGACCTGGGCGTGTATGGCGCGCCGGAAACCTTCCTGATCGATGCCAGGGGCATCATCCGCTACAAGCATGTTGGCGTGGTCGATGCCACGGTCTGGCGTGAGCAGCTGGCGCCGCTGTACCAGGGCCTGGTCGACGAGGCCAAGCCATGAAGCGGGGGCTGGCAGCTGCCGTGCTGGGGCTCTTCATGGGGTTGAGCCTGGCAGGCGTGGCCAAGGCGGCCATCGACACTTACCAGTTCCGCGACGATGCCGAGCGTGAGCGCTACCAGCAGCTGACCAAGGAGCTGCGCTGCCCCAAGTGCCAGAACCAGGACATCGCCGACTCCAACGCGCCGATTGCCGCCGACCTGCGTCGGGAAATATTCCGCATGCTCGGCGAGGGCAAGAGCAATCAGCAGATCGTCGACTTCATGGTCGACCGCTATGGCGACTTCGTGCGCTACAAGCCGGCGCTCAGCGGGCGTACCTGGCTGCTGTGGTTCGGCCCGGGGATTTTGCTGGCCGGCGGTTTCGTGGTGCTGGCGCTGATCGTGCGCCGGCGCCGCGGTGCGGCCGTGCAGGGCGCCAATGAGTTGTCCGCCGAAGAACGCGAGCGTCTCGCCAAACTGCTGGAAAAAGAACAGACCCATGATTGAATTCTGGCTTAGCGCGGGCCTGCTGCTGCTCGCTGCCCTCAGCTTCCTGCTGATCCCGATCCTGCGTGGCCGTGGCCGCCAGCAGGAAGAAGACCGCACCGCCCTGAACGTGGCGCTGTACCAGGAGCGCGTCGCCGAACTGGCTGCCCAGCAGGCCGCCGGCGTGCTCGACGAGGCGCAGATGGCCAAGGGCCGTGACGAGGCCGCCCGTGAGCTGCTGGCTGATACCGAGGGTACCGAGACTCCGCGCCAAGGCTACCTGGGCAAGACCCTGCCGTTGTTGGCAGCGTTGCTGGTGCCGCTGCTGGCATTGGGGCTGTACCTGCATTTCGGCGCGGCCGACAAGGTGGAACTGACCCAGGAGTTTGCCGAGGCGCCCAAGTCGATGGAGGAAATGACTGCCCGCCTGGAACGGGTGGTGCAGGCCCAGCCGGATTCGGCCGAGGCCGTGTACTTCCTGGGCCGAGCCTACATGGCCGAGCAGCGCCCTGGCGATGCCGCGCGTACCTTCGAGCGCGCCGTGGCCTTGGCGGGTCGCCAGCCCGAATTGCTCGGGCAGTGGGCGCAGGCGCTGTACTTCGCCGCCGACAAGAAATGGAGCCCGCAGCTGCAGGCGCTGACTGACGAGGCGCTGAAAGCCGACCCCAATGAAGTGACCAGCCTGGGCCTGCGTGGTATCGCTGCCTTCGAGGGCGAGCGTTACCAGGAAGCCATCGATTACTGGAAGCGCCTGTTGGCGCAGTTGCCGGAAGGTGATGCCTCGCGTGCGGCGCTGCAGGGCGGTATCGACCGCGCCGCCGAGCGCCTGGGTGGTTCGCCGGGGCAGGCTGCGGCGCCCGTGGCGGCTCGCTTGAAGGTGCGGGTGGAACTGGCGGCGGCGTTGAAGGACAAGGTCAAGCCGGACGACACGGTGTTCATTTTCGCCCGCGCCAGCAATGGCCCACCCATGCCGTTGGCGGCCAAGCGGGTGACCGTGGCGCAGTTGCCGATCGAAGTGGAATTGTCCGATGCTGACGCCATGATGCCGCAGATGAAACTGTCGGACTTTGCCGAAGTCCAACTCGTTGCACGTGTATCACGCGCTGGCCAGCCAACTCATGGCGAGTGGATTGGCCAGGGCACGCCACTGCCCAGCGCCACCCAGGCCATCCAGCACCTGACCATCGACAGCCCCGACCCGTAAGAGAGCAATGCCATGCACAGCATCGTCCGCCTGACCCTGATCACCCTGGCCCTGGGTTTGTCTGCGTGTACGGTGCATGAGCCGTACGAGCAGCCCGAACCACCGATCGAACGCCTGCCGCCGCCGGGGCCGGCGGTCAAACACTTGCCGGACAGGCAACCGGCCCCTGCGCCGAGCAAGCCGGCGGCCACGCCCAAACCGATGCCACGCACCTCGGCCAGCTTCGCGCCGCCACCTGGCGGGGCGAGCCATTGGGACCCGAAGTTGGGCGTGTATGTGCTGGAGAAAAAGCCCAATACCTTCTACCGCCAGCGCACCTACTACCGCTTCGACAACGGCTGGAGCTGGTCGCTGAGCCCGGATGGGCCGTGGCAGGAGACTGACAGCAGCGGTGTGCCGGGTGGTCTGGGGCGTGCGTTCGCCCAATAATTGCAACGTTGCCGTTGCCGTTGCCGTTGCCGTTGCCGTTGCCGTTGCTTTTGCTTTTGCTTTTGCTTTTAAGCGCGCGGTAGTCCAGGCGCCGCCGATTGCGACTTCAGGAGGCCGAGCGAAGGGACTGCGGAGGGAGGTGACGGGCATGGATGCCCGTCAAGCGCTGAGGCCCC
>NZ_JADLJS010000006.1 GCF_015680405.1 Pseudomonas pudica
CCCACACGTGCTCAAGGCACCTCTGGCATTCAGCTTGCCATTCACCGCTCTCACTTCAGATTCTAATCCCCTCTCAAGACACAAGCTGGCTTGCCGGCGATGGGCTGCAAAGCAGCCCCATTCTCGATGTGGACAACTTCTACATGCCTCTCCGTTCACGCATCACCACCCCATCTCAAGCCCTTGTTTCCACAGGCCCGATCTTTTCCACGGATAATGTGGAACCGCCTGTGGAAAACATGGTGGCATCTCGCTCAAGCCCTTTGATGCCAAGCCCTGCAGCTTCATGATCATTTTTTGATCACAGGCGCCTTGTGGATTGTTTTTCCAGGTTTTTCAAAGCCCTGCATTCATTCCAAGGCCCGTGCAAAGCCTGTGGATAAACCTGTGAAGAAACCTTGGACAGACCGCTGCAGGCTGCATGCTTGGAAGCCTTGCGCCAGCATCGAAAAGATATCCACCGACCATGAGTCGCTGAAAGGGTTCCGCACCGTCGACAAGTTGCCCCCAATCCGTGGGGAAAGTCTTGTGGATAACATGCGCATAGCTGCTGCCGAGCCCTCTGCTGCGGGGCTTTGGCGAATATGATCAAAAAATGAACAGTGCTGTAGGCGGGTTGCTGCAAGCGCCCGGCGCGGGCATGCTGCAAGCCTGCCGATGACAACCTACCGTGAGGAACAGAGCATGACGTCCACCGTATTCATCACTGGCGCGACTTCCGGCTTCGGCGAGGCCACAGCCCGCCGCTTCGCCGAAGCCGGCTGGAAGCTGGTGCTCACTGGCCGCCGCAAGGAGCGCCTGGATGCCCTGTGCGCCGAACTATCGGCCAAGACCGAAGTACATGGTCTGGTGCTCGATGTACGTGACCGCAAGGCCATGGAGCACGCCATCGCCAACCTGCCGGCCGGCTTCGACAAGCTGCGCGGCCTGGTCAACAACGCAGGCCTGGCGCTGGGTGTGGACGCGGCACAGAACTGCAGCCTGGACGACTGGGAAACCATGGTCGACACCAACATCAAGGGCCTGATGTACACCACCCGCCTGCTGCTGCCACGGCTTATCGCCCATGGCCGTGGGGCGTCGATCCTCAACGTAGGTTCGGTGGCGGGCAACTACCCGTACCCGGGCAGCAACGTGTACGGCGGCACCAAGGCCTTCGTCGGCCAGTTCTCGTTGAGCCTGCGCTGCGACCTGCGGGGTACGGGGGTGCGGGTGAGCAACATCGAGCCGGGCCTTTGCGAGAGCGAGTTTTCGCTGGTGCGTTTCGGCGGTGACCAGGCCAAATACGACGCGACCTACGCTGGTGCCGAGCCGATCCAGCCGCAGGACATTGCCGAGACCATCTTCTGGATCCTCAACCAGCCGGCGCATATCAACATCAACAGCCTCGAGCTGATGCCGGTGAGCCAGGACTGGGCAGGGTTCTCGATCGACCGCTCCACCAAGGGCTAGGTTTCAGGGCAGATAAACAAATTGCCGGGGCTGCTTTGCAGCCCTTTCGCGACACAAGGCCGCTCCTACAGGATAAGTGCACATCTCAAGTGGTGTGCAGTACCTGTGGGAGCGGGCGTGCCCGCGAATACGTCAGCCCAGGCGCTGCAATCCTTCCAGGCAAGTCGCCAAATGATAGGGCGTAGTAGAAGGCATATCATGCCGACTAACCGCCCCCTCGCCATCCCGGCACTCATACCAGCCCGCCTCACGCAGGAACTGCGCTTCCAGCGCCTGCAACTGCCCGGCCAGCTTCGCTTCGCCCCCAGTCCGCAACACCAGCGCCCGCAGGTATTCCGCCTGCGCCCAGATCCGCTGGGTGGCGTCGAGTACCTGACCATTCACATCCAGCATCGCCAGCACAGCGGCATCCTTCACACCATGCTGCTCGGCGTAGCCGAAGGCCCGGTCGATGGACGCATGCAGCGGCGTATCACGCAGCAGCGGAGAGGTATGCAGCAGGTAGAACCACTCGAACTGGTGCCCCGGCTCGAACCAGTTATCCACAATACCGAGTGGCTTTTCCAGCATCAGGCCGTGGGCCGGTTCGATGAAATGTGCCTGCAGCGCCTCGCACAGTTGTAGCAGCGACTGCCGGGTATGCTCGTCGTCACGCACCGCCAGCACCTGCAGGAAGGCTTCGGCCAGGTGCATCTGCGGGTTTTGCAGCGGGCCGCTGGCAAGGTCTGCCCAGTCTTCAGCGAGGCTGGCTTCGTACAGGCCATCGTCGCGGGCGAACTGCTGGTCGATGATGTCCAGCGCGGCGTTCAGCGTCGACTCCACCAGGTTTTCACGCACCTTGCCCCAGTAATGCGCACAGGCAAACACGATGAAGGCGTGAGTGTAGAGATCCTTTCGCCGGTCCAGCGGTTTGCCCTGGGCGTCGATGCTGTAGAACCAGCCGCCGTGTTCGGCGTCGTGGAAGTGCTTCTGCAGCGAGCGGAACAAGGCGGCCGCTCGCTCGGCTGCACCCGGTTGCCCGATGCGGCTGCTGAACAGGTACAGCTGACGTGCGCAGGCCATGGCCCGGTAGCGTTGCACCGGCAATGGTTGGTGCTGGGCGTCCAGGGCCTCGTAGGGCAGGGCCATGTCGGCGTTCCAGCCCGGGCCTTGCCACAATGGCACTATGCGTTCGGCGAAGTGCTGATTGAAGCGGGCCAGTTCGGGCAGGGTGGGGCGGGGGTCGGACATTTCGGCGCTCGTCGCTGTCGGGCAGGGCGCCATGGTAGCAGAACTGGGTTGTGGGTAGCCTGTGCCGGCCTGCCCTCAGGTTCGGTGCCGTACCTGTGGGAGCGGGTTCATCGATGCGTCGAACCGCCGCGAAGAGGCCAGTACAGGCTATCAATCAGCTCGGGTTGCCGAGCCCCTGCCAATGTCGCGCCCCCACGAAGATGAAGCGCAACTGCTGGGTGATCTTTTCCTGCGGCGTCAACGCCTGTGGATAACCCGCTTCGGGGCTGTCGATAAGCTCTGGCAGGGTGGCGAACACGGTCTTTACTACCAGGTCGGCCATCACCGCCAGCGCGGCGCTGTCCAGATGCTGCCAGCGCTTCATCCGCGCCAGGTCGGTGGCCAGGTCGTCGCTGATGTCCTGGCGCAGGCGGGCAATGGCCTGGCGTACGGCCTGCGAACCGCCGTACTGCTCACGGGCGAGGAACAGGAACTGTGCGCGGTGGGCGGCGACCACGTCGAGGAAGATGCGCACCGAGGCGTCGGTGATGCCGCCCAGTTCGAATTCATTCTGGCGCACCAGGCGGATGGTCTGGCGGAAGGTAGTGTCGACCTCGGCAACCAGGGCCAGGCCCAAGGCGTCCATGTCGGAAAAATGCCGGTAGAAGCCGGTGGGTACGATGCCGGCCGTCTTCGCCACTTCGCGCAGGCTGATACTGCCGAAACCACGGCCACTCTCCATGAGCTGGCAGGCGGCATCGAGCAGGGCCTGGCGGGTCTGTTGCTTCTGTTCGGCGCGCGGCAGCATGGTGCGGGCTTCTGTGGCGGTAAGGCTGGGCACTCTAGTTAAAAAAACAAAGCCCGGTCAATGGACCGGGCATGGAGGGGAGTAGGCGTTGTGACAGAGGTTGTTCTTTTCGGCCATGGTGATCAGCTCACACGGCTGAGTTCAACCAAGCGATCAGAACCACCTTCGGCAATGCGGCCACTGCGTTCGATCAGGCGGTCGGAGCCACCTTCGGCAACACGGCCACTGCGTTCGATCAGGCGGTCGGAGCCACCTTCGGCAACACGGCCACTGCGTTCGATCAGGCGGTCGGAGCCACCTTCGGCAACGCGGCCACTGCGTTCGATCAGGCGGTCGGAGCCACCTTCGGCGACACGGCCACTACGTTCGATCAGGCGGTCGGAGCCACCTTCGGCGACACGGCCACTACGTTCGATCAGGCGGTCGGAGCCACCTTCGGCAACACGGCCACTACGTTCGATCAGGCGGTCAGAGCCACCTTCGGCAACACGGCCACTGCGTTCGATCAGGCGATCAGCACCACCTTCGGCAACGGTTTTCAGCGGCTGGGCGATTTCGGCAGCGCTGGAGCGCGATTCGGCGGTCAGGTGTTGCTCGTCGGCTGGCAGGGCAAAAGCGTTGGCGGCCAGGATGGACAGGGTCAGGGTCAGCAGATGGCGTTTCATGATTTCGGTGCTCCTCTCGGGGGCTGGAAAGTGGGTACGGAGCCAATGCTACGCCGGGTAACGCCAGAGAGAAGTTCATACGGGTAATGGTAACAATCGACCGTATTGATAGAGGCGGCAAGCTGCTCTAGAAAGCACCTTTCAGGTCGTAAAGTGGCAATTTGATAGCGATACTTGCGGGTAACACGTATGTCCTGGCGCAACGAATTGCTGAGCAAAAGATCAGGAAAAACTCGCTATCATGGCGCCATCGATAAAACCCCACGGGTTTTCATCAGTCCGAGATATTGAGTGCCACCGTTGCACCTGTTCCGTGCCATACCGCAAGGAGAATCACGCAATGACGCGTCCCGCCAGAATCCTCGTCTGGACCTTCACCAGCCTGCTGACCCTGCTGGCGATTCTGGTGGTGGTGATCGCTACCTTCGACTGGAACCGCGTCAAGCCCCTGCTCAACGAGAAAGTATCCGAGGCCCTGCAGCGGCCTTTCGCGATCAATGGCAACCTTGCCGTGGACTGGCGCACCGAACCAGAGGAGGGGGGCTGGCGTGCCTGGGTGCCCTGGCCGCACTTCATCGCCGAAGACCTGACTCTGGGCAACCCCGAGTGGCTCAAGGAACCGAAGATGGTCGGCCTGGAGCGCGTGGCGTTCCGCCTGGCGCCGCTGCCGCTGCTGTTCCAGCAGATCAGCATCCCGCGCATCGACCTGACCAAGCCTACCGCCAGCCTTACCCGCCTGGCCGATGGCCGCGCCAACTGGGTCTTCGACTTCGGCCCCAAGGATGAAAACGCAGAACCTTCCAAATGGCAGCTGGACATTGGCGCCATCGGCTTCGACCAGGGCAATGTCAGCTTCGATGACCAAACCCTGAAAACCAGCATGAAGGTGCAGATCGACCCGCTGGGCAAGCCTGTCCCGTTCAGCGATATCGTCGGCAAGGCCAGCGCCGAGAAGGCCGGTGCCGCGCAGGACTACGCCTTCGGGCTCAAGGCCCAGGGCCGCTACAAAGGCCAGCCGGTGTCCGGTACCGGCAAGATCGGTGGCCTGCTGGCCCTGCAGGACGCCAGCCAGCCGTTCCCGCTGCAGGCTGACGTGCGTATCGCAGACACCCACGTGGTGCTCGCCGGTACCCTGACCGACCCGCGCAACCTCGGCGCCCTCGACCTGCGCCTGCGCCTGTCCGGGGCCAGCCTGGGCAACCTCTACCCGTTGACCGGCGTGACCTTGCCCGACACCCCGGCCTATTCCACCGACGGCCACCTCAGCGCCAACCTGCACGCGGCGCAAGGGGCGACTTTCAACTACCAGGGCTTCAACGGCACGATCGGTGACAGCGATATCCATGGCGACCTGGCCTTCGTTGCCAGCCAGCCACGCCCCAAGCTGTCCGGCAACCTGGTGTCCAACCAGTTGCTGTTCAAGGACCTGGCGCCGCTGATCGGCGCCGACTCCAATGCCGAGCAGAAGGCCCGCGGGGGTGCCAGCAAGCAGCCGGCGGGCAAGGTGCTGCCGGTGGAAGAGTTCCGCACCGAGCGCTGGCGCGCGATGGACGCCGACGTCACCTTCGCTGGCAAGCGCATCGTGCACAGCGCGCAACTTCCGTTCAACGACCTGTCGGCCCATGTGATCCTGGAAGACGGCCTGCTGCGCCTGGAGCCTCTGCGTTTTGGCGTGGCTGGTGGCAACCTGGCTTCCAGGATCCGTCTGGATGGCCGCAATGTTCCGTTGCAGGGGCGTGCCCGGCTGACGGCGCGGGGCTTCAAGCTCAAGCAGTTGTTCCCCTCCTTCGCGCCGATGCAGACAAGCTTCGGTGAGTTGAACGGTGATGCCGATATCACCGGCCGGGGTAACTCGGTGGCCGCCTTGCTGGGCACGGCCAATGGCGACCTGCGCATGCTGATCAACGATGGTGCCATCAGCCGCAGCCTGATGGAGATTGCCGGGTTGAACGTGGGCAACTATGTGGTCGGCAAGCTGTTTGGCGATGAGGATGTGAAGATCAACTGTGCAGCGGCTGACGTGGGTATCAAGGATGGCCTGGCGACCACGCGCCTGTTCATTTTCGATACCGAGAACGCGATCATCTACATCAACGGCACGGCCAATTTCGCCACGGAGCAGCTGGACCTTAAAATTACCCCTGAATCGAAAGGGTTGCGGCTGTTCTCGCTGCGCTCGCCGCTGTATGTCCGCGGGGCGTTCGCCAAGCCCAGTGCCGGGGTGCAGGCGGTGCCGCTGGCGTTGCGCGGGGCGGGGATGGTGGCGTTGGGCGTGGTGGCCGGGCCGGCGGCGGGGTTGCTGGCGCTGATTGCGCCTAGCAGTGGGGATGATCCCAACCAGTGCACGCCGCTGCTGCAGCAGATGAAGGCGGGCAAGGCGCCGGCGGTGGTGAAAGAGCGGAAGTAGCAGGGGGCCGCTTCGCAGCCCAATCGCCGGCAAGCCAGCTCCCACAGGGACTCCACAGACCTCAAAGGCTCGTGCAATACCTGTGGGAGCCGGCTTGCCGGCGAATGGGGCGCAAAGCGCTCCCAGTAATTACAAGCCTTGCAACAGGTCGGACATATCGTCCGCGTGCTCTTCTTCCTGCGCGAGGATGTCTTCAAAAATCCGCCGCGTAGTCGGATCTTTATCTCCAATGTACTGAATGATCTCGCGATAGCTATCGATGGCGATCCGCTCCGCCACCAGGTCTTCCAGCACCATCTCCTTCAATGAAGTGCCCGCCACATATTGGGCATGAGACCGCTGGCTCAGGTTGTCCGGGTTGAAATCCGGCTCTCCACCTAACTGCACGATCCGTTCGGCAAGCTTGTCGGCGTGCTCGGCTTCCTGGTTGGCATGCTCGAGGAATTCGTCGGCAGCCACGCTGGCCTTGATGCCGCTGGCCATGAAGTAATGACGCTTGTAGCGCAGCACGCAGACCAGCTCGGTGGCCAGTGAATCATTGAGCAGGCGCAGGATCTGTTGGCGATCAGCATCGTAGCCCTCGGTCACCGCACCTTGCTCGACATGCTGGCGGGCACGTTCGCGCAGGGTTTGCACATCGGTCAATTCAGTCGCATTCATGTTCATCTCCTGGAACATCAGGGTGGTCATGGGTATGGCCTGGAAGGCTTAGGCGCCGTGGACGGCGTCGCTGTCTTCTTCGCGTTGTTTGCAAGTCTTGAAGCCCTTGGCGTCGACATGGCCGGTGGCATCGAAACGCACGTAGTAGGGCTGCTGGTGGCCATCGTGGTTGAGGATGTAGTCGTTGCAGGTGCCGCCATGGGGAAGGTCGATCACGTTGGACGGGCTGCCGCCGATGGCGATGACTTTCTGCATGGTCATGCCTTTTTCCACCTGCTTGACCAGCGGCTCGTCGCGGTAGGTGACGTAGTCCACCGGGTTTTCCGGGCGGCTGCCGCAGGCGGCGAGGGTGGCGCTTGCCAGAAGGATTGCCAGGGTCTGCTTGTACATGGTCCCGCTCCTTGCAAAGGGTCTGTGTGGTTTGGAACCGCAGCGCGCGCCGGGAGTTCGATTGCGATGGTCATCAATGCCGCTGTAGTGTTGGCCGGTCGTCCACGGAAAGGGGCTGGGGCAATGCAGCAGGAATTGGCCACGCGATACCCGTTGGTGCTGGTGCCGGGCATGCTCGGTTTTGTCCGGGTAGTGCTCTACCCCTACTGGTTCGGCATCGTGCCGGCCCTGCGCAAGGGCGGGGCGCAGGTGTTCCCGGTGCAGGTTTCGCCGCTGCATTCCAGCGAGGTGCGCGGCGAGCAGTTGCTGGCGATCATCGAAGACATCTGCCTGCGTACCGGAGCGGAAAAGGTCAACCTCATCGGCCACAGCCAGGGCGCCCTGAGCGCGCGCTATGCGGCTGCCAGGCGGCCCGGGCGGGTGGCTTCGGTCACTTCGGTGGCGGGGCCCAACCATGGCTCGGAGCTGGCCGACTACCTGGAGCGTACGGCACCGGGCGATTCCCCACAGGGGCGCATCCTGAAGGCTGTGCTGCATGGCTTGGCCGTGCTGCTGGTGTGGCTGGAAACCGGCTGGCGCCGCGACCCGCTGCCGGTGGATGTACACGCCTCGCACCAATCGTTGACCAGCGCCGGGGTGGCACTGTTCAACCAGGCTTATCCACAGGGGTTGCCAGATTCCTGGGGCGGGGAAGGGGCCTATGAGGTCGATGGCGTGCGCTATTACTCCTGGTCCGGCACCTTGCAGCCCGGCCTGACCGACCAGCGGCGCAACCGTTTCGACGGCAGTAGCCACTTCTGCCGCCTGTTCGCGCGCAGCTTCGTCAAGGAAAAGGGCCATTGCGACGGCATGGTCGGGCGCTTCAGTTCGCACCTGGGGCAGGTGATTGGCGACGATTACCCGCTCGACCACCTGGATATCGTCAATCAGTCGCTTGGTGCGGTGGGCGAGGGTGCCGAACCGGTGCGGCTGTTCACCGAACATGCCGCCCGGCTCAAGGCGGCAGGGCTCTAGCGACGAATCGGTGTGGTCCAGCGCTCGGCCAGCACCACGCCCGCCAGGGTCAGCAGGCCGCCGACCAGGTGATAGCGGGCCAGCTGCTCGTCGAGCACCACGGCGGCGATCAGTGCCGTGACCAGCGGCAGCAGGTTGAAGAACAGCGTGGTGCGGCTGGGCCCCAGGCGGTGGACAGCTTGCATCCACACCAGGGGCGCGATCATCGAGGCCAGTACACAGGCGTACAGCACCAGGCCAATGTTGCGGCTGTTCAGGCCAGTCTTGTCCGACAGCAGGAACAGCGGCAACAGCACGACGATGGCTACCAGCACCTGCAGGTACAGCAGCTGCATCGGCGGCAGGCGCAGCTGCCATTTCTTCAGCAGGAAGCTGTACAGCGCGTAGGCCAGCGTGGCCACCAGCATCAGCAAGTCGCCGCTGTTCAGGCCTTGTTGCAGAAGGTTGGCGGGGTGGCCGGCACTGACCACTTCAAGCACGCCGAAAAATGACACCAGCGCGCCCAGCAAGGCGCCGTAGCTCAGGCGCTGGCCCAGCCAGGCGATGGACAGTGCCAGTGACATCAGTGGCATCAGCGAAAGAATGATGCCCATGTTGGTGGCGCTGGTGATGCCGGCAGCGAAGTAGGCCAGGCTCTGGTACATCGCCATGCCCAGCACGCCCAGCACGAAAACCTTGCCCAGGTGCGGGCGAATGGCCGCGCGATTGCGCCACACGGTGGGCAGCAGGAACGGCGTGAACAACAGCGCGGCCAGCAGCCAGCGGTAGAAGCCGATCTCGGCGGGGTGAATGGCCCCAGCGGACATCTTGGTGACCACGGTGTTGCCGGCCCATATCAGGATGGCGGTCAGGGGGAACAGGTAGTTCATGTAGCGGCTTACTCGTTTTGGACTGATTGGGGCTGCTTTGCAGCCCATCGCGACACAAGGCCGCTCCTACAGGTATCGCACAGGCCCGGAAGGCAACGCGGGTTCCTGTAGGAGCGGCCTTGTGTCGCGATGGCCTGCGCAGCAGGCCCCGATGGCAGCCATTATCAACTGTCTGTCAACAAGCCTATACTCCTATCCAGACAACCCACCCCGCAAAGCAGACAGCATGCCGCGCAAATACCTCGACATTCCTCAGTTCACCCGGCTCCCGGCCCCGGTGTACTTCCGCCACGACGAGTTCGGTGCCGACACCCATAGCGCCTTGCATCGCCACGCCTGGGGCCAGCTCAATTACACCGCCCACGGCGTGATGCACCTGGAGGTCGCCGGCCAGCACTTCCTGTCCCCACCGCAATACGCCGTGTGGGTGCCACCCGACACCGAGCATGGCTGCTACAACCCGCAGGCCATCGTCTACCGTTCGGTCTACCTGGACCGCAGCCTGTGCGCCGCACTGCCGAAGCAACCGTGCAGCCTGATGATCAGCGACATCCTCAAGGCCATCCTCGCCGACTTTGCCCGGCGCGACCTGCGGGTGGCCGAGGGCGAGCGCGACCAGCGCCTGGTGCAAGTGCTGCTCGACCAGTTGCTGCTGGCTCCCACCCAGGCCTGCTACCTGCCGTTTGCCCACAGCGAAGGCTTGCGACAGGTGCTCGATGGCCTTGGTGCCCAGCCAGGCGACAACCGTCCGCTGGCCGACTGGGCCGCCCGTGTGCATGTAAGCGAACGTACCCTGGCCCGCCAGTTCCTGCGTGAACTGGGCATCAGTTTTGGCGAATGGCGCCTGCGCCTGCGCTTTCTGCGCGCCATCGAAGCGCTGGAGGCCGGCCAGCCGATCCAGGCCATCGCCTTCGACCTGGGTTACAGCAGCGCCTCGGCGTTTATCGCCATGTTCCAGCGCCAGGCCCGGTGCACGCCCGAGCAATACCGCCGCCAGGCACGGGCAGGGCGTTGAGAATTCTTGGCTACACTCAGCTCGACCCCCGTGCATCGGGCACGGAGCCAAGGAGACTACTCCATGAAAGTGCTGCAAATCCCCTTACTGGTATTGGCGGTGTTGTTCAGCGCCCAAGGCTTCGCTGCCAATACCGCGCAGCAGGAAAAGATGAAAACCTGCAACGCCGACGCCACCGCCAAGGCCCTCAAGGGCGATGAGCGCAAAGCTTTCATGAGCACCTGCCTGAAGAAGGATGTGCCGCAAACCCAGCAAGAGAAGATGAAAACCTGCAACGCCGACGCCACCACCAAGGCCCTGAAGGGTGACGAGCGCAAAGCGTTCATGAGCGACTGCCTGAAGAAGAAATGACCTGCGCCTATGCCTGCAGACGTAAGGCTGGCAGACTGCGGGTCTTTCCCGTTGTCTGCCGTTGAGGCTGTATGACCTTCACCCCCCGCCAGGTCACCCTGGCCAGCTGGATCATCGTGTTTGCCGGCCTGTTGCTGGCGTTGCCCCTGAAATTGCTGCCGAGCCTGCTGGCCGGCCTGCTGGTGTTCGAGCTGGTCAACATGCTCACGCCGCGGCTGCAGCCATTGATTGCCGGGCAGCGCGCCCGTTGGCTGGCTGTAGCGCTGCTCGGCACGCTGGTGGTCAGCACCCTGACCCTGCTGTTTGCCGGTGCTTTCAGCTTTTTGTTGCACGAGGCGGAAAACCCCGGGGCCTCGCTGGACAAGTTCATGGCCCTTGTGGAGCGCGCCCGTAGCCAGCTGCCGCCGTTCATCGAAGGCTACCTGCCGGCCAGTGCGGCGGAGTTCAAGGTGGCCATCGGTGACTGGATCAAGAGCCACTTGAGCGACCTGCAGCTGGTGGGCAAGGGCATGGCGCACATGTTCGTCACCCTGTTGATCGGCATGATCCTCGGCGCCATCGTCGCCTTGCAGCGCATCCCCGACATCTCCCGGCGCAAGCCGCTGGCGGCGGCGCTGTTCGAGCGCCTGAGCCTGCTGGTGCAGGCGTTTCGCAACATCGTCTTCGCGCAGATCAAGATTTCGCTGCTCAACACCACCTTCACCGGCATCTTCCTGGCCGTGGTACTGCCGATGTTCGACGTGCACTTGCCACTGACCAAGACGCTGATCGTGCTGACCTTCCTGCTGGGCCTGCTGCCGGTGATCGGCAACCTGATGTCGAACACCCTGATCACCATCGTCGGCCTGTCGCTGTCGGTCTGGGTGGCGGCGGCGGCGCTGGGTTACCTGATCGTCATCCACAAGGTCGAATACTTCCTCAACGCGCGGATCGTGGGCGGGCAGATCAGTGCCAAGTCGTGGGAACTGCTGCTGGCGATGCTGGTGTTCGAAGCGGCGTTCGGGCTGCCGGGAGTGGTGGCGGGGCCGATCTACTATGCCTACCTGAAGAGTGAGCTGAAGCGGGCCGAACTGGTCTGATTCTTTATTGACCAGTACCGGCCTCTTCGCGGGTAAACCCGCTCTCACAGGTACGCCACTTCTCTCAAGGCTTGCGGGGACCCTGTGGGAGCGGGTTTACCCGCGAAGAGGCCGGCACAGGTGAAAGGGATGGCTCAGGCTACGCCGTAGCGCTTGCGCGCCTCGATGGCCAGCCCGCTACCAATGCTGCCAAAGATGTTGCCTTCCACATGCCGCGCATTCGGCAGCATCGCCGACACGCTGTTGCGCAGCGCCGGAATCCCGCTGGAACCACCGGTGAAGAACACCGTATCGACCTGGGTCTGGCTGACGCCAGCCTTGGCCAGCAGTTCGCTGACGCTACCACGCACTCGCTCCAGCAACCCTTCGATAGCCCCTTCGAACAGCGCCCGTGACAGGTCCACGCCCAGCTCGCGCTCGATGCGGCCGAGGTCGACGTGGCGGCTCTGCTGCTCGGTCAGCTCTATCTTGCTGGCCTCAACTTCCATCGCCAACCAGTGCCCGGCACGCTCTTCGATCAGCTTGAACAGGCGGTCGATGCCCAGCGTGTCCTCGATGTCATAGCGCATGCTGCCCAGCGCCAGCTGCGACTTCTGCGAGTACAGGGCGTTGATGGTGTGCCAGGTGGCGAGGTTGAGGTGATAGCTGGTCGGCATCAGCGCACCGCTCTTCATGCGGCTGCCATAGCCGAACAACGGCATCACGCCCTGCAGGCTCAGCTGCTTGTCGAAGTCGGTACCGCCAATGTGCACACCGCCGGTGGCGAGGATGTCGCTCTGGCGCTCGGCGACCAAGTGGCGCTCGGGGGACAGGCGGATCAGGGTGAAGTCCGAGGTACCACCGCCAATGTCGACGATCAGCACCAGCTCTTCGCGGCTGATGCTCGACTCGTAGTCGAAGGCCGCGGCAATCGGCTCGTACTGGAACGACACATCCTTGAAGCCGATCTTGCGCGCCACTTCGGCCAGAGTGTCCTCGGCCTCCTGGTCGGCGGCCGGGTCTTCGTCGACGAAGAACACCGGGCGGCCCAGCACCACCTGCTCGAACTCACGCCCGGCAGCGGCCTCGGCGCGTTTTTTAAGCTCGCCGATGAACATGCCCAGCAGGTCCTTGAACGGCAGGGCGCTGCCCAGCACGCTGGTGTCATGCTTGATCAGCTTGGAGCCCAGCAGGCTTTTCAGCGAACGCATCAGGCGGCCTTCGTAGCCTTCCAGGTACTCCTGCAATGCCAGGCGACCATATACCGGGCGACGCTCCTCGATGTTGAAGAACACCACCGAGGGCAAGGTGATCTTGCCGTCTTCCAGGGCAATCAGCGACTCGGCGCCGGGGCGGTGCCAGCCGACCGTGGAGTTGGAGGTGCCAAAGTCGATGCCCAGGGCGCGGGCCGGGGATACGTCAGACATGGGAAATGAGCTTCCGGAGGCAAAACGGCCGCGCAGTGTATGCCAGTTGGCTACAGAATCAAGACCGGTCGTCTGCCATGGAGCAAACCCAAGGCGGTCTTGAAAGGCTATGCTTGACCCCTATCTTCTTTTGCAACACGCACATTCACATTGGTGATCCATAGATGGACTTCAAAGACTATTACAAGATACTCGGCGTAGAGCCCACGGCGGACGACAAGGCGATCAAGGCCGCGTACCGCAAGCTGGCGCGCAAGTATCACCCCGATGTCAGCAAGGAGCGCGACGCCGAGGAAAAATTCAAGGAGGCCAACGAGGCCTACGAAGTGCTGGGCGACGCGCAGAAACGTGCCGAATTCGACGAAATCCGCAAGTACGGCGGCCAGCATGGCCGACCGTTCCAGGCACCACCGGGCTGGGAAAGCCGCGGTGGTGGCGGTGGTTTCGAAGGCGGTGATTTTTCCGACTTTTTCAGCTCGATCTTTGGTGGCCGAGGTGGCAACCCGTTCGGTGGTGCCCGGCAGCAGCAACGCAGCGCCGGTAGGCGGGGGCAGGACGTGGAGCTAGAACTGGCGGTATTCCTTGAAGAGACCCTGAGCAAGGAGTCCAAGCAGATCAGCTTCCAGGTGCCGCAGACCAACGCCATGGGCCAGCGCACCGGCTTCACTACCAAAACCCTGAACGTGAAGATCCCGGCCGGGGTGACCGATGGCGAGCGCATCCGCCTCAAGGGCCAGGGCGCGCCGGGCAGTGGTGGCGGGGCCAATGGCGACCTGTTCCTGACCATTCGCATGGCACCGCACCCGCTGTTCGATGTCGAAGGTCATGACCTGATCATCACTGTGCCGCTGGCACCGTGGGAGGCAGCACTGGGCACCAAGGTGGCCGTGCCGACCCTGGACGGCAAGATCAACCTCACCATCCGCCCCGACAGCCAGAGCGGCCAGCGCCTGCGCGTACCGGGCAAGGGCCTGGCCAACAAGAGTGGCGAGCGCGGCAACCTTTACGCGCAACTGAAGGTGGTCATGCCGCCAGCATCCGATGAGGCTGCCCGCGAATTGTGGGCCAAGCTTTCCGAGAAGGCTGCGTTCAACCCGAGGACACAATGGAGTAAGTGATCATGAGCAGCACCCTGATCGTTCAACTGGACATGCGTACCTTGTGTCAGGAGGCCGATATCACGGCTGACTGCGTGATCGAAATCGTCGAGCACGGCATTGTCGAACCTTCCGGCCGAACGCCGGAGGACTGGTTGTTCGACGATCAGGCGCCGTTGTTGGCCAAACGTGCGGCGAAGCTGCATCAGGAGCTGGAACTGGAGTGGGAAGGGGTGGCGCTGGCGCTGGAGCTGCTGCAGGAAGTGCAGCAGTTGCGCAGCGAGAACAACATGCTGAGGCAGCGGTTGGGCAGGTTTACCCAGATTTGAGGTTTGCAGGCCCGGCCTCTTCGCGGGTGAACCCGCTCCCACAGGTACGGCGCAGGTCTCAAGGCCTGTGGGGTTTCTGTGGGAGCTGGCTTGCCGGCGATAAGGCCAGTACAGGCAACATCAGTTTCAAGCCGGTTCTGCCCCGGGGTTCAGCACCAGCTGCATGAAGGTCAAATCCAGCCACCGGCCAAACTTCACCCCCACCTGCGGCATCTGCCCGGTCACCACGAAGCCCAGGCGCTCGTGCAGGCGCACCGACGCTGCATTGCCGCTCTCGATAGCCGCCACCATCACATGCTTGCCACACGCCCGTGCACGCTCGACCAGCGCCGCCATCAGCACCGGCCCCAGCCCCTTGCCACGCTGATCGCCACGGACATAAACCGAATGTTCCACGGTGTTGCGAAAGCCCTCGAATGGCCGCCAGTCGCCAAACGACGCATAGCCCAGCACCCCGCTCTCATCCACCGCTACCAGGATCGGGTAGCCCTGCTGCGCCCGTGCATCGAACCAGGCCTGGCGGTTGGCCAGGTCCACCGGGGTTTCATTCCAGATCGCCGTGGTGTTGCGCACCGCGTCGTTGTAGATGTCGAGGATGCCCGGCACGTCGGAAGGCAGGGCGTCGCGGATTTCATGACTCATGACAGCGTCTCGCAGGGTAGTTGCTTGCAGATTAAATGGTTACCAGCCCGCGCACACCTTCGGCCTGCATGTTTTCGCCGCGACCCCGCTGGATGATCTCGCCACGCGCCATCACCAGGTACTGGTCGGCCAGTTCCTCGGCGAAGTCGTAGAACTGTTCCACCAGCAGGATGGCCATGTCGCCGCGCTCGGCCAGGCGGCGGATGACTGCGCCAATCTCCTTGATCACCGAAGGCTGGATACCCTCGGTGGGCTCATCGAGGATCAGCAGGCGCGGGCGGCTGGCCAGTGCGCGGCCGATGGCCAGCTGTTGCTGCTGGCCGCCGGACAGGTCACCGCCTCGGCGTTGTTTCATCTGCTCCAGCACCGGGAACAGTTCGTAGATGAAGGGCGGTACCTCGCGAGCTTCACGGGCGGGGAAGCGCGAAAGGCCCATCAGCAGGTTTTCCTCGACGGTGAGGCGCGGGAAGATCTCGCGGCCTTGGGGCACGTAGGCGATGCCGGCGTGGACCCGTTGCTGGGGTTTGAGGCTGGTGATCGGCTTGCCTTCCCATTCGATGCTGCCGTCGCGGGCCGGGACCAGGCCCATCAGGCAGCGCAGCAGGGTGGTCTTGCCCACGCCGTTGCGGCCCAGCAGGCAGGTGACTTCGCCGACCTTGGCTTCGAAGGACAGGCCCCGGAGGATGTGGCTGCCGCCGTAGTACTGGTGCAGGGTGTCGATTTTCAGCATGTGTGGTTCCTGGGAAATCTGCTTTGCCTGTGCCGGCCCTTTCGCGGGTAAACCCGCTCCCACAAGGACCGCGCAGCTCTTCAGGCCTGTGCCGTACCTGTGGGAGCGGGTTTACCCGCGAAGAGGCCGGCACAGGTATCCATGTCTAGCGGCCCAGATACACCTCGACCACCCGCTCATCCGCCTGCACCTGCTCCAGCGACCCTTCCGCCAGCACGCTGCCCTGGTGCAGCACGGTCACATGGTCGGCAATGCTGCCAACGAACCCCATGTCATGCTCCACCACCATCAGCGAATGCTTGCCAGCCAGCCCCTTGAACAGTTCGGCCGTAAACTCGGTCTCGGCATCGGTCATGCCCGCGACCGGCTCGTCCAGCAACAGCAGTTGCGGCTCCTGCACCAGCAGCATGCCGATCTCCAGGAACTGCTTCTGCCCATGCGACAGCAACCCTGCCTGGCGCTGGGCCAGTGGCAGCAGGCGCAAAATGCCCAGCACTTCCTCGATGCGCTGGCGCTGCTCACCGCCCAAGCGCGCTGCCAGGCTGGCCCATACCGACTTGTCGGCCTTCAGCGCCAGTTCCAGGTTTTCGAACACCGTAAGCGCCTCGAACACCGTGGGCTTCTGGAACTTGCGGCCTATGCCGGCCTGGGCGATCCGGTATTCGCTCATGCGGGTCAGGTCGAGGGTGTCACCGAAATAGGCCGTACCGCTGTCAGGCCGGGTCTTGCCGGTGATCACATCCATCATCGTGGTCTTGCCGGCCCCGTTGGGGCCGATGATGCAACGCAGCTCGCCCACGCCGATGTACAGGTTCAGCGCGTTCAGCGCCTTGAAGCCATCGAAGCTGACGCTGATGTCTTCCAGGCTCAGCACTGTGCCATGGCGGGTGTCCAGGCCGGCCTTGCGGCTGTGGCCCAGGCCGATGGCGTCGCGGCCGGCGCCGAGGTTGTCGAACACCGGTTCGAGCATGAATTCCGGGTGGACCGGGGGCACGACTCTCATGGCTGGCTCCTTTTCTTCAACAGGCCGACCACGCCCTTGGGCAGGTACAGGGTGACGAGGATGAACAACGCGCCGAGGAAGAACAGCCAGAACTCCGGGAAGGCCACGGTGAACCAGCTTTTCATGCCATTCACCAGGCCGGCGCCGAGCAGCGGGCCGATCAAGGTGCCGCGCCCGCCCAGGGCCACCCACACGGCGGCTTCGATGGAGTTGGTCGGCGACATCTCGCTGGGGTTGATGATGCCCACCTGCGGTACGTACAGCGCACCGGCCAGGCCGCACAGTACGGCGCTCAGCACCCACACCAGCAGCTTGAAACCGCGTGGGTCATACCCACAGAACATCAGGCGGTTCTCGGCGTCGCGCACGGCGGTGAGCAGGCGGCCGAACTTGCTGCGGGTCAGGCACCTGCACAGGTACAGGCTGGCCAGCAGCAGGCCGACGGTGAGCAGGAACAGCACCGCGCGGGTGCCTTGGGCAGCAATGTCGAAGCCAAGGATGGTGCGGAAGCTGGTAAAGCCGTTGTTGCCGCCAAAGCCGGTTTCGTTGCGGAAGAACAGCAACATGCCGGCGAAGGTCAGCGCCTGGGTCATGATCGAGAAGTACACGCCCTTGATCCGCGAGCGGAAGGCGAACCAGCCGAACACCAGCGCCAGCAGCCCGGGCGCCAGCACCACCAGGCACAGGGCCCAGGCAAAATGCTGGGTGCCAGCCCAGTACCACGGCAGCTCGCTCCACGACAGAAAGGTCATGAACCCTGGCAGGCCGTCACCGGCGGCCTGGCGCATCAGGTACATGCCCATGGCGTAGCCACCAAGGGCGAAGAACAGCCCGTGGCCCAGCGACAGCAGCCCGGCGTAGCCCCAGACCAGGTCCAGGGCCAGGGCGACGATGGCGTAGCAGAGGATCTTGCCGATCAGGGTCAGGGTGTAGGCCGACACTTGCAGGGCATGGTCCGCCGGCAGCAGCGACAGCAGTGGCAGGGCCACCAGCAGCAGGACGACGACGGCGCCGATGGCCAGGGTCAGGCGTGGCCCGGCCTTTTGCGTAGCGGTGACAAGCAGTGGCTGGTTCATCAGTCGATTACCCGTCCCTTGAGGGCGAACAGGCCTTGCGGGCGCTTCTGGATGAACAGAATGATCAACGCAAGGATGAGGATCTTGCCGAGCACGGCGCCGATCTGCGGCTCCAGCAGCTTGTTGGCGATGCCAAGGCCGAAGGCTGCCCACAGGCTGCCGGCCAACTGGCCGACGCCGCCGAGCACCACCACCAGGAACGAGTCGATGATGTAGCTCTGGCCCAGGTCCGGGCCGACGTTGCCGACCTGGCTCAGGGCCACGCCACCAAGCCCGGCGATGCCCGAGCCGAGGCCGAAGGCGAGCATGTCGACGCGCCCGGTGGACACGCCGCAGCAGGCGGCCATGTTGCGGTTCTGGGTGACCGCACGCACGTTCAGGCCCAGCCGTGTGCGGTTGAGCAGCAGCCAGGTGAGCAGTACCACGGCCAGGGCGAAGCCGATGATCACCAGGCGGTTGTATGGCAGCACCAGGTTGGGCAGCAACTGGATGCCCCCCGACAGCCAGGCCGGGTTGCTGACTTCGACGTTCTGCGCGCCGAACAGCAGGCGGATGGCCTGGATCAGGATCAGGCTGATGCCCCAGGTCGCCAGCAGGGTTTCCAGTGGGCGACCGTACAGGTGGCGGATTACCGTGCGCTCCAATGCCATGCCGACCCCGGCACTGATGGCGAACGCCACTGGCAGGGCGATCAGCGGGTAGAACTCGATGGCGCCGGGGGCGTAGCGCTGCAGCAGTACCTGAACCATGTAGGTGCTGTAGGCGCCGAGCATCAGCATTTCGCCGTGGGCCATGTTGATCACCCCGAGCAGGCCGAAGGTGATGGCCAGGCCAAGTGCTGCCAGCAGCAGGATCGAGCCCAGCGACAGGCCGCTGAATGCCTGGCCGAGCAGTTCGCCCGCCAGCAGCTTGCGCTGCACCTGGGCCAGGCTGGTTTCGGCGGCGGTGCGCACGCCCGGGTCGGTTTCCGCGTTGGGTTGCAGCAAGGCTTCGAGGCGGGTGCGGGCCAGCGGGTCACCGGTTTCGCCGAGCAGGCGAACGGCGGCCAGGCGTACTGCCGGTTCGCTGGCGCCCAGTTGCAGGTTGGCCAGGGCCAGGCCGAGGGCGGCGTGCACGGCGGGGTCCACTTCGAGGGCAAAGCGCCGGTCGAGGAAGGCCATTTGCGCAGGTTGCGCGCTCTTTTGCAGTTGCTGGGCGGCGGCCAGGCGGATGGCGCTGTTGTGGCTGAGCAACTGGTGGCTGGCCAGGGCATTGTCGATCAGGCCGCGCAGGCGGTTGTTCAGGCGCACCTTGCGCGTGTCTTCAGCGGCGATGCGGCCTTGGCGCAGGTTCTCCAGCAGCGGCAGGCGTGCGGAATCGGGTTGCGCCGCCCAGCTTTCGAGCAGTTGGGCCTGCTCGGCGGGCTTGGCGGTGAGGAAGAATTCGCCCTCGCTGGCCTGGGTTGCCAAGGGCATCAGCAGGAGCAGGGTGAGCAGCAGTCTGAGCATGCGGGTAATCCTGGAAATCGGCGTTGGATTCATCGCCGGCAAGCCAGCTCCCGCAGGTCATCCACAGGCCTTGAGGAGGGTGCTTTTTCTTGTGGGAGCTGGCTTGCCGGCGATTGGGCTGCAAAGCAGCCCCAGTGCACTCAGTTACCTTTCACGGCGTAATCAGGGCGCTTGTCGTTGCCGGGAATGAACGGGCTCCATGGCTGCGCCCGCAGCGGTTGCTCGGTTTCCCACACCACACTGAACTGCCCGTCATCCTGGATCTCGCCGATCATCACCGGCTTGTGCAGGTGGTGGTTGGTCTTGTCCATGGTCAGGGTGAAGCCGGATGGCGCCTTGAAGCTTTGCCCGGCCAGTGCTTCGCGCACCTTGTCGACATCGGTGGACTTGGCTTTCTCCACTGCCTGCGCCCACATGTGTATGCCCACATAGGTCGCCTCCATCGGGTCGTTGGTCACCGCCTTGTCGGCGCCTGGCAGGCCCTTGGCCTTGGCGTAGGCCTTCCAGTCGGCGACGAATTTCTGGTTGACCGGGTTATCCACCGACTCGAAGTAGTTCCACGCCGCCAGATGGCCCACCAGCGGCTTGGTGTCGATGCCGCGCAGTTCTTCTTCGCCCACCGAGAACGCCACCACCGGCACGTCGGTGGCCTTCAGGCCCTGGTTGGCCAGCTCCTTGTAGAACGGCACGTTGGAGTCGCCGTTGACCGTGGAGATGACCGCGGTCTTGCCACCGGCGGAGAACTTCTTGATGTTGGCGACGATGGTCTGGTAATCGCTGTGGCCGAACGGCGTGTACACCTCTTCGATGTCCTTGTCGGCCACGCCCTTGCTGTGCAGGAAGGCACGCAGGATCTTGTTGGTGGTGCGCGGGTAGACGTAGTCGGTGCCCAGCAGGAAGAAGCGCTTGGCGCTGCCGCCGTCCTCGCTCATCAGGTACTCCACGGCCGGGATGGCTTGCTGGTTGGGCGCGGCGCCGGTGTAGAACACGTTCGGCGACATCTCTTCACCCTCGTACTGCACCGGGTAGAACAGAAGGCCGTTCAGTTCCTCGAACACCGGCAGTACCGACTTGCGCGATACCGAGGTCCAGCAACCGAACACCACTGCCACCTTGTCCTGGGTCAGCAACTGGCGACTCTTTTCTGCGAACAGCGGCCAGTTGGAGGCCGGGTCGACCACCACCGGCTCGAGCAGCTTGCCGTTCACGCCGCCCTTGGCGTTGATCTGCTCGATGGTCATCAGCGCCATGTCCTTGAGCGAAGTCTCGGAAATGGCCATGGTCCCCGACAGCGAATGCAGGATGCCGACCTTGATGGTTTCGGCGGCCTGGATGCTCCAGCTCAGGCCCATTGCGGCAATCGATGCGCTAAGGGTGAAGGCCTTGATCAGACTGCGTCGCTTCATGTGCTCTCTCCGCTGAGTTTTTATGTGTTGGGCAAGCGGGGAGGGGGTTGCAAGGGGTGTGCCTAACGGCGGAAGGTGCGCAATAGAGGGGTTGTGCGAGGTGTTGGGGCGTTGGTTGGATCCAGGTTGGTGCCTGATGGATTTGTGTGCACAGGATTGGTGCCGCTGTGCGGCCCATCGCCGGCAAGCCAGCTCCCACACCGAGCGCATCGGCCTCGAGCCATGCGCTGTCCCTGTGGGAGCTGCCCTGCCGGCGATGAGGCCAGTACAGGCAACACAAGACAGTTGATAGCGCATGACTTGAAGTCGATGCGGTCGAGGTGGGAGCCTGGCTTGCCGGCGAAAGGGCTGCAGAGCAGCCCGCAGGGTCATCAGCCGTTACGCACTGCCGTGCGTGGATGGCGCTTGCTGCGCACCCCCTGATAGGTCACCGCCAGCAGCACGAACCAGATCGGCGTCACCAGCAATGCCGCACGGGTATCGTCCTCCAGGCTCAGCAAAACCAGAATGAAGGCAAAGAACACCAGGCACACGTAGCACATGAAGCGCCCGCCCGGCATCTTGTACTTCGAGGCCTGATGCAGTGCCGCGCGGTGCTTGCGGTACTTCAGGTACGACAGCAGGATCAGCGTCCAGACGAACATGAACAGCACCGCCGAAACGGTGGTTACCAGAGTGAATGCCTCGACCACGTTCGGCACCAGGTAGATCAGCACTGCGCCCAGCAGCAGGCAGGTGCAGGAGAAGTACAGGCCGTTGGCTGGTACCGAGCGGCTCGACAGTTTCTCGAAGGCCTTGGGTGCGTCACCCTCCTGGCTCAGGCCGTAGAGCATGCGGCTGGTGGAGAACACGCCGCTGTTGGCCGACGAAGCCGCCGAAGTCAGCACCACGAAGTTGATGATGCTCGCCGCTGCCGGCAGGCCGGCCAGCACGAACAGTTCCACGAACGGGCTCTTGCCTGGCACCACGTCGCGCCATGGCGTCACGGCCATGATCGCGATCAGCGCCAGCACGTAGAACACGATGATCCGTACCGGGATCGAGTTGATCGCCCGTGGCAGGGTGCGCTCCGGGTTCTTCGCTTCGGCGGCGGTTGTGCCCACCAGCTCGATGCCGACGAAGGCGAACACGGCGATCTGGAAACCGGCGAAGAAGCCCATCAGGCCATTGGGGAACATGCCGCCGTCATTCCACAGGTTGGCCAGTTGCGCGGTGCGCCCGCTGGGCGATGTGAAGCCGGTGATGACCATGTACAGACCGGTGACGACCAGGCCGATGATGGCGACGATCTTGATCAGGGCAAACCAGAACTCCATTTCACCGAACATCTTCACCGTCACCAGGTTCAGCGACAGCAGCAGCCCTACGCAGGTCAGCGCCGGTATCCACTGCGGCAGTTCAGGGAACCAGAACTGCGTATAGGCCGCGATCGCGACCACGTCGGCGATACCAGTGACTACCCAGCAGAACCAGTAGGTCCAGCCGGTGAAGTAGCCTGCCCAGGGGCCGAGCAGGTCGGCGGAGAAATCGATGAACGACTTGTAGTTGAGGTTCGACAGCAGCAGTTCGCCCATGGCGCGCATGACGAAGAACAGCATGAAGCCGATGATCATGTAGACGAAGATGATCGACGGCCCGGCCAGGCTGATGGTCTTGCCCGAGCCCATGAACAGGCCGGTACCGATCGCGCCGCCGATGGCGATCAGCTGGATGTGGCGGTTGGTCAGGTTGCGCTGCAGATGCTGTTCATCTGGCGCTGTGGGTGAGGTTTGCGTCATAGGCTCATTCCCTTGGACGGTCGGTCGTCTTGTCAGAGGTAGCCGGTTAGGCTAACACGCGCGTTCCAGTTCGGGGCGCGACAGATCGACTCGACTTTTGGGTAGCAGTGTTGTGCCTGTGCCGGCCTCTTCGCGGGCTTGCCCGCTCCCACAGGTACACCACAGGCCTCGAAATCTGTGGTGACCCTGTGGGAGCGGGCAAGCCCGCGAAGAGGCCGGTACAGGCTAAGACTCAAGCGCTGGCCAGCACCCGGCCGCGCCTGACCACCAGGCTATCCACCAGCCACATCACCACCATCGACACCCCCACCAGCGGGAACATCAACCCCAACACCAGCATCACCCCCACCGCTACCTTCCAGCGCGGCAGGTCATGGCGCAGCGGCGGCACACCCAGCCCGCCGGCCGGCCTGCGCTTCCACCACATCACCAGCCCGCTCACCGAACCCAGCAAGATCATCAGACACACCAGCAGGATGATGATCTGGTTGAGCGCGCCGAACATCTTGCCTTCATGCAGCATCACACCCAGCTCGGTGGCACGGGCGACCGGGCTGTAGTCGTGCCAGCGCACATCGGCCAACACCTTGCCGGTGTACTGGTCGACATGCAGGGTGGCGTCGTTGCGCGGGTCGTCGGCGAATACGGCGATGGTGAACACGCCATCGGCCGTGGTCGGCGCGGTAATGCTGTAACCCGGTTCGACCTGGCGCGCGGTAGCGATGTCTTCGACCTGCTGCAGGCTTATCTGTGGCGCTGCCGGCGCGCTTGACATCATGTGATGCCCCGCATGTTCGGCGTGTGCACCAGACTGCGGCATCGGCGTGTTTTCCATCGCCCAGGGCACGGTCTGGCGGTGTGCGCTGTTGAGTTCACCCGCCTGCTGGTCCGACTTGGGCACGTCGTTCCACATGGCCGCCGGAAAGCGGTTCCACAAGTCGGCGTACTGCTTGCCCCACAGGCCGGTCCAGGTCATGCCGCTGACCAGCATCAGCAGCAACAAGGCCGAGCCCCAGAAACCGGTCACCGCATGCAGGTCGCGCCAGAACAGTCGGCCGCGTGCCGATAGCCGTGGCCACAGCACGCCAGCGCCATTGCGCCCGCGTGGCCACCACAAGTACAGGCCCGATACCACCAGCACGATGCCCCAGCCCGCGGCCAGCTCCACCAGGCGGTCACCAACCGTGCCGACCATCAGTTCGCCATGCAGAGCGCGGGCGATGGCCTGGAGGTTCTGCTTGCCATCCTGTTCGCCGAGGACTTTGCCGCTGTAGGGGTCGACGAATACGTTCAGTTCGCGCCCGGCATCATGCACCACGAATTGCGCGCTGCGTTCGGAGTCCAGCGGCGGCAGGTACTGGCTGACGTGGCCCTGGGGGTAGGCCTTGCGCACCTCGGTCAGCATCGTGTCCGCGCCCTGTCGGTGGTGGCCGGCTTCGACCACCATCAGCTCGCGATACAGCAGCGGGTCGAGCTGCGGCTTGAACAGGTAGATGATCCCGGTGATTGCCAGCAGAATCATGAACGGGGCCACGAACAGCCCCGCATAGAAGTGCCAACGCCAGGCCAGGTTGTAGAAATTGATGCGTGTTCCTCTCATGGGAACCTCCTGTTTGACCAGCAGAGGGGCGCGACCTGCGCCGCGCCCGTTGTTGTTGTCAGAAGCTGAAGTCGACCTTGGTCCAGAAGGTCCTGCCTGGCTCGTTGACCGGCTGTGGATCGGTAGCCGGGTAGCCGAACCCGGCGTTCCCGGCCAGGTTCAAGTGCTCGGCGTAGGTCTTGTCGAACAGGTTGTCGACCCCTGCGCTGAGCTTGAGGTGGTTGCTTACCTTGTAGGCGCCATTGAGCGAGAACACGCCGAAGCCGGCGCTGTTGTCGTAGTCCTTGCCGACCACGTTGCCCTGGTTCTCGGCTATGCGGTTCTGCGCCGCCACCAACCGCCACAGTGCACCGACGCTCCATGCATCGCGGCTGTAAGTCAGGCCCAGGCGGCTTTCCAGAGGCGGCATTTGCGGTAGTGCTGTGCCGTCACTGCTGTTCTTGCCCCAGGCGTAGGCCAGCGTTGCGTCGGCCTTCCAGTTTTCCGTCAGCTGGTAGGCCGCGCCCAGTTCGCCGCCCATGATGCGGGCGTCGATGTTGCGAGCCTGGGAGCTCATCCCCTGGTAGTCGAACAGGATGTAGTCGCGGATCTGCCCGATGTAGCCAGACACCCACGCTTCAATGCGCTCGTCGCGGTACTGGATACCGAAGTCGAGCTGGGTGGTCTTCTCTGGCTTGATACCGTCGAAAGCATTGGCCGCACCGGGTGGGGCCAGCTTGGGCGAGAACAGCTCCCAGTAGTCGGGGAAACGCTGGGCATGACCAAGGCCGATGTACATGGTGGCCGGGATGGCTGCCAGGTCGTGCTCGTAGCGGACGAAGCCGCTGGGCAGGGTGTCGGCGCGGGTGTCGCCGTTGGTGGCGCTGGTCGCACGGAAGTCGCGGGCCGAGGCGCGGTCCAGGCGGGCACCGGTAATCATGCGGTCCTCACCACTGACGTACCAGGTCAGCTCGCCGAAGGCACCGTAGTTGTGGAAGTCGGCGTCCTTGGTCCAGGCCTGGCCCTTGTGCGCGTCCACACCCATGCCGCCGCGCTTGCGATGTTCGTTGGTCTGCGCGTCGATGCCGCCGATCAGTTGCACATCGGCCCAGCGCCAGGTGGCCTTGATGCGTGCGCCCATGGTGCGGCGGTCGACGTTGCTGACCATCGGCATGCCCATCATGCCGCTGCCCGAAGGCGTGCGCAGGCTGTAGTTGTCCATCACGTGGTCGGCGTAGTTGTAGTAGACCTGCGCCTCGACCTTGTCGAGCACCTCGCCGAGGTTGGATTTTTCGAAACGCAGACCCAGGCTTTCGCGCTTGAACTGCGAGCCGTCCATGCCACGCCCGGCATAGCGAGCCTCACCGTCGCCCTTGCCGGCGGTGAGTTCCAGCAAGGTGTCCTGGTCGGGAGTCCAGCCGAGGGCGACATCGCCGTTCCACTTGTCCCAGCGTGACGGCACGGTGTTGTCATCGCCATCATGGTAGTCGTCCGAGCGCGACTTGTTGCCGACGAAGCGGGCGTAGGCCTGGTCATTGCCGGCGGCAGTGTCCAGCACCTTGTCGAAGCGGCCGTTGGAGCCGGCCAGCAGGCTGGCATTGACCCGGCTGCCGAGTGTGCCGAATTTCTCGGGCTCACGCTCGAACAGGATGGTACCTGCCGAGCCGCCCGGGCCCCAGATCACGCTTTGCGGGCCTTTGATCACGGTCAGGCGGTCGTAGGTTTCCGGCGAAATGTACGACGTGGGGGCGTCCATGCGGTTGGGGCAGGCGCCCAGCATCAGGCCGCCATTGGTGAGGATGTTCAGGCGCGAGCCGAACATGCCGCGCAGTACCGGGTCGCCGTTGGTGCCGCCGGCGCGGATGGCCGAGAAACCGGGGATGGTCTTCAGGTAGTCGGCGCCATCGCTGGCCGGCACCGGCTGGCGCGGGTCTTTCGGGTTGGTGACCACGGTCAGCGGCGAGCTCGGGGCCACGGCGGTGATCACCGTCGGGCTCAGCTCGGAGGCGTCGTGTGCATGGCCTTCATGGCCTGGGTCGGCGGCCAGGGCCACGGGCGCGAGCAGTGAGCCGCACACGGCGGCGATGGTCCCACGCAGGGACAAGGCAAAAACAGGGGTGCAGCCGGACATAATGATTCCAGTCGATCAGTCATGAGTCAGCGCGAAGCCTCCTGGCTCCGTGCGCAAAAAAATGTGGGTTCAGACGTTGATCGAGGAAGGTGGGGCGCGGCTGCGCGCGCCGGGGAATACAGCCTGCCGGGCATGGCCCTGGCGCGTGGGGGCGAACAGGTGAGTGGTGGGTACGACGCTGCCGGCACTGAGCGGGCTGAGGGCCTGGGGCAGGGCCGGGCAGTTGAACAACAGGCTGCAATAACCGCACTTCTCCCACATCACATGCAGCTGGCCATCGCCAGCCTGGCCGTGATGGGTGTCGCCGCCATGCTGATGGGCGGTGGCCATCGGCATGTCCATCGGCATGCTCATGCCGGCGTGGTGGTCCATCGGCATCGACTGGGAAATCAGCGGGCCGATGAAGATCATCCACATGGCGAACAGGCTCAGCCATCCGCCACCGGCGCGCCTGCGGTCAGGGCGGGTGGTACGGCTGATGCTGTCGCGCGGCAGGCTCATGACGAGTGCCTTTCAGTGGATGATCAGTGCGTGTGTTCGTGGGCTTGCGGCTGGTCCGTCGGCGCCTGCTTCTGCACGGCCACATCGACGGTGATATCGCCGGCCTTTTCGAAGTGCAGGGTCAACGGGAAGCGCTTGCCGTCGCTGAGCAGGCTGCGGTCCTTGGGCTGCATCAGCATCACATGGTAGGCGCTGGGGGCGAAGGTCAGGTCCTTGCCTGCGGGCACCAATACGCTGGGCACCTGCTGCATCTTCATGGCACCGCTGGCGCTCATGGCATGCTCGTGCAGTTGTGCGTCATCGCTGATGGGGCTGTCGACACCGAGCAGGCGGTCGTCGGCCTGGCCGTTGTTGTGCACCACGAAATACGCCGCGACGTTGGGGGCGTTGGGGGGCAACTGCAGTGACCAGGGGTGGGCGATGTGCAGGTCACCCACGCTGTATTCGTGGGCATTGGCAACGGCGCCGGGCAGCAGCAGGGCGGCCATGACGAGGGCGTGCTTGAGCATGGTGAATCTCCGTTTCTGTTCAGGTTCAGGCAGACAGCGTGATGAACTCAGGCCAGCGGAGAGGCACGGGGGTTGAGCGCCGGCCAGAGTTGGCGCGGCGTGGCGTGGTAGTCGGCAGGTGGCGGCAGCGGCCCGGCCAGCAGTGTCGGCGGGTTGTGCAGCTGCGGCGGATAGCCGGGCAGGGCCAGCAGTGGCGCCGCACCGAAGCAGCACCAGCAATTCATCATGCTGGCGCTTTCGTCGCTTTGCGAGCCGAGGTCGATCTCGGCCAGGGCCTGGACGTCGACCTTGGCCTTGTTGGCCATGCTGGAACAGAAGGCCCCCCACAGCAGCTGCTCGGCCGGGCCCTTGGGCGCGGCGGAAGACAGCGGCATGGCCAGCAGGTTGAACAGCACTGCAAGGCAGGCTATCCAGGCGATGTGCCGACGTGGGGGCATGGAGAGATCCGGTCAGGAATCGTGGTGGGTATTGTAAGGCGGAGTATAGGTAAAAATGGCGGGGTGCGGTGAAGTGACGCAGGCCGGGCCCTTCGAGGGGCTGCTCTGCAGCCCAATCGCCGGCAAGCCAGCTCCCACAGGGAACGCACAGATTTCAAAGCCTGTGGTAAACCTGTGGGGGCTGGCTTGTCGGCGCTGAAGGCAAAGGTACCCTCAAGCCTTGTTGCGGCCCATCAGCCCACGCACGGTCTCCTGCAGGTCCGCCGGCAGCACCACCACCTTGGCATTGCTGCTGCCCGCCAGGTTTTCCATCGCCCCCACATAGCGCTCGCCCAGCAGGTACATCGCCGGTACGGTCTCGTTGCCGACCGCGTCCTTGACCAGCGAAATCGCCCGCGCCGAGGCCTCGGCCAGGCTGATCTGCGCTTCGGCATCCAGCCTGGCTGCCTGCAAGCGTGCTTCTGCTTCCAGGATCGCAGCCTGCTTGGCCCCTTCGGCACGGGTCACGTCGGCCTTGCGCTCACGCTCTGCTGCCGCCTGGCGCTCCATGGCCAATTGCATGTTCTCCGAGGGCTTGATGTCCTGGATTTCCACCGAGCGTACGGTCACGCCCCAGTCTTCGGTCTGCTCGGACATCGCCTCGCGCAGACGCGCCTTGATCTGCTCGCGGCTGGACAGCGCTTCGTCCAGGTCCATGGCGCCGACGATGGCGCGCAGCGAGGTCATGGTCAGGCTGGTGACGGCGAACGAGAAGTCCTGCACGCCATAGGAGGCCTTCTGCGGGTCGACCACCTTGGCAAAGCACAGGGCGTTGGCGACGATCACCGCGTTATCCCGGGTGATGATTTCCTGCTGCTGCACATCGAGGATGATGTCCTTGGTCGGCAGGCGGTACGCGACCACGTCCATGTACGGGATGACGATGTTCAGGCCGGGCTTGAGCGTGCTTTGGTAGCGGCCCAGGCGCTCGACGACCCATTCCTCGCCCTGGGGCACGATGCGCACCCCCTTGAACACGGTTATCAGGACGAACAGGGCGATGGCGACGACGACGATGAGGCTGGTCATGATGCGAAATTCCTTTTAGTGCGGATTCAGGCTCGGGTGACCCGGGCGGTGTTGCCTTCGATGGCGGTCAGGCGTACCCGCTCGCCGGCCGCGATCTCGCTGTTGGCGACGCAGGTCCACTCCTCGTTGCCGAGGATGGGCTTCTGGAAGCGCACACGGCCTTTCTGGAACTCCGACACGCCAGCAGTCAGCAGCCCTACTTCACCGATCACGCTTTCGGCGGTCCAGCGTACGTCTGGTTGCTTGCGCCGGAACAGCTTGAACCACAGTGCCGTGGTGACTGACGACATCAGCACCCACAGCAGCACCTGCATGTCCAGTTGCAGGCTGGGGGCGGCCAGTGAAATGAGCGACACCAGCACGGCGCCGATGCCGAACCAGAGGATGAAGAACGTCGGCAGGACCAGTTCGAGCAGGATCAGCGCGATGCCGAAGACCAGCCAGATCCACCATTGCATTTCCATATGGGTAGTGCCTTCCGGGGGAGAGTGCCGAGTTTACGGCAGCAGTGCGGCACAAGGCCACTTCATGGTTTGAAGGAAAAGTCCGAAATAGCTGTAGGAGTAACTGCCTTGTGCAAATACATGAAAGTTGCCGCGACCCCTGTAGGAGCGGGTTCACCCGCGAACACCGGCGAAGCCGGTGCCATGCACCGCGATGATTTCTTCGCGGGTAAACCCGCTCCCACAGGGATCTGCGGTGCGTTTACGGAATCTGTTATCCGCGCAGGTCGAGTGCCGCAGTCAGGTCGGCTGGCGAGTCGAATGCCCGGTCCACATCCGGCAACGCCGGTCGCTTCAGGATCAGCACGGGTATCCCCAGCTCCCGCGCCACTTCCAGCTTCGGTTCGGTCGCCACGCTGCCGCTGTTCTTGCTGATCAGCACATCGATCTTGCGGCGCTGGAACAACGCCCGCTCATCCTCGATATGGAACGGCCCGCGCGCGCCAATCACTTCGCAGCGATCATTGCCAGGGCATGCCTCCAGCGCACGCAAGGTCCAGAACTGCTCCGACGGTATCTCGCCCAGATGTTGCAGCGGCTCACGCCCCAGCGTGAACAATGGCCTGCGAAACGGCTTGAGTGCCTCGATCAACCCTGCCCAGTCCTCGACCTCGCGCCAGTCGTCCCCGGCTTGTGATTGCCAGGCCGGGCGGCGCAAGGCCCAGCACGGGATACCGGCCAGGCGTGAGGCGTTGGCGGCATTGCGGCTGATCTGCGCGGCGTAGGGATGGGTGGCATCGATCAGCAACGTGATGCCTGCCTCGTGCAGGTAGTTGGCCAACCCTTCGGCACCGCCAAATCCGCCGACCCGAACCTGGCATTGCAGGTCCTGCGGCACCCGGCCAATGCCCGCCAGGCTGTAGACGTGCTGTGGGCCCAGGCGGCGAGCTATGGCCAGGGCTTCAGTGACACCGCCCAGCAGCAGGATGCGCGCGTTCATTGCACGCCTGCCCGGCCGACGATGCCACCCTGGCGATCGATGGCGAACACCTCCACCTGCACCTGCGCCGGCACCACGCTGCGGGCAAACGCCAGGGCGTGGCCGCACACCGCGTCACCCAAGGGGATGCCGGCTGCATGGGCCAGTGCCAGGGCCTGCTGGCTGGTGTTGGCAGTAATGATCGATGCCTGCAGCGCCTCGTCGGCGCCGATGTCCGCTGCCCAGCCGGCCAGTTGCGGCAGGTCGATGCTGGAGTGGCGGCTGTGCAGGTCCATGTGCCCGGCAGCCAATTTGCTGATCTTGCCGAAACCGCCGCACAGGGTCAGGCGTGGTACTGGCACCTTGCGCAGGTGCTTGAGCACGGCACCGACGAAGTCGCCCATTTCGATCAGGGCTATTTCCGGCAGGCCATAGACGCGGCGCATGGTGTCTTCGCTGGCGTTGCCGGTGCATGCGGCGATATGCGTGTAGCCGTTGGTATGGGCGACGTCGATGCCCTGGTGGATCGAGGCGATGTAGGCCGCGCAGGAAAACGGCCGCACGATGCCGCTGGTGCCGAGGATCGACAACCCTCCGAGGATGCCCAGACGCGGGTTCATGGTTTTCAGGGCCAGTTGCTCGCCGCCCTGCACATTGACCGTGACCTCGAAGCCGCCGGCGTAGCTGCATTCGTCCGCCAGGCGTTGCAGGTGTTCACTGATCATGCGCCGTGGCACCGGGTTGATGGCCGGCTCACCCACCGCCAGCACCAGCCCCGGGCGGGTCACGGTGCCGACGCCGGTGCCGGCGACAAAACGGATACCCGGTTCGGCCAGCAGGCGCACCTGGCTATAGAGCAGTGCGCCATGGGTCACGTCCGGGTCGTCGCCGGCGTCCTTGAGTGTGCCCGCTTCGGCACCTTGGCTGGTGAGGCGGCAGAACTCCAGGCGCATCTGCACCACCTTGCCCTTGGGCAGGGTAATGCTGACTGCGTCGCTGCTCTCGCCGCCCAGCAGCAAGCGTGCTGCCGCCAGGCTGGTGGCAGTGGCGCAGCTACCGGTGGTCAGGCCGCTGCGCAGGGGAGCGGGCTGTTCGCGGGTCTCTTCACGCATCGGCGGGTTTCACCACGTCCAGCAATGTGATCGGCAGCGCCTGGCGCCAAGTATCGAACGCGCCCAATGGCTGGGCATGGGCGACATGGATGCGGGTCAGCTCGCCGCCATGGCGTTCTCGGAAATGCGCCAGGGCCAGTTCGCTTTGCAGGGTCACCGCATTGGCTACCAGACGGCCACCGGGGCGCAGGGTTGCCCAGCACAGGTCGAGGACACCTTCGCGGGTGACGCCGCCGCCGATGAAGACAGCATCCGGCCGCTCCAGGCCCTCCAGCGCCGCCGGTGCCTGGCCGCAGACCAATTGCAGGCCGGGTACACCCAGCGCATCGCGGTTGTATTCGATGAAGCCCTGGCGGCCTGCGTCGGCCTCGATGGCCAGGGCGCGGCAGGCCGGGTGGGCGCGCATCCATTCGATGCCGATCGAACCGCAGCCGGCGCCCACGTCCCACAGCAGCTCGCCGGGCTGTGGTGCCAGGCGGGCGAGGGTGATGGCGCGGACATCGCGCTTGGTCAGTTGGCCGTCATGCCGGAAGGCGCTGTCCGGCAGCCCGGCCAGCCGGTGCAGGCGCGGCGCCTCGGGCGATGCCAGGCACTCGATGGCTACCAGGTTGAGCGCGGCGACGTCGCTGTGCGGCCAGTCCTGGGCAGTGCCGGCCAACTCCCGTTCGTCCACGCCACCCAAGTGTTCGAAGACTCGCAGGCGGCTTGGCCCGAAGCCCCGCTCGCGCAACTGCGTGGCAATTACGGCCGGGCTGTCGCCGTCGTTGCTCAGCACCAGCAGGCGCACGCCGCTGTGCAGGTGGGCATTGAGCGCTGCCAGGGGCCGAGCAACCAGCGATACCACCTGTACGTCCTGCAGTGGCCAGCCCAGGCGGGCGGCGGCCAGGGCGCAGGAGGAGGGCATCGACAGCACGCGCATTTCAGCGGCGGGCAGTTGGCGCGCCAGGCTGGCGCCGACGCCGTAGAACATCGGGTCGCCGCTGGCCAGCACGCACACCGGCTCGCCGCGCAGGGCCAGAACTGGGGCCAGCGAGAACGGGCTTGGCCAGCCCAGCCGCTCGCCGGCCACGCAGCGTGGCAGCAAGGCCAGCTGGCGCGGGCTGCCGAAGATCCGCGCAGCGCCCAGCAGCGCGCGCCGGGCCTGCTTGCCCAGGCCGCTGAAGCCGTCTTCGCCGATACCTACAACTGTCAGCCAGGGTGCCATGTATTTCATTCCGCCATTTTTGGGGCCGCTGCGCGCCCCTTCGCGGGCTCGCCCGCTCCTACAGGTACAGCGCAGCCGTTGCTGGCAGCGGTGATTCTGTGGGAGCGGGCATGCCCGCGAAGAAGGCGACGCGGTCCGTAATTTCTACTCGATCGTCGATGATGCTCGACCACCGGCTTTTCATGCCGCCGGACAAAGCAGGCATAATACCGCGCCTTCTACACTCAAGCGCATTTTCACAGATTGCCGGATGCCCCTTTGACCCAGGCCCATGCCTCCCATGTATCGCCCCGTCCCTCGGCCTGCCCGGGGTTGTGGCGTATCGTCAGTGCCCGTGATGGCGGCATCTGCCGCATCAAGCTGCCAGGCGGCCTGCTGCTGGCCGACCAGGCCGACGCAGTGGCGGCGGCTGCCGAGCGTTTCGCCGGTGGCGTGATCGAGGCCACCAACCGCGGCAACCTGCAGATTCGTGGCATCGGCAGCGAGCATCGCGGCCTGGTCGAGACACTGCTTGCTGCCGGCCTGGGCCCACGTGATGCCGCCGGTGACGATGTGCGCAACCTGATGCTCAGCCCGCTGGCCGGGCATGACCCGGCGATGCTGCTGGATGCTCGGCCGTTGGCCGGGCAGATCCTCGACCTGCTGGAAGGCACCCCGCGTTTTCATCAGTTATCGGCCAAGTTCGCCGTGCAGCTCGATGCCGGCGAAAACCTGGCCATGCTCGAACACCCCCATGACTTGTGGCTGTCGGCCCTGCGCCTGGAGCAGCAGACCTGGTTGGCGTTTGGCCTGGCGGGTTGCCCGGCAGATGGCCAGGTGCTCGGCGCGGTGCCGGCGGAACAAGGCCAGGCACTGGTGCGTGCGGTGCTGGAGCGCTTCCTCGACCTGGCCACCCCGGCACAGTCGCGTATGCGCCAGTTGCTCGAGACGTTTTCGACAACCGATTTCATCGACGGACTCGGCCTGGCCATCCGCCGCGATGCCGCCGTGCTGGCATGGCGGCGTGAACCGCGCAGTGTCTCGTGGCTGGGCGTTCTGCCCCAGGCGCAGGGCGTCGCCTTGGGCGTTGCCCCGCCGCAGGGGCGCCTGACCCCGTCCATGCTGCGTGGCGCAGCGCGCATGGCCCGTGAGCATGGCGATGGCAGCCTGCGCCTGAGCCCCTGGCAAAGCCTGGTGCTGACCAGCCTGCAAGCGCAACACATCGACTACGCCCAGGCCAGGCTGTCCGCCCTGGGCCTGCTATGCCATGACCATGAGCCACTGGCCCGTATAAGCGCCTGCACCGGCGCCAGTGGCTGTGCCAAGGCCCTGGCCGAGACCAAGGCCGACGCCGTCACCCTGGCGGCACTGCTCGGCCCTGGCGTGCCCGGCAGCGTGCACTTGTCCGGTTGCCCCCGATCCTGCGCCGTGGCCCATGTTGCCCCGGCCACCCTGCTGGCCCGCGCGCCGGGCCGTTACGACCTGTACCTGCGTGATGCGCGCCTGCCGGGCTTCGGCGCCCTGCGCGCCACCAACCTTACCTTGAATGAAGCAGGCGCCATGCTCGACCTGCCGACGGAGCACCTTGATGATTGACTACATCCGCGATGGTCAGGAGATCTATCGCAACTCCTTCCGGATCATCCGCGAGGAAGCCCGACTCGAGCGGATCCCCGCAGACCTCGAGAAGCTCGCCGTGCGCGTGATCCACGCCTGTGGCATGGTCGATGCCATCGATGGCCTGCAGTTCTCCGAAGGTGCCGGCCGGGCCGGGCGCGAGGCGTTGCTGAACGGCGCGCCGATCCTCTGCGATGCGCACATGGTCGCCGAGGGCATTACCCGCGCCCGTCTGCCCGCCGACAACAAGGTCATCTGCACCCTGCGCGACCCGAGCGTACCGGGCATGGCGAAAGACGCCGGCAACACCCGTTCCGCCGTGGCCCTGGAGCTGTGGCGACCGCACCTGGAAGGCAGTGTGGTGGTAATTGGCAACGCGCCTACCGCACTGTTCTACCTGCTGGAAATGCTCGACGCCGGTGCCCCGAAACCGGCACTGATCCTCGGCTTCCCGGTCGGCTTCGTCGGTGCTGCCGAGTCCAAGGCGATGCTCGCCGCCGACAGCCGTGGCGTGCCGTTCGTGATCATGCAGGGCCGCCTGGGCGGCAGTGCGATGGCCGCCGCGGCGGTCAATGCCCTGGCCACGGAGGTGGAGTGATGGTGCCACGTGGACGTCTGCTGGGCCTGGGCGTAGGCCCTGGCGACCCTGAACTGATTACCCTCAAGGCCCTGCGCCTGCTGCGTGAAGCGCCCGTGGTCGGCTACTTCGTGGCCAAGGGCAAGCGCGGCAATGCCTTCGGCATCATCGAGGCGCACCTGCAGCCGGAGCAGACCTTGCTGCCGCTGGTCTACCCGGTAACCACTGAAGCGCTGCCAGCGCCGTTGTCCTATGAACAGGTGATCAGCGACTTCTACGACGAGGCCAGCGTGCAGGTAGCCGAGCACCTGGATGCCGGCCGCGACGTGGCGGTGATCTGTGAGGGCGACCCGTTCTTCTATGGTTCCTACATGTACTTGCATGACCGCCTGGCGCAGCGCTACGAGGCCGAAGTGATCCCCGGCGTCTGCTCGATGCTCGGTGGCGCCTCGGTACTGGGCGCGCCGCTGGTGTACCGCAACCAGAGCCTGTCGGTGCTGTCTGGCGTGTTGCCGGCCGATGAGCTCAAGCGTCGCCTGGCCGACGCCGACGCGGCGGTGATCATGAAACTTGGCCGCAACTTCCCCAAGGTGCGCGAAGTGCTGGCCGAACTGGGCATGGACGGGCGCGCGCTGTATGTGGAGCGGGCCACCATGGCCAACCAGAAGATCGTGCCGCTGGACCAGGTCGACCCACAGTCGTCGCCGTACTTCTCGCTGATCATCGTGCCGGGTGAAAAATGGCAGGGCTGAACATGCACCAGGCACCGGCGATCGTCATTCTTGGCCAGGGCAGCCTGGCCACGGCGCAGCGTATCCAGCAGTGTTATCCGCAAGCATCGATCCATGGGCTGGAAGGCCGGGTCGAGGGTGCCGACCTTTGCTACACCGCGTTCGGCGATACCCTGCGGGGGCTGTACCAGCAGAACACACCGATCATCGCCCTGTGCGCGGCGGGTATCGTCATCCGCAGCCTGGCCAGCCTGCTCAGCGAGAAAGGTGTCGAACCACCGGTACTGGCCGTGGCCGAAGACGGCAGTGCCGTAGTGCCGTTGCTCGGAGGCCTTGGCGGTGTGAACGTGATGGCACGGGAAATCGCTGAAGCATTGGGTGTTGCTGCGGCGATCACCACCAGCGGCGAGCTGCGTTTCGGTACCTGTCTGCTGAACCCGCCGCAAGGCTATGCATTGGCGGATATCGAGCAAGGCAAGCGCTTTGTCTCCGACCTGTTGGCTGGCGAGGCGGTGCGCATCGAAGGTGACGCGCCGTGGCTGCAGCAGGCGCAGTTGCCTGCCAGCGAGGCGGCCCGGCGTACCATCCATGTGGGATACCAGGCCCGCCCGGCCAGCCGCGATGAGCTGCTGATCCACCCGCGCTCGGTGGTAGTGGGTGTTGCCGGCGGCAGCCTGGCCAGTATCCGGGCGGCACTGCAGCAAGCCGGCATAGCCGAGCCTGCGGTGGCGTGCCTGCTGGCCGACGAGCGAGCCATGGCCGACAGCGCCCTGCACGAGGCAGCACAGGGCCTGGGAGTTGCCCTGCGCTTTACTGCCCGGACGCATGACCTGGCCGGGATGGTTGCCGCAGCATTGCCCGCTGCGCAACTGATCGAGGTGGCAGACGTGGTCATCGCGGTGGCACCTGCCCCGGTCGAGGTGAAGCAGGTTGGCCGTCGTCGGGGTCGCCTGGCGGTTATCGGCCTGGGGCCGGGCGCTGCCGAGCTGATGGTACCGGCGGTCAAGGCCGAACTGGCACGGGCCGAGGATGTGCTCGGTTACGAAACCTATGTGCGCATGGCCGGCCCGTTCCGTGACGATCAGGTGCTGCATTGCACCGACAACCGTGAAGAGATGCAGCGTGCCCGGCATGCCTTCGAACTGGCGGCCCAAGGCCGTTCGGTGGTGGTGGTATCGTCGGGCGATCCGGGTGTGTTCGCCATGGCGGCAGCGGTACTTGAAGCGCTGCACGAGTCCACTGACCCGGCCTGGCACCGGGTGGATCTCGAGATTTTGCCGGGGGTGTCGGCCTCGCTGGCGACAGCCGCTCAGGCGGGCGCGCCGCTGGGGCATGACTTCTGCGTGATGTCGCTGTCGGACAACCTCAAGCCTTGGTCGATCATTGAAAAGCGTCTGGACCTGGCGGCCCAGGCTGACTTGGTGCTGGCGTTCTACAACCCGATTTCCAAGGCCAGGCCGCACCAGCTTGGGATGGCGCTGGAGGTTGTGCGTCGGCACCGCAAGGGGAGCACGCCTGTAGTCCTTGGCCGTGACATCGGTAGGCCGGGGCAGACGCTGAAGGTCGTCACATTGGCCGAGCTGCTGCCAGAAATGGTCGACATGCGCACCATGGTGTTGGTTGGCTCTTCTACAACCTGCGTGTTTCCTCGCCTTTCGGGTGGGGAGTGGGCCTACACACCGCGTTGGTACCCCTCGGCTTCCTGAATGCCGCGGAAACTCTTCAGCGCGTTGCGTATCGCCCGTGCTGGCTAAGGTGGCTGCCCCTGACTCATGGGGCAACCATCAAGGAGTTTCCAAATGTCCGAAGCAACACAAGGCACCACCATCAACGATTCTGCCATTCTGGTCGAAGGCAACCTGCTGGCCTGCGGCGCGGGCATGTCTGCGCAAAACCGCCGCGATGTGAAGAATGCCTTCCACTTTGCCACGCTGGTGGCCGACAAGGACTTGGACACCGAAAAGCAGAGCAGGCAGTGGTACGACAAATTCGTCGATGTCATGCGTGATCTCGGCTTCACTGTCCCACGGCGCAGTTTCGAACTGGAAACTTCGGCTGAGCTGTCCGTCACCGTAGGCGCTGTCGCTACCCGGGCGATCGGTGTGATCGGTAATGCGATGTTGGGCGGGACGCAGCTGGGTGAGGTGGCGAGGAGGGCCTTCGACAAGATGACTACCGTCGAAGACAGCGCCAAGGTGCTCGACCACAAGCGCAAGAACAAAGCCCGGGGATTGGTCGGCATGGCAGCCTGCATCGAAACCGAAAACAACGATGTGGTCATGGTAGTGAGCTGCATCCAGGCGTCTGCCCCGACACTGGACGACGACGCGCTGGGCATGCAGTGGAAACTGGAGAAGACACATTACTACGCAGGTACGGCAGTGCTCACGCTCAACAACTTCGTCTACGACAAAGTCCGTGAAACCGTCGAAAACAAGCTCGGTGTGCGCAGCGTCGAGAACGTTCTCCAGTACGACATCTGACGATAGGGCGGCGTTGTTGCGACGCCGCCTTGTTCGACTCTTTGTGACGAGGCAACGCAATGGACAGAACAGCTGAACAACTGATGTTGATTGGCGGAACGGCATTACTGTATCGCGTGGACACTGGTCAGATTCAACTTCAGGCCGCCTTCGACTCCATCCTTTACGCCCAGCTGGTGGCCAACAGGAATGCGGGGTCACGCTTTGAGCACTACGAAGCCTGGTATGACGCCTATCGCGAGGCATACCGGCAGCTAGGCTGGATCAAGCTGGCCAGCACGCATGACCTGAAACAGTTGGGTCAGCCCGTGCGCAGCGCGCAGATCCAGCCACTCGAAGCGTGGCTGAAGATGCGCTCGATCCGCCATGAGGCTGTGCTGGCGGCAGTAAAGAGTGGCCTGGGGCGATCGATCGAAGGTTTTCGCCACCAGCTGAAGTTCAGCACGCAGGGAGCACAATTGGTGATCGAGCTCGGCCTCCTCAAGCCGGGGCCGGCGCTGGACCTTTGCAGTATTACCCTGCATTTCGACAAGCCGATCGCCAGCATCTCGCAGGAGATGTTGCTGGGCGAGCACTTGCTCAAAGGCGAGGCCGAGTTCAACGGGATTTCTTTGGTGCTCGACAATGGGCGCTTCCAACACCAGCGGGATGAATTGCAGGCATTGATGAAAACCAAGGATGCCCAAGGGGAATACCGGTTCGACCCCTACGCGCCGTCAACAGGAGCCGATCATGAATGAGTCCACATCTGCCGTGATCGGCGCAGGGATCGTTTCCTTCCTGCCGGGAATTTCTGCGAGGCACAGAGACAAGGTGAAACTGGCCCTGGCGATGGCCGAGCGTTCCACCGAGGCAGCGTATAGGGAAGGGCTGATCGAGGACTGGTTTGCCTACTACCGCAACCAGCTCAAGTACATGGGCTGGGACGCCGTTTCTGCCGAGCAGGTGCATTGGCCAGACGAGCAGCGTGCCAGGCAAGCTGATCAGGTGCTGGAAACCATTGCCGCAACCGCTGGTGAGCACTTTGCTTCGGTAATCGGTATTTCCATGCACAAACTGTTGGCCAACCCGACGCCTTTGCGGGAGCTGGAGCGGCGTGCCTACGAACGGCAGCATTTCCAGTTGTTGCCCTGTGCGCCCGCCGGAGCCAACCGGGTGGATATGGTGCTCTACCATGAAACGGACACACGCTCGGCGTACAGTGCGGGCTTTATCAGCCACAAGCGCAGCCACCGGAACGTGCGTGCGGAGTTGGTACGCTTCAACCTCCTGGCGTTCGAGCACAGTTATTTGCCCAAGGTGCAGGACCGCGTCGTGCAGGTTTCCTTGCAGCGCATACTGGATTTCGACATCTAGGGCGCGAGGTAGCCTTTGATGCCTGTGAAGATGATCTGTGCAGCCAGGGCGCAGACGAACAACCCCATCAGGCGGCTGACGATCTGCAGGCCTTGGTCGCCGAGGATGCGCTCGATACGGTGTGACAGGTATAGCACCAGGCCTACGGTGAAACTGGCCAGGGCGATGCTGATGATGGCCAGCAGTTTGTCGTCCCAGTGCGGTTGGCCGACACCCATTACCAATAGAGCACCGATGGTGCCCGGGCCGACGGTCAGCGGGATGGTCAGCGGCACGATGGTCACATCCTGCTGCACGTTGTCGGCTTGTACCGCGGACTTGCCTTGGGCCATGCCCAGTGCCGAGATGAACAGCACGCTGCCGGCGCCGATGCGGAAGGCGTCGGCAGTGATACCGAAAATGCCGAAGATCGCTCGCCCGAACAGGTACAACAGGACACTGGCGATGAGCGCGGCGATGGCGACCTTCCATGCCAGCTGCTTGCGCTCTTTGCTGGAATGGCCGCGGGTCAGGCTGATGAAGCACGACAGCACGAAGAACGGGCTGTAGAGCACGAGCATTTTCAGGTAGACACTGAACAACTCATGGAGCATGGGGCTAGTCCAGGCAGTTATGGCTGGGCAGAGTTTATCAGCAGATTCTGTTGATAGCCTTGCCGGCCTCAGATCAGGAACTATGCACCGGATCCACCTTGGCTTCCCGGTGATTGGCCCAGTACTGGATCAGCTCTCGCAACTGCGACAATTCCACCGGTTTGGCCATGTGCCCGTCCATGCCCGCCAGGCGTGCACGCTCCTTGTGTTCGGCAAGTATGTGAGCGGTCAGCGCCACTACCGGGGTGCGCTGGCGCTGGTTGGCGGCTTCCCAGGCGCGCAGCTGCTGGGTGGCCGAGAAACCGTCCAGTATCGGCATTTCGCAGTCCATCAGCACCAGGTCATAGCGCTGCGCCTTCATCGCCTGCAAGGCCTCTTCGCCATTGCTGGCGGTGTCTGGCTCGAGGTTGAGCTTGCCGAGCATGCCGCGAATTACCTTGGTCGAGATGCTGTTGTCCTCGGCGACCAGCACGCGGAAGTCGCCGGGCAGGTCCAGTGCCTGGGGGATGCCGGGCAAACTGGCTGGCACGGCTTGTTCGCGGCCGCGCTGGGCCAGCTCTTCGGCCAGAGTGGTTTTCAGCGTGTAGCCCGCCACCGGCTTGGCAAGGATCCGCTTGACCCCGGCGTTGCGCGCAATGACCTTGCTCGGCGCGTTGCTGATGCCGGTGAGCATCACTACCAGGATGTCGTGGTTCAGGCTCGGGTCTTCCTTGATCTTGGCGGCCAGCTGCATGCCGGTCATGCCTGGCATGTTCTGGTCCAGCAGTACGGCATCGAAGTAGTCGCGCAGGTGGGCCTTGGTGCGCAGCAGGGCCAGGGCTTCCTTGCCCGACGGGACCGCGCTGACGTTCATGCCCCAGGCACTGCACTGCTGTACCAGCACCTTGCGGCAGGTGTCGTTGTCATCCACCACCAGTACCCGAGCATCACGCAGCGGGCCTTCGAGGTCGGCCGGTGGCTGTTCGAGGCGCGAAGGGTCCAGCGGCAGCGTCAGCCAGAGAGTGTTGCCCATGCCGGTGCTGCTCTTGATGCCGAACTCTCCCTGCATCAGGCCGATCAGCTGCTTGGCGATCACCAGCCCCAGATGGCCGCCCAGCTTGTTGCTGGAGAGGAAGTGGTGGCTGTGCAACTCGGCCTGCAGCAAGGCTTCGCGGTCAGCGGCGGGCAACGGTTCGCCGCTGTCCTGCACGGCGATGCGCAGGCGCGGTACCTCGCCGCGCTGGTCCAGCGCCACCACCAGCAGGATTTCGCCCTGATCGGTATTTTTCAGGGCATTCTCCAGCAGGCTCGACAAGGCCTGGCGAAGGCGCGTCGGGTCGCCGCTGATTACCCGAGGTACTTGCGGCTGGGTGAAGCTGATCAGTTCGATGTTCTGCTGTTCGGCCTTGGCGCGGAAAATGTTCAGGCAATCCTCGATCAGAGCGTTGAGGTCGAACTGCACATCATCGAGTTCGATCTGCCGGGATTCGAGCTTGGAAATGTCGAGAATCTCGTTGATCAGCGTGAGCAGCTCGTTGCCGGCGCTGTGAATGGTCTGTACGTAGTCGCGCTGCTTGACCGACAGCGGCGTCCCCAGCAGCAGTTCTGTCATGCCCAGCACACCGTTCATCGGGGTGCGGATTTCGTGACTGATCTTGGCCAGGAATTCGGCCTTGGCGTTGATTTCGGCATCGCTGGCTGCCAGGGCGCGGCTGGCGCTGAAGCGCTCCTCGCTCATGCGCCGCAGGCGTTCGCTGACTGCCAGGTTGAGCAGCAGGCCGCTGGCCACCGTCAGCCCCAGCAGGATGCACAGCAACCAGGGCGTAGAAGTACGGGTCAGGCCCAGCAGCGCCGGCAGCAGCACCAGGCCACCGAGGTTGAACACCACCATGGCCAGGCTGAACAGGCGTGCGGGTGCATAGCCCTTGTACCAGTGGTAGCTGCTGACCAGCAGCATGCTCACGGTGCCCAGGGCCATCAGGGCGTAGGTCATCAGGTTGAGGGGCAGGGTGTCGACGAACAGCAGCACCAACCCGCTCAACCCGACCACCAGCATCTCGCCCTGCAGCAGGCGGTTGAGCCGTGGCGAGTTGCATGGCGAAAAGAAATGCTGGGTGAAGCACAGCCCGGCCAGGCCGGCCAGGACGAGAGTCAGATATGCGGCGGGCGTCTGCGCGCTGTGCCACACGTGCCACCACGGGCCGCTCAGGTTCAGCAGGATCAGGCCGCTGAGCAGCATCAGGCCGTGGTACAGCGCCAGGATCAGGGTGGTGTTGGAGCGGCTGTAGAGGAAGCGGATCAGGTTGTGCATGATCAGCATCACCAGGCCGCCGAACAGCATACCGAACAGCAGCGGCTGGCGTTGGTCGGAGGCTGCCACGGCCGCAGGCTCCAGACTGATGGCCGGGCGCAGCTGATGCTCGGAAACCAGGCGCAGGTAGATATCCAGGGGTTGCTTGCTGTTGGGCAGGGGCAGTACATGGTCGCTGCCACGCAGGGTCGGGCTGGCATTGCCGGCCTGGCGCCCATGGTGCAGCTGACGCAGAAGCTGGTCGCCCTCGAGGGCGTAGAGGTCCAGGCCCGAAAGGTCTGGGGCGAAAACCCGCAGCAGTTGTTCCTGCTCGCCGGGCTCCAGGCGGTAGTGCAGCCAGAGGGCCTGTTCCGCAGGGGCGGCATCCAGGTCGGCGAGGACAAGCGGGCTGAACTGGTTGCGGTAACGCTCGGAGCGCACGTCGCTCAGTTGCAGGTTGGCCTGTTCGTCGAGCAGAACGGCCCAGCCTCCGTCATGTTCGGCCGCAGCCGGGAACATGCAGAGCAAGGTCAGCAAGCTGACGATCAGAGCTGAGGCAATCCGAAGCCGACGCACTACGAAATCCCTTCTTAGCCAAGGTGCCGGGTATTAACTATGCGCGGCGCGCCAAGTCGAAGGCAAGGCCTCTCGGGGCCCTGTCGACGAGCCGGATGCCGCAGGCGCAAGGTGCTGAGGCGCACTGCGGCAGGCCGGTACAACTTATTGCTGGTGCTCACCGCGCTCGCGGGCGATGGCCCGGTAGCCGATGTCGGTGCGGTAGAAGCTGCCGTTCCAACTTACTTCCTTGGCCAGGCGGTAAGCCTGCTGCTGCGCGTCGGCAACCGTGCTGCCCATGGCGGTTGCACACAGTACGCGCCCACCGTTGGTGGTCACCTTGCCATCCTTCAGTGCGGTACCGGCATGGAACACCTTGCCTTCGATCTTCGCAGCAGCGTCCAGGCCGTTGATCACGTCACCCTTGGCGTAGTCGCCCGGGTAGCCGCCGGCAGCCAGTACCACGCCCAGGCTCGGGCGTGGGTCCCATTGTGCTTCGACCTTGTCCAGCGCCTTGGCGAATGCGGCCTCGACCAGCAGCACCAGGCTCGACTCCAGGCGCAGCATGACTGGCTGGGTTTCAGGGTCGCCGAAGCGGCAGTTGAATTCGATGACCTTGGGGTTGCCCGCCTTGTCGATCATCAGGCCTGCGTAGAGGAAACCGGTGTAGACGTTGCCTTCCTCGGCCATGCCGCGCACGGTCGGCCAGATCACCTGGTCCATCACGCGCTGGTGCACTTCGGCAGTGACCACCGGGGCGGGGGAGTAGGCACCCATGCCGCCGGTGTTCGGGCCGGTGTCCTGGTCGCCGACGCGCTTGTGGTCCTGGCTGGTGGCCATGGGCAGCACGTTCTGGCCGTCGACCATGACGATGAAGCTGGCTTCCTCGCCGTCGAGGAACTCCTCGATGACCACGCGGGAGCCCGCATCGCCGAAGGCGTTGCCGGCCAGCATGTCACGCACGGCGGCTTCGGCTTCTTCCAGGGTCATGGCGACGATCACGCCCTTGCCCGCGGCCAGGCCGTCGGCCTTGATCACGATCGGCGCGCCTTTTTCCTGCAGGTAGGCCAGCGCCGGCTCGATTTCGGTGAAGTTCTGGTAGTCGGCGGTCGGGATCTTGTGACGCGCCAGGAAGTCCTTGGTGAATGCCTTGGAACCTTCCAGCTGGGCCGCGCCCTTGGTCGGACCGAAGCAGTCCAGGCCGCGGCTGCGGAACAGGTCGACCACGCCGATGACCAGCGGTGCTTCCGGGCCGACGATGGTCATGTCGACGTTCTTCTCGGCGAAATCAGCCAGTTGCTCCAGGGCGCACACGTCGATGGCGACGTTCTCGCACTTGGCTTCAATGGCAGTGCCGGCGTTGCCCGGGGCAACGAAGACTTTCTCGACGCGCGGGTCCTGGGCGACTTTCCAGGCCAGGGCGTGCTCACGGCCGCCGCTGCCGATGATCAAAACTTTCATGTCAAAACCTCTGTTTGGCGGCAGTCCTCGTACCTTGTGGGAGCGGGTTCACCCGCAAATGCGGCGGTGAATCCAACATCGCATTCGCGGGTGAACCCGCTCCCACAGGGGCCGAGGATCGGCCGGCCATCTTGATTAGTGGCGGAAGTGGCGCATACCGGTAAAGACCATCGCGATACCTGCCTCGTCGGCAGCGGCGATGACTTCGGCATCACGCATCGAACCACCTGGCTGGATCACGGCGCTGATACCCACTTTAGCCGCATTGTCGATGCCGTCACGGAACGGGAAGAACGCGTCCGACGCCATGACCGCGCCCTGCACTTGCAGGCCGGCATGCTCGGCCTTGATCGCGGCGATACGGGCGGAGTTGACGCGGCTCATCTGGCCGGCGCCGACACCGATGGTCTGGCGCTGCTTGGCGTAGACAATGGCGTTGGACTTGACGAACTTGGCCACTTTCCAGGCGAACACCAGGTCGTGGATCTCTTGCTCGGTCGGTGCACGCTTGGTGACGATCTTCAGGTCATCGGCGGTGATCATGCCGATATCGCGGCTCTGCACCAGCAAACCGCCGTTGACGCGCTTGAAGTCCCAGCCGGCAGCGCGCTCGGCTGGCCACTCGCCGCATTCCAGCAGACGTACGTTCTGCTTGGCGGCAACCACGTCGCGGGCAGCCTGGGAGATTTTCGGGGCGATGATCACTTCGACGAACTGGCGGTCGACGATGGCCTTGGCGGTTTCGCCGTCCAGCTCGCGGTTGAAGGCGATGATGCCGCCGAACGCCGACTCGGTGTCGGTGGCATAGGCCAGGTCGTAGGCCTTGCGGATGCCGCCTTCCTCTTCAGGTACCACAGCCACGCCGCACGGGTTGGCGTGCTTGACGATGACGCATGCCGGCTTGACGAAGCTCTTCACGCACTCCAGTGCGGCGTCGGTGTCGGCCACGTTGTTGAACGACAGCTCCTTGCCCTGCAGCTGGATGGCAGTTGAAACGCTGGCTTCGCCTTTCTTCGCTTCCACGTAGAACGCCGCGCTCTGGTGCGGGTTCTCGCCGTAGCGCATTTCCTGGGCCTTGACGAACTGGCTGTTGAAGGTGCGCGGGAATTCGCTGCGGTCTTCAGTGCTCAGGGTTTCTTTGGCCTGGTCGATGGTGCCCATGTAGTTGGCGATCATGCCGTCGTATGCGGCGGTGTGTTCGAACGCCTTGAGCATCAGGTCGAAGCGCTGGGCGTAGGTCAGGCCACCGGCCTTGAGGCCTTCGACGATGCCGGCGTAGTCGCTGGCGTTGACCACGATGGCCACGTCCTTGTGGTTCTTGGCAGCCGAACGGACCATGGTCGGGCCGCCGATGTCGATGTTCTCGATGGCGGTTGGCAGATCACAGCCAGGCTTGGAAATGGTGGCTTCGAAGGGGTACAGGTTGACTGCTACCAGGTCGATCGGCTTGATGCCGTGCTCGTTCATGATGGCGTCGTCGGTGCCGCGACGGCCCAGGATGCCACCGTGGATCTTCGGGTGCAGGGTCTTGACCCGGCCATCCATCATTTCGGCGAAGCCGGTGTAGTCGGCCACTTCCACCGCGTTGACGCCGTTGTCCTTGAGCAGCTTGTAGGTGCCGCCGGTGGACAGGATCTCGACACCGAGCTGCTGCAACTCACGGGCAAATTCGAGGATACCGGTCTTGTCGGAGACGCTGATCAGGGCGCGGCGGACTGGCAGGCGGGTAGTCTGGTCGGTCATTTCGGGTTCCAATAACGCGGTGGAGTCAGCAAAAAAGGCGCCTCTGTTCAGGGAGCCGCCTTTTCTGGTTGGGATTCTGGCTTACAACAAGTCGTACTGCTTGAGCTTCTTGCGCAGGGTGCCTCGGTTCAGCCCGAGCATCTCGCTGGCCTTGGTCTGGTTGCCCTTCACGTAGTTCATCACGCTTTCGAGCAGGGGCGCCTCGACTTCGGAGAGCACCAGGTTGTACACGTCCGTCACGGTCGCGCCTTCCAGGTGGGCGAAGTAGTTGTGCAGCGCCTTCTCGACGCTGTCGCGAAGGGTCTGGCCCTCTTCGCTCGGCGTGTTGAGGTGCTGTTTCAGGTTGGCGTTGTCGCTCACGGGCGTTGTTCCACTCACAAATGTCTCGGTCATCATCGTCATGCGGCCACCCCTTGTCCGTCCTCTGTCTCAAGGCTCTGTCGACGTTCGCTGAAAAACGCGCGAACGTTGGCGCACTGCGCTTGTGTGTCTTCCAAAGCGTTGAACCGGGAGCGAAACTCCTTGCCGCCGGGTCGTGTTGCCAGGTACCAGCCAACGTGCTTGCGGGCGATACGTACGCCCATCACATCGCCATAGAAGGCATGCAGCGCGGCCAGGTGCTCCAGCAGGATGCGTTCCACTTCGTCCAGCTGCGGCGCTGGCAGGTGTTCGCCAGTGCGCAGGTAATGCTCGATCTCGCGAAAGATCCATGGCCGCCCCTGGGCGGCCCGGCCGATCAACAGGCCATCTACCCCGGTGGCGTCCAGCACCGCCCGGGCCTTTTCTGGCGAGGTGATATCGCCGTTGGCAAAAACCGGGATCGACACCGCCTGCTTGATGGCAGCGATGGTGTCGTATTCGGCTTCGCCGGTGTACAGGTCGGCGCGTGTGCGGCCATGCACCGCCAGCGCCTGGATGCCGGCCTGCTCGGCGATCCTCGCCACGTTCAGGCCGTTCTTGTTCGCCCGGTCCCAGCCGGTGCGGATCTTCAGGGTCACCGGGACGTCCACGGCGCCGACCACGGCGTGGAGTATCTCGCTGACCAAGGCTTCATCTCTCAATAAAGCAGAGCCTGCGGCTTTGTTGCAGACTTTTTTTGCCGGGCAGCCCATGTTGATATCAATGATCTGGGCGCCTGCTTCGACGTTGGCCTTTGCCGCCGCTGCCATCATCTGCGCATCACCACCGGCGATCTGCACCGAGCGTGGCTCGGGATCACCTTCATGGATGCGGCGCAGGCTCGACTTGCGGCTGTTCCACAGGCTCATGTCGCTGGAGACCATTTCCGACACCACCATGCCGGCGCCCAGGCGCTGGCAAAGTGTACGGAAAGGCTGGTCCGTGACCCCGGCCATGGGCGCGAGGATCAGGTTGTTGCGTAGTGTGTATGGGCCGATGCGTACCGCCGACATAGGTGATCCCTGTTGTGGGGCCGAATCTTGGAGTTCGAAAAAGGGTTGGCATGATACCCGCTCTCGGTGACCGGATAAAGATGGATTTGGATAAAATCTGAACAGTTGTCGGCTTATGACTTTTGGTATGGGCGAGGACCCTGAACCTTGTGCGGCCCCTTTGGGAGCGGGCGTGCCCGCGAAGCAGGCGGCGCGATGGACGGCACGGGCTTCGCCCGTGTTCGCGGGCGCGCCCGCTCCCACAGGGTGGTGGCTATTCCGGCGAACGGAAGCTCAGGCTGTAATTGACGGCCTTAGGCCCCGGGTCGAGGATGTCCAGGGCGATGTGGATCGGAGTCTGGCTGGGCATTTCGCCGCGCCCGGCCAGTTCGCCGGACAGGTACTCGCTGGGCTTGAAGCGCCGGCTGGCGATCAGCTGGCCATTGAGGTCGGCGAAGCGCAGTTCCAGCAACGGGAACGGCTGGGCGAACGGCGCGCGGTTGTAGATGATCGCATCGACGATCAGTGCACCCTTGAAGTCCGGGTGGCTGCGTACCACCAGGTTGCTGCTCTTGATTCGGGCGATATCGACGCGGGTCGGCACTTGGCAACCGACCAACGGGCAAATTTGCTGGAAGAGTGGCCGGTACTGGTCCTGGCGGGCCATTTCCTCGAAGTGGAACCACACGTACTGGAACGCCAGCATGCCAGCGGCCAGCAGGGTCAGGAAGCCCCACAGCAGGCGCTTGCCCCAGTTGGGCGCGGGCTTTTCCCAGCCCAGTTGCAGCGGGTCGTCGACCACGTCGACCAGCGGCTCCTTGCGCGCCGGGCGCTCGGCTTTGCCGGCAAGGCCTGGTTCCAGGCGTTCGCCGGGCAGCGGCTCTACAGGCTCGTCATCGCGCGCCGACAGGTGCAGCTCCAGGGGCTCATCGTCGCGGGCGCTCAGGCCCTGTACCGGGGCTTCATCAACGCTGGCACGCAGTGGTTCGTTGAATTCGGTGCGGTCATCGATTTCGGCGGCACGGTGTACCGGTGGCTCGTCGTCGACGTCCAGGTCCAGGTTGCCGCCTAACGTCGGCTCGGTACGCTCGCCCGGCGCTGGCTCCAGGTCCAGCTCCAAGGGTTCCGGGTCCCGTAGCACGGGCGCGGTATCGATCGCCGGTTGCGGTTCGAACGGTTCTTCGTCAGCCGTACCGAACAGGTCGTTGGCATGTTCGTCCGGGTGCAGTTCGTCACGTCGGGCTTGCAGGCCGCCATCCTGGCTGGCCGGGCGAGCCGTGGCCGGTTGGCCGCGGCGCTCCAGGCGCTCCAGTTCCATGTCGAGGTCGAGCGCGTCCAGCGCCTGGTTGGTGAGCGCCCAGTCCTCGTCCGGGGTAGAGCCGGGCTCGCTGGCGACAGACTCGGGTGCGATCTCCGGTTCGACCGGCGGCTCCGCAGGGGCCGCAGGTATCGGCGCCGGCACCGCAGGTGCGCTGGTTCCGCTGGCGCGGTTCTGCTCCAGCAACTGTTTGGCGGCGTTGAACACCTGCAGGCATTGGCCGCAGCGCACTACGCCGCGGGCCACGCTCAACTGGTGATGGGTGACGCGAAAGCTGGTCTGGCAATGCGGGCACTGGGTGACGAAACTGTCGGTCATGCGGCAATCCGGGAGCTGTGCAGAAAAGTATTCTAGGCCCGCTTAACGGCGGCGGCCACTGATGCGCACCCAGCCGTCGCGCACGACGATCGGGTCCAGCTCGAAGTCGGCGGCATAGGCCGCAGCCACTTCGTCACCCTGCTCGGCGAGGATGCCCGACAGCGCCAGCAGGCCACCTGGGCGGACCAGGCCGGACAGTTGCGGTGCCAGCGACACCAGCGGGCCGGCGAGAATGTTGGCGACCAGCACATCGGCCTGCATGGCCGGCATGTGCTCGGGCAGGTACAGCGCCAGCTTTTCATCGGCGATGCCGTTGCGCTGGGCATTGTCGCGCGAAGCCTCGATGGCCTGCACGTCGATGTCGGTACCGACTGCTTCACGGGCGCCCAGCAGCAGCGCGGCGATGGCCAGAATGCCCGAGCCGCAGCCGAAGTCCAGCACCTGGGTGCCTTCGAGCTGCTGGCCGTCGAGCCATTCCAGGCATAGCGCGGTGGTCGGGTGGGTGCCGGTGCCGAACGCCAGGCCCGGGTCGAGCAGCAGGTTCACCGCGTCCTGTTCCGGGGCCTCGTGCCAGCTGGGCACGATCCACAGGCGACGGCCGAAGCGCATCGGCTGGAAGTTGTCCATCCAGCTGCGTTCCCAGTCCTGGTCCTCGATCACCTCGGCCTGGTGCTCGGGCAGCTCGGCGCCGGTCAGCAGGCGCAGGTGGGCGAATACCTGCTCAGGGTCGGCATCGGCCTCGAACAGGGCCAGCAGGTGGGTATGCGACCACAGCGGGGTGGTGTTGAGGTCTGGCTCGAAGATCGGTTGATCCTCGGCGTCCATGAACGTGACCGAGACGGCACCCACTTCGAGCAGGGCATCTTCGTAGGTTTCGGCTTGTTCCGGGCTGATGGCCAGGCGTACTTGCAGCCAGGGCATGGCGGGCACCTTTGGTAAATCGACAGGGGCAGCCCTAGGCTGCACGAAGGCTGGCAGTTTACGCGAGTGCGGGGATTTTGTGGATTGAATCGGGGGCTGCTGTGCAGCCCAATCGCCGGCAAGCCAGCTCCCACAGGGTTCGCGCAATTGTTGAGGCCTATGCAAATCCTGTGGGACCTGGCTTGCCGGCGATTAAGCCATCAGCCCGTTCATGGATGGTTCAGACGAAACACAGCGAAAGCGACTCAGCTATATAAGCAGGCTTCTCCTCACCGTCGATCTCCAGCGTGGCAATCGCCTTGAGCAACCATTGCCCCGGCCTCTTCTCCGTCACCTCGGCCAAATCCACCTTCAGTCGCACCTGACTGTCTACCTTGACCGGCTGGAGGAAGCGCACGCTGTCCAGTCCATAGTTCACCACCATTTTCAGCCCTTCCGGCAAGACCAGGATGTCCTCGATCAACTTGGGAATCAGCGACAACGTCAGGAAACCGTGGGCGATCGTGCTACCAAACGGGGTTTTCGCCGCCTTTTCCGGGTCAACATGGATGAACTGGAAGTCGCCGGTGGCTTCGGCAAACAGGTTGATGCGCTGCTGATCGATCTTCAGCCAGGCCGAGCGGCCCAGTTCCCTACCAACGTACTGCGAAAGCTCTGTAACCGGTACATGGGGCATCGCGGACTCTCCAGGTTGTCAGTTGGTACGAAAGTGCAAGATCAGCACGGCGAACCGTTTCAGTCAAGTTGCGCGCTTTTCGACGAATATCGGTATATGGCGGCCACGTGCTTATAATGGCGGTCATGCCCGAGGGAGATGCTTATGCTGTTGCGTGGTTTGACCTGGCTGGTGCTGTTCCAGCTGCTGGGAACGGCAATCAACCACCTGTTGGTGCCGTTTCTGCCGGGGCCGATCATCGGCCTGTTGCTGCTGTTGTTCTTCCTCATGGTCCGTGGTGAGGTGGGCAAGCCGCTGAACGACGCCGCCAGCAGCCTGCTGCGCTACCTGCCGCTGTTGCTGGTGCCACCAGCGGTGGGAGTCATGGTGTATGCCAAGGATATCGCTGCCGACTTCTGGGCCATTGCCGGTGCCTTGCTGATCTCCTGCTTGGTGACCCTGGTGTTTGTCGGCGTGTTGATGCAAAAGCTCATCCACCGCCAAGGCCGGCGCGAGGAGCAGCCATGATGTTCGACTGGCAAGGCGCACTGGATGCGGTTGTTCATCATCCCTTGTTCGGCATCGGCATCACGCTTGGGGCCTACCAGTTGGTACTGGCGGCCTACGAGAAGACCCGCTGGATCTTCCTGCAGCCGGTACTGGTGTCGATGCTGCTGGTGATTGGCGTGTTGCTAGTGTGTGGCATCGACTACAGCGAGTACCGCAAGAGCACCGAAATCATGAATATCCTGCTGGGGCCTGCCACCGTGGCCCTGGCCGTGCCGCTCTACCTCAACCTGCGGCGTATCCGGCAGCTGTTCTGGCCCACATTTACTACGCTGGTAATCGGAGGCCTGTTCGCCACGCTGTGCTGCCTGTTGCTGGGCTGGTGGTTCGGTGCCGAGCACATGATCCTGATGACCATGGCACCGAAGTCTGTGACCTCGCCAATCGCCATGCTGGTGGCCGAGCAGATTGGCGGCGTGGCGGCCCTGGCGGCGGTGTTCGTGCTGATTACCGGGGTGATCGGGGCAATTTTCGGCCCGGCGCTGCTGAGCCGTTTTGGCGTGCATAGCCCCGAGGCGCGCGGCATGTCTCTGGGCGTGACCGCGCACGCGGTGGGCACTTCGGTGGCCCTGCAGGAAAGTGACGAATGCGGCGCCTTTGCCGCGCTGGCGATGAGCCTGATGGGGGTGGCCACGGCGGTGTTCCTGCCGCTTGCGGTCAGCCTGGTGGCTTGAGGACTTGTGATGACGCTACCGCTGTTTCCCCTCAATACCGTGCTGTTTCCCGGTTGTTTCCTCGATTTGCAGATTTTCGAGGCGCGCTACCTGGACATGATCGGGCGCTGCATGAAGCGGGGCGAAGGTTTTGGAGTGGTGTGCATCCTCGAAGGCGAGCAGGTCGGCAAGGCGCCGCCGGTGGTTGCCTCGATCGGCTGCGAGGCGGTGATCCGTGACTTCGTGCAGCAGGATAACGGCTTGCTGGGTATCCGCGTCGAAGGTGTGCGGCGCTTCAATCTGGAAAGCACCGAGGTGCAGAAGGACCAGTTGCTGGTGGGGCAGGTGCAATGGCTGCCGGAGCAGGCGGACAGCCCGTTGCTAGAGGCGGACGAAGACCTGCTGGCGTTGCTGGTGGCCCTGGGTGAACACCCGATGGTCGAAGCCTTGGACATGCCGCGGCCTGTGGACGGGCGCCAGACGTTGGCCAACCAGTTGGCGTACCTGCTGCCGTTCATGGAAGAGGACAAGCTGGATCTGCTGACCCTCGACTCGCCGCAGGAGCGGTTGGGGGAAATCCAGAAGCTGCTGGAGCGGATTCAGGGTGAATTGTTTGCCTGATAGTGATGTGTTGGCAGTGCCGACCTCTTCGCGGCACAAGGCTGCTCCTACAGGCTGACGAGATCCCCGTAGGAGCAGCCTTGTGCTGCGAAGAGGCCGGTACAGGCGACATCAATATTGATACCGCAGCAAAGCCTGCGGCAGCGCATGCATGGCAAAGAACGCCAGCAATGCGACACATGCCGGCAACACCAGCCACCACACTCGCAGCGGCAAGGCCGGGAGGGTCTGGTGACGCTGCGCCAGTGCGAGGCTGAGCGCACACACACAGCATGCCAGCAAGGCCCCGGCGAGGATGTCGGTCGGCCAGTGCGCCCCCAGGTACACTCGTGACAGGGCAATCGCCAGCGCCGGAATGCAGCCCAGCATCACCCAGGTCAGGCGCATCCGCGGCGGTTGACCGCGACCGGCCAGCACCGCCATCACCAGAAAGAACGCAAATGACGCCGAACTGTGCCCGCTGGGCATGCTGTAGCTGGTCAGCGGGTCACTCAGCACTTCCGGGCGAGCCCGGGCGAACAGCCACTTCAGCGTGCCATTGGCAAACGCCGTACCCATCAGCGCGCCCGCAGCGAACATGGCATGCCGCCACTGCCGCGCTAGCAGCAGAAGGCCCGTCAGCAAGCCGCCGAGGAACAACTGGGTGCGGAAATCGCCCAGCCGGGTCACCAGCACCACGGTGCCATCGATGGCCTGGCTGCGGTGCTCCTGTACCAGCGTCATCACACCCTGGTCGAATTCGTGCAGGTAGGGCCAGCCGAGGAAAACTCCGGCCAACGCCAGGAAACTCATGCCGGCGATCAGCCGGGTGCCGTGGCGTTGATCGCGAATGCTGGTGTTCAGGCTCAGCCCGATGATGACTGCCAGGGTGCCGGCGATGATCCCTGCATCCAGCCAGAAGCCCTCCGGCAAGGGCAGGCGCATGGCAGCGCCGGTAGCCCAGCCGGGCAGCAGGTAGGCCACCGACCAGCCGGCACCGGCCACCAGGCTGACGGCGATGAAGCGCGGCAGTGGCATGTCGAACATGCCGGCGACCATCGGCAGCATTGGCCGCAACGGCCCGATGAAACGCCCTACCAACAGGCTGGCGATACCGTAGCGCTGAAAGTAGGCCTCGGCGCTGCCGATCCATTCCGGATGGTGGCGCAGCAGGGGCAGGCGGCGAATGTTCTGGTGGAAGTACTTGCCCACCGTGTACGACAAGGCATCACCTACCAGGCCTCCGAGAAAGCCCAGCAGCAGCGTTTCGCCCAGGCTGAAGGCGCCGCTGCCAGCCAGTACCGCGACCGCAAACAGCAGAACGGTGCCAGGCACGATGATGCCGGCAATGGCCAGGCACTCGATGCAGGCCACCAGGAAAATCGCCAGGCCAAGCCACTGCGGGTTGGCGCTGAGCCAGCCGGTCAGGCTGTCGAGCCATTGGCCCATGGTTCAGCTTCCTTGTTCGAGAATGAAGAAGTCCCGGCCTTCGACTTGGCCGCGACGTAACGGGTTCCGCGTGCAGAAACGGGCGTATTCGGCATCGACGAAGCGGTAGGGCAGGTGCTCGTCGCGGCCATGGGGGATGCCCAGGCGGGCGGCCTGGATCACCCGCGGCACGGTGATGCCGCAATCCTCCACGTACAGGCGCTCGGGGTCGAAACGCTGGGCGTCCCAGTGCGGCACCTTCAGGCCCAGGGCCCGGCACAGCAAGGTCTGGCCGGCGCACAGGCGCTCGGCCGGGCGGAGGTTGCCGCTGGCATCGGGGTTGTTCAGTTGCATCTGCGCCAGGCTGTTAGGGCCCGAGCGGGCGTCCTGCCAAGGATAGGCCGACTTGATCAGCACCGCGTTGCCCGGCCCATGGGCGCTGAAGTTCAGCGAGTCGCCACCGCGCGCGTAATACATATAGATGTGGCCGCCATCGAGGAACAGCGCCTTGCGCTTTTCGGTGTAGCCGAGCGAGGCGTGGCTGCCTTTGTCGGTGAGGTAGTAGGCCTCGGTTTCGATGATGCGCGCGGCCAGCCACAGGTCGCCTTGGCGATGGCGGATGACTTTGCCCAGCAAGGCCTTGGCCAGGGTCTGGGCATCACGGTCGAAAAAGCTGTCGGGCAAGGCTGGCATGCGGGCGGTTCGTGGTTGAGAAGGCTGGGATGATAGCAATGAATGGCTTAATCGAGGCTGAATCGAGTGGGATGTTGGCAGTTCCGGCCTCTTCGCGGTTAAACCCGCTTCCACAGATACCTCGGAGGTCCCAACCCTTGTGCAATCACTGTGTGAGCGGGTTTGTCCGCGAAAGGGCCACAACAGGAGATAGAAATTTCGATAAGCCCGGTTACATCTTTCCTACACAATGCCCCCAGCCATTTTCTACCATCCGCCACCCGCCGCTGGGCGTACACCTGCGCGCCAGTTATAATCAGCCGATTTCCCCTTCGCCAAGACACCGAACCCATGACTGAGTCCGTTCTTGACTATATGACCCGCCTGGGTCGCGCTGCCCGTGAGGCTTCACGGGTGATCGGCCGTGCCAGCACCGCGCAGAAGAATCGCGCCCTGCAAGCTGCCGCCGATGCGCTGGATGCCGCTCGTGCCGAGCTGACCGCTGCCAACGAGCTGGACCTGGCCGCCGGCCGCGCCAACGGCCTGGAACCGGCGCTGCTCGACCGTCTGGCGCTGACCCCGGCGCGTATCGACGGCATGATCACCGGCCTGCGCCAGGTGGCCAGCCTGCCGGACCCAGTCGGTGCCATCCGCGACATGAGCTACCGCCCATCCGGTATCCAGGTCGGCAAGATGCGCACGCCGCTGGGGGTGATCGGGATCATCTACGAATCGCGCCCGAACGTGACCATCGATGCCGCCAGCCTGTGCCTGAAGTCGGGTAACGCGACCATCCTGCGTGGCGGCTCCGAAGCCATCCACTCCAACCGCGCCATCGCCACCTGCATTCAGCGTGGCCTGGCCACCGCCGGCCTGCCGGCAGCCGTGGTGCAGGTGGTCGAGACTACCGACCGCGAAGCCGTGGGCGCGCTGATCAGCATGCCGGAATTCGTCGACGTCATCGTGCCTCGCGGTGGTCGTGGTCTGATCGAGCGCATCAGTCGCGATGCCCGAGTGCCAGTGATCAAGCACCTGGACGGTATCTGCCACGTCTACGTCAGCCAGCACGCCGATCTGGACAAGGCCTGGCGCGTGGCGTTCAACGCCAAGACCTACCGCTACGGCATCTGTGGCGCCATGGAAACGCTGCTGGTCGACAAGCAGGTGGCCGAGCGCTTCCTGCCGGAAATGGCCCGTCGCTTCCAGGAGAAGGGCGTCGAACTGCGTGGCTGCGAGCGCACCCGGGCGATCATCGACGCCAAGCCGGCCACCGAGGCCGACTGGCACACCGAATACCTGGACGCGATCCTGTCGATCCGTGTGGTCGACGGCCTGGACCAGGCCATCGAGCACATCAACCACTATGGCTCGCACCACACCGATTCGATCATCAGTGAACACCAGGGTGAAGCCCGCCAGTTCATGGCCGAAGTCGATTCGGCGTCGGTCATGCTCAATACCCCGACCTGCTTCGCCGACGGCTTCGAGTACGGCCTGGGTGCGGAAATCGGCATTTCCACCGACAAGCTGCATGCCCGTGGCCCAGTCGGCCTGGAAGGCCTGACCTGCGAGAAGTACGTCGTGATCGGCGACGGTCAGCTGCGTGGCCAGGAGTCCTGCTGAGTTGAGCAAGGCCCAGGCAGTCCGGCGCATCGGCATTCTTGGCGGTACCTTCGACCCCGTGCACATCGGCCACCTGCGCAGCGCGCTGGAAGTGGCCGAGTTCATGGGGCTGGACGAGCTGCGCCTGCTGCCCAACGCCCGGCCGCCACACCGCGACACCCCGCAGGTGGCCGCGCAGGATCGCCTGGCCATGGTGCAGAGCGCCGTGCAGGGCGTGCCTTGCCTGAGCGTGGATGCCCGCGAGCTGGCGCGCGACAAGCCGTCGTACACCATCGACACGCTGGAATCGATCCGTGCCGAACTGGCCACCGACGACCAGCTGTTCCTGGTGCTGGGCTGGGATGCCTTCTGTGGCCTGCCCGGCTGGCACCGCTGGGAAGAATTGCTGCAACACTGTCATATCCTGGTGCTGCAACGCCCGGATGCCGACGTAGAACCCCCTGACGAGCTGCGTAACCTGCTGGCTGCGCGCTCGGAGAGCGATCCCACCGCCATGTCCGGCCCGGCGGGAAACATTTCGTTCGTCTGGCAGACGCCGCTTGCGGTGTCGGCTACACAGATCCGACAGCTGCTGGCCAGCGGCAAATCGGTGAGGTTCCTGGTGCCGGACGCCGTACTGGCCTACATCGAGGCGCACGAACTGTATCGTGCACCTAACTGACGGTGCCTCTGGCGCCTCATCCAACGAGTTGAACGAGTTTTATATGACCAAGCAGAAAATCCACGGCGAAGAACTGGTCGCCCTGACCAAGGCAGCGCTGGAAGACGTCAAGGCCCAGGACATCCAGGTCATCGACGTACGAGAAAAGCACAGCCTGACCGACTACATGATCATTGCCACCGGTACTTCCAACCGCCAGATCAACGCGATGCTGGAAAAGGTCCGCGAAGCGGTCAAGGCCAAGGGTGCCCAGCCACTGGGTGAAGAAGGCAAAGGCGACAGCGACTGGGTGCTGCTGGACCTGAACGATGTCATCGTGCACATGATGACCGCCGCTGCCCGCCAGTTCTACGACCTGGAGCGCCTGTGGCAGGGTGCCGAGCAAAGCCGTGCAGCCGATGGCAAGCACCATAGCCCGGACCATGCCCACGAGTACTCCGACAAGCTCAAGGACCGGGAATAAGGAAAGCGCTGTGCGTCTGCGCCTGATCGCGGTCGGCTCGCGCATGCCGAAGTGGGTCGAGGAAGGCTGGCATGAATATGCCAAGCGCCTGCCTGCCGAGCTGTCGCTGGAGCTGGTGGAAATCCCGCTGAACACCCGAGGCAAGAATGCCGACGTTGCCCGCCTGATCCGTCAGGAGGGCGAGGCCATGCTGAGCAAGGTTCAGCCAGGGGAACGCATCGTCACCCTCGAGGTCCACGGCAAGCCCTGGAGTACCGAACAGCTGGCGACCGAGCTGGACCGCTGGCGCCTGGATGCGCGCACGGTGAATTTGATGGTGGGCGGCCCGGAAGGCCTGGCGCCCGAGGTCTGTGCGCGCGCCGAGCAACGCTGGTCGCTGTCGCCGCTGACCTTGCCGCACCCATTGGTAAGGATACTCATCGGCGAGCAGATCTACCGCGCCTGGACCGTGTTGTCCGGGCATCCTTACCATAAATGAGCCTGTAAGCAGTCCGATGTCGCAGCCGATCCGTCTCAAGGACCACGAGAAAGACGCCCGCCTGGTGCGCAACCGCGTCGTGGTCGGCGCAGTGGCGATCATGCTGCTCATTTGTGTGCTGATCGCGCGGCTGTACTACCTGCAGGTCATCCAGCACGACTACCACTCGACGCTGTCGGAGAACAACCGGGTGCATGTGCAGCCGATCCCGCCGACCCGCGGGCTGATCTTCGACCGCAACGGCGTGATCGTCGCCGACAACCGGCCCAGCTTCAGCCTGTCGATGACCCGAGAGCGTGCGGGTAACTGGCAGGAAGTGTTGGATACCATCGTCGAAGTGCTGGAACTGACGCCCGACGATCGCGCCTTGTTCGAGAAGCGCATGCGCCAGGGGCGCCGGCCGTTCGAGCCGGTGCCGATCCTGTTCGAGCTCAACGAAGAGCAGATCGCTCGCGTGGCAGTGAACCAGTTCCGCCTGCCGGGCGTGGAAGTGGTGGCCCAGTTGGTGCGCCATTACCCGCAGGGCGCGCACTTCGCCCATTCGGTGGGGTATGTGGGGCGGATCAACGAGAAAGAGCTGAAAACCCTCGACCCGGTGAACTACAGCGGTACCCATCACATCGGCAAGACCGGCATCGAACGCTTTTATGAAGCCGACCTGCATGGCCAGGTGGGCTACGAGGAAGTCGAGACCAACGCCCGTGGCCGCGTGCTGCGGGTGCTCAAGCGCACCGACCCGAAACCGGGCAAGGACATCGTGCTGAGCCTGGACATCAAGCTGCAGGAGGCCGCCGAGGCTGCCCTGGGGGGCCGGCGTGGTGCGGTGGTGGCGCTCGATCCGCGTACCGGCGAGGTGCTGGCGATGGTCAGCCAACCCAGCTTCGACCCCAACCTGTTCGTCACCGGCATCGGCTTCAAGGCGTATGCCGAACTGCGCGATTCGATCGACAGACCGCTGTTCAACCGCGTGCTGCGCGGCCTGTATCCGCCAGGCTCGACCATCAAGCCGGCGGTGGCAATCGCCGGCCTGGACAGCGGCGTGGTCAATGCCGGTAGCCGGGTGTTCGACCCGGGCTACTACCAGCTGCCCAACTACGACCACAAATACCGTAACTGGAACCGCTCGGGCGATGGCTGGGTCGACCTGGATACCGCGATCATGCGCTCCAACGATACCTACTTCTACGACCTTGCCCACAAGATGGGCATCGATCGGCTGTCCAGCTACATGAACAAGTTCGGCATCGGCCAGCGGGTTTCCCTCGACATGTTCGAGGAATCCGCCGGGCTGATGCCGTCGCGCGAATGGAAGCGCGCCACCCGCCGCCAGGCCTGGTTCCCCGGCGAAACCCTGATCCTCGGCATCGGCCAGGGTTACATGCAGGCCACGCCGCTGCAATTGGCCCAGGCCACTGCGCTGATCGCCAACAAGGGCGTGTGGAACCGTCCGCACCTGGCCAAGACCATCGAAGGCCAGCCGCCGGTGGACGACAACCCCATGGAAAACATCGTGCTGCGCGACAAGTCCGACTGGGCCAAGGTCACCCATGGCATGGAGCAGGTGATGCACAACGCCCGCGGTACCGCACGCAAGGCGGCCATCGGCTCGCAGTATCGCATTGCCGGCAAGAGCGGTACCGCCCAGGTGGTGGCGATCAAGCAGGGTGAGAAGTACGACCGCAACAAGCTTCAGGAGCGCCACCGCGACCACGCCCTGTTCGTCGCCTTCGCCCCCGCCGAGGACCCGAAGATCGTGGTTTCGGTGATGGTCGAGAACGGTGAGTCCGGTTCGGGCGTCGCCGCCCCGGTGGTACGCCAGGTGATGGACGCCTGGCTGCTCGACGAAAACGGCCGGCTCAAGCCCGAGTTCGCGCCTGCCACCGTTACCCAGGAATCAGCCCTGTGATGAACAATTTCGATCGCATGCTCTCCAGCGAGGATGTGATGCGTCGGCGCGCCAGCTTTCTGCAGCGCATCCACATCGACGGCCCTTTGCTGATCATTCTGTTGACCCTTGCGGCCGGCAGCCTGTTTGTCCTGTACTCGGCCAGTGGCAAAAACTGGGACCTGCTGCTCAAGCAGGCTACCTCGTTCGGCATCGGCCTGGTGTCGATGTTCATCATCGCCCAGCTGGAGCCGCGCTTCATGGCCCGTTGGGTGCCGCTGGCCTACCTGGCCGGTGTGCTGTTGCTGGTGGTGGTGGACGTGATGGGGCACAACGCCATGGGCGCCACGCGCTGGATCAACATCCCCGGGGTGATCCGCTTCCAGCCCTCGGAGTTCATGAAGATCATCATGCCAGCGACCATCGCTTGGTACCTGTCCAAGCGGACCTTGCCGCCGCATCTGAAGCATGTGGCGATCAGCCTGGTGCTGATCGGTGTGCCGTTCATCCTGATCGTGCGCCAGCCCGACCTGGGCACGGCGCTGCTGATCCTCGCCTCCGGGGCTTTCGTGCTGTTCATGGGCGGCCTGCGCTGGCGCTGGATCCTCAGCGTACTGGCGGCTGCGGTGCCCGTGGCGGTGGCGATGTGGTTCTTCGTGATGCACGACTACCAGAAGCAGCGGGTACTGACCTTCCTCGACCCGGAAAGCGACCCGTTGGGCACTGGCTGGAACATCATCCAGTCGAAGGCGGCCATTGGCTCGGGTGGCGTGTTCGGCAAGGGCTGGCTGCTCGGCACCCAGTCGCACCTGGACTTCCTGCCGGAAAGCCACACCGACTTCATCATCGCCGTGCTCGGCGAGGAATTCGGCCTGGTCGGCATCTGCCTGCTGCTGATCGTCTACCTGCTGCTGATCGGCCGCGGCCTGATGATCACCGCCCAGGCGCAGACCCTGTTCGGCAAGCTGCTGGCGGGCAGCCTGACCATGACCTTCTTTGTATACGTGTTCGTCAATATCGGTATGGTCAGCGGCCTTCTGCCCGTGGTGGGCGTGCCGCTGCCCTTCATCAGCTATGGCGGAACTTCGTTGGTGACGCTGCTGTCAGCGTTTGGCGTTCTGATGTCGATCCACACGCACCGCAAATGGATCGCTCAGGTTTGAATAAGGTGAAGAATTTCATGCAAGCAGTGCGTAACTGGGCTGCCCGTTGTGCGCCGTGGATCGGCGCGGTGGGCCTGTTCGGCGCTGTACAGCTGGCCCATGCCGGCGATTATCAAGGCTCGCCCCAGGTTGCCCAGTTCGTTGGCGAAATGAGCCGCGACCATGGCTTTGCCCCTGAGCAGCTGATGGGTGTGTTCGCTGAGGTGCAGCGCAAACAGTCGATCCTCGACGCCATTTCGCGCCCGGCCGAACGGGTAAAGCCGTGGAAGGACTACCGGCCGATGTTCATCACCGACGCGCGCATCGCCCGCGGTGTGGACTTCTGGCGCCAGCACGAGGCGGTGCTGGCCCGTGCCGAGCAGGAATACGGCGTGCCGGCGCAGTACATCGTCGCCATCATCGGTGTGGAAACCTTCTTTGGCCGCAACACCGGCAACTACCGGGTGATCGATGCCTTGTCGACCCTGGGCTTCGATTACCCGCCACGGGCCGAATTCTTCCGCAAGGAGCTGCGCGAATTCCTGCTGCTGGCCCGTGAGGAACAGCTCGACCCGCTGACGCTCAAGGGTTCCTACGCTGGCGCCATGGGTCTGCCGCAGTTCATGCCGAGCAGCTTCCGCAACTTCGCGGTGGATTTCGACGGCGACGGCCACATCAATATCTGGAACAACCCGGACGATGCCATCGGCAGCGTGGCCAGCTACTTCAAGCGCCACGGCTGGGTGGCCGGCGAAGGTGTGGTCAGCCGCGCCTGGGTGGACGGTGGGCGCGCCGACGAAGGCCTGACTACCGGCATCGAGCCGGTAAAAACCGTTGGGGAGTTGCGCACGCTTGGCTGGTCGGTTCATGATTCGCTGCGCGATGATCTGCCGGTTACCGCCTTCCGTCTCGAGGGCGACAATGGCCCCGAGTACTGGATGGGCCTGAAGAACTTCTACGCGATCACTCGCTACAACCGCAGCGTGATGTATGCCATGGCGGTGCATCAGCTATCGGAACAGCTGGTTCAAGCACGGGGCGTCAAGTAATGCGCGCAATCTTCTCTGGCAACTCTTTCAAGCTGCTCACCTGCCTCGCCGTTGGCGTGGTGCTGGCCAGCTGTTCGTCCAACCGCCCGTCCCAGCAAAGCAGTGGCAACGTGGTGCGCACCCAGCCCGGTCTGGATATCAACCGGGCGCACAAGGACGGCGCGCCGTGGTGGGATGTGGATGTGAACAAGATTCCCGACGCCACGCCAACCGTGCACACCGGCAACTACAAGGCCAACCCGTACACGGTGCTGGGCAAGACCTACTATCCGATGCAGGACTCGCGCAACTATCGCGCCGAGGGTACCGCGTCGTGGTACGGCACGAAGTTCCACGGCCAGAACACCGCCAACGGCGAGCTGTATGACCTGTACGGCATGAGCGCGGCGCACAAGACCCTGCCGCTGCCGGCCTACGTGCGGGTGACCAACCTGGCCAACGGCCGCAGCGTGATCCTGCGGGTGAACGACCGTGGGCCGTTCTATTCGGACCGCATCATCGACCTGTCCTATGCCGCGGCGAAAAAGCTCGGTTATGCCGAGATCGGTACCGCGCATGTGCGCGTCGAAGGCATCGACCCGCAGCAATGGTGGGCCCAGCGTGGCCAGACGCCACCGATGGTGCTGAAAGAGCCGCAGGTAGCCCAGACCCAGGCAATCCCGGCCAGTACCGGGCGCGTCGAGCAATGGACCCCGCCGCCCCAGCAGCATGCGGCGCCGGTGGTGCCGGTGCAGGTGGCTGGCAACAACGTGCCGGCCGGCAGTGGCGGCAGCTTCCTGCAGGTAGGCGCCTTCGCCAACCCGGACGCCGCCGAACTGCTGCGCTCCAAGCTCAGCAGCATGGTCAGCGCGCCAGTGTTCATCAGCTCGATCGTGCGCAACCAGCAGACCCTTCACCGCGTGCGCCTGGGGCCGATCAACAGCCAGGGCGAGATCCAGCAAGCGCAGGACAGCATCCGCCTTGCGAACCTTGGGCAGGCCAAGCTGGTCACAGCAGACTGACCGCGTTGCCTTCTTCGCGGGCGCGCCCGCTCCCACAGGGGCATGCGAAACCCTGTGAGAGCGGGCGCGCCTGCGAAGAAGGCAACACCAAACTGTCGGTTTTGTCATGAATTGCCGGGCGCAGGCATGTACAATGTCGGCTTTTGCCCGCAGCGACATAAAGCCGCACATTGCGAGCCAGGCCTACGGCCGCAAAAACTAGACTGACTGGCGCTGGGCACATGATCTTGCCCAGGGAACATCAGACCATTAGCGATTTTCGAGAGACGGATGAACATCACCAACCTTGCCAAACGACTTTGCCTGCCCGTACTGCTGATGATCACGCCTGCCGCCTTCGCGGCTGAGCAGATGACGCCGGCGCCACCGCAACTGGCAGCCAAGTCCTACGTACTCATGGACGCGTCCAGCGGCAACGTGCTTGTCGAGAACAACGGTGACGAGCGACTGCCGCCAGCCAGCCTGACCAAGCTGATGACGGCCTACATCGCCACCCTGGACATCCGTCGCGGTCAGATCGGTGAAAACGACCCGGTTACCGTCAGCGAAAACGCCTGGCGTACCGGCGGTTCGCGCATGTTCATCAAGGTGGGCAGCCAGGTGACCGTCAGCGACCTGCTGCACGGCATCATCATCCAGTCCGGTAACGACGCCTCGGTCGCCCTGGCCGAGCACATCGCCGGCAGCGAAGACGCCTTTGCCGACATGATGAACAAGACCGCTGCCGACTTGGGTATGGCCAACAGCCACTTCATGAACCCGACCGGCCTGCCGCACCCGGACCATTACTCGTCCGCCCACGACATGGCTACCCTGGCGCGTGCGATCATCAACGTCGATCCGGCCCACTACGCCATCTACTCGCAGAAAGAATTCTTCTGGAACAACATCAAGCAGCCAAACCGCAACCTGCTGCTGTGGCGTGACAAGACCGTCGATGGCCTGAAGACCGGCCATACCGACGAAGCCGGCTACTGCATGGTGGCTTCGGCCGTTCGCGACGGCCAGCGCCTGATCGCCGTGGTGTTCGGCACCAACAGCGAGCAATCGCGTGCTGCCGAGACCCAGAAGCTGCTGACCTACGGTTTCCGCTTCTTCGAAACCCAGACCTTCTACCAGAAGGGCACCGAGCTGACCAAATCGCCTGTCTGGAAGGGCGCGACTGGTGAAGTGAAAGCCGGCCTGGCCAACGACCTGACCCTGACTATGCCTAAAGGCCAATTGAAGCGCCTGCAGGCTTCGATGACCATGAATCCGCAGCTCACAGCGCCAATCGCCAAAGGTGACGTGATCGGCAAAGTGGAAGTCAAACTGGACGATAAAGTGGTTCACAGTGCCGACCTGATCGCCCTCGACGGCGTCGAGGAAGGTGGTTTCTTCCGCCGTATGTGGGATAGCATCCGTCTATTCTTCTACGGGTTGTTCAACTGATACGTGACCTGCATGCCCCCGCGTATCCTGCGGGGGCGTTGTTGTTGCCACGGCTTACGAGGCCGTTTCCGCCATGAGCGAACCAGACGTCAAGTCGCACAAGATCGAATTCCCCTGCGACGATTACCCGATCAAGGTCATCGGTGACACCGTTGTCGGCTTCAAGGACACGGTCATCGAGATCCTGAGCAAGTACGCGAAGGTCGACCTTTCCACCCTGGCCGAGCGCCAGAGCAAGGAAGGCAAGTACACCACCGTGCAATTGCACATCGTTGCCGAAAGCGAGAACCAGCTGCACGATATCAACAGCGCCCTGCGCGCTACCGGCATCGTGAAAATGGTGCTCTGATGTCCGCCTGCCTCGGTTTTCGCGAGCTTGGCCTGCAGCCCTACGAACCGGTGCTGGAGGCCATGCGTCGCTTCACCGAGCAGCGCAGCCCGGAAAGCCAGGATGAAGTCTGGCTGGTCGAGCACCCTGCGGTCTTCACCCAGGGCCAGGCCGGCAAGGCCGAGCACCTGCTGGTGCCGGGCGACATCCCTGTGGTGCAGACCGACCGTGGTGGCCAGGTGACCTACCATGGCCCCGGGCAGCTGGTGGCCTACCTGCTGCTGGATGTGCGTCGGCTGGGCTTTGGCGTGCGTGAGCTGGTCAGCCGTATCGAGCAGACCCTCATCGACCTGCTCGCCAGTTACGATGTCCAGGCAGCGGCCAAGCCCGATGCCCCGGGTGTCTATGTCGACGGAGCGAAAATCGCCTCCCTCGGCCTGCGAATCCGCAACGGCCGTTCGTTCCACGGCCTTGCCCTGAACGTGGACATGGACCTTGCGCCATTCCGCCGAATCAACCCCTGCGGCTATGCGGGGCTGGCGATGACCCAGCTGCGCGACCTGGCAGGTCCGATCGAACTCGACGAGGTCAGGACAAGGCTGCGCGGACAGCTGGTCAAGCACCTCGACTACGCTGAGCAGACGACCCTCACGGGCGGAATCGACTGAATATGACAACTGTGCAAGAAGCCGTGCCGAACCTGATACCTACCCAGGATGCCACCCCACGCCCAGCGCCGAAGAAGGTGGAAGCCGGGGTCAAGCTGCGTGGTGCCGAAAAGGTGGCTCGCATCCCGGTGAAGATCATCCCCACCGAAGAGCTGCCGAAGAAGCCCGACTGGATCCGCGTGCGTATCCCGGTGTCGCCCGAGGTAGACCGTATCAAGCAGCTGCTGCGCAAGCACAAGCTGCACAGCGTATGCGAAGAGGCATCCTGCCCGAACCTGGGCGAGTGCTTCTCCGGTGGTACCGCCACCTTCATGATCATGGGTGACATCTGCACCCGTCGTTGCCCGTTCTGCGACGTTGGCCACGGTCGGCCGAAACCGCTGGACCTGGACGAGCCGAAGAACCTGGCCATTGCCATCGCCGATCTGCGCCTGAAGTATGTGGTGATCACCTCGGTGGACCGCGACGACCTGCGTGACGGTGGTGCCCAGCACTTTGCCGACTGCATCCGCGAAATTCGCGCGCTGTCGCCGGGCGTACAGCTGGAAACCCTGGTGCCTGACTACCGTGGGCGCATGGATATTGCCCTGGAGATCACCGCGCAAGAGCCGCCGGATGTGTTCAACCACAACCTCGAGACCGTACCGCGTCTGTACAAGGCCGCGCGCCCGGGTTCGGACTACGACTGGTCACTGGACCTGCTGCAGAAGTTCAAGCAGCTGGTGCCGCACGTACCGACCAAGTCGGGCCTGATGCTCGGCCTGGGCGAAACCGACGAGGAAGTGATCGAAGTGATGCACCGCATGCGCGAGCATGACATCGACATGCTTACCCTCGGCCAGTACCTTCAGCCGTCGCGCAGCCACCTGCCGGTGCAGCGTTTCGTCCACCCGGACACCTTCGCCTGGTTCGCCGAGGAAGGTTACAAGATGGGCTTCAAGAACGTTGCTTCCGGCCCGCTGGTACGTTCTTCGTACCACGCCGACCAGCAAGCTCACGAAGCCAAGATCAAGCTCTGAGCCAAGCACAGAGCCACGCATGCCGATGCACGCCGAAGGGCGGCATCGGCATTTTTGTTTGTGCCACACGCGCTGAAAGGAGCCGCGATGAATTGCGCCGAAACCTTCCAACCCAGCCTGCCCGCCGCGCTGCCGCGTGATGCCTGTTTTGCCATTGTCGCCCCGGCCGGCGCGGCGCGGCTGGATACGCACAAGGTCAACCAGTGGTTCGTTGACCGAGGCTACAGTTGCCGCATCTACCCGGGTGCCCTTCAGGCCCAGGGCTATCTGGCGGGGCCGGACCGGCAGCGGTTGCAGGACCTTCATGATGCTTTTGCCGACCCGGCCATCGACGCCATTCTGTGCATGCGTGGCGGGTACGGCAGCATGCGCCTGCTCGATCAGCTCGATTTCGAACTTATCCGGCGCAACCCCAAGCCGCTGATCGGTTACAGCGACATCACAGCGCTGCACGCGGCGATCTACCGGCATACCGGGCTGGTCACCTTCCATGGCGGGATGCTCAATGCCGACCTGCTGGGGGCCAAGTTGCCACCGACCGAGGCTTCGTTGCTGGCACAGCTGGGTGGGCATGTGCGGGCAGGGGAACAGATCGTGCACCCTGCTGAATTCGCCTTGAGCAGCGTGTTACATGGTGTGGCCAGCGGGCCGCTACTGGGCGGCAACCTGTCGATGCTGGGCGCGACCCTGGGGACGATTGCCGAGCTGGATACGCAGGGCTGCATCCTGTTCATCGAGGACGTCAACGAGCCGCTGTACCGGGTGGACCGCTTGCTGACCCAGCTGCGCCTGGCGGGCAAGCTGGAGGGGGTGAAGGGGGTGCTGGTGGGGGACTTTGCCGGGATTACCACTGTGGCGTTGACGCCCCTGCTGGAGGACATCTTCGCACCGCTGGGTGTGCCGGTACTGGCAGGGTGGCGCAGTGGGCATTGTGACCCGAATGTGTGCTTGCCGTTGGGGGCTCGGGTAATGCTGGATAGCTCTCGGCAGAGCTTGCTGCTGGAGCAGGATCTTTTCCAGGCTTGAGATTGTCGGGGCTGCTTTGCAGCCCATCGCGACACAAGGCCGCTCCTACAGGAGACCGCGTTACCCCGATGGTTCGCGATCGCTTGTAGGAGCGGCCTTGTGTCGCGATGGGCCGCGCAGCGGCCCCAAGATTCTTACGGCTGACGCAGGCTCTCGAGCAGCTTGTGGGTCGGATACCCATCTGCCGGCCACCCCAGCCCCTGCTGGGCATTGCGGATCGCCTTGCGGGTATTGGCGCCAATGATGCCATCGGCATTGCCTGCATCGTGCCCGTTGCGGTTCAGCAGGTTCTGCAGTTCCATGCGCTCGCTGCGGCTGAGCGGCAGGTCTTCTTTCGGCCAGCTGCCAGCAATGAAGCCCCAGCCCGTGAAGCGATCACCCAACAGGCTTACTGCCAGCGCGTAGGACGACGAGTTGTTGTACTTGAGGATGGCTCGGAAGTTGTCCAGCACCAGGAACGCCGGGCCACGCGCGCCCGCTGGCAGCAGCAGGGCGGCAGACAGCTGGTTGCTGCCCGCCGGCAACTGGGTACCGGCAGGCAGTTTCACGCCCATTGCCAGCCACTCGCTCACGGGCTTGCGCAGGGCGCCATCGGCCTGCCAGTAATCAAAGCCAGGTGGCACCTGGACCTCGAAGCCCCACGGCTGACCACGTTTCCAGCCCGAGCTCTGCAGATAGTGCGCTGTCGAGGCCAGGGCGTCTGCCGTGCTGTTCCAGATGTCGCGGCGGCCATCGCCGTCGAAGTCCACGGCATGGGTGTTGTAGGTGGTCGGGATGAACTGGGTCTGGCCCATCGCGCCGGCCCAGGAGCCACGCATGGCCTCAGGCTGGATATCGCCATGCTGGATGATCTGCAGCGCGGCGATCAACTGGTCCTGGGCGAACTGTGGGCGGCGGCCCTCATAGGCCAAGGTAGCCAGTGAGCGGATCACCGACTTGTTGCCCTGGAACTGGCCGAAGTTGCTTTCCATGCCCCATACCGCGACCAGCACCTGGCGATCGACGCCATAGCGTTGCTCGATGCGGGTCAGCAGTTCGGCGTTCTGCTCCAGCAGCTTCTTGCCGTTGCGCACGCGCAGGGGGGAAAGAGCGCCTTCGAGGTATTCCCATACCGGGCGGGTGAACTCCGGCTGGCTGCGATCGGCCTTGATCACATCCATGTCGGGGGTGACGCCGAGAAAGGCGCGGTCGAACGTGTCCTGCGAAATGCCGGCTTGCAGGGCCTGCTGGCGAAAGCCCGCTTGCCATTGCGCGAAGGTTTGCAGAGGCTGGATTTCAGTGCTGGTATCGAGCGTCGTGCCGGGCAGGGTTACCACCGGGGCGGGCTGGGCGGGGGCCAGCGGCAGGGCGTCGGCGGCGGTGGGCTTTTCTGCGCAGGCCACGAGCAGGATGAAACTGGAGGCCGCGATCAGCTGACGGGTTTTCCAGCGGGGGAGAAGACTGAGGAGCATTCACAGATCCAGAATTGCAGGTCAGATGACGACCATACCATGCCTGCGCTTTCGATGCTTTCATGCAGCCAAAAAGTAGGAAGCCTCCCAATCTCTCGATTGGAAGGCTTCGCGGCGGTAGCTGCCTTTGCCCTTGTTCGGCCGCTCCTGGCGGCAGCGGAACAGCGGTTGGGCGATGATCGACTTGGCCTTGTTGGGGCCGTGCTTTTTCGGCTTTTTGCTCATGGTGAGGTTCCCGGGTTGGGTGGCTTTCGCGGCGCACTGTAGGGTTTGGGGCTGGGTGGGGCCAATTGATTGTGTATATGGCCGAATACCTGGGTCCATGGATGTACCCTTGTAGGAGCAACCTGGACAGTCTGGTGGACGGTTTACTCGGGAGGGAGTGTCAGGCGCTGGCCGGCCATCAGCAGCGACAAGCGCGCCAGGCCAGTCCACGGCGAGCCCTCGGCCTGGCCCTTGATCTGTGCATCGATACGCTGGGCATCTTGCAGCAACTGCGCCCAGCGCTGCGCCGACAGGCGCTGCAGGGCCTTGCTGACCAGTGGCCGGCGTTTGTCCCAGACTGGCGGGCGGGCCTGGCTGAAGGCCTTGTCCAGAGGTACGCCCTGGCTGAACTGCTGGGCCAGCCCCGCCAGCTGGCGCAGCTCACGGGCCAGGGCCCAGAGAATCACTGGTGGCTCCACGCCTTCACCGCGCAAGCCTTCGAGCATGCGCAAGGCATGCGCGGCTTCGCCATTGAGAATGGCATCGACCAGGCCGAAGACATCGAAGCGGGCGCTGTCGGCGACGGCGGCCTGTACGGTCTCCACGGTGATCTGGTTGCCTTCGGCGAGCAGCTTGAGCTTTTCGATTTCCTGCGCTGCAGCCAGCAGGTTACCTTCCACGCGTGCAGCGATCAGGTCGACGGCGTCACGTTGTGCCGAAAGGCCGGCCTGCTGCAGGCGCTGGTTGATCCACTGCGGCAGTTGATGCACATCCACCGGCCAGATCTGGATGAACTGGCAGTGGGCGCCTTCGATCAGCGCCTTGCCCCACTTGGTCTTCTGCGCGCTGCCGTCGAGCTTGGGCAGGCTGACCAGCAGCAGGGTGTCTTCGGCGGGGTTGGCGCAGTACTCCATCAGCGCAGCAGCGCCCTTGTCACCGGGCTTGCCCGAGGGCAGGCGCAATTCCAGCAGGCGGCGCTGGGCGAACAGGGACAGGCTGGCGCCAGCCTGGAGCAGGGTGCCCCAGTCGAAGTTGGCGTCGGCACTGAATACCTGGCGTTCGTCAAAGCCCTGCTGGCGCGCGGCGTTGCGGATGGCGTCGGCGGCTTCCTGGCACAGCAGCGGGTCGTCGCCGCTGACCACGTAGACCGGTGCCAGTGCGCCTTGCAGATGCTTGTTGAGTTGGGCGGGGGCGAGCTTCATGGGAAACAGGCGGGGCACCCGAAGGTACCCCGCTCGGGCTTAGTTGCCCGGTACTTCCAGTGGCGACTGCTGAGGCGTTTCGGCCTGCTGGCGGCGAGCGGCCTCCAGCGCAGCGGCTTCGGCCTTGGCGCGCTCGTCGGCCTGACGCTGCAGCTCGTCCAGCTGGGACGGGGTCAGCATCTGCAGGCGAACGACCATGGCGTTGACCAGGTCGCGACGCATTTCTTCGCGGGCGCGGTTGGCTTCCTGCTCGGAGCCGGTGATGTTCGAGCCGTCACGCAAGTAGATCTTGCGCACCTCCAGCTTGTCGCTCATCAGTTCCAGGTTGTTCAGGCCCTGGATGCTGTAGTTCAGCACGGTGGTCAGTTCGTATTCGGCGGTACGGTTGCCGCTGTTGTAGGTCGCCGAGCGCTCGCGCTCCTGCTCGTTGGTCAGCACCAGGCGGTACGGTGCGCCAGCGTGCACGTTGACACCGCTACGTTGCAGCACTTCACGCAGCTGGACCACGGTCGGGCCGTAGGCGTTGCGTGCGCTGACGTCCATTTCCTTTACGCTCAGCTCGGTGGAGCCGGTGCCACGCAGCTGGAAACCGCAGGCGCTGAGCATGACCGCCAGGCCAATTACCAGCAAATTGCGTTTGATCATGTTGTTGCTCCCTTGTGGGCCTGTTCGCCCGCCCGCAGTGGCTGCGGGCGGGCGTTGCCATCAGTTGGCGACGATGTTGACCAGCTTGCCCGGTACCACGATGACCTTGCGGATGGTCAGGCCATCGATGAAGCGCAGGACGTTCTCGTTGCTACGCGCGGCGGCTTCGATTTCTTCGCGGCTGGCGGCGGCCGGCATTTCGACCTGGCCGCGCAGCTTACCGTTTACCTGCACCACCAGGGTGACGGTGTCCTGTACCAGGGCTGCCTCGTCGACGGCTGGCCAGCTGGCGTCGATGACTGCCTGCTGGTGGCCCAGCTGTTGCCACAGCTCGTGAGAGATGTGCGGGGTGATCGGTGCCAGCAGCAGGGTTACGGCCTCGAGGCCTTCCTGCAGCAGGGCGCGGTCCTGCTCAGTAGCCTGCGGGGCCTTTTCCAGCACGTTCATGACGGTCATCACCTGGGCGATGGCGGTGTTGAACTTGTGGAACTGGCCAACATCGGTGCTGGCCTGCTTGATGGCGGCGTGGATGGCGCGGCGGATGACCTTCTGCGCGTCGTCCAGGGCGGCGACATCCAGCTTGCCCGGCAGGCCTTGGGCCACGTGGGCCTGGGCCAGGCGCCAGACGCGGCGCAGGAAGCGGCTGGCACCCTCGACGCCGGAGTCGGACCATTCCAGGCTCATATCGGGCGGCGAGGCGAACATCATGAACAGGCGGCAGGTGTCGGCGCCGTACTGGTCGATCATCGATTGCGGGTCGACGCCGTTGTTCTTCGACTTCGACATCTTCTCGGTGCCACCGATTTCCACTGGCAGGCCGTCGGTCTTCAGGCGGGCGCCAATGATCTTGGCCTTGGCATCGCGCTCGACTTCGACATCGGCCGGGTTGAACCAGTCCTTGCCGCCGTTGCTGGCAACACGGTAGTAGGTTTCGGCGACCACCATGCCCTGGGTCAGCAGGTTCTTGAACGGCTCGTTCGATGTGACCAGGCCTTCGTCACGCATCAGCTTGTGGAAGAAGCGCGCGTACAGCAGGTGCAGGATGGCGTGCTCGATACCGCCGATGTACTGGTCTACCGGCAGCCAGTGGTTGGCCGCTTTCGGGTCGACCATGCCACCTTCATAGTTCGGCGAGGCGTAGCGGGCGAAGTACCAGGACGATTCGACGAAGGTGTCCATGGTGTCGGTTTCGCGCTTGGCCGCGGTGCCGCATTTCGGGCAGGTGCACTCGTAGAATTCAGGCATGCGCGCCAGTGGCGAACCGGCGCCATCCGGCACCACGTTCTCCGGCAGGGTGACCGGCAGCTGGTCTTCCGGCACCGGTACGTCGCCGCAGGACGGGCAGTGGATGATAGGGATCGGGCAGCCCCAGTAGCGCTGGCGGCTGATACCCCAGTCACGCAGGCGGAACTGGGTACGCGATTTGCCCAGCTCCTTGCGGATCAGGGCGGCTTCGATGGCGTCGAAGGCACCGGCGAAGTCCAGGCCGTCGAACTCGCCGGAGTTGATCAGCTGGCCGTGCTCGCCATAGGCGGCCAGCCACTCGCTGCCGACTTGGTCGCCAGCGCTGGTGCGCACCACGGCCTTGACCGGCAGGTTGTACTTGTGGGCGAACTCGAAGTCACGCTCGTCGTGGGCCGGTACGGCCATGACGGCGCCATCGCCGTAGTGCATCAGCACGTAGTTGGCGACCCATACCGGCAGCTTCTCGCCGGTCAGCGGGTGCTCGACCAGCAGGGAAGTGGCCATGCCCTTCTTCTCCTGGGTGGCCATGTCGGCTTCGGCAACGCTGCCGCTCTTGCACTCGTCGATGAACGCCTGCAGCGCCGGATTGCCCTGGGCGGCCTGGGTGGCCAGCGGGTGTTCGGCGGCGACGGCGACGTAGGTGGCGCCCATCAGCGTGTCGGGGCGGGTGGTGAAGACCTTGAGGGTGCCTTCGTGGCCGATGCTGGCCCGGTCGTACGGGAACTGCACTTCCATGCCGCGCGACTTGCCGATCCAGTTGCGCTGCATGGTCTTGACCTGCTCAGGCCAGCCCGGCAGCTCGTCGAGGCTTTCCAGCAGCTCGTCGGCGTAGTCGGTGATGCGGAAGTAGTACATCGGGATTTCGCGCTTCTCGATCAGCGCGCCCGAACGCCAACCACGACCGTCGATGACCTGCTCGTTGGCCAGTACGGTCTGGTCCGCCGGGTCCCAGTTCACGGTACCGTTCTTGCGGTAGATGATGCCTTTTTCGAACAGGCGGGTGAACAGCCACTGCTCCCAACGGTAGTAGTCGGGCTTGCAGGTGGTGACTTCACGCGCCCAGTCGATGGCCAGGCCCAGGCTCTTGAGCTGGGTCTTCATGTAGTCGATGTTTTCGTACGTCCACTTGGCCGGGGCGACGTTGTTCTTCATCGCCGCGTTTTCCGCAGGCATGCCGAAAGCGTCCCAGCCCATCGGCTGCAGGACGTTCTTGCCCAGCATGCGCTGGTAGCGGGCAATCACGTCACCGATGGTGTAGTTGCGCACGTGGCCCATGTGTAGCTTGCCGCTCGGGTACGGGAACATCGACAGGCAGTAGTAGGTGTCCTTGCCTGGCTGTTCGGTAACAGCGAACGATTGTTGCTCGTCCCAGAACTTCTGGGCGGCGGCTTCGATATCACGGGGCGTGTATTGTTCGTGCATGGCTACTTTTTGCTGAGAGGGAAGAGACCTTGTTCCAGGCAGCGGAACCTCGCTGCGTCCGGCACTCCGGTGTCATTTAGAGTGAACGCCGTAGCATACAGCAGCGCCGCGCATCGTGGGAAACCTTCGTTGCGAATGCCCGCTGGTCGCGGCACACGGCTGCTTTTTGCAACGACGCTAAGCTCAGGTGTGGGGGGAGATATTCTTATCTTCAATGAGGTGAACGGATGGGAGAGACGCAGCTACCCGCAATCAGACCGGAGCTATACGAACGCCTGATCGACCGGCTTGGCCTGGCGCTGGAAGTGGCCAGGACATCGGTGCGATTGCGCGACGAAATGCCAGCCGAGCTGGAGTTGCGCGGCCTGAGCCACGCAGAGTTCGAACTGATCAAGGCCTACCTGGATTCCCTCCCGGAGCGCCACAATGCCTGTGTCGGCAGTTACCCACAAGCGGAGCCGACATCGGCCAAGATCATCTGGCTCAAGGACAAGAAACGCCCCGCCAGCACGGCGAGATCCAGGACGCTGCCACACCGCTAGCCGTTCAGGACGCCAGGCGCAGGCTATCGCGCGCCGGTTCTTCAAAAATTGCACAACTCATGATCGGCGCCGGCCGCACCCTTGTTGACCGGCGTCGATCCTTCTAGGCTGCACGCCTGCCAAGGAGGTGTGGCCAATGCCGATCCGATACTTCATCAAACAATGGCTGATGCCGCCAGGCGTCCTGTTCCTGCTGCTGCTTGTGGCCTGGTGGCTGCATCGCCGCCGGCCCAGGCTGGCAGCGCTGTGCTTTGCCGTGGGCCTTGGTGGCCTGTGGCTGATGAGCCTGCCGCTGGTGGTGCAGGAAACCGCCCGTGCACTGGAGACGGAAGCGCCGCTGGCGGTAGGCGATTGGGCCGGCCTGGCAAGCCGGGCGGATGCCATCGTGGTGCTGGGTGCGGGGCGTGAACGGGGTGACCCGGCTTGGGGGGGTAGCGACCAGCCCACGGCCACGGCGCTGGAGCGCATGCGCTTTGCCGCGCGACTGGCCAAGGCTTCGGGCTTGCCGGTGCTGACCAGCGGCGGGTTGCACTATGGCACGCCGCCGAGCGAGGCGCAGTTGATGGCTGATCGCCTGCGTGAAGATTTCGGCGTCGAGGTGAAATGGCGGGAGGAGGGGAGCCGCACGACCTGGGAGAATGCCCGGCTGACGGCCAAGGTGTTGCAGCCGTTGGGGATTCGCCGGGTGGTCGTGGTAACCCAGGCGTGGCACATGCAGCGCTCGCGCTGGAGTTTCGAGCAGGCGGGGTTCGAGGTGGTGCCGGCGCCGGTCGGGTTCCTCGGGCGCGATCATGCGCGGCCGTTCGGCGGGTTGCTGCCGGAGAGCCGGGCGATGTGGCAGAGCGGGCAGTTGCTCAATGAAGTCGCGGGGTTGGTGGGGTACCGGGTGTTTTATTGAGCCTTGTGTTGCCTGTGCCGGCCTCTTCGCGGGTGAACCCGCTCCCACAGGTACACCGCAGGCCATGGGCTTGTGCGGTCCCCGTGGGAGCGGGTCTACCCGCGAAGAGGCCGGTACAGGAAAACTCAAACGGTCTTGGCAATGCGCCCGGCCAGCAACGCCCAAACCAGCAGCAATGCGCAGACAATCGCCAGCGGCCACGACCGCCATTGCAGGTACGGCGTCAGTTGCTGCATCGGCACCACTTCACCATACAGCACCGCCTGCTGGAACTGCGGCACCTGAGTGGTAATACGGCCAAACGGGTCGATCAGCGCAGTCACGCCGTTGTTGGTGGCGCGGATCATCCAGCGGCCAGCTTCCAGCGCACGCATCTGCGCCATCTGCAGGTGCTGCAACGGGCCGATCGAGGTGCCGAACCAGGTGTCGTTGCTGATGGTCAGCAGCAGGTCGCTGCGGGCCGCCAGGCCTGCGGCGAATTCGGGGTAGACCACTTCGTAGCAGATGTAAGGCGCAATCTGGTAGCCCTTGGCCTGCAGCAGCGGCTGGTCTTCCGGCCCGCGGGCGAAGTCCGACATGGGCAGGTTGAAGAACTCGATCAGGCCGCGCAGCATGTCCTGCAGCGGCACATACTCGCCAAACGGCACCAGCTTCTGCTTGAGGTAGGTGCCATCGCCTTCACCGGTGACGGTGATGCCGTTGTAGTAGCGGCGCTGGTGATGCACCACTTCACGCACCGGCACACCGGTGATCAGCGCCGAATGCCGTTCGGCGGCGAACCGGCCCATCACGTCGATATAGCCTTGGGCCTGGTCCTTGAGCACCGGCACCGCGGTTTCCGGCCACACCAGCAGGTCCACCGGCCTGGAGCTGAAGCTCAGGTCACGGTACAGCGCCAGTTGCGCGTCGATGTGTGCCGGGTCCCATTTCAGGTCCTGCTCGACATTGCCCTGGATGGCCGCCACTTTCAGCGGGTCGCCCGCCGGCTTGGTCCAGGCGTGGCCCTTTAGTGCCAGGCCCAGCACCCACGGGGCCAGCAACAGCAGGCAGCCCACCGCCAGGAACGAGGGGCGGCCGCGCAGGCGGTGCAGGTTGCACAGCAGGGCAGCGGTCAGGGCCAGGGCGAAGGAAATCAGCCACACGCCGCCCAGCGGTGCCAGGCCGGCCAGCGGGCCGTCCAGCTGGCTGTAGCCGGCGTAGAGCCAAGGGAAACCGGTCAGGAACCAGCCGCGGAAGGCCTCTTGCAGCAGCCACAGGGCGGCGAAGCACAGGGCGTCGGCCAGCGGTGCTTCGGTGCGACGCAGCCAGCGGGCCCACAGCCAGGTGGGCAGGGCGAAGAACCAGGCCAAGGCGGCGAAGAACGCCAGCAGCAGCAGGATGGCCAGCAGCGGCGAGGCGCCGCCGTAGGTGTTCATGCTGACGTAGATCCACCAGGTGCCGGCACCGTACAGGCCGAAGCCGAACCACCAGCCACGCCACATGGCCTGGCGCGGGCTGAGCTCGCGCAGGCCAAGGTAGAGCAGGGCGATGGACAACACGGCCAGTGGCCAGATGTCGAATGGCGCCAGGGCCAGGAGGGTGGAGGCACCGGCCGCCAGGGCCAGCAGGTTACCGGGCCAGCCGGGGCGGGTGATCCAACGCATGTTTGTCCTTAACGGGTGATCGGTGTCAGGCGCAGCAAGTGTATCCGCCGGCTGTCGGCATTGAGAATACGGAACTTGTAAGGGCCGATCTCGGTGGTTTCGTTGCGCTTGGGCAGGTGACCGAAGGCACTCATCACCAGGCCGCCGACCGTGTCGAACTCGTCATCGGAGAATTCGCTGTCGAAGAACTCGTTGAAGTTCTCGATCGGGGTAAGCGCCTTGACCAGGAAGTCACCGCTGGGCAGCGGCTTGATGTAGCTGTCTTCCTCGACGTCGTGCTCGTCCTCGATGTCGCCGACAATCTGCTCCAGCACGTCCTCGATGGTGACCAGGCCGGCCACGCCACCGTACTCGTCGATGACGACGGCCATGTGGTTATGGTTGGCGCGGAACTCGCGCAGCAGCACGTTCAGGCGCTTGGACTCGGGCACGAAAGTGGCTGGGCGCAGCAGGTCCTTGATGTTGAAGCTGTCGCCGTTCTCCTTGAGGATCAGCGGCAGCAGGTCCTTGGCGAGCAGGATCCCGAGCACATCATCGTGGCTTTCGCCGATCACCGGGTAGCGCGAGTGCGCGGCGTCGATCACCGCTGGCAGAAACTCGCGCGGCGACTGGCTGGCCTTGATGCTGATCATCTGCGAACGCGGCACCATGATGTCGCGAACCTGCAGGTCGGCCACCTGGATGGCGCCTTCAACGATGGTCAGCGCCTCGCTGTCCAGCAGTTTGTTCTGATGGGCTTCGCGCAGCAGTTCAAGGAGTTGCTGGCGGTTTTTCGGCTCATGGGCAAAAGCCTGGGTCAGTTTACCCAGCCAGGACTTCTGCCCGTTGCTCGATCGATCTTCGCTCATGGCGGTTCTCGTGATCCTTCGTGTATCAGTGTGTGATGGTATCGGTTTCATCGTCGGCGTACGGGTCGGGATGACCCAGTTCTGCCAGCAATTCCCGTTCCAGGCCTTCCATTTCCTCGGCTTCCTCATCTTCGATGTGGTCATAGCCGAGCAGGTGCAGGCAACCGTGGATGACCAGGTGCGCCCAGTGCGCTTCCAGCGACTTGCCCTGTTCGGCGGCTTCGCGCTCGACCACCGGCACGCAGATCACCAGGTCGCCCAGCAGCGGGATATCGAGCAGGTCGTCGGGGACATCGGCCGGGAACGACAGCACATTGGTCGCGTAGTCCTTGTGCCGATAGTTGTGGTTCAGCTCGCGGCCTTCGGTTTCGTCGACCAGGCGAATGGTCATTTCCGAATCGGCGCTGCGCTGGCGCAGGGCCAGTTCGCACCAGCGGCGAAAGGCGGTGTCATCCGGGGCGGCAGCATCCGTGGCCCGTTGAATATCGAGTTCAAGCATCTTTGCCTGGCGCCTCGGGCTTGGCCTGGCGGGCATCGAAGCGGTCGTAGGCCTCGACAATGCGCTGCACCAGTGGGTGACGAACCACATCTTTGGGTTGGAAGTGGGTGAAACTGATCCCCGGAACGTCCTTCAACACCTCGATGACGTGCGCCAGGCCCGACTTGGTGCCACGGGGCAGGTCGACCTGGGTGATGTCACCGGTGATGACCGCGGTGGAGCCGAAGCCGATACGGGTGAGGAACATCTTCATCTGTTCCAGTGTGGTGTTCTGGCTCTCGTCGAGAATGATGAAGCTGTTGTTCAGGGTGCGGCCACGCATGTAGGCCAGCGGGGCGATCTCGATTACCTGACGCTCGATCAGCTTGGCCACGTGTTCGAAGCCGAGCATTTCGTACAGGGCGTCGTACAGCGGGCGCAGGTACGGGTCGATCTTCTGGGCCAGGTCGCCGGGCAGGAAGCCGAGCTTTTCGCCCGCCTCTACCGCCGGGCGCACCAGCAGGATGCGGCGCACCTGTTCGCGTTCCAGCGCGTCCACGGCGCAGGCCACGGCCAGGTAGGTCTTGCCGGTACCGGCCGGGCCGATGCCGAAGTTGATGTCGTTGGCCAGGATTTCCTTGACGTAGCGTTGCTGGTTGACCCCGCGCGGGCGGATGTTGCCCTTGCGCGTGCGCAGCGACACGCTGACCTCGTTGACGGCCGGGTTGTCGATGTTCTCGACGGTCGATTCCTGCAGGTACAGGTGCACGGTTTCCGGGGACAGGTCGCTGGCCTTGGTCTCGCGGTAGAGACGGCGCAGCAGCTGTTCGGCAGCGGAGGTGGTCTTGGGTTCGCCGATCAGTTCGAACTGATTGCCGCGGTTGCGGATCTCGATGGCCAGGCGCTGTTCGATCAGGCGCAGGTGCTCGTCGAACTGGCCGCACAAGTTGGCGAAACGGTGGGCCTCGAAAGGTTCGAGGATGAAACGATGAGGTTGTATGGGTGCGTTCAAGGTCGTTTTTAGCCGCTCGACGGCAATGGATGTGAACTCAAGAATAACCCTTGAATGCCAGTGGCGAAAGCACTGAAACGTTCAACGGTATGTATGGCCTGCTCCGGCCCTATCGCCGGCAAGCCGGTCTCCCACAGATATTGCACAGGCCTGAAGCTTGCGCAGTACCTGTGAAAGCTGGCTTGCCGGCGATGAGGCCGGGACAGGCAACACAGATCAGCAAACCTGTCTGCTATGATGCCCGCCTTTTCTTACGCATGTGTTATCCCGACGAACATGAGCAAACGCGAACCTGCCATCTATAAAGTGATCTTCCTCAACCAGGGGCAGGTCTTCGAGATGTATGCCAAGCAGATCTACCAGAGCGACCTGTGGGGGTTCCTGGAAATCGAGGAGTTCGTGTTCGGCGAGCGTTCGCAGCTGGTGGTGGACCCGAGCGAGGAGAAGCTCAAAAGCCAGTTCGATGGGGTGATCCGCAGCTTCGTGCCGATGCACTCGATCGTGCGCATCGACGAGGTGGAGCGACTGGGCACAGCTAAGATCAGCGAAGCCAAGGGCGGCGGCAACGTGATGCCGTTCCCCATGCCGATGCCGGAAAAGTAACCCTCAGGGGAGTGGCGAGAACGGCGTTCGCCCTTCGGCGTTCTGCAGTTCGAGCAGGTACTTGCGGAAGATCTGGCCGAGCACCTGGGTGGCATGCTCCAGCTCGTCGCGGGGCATTTGCTCGGTCACTTCGTCGGCCATGTCCAGCGCATCCTCGGCGCCGTTGACCGCGGCCATCTTCAGCAGGATGTAGGCCTGCACATTGTTGGCCTTGACCCCTTCACCACGGAAGAACATGGCGCCCAGGCGGTACTGGGCCTCGGCGTGGCCTTGCAGCGAGGCCTTTTCGAACCAGTTCAAGGCTTTGCCCAGATTTTTCGGCGTTTGCGTGTAGTAGTAATCGCCCAGTTCGAATTGCGCCTGGGCATCCCCCGCCGTTGCCGTCTGCTCACAAGCCTTGAGGGCGTTTGCCAAGTCTTCAGGCTGGACATTCAAGGTGCAGCGGCCCGTCGCCGGAATCAGCAACGAGTTACCGCCCTCCGCCAGGGCCAGCAGGGGCTGAAGAAGCAACAGGCAGCCCAGGGTCAGGGCGCGGCCGGTGCGGTTCATGGGGATCGACTTACCTCTGCAAAGCTGCGGCCAATGTCTCTGGTGGCACATTATGGGATAAGCAGCGCCAACCTTACAAAGTTTTACTCGAATTTCTGCTTGGTTGGGGAAGTCAGCTGATTGTGCATGGGTATTTGTTGCCTGTACCGGCCTCTGTGGGAGCGGCCTTGTGTCGCGAAAGGGCTGCGAAGCAGCCCCAGCAATCTGTGCATTACTGCTGAAGTCCTGGGGCCGCTTTGCGGCCCTTTCGCGACACAAGGCCGCTCCCACAAAAGCGCGGTGCAGCGTGTTATTTCAGGGCTGCAAAAGCCTTCTCAGCCGCATCCAGGGTGATCTGCAGCTCCTTGTCGCCGTGGGCGATGGAGGTGAAGCCGGCCTCGAACGCGCTCGGCGCCAGGTACACGCCACCATCGAGCATCAGGTGGAAGAAGCGCTTGAAGCGCTCGGCATCGCTGGCCATCACGTCTTCGAAGGTGACGATGTCGTCGGCACCGCTGAAGTACAGGCCGAACATGGCACCGGCCTGGGTGGTGACGAACGGCACGCCAGCGGCATCGGCGCGCTGTTGCAGGCCGTCGAGCATGCGGCTGGTGTAGTCGGTCAGTTCGGCGTGGAAGCCCGGGCGGCTGATCAGCTTAAGGGTGGTCAGGCCGGCGGCCATGGCCAGCGGGTTACCCGACAGGGTACCGGCCTGGTAGACCGGGCCGAGCGGGGCGATGCAGCCCATGATTTCACGCTTGCCGCCGAAGCAGCCGACCGGCATGCCGCCACCGACGATCTTGCCGAAGGTCGACAGGTCCGGCTTGATGCCGTAATGGCCCTGGGCGCCGCCGAGCGAAACGCGGAAACCGGTCATCACTTCGTCGAAGATCAACACCACGCCGTGCTTGTCGCACTGCTCGCGCAGGCCTTCGAGGAAGCCTGGCGCCGGCGGTACGCAGTTCATGTTGCCGGCGACCGGTTCGACGATGATGCAGGCAACGGTCTGGCCGACTTCGGCCAGGGTTTTCTCGACGGCGACGATGTCGTTGAACGGCAGGGTCAGGGTGTGCTTGGCGAAGTCCGCCGGCACGCCCGCCGAACTTGGCACGCCCTGGGTCAGCAGACCGGAGCCGGCTTTAACCAGCAGGCTGTCGGAGTGGCCGTGGTAGCAGCCTTCGAACTTGATGATGGCGTCACGGCCGGTGTAGCCACGGGCCAGGCGGATGGCGCTCATGGTGGCTTCGGTGCCCGAGCTGACCATGCGCACCATCTCCATGGACGGCACCAGCGAGCAGACCAGGTCGGCCATCTCGGTTTCCATGGCGGTCGGGGCGCCATAGGACAGGCCGTGCTCCAGCTGCCTGCGTACCGAGTCCAGTACCTCTGGGTGGCCGTGGCCGAGGATCATCGGGCCCCAGGAGCCGACGTAGTCGACGTAGCGCTTGTCATCCTCGTCAACGACGTAGGCGCCTTCGGCATGCTTGAAGAACAGCGGCGTGCCGCCAACGCTCTTGAAAGCGCGGACCGGCGAGTTGACGCCACCGGGAATGTGCTTCTGGGCTTGGGCGAACAGGGCTTCGGAACGGGACATGGGGGTTCTCTCGAATCAGGATGCGAACAAGGCGTTGAAGGCGCGGGCGCGGCGGGTGACTTCCTGCGCGCTGTCGGCACCGAACAGGCCGTGGATCACCGCCAGCAGGTCGGCGCCATGGGCGACCAGCGGGGCGGCGTTGTCGAGGGTAATGCCGCCGATCACCGCGATCGGCAGTTTCACCTGGGCGCGGGCCTGCTCCAGCAGTTCGATGTTGGCAGCGGGGGCACCCGGCTTGGTGACGGAATTGAAGAAGCGGCCAAAGGCCACGTAGCTGGCGCCTTCGTTGGCAGCCTGGGTGGCCAGTTCGAGGCTGGCGTGGCAGGTGGAGCCGATGATCGCCTGGCGGCCGAGCAGGGCGCGGGCCGGGGTCAGCGGGCCGTCGGTCTGGCCCAGGTGCACGCCGACGCCCAGGCGCGCGGCCAGTTCGGCGTCGTCGTTGATGAGCAGCTGGGTGCCGTAGCGCTCGCAGAGCTTCAGCAGCCCTTCGGCTTCACGCAGGCGGCGCGCCGCGTCGTCACTTTTGTCGCGGTACTGCAGCAGGCACACGCCGCCTTCCAGTGCCGCCTCGACATGGGACAGAAAACGGCCAGCGAGCAGCTGGCTGTCGGTGATGGCGTACAGACCGCGTAGCTTCATTGGAGGCCTCGTGTCAGGAGCAGTAATCCAGCGGCAGGCGGCGTGGCACGAATTGGCCCTTGCCCAGTTGTTCGGCGTCACGCAGGGTGCGCCAGGTGTAGTCCAGAGCGCTGCGGACGGCGCTTTCCAGCTGCTCGCCGAGGGCCAGGCGGCCGGCCAGGGCGCTGGCCAGGGTGCAGCCCGAGCCGTGGTAGCTGCCCGGCAGGCGCTGGCAGGTCCAGGTGTGGCGCTGGCCGTCGCGGCTGTACAGGCGGTTGTGAATTTCGTCTTCGTCGCCGTGACCGCCGGTAATCAGCAGGTGTCTACAGAACGGCAACAGTTTCTCGGCACACTCGTCGGCGGTGCCTTCGGGCAGTTCGGCAAGTATGCGGGCTTCGGGCAGGTTCGGCGTGGCGATGGTCGCCAGAGGCAGCAGGCGTTCGCGCAGGGCGTAGCCCACTTCGTCCTTGCCCAGGCGGCCACCACCACCGGCACGCAGCACCGGGTCGCAGACCAGCGGCAGGTGCGGGTGGGCGGCCAGCAGTTCGGCGACAGTGTCGACCATTTCGATCGAACCGAGCATGCCCAGCTTGACGGCGGCCACCGTAGAGTCGGCCAGCACGGCGTTGGCCTGGGCCAGCACCCACTCGCGGTCGAGCACGCGGAAGTCGGAAACGTTGACGGTATCCTGCACGGTCAGGGCGGTCACCGCGGGTGCGGCGTGACAGCCTTGGGCGATCAGGGCTTCGATATCTGCCTGCAGGCCGGCGCCGCCACTGGGGTCGTGGCCGGATAGACAGAGGACAACGGGGCGGGAGCTGTAGGTATTCATGGTCGGCGAGCTTACCACCAATCCTGTTTGGGCGGATCGTCCTACAAACGAGTTTTGTTGATCATAAGGTCAGGTTTTTGCCTGTTTAATTTCTGAAAGCATTGATTTAGAGCCTTTTCTTTGTGATTGGATATGGTCGATTGCCAGGTTGCGAAGCTATGCTAGAGTGCTCGGATAACTCTACAAACGGGTTCTGCCGGATCGTGTCGTCTCAAACGGATGGGAGGCAACCGCGACTCGACTGGACAGGCCATGCTGGGGCTGTATGCGCTATTTGCTGATTGTGCTTTTGGGCTTGCTGCCCGTGCTGGCCGGGGCAGTCGATTTCGACGCAGCTACCCGGCATCTTCCGCTGGGCAAGGCCATGCAGGTTTATGAAGACCCCGATGGCAGTGCCAGCATCAACCAGGTCAGTGCCCCTGGGTTCGCCAAGCATTTTCGCCCCCATCACGAAGACGTGTTGAACGCCGGTTACTCCACTTCGGTGTTCTGGCTCAAGGTCGAACTGCGGCCTGTCGCCGCGGCCGGCGCCGCCCCACGGCAATGGCTGCTGGAGCTGGCCTATCCACCGTTGGACCACCTCGAGTTGTACCTGCCCGACAGCAGTGGCAGTTACCGCCTGGCCCGGCGCACCGGCGACGCCTTGCCCTACCAAAGCCGGCAGATCCTGCAGAACAACTACCTGTTCGAACTGCAGCTGCCGCCTGGCCAGGTGACCACTGCCTACCTGCGGCTGCACAGCCAGGGCTCGGTGCAGGCGCCGCTGGCACTGTGGTCCGCCCAGGCCTACATGGAGGAGCAGCCCACGCGCCTGTATGTACTGGGGATGATCTACGGCGTGCTGCTGGTGATGCTGGTGTACAACCTGTTCATCTACCTCAGCGTGCGCGACGTCAGCTACCTCTATTACATCCTCTATATCGCCTCGTTCGGCTTTTACCAGGTGTCGGTGAATGGCGCCGGTGTGGCCTACTTCTGGCCGGACAGCCCGTGGTGGGCGAATGCTTCGACGCCGTTGTTCATCGGTGCCGCTGGCCTGTTCGGCTGCCAGTTCGCCCGGCATTTCCTGCAACTGGGCAGCATCAGCCGTGGTTTCGACCGGCTGCTGCAGCTGCTGATGCTGGGTGGCGCGCTGGTCATGGTGCTGGCGGTGAGCATGCCCTACGGCGTCGCGCTGCGCATGGCTACGGTGCTGGCATTGCTGTTTACCGTGAGCATCTTCGCGGCCGGGCTATACGCCTGGTGGCGTGGTTTGCGCGTGGCTCGCTGGTTCATCATCGCCTGGACGGCGTTCCTGCTCGGTGGCCTGGTCAACACCCTGATGGTGCTGGGCTACCTTCCGAACCTGTTCATCACCATGTATGCCAGCCAGCTGGGCTCGGCGCTGGAGGTGGCTTTACTGTCGCTGGCGCTGGCCGACCGCATCAACAGCCTGCGCGAGCAGCAGGCGCAGACCTTGCGTGACACCGGGCGCACACTGGAGCAACTGAACCTGCAACTGGCCAGGAGCAACCGGCTGAAAGACGAATTCCTTGCCAGCGTGACCCATGAACTGCGCACGCCGATGAATGGCGTGATCGGTTCGCTGGAGCTGATGCATACCCTGCCGATGGAGGCCGAGATGGCCCAGTACCACCGCACGGCGGTGGGGTCGGCCCAGGGCATGATGGATATGGTTGATGCCATTCTTACCCTGTCCGAACTGCAGGCCGGCCGCCTGCGTGCGCAGCCGGCGCCGTTCAGCCTGCGTGATCTGCTGCAGGGCGTGCGTGCCGGTTATGCCGGGCAGGCTTTGGGCAAAGGCTTGTACCTGAGCCTGGACATCCCGGCCGATGTGCCGGACGGGTTGCTGGGCGATGCTCAGAAGCTGGCACGCTGCCTGGGGTGCCTGGTGGACAACGGTTTGAAGTTCACCCACCAGGGCGGGGTGATGATCCAGGTGCGCGGGCGCCGGGTGGGGCCTGACGACCTGTCGCTGACCTTCATGGTCAGCGACAGCGGTATCGGCTTCGATGACCTCGACCAGGCGACCCTGTACCAGCGCTTCTTCCAGGTCGATGGCTCGATGACCCGGCGTTATGGCGGGCTGGGGATTGGTTTGTCGATCTGCCGGCAGATGGGGGAATTGCTGGGGGCACGGTTGTCGCATGAATCGACGCGGGGGTTGGGGAGCCGGTTCGAGTTGAGTTTGAACATGGCTATTGCGCAGGTGCAGATGGCATCGAATGTTCTGCAGGCGCGACGGTCGCTTTAAAGGTTTTCGCAGGCTGTGCTACGCACGCGATTTATCGCTGACCGGCGCTAAGGGTGCATCAGTCTTCTTGCTGCTCTGCGGCCCTTTCGCGACACAAGCAGCACCTGCAACTGACCGCGTTTCACGCTCTTTAGTCATTAATGTCACTTTGACTGACTCCCAGGGAGTGCTTCACTGGGTCTCTCAAGCCTACCCGGATCCAGGAGCCCCAGATGAACCTGCACCAGTACGCTGAAACCCACGAAGTCACCAACCAGCCACCGCCCCTCGACGGTGCCAACCTTTACCGCCTTGACCTGCCGCTACAGGAATGGTCTCGGCGTTTCGGTGCGGGTTGGGCCGAATCGCGGATCGATGCCTACGGGGCACTGGCCGGCGGCCCGCTGATGCAGGCGGGCTTCCTGGCCAATGCACACAAGCCGGAGTTCAGCAGCCACGACCGCTACGGCCATCGCATAGACCTGGTCGAGTTCCACCCCGCCTACCACGAACTGATGCGCACCGCCGTCGAGCACGGCCTGCCGTCGCTGCCATGGGCCGAACCCCGCCCAGGCGCCCATGTGGCGCGGGCTTCGATGACCTACCTGCACAGCCAGGCCGAGGCCGGTACCGGCTGCCCGCTGACCATGACCTTCGCTGCCGTGCCAGCGCTGCGGCTGCAACCCGAACTGGCCGAATACTGGCTGCCGAAAATCCTCGCCTGCGAGTACGACCCGCGTAACGTCGGTGACCGTCACAAGGCCGGGGTCACCCTGGGCATGGCCATGACCGAGAAGCAGGGCGGCACCGATGTACGCGCCAACACCACCCGGGCTTATCCGGTCGGTGCCGCGGGCCCGGGGCAGCCCTACGAACTGGTCGGGCACAAGTGGTTCTGCTCGGCGCCGATGTGCGATGCCTTTCTGACCCTGGCCCAGACCGAAAAAGGCCTGAGCTGCTTCCTGCTGCCGCGTCACCGCCCGGATGACAGCCGCAACCAGTTCTATATCCAGCGCCTGAAGAACAAGCTGGGCAACAGTTCCAACGCCTCCAGCGAGGTGGAATTCCGCGGTGCCCTGGCGTGGATGGTCGGGGAAGAAGGGCGGGGCGTGCCGACCATCATCGAAATGGTGGCCATGACCCGCTTCGACTGCATGGTCGGCTCCAGCGCCCTGATGCGCCAGGCGCTGACCCAGGCGACCCACCATTGCGCGCACCGCAAGGTCGGCGGGCGGCTGCTGAGCGAGCAGCCGTTGATGCAGAACGTGCTGGCCGACCTGGCGTTGGAAAGCGAGGCCGCGCTGGCCTTGAGCCTGCGCATGGGGCAGGCGCTGGAACAGCTGGAAGACCCGCAGCAGGCGCATTTCGCCCGGCTGGTCACGGCGGTGGGCAAGTACTGGATCTGCAAGCGCGCGCCGGCCATGATCAACGAGGCCGCCGAGTGCCTGGGCGGGGCAGGTTATGTGGAAGACAGCATCCTGCCACGGCTGTACCGCGAAGCGCCGGTCAACTCGACCTGGGAAGGCTCGGGCAATGTGCAGTGTCTGGATGTGCTGCGGGCCTTGTCCAAGGAGCCGGGCGTGCTGGATGCGCTGTTCGCCGAGCTGGGCGATGGGCACGGGGACCCGCGTCTGGCGGCGCACATCGGCAACCTCAAGGGGGCGTTTGCCGACACTGGTGACATGCAGTACCGCGCGCGGCAACTGACCGAGGATATTGCCCTGGCGCTGCAGGCCAAGCTGTTGCTGGAGGCGGGCAATGCGGTGGTCAGTGATGCGTTTATCGACAGCCGCTTGACGGGGGGCGGGCGCGTGTACGGGGCGTTGCCGCGGGGTGTGGATGTGGCGGCATTGGTGACCAGGGCGACGCCAGCCTGGGCAAACTGAGCTGGCTTCTTCGCGGGCACGCCCGCTCCCACAGGTACTGCGTCGTACTTGAGGGCAGTGAAGATCCTGTGGGAGCGGGCGTGCCCGCGAATGGATGCAACACCGATCAATGGGGGTGTATTTAGCCAAGAAGGCAGGCAAGATGGTTCACATGCATGTCCAGACAGGAAGCACAGTGTGAGCCAAGCTTTTGTAGTCGTTGATACCCCCGAGCAGGCCGTCGACCGTCTGGCGGCCCTGCATGAACAGGCCACCGGGGCCCTTAGCCAGGCCCTCAAGCGTTACCTGAAGGACCGTACCGAGCCGGGCGTCGAAGAGCGCGACCTGTTCCGCTACCCGGCGCTGCGCCTGACCTATTACAGTCACGGTGAAGTCGCCGCCACCACGCGGGCCTACGCCAAGGTCCAGGTGGCCGGTACCTACAGCGTCACCATCACCCAGCCGGCTGCCTTCCGTGGCTACCTGCTGGAGCAACTGCGCCCGCTGATGCACGACTACACTGTCACGGTAGAGGTCGGCGTCAGCGAACAGAACATCCCTTACCCCTACGTGGTCGACCAGGGCGACGAACTGGCCGGCAGCGGCATCACCGCCGCGCAGCTGGCGCGGGTGTTCCCCAGCACCGACCTGTCGGCTGCCACCGACAACATCGCCGACGGGCTGTATGACTGGGGCGGTGCCGAAACCCTGCCGCTGGCGCTGTTCGATGCCGCTCGGGTCGACTTCTCGCTGCGTCGCCTGGTGCACTACACCGGCAGCGACTGGCGCCATGTGCAGCCGTGGATCCTGCTGACCAACTATCACCGCTATGTCGACCAGTTCATCAGCCACGGCCTCGACCAGTTGCGTGACGACCCGCGCTTCGTGCGCATGGTGCTGCCGGGCAACGTGGTGATCGAAAAGGGCATGGACCACGGTGAAACCCAGGCCCTGGTGGCCAGCGTGATCTGGCACCGCTACCAGATGCCGGCGTATCACCTGATCGCCGCTGATGGCGACGGCGTCACGCTGGTCAACATCGGCGTCGGCCCGTCCAATGCCAAGAACATCACCGACCACCTGGCCGTGCTGCGCCCGCACTGCTGGCTGATGATCGGCCACTGCGGCGGCCTGCGGCAGTCGCAGACCATCGGCGATTATGTGCTGGCACACGCCTACATGCGCCGTGACGGCATTCTCGACCGGGTGGTGCCGCCGAACATCCCGATTCCGGCCCTGGCCGAAGTGCAGCTGGCCTTGCAGGAAGCCGCCGCGCAGGTCACCGGCGAGCGTGGCGAACAGCTGAAGAAGCGCCTGCGCACCGGCACCGTGCTGACCTACGACGACCGCAACTGGGAGCTGCGCTGGGCCCAGGAGCGGCCGCTGATCAACCTGTCGCGTGCCGTGGCGGTGGACATGGAAAGCGGTACCATTGCCGCCCAGGGTTACCGCTTGCGCGTGCCGTACGGCACCTTGCTGTGTGTGTCCGACAAACCGCTGCACAGCGAGATCAAGCTGCCGGGTTCGGCCAACGCCTTCTACAACCGGGCGGTCAGCCAGCATCTGAAGATCGGCATTGCCGCCCTCGACCTGCTGCGCACCGAGCTCAACTCGCTGCACTCGCGTAAACTGCGCAGTTTCGATGAGCCGCCGTTCCGCTGAGGATCCATGTCACTGCCACCCCGTTCCAAGCCGCGCCGTCCCCAGGCGCGGCCTGCCACCGGCCCGCGTCGCCAGCCCAAGGCGCCACCGGCCGAGCCGCGCCTGATCCTGTTCAACAAACCGTTCGACGTGCTGACCCAGTTCAGCGACGGCGACGGGCGCGCGACGCTCAAGGACTTCATCGACATCCCCGGCGTGTACCCGGCCGGGCGGCTGGACCGTGACAGTGAAGGCCTGTTGCTGCTGACCAACGATGGCGGCCTGCAGGCGCGCATTGCCGACCCGAAGCACAAACTGGCCAAGACATACTGGGTTCAGGTGGAGGGGGAGCCGAGCGAGGAGCAGTTGCAGCGCTTGCGCGATGGCGTGGAACTGAACGATGGGCCGACCTTGCCGGCCGAGGCGCGGCGCCTGGACGAGCCCGAGCTGTGGCCGCGCAACCCGCCGGTGCGTTTTCGCAAGAGCGTGCCGACCAGCTGGCTGGAGCTGGTTATTCGCGAAGGGCGTAACCGCCAGGTGCGGCGGATGACGGCGGCGGTGGGGTTGCCGACCTTGCGCCTGGTGCGGGTGCGGATTGGCGACTGGGCGCTGGATGGGTTGGAGCAGGGGTGCTGGCGCGAAGTGGCGGCGAAGTTGCAGCGCTAGCGGGGGCCGCTTTGCGGCCCATCGCGACACAAGGCCGCTCCTACAGGTGCAGCGCAAACTCAGGCATTGTGCGATCCCTGTAGGAGCGGCCTTGTGTCGCGAAAGGAGCGCAAAGCGCTCCCGGCTTTCTTGAGCCTTACACCCCTTCGAGAAACCCCACCACCACGCTCTTGATGATGAAGGCCAACACCCCCAGCCCCAGCACGAAGAACAGGATCAGGGTCCCGAACCGCCCGGCCTTGGACTTTTTCGCCAGGTCCCAGACGATGAAACCCATGAAACCGATCAACACGGTGACCAGGATGATCATCATCCACTCTTCGAATACGGCGGGATCCATCGGTGTTCTCCAGGCGGTTTGAGCGTCCGATTATACGCCTGCTGGCGCAGGCACTAACGCAGGTGGGTCAAGGGCAGCTCGGTGCTGGCCAGCACCTGGTTCAGCACGAAGCTCGAACGCACGCTGGTGACGCCTTCAATGCGGGTCAGGCTGCCTAGCAGCAGTTTCTGGTAATGGTCCATGTCTGGCACCACCACTTTCAGCTGGTAGTCGGCATCCATGCCGGTGACCAGGCTGCATTCAAGCACCTGTGGCAGGTTGCGGATGGCCGCCTCGAAGGTTTCGAAACGCTCCGGGGTGTGTCGGTCCATGCCGATCAGCACATAGGCAGTCAGGCTCAGGCCCAGCTTCTTGCGGTCGAGCAGGGCCACCTGGCGCGAGATGTAGCCATCGTCCTCCAGTTGCTTGACCCGACGCGAGCATGGCGAAGGCGACAGGCCGATGCGTTCGGCCAGTTCCTGGTTGGAAATGCGCGCATCGCGCTGCAATTCGGCGAGGATGCTCAGGTCGTAGCGGTCAAGTTTGCTCATGGGTTATGCCTTTTCTGTTCGGATTGCGGTGAATTATCAATCCAGGGTGAAAAATTGCGCAAGTGCTATTTATCCAAGCAATCTTCGCAATCATCTGCCGCAGCCTGTCCGGTATCTTTATCCACAGAATCACTGCCCGGACATCAGTCCACGGCGACGCGCCCTAGGCGGGCGGTCGCGGCCAGCCATCCAACAGGATCTGCAGGCCCCCGGGCTACACACCTTCCAGAAGACGGTGTGAGGTGAGCCGGCGCCACAAGTGCCGAGCACGGACGACAATTCCTGAAGGGAGGCCCAGCGGCCTCCCTTTTTTCATGTCCGGAAATTTAATTGGCCTGCATGACAGGCGCGGTAGACTGGCTGTGGTTGCCGTATTTTCTACCGAGAGGAACAGCATGAAGTCGCGCATCTGGCAGTTGGCAGGTGTTGGTGTGTTGGGGTTGAGCATCAGCCTCGGGGCCATGGCCGAAGGGCCGGGCGAAGGGGCGCCGGGCCGCTCGCTCAATTCGCGTGACGAAGTGCAGCAGACCCAGCCGCCACGCCAAGGCTATTACCAGGACATTCCCCGCCGCCATGGCGATAACCACCACTGGGAAGCCGGTGGCCCGGGGCAACGGCCTGGCGGTGACTGGCAGGGGCGCCCGGATGGTCATGGCAATGGCTGGGGGCCGGGGCCGCAGTATCGCCCGGGTCACACCATCGATCATTTCCCGGACCGCTACTGGAAAGTGCCCTACCGTGGCGATGACTACTTCTACTCCGGCGGTTACTGGTATCGCCCCCATGGTGGCCGTTATGTGGTAGTGACCCCGCCCCTTGGCGTGCGAGTCGACTATCTGCCGCCCTATGCGCGGGAAGTCTGGCTGGGCGGGGCGCTGTTCTTCCTGGTGGCCGATACCTATTACCAATACCTGGCCGACAGCCGCGAGTATGTGGTGGTCAACCCGCCGGTTGCGGCGCCGGTACCTGTAGGCGGTGGGTATGACGTGGTGGCCTATCCGATGTATGGGCAAGGGCAGGAACAGCAGGACCAGGACCGTTACCAGTGCCACCGCTGGGCGGTGAACCAATCAGGCTTCGACCCGGCGACGGCGACTTATGCACCGCCGGCCAATGTGGCGGACAACTACCGGCGGGCGCTGGGCGCTTGTTTCAGCGGCCGAGGCTACAGCATCAACTGATCCAGATGTGCTGCCTGTCCCGGCCCTATCGCCGGCAAGCCAGCTCCCACAGTAACCGCGCCGGCCTGAAGCCATGTTTAGTGCCTGTGGGAGCTGGCTTGCCGGCGATAGGGCCCTTGCAGGTTCACACCGGATCCGCATGCACCATCACATCCGCCTGTGGATAACGCTGGCGGATCACCTTCGAGGCCTCCTCGCACAAGGCATGCGCATCATGCAGCGGCAATTGCCCCGGCATCTCCAGATGCAGCTGCACGAACCACTGGTTGCCCGACACCCGCGTGCGCAGGTCGTGCACGCCTTCAACCCCGGGAATGGCCAGCACCAGCGCAGCCATGTCTTCACCAACATCGCCGGGCAGTTCCTGGTCCATCAGGATGGCCGTACTCTCCCGCGCGATCTGCAGCGCGCTCCAGAGGATATAGACAGCGATACCCAAGCCGAACAGCGCATCCAACTGCGGCCAGCCAAAGCGTGCCAGCAGCAGGGCCAGCAGGATGCTGCCGTTGAGCAGCAGGTCCGAGCGGTAGTGCAGGGAGTCGGCCCGCACCGCCGTGGAGCCGGTCAGGCGGATGACCTTGTGTTGCAGTGCCAGCAGGGCAAGGGTCAGCACCAGCGACAGCAGCATCACCCCGATACCGACGGCGGTATCGCCCAAGGGTTGCGGACTGTGCAGGCGGTCAACCGCTTGCACCCCGATCAGCACCGCACTGACCCCGATGAACAGCGCCTGCGCCATACCGGCCAGGGCTTCGGCCTTGCCATGGCCGAACCGGTGGTCGTTGTCGGCTGGCCGCAGGGCGTAGTGCACGGCCAGCAGGTTCAGGAACGAGGCAACAGCGTCCAGTGCCGAGTCGGTCAGCCCGGCCAGCAGGCTGACCGACCCGCTCAGCCACCAGGCCAGCGCCTTGCTCAGGACCAGGATGCTGGCCACCGCCAGCGATGCGCGAGTGGCCAGGCGTAGCAGGCGCTGGTGTTCAGCCGGGGTGGTCATCATCCGTGGGTAGCGTCCTTGTGCTTCAGGCAGCAGGCACCAGGCCCAGGCTGGCCAACTGCTCGATGCTGCCGCGATGCTGGATCAGCCGTGGGTCGTTCAGCGGCAGGCGCTGGCCCAATTCGCTTTCCAGAATGGCCTGCAACTTCAGGTTGTCGACCTTGCCATCGGGGCTCACGGCTTCGCGCAGTTTGACTGGGTCGACCTGGGCGGATCGCCCGCCTGGGTAATAGATGGCGCCCGTGGCGAAGTCGATACCGAAGGCGATCAGCCCCGGGATCACATAGAACAGGATGCCGATGGCATCCATTGCGGCAACCACTGGGTCGATCTTGCCGCCGATCTGGCCACGACGTTCCGGGTACAGAATGGTGCCGCAGGCCGTCAGTTGGGTCAGCAAGGTGACGATGAGGGCGCCACCGATGACGCGGGATGGGATGCGCATGTAAAAACTCCGAAAAGGTATTCAGCAGGGCAAGCGAAACGCCTGCACCTGAAGCTAAGACCATGATAGGGCAGCTTGGGTTCGCCGTTATACTCGCCAGACTGTTCGAGGACCACCATGATTTCATTACCGATCGATGCTGTCTTGCCGGCCCTGCGCCAGGCCCTGGAAAACCGTGACGAAGCGGTGCTGGAGGCGCCGCCTGGCGCCGGCAAGACCACCCGAGTACCGCTGGCGCTGCTCAACGAGCCGTGGCTGGCCGGGCAGAACATTCTCATGCTCGAGCCCCGGCGTCTGGCAGCGCGGGCTGCGGCCGAGCGGCTGGCCAGCGAACTGGGCGAAAAGGTCGGCGAAACCGTGGGCTATCGCATCCGCCTGGACAGCAAGGTCGGGCCGAAAACCCGCATCGAAGTAGTGACCGAAGGCATCCTCACCCGCCGCCTGCAGGCCGACCCGGCGCTTGAGGGCGTGGGGCTGGTGATCTTTGACGAGTTTCACGAGCGCAGCCTCGATGCTGACCTGGCCCTGGCATTGAGCCTGAATGGCCGGGAATTGCTGCGAGACGACCCGCCACTGAAGATTCTGCTGATGTCCGCGACCTTGGAGGGCGAGCGCCTTTCGCGGCTGCTGGATGATGCCCCGGTGGTCAGCAGCGAAGGCCGCATGCACCCTGTCGACATCCGTTGGGGGCGGCCTTTCCAACCGGGTGAGTTCATCGAGCCACGGGTAGTGGACAGCGTGTTGCAGGCACTGGCTGACCAGACCGGCAGTGTGCTGGTATTCCTGCCGGGTCAAGCCGAGATTCGCCGGGTGCACCAGAGCCTGCAGGAAGCGCTGGGCGAGCGCCCCGAGGTCCTGCTTTGCCCGCTGCATGGCGAGCTCGATCTCGACGCCCAGCGTGCAGCCATCGACCCGGCGCCCGAGGGGCTGCGCAAGGTAGTGCTGGCCACCAATATCGCCGAGACCAGCCTGACCATCGACGGCGTGCGCGTGGTGATCGACGCAGGCCTGGCCCGGGTACCGCGCTTCGACCCCGGCAGCGGCATGACCCGCCTGGACACCCAGCGCATCTCCCGCGCCAGTGCTACCCAGCGCGCCGGCCGTGCCGGCCGCCTGGAGCCCGGCGTGTGTTACCGCCTGTGGTCCGAGGCCCAGCATGAACAGCTGGCCGCACACGGCAGCGCCGAGATCCTGCAGGCCGACCTGGCCGGCCTGGCCCTGCAACTGGCACGCTGGGGCGTGACGCCCGAGCAGTTGCGCTGGCTCGACCAGCCCCCCACTGCCGCCTTCGCTCAGGCCCAGGACCTGCTGGCACGGCTCAATGCCTTCAAGCCCGGAAGCCGTGACAACCTCAGCGAACACGGCCAGGCCATGGCCGAGTTGCCGGCGCATCCACGTATCGCGCATCTGCTGTTGCGCGGCCAGGACCTTGGCCTGGCGCAGATGGCCTGTGATGTGGCTGCGCTGCTGGGCGAGCGGGATATCCAGCGCGGCGGTGGTGCTGATTTGCACAGCCGGCTGGCGCTGGTCAGTGGTGAAAGCAAGGCTGCCCGTGGCAGCCACGGCGGCGTGCAGCGTGCGCGCCAACTGGCTCGCCAGTACCGTGGCCTGTTGCGTGGCAAACCACGCGCGCCGGTCGTGGACCCCGATCACCCGCGCTGGCTGGGCGCGCTGCTGGCGCTGGCCTACCCCGACCGCGTCGCCCAGCAGCGCCGCGAAGGCGGTGCGGAATACCGGCTGGCCAACGGCCGAGCGGCGCTGTTTGCCGAAGTCGATGCACTGATGAAGTGCCCGTGGCTCGTGATTGCCGACCTGGGCAGCCGGCAGGGCCAGCGCGAAGAGCGTATCTACCTGGCCGCCGAGTTCGATCCGGCGCTGCTCGAGGGTGTGCTGGCCGAGCAGGTCGAGCGGGTGGATATCCTCGATTGGGACGAGCGCGAGCAGGTGCTGCGCGCCGAGCGCCAAGTCAAGGTCGGCGAGCTGGTGCTGAGCCGCGAACCATTGCCTGGCCTGAATGATGAAGCCCGCGCGAAGGCACTGGTTGGCCTGGTGCGGCGCAAAGGCTTGAACCTGCTGAGCTGGACCCCGGAGCTGCGTCAGTGGCAGGCGCGGATAGCACTTTTGCGTCAGCTGGATCTGCTCAAGGATGGGCAAAGCGAATGGCCCGACCTGGGTGATGAAGCCCTGTTGGCCAGCCTGGAAGATTGGCTGCAACCCTATCTTGGCAAAGTCTCGCGGCTGAGTCATTTCGCTGCCTTGGACCTTCCGTCGATCTTGCGCAATCTGCTGCCCTGGCCATTGCCACAGCGCCTGGATGAATGGGCGCCGACGCATCTGGCGGTGCCTTCCGGCTCGAGCATTCGCCTGGACTACAGCGAGAACCCGCCGATCCTTGCCGTGCGCTTGCAAGAGCTGTTCGGCCTGGCCGACACCCCGCGCATCGCCAATGGTCGTCAGCAGGTGAAGTTGCATCTGTTGTCACCGGCCCGGCGGCCAGTGCAGGTGACCCAGGATCTTGCCAACTTCTGGCGTACGACTTATGCCGAAGTGAAGAAGGATCTGAAGGGCAGATACCCCAAGCACTATTGGCCGGATGATCCATTGGTGGCTGAGGCTACCGCACGGGCGAAGCCGCGCGGCACCTGAGCGGCAGTGTTCAGCTATCTTGCTTAAGCAGGAAGGTGAGTGTTTCGCCTTCTTTCGTGTTCAGCAGGTACTGGATTTGCATTGCCAGAGAGGCTGATGTGGTAATGCAGTCACCGTGTGGATCGGGTGTGCCAGATGGGAGGCTTAATGGCTTCCTCCAGCGCGTCGAGGCTATACAGCCGTCAGACGGGTTGTAAATGAGCATTCCGAGGCTGACTTCAACGCAGCATCACCGAGTATCAAGGCCAATCGTACAGAGCTTCGTGCCTTGAACTTTTGCATCAGGACCTCAGCTCAAGCGCGAAGGTAGCGACTTCGCCTTCCCAGACGTTCAGCGGGGCCGGTGGCTGTTGGTAATTCCAGTAGCTGGGTGCATAGTTCAGACCTTTGCCTTATTACCTCTCTGGTCGAGCAGGTGGCAAAACAGCTCGTCACCGTCTTGGTATAAGGGTTCGGTCTGCCAGTGATCGGTGACTTCGGCTATCTGGTTTAATGCCACCGTCGGGCGTGCGAGCAGAACGAAGACTTTCCCGGATGCCTCAGGCCCCGGCCTCACTTTCCAGCAGCATGAACAGGCGATACAGCACCACGGTGCTGAACAGCTGCAGGAAGCCGCTCAGGCTGTCCATGGCCAGTTCGACACCCGGTGCGGGTTCGGGGAAGGCCATCAGCAGCAGCCCGTCGATCAACCAGATCGGCGCCAGCACACCTACGACACAGATCATGATGCGCATGAAATGCCCAGTGGTCATGCTGGCGCTGTCGCGCATCGACTGCACCACCGGGCGGCCGCGCAGTACCAGCAGGTATTCGGCGAACACCAGATTGATCATGATCCACACGCCCGGGAAGATGAACAGCGCAAGGCCGGCCATGATCAGCAGCGAGCTGATCAGGATCAGCAGGGCCAGTTGCGGCCACAGTTGCAGGGCACGGGCGAACAGGTCGCGCTTGGCGATGTCCCGACCGTTGCTGCGGGTGTCCAGGTACAGGATCAGCGCGGCGCTGTACAGCGGGTAGAACAGCAGGCTGATCAGCATGCCGTAGGCTGGTGATGCCTGGTCGCCCATCTGCCGGTACAGCAACTGGGTGAGCAAGGCTTCCAGCACCACCAGCGGCAGGCACAGCTGGAGAATGTTTGGCAGGTGACGGCGGAAGAAGTACAGGGAGTCGCGCAGGACGCTCAGCGGATTCATCAGTCAAGATCGCATGGCAGTAAAAACAGGGGCTTAACTTTAGCCCAAAGCAGGCTTGGGGCTGTCACTTGCTGAAAAAAGTTTCACGCCGCCGGTGATTGAATCCCACGCCTGTACGCCCCATCTTTGACGCTGTCCGTTGTCCGCTACCCCACGAGGTCGCCCCATGAATACTGAAGAACAAACCCTGATCGATGGCCTGTTCGGCCGCCTCAAGCAAGCCGAGGATCCGAGCCAGCCACGTGATGCGCAGGCCCAGGCATGCATCGAGGAACATGTACGTCAGCAGCCGGCGGCGCCTTATTACATGGCCCAGGCGATTCTGGTGCAGGAGGCAGCGATCAAGCGCCTCGACGAGCAGAACAAGCAACTGGAAGCCGAACTGAAGCAGGCCCGTGCCCAGGCCGAGGCCGCCCGCGCCAGCAGTGCGCCGAGTAATGGCGGTGGTGGTTTCCTGTCCAGCATCTTTGGTTCGGCTGGGCGCAATGCGGCCCCGGCCGCGCAACCGCAGCGTCCCGCTGCAGCACCCGTGACATCTGGCGGTGGCTGGCGTGAGCCATCGGCGCCGGGCTTTTCCCAGCCACAAGCGCAGCAGCCTGGCTTTGGCGCTGCACCGGCACGCAGTGGTGCCAGCAGCTTCCTTGGCGGCGCGATGCAGACTGCAGCCGGTGTGGCGGGTGGCGTGTTGCTGGCGCAGGGCATCAGCAGCCTGTTCAACCACAACTCGCAGCCGGAGGAGGTGGTCGAGGTGATCAAGGAAGAGCCGGCGCCGGCCAGTGACAACGGTGGCTGGAACGACTCGGGGGCGCAGCAGCAGGTAGCTGACAACGGTGGCTGGGGCAGCGACCAGGGTGGTTATGCCGACAGCGATTATGGCAGCGATGATGGTGGGTTCTTCTCGGACGACGATTCGTACGTCTGACAGGTCTGGCATACTGCTGGCGATTCTGGGGGCGCTTTGCGCCCCTTTCGCGACACAAGGCCGCTCCTACAAGGGTACGCGAACCCCTGTGGGAGCGGCCTTGTGTCGCGAAAGGGCTGCACAGCTGCCCCCAGCACTCCAGGCCGACCAAGGGGTTCCAAGGTGAAAAAGATCGCGTTGTTCGCCGATGTGCAGAACCTCTATTACACCGTGCGCCAGGCCCACGGCTGCCATTTCAACTACACCGCCCTGTGGGCCGACGTCAGCCGCGAAGGCCAGATCGTCGAGGCCGTGGCCTATGCCATCGACCGTGGCGACAGCAAACAACAGCAGTTCCAGCAGATCCTGCGCAACCTCGGTTTCGATGTGCGCCTAAAGCCCTTCATCCAGCGCAGCGATGGCTCGGCCAAAGGTGATTGGGATGTGGGCATTACCCTGGATGTGATCGACGCCGCCAGCCGCGTCGACCAAGTGGTACTGGCCTCTGGCGATGGCGATTTCGATCTGCTGCTGGAGCGGGTGAGACAGCGCCATGGCACCGAAGCAGTGGTGTATGGTGTGCCCGGGCTTACCGCACTCTCGCTGATCCGTGCCGCCACCCGCTATGTGCCCATCGAGGGTGCGCTGTTGCTAAAACACTGAGATTTTTCATGGAACGTATCGCTGTCATCGACTTTGAAACTACCGGCATCAGCCCCGGTGCCGGCTGCCGCGCCACTGAGGTGGCGGTGGTGATGCTGGAGGGCGGGTGCATCGTCGAGCGCTACCAGAGCCTGATGAACGCGGGTGTGCCGGTACCGGCCTTCGTCGCCGGGCTCACTGGCATCACCACCGCCATGCTGCGCAGTGCGCCGCCGGTGGAGAAGGTGATGAACGAAGTGGCCGAGTTCGTTGGTGGCACCCCGCTGCTGGCACACAATGCCGCCTTCGACCAGAAGTTCTGGGACTACGAACTGGGCCGCATCGGCCGTAGCCGCACCCAGGCCTTCGCCTGCTCCTTGCTGCTGTCACGGCGTTTGTTGCCGGCGGCGCCGAACCACAAGCTGGGCACCTTGACCCGCTGGGCCGGGCTGCCGGATACCGGTACCGCGCACCGGGCCATGGCCGATGCCGAAATGGCCGCCAACCTGCTGCAACACCTGGCTGGCGTGCTGCGCCAGGGCCATGGTGTACAGCAACTCTCGCACGACCTGCTCTGCCGCCTGCAGAAAACACCTGCCGCGAAGGTTCGTGAAACCCTGGCCAGGTTCTGTTAGGGCTTCTTCTCCAGTTGCCCCAGCGGCACCCGTCGCTCCACTGCGCTGGAGAGAATGATCGAGGTCTTGCTGAAGCCGAATTGCGCGACCCGGTTGATCAGTTCTTCCAGCTCCGGCATCGAACCCACCGCTGCCTGCATGATGACGCAGGGGTCGCCGGTTACCCGATGGCATTCGGTCAATTGGGGTATCTGGGTCAACGCTTCGTAGGCCTGCTGGTTGCCGTGGCTGGCCAGGCGCAGTTCGATCACGCACTGGATCGGCAGGCCAATCTTGCTCATGTCGACCTTGGCCTGGTAGCCGGTAATTACTCCGCTGGCCTCGAGCTTGGCCACACGCTCGGCCACCGCCGGCGCCGACAGGTTCACCTGGCGCGCCAGTTGGGCGAAGGTGGCGCGGCCGTTGTCGAGCAGGGCGGCGAGCAGCATGCGGTCGTACTTGTCCATGGAATTTCCCTGCCTGGTTTCGATTCGATTGAAAAGCATCCGAATAACCATGCAATGCAAAGTGTTCGGGTCATTTAAAGCTGCTTTGTAACTTAAGTTTACACAGTGGCCTTTCTAAACTAAGCCACCCGTAAACGGATTTCGAGTGTTTCCCATGCCTGCCTCCCGTCGCTTCCCGTTGTTGCTCATTGGCGCTTTCCTGGCCTTGTACCTGGTCTGGGGCTCTACCTACCTGTTCATTCGCATTGGCGTCGAGAGCTGGCCACCGATGCTCATGGCCGGGGTGCGCTTCCTGATTGCCGGGGGCCTGCTGTATGGTTTCTTGCGCTGGCGCGGTGTACCGGCACCGACCTGGCCGCAGTGGCGGGCTGCGGGGGCGATCGGTTTCCTGCTGCTCAGCTGTGGCAACGGTGGCGTGACCGTGGCCGAGCATGCCGGCGTGGCCTCGGGCGTGGCGGCGCTGGCGGTGGCGACCGTGCCGCTGTTCACCTTGCTGTTCGGCCTGCTGTTCGGGCACCGCAATTCGAAGCTGGAGTGGGCGGGGATCGCCCTCGGGTTGGTGGGTATCGGCCTGCTGAACCTGGGCTCCAACCTGCAGGCAAGCCCGATTGGCGCGGCGCTGATCATCTTTGCGGCAGCGTCGTGGGCATTCGGCTCGGTATGGAGCAAGACCTTGCCGCTGCCTCAGGGGCCTATGGCCAGCGCTGCGGAAATGCTGGTCGGTGGCGCCGTGCTGCTGCTCGGCAGCGTGCTGTCTGGCGAGCGCATGACGCAGATGCCGACCGCTGCCGGCTGGGGGGCACTGGCCTACCTGGTATTCTTCGGTTCGATCCTGGCGTTCAGTGCCTACATGTACCTGCTCAAGCACGTGCGCCCGGCAGCTGCCACCAGCTATGCCTACGTCAACCCGGCAGTGGCCGTTCTGCTGGGTATTGTCTTTGCCGGTGAGCAGATTGGTGCAGAAGAATGTGTGGCCATGGCGGTGATCATCGGTGCAGTGGTGCTGATCGGCCTACCGCAGTGGCGCAAGGCACCAGAGCCGGCGCAGCCATTGAAAGGCGAAATCTGCAAGTAGGTGGGGGTGATGCGGTAAACTTGCCGCCTTCGCTGAACCCCCCTGACGGTATTGCCATGAATTTCGCCAAACTCGGCCTGATCGAACCGCTGCTGCGCACCCTGCAGCAACTGGACTACACCACCCCGACCCCGGTGCAGGCCAAGGCCATCCCCGCCGTGCTGGCCGGCCGCGACCTGATGGCCGCGGCCCAGACCGGCACCGGCAAGACCGCGGGCTTTGCTCTGCCTGTGCTTCAGCGCCTGGCGCTGGAAGGCGAGAAGGTGGCCAGCAACTCGATCCGCGCACTGGTGCTGGTGCCCACTCGTGAGCTGGCCGAGCAGGTGCACAACAATGTGCGCGAGTATGCCGAGAACCTGCCGCTGAGCACCTACGCGGTGTATGGCGGGGTCAGCATCAACCCGCAGATGATGCGCCTGCGCCGTGGTGTCGACCTGCTGGTGGCCACCCCGGGGCGCTTGCTCGATCTGTTTCGGCAGAACGCCGTGAAGTTCAATCAGGTGCAGACCCTGGTGCTGGACGAAGCCGACCGCATGCTCGACCTGGGCTTTGCCGAAGAACTGCAGTCGGTGTACGCCGCGCTGCCACGCAAGCGCCAGACGTTGCTGTTCTCTGCCACTTTCTCCGACCAGATCCGCATGCTGGCGGGGCTGGCCCTGAATGACCCGCTGAGCATCGAAGTCAGCCCTCGCAATGCCACGGCCACCAGCGTCAAGCAGTGGCTGGTGCCTGTGGATAAAAAACGCAAGGTGGACCTGTTCTGCCACCTGCTGCGCAAGCAGCGCTGGAAGCAGGTGCTGGTGTTCGCCAAGACCCGCAACGGCGTCGATCAACTGGTAGAGCGTTTGCTGGCCGAGGGTGTGAATGCCGACGGCATCCACGGTGACCGCCCGCAAGCTACCCGCCAGCGCGCGCTGGACAGCTTCAAGGCCCGCGAAATCCAGGTGCTTGTGGCGACCGATGTGGCGGCCCGCGGCCTGGATATCGATGACCTGCCGCTGGTGGTCAACCTTGACCTGCCGATCGTTGCCGAGGATTACGTGCACCGCATCGGGCGTACCGGGCGGGCGGGCAACAAGGGCGAGGCGATTTCGCTGGTGTGTGCCGATGAAGTACAGCTGCTGGCGGCAATCGAAGTGCTGACCCGGCAGACCCTGCCGCGTCATGAAGAGCCGGACTTCATCCCTGACCACCGGGTGCCGATGACCGACGCCAGTGGCCAGGTGATCAAGAAGCCGAAGAAGCCCAAGAAGCCGAAGGAAAACAGCGCCAAGCGCGGGTTGGGGCGCTGGATGGACAGCGCTGAATCAGGTAGTGCCGAGCCGGCGGTGAAGGCGGTGCGCAAGGTGCCGAGCTTCAATGGTGGGGCGCGCAAGCGTAAGCCGTAGCCTGGGGAAGCTTGGCACCTGTGGGAGCGGGCGTGCCCGCGAAGCAGGCACCGCGGTGCATGGCACGGGCTTCGCCCGTGTTCGCGGGCACGCCCGCTCCCACAGTGGATCGAGTATGTGTCAGGATTTCAGCCAGCTTGCCGCCGCCCGCCCGGCGCGCAAGCCGCTGGCAAAGCACGCCGTCAGCAGATACCCCCCGGTCGGGGCCTCCCAGTCCAGCATCTCGCCGGCACAGAACACCCCTGGCATGCCCTTGACCATCAAGCCCTCATCCAGCCCCTCGAAACGCACCCCGCCCGCGCTGCTGATCGCCTCATCCAGCGGCCGCGTACGCACCAACGTGATCGGCAATGCCTTGATCGCCCTCGCCAAGGCACCAGGGTCGGCAAACGTCGCCTGATCGGTCAGCTCGCGCAACAGCGCAGCCTTGACCCCATCAATACCCAGCTGGCTGTGCAGGTGCTTGGCCATGGAGCGCGAACCCCGTGGCTTGGCCAGCGCCTGGGCAATCTTGTCCACAGGCTTTTCCGGCAACAGGTCGAGCAGCAACACCCCGTGGCCGTCGCGGTTGATAGCCTCGCGCACCAGTGCTGACCAGGCATACACCAGGCTGCCTTCCACACCCTGTGCGGTGAGGATGAACTCACCCTTGCGCGGCGCGCTGCCGGGAACGCTGAGCGCAATGTTCTTCAACGGCGCCCCAGCGAACCTGTCCTTGAGCAGCGTGCTCCAGCCTGCCACTTCAAAACCGCAGTTGCTGGGCCGCAAGGGCGAGATATCCACAGCGCGTGCGGCCAGCAGTGGCTGCCAGCTACCGTCCGAGCCCAGTCGCGCCCAGCTTCCGCCACCCAGCGCCAGCACCACCACGGCAGCCTTCACCAGCCGCTCGCCTTGTGGATAAGCAATCCGCAATGCACCTTCGGCATTCCAGCCCAGCCAGCGGTGACGGGTGTGGATAACTACCCCGCTGTCGCGCAGGCGCTTGAGCCAGGCGCGCAGCAGGGGCGCGGCTTTCATGTCGGTGGGAAATACCCGGCCCGAGGTACCAACGAAGGTTTCGATGCCCAGGCCGTGAATCCACTGGCGCAAGGCGTCGGCATCGAAGTCCTGCAGCAGCGCGGCGATTTCGCCCTGGCGCTCGGCGTACCGGCTGACGAATGCCGGGTAGGGCTCGGAATGGGTGATGTTCATGCCGCCGACACCCGCCAGCAGGAACTTGCGGCCCACCGAAGGCATGGCATCGAAAACCTCGACCGCCAGGCCCGCCTGGGCCAGTGCTTCGGCGGCCATCAGGCCGGCTGGGCCGCCGCCGATGACGACAGCGAGGGGAGGGGAGGCGGGGCTCAGATCAGGCATGGTGGGCAGCAGGCTGTGGAAAAGAGGCGCATTCTAGCGCAGCGCGGTCTGTGGAAGCACTGCTCAAAAAATGATCAGAGCTTTGCAGGCCTTGCCTGTAAAGGGCTGCAGCGCCTTTCCCGCAGGTTATCCACAAGCGGCTCCACAGTCATTGTGAACAACCGATGACGCGTGCCGCGCTGTGATGAAGGATGCCATGGCGCCTGGCCAGGGCTGCACGGTCCTTGCTGTATCCACCGCCGATCACGCCCACCACCGGGATATCGCGGCCCATGCAGTGGCGCAGCACTGCTTCGTCACGGGCGGCAACGCCTGCATCGGTCAGTTGCAGATAGCCCAGGGCGTCGTCCTTGTGCACATCGACACCGGCGTCATACAGCACCAGGTCGGGTCGATAGAGTGGCAGCAGGTAGTTGAGGGCGTCGTCCACCACTTTCAGGTAGGCCATGTCGCCCATGCCCCGGGGCAGGGGAATGTCCCAATCGCTTTGTGCCTTGCGCGCCGGGAAGTTCTGTTCGCAATGCAGCGATACCGTGATGGCGTCTGGTGTCTCGTGCAGGATGCGCGCGGTGCCGTCACCCTGATGCACGTCGCAGTCGAAGATCAGCACCCGGTGTACCCGGCCGGCCTCCAGCAGGTAGCGGCTGATCACGGCCAGGTCGTTGAAGATGCAGAAGCCGGCAGGGTGTTCGTAATGGGCGTGGTGGGTGCCGCCGGCAAGGTGGCAGGCGATGCCGTGCTGCAGCGCCATCTCGGCGCTCAGCAGCGAGCCGCCTACGGCGCGCACGGTACGCCGGGCCAGGGCCTCGCTCCAGGGCAGGCCGAGGCGGCGCTGGTCCTCGCGTGACAGGTCACCGTTCATGTAGCGCTCGATGTAGCTGCGGTCGTGGGCCAGGGCGAGGATGTCGTTGGGGCAGATGTCCGGGCGCAGCAGGGCCTGGTCGGTGGTCAGCCCGCTGTCGATCAAGTGGTCGTGCAGCAGGCGAAACTTGTCCATGGGGAAGCGGTGTTCGGCAGGGAACTCCGGGCTGTAGTCTTCGTGGTAGATCAGCGGCAACGGCATGGGTGGGGTCGCAATCGGGGTCAGTGCTGATCTTGCCATGGCTGGGGCAGCTTTGCTGCCCAATCGCCGGCAAGCCAGCTCCCACAGTTACTGCACAAGGCTAAAAGGCTATGGGATACCTGTGGGAGCTGGCTTGCCGGCGATGAGGCCAGAAAAGGCAGTGAAAGGCAGTTGCCCTGGCAGGCAGGAGCGGCGTCAGTGCTGTTTCGTGGTACTGGCCAGCACCCGTTGCCAGTCCGGCTCGTTCAGGCGGCCAAGGATGCGCGTCCTGCCATTGCCATCCACCGAAACGAACAGCGCACTGGCATAGCCGCTCTCACGCTCGCCCCCCGCAACGTTCTGCTGACGGGCAAAATGGTCGATGCAGCCGTTGTGGGTCACCAGCACCAGGTTATGCCCCGGTCGTTTGTGTGCCAGCGCTTCGCTGGCGAACCGGCTGTCACAGCTTTCCAGCCAGTCCTCGCTGGCCACCGCCTGGCCAAGGATTAAATGCGCGGTTTGCCGTGTGCGCAGTTTCGGGCTGCTGAGCATATCGGCGTTGTCCAGACCCAACTGGTGCAGTCCTTGGCCAACGCGAGCCGCGGCCTGGCTGCCGCCCACGGTGATGCCGGTGGGGTCGTCCAGGCACGGGCCAGGGGCGCTGTCACAGCGCTCGGCGTGGCGGATCATCACGATCACCGTACCGTCGGCCCAGTCTTGCAGCAGGCCGCTGTTACTCAATTGCCGTTCGTTGCCAAGGTCCACGATGTGCGTCCTCGTCGCCAACCAGGTGCTCAACGCCGCCACGACCATGCACAGGCCAAGAGCGGCACCAAGGGCTTTGCGGGTCAGGCGTCGCTTGCGCCGGGCGTGGATGGCAGGGTGCCCCAGGGTGTTGCTCGATAGCATGCGTTGCTCCGTTGGCATGGTCGCGGCTGGCGCGGCGGTATTGGCTGGCATCCTGCCAACAGGCCTGTCGGGGGGCGGTGAAGGGCGTGTGAAAATTGCATTCGGGCGCGCCGGCTGGGTGAAACCTGCACCCGCGCCTACGCTGTAAACTGCAAGACGCTAAAACCGGAGCACGCACGATGACCCCTATCCTGCAACTGGAAAGCGCGCGGCTGGTGCTGCGCCAGTGGCACGACGACGACCTGCGCGAATTCGCCGCCTTGTGTGCCGACCCGCAGGTGATGCGCTACTTCCCGGCGCCACTGACGCGCCTGGAGGCAGCCGCGTTGATCGGCCGCGTGCGCGGGCATTTCAATGAGTATGGCTTTGGCCTTTGGGCCCTGGAGCGCAAGGACAGCGGTGCCTTCATCGGCATGACCGGGTTGCTGCACGTGGCCTTCGATGCCGATTTTGCGCCGGCGGTGGAGATCGGTTGGCGCCTGGCACGCCGCCATTGGGGCCTGGGTTTCGCCAGCGAGGCGGCGTGGACCTGCCTGCGCTGTGCTTTCGCCCAATTGCGCCTGGAAGAGGTGGTGTCGTTCACTAGCGAGAGCAACCTGCCGTCGCAGAAGGTCATGCAGGCCATCGGTATGCAGCAGGATCTGAACGGCAGTTTCGAACACCCCCGCCTGCCCGTGGGCCATCCGCTGCGCCCGCATGTGCTGTATCGCATCGACCGCGCTCACTGGGAGCGTACCCTGCACGCCTGAATTCATGGCCATGCCCGGCGCGAATGACAAACCCTGTATCATTTGCCTTCATGAGAGTGCTGTAGAGACATGTTGCCTTGCTAGGAGAACCCCCGATGAGTCATGTGTTGGACGACCTGGTCGACCTGTTGAGCCTCGAGTCCATCGAGGAGAACCTGTTCCGTGGACGCAGCCAGGACCTGGGCTTCCGCCAGTTGTACGGCGGGCAGGTATTGGGCCAATCATTGTCGGCGGCCAGCCAGACGGTCGAGGATGCACGCCATGTGCATTCGTTGCATGGCTACTTCCTGCGCCCTGGCGATGCCAGCCTGCCGGTGGTGTATTCGGTGGACCGCGTGCGCGATGGCGGCAGCTTCAGCACCCGGAGGGTGACGGCGATTCAGAAGGGCCAGCCGATCTTCACCTGCAGCGCCTCGTTCCAGTACGACGAGGAAGGGTTCGAGCACCAGGCGCAGATGCCCGAGGTGGTCGGCCCGGAAAACTTGCCCACTGAAGTAGAGCTGGCCCGGGCCATGGCCGACCAGTTGCCCGAGCGAATTCGCGACAAGGTGCTGTGCGCCAAGCCGATCGAGATCCGCCCGGTCACCGAGCGCGACCCGTTCAACCCCAAGCCTGGCGACCCGGTGAAGTACGCCTGGTTTCGCGCGGACGGCAACCTGCCCGATATCCCGGCCTTGCACAAATACATGCTGGCCTACGCCTCGGACTTCGGCCTGCTGACCACTGCGTTGCTGCCCCACGGCAAATCGGTGTGGCAGCGTGACATGCAGATTGCCAGCCTCGATCATTCGCTGTGGTTCCATGGCAACCTGCGTGCCGACGAGTGGCTGCTGTACGCCACCGACAGCCCTTGGGCAGGCAATGCCCGCGGCTTCTGCCGAGGCAGCATCTTCAACCAGGCCGGGCAACTGGTGGCGTCGTCCTGCCAGGAAGGCTTGATTCGCCACCGCAAGGACTGGGCATGAGCCTGGGCGAGGTGCGCAACTGGGTGTTCGACATGGACGGCACCCTGACGGTGGCTGTGCACGATTTTGCCGCTATCCGCCTGGCGCTGGATATCCCGGCCGAGCACGACATCCTCACCCACCTGGCGGCCTTGCCGGCGGACGAAGCGGCAGCCAAGCATGCCTGGCTGCTGGAGCACGAGCGCGACCTGGCGATTGCTTCCACGGCGGCCACCGGGGCGGTGGAACTGGTGCGCGAACTGGCCGAGCGTGGTTGCCGGCTGGGCATTCTCACCCGCAACGCCCGTGAGTTGGCGCATGTGACACTGGAGGCCATCGGTCTGGCGGACTGCTTCCCGGTGGAGCACATTCTGGGGCGTGACGAAGCGGCGCCCAAGCCAAGCCCGGATGGGCTGCTGAAGATTGCCAATGCCTGGGGTGTGGCACCGGGTGAGTTGGTGATGGTGGGGGATTACCGGTTTGACCTGGACTGTGGGCGCGCCGCAGGGGCGCGCACGGTTCTGGTGAACCTGCCGGACAATCCGTGGCCGGAGCTGGTGGATTGGCATGCGGCCGATTGCCGGGCGCTTAAGGTGATGCTGGGCTGAATCTTGTGTTGGCAATGTAGGCCCTATCGCCGGCAAGCCAGCTCCCACAGGGACACCACTAGAGCTGAGACCTGTGCAATACCTGTGGGAGCTGGCTTGCCGGCGATAGGGCCGGACCTGTCTATGCTGAACCCCAATCTATTCCCTGAACGGAGACCTATCCATGACCAGCAAGGCCATCTACGTACAACCCGGCGGCGGCTACGACAAGGTTGAGGTCGGTACCAGCGAGGCTCTCGCACCCCAGGCCGGCGAAATCACCGTGCGCCTGCACGCCAGCTCTCTCAACTACCACGATTTCGCCGTGGTCAGCGGCATGTGGGGCCCGAGCGAGCGGCGCATCCCCATGGCCGATGGCGCTGGCGAAGTGGTCGCGGTGGGTAGCGGCGTCACCGAGTTCCAGGTCGGCGACAATGTGGTCAGTACCTTCTTCCCAGACTGGCTCGACGGCCAGGCCAATGTGGAAGGCTTCGCCAGGGTGCCCGGCGATGGTATCGATGGTTACGCCCGTGAGCAGGTCACCGCTCGCGCCACCTCCTTCACCCTGGCGCCCAGGGGCTTCAGCCATGCTGAAGCTGCCACGCTGACCACGGCCGGTCTCACGGCCTGGCGTGCACTGACGAGCGACGATCACCTCAAGCCTGGCGATACGGTGCTGGTGCAGGGTACCGGCGGCGTGTCTATCTTCGCCCTGCAATTTGCCAAGCTGGCTGGCGCGACGGTGATCGCCACCTCGTCCAGCGACGCCAAGCTGGAGCGACTGAAGGCCCTGGGTGCCGACCACCTGATCAACTACAAAAGCACCCCGGCGTGGGGTGAGAAAGTGCGCGAGCTGACCGGCAACCGCGGCGTCGACCATGTGATCGAAGTGGGTGGCCCGGCGACGCTGGAGCAATCGATGATTGCCGCGCGCATTGGCGGGCATGTGTCGTTGATCGGTATCCTCACCGGCGTGGCCGGCCAGTTGCCACTGGTGCAGGCGCTGGTGCGGCAGATTCGCCTGCAAGGCGTGCTGGTGGGCAGCCGCGCCCAGCAACAGGCGATGGTGCGAGCAATCGATGCCAATGGCCTGCGGCCAGTGGTGGACAAGCATTTCGAGCTGGAGCAGATCGTCGAGGCGTTCCGTTATCAGGAGAGCAACCGGCATTTCGGCAAGATCTGCCTGACCTGGTAGCAGGGCCCGACGCGGTTCTCTTTGTAGGAGCGGCCTTGTGTCGCGAAAGGGCCGCAAAGCGGCCCCCGGCCTGCAATTCTGTAGCTGAAATCCAGGGGCTGCTGTGCAGCCCTTCGCGCCACAAGGCCGCTCCTACAGGGGATCGTGTCAGGCCTGTTCGGGCAGTAGCCGGTCGCGGCTATTGGACAGGTGCAGGCACACCGCTGCCCGGGCCGCGTCCGGGTCCTGCCGGCGGATGGCATTGAGGATCGCCTCATGCTCGAGGTTGGCCAGGTACGCCTGCCGGGCCAGCTTCGCCCCGCTGCGTTCGGCCAGGGCCATTCGGTTGCGCGGGATCAGGCCGTTGCCCAGCTGCAACAGCATTTCAGTGAAGTACAGGTTGCCAGTGGCCTCGGCAATCAGCAGGTGAAAGCGCCGGTCGGCCTCGATGCAGCTGTCGCCGGCGGCGGCCAGGTCCTGGTAATCATCCAGCGCTTGGCGCATGCGCGTCAGGTGTCCCTCGTCACGGCGTAGCGCGGCCAGGGCTGCGGCCTGGCCTTCAAGGCCGATGCGCAACTCCAGCAGGTCGCGCACATTCGCCGCGCTTTCCGCAGCTATGCGCAGACCGGCCTGGCCCTGGCGCTCCATCACGAACGTACCGATACCGTGGCGTGGCTCCACCAGCCCCGAGGCCTGCAATTTCGACAGGGCCTCGCGGACCACGGTGCGGCTGACCCCATGCTCGCGTACCAGGCTGTTTTCCGAGGGCAACTTGTCGCCTGGCTTGAAGGTGCCCAGCAAGATCTGTTGCGTCAGCCTGGAGACCAGGTCATGGGCGCGGCTGTGGCCGCGTTTGTGGGCTTGCTCGGTGGCCATGGTGTAGTCCAATTGTTGTTGTACTTGTACGACAAGTTAACGGATAAAAATATTTTTTGCCGTTTTTTCCTGTGCTCAAGTCAGCGAATAGCCTGGTGTATTATGCAAGATCGACGCTAATAAGCATTTTGATAGCTTGTATTTTGTAATTTTGCCGATGTTGGCGACCTTGTCGTACAACTGTGCTGCGCATATGCTCTTCCCCACTGCCATGTCAGACAACCTCGACCCGCACAAAAACAATTAGTGGGAGATCCGCAAGTGAACGACACCCTCGCTCCGTCTGCCCGGAATGAAGGCGACGCCCTGGCCAGCGCCGTGGCCAAGGTCAAGCGCCACGTCCTGCCGCTGTTCGTCATCATGTTCATCGTCAACTACCTGGACCGCGTCAACATCGGCTTCGTCCGCCCGCATCTGGAAAGCGACCTGGGCATCAGCGCTGCGGCCTATGGCTTTGGCGCCGGCCTGTTCTTCATTGGCTACGCGTTGTTCGAAGTGCCCTCGAACATGCTGCTGCAGAAGGTCGGCGCACGGCTGTGGCTGACCCGCATCATGTTCACCTGGGGGCTGGTGGCCACGGCCATGGCCTTCGTGCAGAACGAAACCCAGTTCTACGTGCTGCGCTTTCTGCTGGGCGTTGCCGAAGCGGGCTTCTTCCCCGGGGTGATCTACTACTTCACCCGCTGGCTGCCGGCCGCCGAGCGCGGCAAGGCGATTGCCATCTTCCTCAGCGGCTCGGCGCTGGCATCGCTGATTTCCGGGCCGTTGGCCGGTGCGCTGATGCAGATCCAGGGCCTGGGCATGCATGGCTGGCAATGGATGCTGTTCATCGAAGGCATGGCCTCGGTGACGTTGTGCTTCTTCGTGTTCTTCTGGCTCGACTCCAGGCCGCAGGACGCCAAGTGGCTGAGCCAGGCCGAGCAGGACGCACTGGTGGCCACCATCGATCGCGAGCAGCTTGAGCGTGAAGCGGTCGGCGTGGTCAAGCCATCGACCTGGCGCCTGCTCAAGGACCGCCAGATCCTGCTGTTCTGCCTGATCTACTTCTGCATCCAGCTGACCATCTACGCCGCCACCTTCTGGCTGCCGAGCATCATCAAGCGCATGGGTGACCTCAGCGACCTGCAGGTCGGCTTCTTCAACTCGATCCCATGGCTGGTTTCGATCCTGGCCATGTATGCCTTCGCCGCCGGCTCGGCGCGCTGGAAGTTCCAGCAGGCCTGGGTCGCAGGTGCGCTGGTGATCGCTGCCATCGGCATGTTCATGTCCACCACGAGTGGACCGGTGTTCGCCTTTGTCGCGGTGTGCTTCGCGGCCATCGGTTTCAAGTCGGCGTCGTCACTGTTCTGGCCGATCCCGCAGGGTTACCTGGATGCCCGCATCGCCGCTGCGGTGATCGCGTTGATCAACTCGGTCGGCAATCTCGGCGGCTTCGTCGCCCCAACCACCTTCGGCCTGCTCGAGCAGCAGACCGGTTCGATCCAGGGCGGCCTGTATGGCCTGGCGGTGACCTCGGTGCTGGCGGCCATTGCCATCTTCTTCGTACGCACTCGCCCAAAGGGCGTCCCTTCCGATGACCTCAAGGCCCCTTCGGCCCTGGGTCAGAGCCATTGATGACTGCGAGACAACAACCATGAACATGCAGACCCTTCACACCAGCACCCCTGTGGTCACTGAGCTGCGCGTGATCCCCGTTGCCGGGCACGACAGCATGCTGCTCAACCTCAGTGGTGCCCATGGCCCGTTCTTCACCCGCAACGTGGTGGTGTTGCGTGACAGCGCCGGCAATACCGGATTGGGCGAGGTGCCCGGCGGCGAGAAGATCCGCCAGACACTGGAGGACGCTCGCAGCCTGGTGGTCGGCCAGCCGGTCGGCCATTACCAGCGCGTGCTCAATGCCATGCGCCAGACCTTCGCCAACCGTGACTCGGCTGGTCGCGGCCTGCAGACCTTCGACCTGCGCATCACCGTGCATGCGGTGACGGCCATCGAGTCTGCGCTGCTCGACCTGCTTGGCCAGCATCTGAACGTGCCGATGGCGGCACTGCTGGGCGAGGGGCAGCAGCGCGAGGCGGTGAAGATGCTCGGTTACCTGTTCTACATCGGCGACCGCCAGCAGACCGACCTGGCCTACCGCAACGAAGCTGATGCCGAGGACGACTGGTTCCGCCTGCGCCACGAAAAGGCCCTGACGCCGGAGGCGGTTGTGCGTCTGGCCGAGGCCGCCAAGGCGCGCTATGGTTTCAGCGATTTCAAGCTCAAGGGCGGGGTGTTGCGCGGCGAGGAGGAGATGGAAGCCGTAACGGCGTTGGCCGAACGTTTCCCCGAAGCCCGCATCACCCTCGACCCGAATGGTGCCTGGTCATTGAAGGAGGCCATTGCCCTGTGCCGCGACAAGCACGATGTGCTGGCCTACGCCGAAGACCCGTGCGGTGCCGAGAACGGCTACTCGGGCCGTGAGGTGATGGCCGAGTTCCGCCGCGCCACCGGCCTGCCCACCGCCACCAACATGATCGCTACCGACTGGCGGCAGATGGGCCATGCGATCCAGTTGCAGTCGGTGGACATTCCGCTGGCCGATCCGCACTTCTGGACCTTGCAGGGTTCGGTACGGGTGGCGCAGATGTGCAACGACTGGGGGCTGACCTGGGGTTCGCATTCCAACAACCACTTCGATATCTCGCTGGCAATGTTCACCCAGGTGGCAGCTGCGGCGCCGGGTGAAATCACTGCGATCGACACCCACTGGATCTGGCAGGACGGCCAGCGCCTGACCCGTGAACCACTGCGCATCGTCGATGGGCATGTGCACGTGCCGGCGCGGCCGGGGCTTGGGGTGGAGCTGGATGAAGACCAGCTGGCCAAGGCGCATGAGTGCTACCGCAACATGGGGTTGGGCGCGCGGGATGACAGCGTGGCAATGCAGTTCCTGATTCCGGGGTGGAGCTTCGATAACAAGCGGCCTTGCCTGGTGCGTTGAGGCTGCTGGCCCTTTCGCGGGCTTGCCCGCTCCCACAGGTACTGCATCAGGCTCCAGGCCTGCATTTATCCTGTGGGAGCGGGCGAGCCCGCGAAGAGACAGGCACAAATCAACCTGCTTCGAAAAACTTCCGCGCCATCGCCACGAATGCCCCCAGCACCGGGTTGGGGTTATCCCGGCAGAACGCCAGGAAAATCTCCGCCTGCTGCTCCATCCCCACCAACGGCCTGAATACCACCTGCTCCAGGCGCAATGCCTGCGCCGAGGCCGGCACCACTGCGCAGCCCAGCCCCACATTGACCAGCCCCAGTATCGAGTGAGTCTGCCCCAGTTGGTGCAGGTACCGTGGTTGCACCTCATGCCGGGCAAACAGGTTGGCGATGCGGTCATGGAAATAGCGCCCTTCGTTGGCGCTGTACATCACGAATGGTTGATCATCGAAATCGCTCGGCCTGAGCCGCTCACGTGCCGCCAGCGCATGCACGGCGGGCAGGGCGGCGATGAAGGGTTCGCGGTGGATCGGCAGGTACTCCACGCGCGCGCTGGGCAGCACCTGGCGCACCAGCCCAACATCGATCAACCCTGCCTCCAGGTCATGCACCTGGGTGCTGGAGACGCGTTCGCTGAGCACCAGTTCGATGTCCGGCAGCGTCTGCCCGGCATGCACCAGCAAGCGCGGGATCATGCTGTAGGCACCCACTGCGGTGAAGCCCAAGGTCAACCGGCCCGCTTCGCCATGAGCAATGCGCCGCGCCGACTGGCTGGCCGACTCGGCGATCTGCAGGATGCGACGGGCGTCTTCGAGAAAGCTCTGGCCCGCCAGGGTCAGCCGCGCCTGGCGGTTGTTACGCTCGAGCAGCAGCACGCCCAAGGTGTGTTCCAGCAGCTGGATCTGCCGGCTCAAGGGCGGTTGGGTCATGTGCAGGCGGGTGGCGGCACGGCCGAAATGCAGCTCTTCGGCCACGGCTACGAAACAGCGCAGCTGATGCAGCTCCATGATTCAATTCCTGAATTATTCGATCCAGTATCTATATTAGACCTGTATCAAATGCCGGCCTAGCATCGAGTCATGTCTTCGAACTGCCGGATGCGCACCATGAACGAGAACCCCATCGAAGTGCTGTTGACCCAGCCAGTACCAGAGGCCATCGATGCCCGGCTGGTCAACGCTTATCGGATACATCGCCTGTATCAGCATTCCAACCCGCAACAGTTGCTCGACGAAGCCGGCCCGCGCATTCGTGGGGTGGTTACAGGCGGTGCCAAGGGCCTGTCCAATGAGCTGATGGAGCAACTGCCCGCGCTCGAGATCATCGCCATCAGCGGCATTGGCACCGATGCCGTGGACCTGCGCCATGCGGCCAGCCGCGGCATCCATGTCACCACCACGCCGGGCGTGCTCACCGCCGATGTGGCCGACCTGGCCATGGGCTTGATCATCAGCACCTTGCGCCGCCTGGGCGAGGGTGAGCGGCTGGTGCGTGATGGCCTGTGGGGCAAGGTAGACCTGCCATTGGCGCGCAAGGTCAGCGGTATAGAACTGGGCATCGTCGGGCTTGGCGAGGTGGGCAAGGCTATCGCTCGCCGTGCCGCTGCATTCGACATGCGTATTGCCTACAACGGGCGGCGCGAGCAACCAGAAACCGGCTACCGCTTTGAAGCCGATCTGGTCGAACTGGCGCGTTCGGTGGATGTGCTGGTGGTTGCAGCTGCCGCCGATGGCGGCGAGGTGCTGGTGACGGCCGAGGTGCTCGATGCACTGGGGCCGGAGGGGTACCTGGTCAATGTAGCGCGCGGCAAGTTGGTCGATGAAGAGGCGCTGGTCGAGGCGTTGCGGGAGCAGCGCATTGCCGGGGCCGGGCTGGATGTTTTCGTCCACGAGCCGCATGTGCCGCCGGCGCTGCGTGACCTGAACCAGGTCGTTCTGCAGCCACATCGAGGCAGCGCCACGCTGCAAACCCGGCTGGAAATGGGGCAGATGGTTTTATCGAATCTCGCTGCTTGCTTCCGTGGCGAGGTTCCCCCGAATTGCGTGTAGGCCCCATCGCCAGCAAGCCGGCTCCCACAGGAACAGCGCATGCCCTGAACACTGCACTGACCCTGTGGAAGCAGCTTTAGCCGCGAAGAGGCCAGCACAGGCAACAGAAGGCCCCAAAGGCCACACCTTCTCCGCACAAGAACAATCGCTTCCACCGAGAAGCAAGAGGGTCCATATGAACAGCAAATCCGCCGTCGCCGCACCGCAGGCCGTGGCCGGGATCGGTCGCCATCGCTTCCTGGTCCTGGCACTGATCTTCGTCATCACCGTCATCAACTACGCCGACCGCGCCACCCTGTCGATTACCGGTACCGAGGTGCTCAAGGACCTCGGCCTGGACCCGGTCATGCTGGGCATGATCTTCTCTGCTTTCGCCTGGGCCTACGCCCTGGGTCAGGTGCCTGGCGGCTGGTTGCTCGACCGCTTCGGCGCCCGCCGGGTCTACGGCATCAGCCTGATCCTCTGGTCGCTGTTCACCCTGCTGCAAGGGACCGTGGGCTGGATGGGCCTGGCTGGTGTGTCCGCCGCCGTGGCGCTGTTCTCCATGCGGTTCATGCTGGGCCTGGTGGAGTCGCCGGCCTTCCCGGCCAACTCGCGCATCGTCAGTTGCTGGTTTCCCACCCGCGAGCGCGGCACCGCCTCGGCACTGTTCAATTCGGCGCAGTACATGGCTGTGGTGGTGTTCGCACCGTTGATGGCGTGGATGACCCATGCGCTGAGCTGGGAGCAGGTGTTCATCTGGATGGGCGTGCTGGGGCTGGCGCTGAGCGTGGTGTGGTTCCGCTTGTACCACGAGCCGCACAGTGCGCCAGGGCTGAGCCCCGAAGAGCTGGACTACATGCGTGAAGGCGGCGCCCTGGTCGACCTGGAAAAGGAACGCAAGACTGCCAAGAGCAAACCGACCCGGGCCGAGCTTGCGCAACTGTTCACCAGCCGTAACCTGTGGGCGGTGTACCTGGGCCAGTACTGCATTACCGCGCTCACCTACTTCTTCATCACCTGGTTCCCGATCTATCTGATCAAGGGCCGTGGCATGACCATCATGGAGGCCGGCTGGGTGGCCGCGTTGCCGGCAATCTGCGGTTTTACCGGTGGCATTCTCGGTGGCTTCGTGTCCGACTGGCTGATCCGCCGTGGGGTGCACCCGTCCAAGGCCCGCAAGACCCCGTTCATCATCGGCATGGGGCTGTCCACCAGCCTGGTGCTGGCCAACTATGTGGACGGCAATGCCGCGGTGATCGCCCTGATGACCCTGGCGTTCTTCGGCAAGGGCCTGGCGGCGGTGGGCTGGGCGGTGTTGTCGGATGTGGCACCGAAGAAGATGGTTGGCCTGTGCGGTGGCGTGTTCAACGGCATCGGCAACATCGCCGGTATCGTCACCCCGTTGGTGATCGGTTATGTGGTGGCCAGCACCGGCTCCTTTCACAACGCACTCTGGTTCGTGGCCGCCCATGGCGTGCTGGGGATCCTCGCTTACCTGTTGCTGGCCCGACGCTTCGAGCGTACCGGGCAGGCGTAGGCAGACGCCTGGCAACAGAGGCCCCGGGAGACCGGGGCTTTTTTGTGGCTGGCAGAAAGGGCCAGTACAGCCACAAACACACCCAAATGAAAAACAAAAGCTCCAGACGGCCTGGTGACGCGATAGGGCAAGCCATTCACGACATCTGGCGTTCATGGAAATGCCCTGTCGTGATCGAACAGTTCCGGGGCGTTCTCGTGTAATTTCCCACAGCCCTGCGGGGCTTAAATGAAGCCCGACCTGCACTGACACGTTGCTCTGTGACGCGTGCCAAATATCAACAACAGAGCGCGAGTAACGTGTCGACTTATTGATTTCAAAGGAGATATTTTCGCCTACACCTGCCCGTCCATCCTTGTGTCAGCAAAAAGAGAACAACATCAATGAACACCGTGGGATCTGATGGCAACCTTGCACAAGGTTTCAAGCCACGTCATGTAACGATGCTGTCCATCGCCGGCATCATCGGCGCCGGACTTTTCGTCGGCTCTGGCCACGCCATCGCGGCAGCCGGGCCAGCTACCATAATTTCCTATTTCGTGGCCGGGACCCTGGTGGTACTGGTCATGCGCATGCTCGGCGAAATGGCCGTGGCTCATCCGGACACCGGATCGTTTTCCACCTACGCCGAGCAGGCCATCGGCCGCTGGGCCGGCTACACCATCGGCTGGCTGTACTGGTGGTTCTGGGTATTGGTCATCCCGATCGAAGCGCTGGCCGCCGGGCATGTGCTGAACGCCTGGTTTCCGCAGGTGGACAGCTGGATATTCGCCCTGGCTTCGGTGCTGCTGCTGGCTGGTACCAACCTGTTCAGCGTGGCCAAGTATGGTGAGTTCGAGTTCTGGTTCGCCATTCTGAAAGTCACGGCCATTCTCGGTTTCATCGGCCTGGGTTTCGCCGCACTGATGGGCTGGCTGCCCAACCGCGAGGTCAGCGGCCTTAGCGGCTTGATGGCCGAGCACGGCGGCTTCGCGCCGAAGGGCTGGTCGGCCGTGGTTGGTGCGTTCATCACCGTGATGTTCAGCTTCATCGGCACCGAAGCGGTTACCATCGCCGCGTCCGAATCCAGCGATCCGTCGCGCAACATCGCCAAGGCCACTCGCTCGGTGATCTGGCGCATCAGCACCTTCTACATCCTCTCGATCTTCGTGATCATTTCGGTGGTGCCATGGAACGACCCGCAGCTCGCGGTGGTGGGTTCCTACCAGCGTGCGCTGGAAATCATGAACATTCCCAACGCGGCCTTCATGGTCGACCTGGTGGTGCTGGTGGCAGTGACCAGTTGCATGAACTCTTCGATCTACATTGCCTCGCGGATGATGTACTCGCTGGCCAAGCGCGGTGACGCACCGGCCATGCTCAACAAGACCTCCAAGGTCGGTGTACCGCGCGCTGCGGTATTCGGCAGCACGCTGATCGGCGCGGCCATTGCCATCCTCAACTACTTCGCGCCGAAGGGTGTATTCGAGTTCCTGCTGGCCAGCTCCGGCGCCATCGCCTTGCTGGTGTACATGGTCATCGCCATTTCGCAGCTGCGCATGCGCCGCCGCCTGGAGCGGGAAAACACCGAGCTGAAGTTCCGCATGTGGCTGTTCCCATACCTCACCTGGGCGGTGATCCTGTTCATTGGCGGGGCGCTGGCAGTCATGATGTTCACGCCTGAACACCGGGCGGAGGTGACCTCTACGTTGGGCCTGGCGATAGTGATTTCCTTCCTGGGGATCGTGACCACGCGGGGCCATGCGCAACCTGTGGGGGTGCGTTCGATGGGGTGATTCAGTTCACCTGGCGGTAGGGCAAAGGGCACCAGTGGATAGGTGCCCTTTGTTTTTTCAGCTCTTCATCATATCGATGTATCTGATTGCCGCTGGCGCCTTCTCGAAACGTCGATGAATAAGGCTAAGCCACGAGCTGGCCTGGCAGTCGACAATACGCCGGTAGTTCACCTGCGGCAGGCTGACGCGCTGGACCACCGATTCTGGCACCACTGCGATGCCCTGGCCGAGTGATACCAAGGTGATCACCGCCACCAGGCTGCCCGGCTGGGGGCCGAGCCTCGGGACGAAACCACCTTGTGCTGCCACTTCCAGCGTGCCGGAGATCTGTTCGGGCAGGATGAAGGTTTCGTTGGCCAGGCGCGAGGCCGGGATCTGCGGTACTTCATTTATTCGCGAGTTGGCGGGCAGGGCGAGGACGAAACCTTCCTGGTGCAAGGCGATGGCTTCGAGTTCCTCGGGTAGCTCCATCGGCGAGCGCACATAGGCAAGGTCGAGCAAGCCGTCGCGGACCATGCCGGGCAGTTCGGCCATGGGCAGTTCGCGAATGTTCATGCGCACTGCGGGGCAGGTTTCGCTGTAGCGGCTGACTTGCTGCTGAAGCATGCCCGAATACGCGGCCGAAGCCACATAGCCCAGCTCTATGCGCCCGCTTTCCCCTCGGGCTGCCCGTTGCGCACCCAGTTGCGCGGCGTCGAACTGGCGCACTGCATGTTCGGCCTCGACCAACAGCGCCTGGCCCGCAGCGGTGAGGTTGACCTCGCGCTGGTTGCGCTCGAACAGGCGCACGCCCAGCTCGCGCTCCATGTCCTGGATCTGCCGGCTGAGGGTGGGCGGGGCGATACCCAGCTGTTCGGCGGCACGGGTGAAGTGACCGTGGCGGGCGACGCAGAGGAAGTAGCGGAAATGGCGGATTTCCATGGGTGTTACCTGCAGGGTAATGACGCGGGCCGCCGAGGCTAACAAGCCTGGGGGCTGGCGGCGTTATGGTGAGGCCAACACTACAAGGCTGATGGCTTGGCGGCAAAGGCTGCCGGGGAATTGCAGGGGACCGCAAAGCGGTCCGGCATTTTGACCAACCAGCCCTGCATCCGGAGCCTCACCATGCCCTCTGCGCGTTTCACTCTGCTTACCGCCTCCCTGGTCTGCGCCCTGATCATCCTCGACACCAACATCGTCGCGGTCAGCCTGCCCAGCATCGCCCGTGACCTGTCCGGCTCGTTTGCCGATATCGAATGGGTGGTCAGCGCCTACCTGCTGGCCTTTGCCGCCTGCCTGCTGCCCGCTGGCAGCCTGGCCGACCGCTTTGGCCGCCGCCGCATGCTGCTGCTCGGCCTGGCCCTGTTCGGCATCGCCTCGCTGGCCTGCGGCGCGGCGCCCACCTTGCTGTTCCTCGACCTGGCCAGGGCAACCAAGGGCGTTGGCGCAGCGCTGCTGCTGACCTCGGCCCTGGCCGCGATCGGCCACCGCTTCCATCAACCCCAGGAACGCATGCGCGCCTGGGCCTTCTGGGGCGCCTGCATGGGCGCCACCATTACCTTTGCGCCGCTGCTGGGCGGTGTGATCGCCAGCACCCTTGGCTGGCGCTGGATCTTCTACATCAACCTGCCGTTGGTGGCAGTGCTTGCAGTGATGGTGCTGCGCAGTGTCGAAGAGTCCCGTGACAGCGCTGCGGCCCGGCTCGACCCATGGGGCAGCCTGACTTTCGCCGGCAGCCTGGGTTACCTGATCTGGGCAATGATCGATGCCAGCCAGGTGGGCTGGGGCAGTGCGCAAACGTTGGGTCGGCTGGTGATCAGCGCTTTCCTGTTTGGCCTGTTCGTCATGGTCGAGCGCAGTCAGCAACGGCCGATGATGGACCTGCGGCTGATGCGCAGCGGCCGCTTCGTTGGTGCCTTGCTGGGTATGTTCGCCTACGCTGCCTGCGCCCAGGTGATGATGACCCTGCTGCCGCTGTACTTGCAGAACGGCCTGCAGCTGTCGGCCCTGGCCGCAGGGGCGGGCATGTTGCCGTTTGCCGTGGCCATGCTGCTGGCGCCACGCCTGGGCATGCGCCTGGCTGCACACTTGAGCCCGGCGCAGGTGTTCGCACTTGGGCTGGTATTGGTCGGGGCGGGTAACCTGCTGTGTGCCTGGGCCACGCAGCAGGGCGGTTACGGTGCATTCGCCCTCGCCAGCCTGGTGCTGGGTGCGGGCGCCGGGCTGCTGAATGGCGATACGCAGAAGAACATCATGGCTTGCGTACCGCGTGAGCGTACCGGCATGGCTTCGGGGTTGAGTACAACCACGCGGTTCGGGGCGATCGTGCTGGCCATCGGTGGGCTGGGTGGTGTGCTGGCTGCACATAGTGGGCAGTTGCTGCATGAGGCCATGGCTGCCGTGGCGCCTGGGCAATCGGGCCAGGTTGCCGCAATGGCCACGCGGGTTGCCGCGGGTGATATGCAGGCGGCATTGGCGTTGCTTGAGCCCGGGTTGCGGGAAACGGTGGCACCCTTGGCCCGCCAGGCGTTCATCGGAGGCTTCGAAGCTGTGTTACTGGTCGCCGGTGTGGCGGCGCTGCTGTTTGCGCTGCTGGTCGGCGTGTTGCTGAGCCGGCCGCTGCCGGCCATGCCAGAGGTATTGCTGGGCGAGGGGCGATCATGAAACGTGCGGCGGGGTACCACGGCACGGCAGCTGGGGGTATCAAGCCCCTCGCCGCGGCACTCGACAATCAGTCATTCAATAGCCAGGGCTTCAGTTCCTTGAGATTGCTAACCACCAGTTGCTGCGCCTCGGGTAGTACGGCCAGGTTGCGGTGGTCGATCTGGTAGCGCTGCAACAGGAGGACAAAGTCGCTTGCTGTCAAACAAGTGGTGGCAGCCGTGTATGGGTTGACAGACCGGTGAAGACCAAACCGGCGCACACGAGGTGCCCCACACACAGCCGCCATAGGCAAAACCGTGTGTATGGTCGTCATCAGCCTGTCAAAGCTGGTCGTTGATGAACAACGACCCACCGAGCCTAGAACGCTAAAAAACGACTGCAACGGAAAACAGGCGTTGGGAGTATCTTTGGGAAACGCCCTACACGGAAGGGGTGAAATCTGATTTTGGGGCTCGCGCACCCCAAAACCCCAGGCACAAAAAAAGACGCCCGAGGGCGTCTTCTTCTTTGGGATTTGGTGGGCCGGGGTAATTTGAAACCAGTCGGTATCTATATGTTCTAGCGAGTAAATAATTATTTGGCCAACTTGCTTGGAATACCAGTTGGAACGCTGCGTTGCCTGGATTCCGATGGACGGTGCTGTTAGAGCTACGCGCCATAAACGAATCGGCATCGAATCTATAAAAATGTCAGCCGCCTGGGGCGCCCTGGGCCTGGCTGAACCAGTCGTTCATCCGCTAAGGGCGCAGTTCTTTGAGATTTTTGACCACGATCTGCTGGACTTCGGGGCTGGTTGCGAGGTTGGGAGGTTGCGTGGGTCGATGTGGTAGCGCTGCAGCACGTATTTCATCAAGGCCTTGCGGCTTGGTACCACAAGCTGCCCATTCAGCATGCCAAAGTCGGCTTCGATGATCGCCATCTGCGGCTCGTTCAGACAGCATAGAGGTGGCGGACGCAAGGCTACCTCTTGCACCAGGCTCAGGAGCTGCGTTGACCGAGTTACCTGCGACGTTCATTCTTTCGGTTCAATTCATTCAGGGACGAACCATGACGTACTCCACCACTGTGATCACACTTCTTGAGCAGGCGTTGGCTCCCACGGGATATTGCAGCCACGACATGCAAGCCCACGGGATGGGAGACTGGCACGTTTGCGTGCTACTGGATTGCATCGCTCCTCTGTCTCAGCTCAACCCGCAGGCGCTGAATGACAGGGATTACGCTGGGCATACCCCGCTGGACATTGCTTATCGGTTGAACCGTACAGCGCTGATTGGGCCGTTGCAGGCGCTTGGTGCCGAAGGAGACAAGGCGATCCTTGAGTACAAGGGGGTTGGCGCATTTATAGAAAATGACAAGTACGTGCACCTGCCCGCCAAGCAAGGAAAGCTGAAAACGCTGGAAAAGCGGCATGCAGAAGGGGGATGTCTCAACAGTCGAGATGGAGAAGGGAACACGCCTGTTCATTGGCTTGCTGCTAACGGCCATTTCAAAGCGACCAAGTACTTTTCCGAAAAGCATTTTATGTTTGGCGTGGACATTGATGCCAAGAACAATGACGGTAACACGCCGCGAAATCTGGCAATCCTGGCTGGTCATCAAGACATAGCTGAACAACTGTTGACCTGGGAGATCGACAATTACATCACTAGTGTCCGGATACGCCATAAAGTTTCTGCAGGCCTGAAAGAGATGTTGCCCAGGTACAAAGACCGCTGAATCAGACCCTGGGCACGAATGCCTACTAGTTCTTCGGGTGCTGCTAAAGATCTGGGCAATTGCGTCGATCCCTTAGGTACGGGTTATCGGGCGGGATGGCCCAGGTACCGCATCAGGGAGAAACTCATGGGCTGGCGCGACACATTGGATGCGGCTATCCAGAAAGGCAAGGACAAAATCGTTGAGACGGTGACGGTGGATAACGCCAAAAAAGCGATATCAGCGATCGCGGTAGCGGCAGCAACGGCAGCCGCTGAAAAAGTGCGAGAGGAGATGAGTAAACAGCGAGAACGACGTGAGCTGTTTGAAAAGGAGCCTGACGATGTTCTCCAGCGCATAGCAAGATCAGCAGACAGTGGGTCCGAGGCAAGTGTCCGGATGGCCGCGAACGTGTTGGAGCGTCGTCTCAGGGGGCTGGAGTCGAAGTCCAACGACGAGCTGAGAATCATCGCGGCTTCTTATGGCCACAGTGAGGCGGAGCGGGATAGGGCGTCGGCAATCCTTCGCCGTCGTTAACCAGACCAGCGGTTGTCTTGCAAGCGCCAATGGAATGCTGGTGCTTGTAATCGATCTTCAGGATCAATAGCTAGGGCCATGCTGGCTCAGGGCGAAGCGTTATCAAACCTTTTCATGCTGACCTCGGTTGTGCCTGTTTGACGCTCAAAAATACTGGAGTACGCCTGTGAGTGATGTACAAGGAAAGCTGTTCAAAGTCTGGTTGACCGATACCGGAAAATCACCGAATACAGCCAGTAGCTACCGTTCTGGCCTTAATACCATCAGCAACCACTTGGGGCGCCAAGTGCTTCTGATCACCGATGTGGATGAGCTGACTACGCTCTATCGGCAATACGGCCCAGGCGGTGAATTTGCGCAGATTGGTGCGAGCAACAGCAACAACGTGCAGAACGGGCTAAAGCAGTGGCTTGAGTACCAGCGACAGATCGCGCGAGGTGCGATTGAGGGCTATGCCGATCAGCGTGTGATTCAGCTTCTGGACAAAGGTACAGCTGAGGAACAGGCGTGGGTCTGGATGCTGCTCAAGTGCTTCCGTGAACACTACCCTCAGGCCGATCACTGGACAGTGAATATTTCCCCAGCGGATATTCGAATTGGTGTGCGAGAGCAAAACAGTTTGAAAGGAAAGCCCGCATTCACCCTTTACTGGTACGGCGGTGAAATTTGCTGTTCGGTTCGCGGGGTCGCGGATCATCGGGCGCTGATGGATGCGCAAGAAGAAGGCTGGGAAATCAGCGCGCAACGCTGTCCCACTCAAGCTGATGTAGAGGCTTGGATGAAAACCGTGGACAAGGTACTTGAGAACCGACAATTACCATTGAAGGGGAGTGGGTTGGTACCTAGTGACTATGGCCAGGCTGAACCAGAATGCCCGGAGGCTGTTATCGACTTGTCGGCAACCAAGCCCCCGCTCAATCAAATATTGTTCGGCCCGCCCGGTACCGGCAAAACGTACGCCACTATCAACCAGGCATTGGCAATTCTTGCGCCCGAGTTCCTGGCGCAGAACACCGGCAACTCTCCTGAAGCTCGCCAGCGGTTGAAAGCCGAGTTCGAGCGCTTTGCTTCTGCGGGGCGCGTGCGCTTCGTCACCTTCCATCAGAGCTTTAGCTATGAAGACTTTGTCGAGGGCATCCGCGCGGATTCAGACAGTGAAACGGGGCAGTTGCGTTACCCCATAGAAGCGGGTGTATTCAAGCGGATCTGCGACGACGCCAAGACGCAGCCGGTTGCAGACTTGGGAGTTCGTCCCAACGCCGCTATCTGGAAAATTTCCATCGATGGCTCTGGCACGTCGCCCAGCAAAAACTACTGCCTGACGCACGGCGAGGCTCGCATTGGATGGGGCCAAAGCGGGGACTTAAGTGAAGACTACGAAGCCAATGACTATTACCAGGGCCTGGGCTCAGGCGACAAAGGCACACTCCACTACTTTGCTGAGCAAATTGCAGTTGGGGACATTCTGTTATGTATCCAGTCGGCCGAGAAGGTCGGCGCCATTGGAGTAGTGTCCAGCGAGTACCGGTATGAAGCCAAAGTGCCTGATGGGGTGAACCCTCACTATCGGCATGTGCGCTCAGTGCGTTGGCTTTATCGGGACATCAACCTGTCCATACTGCCCATCAACGATGGCCGTCAGTTCACGTTGAAAACCGTCTACGCGATGAACCGCTTCACTTGGGCAGACTTGCTGACTTACCTGCAGCACGAAGGTGTTAAAGCCGTCGAACCCTCAGTATCCGCCTCGCCAGTAGACACGCCTTATGTGCTCATCATCGATGAGATCAACCGAGGCAATGTGTCGCGTATTTTCGGTGAACTGATCACCCTGATCGAGCCATCCAAGCGCGATGGTGCGGATGAAGCGCTCAGCCTGCAACTGCCCTATTCGAAGAAGCCGTTTACCGTGCCTCAGAATGTGCACATCATCGGCACTATGAATACCGCAGACCGTTCGCTAGCCGGGCTCGACATCGCGTTGCGCCGCCGCTTTGTGTTCAGAGAAATGTTGCCAGAACCACATTTGCTGGATGGCACTACGGTCGAGGGGGTGAATATTGGCCAGTTGTTGAGGGTAATGAACCAGCGTATTGAAGTGCTGCTCGATCGCGAGCACTGCTTGGGGCACGCCTACTTTATGCCATTGATCAACGGCGGCACGCTGGCCCAGTTAGAGCTGATTTTCCGCAATCAAGTACTGCCGCTGTTGCAGGAGTACTTCTTTGAAGATTGGCAACGCATCCAATGGGTATTGAACGACCACCGTAAACCCGTCTCCGATTGTTTCGTGCTGCGCGAAACCCAGAATTTGCTGGCGCTATTTGGCGACAAGGTACCTGCGCAGGGCCAAGTGTGGCGTATCAACCCACTAGCGTTCAGTCGACCTACGGCTTATGCCGGGGTGATCAGTACCCATGCTGGCACTCAGGATGTCATTTCCCCGGAGGAGCAATCGGCGTGAGCACGAACGTTATCGTTCGGGAGTACGCCAGGCTTACCACGGCGCCGGTGCCGCCGGACAACCTGGATTGCGCGCACATCTCGGAAACGGCGTTCGACTGGCTGTGCGACCTCAGCGCAAGCTTCAACCGCGCTGGCGCTACCCTGCTGCAGGTCGAGGGCCGGCAGTCGCTTAAATGGGACAGCTATGTGGGCGTTATCGAAACTCCCTGCGGCACTCGGCTTGAAATACTGCCCAAGCATTTCGAACAAGGTGACTGCGTGGTCAAGAGCCGCACGCTGTTACGAAAGTTGATTCAAGCCGCGCTGTTTTTAAAGCCACGGCAGGTATCAGTTACGGCGCTGGAATTGTTCGATGCACCGCTCACTGAATGGGTGATGGGGCAGTATCTGAATGAGCTGGATGCTTTAGTGAAACGCGGTATTCGTTTCGACTACACACGTGTCGAGGAGGAGCGACCCTTTTTGCGTGGCCAGCTCAATGTAGTGGCGCAGCTCCGCCAGCCCCCGGGCCGGCAGCACCAGTTTCAAGTGCGTCATGACGTCTATCTGCCGGACCGTGCGGAAAACCGGTTGCTGAAACTCGCATTGGAACAGGTCGCCAAGGTAACCCAACTGCCTGCCAACTGGCGTCTCGCCAACGAGCTGCGCGCCTTGTTAGCAGAAATACCTGCCAGCCGGCGCGTCGCACAGGATTTCCGCCTGTGGAGCCGTGATCGCCTGATGGCACATTACGGCGCCATCAGGCCCTGGTGCGAGCTTGTCTTGAACCAGCAGATGCCGGTTGCGGTACAGGGCACTTGGCAAGGGGTAAGCTTGCTTTTCCCGATGGAGCGGTTGTTCGAGAACTATGTGCAGCAGTCGCTTGGCAAGCAGTTGAGGCCGGGTGTTGAGCTGACAGCGCAGACCTCACAAGCGGACCTCTGCCTCCATGGTGACAGAGGAGTATTTCGGTTGAAGCCGGACTTGCTCATTGATACTGCCGAGCAACGCTGGGTGTTGGACACTAAGTGGAAACGCATTGACCAACGCAACGCTGAGCATAACTACAACCTGAGGCAAAGTGATTTTTACCAACTGTTCGCGTACGGCCATAAATACCGTAACGGCGGAAACGTGCCGAGACTGGTACTGATTTATCCATACTGGGCTGGTTTGCAGCGGGCGTTGCCAGTGTTTGATTATGGGGAAGGGCTGCAGTTGTGGGCGCTGCCGTTTGATTTGGAAGCCGGGTGCTTGGTTGATGCGGAGGTAGCGAGTGTGCCGCTGGTGGGGAGAGCGCTTGGCGCGGTCAGGGGATAGCGTTGCTGACTGCGGTTGCACGGGTGAACATGAGGCGGCGATGTAGTCCCGCCGATTCACTAGTAGTGTTGTCTGTCAGGTGACCTCTGTACCAATCGAAGTCATCTGGCTAAACAATAAACGGATAACAACCATCCCCCACAGCGCTCCTGGGTTATCCAGCATCAGCAGAATGATGACCGGCACCCGCTTGCCGAGCAGGTTGGCACAATCACGCAACTGATCATGGTTGAAGCAGCTGCTGTTCCACGTAGCGCCGCCATGCATGATCTGATTGCGCAGGGTAGTCGGTTACTTTGAGCGGTTCTCAGCGTGATCTTCATATTTTTCACAGCCAAGGCAGTAGCGCGATTGAATCTAACCAGATGATTTACTATCCGGCATCTTTGCCACAAGGCACAATGCCAGCAAGCCGCGCATCTGGACGCGAGAGGACCTAGGGGATTGGAAGGCGTGTCTACAAAGCAGAAGGTGCTGCTCTGCTGGGTCGGAGGGAACGATCTGAAGGCGTTGTCGGGCAGTGAAACTGGGCCTGTACTGGCGACGCTAAGAGCGCAATCCTTTGATCGCGCGGAACTGCTTTCGTCTTATCCGTCTGAGTTGGTCGAGCCTTATGTCGCCTGGCTCCGTGAGCGGGTCTGTATGCCGGTCACCGTCAGTTATGAGTCACTGACGAGCCCTGTACATTTCGGGGATATCTACCAGGCTGCCAATGCTCACCTGACGCGCCTGCACCTGTATTCCAACCACCTTTCCATTCTCCTCAGCCCTGGCACTCCGGCCATGCAGGCTGTGTGGATTCTCCTGGGCAAGACCCGCTACCCGGTGACTTTCTATCAGTCCTCGCTGGAGCAGGGGGTGCAGAAGGTTGATGTGCCATTTGAGATTGCGGCCGAGTATGTGCCAGCCGCCAACGCCATCAGTGCCGACAAGCTGTTGCGCCTCGCCGACAGTCGAGCGCCGGTTGATGCCGCCTTCGCCAGCATCATCACGCAAAGCGAGCGCATGCTGCTGCTCAAATCGCAGGCACAGGTGCTGGCTCAGAAGCAGGTCCCGGTGTTGCTCTATGGAGAGACAGGCACTGGTAAAGAGTTGTTTGCCAGAGCCATCCATAACGCTGGTCCGCGTTCGTCAGCGCCTTTCATTGCGCTTAACTGCGGGGCTATTCCACCAGACCTGATCGACTCTACCTTGTTTGGCCATCGTAAAGGGGCTTTCACCGGCGCGGTGGAAAATCGCGTAGGAGTGTTCCAGCAAGCGGATGGCGGCACCCTGTTCCTTGATGAGTTTGGCGAACTGACGGCAGATGCTCAGGTGCGTTTGCTGAGGGTGTTGCAGGATGGAGTGATTACGCCAGTGGGCAGTAGTCAGGAGGTGCGGGTCAACGTACGCCTGATTACGGCTACCCACCGCAATCTCATGCAGTCGGTGGCGGAACGGCGTTTCCGTGAGGATCTGTTTTATCGAGTCGCCGTTGGCGTTTTGCACTTGCCGCCATTACGCGAGCGAGAGGGTGATCTGTTGCTCCTGGCTGACGCCTTGCTCGGGGAGACCGCCAAGCAAGATGACACTCTAGGCGATAAGAAAATTTCCGCAGAGGCAAAAAATCTTATTCTTCGCCATCCTTGGCGCGGTAATGTTCGTGAGTTGCAATCGGCCCTGTTACGTGCAGCGCTGTGGTGCCGGGGCGATTTGATCGAGGCTGGAGACATAGAGCAGGCGCTGTTCCAGATACCTCAAGATGGGCATGCTGAACAGCTTGAGAGTTTTTCTCAAACTATTGATTTACAAGGGATAATTGCAGATACCGCAAGGCGCTATCTGCGTCAGGCCCTGAAAGTGACCGGGCACAATAAGACCCGGGCAGCCAGCCTGCTGGGGCTGAAAAGCCAGCAAACGCTGACAAACTGGATGAGCAAGTACGACGTCGAATAGAAACTTGGCACGATCCTCGCTCAGAGGATGGTTATGGACAGAATCGCCTATATGAAATCAGTCAACTTCGAGTTCCTTCGTCCCGGCAACGAGTTGCTGGCAAACCTAGCTGGCCTGGCCGAGGCCGTGATCCATATTGATCCGGGCAGCGCTCTGACGCGCTTGCGCAGTTTTGCCGAGGAGCTGACCAAAGGTATCTACAAGGAAGAATTGCTGCCGCGTATGCCGCAGTCGACCTTTTACGAACTGGTTAAAAGCTCGGTATTCACCGATTGCGTCAGCAAGCCTCTGGTTCACCAAATCAACTTCCTGCGTATCCAGGGCAATGACACCGCTCACGGTGCGGAAGGTGACCTGCGCAATGCGCAGTTGGCACTGAAGACCGCCCATCAACTGGCCATGTACATGGCCATCAAGTACTACGGCACCGCACAGGCTGATATTTCGCCCTTTGCCGAGGTGCAGGATCCGACTGCGACTCTCGCTAGCCTGCAGAAGACCGTCTCCAGCTACGAGAAGGAGCTCACTCAGCAGCAGGAAGAGCTGCAGCGCGTCATGGATAAGCTGGAGCAGGAGCGCACCCGCAATCTTGATAAGCTGGAGCCGCCTGCTACGCCGGATAAGCAGCACCGTCAGCAGCAGAGTCAGAAAGTTGCCGACAGCCTGCAGTGGAACGAAGCCAAGACCCGCGCTCTGCTGATTGATGCCATGCTGGTTCAGGCGGGCTGGGATATCAGCAATCCCTCGCAGGTAGGCCAGGAAGTGGACGTCGACTTTCCCGATAACGTCTCTGGCAAGGGCCGTGCTGACTACGTGCTATGGGGTGACAACGGCCAACCGCTGGCTGTGATCGAGGCCAAGAAATCCGGCAATGTCAGTCTGCAGGCCGGACGCGAACAGGCCCGGATGTATGCCGATGGCTTCGAGCGCATGGGCATGCAGCGCCCGGTGATTTTCTACAGCAACGGCTACGAGACCTTCATCTGGGACGACGCGCAATACAACACCTACCGCCCGGTGTACGGCCTCTATAGCAAAGACAGCCTCGAATACCTGATCTATCAGCGTCAATACCGCAAAGCGGAGCTGGAGCGTCATAACCCGGATCTGAACATCGCTGACCGCCCTTATCAAATCGAAGCGATCAAGACGGTTGCCGCTAACTTCCAGCAGCAGCGTCGTCGTGCGCTGATCATTCAGGCCACCGGCACTGGTAAGACCCGCGTGTCCATCGCCTTGGCCGAGCTGTTACTGCGCACCGGTTGGGCCAAGCGCGTGCTGTTCCTGTGTGACCGCAAGGAACTGCGCGTCCAGGCTGATGACGCTTTCAAGCAGAACCTACCCAGCGAGCCGCGCTGCGTGATCGGTGAAACCAACAAGGTCGATCAGACTGCACGTGTCTACATCGCCACCTACCCGGGCATGATGAGCCGCTTCGCCCAGCTTGATGTGGGCTTCTTCGACCTGATCATTGCCGACGAAAGCCACCGTAGCATCTACAACAAGTACCGCGACCTGTTCGACTACTTTGATGCCCTGCAGGTAGGCCTAACCGCCACCCCGGTAAAGTTCATCAGCCGCAATACCTTCGACATGTTCGACTGCGAGACGACCGACCCGACCTTCGAGTTCGGTCTCGATGCAGCCATCAACAACGATCCGCCGTACCTGGTGCCGTTCCGCGTTAAGGACCTTACCACCGATTTCCTACGCGACGGCATTCACTACAACGACCTGAACGAAGAACAGCAACGTCAGCTTGAAGAGGACCTCGGCGAGGAGGAGGCCAAGCGCACCACCATCGCCGGCAAGGATATCGGTCGCAAGATCTTCAGCGAAGACACCGACCGCTTGATTCTGGAAAACCTGATCGACAACGGCATCAAGGATGAGACAGGGTCACTGGTCGGCAAGACCATCGTCTTTGCCCAGCGTCAGGACCATGCTGAGCACTTGGAAAAACTCTTCTGCAAGCTCTACCCACAGTATGGCAGTAAGGTCTGCAAGGTCATCCACAACCAAATCCCGCACGTGGGTACGCTGATCAAAGAATTTAAGAAACCAGAGAACGACTTCCGCATCGCCATCTCGGTAGACATGCTCGACACCGGCATCGATGTGCCCGAAGTGGTTAACCTGGTATTCGCTAAGCCGGTGAAGTCCTGGGTGAAGTTCTGGCAGATGATCGGGCGCGGCACACGCCTGCGCCCCAATCTGTTTGGTCAGGGCAAGCACAAAAGCGAGTTCCTCATCTTCGATCACTACGGCAACTTCGACTTCTTCGAGCAGGAGTACGAAGAGCCAGATGACAAGAGCGGCAAGTCGCTCCTGCAAACCACCTTCGAAGCGCGTCTGGAACTGGCGCAGGCGGCTCTCAAACAGAACCATGCCGCCGCCTTTGATACCGCCATTGAGCTGCTGCGTGCCGACATCAATGACCTGCCGGAGAGCAGCGTTGCCGTCAAGCGCGAGTTGCGGGCTGTGCACCAATTGCAGCAGCGCGACCAGCTGCAAAAGTTCGACGCCAAGACCCAGCATTTGCTGGAAAATACCATTGCCCCGCTGATGTCGGCTCGTGTGCTGCGCGACAAACATGCCACTGCGCTCGACAAACTTATCGCCGCCATCGAGCGCTGCCTGGTGGAAAACGCCAGTTGTTTCGAGGATGGCAAGATCACCTTGTTGGATGAGATCGACAAGCTCGCCATCAACATTCAGGCCGTGCGCCAGAAGGATGCCTTGATTGCGGAGGTGCGTAGCGCGGACTTCTGGCTCAACGCCAATGTGGGCAAGCTGGAACGAGCTCGGCAGGAGTTGCGCGGAATCATGAAATATCGCAAGTCGGGTGAGGGAGTGCTCTACAGCACGCCCGGCACTCGCACCGCCGATGGCGGCGTTCAGGTGGCTGAACGTCAGATCAAGATTCCCGGGGCCAACGAGGCGATGATCTACCGGCACCGCCTCAAGGACATCCTCGACGGCATGCTGGCTGCCAACCCGACCCTGCAGAAAATCCACAAGGGCGAACCTATTGCTGAGCAGGAGCTGAACTCGCTCACCTCGACCATCCTTACTACTCATCCTGGCATCAGTCTGCAAGTGCTGAACGAGTTCTATGGCCGCACCGCCAGCGAGCTGCAGTTGACTGTGCGCGAGCTGATTGGCCTGGATGTACAGGCCATTGAGCAGCATTTTGCCCAGTTCCTGCATACCCATCCCAGCCTCACGGCCCAGCAGGTGCGCTTCATGAATCTGCTGAAAAGCTACATTGCCCAGCACGGCAGCATCGTCATCGAAAAGCTCTACGACGCACCGTTTTCTAGCATTTCCCACGAAGGCATCGACGGTGTGTTTGCCCCCGCCGATGTGGGCGTGCTGGTGGCCGTGCTCAAGCCCTTCTTGCGCGGGGATAACCCGCCTACCAGTCACTAGGAGTGCACATGCAAGCCAGTCAATGGACCACCGATATCATCGTCATCACAGTTGTACTCGCACTGGCTTGCGCATTGCTGGGCCATTTCGCGGCAGCACTGCGTCAGGGCCGGCAACTCAGTCAGCTAGCGGCCGAGCTTGAGCAGGCCCAACTGGCTCAAACGACAGCAGTGGCCGGCAGCGCCGCGTTGAGTGAGAAGCTCATGGCCGCGGAAGCACTAGTGCATGAGCTCCAGGTCGCCGAGAGCACCCTGAAAACCAAGCTGCAGGGAGCGTTCGACGGTGTGACGCGGCTGACTCAGGAACACCAGGAAGCTAAGGATCGTCATGCAACCCTGGAGGCCAAGCTGGAGCAGTCTGTCAAACAACATCATGAAGCGGTCATTCAGCATGAAACGGCGGTGACTGAAATTCGGAGCCTTAACGCGAAAGTTGAGGACTACCAGAGTCGTCTGGAGCAGGCGAATACCTTGCTTCAGCAAGAGCGTGAATCGGTCAGTGGTCTCAAGTCAGCACTGGCCGAAGAGGGAAAAAAAGCCAAAGGCTTTGAGGCTGCCAACACGGATGCTCGGACACAGCTGGCAGAGCTGAAGGAGCAGATGAAGACCGCAGGCGAAAAGATTGAAACGCTGCAGGGCGACCAGGCAGAGATCAAGCGCCAGGAAACCAAACTTAGGGCCGAACTGGATGAACGCGAGGCCAGCCATGCCCGTGAGCTCGCCAACTTTGAACGGCAGAAAGCTGGCTTAAGCGAGCAATTCAAGCTGCTGTCCAACGAGATTCTCGAAGCGAAAACCCAGGCTCTGCAGGAAAGCAGTAAGGTCAGCCTGAGTGCTGTGATGACGCCGTTCCAGCAGTCCATCGACACCTTCAAACGTGAAGTGCAAGAGATCCACCACCGCGAAACCACCCAGCAGGGCGAGCTGCGCAAAGAGTTGGAACAGCTGAAAACGCTGAACCAGCAGATCACTACCGAAGCCCATGAGCTGTCCACTGCGCTGCGCGGCCAGAAGAAGCTGCAGGGCAACTGGGGCGAGCTGGTGCTGGAGAACGTACTCGACCGCTCAGGCCTGCAGTTGGGCAAGGACTATCTGCGCGAAGTCAGCATCACCACGGAGGAGGGTCGCCAGCGCCCCGACGCCGTGGTGTACCTGCCTCAGGCCAGGCACCTGATCATCGACGCCAAGGTTTCGCTTAACGCCTATACCCGCTATGTGAACGCAGAAGACGATTTAGAGCGTAAGCAGGCCCTGAAAGAGCATGTGCAGGCCGTGGCCAGCCGCATCAAGGAACTGGCTGACCGCGACTATTACAAACTGCCGGGGCTTAATTCTCCGGACATGGTATTCATGTTCATCCCCATTGAGTCGGCCTTCGTCGAAGCACTCAAAGCAGACGAAACCCTGTTCCAGCAGGCCATCGAAAACAACGTGCTGGTGGCCACACCTACCACGCTGCTCACCAGCCTTAACATCGTGCGCCAGCTCTGGCGCTATGAGGATCAGAACAAGCACACCGCCGCGCTGGCCAGTCGGGCAGAGGGCGTGTTCAAAAAGCTCAACACTTTCCTGGCTAGCTTTGAGAAAATCAAGAAGGGCTTGGAAACCGCCACCGAAGCATATGTTAAGGCCGAAGGCCAACTGGTCAGCGGCAAGGGCAATCTGGTCAAACAGGTGGGCGAATTCAAGAACCTGGCGCCTGCCATCAAAGCCCAGTTACCTGCCTATTTCGCCGACAAAGCTGCGCTGGAAATCGACTTTATCCCTGCCGAGCAGAACATTGAGGCGCTCACTGGCAGCACCGAAGATCAAGACCTGCTCGCTGAATCCGACACTGAAACCGACTACGAGAACGCCTGATGCTCACCGGCAAGATCCGCAACGATATCGACAAACTCTGGGAAAAATTCTGGACTGGCGGTATCACCAACCCGCTGACGGTGATCGAACAGATCAGCTACCTGATGTTCGCCCGCATGCTCGACATGCAGGAAGACGTGGCCGAGCGCAAGGCTAACCGCACCGGCAAGGTCTTCGACCGTCTGTTTCCTAATACACCGGAAGGCCAACTGCTGCGCTGGAAGAACTTTCGCAACATGAGCGGGAAGGAACTACACAGCCACCTCAAGAAAAAGGTCTATCCGTTCTTCGCCCAACTTGGCAGCGCCGAGGGCGAGGGCGGTGAGCGCGAAGGTCTTGGTCATATCAGCGAATACATGCAGGACGCCGATCTGGAGATCAAGAACGAGTCTGTACTCACCTCGGCCGTGGAGATGGTAAACGACCTGCCGCTGACTCAGAGCGACGTGAAGGGCGATATCTACGAATACTTGCTGAGCAAACTTACCACTGCCGGCATCAACGGCCAATTCCGTACGCCGCGCCATATCATCGATGCGATGATCGAGCTTATCGCCCCGCAGCCCACTGAGGTTATCTGCGACCCGTCCTGCGGCACCGCTGGCTTCCTTGCCCGAACCATGGAATACCTCAACCGCGTCCATTCCAGCCCGGAAGGTACCTTCACCGACGAAGACGGCAACCTGCACTATTCTGGTGACCTGCTCGAACCCTGCCGTCAGCACATCAACAGCGAGATGTTCTGGGGCTTCGATTTCGACACTACGATGCTGCGTGTCTCCAGCATGAACATGATGCTGCATGGCGTGAACGGCGCTAACATCCGCTACCAGGACTCCCTGAGCAAATCTATCAAGGAGCACTACCCGCGTCAGGAGCAGGACTTCTTCGACGTCGTGCTGGCCAACCCGCCGTTTAAAGGCAGCTTGGACGAAACCAACACCAACCCCGACGTGCTCGGCCTGGTGAAAACCAAAAAGACCGAGCTGCTGTTCGTCGCTCATATCCTCCGCTTACTCAAGCTTGGTGGCCGGGCCGCCGTCATCGTGCCGGACGGCGTGCTGTTCGGCTCCTCCAAGGCGCATCAGCAACTGCGCCAGGAGCTGCTCGACAACAACCAGCTGGAAGGCATTGTCAGCCTGCCCAGCGGTGTATTTAAGCCTTATGCCGGCGTTAGTACTGCCATCCTGATTTTCACCAAAGGTGGCACGACTGAGCGTGTGTGGTTCTACGACCTGCAGGCCGACGGCTACTCATTGGATGACAAGCGCACCGAGCTGAAAGGCGAGGGCAGCAACGACCTGCCCGACGCAATCGCCCAGTGGCACAAATACCGGCAGATGGTCGGAGGCAATTTCAGCGCCAGCACCATCAACACTCTGTTCGGCGACAAGCGCAAAAAGGCTTTTGTCGTACCCGCCGAAGATATCGCCGCCAACAAGTACGACCTCTCCATCAACCGTTACAAGGAAGTGGAGTACCAGCAGGAAGCCTTTGAGGACCCGAAGGTGATTTTGCAACGGCTCAAAGGGCTGGAGCAGGAGATCCTGGCGGATCTGGATGCGTTGGAGGGGATGTTGTGATTTGGCCGGCAATTAAGTTTAGTGAGGCTATCAGTCGCTCGGGCTTGTTTTCTGATGGCGATTGGGTAGAAAGCAAAGATCAAGACCCTGAAGGCGATGTAAGGCTAATCCAACTGGCGGACATCGGAGTTGGTGAGTTTGTTAATAAATCGAATCGATTTATGACCTCTAAGAGGGCCGATGAGCTGAAGTGCTCGTACCTGCAGGCTGGAGATATTTTGGTCGCGCGAATGCCAGACCCAATTGGCCGTGCGTGTATCTTTCCTGAGGATATGGGTAGATGTGTTACGGTCGTTGATATTTGTATCGTACGCCCTGATTCGGAAAGGATTGATAACAGATGGCTGATGCATCTGATAAATTCAGAGCGCTTCAGAAACCAGATAGATCGGCATGTTACTGGTACAACGAGGCAAAGAATTTCTCGCGGAAACTTGGCTGGATTGGAAATCCCTCTCCCACCCCTACCCGAACAAAAGCGCATCGCCGCCATCCTCGACAAGGCCGAGGCTATCCTCCGCAAACGGCAGCACGCCATCCAGCTCGCCGACGACTTCCTCCGTGCCGTGTTTCTGGACATGTTCGGCGACCCTGGAGCTAACCCCAAAGGTTTTAATGAAGCGGTTTTGGGGGAGTTAACGACCGGAAAAATGAATAATGGGTTATTCAGGAAGAATGATGAGTACGGAGGATCTGTCCCAGTGGCTTGGGTTGGAGAACTTTTTCGGGGAAATAGAATTTCATTTTCCGAGGATGCGAGCCGTATAGAGCCTACAGAAAAAGAGATTGACGCTTATGGGCTTAAGTATGGCGATTTGCTTTTTTGTAGATCATCTTTAAGGCTTGAGGGTATTGGTTTTAATAATATATATCTTGGTGATGATGATAATGCATTATTTGAATGTCATTTGATTCGGATGTCGCCTTGCCTCGAAAAGGTTAATCCAGTTTTTCTAAACTATCAGCTTAGAATGCCGAGTGTTAGGGCGAGAATTTTCCAGCAGGCGAAAACGTCGACAATGACAACCATAGATCAAGCTGGATTATCGAGAATAAAGGTTTTTGTTCCGCCTCTAGATTTGCAGGAGGAATTTGAACGCAGGCTTATAAAGGTAGAGAGTTTGTATTCGCATCTTTATAAAAATAAATCTCTGGATGAGCTGGTGTTCTCTTCTATCAGCCAGAAAGCCTTCTCCGGCCAGCTGTAGATAAGGAAATCCCCATGCGCCTCAGGTCCGTCAAGCTCACCCATTTTCGTGGCTACCGTACAACCACGGTCATTCCCATTGACGAGGCCATGACCGGCATCGTTGGTCGTAATGACTATGGCAAATCGACCATCCTAGAAGCTTTGGCGATCTTCTTCGAGAGCGGCGACGTCAAGGCGGACAAGAGTGATATGAACTGCTTCATCCTGGCCGAGGGTGCTGAGCAGTTCGAGATTGCCTGTGAGTTTGATGATCTGCCTGCGGCGCTGGTGCTGGATGAAAATGCCGAGACCTCCTTAGAGCAGGAGTATCTGCTCAACGCCGAGGGTGCGCTGGAGATCGTCAAAACCTTCAAGGCCAGTACCGGCAAGCTGGAGCGAACCGCCATCCACTGCCAGCACCCTGCGGATGAGGCGTTGGCTGGGCTGCTGAGCTTGAAAATCGCTGAACTGAAAAAGCTCGGTGAGCAGCAAGGCGTTGCCGAGCATGTCGCTGACAAGCGCGTGGCCTCACAGTGGCGGCAGGCTATCCGTGCAGCAGCACAGCCCATCGCCTGTCAGGAGATGCTGCTCGACGTCAGCAAAGGACTTTCGACTGACAGCAAATCCATCTGGGAAAAGATCGAGGCCCAGCTGCCCACCTTCGCCCTGTTCAAGGCGGATCGTGAAAGCAGTGATGGCGATGCCGAGGCCAAGAACCCCCTGCAGCAAGCGGTCAAGGAAGCCCAGGCTGCGCTGCAGAATGAAATCAGCGCACTGGAGCAGCAGATCGAAGCCAGTGTGCTAGATGTCGCTGCCCGCACCCTCGACAAACTGCGGGAAATGGCTCCCGAGCTGGCCAATGAGTTGACCCCGCGCTTCAAGGAAAAGCCCAAGTGGAGCTTCAGCTTCACCCTGGATGGTGAGAACGGTATCCCCATCAACAAGCGCGGCAGCGGTGTGCGCCGACTGATCCTGCTCAACTTCTTCCGCGCCGAAGCGGAGAAGGCTGCAATTGGTAGCTCACGCAATGTAATTTATGCTATCGAAGAGCCAGAAACTTCGCAGCACCCCAACTACCAGATGATGCTGATGAAGGCGCTGCTGGAGCTTTCCAACCAACCCAACCGACAGATCATCGTCACCACCCACGTCCCCGCCCTGGCCGGCCTGATGCCCATTGATGGCGTCCGCTATGTCACCAAGGATGATAACGGCATTCCTGTCGTCAAAATGCCCAATGACGATGTGCTCAAGGAGGCCGCCGAGAGCCTGGGTGTGCTCCCCGAAACGGGTATGGAGCGGGCGAAGGGAATCATCCTGGTGGAGGGCAGGAGCGATATCACCTTCCTGCGTCACACAGCTAGCACCCTCAAGGCGGCAAGCGTTATTGACCGCGATCTCGATGATCAGGGGCTTATCCCGATTCACGTTGGCGGCTGTGGAAACGTGAAGCATTGGGTCACCCATCAGCTTGCCGACGAAATTGGCCTGCCGTGGTGCGTTTTCCTGGACTCAGATCTTGGTGATCCCTTTCAGCACAAGACAAACCTCAAGCGAAAACAGGAAGTTGAAGGGCTTGGACGGGCGTTTTATTCGACTCGTAAGCGTGAAATCGAGAACTACCTGTGTCCAGATTTGATTCTGCAAGAAGCCGGTGTCGTGGTTAATTTCACCGATACCAGCGATGCCAAGCAGATCATTGGTGACGCAGTGGGGATGAAACCAGACGACGTTTCAGATCGATTCTGGCCTCTGATGAATGCCGACCAAATCCTCCAGCGCTCGATGTATCAAGAGGGTGCTGAGCAGCGCTCGGAGCTGAAAGAGCTGATCGAGAACCTGTTGGCCTTGGCCCCTTGAGCTCAGAACTGTATTCGACTGCATCGAAACGGTTTGCTCTGCCTGCGCACCGAGCAGAGGCTACGTGAGCGCATGCATCGGCTGAGTAAAAACTACAAATAAGCCATTTGCCGGTCATAGGCAGAGCTAGAGCATAAAAATCATGCGCATTACAGAAATCACCCTTACCAACTTTCGTTCCTTTCAGGCCACCCAATCCATTGCGCTGGCACCCGTCACCTTGCTGTTCGGACCCAACAGCGTGGGTAAAAGCTCGGTGCTGATGGCGCTGTTCTATATCCAGCAGATGCTGGAGAAGGGGCAGTGTGACCCACAGCGCATTGATGCGCTGGGTGAGAAGCATATTGGCGGGTTCAAGAGCTTGGTCAATGGTCGTGATCTCGCCAAGCGCATGGTTATCAAGCTGACCCTGGATAAGTCGGGCGCCATCGGTGCCAGCTATAACCAGATCGTGGATTTGGTGGGGGATGATTTTGGCCTACCTGTCGACAGCCCCACGGCTGACGCCAACCGCATGGCTGTGGAGTTTCATATTGCTTGGTCGAAAGCCGAAGACATGGCGTATGTTGCCTGCTACAAGGTCTGGCTGGATGACGACCTGATCGCCGAGCTCTCCAGCGATGCGGGCCTTAGACAGCCAGTTATTACCTGGCTCAACTATCGGCACCCAGCGTTGTTGACTGAGGTGGACCACGAAGAGTACGCGGAAAGGGACTATGTCAGCCGCCTGCATGAGCTGCTCAATGCCAACCGCAAGCCCGAAACCGTGTCCAGAACAGATATTGGGCAGAACGCCGAGATTTCCTTTGAGCATGCTGTTATCGGCTTCAAGGGACTTGCCGGCGCTTTACCTGTGCCGGGTAAGCGGTTGGAGACGGTCATCGAGGCAGATGAGCCGGCCCTGACTCTGCGTCTGCACGAAGTCCTCTCGGATGTGCTGGTTGCACCTCTCGACAACCTACTGGCGCTGCTCAACGAGAGCCTGTGCATTGGCCCGTTGCGCCTTATCCCAGACGCCCTGCATCGGCCAAATCCCTATCCGCAGCAAAAGGACTGGTATTCCGGTGCCGCTGCGTGGGACGTCACAGGGCGATTGACCGCAGCCAATATGGTGGAGCTCAACCACTGGCTGAATGCTTCAGGCACCCTGAATCTCGGATATTCCCTGCGCTCGAAGCGCGTGATCAGCCAAGCCGCATACTCGGGAGGCGGCGATACCGCCAGTGAGTTACAGGCATTGATTGAGACTTTCGGAGGCTCGCTCAGCCTGAGCCTCTCTGAAGCAGATGAAGACGGCAATCCGCTGCCGGAGCAGCATCCAATTTCGCTGGACGCAGTGAAAAAACTGCTCGAGGCAGATCAGCATTCTACTGGGGCCAAAGCGCGGCAGCTGGCGACAAAGGAGGTCTACAGCAAGTGGGTGCTTTGGGACGACCTCAACAACATCGAGGTAGCCTTTTCCGAGGTAGGGGTCGGAATATCTCAGTTGTTCCCACTGGTGGTCGCAGCGGTACAGGCTGGGCGAGGTATTACTGCCTGCGAGCAACCGGAACTACATGTCCATCCAAGGATTCAGGTCGGCATCGGCGATTTGCTGACGCAAGCCAACAGGAACACCACTTTCTTGATAGAAACTCATAGCGAGCACCTGATCCTGCGGATCTTGCGTCGCATCCGAGAAACCTCAGAGCGCGAATTACCAGCGGGGCTGCAGCCCGTCTCACCAGCTGATGTCTCCATCGTTTACATGGAACCATGTGAGATGGGAGTGAGAACCCGACGGATTGAAATAGACCACACGGGTGAGTTCACCAGCCGCTGGCCGAGTGGCTTCTTCGCTGAACGTGGCGAGGAGCTTTTCTGATGCACGCCATTTTTGCCATAGAGCCGGAGGCAATCAATAACTGGCCAGGTCTTCGCTATGCCGTGGAGAAATTTGGTTACAGCAAGGGGCTTTTAATCGCGCGTTACCCGGGTAAGTGGGAGCGAATGGTGATAGAGGCCTGTAAGCATAACGGTGTCGGTGATCTCGACATGGCGCGGGTCGTGGAGCGATTACAAGCTATCAAGAGCGACCGCCTTGTGCGGATGAGGCTTCCGTACGGCGACGGTGGTTGGCTAGAAAATGTTGGTGCTGAAGACGTTTTGAATAAGTTGTCAGCCATCTTGGTACGAAACCAGGTCATCTCAGAAAAATTCCATAGCCTCGATGATGCCCACGAGAATCTGTTTGAAAATCGTCGGGATTTTCGTGTGAAGCGGACTGCGAATGCGTTGGCTCAGGTAGCTAAATATGTTCTGGTCGCCTCGGATAGCGTTGTACTGGTGGATCGCTACTTTCAGTCCAAGTCCAAGTGCACGAAAGTTCTCTGTGCCATGTTTGCTGCTTGTCAGGAAACCGGTGCATTGCCTAATCAGGTGACTATTTTCTCCGACCACACTAAGGACCCGCGCGGCTTAGATGTAGTGCGGCAAGAGTATAGAGACTTGCTTGGCGGATGGGTTGAGCTCGGTATTGAAATCACCATTTATCGGTTGGCTGGAGATCAGTTAGACCAAGATATCCATGCGCGCTACCTGTTCAATCAGAAAGCAGGACTTCGCTTTGATCGGGGTTTCATTGAGCCCGAAGCTCATGATGAGCGTGAACATGAGACGGATGTGAGCTGTATAGATTCGGCATTAGTCAACGAGCTATATGCCCGTTTCATTGATGATCGCGGGAGCTTAATCGTTGTTGATGAGGTTGTTCTGGAGTAGCTGCGTCGTTTTTAGTGGATCCTCTGACAAGGGATATATTCATTCGCAGTGTGAAAGGGATTTGACATGAAGCTCGTCGCCAACCGAGTTAACGGGTTACACCTGCGGGATCTGCTGCCTGTGATAGGCGTTGAGGTGGATTATGTATTGGCTGCTGTGGCATATGGCAGCAGTGCGTCTGACATCACGCAGGACCTTGTCGGGGTCAAAAAGCTTCGCCTAGATCTGTGGATGCGCTACGACCATACCGTGCCCGTCTCGATAGAGCTGCTCAAACGGTTGCTCAAGCATCAAAAGGACAACGTCTTCATGCGTTTCGTCCCGGATCGCTTTCACCTATCAAGCAATATGGTGCGTGCTACCATATCGCCACTCTATCCCCCAGAAGTCTTTTCTGCCTCCAGGTAATCGCCATGGACGACGTAGTCATAACGCATTTGGATGTGTACCAAAGCTGGCAAAGCCATCTCTTCAATTTCAGTCTCGACGATCCAAAGACGAAGGCACCTGGGCTGCGCAAGCCTCAACTGGCTGCGCTTTATGCCACCCTGGGGCACCTGGTGGTTGATCCCTCTTTGACCGCCACAGTGGTCATGCCGACCGGTACAGGGAAGACTGACACCATGCTCGCGCTGATCATCGCTGCGAGGATGGCAAGAACCTTGATCCTGGTTCCCTCAGACGCCCTCAGAACGCAGTTGGTGGGCAAGTGCACGGAGATGAAGACGCTCCGCACCGTGGGGGCGGTATCGGACACGGCGCGCAATCCTATTGTGGCGTCCATCGATTCGAAGTTGTCAGAGGAGCAGGTTGCTGATTTGGCTAGCGCCAACATTATTGTGGCTACTCCTCAGGCCCTGCTGCTATTCGAAGACGCCGCCTTGGGCGCGCTGGTCAATATGTGCAGCCACCTGATGATCGACGAGGCTCATCACGTCGCCGCTGCCAGCTGGAATCGAATCAAAACCGCCTTCATCGGCAAACCGTGTATTCAGTTCACCGCGACGCCATTCCGGGAAGATGGTCTGGCTCTGGCCGGTAAGATCATTTACAACTACCCGCTCCGGGATGCGCAGCTTGACGGCTATTTCAAAGGTATCGAGTTCCATCCGGTACGAGAATACAACCTCAAGCTGTCCGACCAGGCCATCGCAGATAAGGCTGTTGAGCTGCTCAGGGCTGACCTCAAGGCTGGGTATAACCATCTGATGATGGTGCGGGCCAAGTCGCACAAGCGGGCGTCAGACCTGTTTGAGATTTACAAGCAGCACCCCGACCTAACGCCGGTACTGATTCACAGCAATGTGCCGAATCAGGCCAGAGTGATGGCTGAGATCATCAAGAAGAAGCACCGAATCATCGTCTGCGTCGACATGCTTGGCGAGGGCTTCGACCTACCCGAGCTCAAAATTGCTGCCATTCATGATCAACACCAAAGCCCTGCCGTTACGCTCCAATTCATCGGCCGGCTGACACGGGTGAATGCGGCCCTTGGTGATGCCAAGTTCGTGGCGAACATCGCTAACCAGAAGACCGACCACCAGATGGCTGACCTCTATAAGGAGAGTGCTGACTGGGGGGCAGTCATTCGCAACGTGAGTGAGAAAAAGGTCAGCCGGGAAATTGAGAAGGCGGACTTCACCGAGCAGTTCGCTGACGGTGACGATGCCCAGGTGATTTTCGGGCTGAACCCAAACCCCAAAATCAGCGCCGTGGCGTATGACGTCTCTCCCAAAGACTGGACACCGCAGCGGGCGCAGAGTCTGGATGGGCGTAGAGAGATACTGCAGTACTTCTCGATCAATGAGCAAGCCGATACCGTTATTGCGGTAACTCGGCGAGAGACGCTGGTTGGGTGGGCTCAGACCGAAGAAATTGTCGATACCAACTGGAATTTGTACATCGCGTTCTATGACAAGACGCAGAAAACCCTGTTTATTCACACATCGGGTGACGACACCCAGGCAACTCGTTTTCTGAATCTGGTGGCCAAAGACTCTCGTCGCATTAATGGTGAGCCGGCGTTCCGTACGCTCCACGACATCAAGCTGATGAAGTTGCAGAACGTTGGCCTGTCCCGCGCCCGGAAAGACCTGCGGTTTACGATGCATGTGGGGCGCGACATCAACCAGGTGATCAGCGATATCGAGAAAGGCAATGCTACAAAGTCGAACATCTTCGCCACCGGTTTTGAGGATGGAGAACGAACCACCGTGGGCTGTTCGCACAAGGGCAAGATCTGGGAGATGAACTCCTCTCCGATCAACTACTGGGTCGAGTGGTGCAAGCGCATGGCGGTCAAACTCAACGACAACACCATCGACCCTGGTGACGTCCTCAAAAATGTCATGCGTGCTGACCAGATCAAGGAGAAATGGCCAGAAGGCTTGTTCTACGCCGACTGGCCTGTGTCGATCGCGATCGAAAATGAGCAAAGGATCTCGCTGTATTTTCAGGGAGAGACCTTCAACCTGCTCGATGTCGAGCTTGGTAAGCCTGATTATAGTGATGCGCGCACGCTGGAAATCCCTGTATTGGTCGCGGACAAAGATGGCAACGAGCGACGCCTCACTACCATCGCTATCAAGTTGTTGGAGGATGGATACAAAACCTCCTGCCCGGGCGTGAAGATCCTTTATCCCCACGAAATGCCACTGGATTCCTACCTGGATGGAGAGCCGCTGGTACTGCTCAAGGTCGATGGCTCCATGGTGCAGGGCAACTACCGTCAGTACTCTCTCAACAGCATGGATGTAAAACTGCCAGCCGGTTTACTCGAGCCCTGGGATTGGGGAGCGACGAAAATCCATCAGGAGTCCATGCGTGCGGAGCGACGTAAGGATTCAGTACAAGGGTTCACCTTTGACAAGATCACTGACGATTACTCAATCGTGTTCAACGATGACGGAAAAGGCGAAATTGCTGACCTGGTGGCAATTCGGGAGAACCAAGACGCTATCTACGTCGACCTCTACCACTGCAAATTTTGTCCTATGACGGATGGCGTGGCTGCGCCTGGGGCACGCGTCGCTGACGTCTATGAAGTATGCGGTCAGGCGTCCAGGTCGGTGAAATGGCTGTACACCGGCGATAAGTTCTTCAACCGACTAATGGATCGATACCAACAAGGTCTGCTGAAGGACTTCGACAGGATGCTGAAGGGCACGCCTCAGCAGCTGGAGATACTGCGAAACAAATGCCACGACCATGAGCTGATCTTCAAGTTTGTGATCGTGCAACCTGCGATCTCAGCGAAGAAAGTGTCGAAAGAGCAACTGGCCGTCCTGGGAACGAGTTACTCATATATTAAGAGCATCTCGGGCTCGGACATCAGGGTTATTGTCAGCCCTTGATTGACTTACACCAGCGGAATTGCAGCTAATTCCGCTGGTTTCATGCTGTGATCCACGCCTCCGATACCGACTTCGATTTTACCATCACAAGCATATGGCAGCCTGATGCGTCTTAAATTTCCAAGGTGCTCGACCACTGCTTCTGGCTCAAAGGCGCCTGGTGCGATCATCCGCTATGGCTCGATTGCAGTTGGTCATCACGGGGCTGTCTTTGCTCAAAGATCGAACACCCACGATGTCCCTAAGCGTCGAACGATCAATCTGACGATGAGCAGGTAATAGTATCGGGTACCGTCACTACGCTGTTTCAATCGATTCTTCAAAAACCAATTCAAATGCTTTCGCTTCCAGCCCCATGGCGTCTCCCGCTGCCACCGTTCAGCTATTGCCGTCTGTATAATCCTAGCCTGCCGGAAATGCCGCTGCCGCGTCGCATGCGACCCTGTTAGCATGCCGGCCAAGAACAGCTCCATATCGAATGGCGTACTCATGACTGACCTCCAATGTACGCGGCAACTACGTCAATCCGACCATGCCCCAGTTCATAGCTGATTTGCCTCCGGGCCACACGATCAAGGTGCCTATTTACCTGGCAGCATTGACCGCCTTTGATAGGCGCGCGGTGTTGGGTGATTTGCTCGTAGCGCTCACATGCGTATGCTGCTCGTAGCTCGTGGAAGCCTTTGAGGTTGTGTGCATGCAGGATGTCCCGCGCAGGGCGGATGATTTCTTGCAGAAGATTTAGGTAGCTTTCGTGTGGTGCAATCAGTTTGCGGCTACCCGCAGGAGACGCCTGCTGCGAAAACCTAAGCGCCTCGCGAACATGATCGCCCACCGCTATCCAGCGGGGCGCCGAGGCCCCGGCGCGGCCGCCTTTGGTGCCATCCTGAACGTTAATCCTGCCTAGGTTATTAGCCTCACGGCTTAGCCGTGGCAGGTCAGCTAGGATGGCCTCACGCAAGCGCATGCCGGTGGCCCGCGCCAATAGCACGATCGCTGCTGCCCGTCTCTGATCACGGCTGCAAAGCTCATCGACGATGTGCTTAACCTGTTCGCGGTCTTGGCCCTGTGGCATCGACTGGCGAACTCCGGAGCGCTGCATTCCCAACGCCTTGCTTGGGCTTGGCAATTTCACGCACTGATCACCGCGAAGCGCTGCCATGGTCCTGTTAACACTGGATAGGCGGTTTTGTGCGGTGCTGACGGCGAGGTCACCGTGCCCAACCACGTTGCGCAGGTACGCCGCATAGTCGGCCAACACCTTCCGATCAATCTGCCGCGCATCATTGATACCGGGCCCTTGTTCGGAGCGGCACCATTTCACGAATGCCCGCCAACGATCACTGTGCGCCTTGACCGTGCCGTAATGGCCACCGCCGAACATGTCTTTCAGCGCCTGCGGTCCCGCGTAGCTCAGCTGCCTACCGTAGCCGAAATTACGGCCATCGCGTCTACCCACCACTGCCATATCAGTCACCTCATCGCCCGTTCTCCGATCCTCGCCCCACGTCATCCCGCCAAGAATGCTGAGTGTTATCAGGGATCAAGGCCCCTGCGACCTGTGGGGAATGTCCTCTACGCGGGACTGGCGGCTCCTTACGTCCGGGAGCAAGGGCATCTCATGATCTGGCCTCCTTAACACCGTTGCCGGTGGGCGGGTGGAGGCAGGGCTGGCTGACTAAACCAGCGCCTGAAGATCCTGAGCCGGGTGAACGCAGCAATGCGATGACCGGTGCATGCCTGACTGTCAGTCAGGTGCAGTCCATTCCCTGGTCTGCGGCACCATCATCTGCATGGCTGTTGCTGGTGACATCGGCGTTTGTCACGCCGATTGTCACGAGGGGGATTGCCGCAAAGCCTTGTGCTATTTGGGCTGCAGCAGTGGTAGAAGTGCCCGTCTCTTTCCAGGAGAAAGAAACGGGCACAGGTTGGGGCAAGATTCGGCCAAGCGGATAGGTTGCTGCAGGGCAGCGCAATAGGAAGTGTCGTCTGGCGCACGAGGGCCATGAAATGTAGTTGGCATCCATCACCGGGGAGGTGACCGGGCGAGCTGCCGGATGCGAATCGCCCTTGGGGAGAACCACCGCGGGAGCGGCGTGACCTTTAAGGTTCGGGTCACCTGGGGTGCTGTCATCGACAGCGCTTGCACGGCTAGTTCTACGCCTGTGGATAAACCCGGTCAAGGGCCGAGATTCAGCGCTCCTGGGGACGTGAAAAGCGGTTACCCATCGGTGGAATTCCGTGGTACGTCCCGGACAACGTTGTGGCTTTTAGCTCTTCAAAGTGAGGTCCATCCAAACAGGGCGGCTTTGCAGCCCTGTTTGGATGGACCCGCGCTGACAAGCGTTAATCGAGGCTGCTTTCTCTGAATCTTGAACGCACAGTTGCTTTCGCCGCCTTTGTTGCGCCTGTACAACGCTAGCGGATCGGCACCACGTTCTTGTCTCTCACTTGGCCGTATGCAGAGGCGAGCAGGCTGCCGGTGGCAGCTTTCTGGATGTACTCACTCCACCAGGCCATCATCGGGCGACGGCGCTCGATGTAGTCGGCTCGGTTGTAGGCGCTCCGCACCTCATCCTTGTCGACGTGCGCCAGGGCCACCTTGATGAGCTCCGGGTCCCACCCATGCTCATTCAAGATGGTGCTGGCCATTGAGCGCATGCCGTGGCTGACCAACCGATCCTGGAATCCCATGCGTTTCAACGCCATGTTGGCCGTTTGGCTATTAGCGTGGGCGCGTGGATTTCTGTCTGCCGGGAAGACGTATTCGCGATGGCCGCTGTGGGTCTTCAATGACTCCAACAGTGCGACAGCGTGGTCACTCAGCGGGATGCTGTGTGGGCGGCGCTTCTTCATCCGCTCTGCTGGGATGGTCCAGACACGCCTTTCAAAGTCGATGTCTGCCCAGCGAGTAGTTGCCGCCTCGGCGGGGCGAGTCATGGTGTGCAACTGCCACTCGATGAGGCAACGGGTTGTGCGTTTGATGCTGGCGTTCGCGATCTCCAGCATGAGCTCGGGGAGCTCTTCGGGCGGCAGCGCAGCCATGTTCTCTTTCTTGGGCTTCTTGAAGACTGCCCTGATGCCGGTGAGTGGGTTGGCGAAGATCAGGCCGGAGTTGACGCCGTAGGTCATGATCTCGTTTAGCCGTTGGCTGAGACGCTTGACCGTCTCCAGGCTGCCTTTCGCTTCGATTGGACGAAGCAATCCGATCACCATCGGCGCGGTGATTTTGGTGAGTGGTGTCGTCTTCAAATCGGGGAGCACGTGCAACGTGAGCGACCGCCAGATGTCCTCGGCGTAGGCAGGGGTCACCGAGTCTTTCTTGAGCTCGAACCAAGCGGTGGCCACGTTCTCGAAGGTGTGTTCCGTTTCTGCGCGCTTGGCTTCATTCAACGAATTGCGCTGCACCTTCGGATCGATGCCCTGAGCGAGCAGCTCGCGCGCATCGACTGCCATCTTTCGTGCATTCGCCAGTGACAGTTCGGGGTAGGTCCCGAAGCCGATGTTGATGCGCTTTTTGGTCACCGGTTCGCGGTAGTTGAAATTCCACAGCAACGAGCCGTTGCTGCGTACGCGGAGCTGCAAACCGTCACCGTCGGTAAGGACGTAATCCTTGGACGCGGGTTTGACTCCCTTGAGCTGTCGATCGGAGAGACGGAGGTTTTGAGCAGGCATGAGATTCTCCTCAGGCACTGATTCGGTATTCCAAAGATTAGCATCGGGTGAGGTGGAATACCGCCTGGAATACCCGAACGGTTGGAACTCAAAAACTCTCAAAAGACCGCGAAAGCGCTGGAGGTTGCGTATTTACTGGATCGCAGGCACAAAAAAAGACGTCCGTGGACGTCTTTGTTTGATCATTTGGTGGAGCCGGGGGGATTTGAACCCCCGTCCGCCAGTACTCCGCTGTCGGTACTACATGCTTAGCCTTGTCTACTGAGTTAATCCGCAGCCGCCCGACGGGCAGGGTGCTTTGGACGAGTTGGGTAAGTTTTAGTCGCTTTGCCCCCAACGTGCTACACGACGATCCTGTTCTGTATGACAATCATTTCGGGTTTACAGGCATCCCCTGATGATTGCTGGAGCCGAAGCTACCAGGAGAGCGGGCTCAGCTGCTTACGCAGCGAGAGCGTAGCCCTCGTAGTTTTCGTCATTGGCAACTATAGAAAGTTGCAACAGTGGATTTACGAGTTCTGTTACCAACTCGGCATGCACCTAGAGTTTCGCTACCGGCGTCGAATCCTGATCGGCCCCACACTAGCTCTAAGCTAACGCACCTTACGGTACGTGAGGCGGAGTATACGCCATTGCGCGGGCGACGTCGACAGCCGGTCCGGTCGCCCGCTTCTGGGCTCACGCGCCGCTACCGCCGCCGCTGGTGCCGCTGCCTTTCTCGGTTTTTTCCAGGCGCTCCAGGACTTTGCTGGTGATGGCAATGCATTCCTTGGTGTCGCCCGAGGCTTGGGCAGCCTTGGCTTTGTCGACGTGCTCGGTGATGGCCTTGTCCAGGCCTTCGGAGGTGGCGCCGGCGGTGGCCATGCTGTCGTCGATCTTTTGCAGGTTGGCGGTGCACAGGTCTTCGGCGGCGAACACCGGCGAAGCCAGCAGGGTGGCGGCCGCGAACAGGGCTGAAAGCGCGGTACCTTTCATGGGAGTCTCCTTCTGGGCCTCTGGAAGGTGGGCCTGTAAGGGTGGACTGCGGGGGATTGGCGGGGGTTCAATCGGGATGGTGGCGGAGTGAAATGAGGATGGCGATGGCACCGGCTTTGCCGGTGTTCGCGGGTGAACCCGCTCCCACATGGAATTGGGTTAGCTCGGGGTATGCGCTGGACCGGTGGGAGCGGGCGTGCCCGCGAAGCAGGCGGCGCGGTGTATGGCACCGGCTGCGCCGGTGTTCGCGGGCATGCCCGCTCCCACAGGGTCAGATACTGCGGGGCCGGGTGACGCGGTCTACCAGGTAGACCAGGCCGTGGTAGTCGATGCCGCTGTGGCTGCTCAGGCCGATCTCGCAGGTGCGGCTGGTGGAGATGCCTTCGCTGCAGTACTGCACCGCCTCCTTCAGGCTGCGCAGCGAGTGGGCGTTGAGCTCGGGGGTGGTGAAGCCTTTGTCACCGGCAAAGCCGCAGCAGTGTATGCCCTCCGGGATCACCACCTGTTTGCTGCAGCGCCGCGCCAGGTCGATCAGCGCCTGGCTTTCGCCAAGGTGCTGGGTGCTGCAGGTCACGTGTACGGCTACCGGCTCGTCCTGGGGCGCGAACTCCAGGCGGTCGACCAGGTGGGTGCGGATGAAGCGCACCGGGTCGTACAAGTCCAGCCGGCTTTCGCCCAGGTCCTGCACCAGGCGCAGGGTGCAGGGGCTGGTGTCGCAGTAGATCGGGTCGAGGCCGCCGCGGCTGGCGTGCAAGAGGGCGTTGATCAGCTCCTGGCGCTTGTGTTCGGCTTGTTCGGGGTAGCCCTTGGAAGCGAACGGCTGGCCGCAGCACAGGCTGTCGGCGTTGTCGGGGAAGACCACCTGGTAACCGGCCTTTTCCAGCAGGGCGCGGGTCTTGTCCAGCAGCGAGCTTTGCTCGCGGTCGGCATAGGCCGGGCCCATCACCCGCGAGACGCAGGCGGCCAGGTACACCACGCGAGGGCGGGCGTCGTTGCTGGCCGGGCCGAAGTCCAGTGGGCGCAGGGGTTGTGGCATCGCCGGGGTCCACTGTGGCAGGCGGCCTTTGCTGGCTTTGTTCAGCGAGGCACTCAGGCGGCCCAGGCGTGGGGCGCCGAGCAGCTTGCGTGCGGTGTTGGCGGCGGTCAGGGTCAGGCGCGCGCCGCCCAAGGCAGTGTGGAAGTGTTCGGCCAGCCAGTCGGCGGTTCTTTCGTGCTCGGCAGCCTGGCTGCGCAGTTTCTTCACCAGTTCGCCGGTGTTGATGCCGACCGGGCAGCGTTGGGCGCACAGGCCGGTGGCGGCGCAGGTGTCGATGCCCTGGTACTGAAAGGCCTGGCGTAGTTCGCGGGTGTCGATGCCGGCGCGCTGCCTGGCCTGGATGTCACGCCACATGACGATGCGCTGGCGCGGGCTCAGGGTCAGGCCTTTGGACGGGCACACCGGTTCGCAGAAGCCGCACTCGATGCACTTGTCGACGATCTCGTCGGCAGCGGGCAGCGGCTTGAGGTTCTTCAGGTGGATATCCGGGTCTTCGCTCAGCACCACGTCGGGGTTGAGGATGCCGTTTGGGTCGAGCAGACGCTTCAGCTTCCACATCAGTTGGTACGCGTCATGGCCCCATTCCAGCTCGACGAACGGTGCCATGTTGCGCCCGGTGCCGTGCTCGGCCTTGAGCGAACCGCCGAACTCCACCGCCACCAGCTGCGCCACATCGTCCATGAAGGCCTGGTAGCGGGCGACTTCCTCGGCGCTGTTGAAGCCCTGGGTGAAGACGAAGTGCAGGTTGCCTTCCAGGGCATGGCCGAAAATGATCGCTTCATCGTAGCGGTGCTTGTCGAACAGCTGGATCAGGCGGTTGACGCCGTCTGCCAGTTGCTCGATGGGGAAGGTGACGTCTTCGATGATGACTGTGGTGCCGGTCTGGCGCACGGCGCCAACAGCAGGGAAGGTGTCCTTGCGGATTTTCCACAGCTGGTTGTACACGGCCGGGTCTTCGCTGAAGTCCACCTGCTGTTCCAGCGGGAAGTCGGCGATCGAGGCCATCACCTGTTGCAGCTGTTCATGCAGCAGGCTCTGGCTGGCGGCGCGGGACTCGATCAGCAGGGCGCAGGCATTATCCGACAGGCCTTTTACCCACAGCGGCATGCCGGGCATGTTCTGCACCGAGCGCAGGCTGCGGCGATCGAGCAGCTCCACGGCCGAGACCGGCTGGCGCTTGAGTACGGTCACCGCGCGGCAGCAGCTTTCCACGCTGGGGAACACCAACAGGGCGCTGGCCTTGTGCGGGTGGTCGGGCACGGTGTCGTAGGTGACGGCACTGATGAAGCCCAGGGTGCCTTCGGACCCGACCAGCAGGTGTTGCAGGATATCCAGCGGCTGGTCGTAGTCCACCAGTGCGTTCAGCGACAGGCCGGTGGTGTTCTTAAGCCGGTATTTGTGCCGGATGCGCTCGGCGAGTGCAGTGTTGGCGCGGGTCTCGCGGCCCAGGCGGGCCAGTGCTTCCAGCAGGTCGGCGTGGCTGGCCTCGAACGCGGCGACGCTGGCGGGGTCTTCGCTGTCCAGGCGCGTGCCGTCGGCCAGCACCAGGCGCAGGCCGGCCAGGGTGTGGTAGGTGTTCTGCGCGGTGCCGCAGCACATGCCGCTGGCGTTGTTGGCAACGATGCCGCCAATCTTGCAGGCGTTGATCGAGGCCGGGTCGGGGCCGATCTTGCGCCCGAAGGGGGCCAGCCAGGCATTGGCCTGGGCGCCGATGACGCCGGGCTGCAGACGGATCTGTTCGCCTTGGCCGCGGATTTCGCGGCCGTTCCAGTTATCGCCCAGCACGATCAGCACCGAGTCGCTGATGGCCTGGCCGGACAGGCTGGTGCCGGCGGCGCGGAAGGTGACCGGCACCCGCTCGCGCTGGGCCAGTTTGATCAGGCCGACCACTTCGTCCTCGGACTCGACGCGCACCACCAGCTTGGGGATCAGCCGGTAGAAGCTGGCGTCGGTGCCGAAGGCCAGGGTGGAGGTGGGGTCGTCGAAACGGCGTTCGGCGGGGATCAGGCGCTCGGCATCACGCAGGAACGCGGCAGGCAGGCTCATGCAGTCTCCTCGCGGGGCCGTGGCGTCTGTGCGCCACATGCCCCGGGTCAATCAGGCGGTCGTTCTTGCGGGCGGTCAGGCGCCCAGTTCGCGTACCAGCGAGTCGCGGGTGATTTCGCTGATCGACTTGGCGCCGGTCAGCACCATCGCTACGCGCATTTCCTTCTCGAACAGCTCCAGCAGGTTCTTCACCCCGGCCTGGCCGTGCACGGCAAGGGCGTAGAGGAAGGCGCGGCCGATCAGTACGGTATCGGCGCCCAGGGCGATCATGCGCACCACGTCGAGGCCGCTGCGGATGCCGGAGTCGGCGAGGATCTTCAGGTCACCTTTGACCGCATCGGCAATTGCCGGCAGGGCGCGGGCGCTGGACAGCACGCCGTCGAGCTGGCGGCCGCCGTGGTTGGACACGACGATGCCGTCGGCACCGAACCTGACCGCATCACGGGCGTCATCGGCATCGAGGATGCCCTTGATGATCATCGGGCCGTCCCAGAATTCGCGGATCCACTCCAGGTCTTTCCAGGAGATCGACGGGTCGAAGTTGTTGGCCAGCCAGCCGATGTAGTCGGCAAGGCCGGTGGGGTTGCCACGGTAGGTGGAAATGTTGCCCAGATCGTGCGGGCGCCCCATCACGCCGACATCCCACGCCCACTCGGGGTGGGTCATGGCTTGCAGCACGCGACGCAGCGGGCCGTTCTTGCCGCTCATGCCAGAGTGGGCGTCGCGGTACCGGGCGCCGGGTGTCGGCATGTCGACGGTGAACACCAGGGTCTTGACCCCGGCGGCCTTGGCCCGCTCCAGAGCGTTGCGCATGAAGCCGCGGTCCTTGAGCACGTACAACTGGAACCACATCGGCCGGTCGATGGCCGGGGCCACTTCTTCGATCGGGCAAACCGACACCGTGGACATGGTGAACGGGATGCCGTGGGCAGCTGCCGCGCGCGCCGCTTGCACTTCGCCGCGGCGGGCGTACATGCCGGTGAGGCCGACCGGGGCCAGGGCCACTGGCATGCTCAGGGTTTCGTCGAACAGTTTGGTCTGAAGGCTGAGTTCGGACATGTTCTTCAGCACGCGCTGACGCAGGGCAATACTGGCCAGGTCCGAGACGTTGTGGCGCAGGGTGTGCTCGGCGTAGGCGCCGCCGTCGGCATAGTGGAACAGGAAGGGAGGCAGCTTGCGTTGGGCCGCGGCGCGATAGTCGGTAGAGGCAGAAATGATCATGGATTCTCGCAGCGTTGCATGTGGGGACTGCCGGGCGCGCGATGGCGCCCGGCCCCTTTCACTTTAGTGATGAACCAGCATGCCGGTCAGCCAGTAGGCCTGGATCAGGGTGATCAGGCCGACGATGGTGGCGAAGAACAGGCTGTGCTTGACGGTGAAGCGGAACAGGTCGGATTCCTTGCCAACCAGGCCGGTGGCGGCGCAGGCCACGGCGATCGACTGCGGCGAAATCATCTTGCCGGTCACGCCGCCGCTGGTGTTGGCTGCTACCAGCAGAGTGTCATTGACCCCGATCTGGTGCGCGGTGGTGGCCTGCAGCGAGCTGAACAGGGCGTTGGACGAAGTGTCGGAACCGGTCAGGAACACGCCCAGCCAGCCGAGGAATGGCGAGAAGAACGGGAACGCGGCACCGGTACCCGCCAGCACCAGCGCCATGGTCGAGGACATGCCGGAGTAATTGGTGACGAAGGCGAAGGCCAGCACCATGCCGATCGACAGGATTGGCCAGCGCAGCTCCCAGAAGGTTTCCTTGAAAGTGGTCAGACTAGTTTTGAAGTTGATCTTCAGCACGGCCATGGAGATCAGCGCCGAGAGGAAGATCGCGGTGCCGGTGGCAGAGATCGGGTCGAGCTTGAACACCGCTGGCATGGCGGTTGGCGCGGCGACGATCGGTGCGGTCTTGATCACCAGTTGGTCGAGGTGCGGGATGGCGAAGTTGAACACGAAGTTGTACATCGCGCCGCCTGGGGCGAACGCTGCCTTGAACGGTTTCAAGGTCCAGATGGTGACCAGCACGGTGAGGATCAGGAACGGTGACCAGGCCTTGAAAATTTCGCCAAAGCTGTAGGGGCTTGGCTGGCTGCCGCTTGGCTGAACCACGGCGGCGCCGACGCTGCCTTTGGCTTCGGCGAACGAACGCTTGGGCTGCCAGACTTTCAGGAACAGGGTCAGGGCGATCAGGCTGGCCAGGGCCGAGGTGATGTCCGGCAGCTCCGGGCCGATGAAGTTCGAGGTGAAGTACTGGGTGACGGCGAAGCTCAGGCCGGCGACCAGGGCGGCAGGCCAGGTTTCTTTCACGCCACGCAGGCCGTCCATCATGAACACCAGCCAGAACGGTACGAACAGCGACAGCAGCGGCAGCTGGCGGCCGGTCATGGCGCCAATGTGGAAGGCGTCGATGCCGGTGACCTGGCCGGCCACGATGATCGGGATACCCAGGGCGCCGAAGGCCACTGGCGCGGTGTTGGCGATCAGGCACAGGCCGGCGGCGTACAGAGGGTTGAAGCCCAGGCCCACCAGCAGCGCGGCAGTGATTGCCACCGGTGCGCCAAAGCCTGCCGCACCTTCCAGGAAGGCACCGAAGCAGAAGCCGATCAGCAGCACTTGCAGGCGCTGGTCATCGGTAATCGACAGCACCGAACTGCGGATCACTTCGAACTGGCCGCTCTTGACCGTGAGTTTGTACAGGAACACCGCGGCTACGATGATCCAGGCAATCGGCCAGAGGCCGTAGAGGAAGCCATAACCCGCAGCGGCGAATGCCATGTCGACAGGCATCTGGAAGGCGAAGATGGCCACCAGGATCGACAATGCGAGAGTTATGCTGCCGGCCACGTGGCCTTTGAGGCGGAACACGGCGAGGGCAAGGAAGAAAAAGACGATGGGAATGACCGCCGCCAGTGCGGACAGGCCAAGACTACCAAGCGGACTATAGATTTGTTGCCAGGTTTGCATATGGGGTGGCCCCTAATTGTTGTTGGTCAGGCACTGGCATTGGATAATTGGTAAGACCAATTTACAATGGCTGGGCGCTAGGTTAAAAGCGTCTTCGTGGGTGTGTCAATTTGTCCCGTGCAAAACTTTGGTCGTGTGCCGATGAGCGGGCGCCTGGTGGGCCGGGAAAATCGTCACCTGGTGGGTGTTTGCGCGATCTGGATCGGCGAGAATAGACGCCCCCTGAAATCTGCCGGGGGTTTGTGGAGAGCATGTGATGGTTTTTGATCAGGTCCGCCAACGGCGCCTGTCCGACGACATTGTCGATCGGTTGGAAGGGATGATTCTGGAAGGCACGCTGACTTCGGGGCAGCGGCTGCCGGCCGAGCGTGTCCTTGCCGAGCAGTTCGGCGTTTCCCGCCCGTCACTGCGTGAGGCGATCCAGAAGCTGGTGGCCAAGGGGCTGCTGGTCAGCCGCCAGGGTGGGGGCAATTTTGTCGCCGAGTCTCTGGGGTCCACTTTCAGCGACCCATTGCTGCAGCTGCTCGAGCACAGTGCCGAGGCGCAGCGTGACCTGCTCGAATTCCGCCATACCCTGGAGGCGTCCTGCGCCTACTACGCGGCCCAGCGCGCGACCCAGCCGGACCGGGCGCGGCTGAAGGCGGCGTTCGATGCGCTGCAGGACTGCTATGCGAGGGCTGATGAGGTGACTCGCGCAGAGGAGGGCGCTGCCGATGCGCGCTTCCATCTTGCGATTGCCGAAGCCAGCCATAACGCCGTGCTGCTGCACACCATTCGGGGCTTGTTCGACCTGCTCAAGCGCAATGTAGTGACCAACATCGGTGGCATGTACCAGCAACGCACCGAGACCCGGGACATGCTGATCAGCCAGCACCGGGAGCTGTACCTGGCGATAGTCGAGGGCAGGGCGGAGGATGCGCGGGAGGTGTCCAGCCGGCACATTCTGTATGTGCAGGAGGTGCTGGAAGAGGCGCATGAAGAAGCGCAGCGAGTGGCGCGGGCGGAGCGGCGTAGCGGGCGTTGAGATTTGTACTGGCAGTGCTGGCCTCTTCGCGGGTAAACCCGCACCCACAGAGACTGCACCGAATCTGAACTCAGTGTTAATCCAGTGGGAGCGGGTTTACCCGCGAAGAGGCCAGAACAGGCTAAAGAAGAGGTATTACTCTTCCTTGCCCTTGTTCCGCACTGCCCGCTGCAGCTCGCGGTTGGAATCGCGCTCGCGCATGGTGTCGCGCTTGTCGAATTCCTTCTTGCCCTTGCCCAGTGCGATTTCGCACTTGATCAGGTGCTTGCTCCAGTACAGCGCCAGGGCCACGCAGGTGTAGCCCTTTTGCGCCACGGCCGCTTCCAGTCGCTCGAGCTCGCGCTTGTTCAGCAGCAGCTTGCGAGTACGGATGGGGTCGGCGATGACGTGGGTGCTGGCCGTGGTCAGCGGGGTGATGTGGCTGCCGAACAGCCAGGCTTCACCGTCCTTCAGCAGCACGTAGCTGTCAGTCAGGTGCGCCTTGCCGGCTCGCAGGCTTTTTACTTCCCAGCCGGACAGGACCAGCCCGGCCTCGAACTTGTGTTCGATGAAGTAATCGTGTCGCGCCTTCTTGTTTTGCGCGATGGTCCCGGTCGGATGTTTCTTTTGTTTAGCCATAGGGGCGGCATTATAGGCAGTCGCCGCGTCGTCGGCTATGGGATTTCGGTGTGCTTGAGCCACTGCAATGAATACCGGACAATACAGCCCCTGTCTTTGCGGCAGAACCTGTTTTCGGCGCGCTGCGAAGCGCCGCCACCCAGCCTTGGAAGTGACGCCTGGATGACTACCCATATTCAACGCTCCGCCCTGCTGCCATACCCTGCCCAGGCGCTTTACGATCTGGTCAACGATGTGGCCAGCTATCCGCAGTTCCTGCCTTGGTGCTCGGCCTCGACGGTGATCGAAGCCAGCGACACGCACATGCGCGCCAAGCTCGAAGTGGCCAAGGGCGGCATGAGCCAGCACTTCGTCACTCGCAATGTACTGGTGCCGGGGCAGTCCATCGAGATGAACCTGGAAGAAGGGCCGTTCACCCAGCTGCATGGCCTGTGGGTGTTCAAGCCGTTGGGTGACAAGGCCTGCAAGATCAGCCTGGACCTGTCGTTCGATTATGCCGGCCCGCTGGTGCGCGCGACCCTGGGTCCGCTGTTCAACCAGGCGGCCAATACGCTGGTGGATGCGTTTTGCCAGCGTGCCAAGCAGTTGAATGCCTGACTGAAAAAGCGGCAACAAAAAGCCCGGACCAGGTCCGGGCTTTTTGTTTCTGCTCGCCGCTTATTGAGGCGAGGTTTCCAACGGCGCTGGAGTCGGGACCGGGGTGGTCTCGATGGTGTCGATCTCGCGCTGGATGGATTCTTCCACCGAGCCTGGCTTGGCCGGTTTTTCTTCAGGCTGCACGGTTGGCTGCTCTGCCTGGTTGGCCGGGCTGACCGTGGTGTCACTGCTGCCGCCAAGGATTTCCTGGTCGCGGCTGACGCCTGGCATGAAGTCGCCAGAAAGGCTGACCAGCTGATCGCTTTCGTTGAAGAACACACTCATGCGTTCTTGCTGGCGTTTGCCGCCGCCTGGCTGCAGGCTGTACAGGTAATCCCAACGGTTGGTGTTGAAGGTGTCCTGGATCAGCGGGTTACCCATGATAAACCTTACTTGCCGGCGGGTCATTCCGGGGCGCAATTGGTCTATCATGTCTTGCGTAACGACATTGCCCTGCTGGATGTCGATTTTGTAAACCCCGGGAAACGAGCAACCGGCGAGTGCGAGCAGTCCCACTAGGGTGAGGCTGGTTAGCAAGAGCTTGGTGTTTTGCATCGGTGGGCGACTTCCACTATCTTGGCTGGACAACGTAAACCCCGATCATACCCGTATTAAGAGAAGCTGCGAAGCAGCATCGGCGAGAAAGCTGACCATGGTTGAAAATAGCGAATTGCGCAAAGCCGGTCTCAAGGTGACCCTGCCTCGAGTCAAGATCCTTCAGATGCTCGACTCCACCGAGCAGCGTCACATGAGCGCCGAGGATGTCTACAAGGCGCTGATGGAGGCTGGCGAGGACGTGGGCCTGGCCACCGTCTACCGCGTACTGACCCAGTTCGAAGCGGCGGGTCTGGTGGTTCGCCACAACTTCGACGGCGGTCATGCGGTGTTCGAACTGGCCGATGGCGGTCACCACGACCATATGGTCAACGTGGATACCAGTGAAGTCATCGAGTTCATGGATGCCGAGATCGAGAAACGCCAGCGCGAAATCGTGGCCGAGCATGGCTACGAGCTGGTAGACCACAATCTGGTCCTGTACGTGCGTAAAAAGAAGTAACGATTTCTTATCGTTATGAATGGCAAAGGCGACCTTCGGGTCGCTTTTGTGCTTTCTGAGGCTGAGAGCTGGGTCGTTTGTGCCGGCCTCTTCGCGGGTAAACCCGCTCCCACAGGTACTGCGGAATATCCTGTGGGAGCGGGTTTACCCGCGAAGAGGCCTGGAAAAGAAGGGTTCAGGCCTTGCCGCTCACCACCATCTTGCGCGCATGCGCCAGGGATTCCTTGGTCAGGTCTATGCCGCCCAGCATCCGCGCCACTTCCTCGACCCGCTCGCGTTTGCCCAGGTTGGCCACGGCGGTATGGGTGGTGTCGCTGTTGCGCACCTTGTGCACGAACAGGTGGTGATGCCCTTGTGCCGCCACCTGCGGCAGGTGAGTAACGGTTAGCACCTGGCCGCGTTCGCCCAGGCGGCGCAGCAGTTGGCCGACGATTTCGGCAGTAGGCCCGCCGATACCGACGTCGACTTCGTCGAACACCAGGGTGGGAATGCGCGAGGTCTGCGCGGTAATCACCTGAATGGCGAGGCTGATGCGGGACAGTTCGCCACCTGAAGCCACCTTGGCCAGGCCTTTGAGCGGTTGGCCGGGGTTGGCGCTGACGAGTAGTTCGATCTGTTCCAGGCCATGAGGCGAAAGGTCTGCTCCCTCATTGGGTGTAAGTGCGATGCAGAAGCGCCCGCCGGGCATGCCCAGGCGCTGGATTTCCTGCTCGACGGCCACTGCCAGCTGCTGGGCGGCCTGCTGGCGCAGTGCACTGAGCTCGCGAGCCTTCTCTTTATAATGCTGGGCGAAAGCGGCCAGCTCTTCACCCAGCCGCTCGATCGACTCGTCACTGGCGTTCAGGCCTTCCAGCTCTTCCATCAACTGCTGTTGCAGGTGGGGTAGTTCGGTGGGGTGCACGCGGTGTTTACGCGCCAGCGTATAGATAGTGTCGAGGCGTTCTTCCAGTGCCTGCAGGCGCATGGGGTCGGCGTCGAAGTTGTCGAGGAAGCGGTTGAGCTCGCCCACGGCCTCCTCGACCTGGATCTGCGCGCTGGCGATCAGGTTGGCCGCTTCGCTCAGTGCCTTCGGCGAGTTGGTAGCGGCACCCAGGCGGTTGAGGCTGGAGGTGAGGGCGCTGAGCACATTGCCCGAATCGCTTTCACTGCACTGGTCGATGACCTGTCGGCAAATGCCGAACAGGGCTTCGGCGCTGGTCAGGTTCTTGTGTTCCTGCTCCAGCTGCTCCAGCTCGTGTTCGCCCAGGCCGAGGTTGTCCAGTTCTTCCAGTTGGTAGCTCAACAGCTGATGGCGGGCGCGCTGCTCATCGCCGGAGTTGGACAGGCGCTCCAGCTCCAGACGGGTCTGGTTCCAGCGCTTGGCCGCCAGCTGTACCTGGCGGGCCAGGTCGACGGCACCGGCGTACTCGTCGAGCAGGCGCCGGTGCGTGTCGGTCTTCAGTAGCGACTGGTGCTCGTGCTGGCTGTGGATATCGATCAGTAGCTCGCCCAGTGCCTTGAGATCGCCGAGTGGGCAGGGCGTGCCATTGATGTAGCCGCGGCTGCGGCCTTCGGCGGTGATCACCCGGCGCAGGATGCACAGGCCGTCGTTGTCCAGGTCGCGCTCGGCCAGCCAGGCATGTGCCTCGGGGATGTCCACCAGGTCGAAGGTGGCGAGTATGTCTGCCTTGTCCGTGCCGGGGCGAACCACGCCGCTGTCAGCCCGGTCGCCCAGCGCCAGGCCGAGGGCGTCGAGCATGATCGACTTGCCGGCACCGGTCTCGCCGGTGATGACGGACATGCCGCGGGCGATTTCGAGATCGAGGTGCTCGACGATGGCGTAGTTGTGAATGGACAGGTGCACCAGCATGGGGCGGCTCCCGAAAGGTCAGGTCTGTTTATTTATACAGTACTTTTTTCAGGCCTGCCAATGCCCCTTGGCAGATTCTGTTGCAGCCGGGAAAACCACCTTGCCCCTTGAAGCTGGTTTTTCCGGCCCCATATAGCCGTCATCCAAGGCGAGCCTGGCTCGCAGTCCACAAAATTGCGCAGGAGAGACCCCATGGCTGACGAACAGCTGAACGAGAAAGACCTAAACGTCGAAGAGACCGGTGCAGGTAATGCTGCCGACGCCCGCGTCCTGGAACTCGAGGAGCAGCTGGCCGCCGCCAAGGACCAGGCGCTGCGCGCCGTTGCCGACGTGCAGAACGCTCGCCGTCGTGCCGAACAGGATGTCGAGAAAGCCCACAAGTTTGCCCTCGAGAAGTTCTCGGGCGACCTGCTGCCTGTGATCGACAGCCTGGAGCTGGCCCTGGCGCACTCCAGTGCCGACGACGAGCACGTCAAGCAGATCCGTGAAGGTGTCGAGCTGACCCTGAAGATGTTCCAGGACACCCTCAAGCGTTACAACCTTGAAGCGGTCGACCCTCACGGCCAGCCGTTCAATCCAGAGCATCACCAGGCCATGGCCATGCAGGAAAACGCCGAAGTCGAGCCGAACAGCGTGCTGAACGTGTTCCAGAAGGGCTATCTGCTCAACGGCCGCCTGCTGCGCCCTGCCATGGTGGTGGTCAGCAAGGCGCCGAGCGCCGCGCAGCCCTCGATCGATGAAAAGGCTTGAAATCCTTCCGGGCATCCCCATCTAGGTGTCAAGCCTTCAAGTATTACCGCAGTTGGCCAAAGTAGTCGCTGCTACCAAATTCAAGTTTCGGGAGAGTTAACATGGGTAAAATCATCGGTATCGACCTGGGGACCACCAACTCGTGCGTCTCTGTTCTGGAAAACGGTAACGTCAAGGTCATCGAAAACGCCGAAGGTGCGCGTACCACCCCTTCGATCGTGGCCTACGCCAATGATGGCGAAATCCTGGTGGGTCAGTCGGCCAAGCGTCAGGCGGTCACCAACCCGCACAACACTCTGTTCGCAGTGAAGCGCCTGATTGGCCGCCGCTTCGAAGAAGATGTGGTACAGAAAGACATCAAGCTGGTGCCTTACAAGATCGTCAAGGCCAGCAACGGCGACGCCTGGGTTCAGGCCAGCGGCAAGGACATGGCTCCGCCGCAGATCAGCGCCGAAGTCCTGAAGAAAATGAAGAAAACCGCCGAAGACTACCTCGGCGAGGCCGTTACCGAAGCGGTCATCACCGTTCCGGCCTACTTCAACGACAGCCAGCGTCAGGCCACCAAGGATGCCGGTCGCATCGCTGGCCTGGACGTAAAGCGCATCATCAACGAGCCGACTGCCGCTGCACTGGCTTACGGCATGGACAAGGCCAAGGGCGACCACACCGTCATCGTTTATGACCTGGGTGGCGGTACCTTCGACGTTTCGGTCATCGAAATCGCCGAAGTCGACGGTGAGCACCAGTTCGAAGTACTGGCTACCAACGGCGACACCTTCCTTGGTGGCGAAGACTTCGACATGCGCCTGATCGACTACCTCGTGGACGAGTTCAAGAAAGAGTCCGGCATGGACCTGAAGAACGATCCCCTGGCACTGCAGCGTCTGAAAGAAGCCGCTGAAAAGGCCAAGATCGAACTGTCCTCCGCTCAGTCGACCGACGTAAACCTGCCGTACATCACTGCAGACGCTACCGGTCCGAAGCACCTGAACGTGAAGATTTCCCGCGCCAAGCTGGAATCGCTGGTCGAAGACCTGGTTACCCGTACCATCGAGCCTTGCCGCATCGCTCTGAAAGACGCCGGCATCGACGCCAGCAAGATCGACGACGTGATCCTGGTCGGTGGCCAGACCCGTATGCCGCTGGTACAGAAAGCCGTTGCCGATTTCTTCGGCAAGGAAGCGCGCAAGGACGTCAACCCGGACGAAGCCGTGGCAATGGGTGCTGCCATCCAGGGCGCCGTGCTGGCCGGTGACGTGAAAGACGTGCTGCTGCTGGACGTCAGCCCGCTGACCCTGGGTATCGAAACCATGGGTGGCGTGATGACTTCGCTGATCGAGAAGAACACCACCATTCCGACCAAGAAGTCGCAGGTGTTCTCGACTGCCGATGACAACCAGAGCGCGGTGACCATTCACGTGCTGCAAGGTGAGCGCAAGCAGGCTGCCCAGAACAAGTCGCTGGGCAAGTTCGACCTGGCTGACATTCCGCCGGCTCCACGTGGCGTGCCACAGATCGAAGTAACCTTCGACATCGACGCCAACGGCATCCTGCACGTCAGCGCCAAAGACAAGGCCACCGGCAAGTCGCAGTCGATCGTGATCAAGGCCAACTCCGGCCTGTCGGACGAAGAAATCGAGCGCATGGTGCGTGACGCCGAGGCCAATGCCGAGGAAGACCGCAAGTTCGAAGAGCTGGCCGCTGCCCGTAACCAGGGTGACGCGCTGGTTCACTCGACCCGCAAGATGGTCGCTGACGCTGGTGACAAGGTTACCGCCGAAGAGAAAGCCGCCATCGAGGCTGCCGTTGTTGCCCTGGAAGCCGCTGTCAAAGGCGACGACAAGGCTGCCATCGACGCCAAGGTCGAAGAGCTGTCCAAGGTTTCGGCACCGGTTGCCCAGAAGATGTACGCCGAGCAGTCGGCCGAACAGCCTCAGGGTGGCGCGCAGCAAGCCGAGCCGGAAGCCAAGCACGATGACGTGGTTGACGCTGAGTTCGAAGAAGTGAAAGACAACAACAAGCAGTAATCCCTGCAAGTTGTCGGCCGGTTCACCGCCGTTTGGCGGTGAGCTGGTAGGATGTCGCCGCGCGGGGGCTTGCTCCCGCGTTGGCGTATCTGGAATTCGAGAATTTTTACAGCATCTGTCAGTGGCCCTGGTGGGCATAAGGCAGGTGCTGATGGCGCGGCGCAGATGCCAGACGCCCAACAAGGTGCAAATGACCTATGTCCAAGCGTGATTATTATGAGGTACTGGGTGTCGAGCGCGGCGCCAGCGAAGCTGACCTCAAGAAGGCTTATCGCCGCCTGGCGATGAAGTACCACCCGGACCGCAACCCAGGCGACAAAGAGTCGGAAGACAAGTTCAAGGAGGCCAACGAGGCCTACGAAGTGCTGTCTGACGCCAGCAAGCGTGCGGCTTTCGACCAATACGGCCATGCAGGTGTGGACCCGAGCATGGGTGGCGGTGGCGCAGGTTTCGGTGGTGCCAACTTCTCCGACATCTTCGGCGATGTGTTCAGCGACTTCTTCGGTGGTGGGCGTGGCGGCTCGCGTGGCGGCGCCCAGCGCGGCAGCGACCTGCGCTACACACTGGAACTTAACCTGGAAGAGGCGGTGCGTGGCACCACGGTCAGCATCCGCGTGCCCACCCTGGTCAACTGCCAGCCGTGCGACGGCTCCGGTGCCAAGAAGGGCTCCACCCCGTCCACCTGCCCGACTTGTGGCGGTATCGGCCAGGTGCGCATGCAGCAGGGCTTCTTCTCGGTACAGCAGACCTGCCCGCGCTGCCATGGCCAGGGCAAGATCATTACCGATCCCTGCACCTCGTGCCACGGCGAAGGCCGTGTCGAGGAATACAAGACGCTGTCGGTCAAGGTACCGGCAGGTGTCGATACCGGCGACCGCATCCGCCTGTCGGGCGAGGGCGAGGCTGGTACCCATGGTGGCCCGACTGGCGACCTGTATGTGGTGATCAACGTGCGTGAGCACGAGATCTTCCAGCGTGACGGCAAGCACCTGTACTGCGAAGTACCGATCAGCTACACCGATGCCGCCCTGGGTGGCGAGCTGGAAGTGCCGACCTTGGATGGTCGGGTGAAGCTGAAGATCCCGGAAGGCACCCAGACCGGCAAGCAGTTCCGTCTGCGCGGCAAGGGGGTTGCCCCGGTGCGCGGTGGTGGTGCGGGTGACCTGCTGTGCCGCGTTGCGGTGGAAACTCCGGTCAACCTCAGTCGCCGCCAGCGCGAATTGCTCGAAGAGCTGCGTGATTCGCTGGAAGGTGATAGCTCCCACTCGCCCAAGGCCAGTGGCTGGTTCGATGGCGTGAAGCGCTTCTTCGGCGATCTCTGACAAGGAAATGGCTATGCGACGTATTGCAGTGATGGGCGCGGCAGGGCGGATGGGCAAGACCCTCGTCGAAGCCGTGCAGCAGCAGGCACCCCAGGCAGGCCTGACGGCGGCGATTGACCGCCCGGACAGCTCGCTGGTGGGTGCTGATGCTGGTGAGCTGGCGGCCCTGGGCCGTATTGGTGTGCCGATTTCCGACGACCTGGGCAAGGTGGTCGATGAGTTTGACGTGCTGATCGACTTCACCCACCCTTCGGTAACCCTGAAGAACCTGGCGTTCTGCCGCAAGGCGGGCAAGGCCATGGTCATCGGTACTACGGGCTTCACTCCGGAAGAGAAGCAGCAGTTGGCCGAAGCCGGCAAGGAAATCCCGATCGTCTTCGCCGCCAACTTCAGTGTCGGTGTCAACCTGTGCCTGAAGCTGCTGGATACCGCAGCGCGCGTGCTGGGTGACGATGTGGATATCGAAATCCTCGAAGCGCACCACCGGCACAAGGTCGATGCGCCGTCGGGCACCGCGCTGCGCATGGGGGAAGTGGTTGCCCAGGCACTGGGTCGCAACCTGCAGGAAGTGGCCGTGTATGGTCGTGAAGGGCAGACCGGCGCACGTGAGCGTCAGACCATTGGCTTCGCCACCGTACGTGCCGGTGATGTGGTGGGTGACCATACCGTGCTGTTCGCCGCCGAAGGCGAGCGCGTCGAGATTACCCACAAGGCTTCCAGTCGCATGACCTTCGCCAAGGGTGCCGTGCGAGCGGCGCTGTGGCTGGACGGGCGTGAGCCTGGCCTGTACGACATGCAGGATGTGCTCGAGCTGCGTTAAGCAGTTGGAGTGGTGTTGGCTTCTTCGCGGGCTTGCCAGCTCCCACTGGGATAGCGCCATGCCTGAGGGCAGCGCTGTACCTGTGGGAGCGGGTTACCCGCGAAGAAAGCCGGCGCCGATGTCAGCCTGTCGCATTGATGTGTTTTAGAGGCACATCCGCGGTAGACCGAAAACGCACTTTTCTGTAAGCTACAGCTTTAGTGTGTCCACTAAAAGCGCGCAGCGAATTGAATTCAGCACATGAAAGCGGGGTGACGTGTCCATACGTCACTCCGCTTTTTTGCAACCTGCGATCGCCCTTTCATGCTTGATTTACGGGAGGTCTTCTTGACAAAGCCAGCCATACTCGCCCTTGCCGACGGCAGTATTTTCCGCGGTGAAGCTATCGGTGCCGACGGTCAGACCGTTGGTGAGGTGGTATTCAACACCGCTATGACCGGCTACCAGGAAATCCTTACAGACCCTTCCTATGCGCAGCAAATCGTTACCCTGACCTACCCGCACATCGGCAACACCGGTACTACTCCGGAAGACGCCGAGTCGAACCGCGTCTGGTCCGCTGGCCTGGTCATTCGTGACCTGCCGCTGCTGGCCAGCAACTGGCGTAACACCCAGTCGCTGCCTGAGTACCTCAAGGCCAACAACGTCGTCGCCATCGCCGGCATCGACACCCGTCGCCTGACCCGAATCCTGCGTGAAAAGGGCGCTCAGAACGGTTGCATCCTCGCCGGTGACAATATCAGCGAAGAAGCCGCCATCGCCGCCGCCCGCGCCTTCCCGGGCCTGAAGGGCATGGACCTGGCCAAGGTCGTTTCCACCAAGGAACGCTACGAGTGGCGCTCCAGCGTGTGGGAACTGAAGACCGACAGTCACCCGACCATCGAAGCCGCTGACCTGCCGTACCACGTCGTCGCCTTCGACTACGGCGTCAAGCTGAACATCCTGCGCATGCTGGTTGCCCGTGGCTGCCGCGTGACCGTGGTGCCGGCCCAGACCCCGGCCAGCGAAGTGCTGGCACTCAACCCGGATGGCGTGTTCCTGTCCAACGGCCCTGGTGACCCCGAGCCGTGCGACTACGCTATCCAGGCGATCAAGGACATCCTCGAGACCGAGATCCCGGTATTCGGCATCTGCCTGGGCCACCAGCTGCTGGCCCTGGCCTCTGGCGCCAAGACCGTGAAAATGGGCCACGGCCACCACGGTGCCAACCACCCGGTCCAGGACCTGGACACTGGCGTGGTCATGATCACCAGCCAGAACCACGGCTTTGCCGTTGACGAAGCCACCCTGCCGGGCAACGTCCGCGCCATCCACAAGTCGCTGTTCGACGGCACCCTGCAGGGTATCGAGCGTACCGACAAGAGCGCGTTCAGCTTCCAGGGCCACCCTGAAGCGAGCCCAGGCCCGACCGACGTCGCGCCACTGTTCGATCGTTTCATCGATGCCATGGCCAAGCGCCGCTGAGCATCCTGCTTCAAGGCCCCGGGCCGGCTTGCGCCGCGCCCGGAAGCGCCTGACCCAGATTGTTCAAGGCGGCTTGCCGACTGACCCCGGATTTGAGTGACAACCATGCCAAAACGTACAGACATCAAAAGCATCCTGATTCTCGGCGCTGGCCCGATCGTGATCGGCCAGGCCTGCGAATTCGACTACTCCGGCGCCCAGGCCTGTAAAGCCCTGCGCGAGGAAGGTTTCCGCGTCATCCTGGTGAACTCCAACCCGGCCACCATCATGACCGACCCGGCCATGGCCGACGCCACCTACATCGAGCCGATCAAATGGCAGTCGGTGGCCAAGATCATCGAGAAAGAGCGCCCGGACGCACTGCTGCCGACCATGGGTGGCCAGACTGCACTGAACTGCGCCCTGGACCTGGAGCGCCACGGCGTTCTGGAAAAGTTCGGCGTGGAAATGATCGGTGCCAACGCCGACACCATCGACAAGGCTGAAGACCGCTCGCGCTTCGACAAGGCAATGAAGGACATCGGCCTGGAGTGCCCGCGCTCCGGTATCGCCCACAGCATGGAAGAAGCCAACGCCGTCCTCGAGCGCCTGGGCTTCCCGTGCATCATCCGTCCGTCGTTCACCATGGGCGGCACCGGTGGTGGTATCGCCTACAACCGTGAAGAGTTCGAAGAAATCTGCGCCCGGGGCCTGGACCTGTCGCCGACCAAGGAACTGCTGATCGACGAATCGCTGATCGGCTGGAAGGAATACGAGATGGAGGTGGTCCGCGACAAGAAGGACAACTGCATCATCGTCTGCTCGATCGAGAACTTCGACCCGATGGGCGTGCACACCGGTGACTCGATCACCGTTGCCCCGGCACAGACCCTGACCGACAAGGAATACCAGATCATGCGCAACGCCTCGCTGGCGGTGCTGCGTGAAATCGGTGTAGAAACCGGCGGTTCCAACGTGCAGTTCGGTATCTGCCCGAACACTGGCCGCATGGTCGTGATCGAGATGAACCCGCGCGTTTCGCGCTCCTCGGCGCTGGCCTCCAAGGCCACCGGTTTCCCGATCGCCAAGATCGCTGCCAAGCTGGCTGTCGGCTACACCCTCGACGAACTGCAGAACGACATCACCGGCGGCCGCACCCCGGCGTCCTTCGAACCGTCGATCGACTATGTCGTCACCAAGCTGCCGCGTTTCGCCTTCGAAAAATTCCCGAAAGCCGACGCCCGCCTGACCACCCAGATGAAATCCGTGGGTGAAGTCATGGCCATCGGCCGTACCTTCCAGGAGTCCCTGCAGAAAGCCCTTCGCGGCCTGGAAGTCGGCGCCTGCGGCCTCGACCCGAAAGTCGACCTGGCCAACCCTGAAGCCAGCAGCATTCTCAAGCGCGAGCTGACCGTGCCGGGCGCCGAGCGTATCTGGTACGTGGCCGACGCCATGCGTGCCGGCATGACCTGCGAGCAGATCTTCGACCTGACCGGCATCGACATGTGGTTCCTGGTGCAGATGGAAGACCTGATCAAGGAAGAAGAAAAGGTCAAGACCCTGGCCCTGTCGTCGATCGACAAGGACTACATGCTGCGCCTCAAGCGCAAGGGCTTCTCCGACCAGCGTCTGGCCAAGCTGCTGGGTATCACCGACAAGAACCTGCGCCGTCACCGCCACAAGCTGGAAGTGTTCCCGGTGTACAAGCGCGTCGACACCTGCGCTGCCGAGTTCGCCACCGACACCGCCTACCTGTACTCCACCTACGAGGAAGAGTGCGAGGCCAACCCGTCGACCCGCGACAAGATCATGATCCTGGGTGGCGGTCCTAACCGTATCGGTCAGGGTATCGAGTTCGACTACTGCTGCGTACACGCCGCACTGGCGCTGCGTGAAGACGGTTACGAGACCATCATGGTCAACTGCAACCCGGAAACCGTTTCCACCGACTACGACACCTCCGACCGCCTGTACTTCGAGCCGCTGACCTTGGAAGACGTGCTGGAAGTGTGCCGCGTCGAGAAGCCGAAAGGCGTGATCGTCCACTACGGCGGCCAGACCCCGCTGAAACTGGCGCGCGCCCTGGAAGAAGCCGGCGTACCGATCATCGGTACCAGCCCGGACGCCATCGACCGCGCCGAAGACCGCGAGCGCTTCCAGCAGATGGTCCAGCGCCTGAGCCTGCTGCAGCCGCCAAACGCCACCGTGCGTAGCGAAGAAGAAGCCATTAGCGCTGCTGGCGGCATCGGCTACCCGCTGGTAGTGCGCCCGTCCTACGTACTGGGCGGCCGTGCCATGGAAATCGTCTACGAGCTGGACGAGCTCAAGCGCTACCTGCGTGAAGCCGTACAGGTGTCCAACGACAGCCCGGTACTGCTCGACCACTTCCTCAACTGCGCCATCGAGATGGATGTGGATGCGGTATGCGACGGCACCGACGTGGTGATCGGCGCGATCATGCAGCACATCGAGCAAGCCGGTGTTCACTCCGGTGACTCGGCGTGCTCGCTGCCACCTTACTCGCTGAGCAAGGAAGTGCAGGATGAAGTTCGCGTACAGGTCAAGAAAATGGCCCTGGAGCTGGGCGTGGTCGGCCTGATGAACGTGCAGCTGGCCCTGCAGGGCGACAAGATCTACGTGATCGAAGTCAACCCGCGCGCTTCGCGTACCGTGCCGTTCGTCTCCAAGTGCATCGGCACCTCCCTGGCGATGATCGCGGCTCGCGTCATGGCCGGCAAAACCCTCAAAGAGCTGGGCTTCACCCAGGAAATCATCCCGAACTTCTACAGCGTCAAGGAAGCCGTCTTCCCGTTCGCCAAGTTCCCAGGGGTTGACCCGATCCTCGGCCCTGAGATGAAATCGACCGGTGAAGTCATGGGTGTTGGTGACAGCTTCGGTGAAGCCTTTGCCAAGGCCCAGATGGGTGCCAGCGAAGTGCTGCCGACCGGCGGTACCGCCTTCATCAGCGTGCGTGACGACGACAAGCCGCAAGTGGCTGGCGTTGCTCGCGACCTGATCGCCCTGGGCTTCGAAGTGGTTGCAACTGCCGGCACTGCCAAGGTTATCGAAGCGGCTGGCTTGAAAGTGCGCCGTGTGAACAAGGTGACCGAAGGTCGCCCGCACGTGGTCGACATGATCAAGAACGACGAAGTGTCGCTGATCATCAACACCACCGAAGGCCGCCAGTCGATCGCCGATTCCTACTCGATTCGTCGCAATGCACTGCAGCACAAGATTTACTGCACTACTACCATTGCGGCCGGTGAAGCCATCTGCGAGGCGCTGAAATTTGGTCCGGAAAAGACCGTTCGCCGCCTGCAGGATCTGCATGCAGGACTGAAAGCATGAGCATTACCAAGTACCCGATGACTGTTCAGGGCGCTCGCGCCCTGGAAGAGGAGCTGCTCTTCCTGAGCAAGACCGAGCGCCCGCGCTTGAGCCAGGCCATTGGTGAAGCGCGCGAACTGGGCGACCTGAAGGAAAATGCCGAGTACCACGCCGCTCGTGAAGAGCAGGGCATGGTCGAGGCGCGTATCCGCGATATCGAAGGTCGCTTGCAGAACTCGGTGGTGATCGATGTGACCACCATTGCTCACACCGGCAAGGTGATTTTTGGCACCACTGTGGTGCTGGCCAACACCGAAACCGATGATGAAGTTACCTACCAGATCGTTGGCGAAGATGAAGCCGATGTGAAGAAAGGCAAGCTTTCGAACAGCGCCCCGATTGCCCGCGCCATCATTGGCAAAGAAGAAGGGGATACCGTTGTCGTCAAGACGCCTAACGGTACGGTCGAGTACGAGATTGTCGAAGTCAAGCACATCTGACCGGCGCCTGCGGGCGCCATCCCTCGAGGGAATCCTCTGGCAGCTGGCCCAGGTTTTCTGGGTTGGTGGCCTGTGGGTGTTTCACGTGGGGCTGGTGCCCGCGCTCAAGGTCAGTGGCCTGGCGCCGCTGCTGGTGCAGGATATCGCCGGGCAGATCGACCGCTGGTTGATCGGTGTGGCGCTGCTTGGCTTGTTGACCCAGCTGGCGGTGCTGGCAAGGGTGGACGGCCTGTCGGCCTGGTGGCAGCAGTTCCGTGGCCAGATGCTGTTGCTCGGCTTCGGTGCCTGTGTGGGGTATTACACCTTGCGCTACGGTATTTCCGTTGGCGAGCGCTGGCAGCTGCTCTGTTTCCTGGTGCTGGGCTTTTCCGGCATCGTGCTGGTGGCCCAGCCGGTTCCGGTCAAGGTGCGCCGCTAAGCGGCTCGAGATCGCTGGGGTCGCTTCGCGGCCCATCGCCGGCAAGCCGGCTCCCACACCGACTGCATCGATTTCAGGCCGTGCGCCGTACCTGTGGGAGCTGGCTTGCCGGCAATGGGCTGCGCAGCAGCCCCTTTGCCGTTACTTGTAACGGTGGATATTGGACAGCTGCTTGTTCGGCTGTGGGTTCTTGCGGTAGATCAGGGCTTTCTTGCCGATGGTCTGCACCAGCTCGGCACGGCCGGCCTTGCACAGCTCGGCAATGGTCTCGGCACGCTCTTCGCGGTCTTCCGAGCGAATTTCGACCTTGATCAGCTCATGGTCGACCAAGGCGCGCTCCAGTTCGGCGATGACACCTTCATTCAAACCATTGCCAGCAACGATCAGGACCGGCTTCAGGTCATGACCAATGGACTTGTATTGCTTCTTCTGCTCGTTATTGAGCGGCATAATCTGACCCTTTCCGTCTGATTCTGTAAAATTGACCGGCATTTTACCCGAGGGCCACCGGCTCCGCCCAGTCAATCACGACGCATATCATCGAGGTGCCCCGTGGTACAACGTTCCAAAAGCAGCGCAAACTGGCTGCGAGAGCATTTCAACGATCCTTTTGTGAAACAGGCACAAAAGGATGGCTACCGCTCGCGTGCGAGCTACAAACTGCTGGAGATCCAGGAAAAGGACCGGCTGATCCGCCCAGGCATGAGCGTGATCGACCTCGGCGCGGCTCCTGGTGGGTGGTCGCAAGTGACCAGTCGTCTGATTGGTGGCCAGGGTCGCCTGATTGCGTCCGACATCCTGGAAATGGACTCGATCCCCGATGTGACCTTCATCCAAGGTGATTTCACCGATGATGAAGTGTTGCAGCGCATTCTCGAGGCTGTCGGCGATTCGCACGTAGACCTTGTGATTTCCGACATGGCCCCCAATATGAGTGGTACGCCTGCGGTTGACATGCCGCGTGCCATGTTCCTTTGCGAGCTGGCCCTCGATCTGGCAACCCGCGTGCTAAAGCCCGGCGGCGACTTCCTGATCAAGATTTTCCAGGGCGAAGGTTTTGACGTGTACCTCAAGGACGTGCGCAGCAAGTTCGACAAGGTGCAGATGCGCAAGCCGTCGTCGTCGCGTGACCGTTCCCGCGAACAGTACCTGCTGGGCAGGGGCTTCAAGGGGGCATGAAAGGCGTGAAGCGTGGTGGCCGATAGTTATTTCCAATCGGCCGCTGCGTCAGGATCGTCCGAACTTCGTGTAGTCTAGCTTTCACAAAGGGTTACAGACGGTGCCTGCGGCTGCGTAGGTAATGTAGTAAGTTAGGGCGATGAATATCATGCGAGGAGCGGCTGCGTCGTGCGCCGGCCTCAGAGGGTAGCGAATTGAACGACATGGCAAAGAATCTGATCCTGTGGTTGATCATCGCAGCTGTCCTGGTGACAGTGATGAACAACTTCTCCAGCCCTAACGAGCCGCAGACCCTCAACTATTCCGACTTCATCCAGCAGGTCAAGGATGGCAAGGTCGAGCGTGTGACCGTCGACGGTTACATCATTACCGGCAAGCGCGCCGACGGCGACAACTTCAAGACCGTGCGCCCGGCCATTACCGACAATGGCCTGATCGGCGACCTGGTCGACAACCACGTCATCATCGAAGGCAAGCAGCCTGAGCAGCAGAGCATCTGGACCCAGTTGCTGGTTGCGAGCTTCCCGATCCTGGTGATCATCGCCGTGTTCATGTTCTTCATGCGCCAGATGCAGGGCGGTGCGGGCGGCAAAGGCGGGCCGATGAGTTTTGGCAAGAGCAAGGCACGCCTGCTGTCCGAAGACCAGGTCAAGACCACCCTGGCCGACGTTGCAGGTTGCGACGAAGCCAAGGAAGAGGTCGGCGAGCTGGTCGAGTTCCTGCGCGACCCGGGCAAGTTCCAGCGCCTGGGCGGCCGTATCCCGCGTGGCGTGTTGATGGTCGGCCCGCCCGGTACCGGTAAGACCTTGCTTGCCAAGGCCATCGCCGGCGAGGCGAAGGTGCCGTTCTTCACCATTTCCGGTTCGGACTTCGTGGAAATGTTCGTCGGTGTCGGTGCCAGCCGTGTGCGCGACATGTTCGAGCAGGCCAAGAAGCACGCCCCGTGCATCATCTTCATCGACGAGATCGACGCCGTTGGTCGCCACCGTGGCGCCGGCATGGGTGGCGGTCACGACGAGCGTGAGCAAACCCTCAACCAGTTGCTGGTGGAGATGGACGGCTTCGAGATGAACGATGGCATCATCGTCATCGCCGCTACCAACCGCCCGGACGTGCTCGACCCGGCTCTGCTGCGCCCCGGCCGCTTCGACCGCCAGGTGGTGGTCGGCCTGCCGGACATTCGTGGTCGCGAGCAGATCCTCAAGGTGCATATGCGCAAGGTGCCGGTCGGCGAGAACGTCAACCCGGCCGTCATCGCCCGTGGTACCCCTGGCTTCTCCGGTGCGGACCTGGCCAACCTGGTCAACGAGGCCTCTCTGTTTGCCGCGCGCGCCAACAAGCGCCTGGTCGAAATGAAAGAGTTCGAGCTGGCCAAGGACAAGATCATGATGGGCGCCGAGCGCAAGACCATGGTCATGTCCGAGAAAGAAAAGCAGAACACCGCCTACCATGAAGCTGGCCACGCCATTGTCGGTCGCCTGGTGCCTGAGCACGATCCGGTCTACAAGGTTTCGATCATTCCGCGCGGTCGTGCCCTGGGCGTGACCATGTTCCTGCCGGAAGAAGACCGCTACAGCCTGTCCAAGCGCGCACTGATCAGCCAGATCTGCTCGCTGTATGGCGGCCGTATTGCCGAGGAAATGACTCTGGGCTTCGACGGTGTCACTACCGGCGCCTCCAACGACATCATGCGTGCCAGCCAGATCGCCCGCAACATGGTGACCAAGTGGGGCCTTTCCGAAAAACTCGGCCCGCTGATGTACGCCGAGGAAGAAGGCGAGGTGTTCCTGGGTCGCAGTGCTGCCAGCCAGCACGCCAGCGTTTCCGGCGAAACCGCCAAGCTGATCGACTCGGAAGTGCGCAGCATCATCGACCAGTGCTACGCCACGGCCAAGCAGTTGCTCACCGACAACCGTGACAAGCTCGATGCCATGGCCGAAGCGCTGATGAAGTACGAGACCATCGACGCCGAGCAGATTGACGATATCATGGCCGGCCGTACCCCCCGCGAACCGCGCGACTGGGATGATGACTCGGCTTCGGGCAAGCCTGCTGCCCAGGGTGATCGCCCGGAATCGCCGATTGGCGGTCCAGCGGCTCAACACTAAGGGCATCTATGAGCTCAGTGCAGTACCCGACCCGGTTGCCTTGCGGCAACCGGGTTCTTGATTTGTCGCGTACCCATGTCATGGGTATTCTCAATATCACCCCTGATTCCTTCTCCGATGGCGGGCGCTTCAACCAGCGTGACGAGGCGTTGCGTCATGCCGAGGCGATGGTTGCCGCGGGTGCCACGCTGATCGACATCGGCGGCGAATCCACGCGGCCGGGCGCGCGCGCGGTATCGGTGACCGAGGAGCTGGAGCGGGTGGCCCCCATGGTCGAGGCGATCAACAGTCGCCTCGATGTGGTCATCTCGGTCGATACCTCCACGCCAGCGGTCATGCGTGAATCGGCGCGTCTCGGTGCCGGGCTGATCAACGACGTGCGTGCCCTGGAGCGCGATGGCGCCCTGGACGCTGCAGCGGATACCGGCCTGCCGGTATGCCTCATGCATATGCGCGGCGAGCCAGGCAACATGCAGGACGACCCGCATTACGAAGATGTGACCGCCGACGTTACGCGTTATCTTGAACAGCGAATGGCCGCCTGTGCTGCGGCCGGCATAGATGCAAACAGAATCATCCTTGATCCGGGCTTTGGTTTCGCCAAGACACTGGCGCATAACCTGAGCTTGTTCAAACACATGGAAGCGCTCTATCGCCTGAAGCGCCCGCTGCTGGTGGGTGTTTCACGCAAGAGCATGATCGGCCTGACGCTGGAACGTCCGGTCGGCGAGCGGTTGTACGGCAGCCTTGCGCTGGCGGCGTTGGCCATGACCAAGGGGGCGAGCATCCTTCGTGTCCATGACGTGGCCGAAACCGTTGATGTGGTGCGCATGATCGCTGCGGTGCAAAACGCCGAATAAGAACATTGGAGTCCCTATGAGCAGAAAATACTTTGGTACCGACGGCATTCGTGGTCGCGTCGGCGAATACCCGATCACGCCTGACTTCATGCTGAAGCTTGGCTGGGCCGCCGGCATGGCCTTCCGCAAGCAAGGCCACTGCCGGGTACTGGTTGGCAAGGACACGCGTATTTCCGGCTACATGTTCGAGTCCGCACTCGAAGCCGGCCTGTCCGCGGCAGGTGCCGACGTGATGCTGCTCGGGCCGATGCCTACGCCGGCTATCGCCTACCTGACGCGTACCTTCCATGCCGAAGCCGGCATCGTCATCAGTGCCTCGCACAACCCGCACGACGACAACGGCATCAAGTTCTTCTCGGGCCAGGGGACCAAGTTGCCGGACGAAGTCGAGCTGATGATCGAGGAATTGCTCGACCAGCCTATGACCGTTGTCGAGTCGGGCAAGCTGGGCAAGGTTTCGCGCATCAACGATGCCGCCGGCCGCTACATCGAGTTCTGCAAGAGCAGCGTGCCGAGCAGCACCAGCTTCGACGGCCTCAAGCTGGTGGTCGATTGTGCTCATGGCGCCACCTACAAGGTCGCGCCAAGCGTTTTCCGTGAGCTGGGTGCCGACGTAACCGTGCTGCATGCCCAACCCGACGGCCTGAACATCAACGAAGGCTGTGGCTCGACTCACATCGAGTCGCTGCAGGCTGCCGTGCTGGTCGGTCATGCCGACCTGGGCATCGCTTTCGATGGTGATGGCGACCGCGTGTTGATGGTCGACCACACCGGCGCCATCGTCGATGGTGACGAGCTGCTGTTCATCATCGCTCGCGACCTGCAGGAGCGGGGCAAGCTACAGGGTGGGGTGGTGGGCACGCTGATGAGCAACCTGGGCCTGGAGCTTGCGCTGAAGGACCTGGATATCCCGTTCGTGCGGGCCAAGGTCGGTGACCGTTACGTCATGGCCGAGCTGCTGGAGCGTGAGTGGCTGGTCGGTGGTGAAAACTCCGGTCACGTCGTGTGCTGCAATCACACCACCACTGGTGACGCGATCATCGCTGCGCTGCAGGTGCTGATGGCACTCAAGCGTCGTGGCGAAACCCTGGCCCAGGCTCGTCAGGCCCTGCGCAAGTGCCCGCAGGTGCTGATCAACGTGCGCTATGGCGCCAGCAAGGTCGACCCGCTGGAGCACCCGGCGGTCAAGGAAGCCAGTGCCAAGGTGACCGAGGCCTTGGCCGGCCGCGGCCGCGTGCTGCTGCGCAAATCCGGTACCGAGCCGTTGGTGCGGGTGATGGTCGAGGGCGAGGACGAAAGCCAGGTGCGTGCGCACGCAGAAGCGTTGGCCAAACTGGTCGACGAAGTTTGTGTCTGAAGGCGCTTGCCAGCGCAGATAGGGTTGGGTACTATCTGCGCCCACTTTGACCGACGAGGTAAAGCATGCGTCGCCCTATGGTAGCTGGTAACTGGAAGATGCACGGTACCCGCGCTAGCGTCGCTGAGCTGACCGAAGGCTTGAGAAATCTGGCCTTGCCGAGCGGAGTGGAAGTCGCTGTGTTTCCACCGGCCTTGTTCATCAATCAAGTGATCGATGGCCTGGCAGGTAAGGAAATTACTGTCGGCGCACAGAATTCTGCAGTACAACCCGAACAGGGTGCGCTGACCGGAGAAGTTGCTCCGGAACAGCTGGTTGAAGCAGGCTGCAAGTTAGTGTTGATTGGTCATTCGGAGCGTCGCCAGATCATTGGCGAAACTGACGAAGTGCTCAATCGAAAGTTTGCAGCGGCCCAAGCCAAAGGTTTGAAGCCAGTGCTTTGCATAGGGGAAACCCTTGAAGAGCGCGAGGCTGGCAAAACGCTCGAAGTTGTCGGGCGTCAACTAAGCAGTATCATCGAGGAATTCGGTGTTAAGGCTTTTGCCAATGCAGTAATTGCCTATGAGCCTGTATGGGCCATTGGCACTGGCCTTACGGCCACGCCACAGCAGGCCCAGGATGTGCACGCAGCCATCCGTGGCCAGTTGGCGGCAGAAGATGCTGAAGTGGCTGCGAAGGTGCAGTTGCTCTACGGCGGCAGCGTGAAGGCGGCCAATGCGGCCGAACTGTTCGGCATGCCGGATATCGATGGGGGGCTCATTGGTGGGGCTTCCCTGAACGCAGACGAATTCGGTGCAATTTGTCGCGCCGCAGGAAACTGAACAAATGCTGGAAACAGTCATCGTTGTTTTTCATCTGTTGGCAGCGCTGTCGCTTGTAGTGCTGGTTCTGTTGCAACAGGGTAAAGGTGCTGAAGCAGGTGCATCTTTCGGCGCGGGTGCTTCAAATACCGTGTTCGGGAGCCAAGGCTCTGCAACGTTCCTGAGTAAATTAACTGCTATACTCGCTGCCACTTTCTTTTTGACAGCACTTGGGTTAGGATACTTCGCGAAGCAACAAGCTCACCAGCTTAGCCAAGCAGGTCTTCCAGATCCAGCAGTGCTAGAAGTGAAAGAGCCGCAGAAACCGGCAGTTAATGATGATGTACCGGTGCTCCAGCAGCAGAAGAGCGAAACCACTCCTAGTACGGGTGATGTACCTCCTCCGGCACAAGAGCAGAAGTAACGGGTTTCAAGTAGTAGTATTGCCGAGGTGGTGGAATTGGTAGACACGCAACCTTGAGGTGGTTGTGCCCATAGGGTGTAGGGGTTCGAGTCCCCTTCTCGGTACCAATTAAAGCTTGAGAGCCCGCTTTAGCGGGCTTTCTTGCAGGTGAAGGTTCGGATTTGACCCTCAAGAGGGTTCGGTCTTATACTTTTGCCCCAGCTTTGTCGCGGGGTGGAGCAGCTTGGTAGCTCGTCGGGCTCATAACCCGAAGGTCGTTGGTTCAAATCCAGCCCCCGCAACCAGCTTCAGCGGAGCCCCTTTTCAGGGGCTTTTTGCTAACCGAACAGTTTTCGGCGTCGTTGTCCAACGGCGCTTTCAGGGATGGGCGCTTCGCCCATTTTTTATTTGCACAGCATGCACGAGGGGGTTCAGGTGTCGAGCAAGCTAGAACAGTTGCAGGCCTTGTTGGCCCCGGTTGTCGAGGGTCTGGGCTATCAATGCTGGGGGATCGAATACGTTTCCCAGGGTAAGCATTCGGTACTGCGCATCTACATCGACAAGGAAGGCGGTATCCTGGTGGACGACTGCGAAGCGGTCAGCCGTCAGGCCAGCGCAATTCTCGATGTGGAAGATCCGATCAGCAGTGAGTACACCCTCGAGGTGTCTTCTCCAGGCATGGATCGCCCACTGTTCACTCTGGAACAGTTTGCCTCGCATGCCGGCGAACAAGTGAAGATCAAGCTGCGCTCACCCTTCGAGGGTCGTCGTAACTTCCAGGGCCTTCTCCGCGGTGTGGAGGAGCAGGACGTGGTGGTCCAGGTGGACAATCAAGAGTTCCTGTTGCCGATCGACTCGATCGACAAGGCCAATATTATTCCCAGTTTTGACTGAGACGTGCCGGGCCCGGCGGACTATCCGGGCCCAATGGCTTGCGCAAGGCGAGGCGTACGATGAGCAAAGAAGTACTGCTGGTTGTTGAATCGGTATCCAACGAAAAAGGTGTACCGCCCGGCGTCATTTTCGAAGCGCTGGAAGTGGCACTGGCCACTGCAACCAAAAAACGTTTTGAAGACGAAGTCGACCTGCGTGTGGAAATCAACCGCCACACCGGTAGCTACGAAACCTTCCGTCGCTGGACCGTGGTCGACGAAGCCGATCTTGATGATCCGGCGATCGAGACCTGGTTGAGCAAGATTCACGAAACCCACCCTGAAGCCAAGGTCGGTGACGTGATCGAAGAGAAGATCGAGTCCATCGAGTTCGGTCGTATTGCCGCCCAGACCGCCAAGCAGGTCATCGTGCAGAAGGTCCGTGAGGCCGAGCGTGCCCAGGTGGTCGATGCCTACCGCGAGCGCGTTGGCGAGATCATCTCCGGTACCGTCAAGAAGGTTACCCGCGACAACGTCATCGTTGACCTGGGCAACAACGCCGAGGCCCTGCTGGCCCGCGAAGACATCATTCCGCGCGAGACCTTCCGTGTTGGCGTGCGCCTGCGTGCGCTGCTCAAGGAAATTCGCACCGAGAATCGTGGCCCACAGCTGATCCTGTCGCGCACCGCGCCACAGATGCTGATCGAGCTTTTCCGCATCGAAGTGCCGGAAATTGCCGAAGGCCTCATCGAAGTCATGGCTGCCTCCCGTGATCCGGGTTCGCGAGCCAAGATCGCCGTCCGCTCCAAGGACAAGCGCATCGACCCGCAAGGCGCCTGCATCGGCATGCGTGGTTCGCGCGTCCAGGCCGTATCCGGGGAGTTGGGTGGTGAGCGTGTGGATATCGTCCTGTGGGACGATAACCCGGCGCAGTTCGTCATCAACGCCATGTCGCCGGCTGAAGTCGCGGCGATCATCGTTGATGAAGATGCCCATGCCATGGACATCGCCGTTGCCGAGGACAACCTGGCCCAGGCCATTGGTCGTGGCGGTCAGAACGTTCGCCTGGCCAGTCAGCTGACCGGCTGGACCCTGAACGTGATGACCGAGAAGGACATCCAGGCCAAGCAGCAGGCCGAAACCGGTGACATCCTGCGCAATTTCATCGATGAACTGGAAGTCGACGAGGAGCTGGCCCAAGTGCTGGTCGACGAAGGCTTCACCAGCCTCGAAGAAATTGCCTACGTACCGTTGGAAGAAATGCTCAACATCGATGGCTTTGACGAAGATATCGTCAACGAGCTCCGCGCTCGAGCCAAGGACCGTTTGTTGACCAAGGCCATCGCTACCGAAGAAAAACTGGCAGACGCCCATCCGGCTGACGACCTGCTCTCCCTCGAGGGCATGGACAAAGACCTGGCGGCGGAACTGGCGGTGCGCGGCGTGGTTAACCGCGAAGACCTGGCCGAGCAGTCGATAGACGATCTGCTCGACATCGACGGCATCGACGAAGAGCGTGCCGGCAAGTTGATCATGGCCGCCCGAGCCCACTGGTTCGAGTAATTAGGCGCGGCCTGAGGAGAGAAGTGCATGACGCAAGTCACGGTGAAAGAACTGGCCCAAGAGGTCGAGGCACCGGTAGAGCGCCTGCTGCAGCAGATGCGTGAGGCAGGTCTGCCGCACACCGACGCCGGTCAGGTAGTGACCGACAATGAGAAGCAGACCTTGCTGACTCATTTGAAGAGCAGCCACAAGAGCAAGGCGGAAGAGCCGCGCAAGATTACCTTGCAGCGCAAAACCACCAGCACCCTGCGTGTCGCCGGTAGCAAGAGCATCAGCGTAGAAGTACGCAAGAAGAAAGTATTCGTGCAGCGTAGCCCGGAAGAAATCCAGGCTGAGCAGAAGCGTGAACTGGAAGAGCGCCGTGCGGCTGAAAACGCCGCTCGCGAGAAGGTCGAGGCCGAAGTTCGCCAGCGCAACGAAGAGCAGGCTCGCCGTCAGGCCGCCGAAACCGCCGCTGCAGCCCCAGCGCCTGCCGCCAAGCCAGAGTCGGCGCCTGCCGCTGCCCCGGCCCCGGTAGTTGCCGATGCCCCGGCGTCCGAAGACGCCGCAGCCCGTGCTGCCGAGCGCAAGAAGGACGAAGCCCGTCGCAACGAAGGCCGTACCCGTGACGAAGACCGTCGTGGTGGCGAGCGTCGTGGCGAGGCCCCGCGCGTGTCGATCAAGGTCAAGGTCAAGGAGAAGGAAAAGGCTCCGACTCCACGGGCCGCACCGCGCACCACCGATGAAGAGAGCGATGGCGTACGCCGTGGCCGCGGTGGCAAGAGCAAGCTGAAGAAGCGCAACCAGCACGGCTTCCAGAACCCGACCGGTCCAGTCATCCGTGACGTGACCATCGGCGAGACCATCACCGTCTCGGAACTGGCCCAACAGATGTCGGTCAAGGCCGCTGAAGTGGTCAAGTTCATGTTCAAGCTGGGTACTCCGGTCACCATCAATCAGGTGCTCGACCAGGAAACCGCTCAGCTGGTCGCCGAAGAACTGGGCCACAAAGTGACCCTGGTCAGCGATACCGCCCTGGAAGACTCCCTGGCCGAATCGCTGAAGTTCGAAGGTGAAGTCGAATCGCGTGCGCCGGTCGTTACCGTCATGGGTCACGTTGACCACGGCAAGACCTCGCTGCTCGACTACATCCGTCGTGCCAAGGTTGCTGCTGGCGAAGCCGGTGGTATTACCCAGCACATCGGTGCCTACCACGTGGAAACCGACCGCGGCATGGTCACCTTCCTCGATACTCCAGGCCACGCTGCGTTCACCGCAATGCGTGCCCGTGGTGCCAAGGCTACCGACATCGTCATCCTGGTGGTGGCGGCGGACGACGGCGTGATGCCGCAAACTCGCGAAGCCGTTCAGCATGCCAAGGCAGCGGGCGTTCCGCTGGTGGTTGCGGTGAACAAGATCGACAAGCCGGGTGCCGATATCGATCGCATTCGCAACGAGCTGGCCGTCGAAGGCGTGACCTCCGAAGACTGGGGTGGTGATACTCCATTCGTCAAGGTTTCGGCGAAGATGGGTACCGGCGTCGACGAGCTGCTTGAAGCTGTTCTGCTGCAGGCCGAGATCCTCGAGCTGACCGCTACCCCGACCGCTCCAGGTCGTGGCGTGGTTGTCGAATCGCGCCTGGACAAGGGCCGTGGCCCGGTGGCGACCATCCTGGTTCAGGACGGTACCCTGCGTCAGGGCGACATGGTCCTGTGCGGTTCCAATTATGGCCGCGTGCGCGCCATGCTCGACGAGAACGGCAAGCCTGTGAAGGAAGCCGGCCCGTCGATCCCGGTCGAAATCCTCGGCCTGGACGGTACCCCGGAAGCCGGTGACGAGCTGTCCGTGGTTGCCGACGAGAAGAAAGCCCGTGAGGTTGCCCTGTTCCGTCAAGGCAAGTACCGCGAGGTCAAGCTGGCTCGTGCTCACGCCGGCAAGCTGGAAAACATCTTCGAGACCATGGGTCAGGAAGAGAAGAAGACCCTCAACATCGTCCTCAAGACCGACGTACGTGGTTCCCTGGAAGCACTGCAGGGTTCGCTGTCGGGCCTGGGCAACGACGAAGTTCAGGTGCGCGTGATCGGTGGCGGCGTCGGTGGTATCACCGAAAGCGACGCCAACCTGGCGCTGGCTTCGAATGCAGTACTGTTCGGCTTCAACGTGCGTGCCGATGCCGGCGCGCGCAAGATCGTCGAGCAGGAAGGTCTGGATATGCGTTACTACAACGTGATCTACGACATCATCGAAGACGTCAAGAAGGCTCTGACCGGCATGCTCGGCAGCGATGTTCGCGAGAACATCCTGGGTGTCGCCGAAGTTCGTGACGTGTTCCGTTCGCCGAAGTTCGGCGCCATCGCTGGCTGTATGGTCATCGAGGGTACCGTGTACCGCAACCGTCCGATCCGCGTACTGCGCGAAGACGTTGTGATCTTCGAAGGCGAGCTGGAGTCGCTGCGTCGCTTCAAGGACGATGCCTCCGAAGTGCGTAACGGCATGGAGTGCGGTATTGGCGTGAAGAGCTACAACGACGTCAAGGTCGGCGACAAGATCGAAGTCTTCGAGAAAGTCCAGGTGGCTCGTACCCTGTAAGGGGCGAGCGTGGTGCAGGCCCCGCCCTTGGGCGGCTGGCAGCGCCTCTGAAGGTAGCGCCCGGTCAGGCTTCAGCCTGGCCGGGCGTTTGCCGCTTTAAGTTACAGGTAGCAAGAATGGCAAAAGAATATAGCCGTACCCAACGCATCGGCGATCAGATGCAGCGCGAGCTGTCGGAGCTGATCCGCCGTGAAGTCAAAGACCCGCGCGTCGGCCTGGTGACCATCACTGCCGTGGACGTCAGCCGCGACCTCGGCCACGCCAAGGTGTTCATCACCGTGATGGGCCAGGACGGCGCCGACGCCGTGCCGCAGACCCTCAAGGCCCTGACCAGCGCCGCGAGCTTCCTGCGCCTGCACCTGGGGCGCGTGATGCAACTGCGCAGCGTGCCGCAATTGCATTTCCACTTCGACGAAAGCGTCAGCCGTGGTGCCCACCTGTCGGCATTGATCGAGCGCGCGGTCGCCGAAGACCGTCTGCACAAGGATGCCGACAAGCCGGACGCCGAGGAGTAAGCGGTGGCCCAGGTCAAACGTATCCGCCGCAACGTCAGCGGCATCATCCTGCTCGACAAGCCGCTGGGCTTCACCTCCAACGCGGCCCTGCAAAAGGTGCGCTGGCTGCTCAATGCGGAAAAGGCCGGCCACACTGGCAGCCTCGACCCGCTGGCAACCGGCGTGCTGCCGCTGTGCTTTGGCGAAGCAACCAAGTTTTCGCAGTACCTGCTCGATTCCGACAAGGGCTACGAAACAGTCATGCAGATGGGGCAGACTACCAACACCGGCGATGCCGAGGGTGAGGTGCTGCAGACTCGCGAGGTGACCGTTGGTCGCTCCGACATCGAGGCCCTGCTGTCGCGTTTTCGTGGCCAGATCAGCCAGATACCGCCGATGTACTCGGCGCTCAAGCGTGACGGCCAGCCACTGTACAAGCTGGCACGTGCAGGAGAGGTAGTGGAGCGCGAGGCGCGTTCTGTTACTATTGGCCGCTTGGAGTTGCTCGAGTGCGAAGGCACCCGTGCGCGGTTGAGCGTAGGATGCAGCAAAGGCACCTATATCCGCACCCTGGTGGAGGATATCGGCGAGGCTCTTGGCTGCGGCGCCTATGTCGCCGAGCTGCGCAGGACCCAGGCCGGGCCTTTCGCGCTGGCGCAGACGGTCACTCTCGAGGAACTCGAACAGGCCCACGCCGAAGGCGGCAACGAAGCGCTCGACCGCTTCCTTATGCCTTCTGACAGCGGCCTGCAGGACTGGCCACTGGTGTGCCTGTCCGAGCACAGTGCGTTCTACTGGCTGCATGGGCAGGCGGTACGCGCGCCGGACGCGCCACAATTTGGCATGGTCCGGGTACAGGATCACAATGCACGCTTCATCGGTATCGGTGAAGTGAGCGAAGACGGGCGCATTGCGCCGCGTCGGCTGATTCGGTCGGAATGACCGAAACCGCGGGGCCGGGCAATTGCCAGGTTCCACGGGACCAAGGGTGGCTGTCAGTAGGCACGGTCACACCTTTTTTATTAATACAGGGATTTGTCCCTGGCCTATTGGACCCGCATGCGGGATCCGTTATCAGGAGAAGCCACATGGCCCTCAGCGTTGAAGAAAAAGCTCAGATCGTTGCCGAATACCAGCAAGCCGCCGGCGATACCGGTAGCCCGGAAGTGCAGGTTGCTCTGCTGACCGCCAACATCAACAAGCTGCAAGGCCACTTCAAGGCCAACGACAAAGACCACCACTCCCGTCGTGGTCTGATTCGTATGGTCAACCAGCGTCGTAAGCTGCTGGACTACCTGAAGGGCAAAGACACCACTCGTTACAGCGCCCTGATCGGTCGCCTGGGTCTGCGTCGCTAATAGCGGCCTGGCCAGTGGTGTGCATGGCGTGTCGCAGGCTTCGGCAGGGCTGTTTTGCAGCGCTGCCGTTGGACACGCCACGCGTATCTCCGAGGTTGGCAGCCTGGCAACGCTGAGCGGATCTTCCGCTTGGCGCCAGGCTCCCAGCCTCGTGTTGTATCTGGACGGTCAATGGGGCCGATTCCCCGTTCTGCCCAAGAATTCGCAAGAAACCAGTTCCCCCCAAGAGCCACTGAAAAAGGTAGGAAACCGTGAACCCGGTAATCAAGACTTTCCAGTTCGGTCAATCGACCGTTACTCTCGAAACGGGCCGTATTGCCCGTCAGGCAACCGGCGCTGTGCTGGTTACCGTCGACAACGACGTCACCGTGCTGGTGACCGTGGTAGGCGCCAAGCAGGCTGATCCAGGCAAGGGTTTCTTCCCGCTGTCGGTTCACTACCAGGAAAAGACCTACGCCGCCGGCAAGATCCCGGGTGGCTTCTTCAAGCGTGAAGGCCGTCCTTCCGAGAAAGAGACCCTGACCTCGCGCCTGATCGACCGTCCGATCCGTCCGCTGTTCCCGGAAGGCTTCATGAACGAAGTGCAGGTTGTCTGCACCGTGGTTTCCACCAGCAAGAAGACCGACCCGGACATCGCTGCGATGATCGGTACCTCGGCTGCCCTGGCCATTTCCGGCATTCCGTTCGAAGGCCCGATCGGCGCCGCTCGCGTTGCCTTCCACGAAAGCACCGGCTACCTGCTGAACCCGACCTACGAGCAACTGGCTGCCTCGAGCCTGGACATGGTCGTTGCCGGTACCGAATCGGCTGTACTGATGGTTGAATCGGAAGCCAAAGAGCTGACCGAAGACCAGATGCTGGGCGCCGTACTGTTCGCACACGACGAATTCCAGGCCGTGATCCAGGCCGTCAAGGAACTGGCCGCCGAAGCCGGCAAGCCGACCTGGGACTGGCAGCCAGCCCCGGCCAATGTCGAGCTGATGAACCTGGTGCGTGGCGAGTTCGGTGAAGCCGTTTCGCAGGCATACACCATTACCCAGAAGGCTGACCGCTACAACCGCCTGGGCCAGCTGCGCGACGAAGCTGTTGCCCGTCTGAGCAACGAAGAGACCGGCCCGTCCGCCAGCGCCATCAAGGACATCTTCGGCGAACTGGAATACCGCACCGTCCGTGAGAACATCGTCAACGGCAAACCGCGTATCGACGGCCGTGACACCCGCACCGTGCGCCCGCTGAACATCGAAGTCGGCGTATTGCCGAAGACCCACGGTTCGGCGCTGTTCACCCGTGGTGAAACCCAGGCCCTGGTTGTCGCGACCTTGGGTACCGCACGTGACGCCCAGCTGCTGGACACCCTGGAAGGCGAGAAGAAAGACCCGTTCATGCTGCACTACAACTTCCCGCCATTCTCGGTGGGTGAGTGCGGCCGCATGGGCGGCGCCGGCCGTCGTGAAATCGGTCACGGTCGCCTGGCCCGTCGTGGCGTGCAGGCCATGCTGCCGAGCGACAGCGACTTCCCGTACACCATCCGTGTGGTTTCGGAAATCACCGAATCCAACGGTTCCAGCTCCATGGCTTCGGTCTGCGGTGCTTCCCTGGCCCTGATGGACGCCGGTGTACCGATGAAGGCCCCAGTTGCTGGTATCGCCATGGGTCTGGTCAAGGAAGGTGACAAGTTCGCTGTCCTGACCGACATCCTGGGTGACGAAGACCACCTGGGCGACATGGACTTCAAGGTAGCCGGTACCGCCAAGGGTGTTACCGCGCTGCAGATGGACATCAAGATCAACGGCATCACCGAAGAGATCATGGAAATCGCCCTGGGCCAGGCCCTGGAAGCGCGCCTGAACATCCTCGGCCAGATGAACCAGATCATCGCCCAGTCGCGTAGCGAGCTGTCGGCCAACGCTCCGACCATGATCGCGATGAAGATCGACACCGACAAGATCCGTGATGTCATCGGTAAAGGCGGCGCCACCATTCGCGCCATCTGCGAAGAGACCAAGGCTTCGATCGACATCGAAGACGACGGCTCGATCAAGATCTTCGGCGAAACCAAGGAAGCGGCAGAGGCTGCCAAGCAGCGCATCCTGGGCATCACCGCCGAGGCCGAGATTGGCAAGATCTATGTCGGCAAGGTCGAACGCATCGTCGACTTCGGTGCCTTCGTCAACATCCTGCCTGGCAAGGACGGCCTGGTACACATCTCCATGCTGAGCGATGCTCGCGTCGAGAAAGTTACCGACATCCTGAAAGAAGGCCAGGAAGTCGAAGTACTGGTACTGGACGTGGACAACCGCGGCCGTATCAAGCTGTCGATCAAGGATGTTGCCGCGGCCAAGGCCTCGGGCGTCTAAGCGACTGCCACGCTACAGGAAAGGGCCCTTCGGGGCCCTTTTTTCATGGGCGAAAGGGAACCTTTTGCGGACTTGCATCTTGCATGCAGGTTTACGGTGCAGATTGCAAAATGCACGACGACAGGAACACTGATTTTTCGCTAACTTATTGATTTAAAAGGAAACAAGCGAGGCGGAAAAGCTGGCACAGCGCGTGCAACTACCTTCATATCTGACGCCAGGACATACGGCGCAGACCTTTCGAAAAACAGGAGTGACTCACATGAAGAAGTTCGCCATTGCTGCCGCTACTGCTACCGCCCTGACCCTGACCCTGGCTAACGGCGCATTCGCTGCAGAGCCAACCCAGGCTCCAGTCATGTTGGCCGCCAATACCGTGGACAACGCCAAGCAGGAAGGTTCTGACACCTGGATCACCACCAAAGTGAAAGCGGACCTGCTGACTGAAAAAGGTATTCCAGGCAGCGACATCAAAGTCGAGACCAGCCAAGGTGTCGTCTCGCTGTCGTCTGACGTGGCGGTGACTCAGTCCCAGAAAGAAGAAGCTGTTCGTATTACCAAGAACATCAAAGGCGTCAAGAGTGTGATGTCGGATGGCCTGAAAGCCGAATAAGGATTGTCCCGTCGGCCAAACGGATTTGGCCATCTTTGCTCCGAGCCCCTGCTATTTGCCGGGGCTTTTCATTTGCGGCTAGTAAACCGGGTTACGTGCGATCACATCACTCTCGAAGCATTCCTGCTCGATGATCAGCGGCTCGACCAACGGCCGGCTATCGCGAAAGTGCGCGGTTTCAGTGTGCGCTTCATACGCCGCTTCATCGCGGTAGATCTCGTACAGGTAAATCACCTCCGGGTCGGCCCGGTCCTGCGACACGTCGAACACAAGGCAGCCCGATTCGGTGGCGACAGACGCTGCGGCATTGACCTTGATCGCAGTCAGAAAATCTTCGGCGCAACCGGGCTTCACTCGGGTCTTGATGAACAGGCTATACACAAGGCTCTCCTTTTGTTTTAAATTCTACTGTGAATTGTATACAAAAATGGAGCCTCGCCAATGTCCGAATTGCCTGCCCGCCCTGGTCGCCTGAATGGCCTGCGTCATATTGCCTTGTTGGTGCCCAACCTTGAGGAGTGCGAACGTTTCTACGTCGATGTGCTGGGCATGGAGGTGCTGAACCGGGCCAACGAAGACCTGGTGTATCTCACTTGTGGTAACGACAATCTGTCGCTGGGGCGTGGGGCAGGGGCGGCCAATGGGTTGCAGACCCTGGACCACTATGGGTTCATCGTCGATAGCGTGGAGGAGCTGGAAGCCTGGTACCAGTACTTCAAGGCGCACGGCGTGACCTTGCTCGACCGGCCGTTCAACCATGGTGACGGGGCGCGCAGCTTTCACCTGCTGGACCCGGCAGGGAACAAGGTGCAGCCGTTGTATCACCCGGCGGTGTCGGGCCAGCGTTTGGTGTGAAGCCTGTACCGGCCTCTTCGCGGCGGTTCGGCGCCCCGATGAGCTCCCACAGGGAGCGCGCACAGCTCAAGGCCAGCGCATACCTTGTGGGAGCGGGTTTACCCGCGAAGAGGCCAGCCCTGCTGGTAGAAACTACTCGGCATCCAGATGCATCGGCGTCACCACCCGCCCATCGCTCTCGGCCTGGCCCAGGTTGGTATCGATGAAGTACACCCGGTCATCTTCCAGCTGGCCTTTGTCCACCAGGTAATCCTTGATGCTGCTGGCCCGCTCCTGGCCCAGCGTGCGCAGCAGCGCAGTACTCTCGGCCCAGGACTTGATCACCGCCTCGCGCAGCTTGGCGGTGCGCTCGTCACGGCCCAGTTGCTCCCATTCGGCAGGCGGCTGCTGTTTCAGGCGATTACGGTAGATGCCTTCGAGCATCGCTGGTTTGTCGCTGTCGTCGACCACCAGCATCGAGGCATTGGCCGGTACCTTGTCACCGCGACGCTGCAGGATCTTGTACCAGGTGGCCTGGTACTCACGCTCCAGGCGCTGCTGGGCGATCAGCGGGCCATCGCTGGCCTGGGCACTGGTGCCTTCGATTTCCAGACGCAGCTCCGGGCGTTCCTTCAGGGCCGACGCCAGCTTGTCCAGCGATGCCTTGGCGTCGCCACCGAGCTCGCTGGAGCCCGGCGCGAAGGACACGTTGCCCAGGTCTTCCGAGCCACCGCCGGCAACCAGCCCGCCAATGAACTTGAACGGTGCCTGCGCCGCACGCAACACCAGGTTGCGCAGTGTTTGCCACACGATCGGCATCACGCTGAACTGCGGGTTGTTGAGGTCGCCTGACACAGGCAGCTCGATCGAGATCTTGCCTTCTGTATCCTTCAGCAACGCCACCGCCAGTCGGATCGGCAGGTCCACTGCGTCCGGGCTGTCGACCTTCTCGCCCAACTGCAGCTGCTCCACCACCACCTTGTTCTCGGCCTTCAGCTGGCCATTGGTGATCAGGTAGTGCAAGTCGAGGTTGAGCCGGCCCTTGCGGATGCGGAAGCCGGCGAACTTGCCGGAGTAGGGGGTGAGTGTGGTCAGCTCGACCCGCTTGAAACTCGTGGCGATGTCCAGGCTGGCCAACGGGTTGAAAGGGTTCAGGGCGCCTTTGATGGTGACCGGCGCGTAGCGGTCGACCTTGCCCTTGACGTCGACCTTGGCCGGCACCGGCTTGCGGTTGTCGATGGTGCCGATCCGGCCGTTGAGCTGCTGGATGGCCGTAGCGAAGTTGGGTGTGAGAGACAGGTCGGCGAAGTTGGCCGAGCCGTCGTTGATGTCGATCTGGCCGATGTGGATGCCCAGCGGCTTGTCGTTGCTGGCAGCGGCCGGCTTGGCCTGGCTGGTTGCCGGAGCGCCGGCCGGCTGCGGGATCAGCAGGTCGTTGATGTTGGTGGTGCGGTCTTCGTTGATGATGAAACGCGCATAGGGTTGCAGCAGGGTCACCTTGTCGATCGACAGCGTATCGCCGTGCACGTAGGACAGGCCATCGACGTTCACCTGCTGCCATTTGACGAAGTCACGGCTCTTGATGGTGTCGAGGGTGTGCAGCTGGCTGACCTGTGCCTTGCCGGTAACGCTGAAGGCCAGCGGTGCGGTGTTCTTCAAGTCGACCTTGAGGTCGCTGGCGAGCATGCCACTGCGCAGCTCCAGCAGAATGAACGGGCTTATATAGGCTTGGGCCACTCGCAGGTCGATGTCGCGGCTGCTCACGTCCAGCTTGGCCCAGATGGGCGCCAGGTTGACCTGGCCGGCTGCCTGCAGTTTGCCTTGCTTGCCCACACCGGTATCGAGCTTGAGCGTGAAAGGCGACTTGTTGAGGCTATCGAAACCTTGCAGATCGGCATTGAGCGGGCCGACGTCCAGGGCCACCGGCTCCTTCTGGGTACGGTCTGCCAAGTGCACCAGATAGTTACGCAGTTGCACGTCCTTGAGCAACACCTGCCAAGGTTTGCTTGGCTCCTTGGCGGCTTGCTGTTCGGGCGTTGGCTCGGCGGTGGCAGGCTCGGCCTTTTCCTTCGGCGTGGCTTTGGCCGGCTGGCTGGCGAACAGCTTTTGCCAGTCGAGCTGGCCGTCCTTTTCCAGCGCAGCCCAGGTTTCCAGTTTTTCGCTGCGGATCTTGCCCACGGTGACCAGCTGCTTGACCAGGTCGACCGAGGTTTCGCTTACCTCCAGGCTGGCCAGGCGTGCCAGCGGCCGGCCATCCGGGGCCTTGATGGCGAACGGAGCAATGCGCACCGACGCGTTGTCCAGCAACAGTTCGGTCTGTTTGGCAAGGTTGAGCTTGTAGTGGGTGTCGAGGCTGACCACGCCTTCTTCCAGCACCAGTGGCACGGCATCGCGTACATAGGGCCAGAATGCCTTCATCCTGCCTTCGGTGATCTTCAGTGTGCCTTCAGAGGCTATTGGCGCCAGGCTCAGGGTGCCTTTCCAGTCGATGCGCCCGCCGTTGGGGCCGATGGCCACCAAAGTCATGTCGGCGTTGTCGTTGGGCAGCGTGCTGAGGTTTTTCAGCTCCAGGTTCATGTTGTCATAGAGGAACTCGATCGGCTCGCCCGGGCGCAGGTCCTCGAAGTGCAGGTAGCCGTCGCTGAGCTTGATGCTGCCGATGCGTAGCGGGAACGGGTCGCTGGGCGGTTCGTCAGGTTTGGCTTCGCTGGCTGGCAGTTTGAACAGGCGGGTCAGGTTGAGGGTACCGTCCTTGGCGAACAGTACTTCGTTGCGTGGCTTGACCAGCTCCACTGCGTCAAGGTGCAGGGCGCCACTCCACAGGCTGTCGAGCGAGAGGTTGGCGTATAGCCGGTCGAAGCCGACCTGCTCCTTGCCAGGCTCGCCGATCTGCAGGCCCCACAGCGTCAGCTCGAGGCTGAAGGGGTTGAGCTCGATCCGTTCGAGATGGGCAGGCACGGTTGCGTACTCGGCCAACTGCTGGTTGGCGATGCGCAGCGCGACACCGGGGAGAACGAGAAAGCCGAGAAGGCTGTAGAGGGCTACCAAGGCCAGCAGTGCGCCAACGGCGCGAGTCAATCCTTTGTACATGTGTCGCTTCGTCTGTCTAAGCAGGAGAGCTTGGAGTATGGCACGTTAAATCAGTTCCGCTGAGGCGACCATTCGACTTCATTCGATGCCCATGCGCCGTTTGGCTCGGTGCGCCGAGCCGTCACGCATCGCCCAGCGCAGTACTGGCGCGGTGCGTTGCAGGCCCAGGCGGATGATGCGCCGCTGCAACGGGCCGTGCTGCAGCCCGAGCATGGTCTGGGCCCACCCCGGCAGCAGGTCGATGCCGGCATGCAGCATCAGCTTGCCCACCGGCTTTGCCAGGCGACTGGGGGCGGGGGCATCGAGCAGGATGCCGACCACCTCATGGCTGCGGGCGTCGCAGTGCAATTGTGGCCGCATGCGCTGCAGGTAGTCCTCGACCTGCTGGCACGAGCGCGGCACGTCGCGGGCGCCAAGGCGCTCGGCGATAAGCGCGATCTCTGCGTAGTAGGCATCCTGCTCTGCGCGCGCAAGGTGCGGGTTGCGGTAACGCAGATGGGCGGCGAGGAAGCTGCTGACTTCCGCCACATGCACCCAGGTCAGCAGGTCCGGGTCGCTGGCCGCATACGGGCGGCCATCCGGCGCGATGCCGGTCACCTGAAGGTGGATGGTGCGCACTTTGTCGATCAACCATTCGGCATCGCGGGTGGCGCCGAAGGTGGTGCCGGAAATGAATTGGCTGGTGCGGCGCAGGCGACCGAGCAGGTCTTCACGAAAGTTGGAATGGTCCCACACCCCGGCCAGGGCCAGCGGGTGCAGCAACTGCAGCATGAGGGCGCTGATGCCTCCGACCAGCATGCTCGGGAAGTCGCCATGTACCCGCCAGCTGATACTGTGCGGGCCGAACAGGCCGGGGTCGCCCTTGGGCGATTCCAGGTCGAGCTGGCCGAGGGCCAGCCCGGTAAGGCTCATGACCTGGGTTTCGATGCGGCGGCGAAGGGCTTCCATGGCGACCTGTGGTTCAGGGCGGCCAACAACAGCGGCCGCCGGTTACTGGTTGAGGCGTTTGTCGATAAGGCCCTGCACCACGCTGGGGTCTGCCAGGGTCGAGGTATCGCCCAGGTTGTCGAGTTCGTTGCAGGCGATCTTGCGCAGTATACGCCGCATGATCTTGCCTGAGCGTGTCTTGGGCAGCGCCGGAGCCCACTGGATCAGCTCGGGCTTGGCGAAACTGCCGATTTCCTTGCTGACCAGGGCCAGTAGCTCGGCCTTGAGCGCGTCGTCCGGTGTTACGCCATTCATCGGTGTGACGAAGGCGTAGACGCCTTGGCCCTTGAGGTCGTGGGGGTAACCGACCACCGCCGCTTCGGCAACGCTGTCATGCAGCACCAGCGCGCTTTCCACTTCGGCGGTACCGATACGGTGGCCGGAAACGTTGATCACGTCATCGATGCGACCGGTGATCCAGTAGTCACCATCGGCATCGCGGCGGGCACCGTCGCCGGTAAAGTAGTAGCCGGGCATCGGCTTGAAGTAGGTGTCGACCATGCGCTGATGGTCGCCATAGACGCTTCGGATCTGCCCAGGCCAGCTGGCCTTGATCGCCAGCAGACCGGCACCGGGGCCCTCGATGAGCTTGCCCTTTTCGTCCAGCAGCACTGGTTGCACGCCGAACATGGGCTGGGTGGCACAGCCGGGCTTGAGCGATTGCGAGCCGGGCAGCGGGGTGAGCATGATGCCGCCGGTTTCAGTCTGCCACCAGGTATCGACGATAGGGCAGCGCTTTTGCCCGACTTCTTCGAAATACCACTCCCAGGCTTCGGGGTTGATCGGCTCGCCGACGCTACCCAGCAGACGCAGGCTCTGGCGTGAAGTGCCCTGCAGCGGCGCGGAGCCTTCGCGCATCAGCGCGCGCAAGGCGGTAGGGGCGGTGTAGAAGATGTTCACCTTGTGTTTGTCGACCACTTGCCAGAAGCGCGAGGTGTCCGGGTAGTTGGGTACGCCTTCGAACATCAGCGAGATCGCGCCATTGGCCAGCGGACCATAGACGATGTAGCTGTGGCCGGTAACCCAGCCGACATCGGCGGTGCACCAGAACACCTCGCCGTCACGGTAGTCGAACACCACCTTGAAAGTGAGGGTGGCCTGCAGCAGGTAGCCGCCCGTAGTGTGCAGCACGCCCTTGGGTTTGCCGGTGCTGCCGGAGGTGTAGAGGATGAACAACGGGTCTTCGGCGCCCATTGGCTCGGGAGCGCAGTCGTCGCCGGCCTTTACCGTGGCCTCGTGGTACCAGAGATCACGGCCTTCGGTCCAGGCGACATCGCCGCCGGTGCGGCGAACCACGAATACGCTGCTGACCGCGGGGCAGCTGGCCAGGGCCTTGTCGACGTTCTGTTTCAGCGGTATGCGTTTGCCGCCGCGCACGCCCTCATCGGCGGTGATCACCGTACGGCAGTCGGCATCGAGGATACGGTCGCGAAGAGCATCGGGCGAGAAGCCGCCGAACACCACCGAGTGGATGGCACCGATGCGGGTGCAGGCAAGCATGGCGAAGGCGGCTTCGGGGATCATCGGCATGTAGATGCACACCCGGTCACCTTTCTTTACCCCGCGTGCTTTCAGCGCATTGGCCAGGCGGCATACCTGGCGGTGCAGTTCGCGGTAGGTGATGGCCTTGGAATCCTTGGGATCATCGCCCTCCCACAGCAGGGCGGTCTGTGCGCCGCGTCGGTCCAGGTGGCGGTCGATACAGTTGTAGCTGACGTTGAGCTGGGCGCCGTCGAACCAGCGAGCGTTGCCGGTCTTCAGGTCGCATTGCTGCACGCTCGACCAGGGCTTGATCCAGTCCAGGCACCTGGCCTGTTCGGCCCAGAAGGTGTCGGGGTCATCCACCGACTGGCGGTAGAGGCGGCGGTACTCGTCGGGAGTGAGGGCGGCGGACTGGCTGGCGGCCAGGGCCTGGGGGTAGTTGCGGATATCGAACATGGCGGGTGGTCCTGCTCTTGTAAGGGGCGATGGACTGCAACGGCTATTCGATAGGACAGTGTAGCCAGAGGTGATGTTCCTTGAGGGTAGACTCGGTCCCTGTAGGAGCGGCCTTGTGCCGTCATACGGCCGCTCCTACACGGAGCGGCCGTATGACGGCTTTGGGATCAACCGCGGTGACGGCCGCGGAAGTAGTTGATCAGGCCTTGGGTGGAGCCATCTTCGGCGCTCTCTTCCAGGCTGCCGACCAGGCGTTGGTAAACGCCTTTGCCCAGCTCCTTGCCCAGCTCCACGCCCCACTGGTCGAAGGCGTTGATGCCCCAGATCACGCTCTGTACGAAGACCTTGTGCTCGTACATCGCCACAAGCGCGCCCAGGCGGCGGGGGCTGATGCGTTCCACCACCAGGGTATTGCTCGGGCGGTTGCCCGGGATGACCTTGTGCGGGGCAAGCTTTTCGATGTCTGCTTCGTTCAGGCCTTTGCCACGCAGCTCGGCTTCGGCTTCCTCGCGGGTCTTGCCCAGCATCAGCGCCTGGCTCTGCGACAGGCAGTTGGCGTACAGCCACTGATGATGGTCGGCCACCGGGTTGAAGCTCACCACCGGCACGATGAAGTCGGCCGGAATAAGCTGGGTGCCCTGGTGCAGCAACTGGTGGTAGGCATGCTGGCCGTTGCAGCCGACGCCGCCCCAGATCACCGGGCCGGTGTCGGTCTTCACCGGGGTGCCGTCCTGCAGCACGCTCTTGCCGTTGGACTCCATGTCCAGCTGTTGCAGGTGCTTGGTGATGTTGCGCAGGTAGTGGTCGTACGGCAGGATCGCGTGGCTCTGGGCGCCCCAGAAGTTGCCGTACCACACGCCCAGCAGGGCCAGCAGTACCGGCATGTTCTTTTCGAACGGCGCGGTCTGGAAGTGCTGGTCCATGGTGTAGGCACCGGACAGCAGCTCCTTGAAGTTGGCGGTACCGATGGCCAGGGCGATCGGCAGGCCGATGGCCGACCACAGCGAGTAGCGCCCGCCCACCCAGTCCCACATCGGGAAGATGTTTTCTTCGCGGATGCCGAAGGCCACGGCGGCGGCCTTGTTGCTGGAAACGGCGATGAAGTGGCGGTACAGCTCGGCTTCCGAGCCACCCTGGGCCAGGTACCAGGTACGCGCGGCCATGGCGTTCTTCAGGGTCTCGAGGGTATTGAACGACTTCGACGAGACGATGAACAGAGTGGTTTCGGCGCGCAGGTTCGCCGATAGCTCGTGAAACTCACTGCCGTCGATGTTCGCCAGGTAGTGGCAGCGCACACCGCGCTGGGCGTAGGGCAGCAGCGCCTCGGAGACCAGCTCGGGGCCGAGGAACGAGCCACCGATGCCGATGTTGACCACGTCGGTGATCGGTTTTTCGCTGTAGCCGCGCCACAGGCCGTCGTGGATGCGGCCGACCAGTTCGGTGATCTGGTTGAGCACCTTGTGCACTTCCGGCATGACGTTCACGCCGTTGACGCTGAGTTTGTCACCCACCGGCCGACGCAGGGCGGTGTGCAGCACCGGGCGCCCTTCGGAGGCGTTGATGATTTCGCCACTGAACATGGACTTGATGGCGTCCTGCAGGCCCACTTCGTTGGCCAGGTTCACCAGCAGGTCGCGGCTTTGTTCGGTGATCAGGTTTTTCGAGTAGTCGAGGAACAGGCCGCAGGAACTCAGGGAGAACTGGTCGAAGCGCTTGGCATCGGCGGCGAACGCTTCGCGCATGCTGAAGCCTTGCATGGCGTCGCGGTGTTGCTGGAGCGCCTGCCAGGCGGGCAGGGCCGTGACATCGTGGGGTGTACGGTAATACGCCATTGCGCGGGGTTCCCTTGGTGCGTGGTGAGACCTTGGACACGGCACTCATTGCCGGGTTCAGGCTGGCACCATTATAGGCAAAGGCCACTTGCAGGGAATGGGTAAGGCGGGGGAATTTGGGGGAGGCAACTGTCTTGTATCGCTTGTACTGGCCTCATCGCCGGCAAGCCAGCTCCCACAGGGATAGCGCATGGCATCGAGGCCGATGCGATCGAGTTGGGAGCTGGCTTGCCGGCGAATGGGCTGCAAGGCAGCCCCAGGCCGTTACGCGGTCTTTTCTTCCACATGCAGGTACAGGTTGTCGATCAACCGTGTATTACCCAGGTAAGCCGCCGCAATTACCACCAGGTCTCGATCATCGATCACTGCCGGGCGCAGGCTAACGGCATGACGCACTTCCAGGTAATCCGGCCGAAAACCAGCGGTGGTCAACTGTGTCTGGCCTTCGGCAACCAGCGCGGCAAAGTCCCGCTGGCCACGTTCGATGGCAGCAGCGATGTGCTGCAGCGTGCGGTACAACGCTGGCGCCGCAGCACGCTGCTCAGGCGTGAGGTAACCATTGCGCGACGACAGCGCCAGGCCGTCCTCGGCCCGCACGGTAGGCTCGCCGATGATCTGGATCGGCATGTTCAGGTCGCGCACCATGGCGCGGATCACCGCCAGCTGCTGGAAGTCCTTTTCACCGAACACGGCAAGGTCGGGCTGGACCATGTTGAACAGCTTGCTGACCACGGTGGCCACGCCTTCGAAATGCCCGGGCCGGCTGGCGCCGCACAGGCCTTCGGAAAGGCCGGGCACGCTGACGCGGGTTTGCACGCTCATGCCGTCGGGGTACATCTCTTCGACGCTGGGCGCGAACAGCAGATTGCAGCCAGCCTGGAGCAGGCGCTCCTGATCGGCGGCCAGGGTGCGCGGATACTTGTCGAGGTCTTCGTTGGCGCCGAACTGCAGCGGGTTGACGAAGATGCTGGCGACCACGAAATCGGCGCGCTGCGCAGCCTTGGTCACCAAGGCGGCATGGCCGCTGTGCAGGTTGCCCATGGTCGGCACGAAGCCGATGCGCTTGCCTTCACCGCGGGCGCGGGCGACTGCGGCGCGCAGTTCGCGGACGGTCTTGACTGTATTCATGCACTGAACCCGTGTTCGCTGCCTGGGAAGCTGACTTGCTTGACCGCCTCGACGTAAGCGACGAGAGCGCTATGGATATCCGGCTGGCCTTGCATGAAGTTCTTCACGAATTTAGGTACCCGGCCGCTCAGCGACAGGCCGAGCATGTCGTGCAGGACCAGTACCTGGCCATCGGTGCCGCTGCCGGCGCCAATGCCGATCACCGGGATGGCCACGGCACTGGTGATTTCCGCCGCCAGTTCGCTGGGCACGCATTCGAGCAGCAGCATGGCCGCACCGGCCTGTTCCAGGGCGATGGCGTCGGCGCGCATCTGTCGGGCCTGGGCTTCCTGACGGCCCTGCACCTTGTAGCCGCCCAGCACGTTGACAGTCTGCGGGGTCAGGCCCATGTGCGCGCACACCGGCACGCCACGCTCGGCCAGCAGGCGGATGGTCTCGGCCAGCCAGGCAGCACCTTCGATCTTGATCATGTGGGCGCCGGCCTGCATCAGCGTGGCGCTGTTGGCGAAAGCTTGCTCCGGGGTGGCATGCGCCATGAACGGCAGGTCGGCGAGGATAAGGGCGCCGTCGTTGCCACGTTTGACGCTGGCGGTATGGTAGGCCATGTCCGCGGTGGTCACTGGCAGTGTGCTGTCGTGGCCTTGCAGGACCATGCCCAGCGAGTCGCCCACCAGCAACACTTCTACACCGGCCTGGCTGGCGACCTTGGCGAAGGTCGCGTCGTAGCAGGTCAGCATGGTGATTTTTTCACCCTTGGCCTTGAGGCCATTGAGGGTGGTCAGGGTTACTTCAGGCATGTAGGAAATTCCTCGTTCAGGCGCTGTAAAAAACGACTGCATTCAACGCGTGTAGTCATCTTCCGGAGCGGCACATCATCGCGCGTGATGTTCGGGCACAGGTCCGTCCGGGCCTAAATACGGGTATGCGGCACTTTGGTGCCACACGGGACGCCTATAGTCGTGAGCGAGGTGGGGGAAGTCAATCACCCTGTTACCGCATTGTTACGATCAGGGTGTTACTGGCGTTACCGCGCCAGTGCGCAAGGCTGGAACGCCCGGTTTACAGGCGTTCCAGGCCGACGAACGGGCAGTCGTCGAGCAGTTGCGCAAGGGCGCGGCCATCGGCCAGGCGGAAATCGCCCGGTACCAGTTCTGCCAGCGGGTACAGCACGAAAGGCCGGGCATGCATGTGGTAATGCGGCACTTTCAGGCGCGGCTCGTCGAGCACCTGGTCGCCGAACAGCAGGATGTCCAGGTCCAGTGTGCGCGGGCCCCAACGCTCCTTGCGCACGCGGCCCTGGCCGTTTTCGATAGCCTGCAGTGCATCGAGCAGGTCCAGCGGCGCCAAGGCAGTGTCCAGGGCGGCGACGGCATTGGTGTAGCGCGGCTGGCCAGGCAGCAGTGAATCGCTGGTGTACAGGGCCGAGGCCGCCACCAGACGCGTGGCTTCGACCTGGTCGAGGGCCTGCAAGGCGCTACGCAGCTGCTCGGCAGGTGCGTCCAGATTGCTGCCCAGGCCGATATAGGCGCGGGTACTCACTCGAACGCCTCGTCGCCACTGCGCTTGCGCTTGCCACCGCTACGCTTGCGTTTGCGCGGGCCGGCACCGGTACCTTCGTCGCGGCTACCCAGTTCGCGGATCATCTCGCGACGCTCGCTGTCGTTGGCATCCTGGTAATCGGTCCACCACTGGCCAAGGTCGTCGGTTTCTTCGCCGGCGCTTTCCCGCAGCAGCAGGAAGTCGTAGCCGGCACGGAAGCGAGGGTTGTCCAGCAGCATGTCGGCGCGCTTGCCGCTGCGGCGAGGCAGGCGCTCCTGCATGTCCCAGATCTCGCGGATCGGCAGGGTGAAACGCTTGGGGATGGCGATGCGTGCGCATTGCTCGGCGATCAGGTCGTGGGCCGCACCGTTCATGGCCGGTATCGGCGGTACGCCCTGGTTCTGCAGGTGCAACACGCGGGCAGGCAGGGCTGGCCACAGCAGCGCGGCGAAGAGGAAGGCCGGGGTTACCGGTTTACCTTGCTTCACGCGCAGGTCGGTGTTGTTCAGCGCTTGGCTGATCAGCGTGTGAGTGTAGGTCGGGCGTTCGTCCAGGGCATGTGAACTGGCCGGGAACAGCGGCTCGAACAATTGCAGGTCGACCAGCATTTCAAAGGCGATGGCGCCCTGGCCCGAGAGGAAAAGCTTGAGGCTCTCTTCGAACAGGCGCGCCGGTGGAATTTCGCGCAGCAGTGGAGCCAGCTCTCGGATCGGCTGGACCGTGTGCTTTTCGATGCCGAAGTCGAGCTTGGCGGCGAAACGCACCGCGCGCAGCATGCGCACCGGGTCTTCCTGGTAGCGGTGGGTAGGGTCACCGATCAGGCGCAGCAGGCGGTTGCGGATATCGTGCACGCCGTTGGCGTAGTCGAGGATGCGCTCGCTGACCGGGTCGTAGTAAAGGGCGTTGATGGTGAAGTCGCGACGTTGCGCGTCCTCTTCCAGGGTGCCGTACACGTTGTCACGCAGGATGCGACCACTGGCATTGTGCGACGAACGGTGGCTGTCGCCCTGGTCGTCTTCCGTGTGGTGGGCGCGGAAGGTGGCGACTTCGATGATCTCACGGCCGAAATGCACGTGGACCAGCTTGAAGCGGCGGCCAATGATGCGCGCGTTGCGGAATTCGGCACGGACCTGTTCGGGGGTGGCACTGGTGGCGACATCGAAGTCTTTCGGCGTGATGCCCAGCATCAGGTCGCGGACACAGCCACCGACCAGGTAAGCCTGGTAACCGGCGCTCTGCAGGCGTTCCACGATGCTCACCGCATGGCGGCTGAACTGATGGCGTTGCAGCGAGTGCTGGCTCTTGTTGATCACCTCAGGCGTGGTGCGCCTGTGGTGCGGGCCCGGTACGGGCGGGCGGAACGACTGGAACAGCTTCTTCAGCATGGGATGCACTGTTTGAAGGAATGTTCGGCCAAGAATAGGAGAATGGCCGCATGATGGGCGGGGATTCTAGCATTTACTCAAGGAATGGTGTAGGCGGGTAGCAGGGTGCCTGCGGGAAGGGTAGAAACGACAAGGGGAGCCTAAGCTCCCCAAGAAGTCGTTGCGTGCTCTTATTGTTTTTTTGCTGGGCTTCTTGTTTTTGTTGAGTGCCCTGCCCACAAATCTCGAAGCTTGTGGACGACCCCCAATCCAGGGGTTAAGAGCAAACGGATTGCTTTGGCCGCTGATGTCACGTTGATCTGTCGATCCAACCAGTTCAGGCGCTGCTTTTTAGTGCAGTTTTTATTGTTCTCTGCCTGGTTGTGGGGCAAGCCCCAAACACGCATCCTCTCCAAAAGAATCAGTTAGCTGCGCCTCCGCCGTCTTGTTTTTATTGTGCGTGAGCCGTTTCGTCTTGTTCTTATTCTGAGTTGCAGTGCTTGTTATTGTTCTTGTACCAGACATATAGCAGGTGCCGTGCCAACTTTTGCAAGCCCAGTAAAATCAAGGGGTTGGAGCTGGTGAGCGGTTTAGCGGCGGTCGAAAATGTCGAAATTTCGTTACCGTACGCCTCGGGAACTGTTACGGCGGAAAGCTTGGGTAACAGATTTTTGCGGGGGCTGAAGTGTTACCTGGGGTGTGTGCGCTGGCTTTGCTGGCCCTTTCGCGGGTGAACCCGCTCCCACGGGAACGGCGCAGATTTCGCTAAATCCCGGTAAGCCGGCTTCCACAGGGACCGCACCACCTTGAGGGCAGTGAAATTCCTGTGGGAGCGGGTTCACCCGCGAAGCGGCCGGAATGGCACATAGAGAGGGATGAGGGCAGGAGGAGCCTCCCGCCCAGGCAACACGGCTACTCGCTGGTAGCGTTGCTCTTGCGCCGCGGGATGCCCAGGCGCTGGCGGCGTTCCCACAGGCACTTGCGGCTGACCCCGAGCTTGCGGGCCAGCTCGGTCTCGGTCATGTGGTCCTGGTGCTCGAGCACGAAGTGCTGGAAGTAGTCCTCAAGCGACAGGTCCTCGGTCGGTTCATGGCTGGCATTTGCCGTACTGGCCACGACCAGGGCGTTGTCGAGGATTTCGTCCTCCTCCAGGTCGCCCAGTTCGATGTCGATGCCCAGCAGGTCCGCGGAAATTTCTGCGCTCTCGCTGAGGATCACCGCACGCTCCACGGCGTTTTCCAGCTCTCGCACGTTACCCGGCCAGCTGTAGTGACGAATGGCCTGCTCCGCTTCGGCCGAGAAGTGCAAGTCGTCGCGGCCGATGCGCGCGCTCTGGCGGGCGAGGAAGGCGCTGGCGATCTCGTTGACGTCACTGCCGCGCTCGCGCAGGGCAGGCAGTTTCAGCGCGATCACGTGCAGGCGGTAATAGAGGTCTTCGCGGAACTGGCCGGCCTTGGCCAGGTTCTTCAGGTCGCGGTGGGTCGCGGCGATCAGGCGTACATCGACCTTTTGCGACTGTACCGAACCCACCCGGCGAATCTCGCCTTCCTGCAGCACGCGCAGCAGGCGGGCCTGGGCTTCCAGCGGCAGTTCGCCGATTTCGTCGAGGAACAGGGTGCCGCCATCGGCAGCTTCCACCAGGCCTGCGCGCCCGGCGCTGGCGCCGGTGAACGCGCCTTTCTCGTGGCCGAACAGCTCGGACTCGATCAGTGTCTCGGGGATGGCTGCGCAGTTCACCGAAATCATTGGTGCCTTGGCCCGACGCGACAGGTTGTGCAGGGCGCGTGCGACCAGCTCTTTACCGGTGCCCGACTCGCCCTGGATCAGCACGTTCGAATCGGTGGGCGCGACCTTGCGGATCTTGCTGTACATGTCCTGCATTGGCGGACAGGAGCCGATGATGCCGATTTCGCCATTGGCGGCTGCCGCGCTGCCTTTGTCGGCCGAGGCGGCCTTGCCATTGGTGGCGCGTGGCTCGGCCGCCGGTGCGGCTGCCGGGGCGTTCTGCCGGTCGCGCAGGATACGCGCCACCGCTTGAAGCATCTCGTCGTGGTCGAAGGGCTTGGCGATGTAGTCCACCGCGCCCATTTTCATCGAGTCTACCGCCGAGCGCAGGCTGGCGTAGCTGGTCATGATCAGCACTGGGGTGCCCTGGCCGAGCTTGATCAGTTCGGTGCCGGGCGCGCCGGGCAGGCGCAGGTCGCTGACGATCAGGTCGAAGGTGGCAATGCTGAAGCGTTCCTGGGCTTCCTGCACCGAGCCGGCTTCGCTGACCTGGTACTGGTTCCGTTCGAGCAGGCGACGCAAGGCCGAGCGGATGATGGTTTCGTCTTCGACGATCAGAATGTGCGGCATTGATTCAATTCTCTCGACGGTCTCGAATTTCAGGGGACGTCGCTACGACATGCCGGGGCAGGGTCACGCGGATCCGGGTGCCACGTTGCCGTTCGATATCGGCCGGGCTGTCGATGGTGATTTGCCCATAATGCTCTTCCACGATGGAATAGACCAGAGCGAGCCCCAGTCCGGTTCCTTCGCCCGGGTCCTTGGTGGTGAAGAAGGGTTCGAAAAGGCGGTCCATGATGTTCTTCGGGATCCCGCTGCCCTCATCCTCGACGATCAGGTCGACGGTGTGCTCGCTGACTTCGCTGCGCACACGCACGGCGCTGCCGGGCGGCGAGGCGTCGCGAGCGTTGGAAAGCAGGTTGATCAGCACCTGGGCCAGGCGCTGCGGGTCCCCTTCGGCCCAGTGCTCAGGGTCGCAGAGGTTGAAGAACTGTACTTCGAAATTGCGCCGATTCAACGCCAGCAGACCGATGGCATCCTGCGCCACTTCGGCCAGGCATACCGGCTCTTCGCTGTTCTGGTGGCTGCCGCCGGCATGGGCGAAGCTCATCAGCGACTGGACGATGCGCGATACCCGCTTGGTCTGTTCGAGAATCTGGCTGGACAGCTCGATGATTTCGCCATCGCCCTCACGCTCCTCGCGCAGGTTCTGCGCCAGGCAGGCGATGCCGGTGATCGGGTTGCCGATCTCGTGAGCCACGCCGGCAGCCAGGCGGCCGATACTGGCCAGGCGTTCGGAATGAACCAGCTTGTCTTCCAGCGCCTGGGTTTCGGTAAGGTCCTCTACCAGCAGCACCAGGCCACTGTTGCCTGGGGCCAGCGGCTCGTCGATGGCCGCCTTGTGCAGGTTCAGCCAGCGCGGCTGGCCGTCCAGCGCAAGGCGCTGCTTGTGCAGGTGCTCGTCGGGCACATTGATGAAACCTTGCAGCAGGCCGCGCCAGGGTTCGCTGATGGTGACCAGGCGTGAGCCGACCACGTGCTTGGCGGCGATGCCGGTGAGCTCTTCCATGGCCTTGTTCCACATCAGGATTTCCTGGTCCTTGGCCAGCGAGCAGACGCCCATGGGCAGTTCCTGCAGGGTCTGGCGGTGGTAGCGGCGCAGGGCGTCGAGCTCGGCGGCCAGGCCGGTCAGGCGCGAGTGGTAGTCTTCCAGGCGGCTTTCGATGAAGTGGATGTCCTCGGTCACGTAGTTTTCGTTACCGGACTTGTACGGCAGGAAGGTCTCGACCATGTCCTGGGCCACGCTCGGCCCCATCAGGCCGGACAGGTTGGCCTCGATGCGGTCGCGCAGGCGGCGCAAGGCATAGGGACGGCGCTCGTCGAACGGCAGGTAGAGGTCGCGCAGAGCCTGTTCCACTTCCTTCTGTGCGGCCTTGGCGCCCAGCGGCTTGGCCAGTTGGGTGGCGAATTCCTGTGGCGAGGCGGCGTGCAGCTCGCGGCGTTGCGGGCGGCGCACGTTGTCCACCGCGCAGGCTTCGGCGGCGCTGACCTCTTCGTTGCTTGCGTTGGTGAACAGCGAGATCAGGGTGAACAGCAGCACGTTGGCCGCCAGCGAGGCGATGGCCGCCATGTGCCAGCTGGTGTCGTCCAGCACGTAGATCATGTCCAGCAGCGGGATGTAGAAGCCCTGCAGGTTGCCCAGCAGTGGCAGTAGCATGGTCACCATCCACACCAGGGTGCCGGCCAGCAGGCCGGCGATGAAGCCGCGGCGGTTGGCGGTCGGCCAGTACAGCACCGACAGCACGCCCGGCAGGAACTGCAACGTGGCCACGAAGGCGACGATGCCCAGGTTGGCCAGGCTCTGGTGGTTGTTCTGGGTCAGGTAGAACATGAACCCGGCGGTGATGATGGCGACGATCAGCGCGCGGCGGGTCCACTTCAGCCAACGGTAGATGTTACCTTCGGCCGGCGGCTGGTACAGCGGTAGCACCAGGTGGTTGAGGGCCATGCCCGACAGCGCCAGGGTGGTGACGATGATCAACCCGCTGGCAGCCGACAAGCCGCCGATGTAGGCCAGCAGCGCCAGCGCCTGGTTGTTGGCGGCAAGCCCCAGGCCCAGGGTGAAATACTCGGGATTGGTGGTGGCGCCCAGGCGCAGGCCGGCCCATAGCACCAGCGGCACGGCCAGGCTCATCAGCAGCAGGAACAACGGTAGCCCCCAGCTGGCGCTGACCAGCGAGCGCGGGTTGAGGTTTTCGGTGAAGGCCATGTGGTACATGTGCGGCATGACGATGGCCGATGCGAAGAACACCAGCAGCAAGGTGCGCCATGGGCCTTCTTGCAGGGGCGTATGCAGAGCCGCCAGGGCGGTCTGGTTCTGCAGCAACCACACTTCCAGTTCGTGCGGGCCGCCGAATACGCCATACAGGGCGTACAGGCCGATACCGCCCAGGGCCAGCAGCTTGATCACCGACTCGAAGGCGATGGCAAACACCAGCCCTTCATGCTTTTCGCGTGTGGCGATGTGCCTGGAACCAAAGAAGATGGTGAACAGGATGATCAGCGCACAGAAGGCGAAGGCCACCCGTGCCTTGACCGGCTCACCGGTAAGGATGCTTATCGAGTCGGCCACCGCCTGGATCTGCAGGGCCAGCAAGGGCAGCACGCCGATCAGCATGATGATGGTGGTCAGTGCCCCGGCCCAGGTGCTGCGGAAACGGAACGCCAGCAGGTCGGCCAGCGAGGACAGCTGGTAGGTACGGGTGATCTTGAGGATCGGGTAGAGCAGCACCGGCGCCAGCAGGAACGCGCCGGACACCCCCAGGTAACAGGCAAGGAAACCGTAACCGTACTGGTAGGCCAGGCCCACCGAGCCATAGAAAGCCCAGGCACTGGCGTACACGCCGAGCGACAGGATGTAGGTAAGCGGGTGGCGAATGATCGAGCGCGGGATCAACCCCCGCTCGCTGATCCAGGCCACGCCGAACAACACCATCAGGTACGCGGCGCTGATCAGGATCATCTGGGTCAGGCTAAAGCTCATCGGCATCTCGTTGGCTCTGCAGGATGAAGGTGACGACGATCAGGATCAGCCAGAGCAGGTAAGGGCGATACCAGGCTCCGGTCGGTTCGATCCACCAGTCCATGATGGCCGGGGAGAACAGGTAGATCCCCACGACCAGAAGCAGGACCAAACGATAGATGTACATGCTGGCCTCGATGGTTGGGCGCTGCGGGCTTGGACTTATTATTGGCGCAAATGGCTGGGCGGATGCTAGCGGGAATCCATAGGGTTCGCCAAGAGGTTGAATTTATTGGGCTTTTGTTTTTGAGGGGTGGGTTGCCTGTTCTGGCCCTATCGCCGGCAAGCCAGCTCCCACAGGATCACCACAGGATCTGAGTGCTGTGCTGTACCTGTGGGAGCTGGCTTGCCGGCGATAGGGCCGGTAATGCCTCAGCGCAAATCGGCCTCTGGCACCGTGGTTCGCTGTGCAATCGCCTCGGGCCGCCACTGCTTGCGCGCCATCGCCAGCACTTCGGCTGGCGTTGCCAGCAACAACTCGGGGTCTGCTTCCTGCCCCAGCGCCCGCAGCGCCCGCAGCAACAGCGGTGTCGCCTGGTCCGCCTGCAGCGGCGGCGAGCGGTACGATTTGCCCAGCTTGTGCCCGTCCGGCTGCACGATCAGCGGAATATGCAGGTAACGCGGCTGCGAGAAGCCCAGCAACTCTTGCAGGTAGAGCTGGCGCGGGGTGTTGTCGAGCAGGTCGGCGCCACGCACGATGTCGGTAACACCTTGCCAGGCATCGTCCAGTACCACCGCCAGCTGATAGGCATACAGCCCGTCGCGGCGCTGGATGACGAAATCGCCCACTTCACGCCCCAGGTGCTGCTGGAACTCGCCCTGCACCCGGTCGGTAAAACGGTAGAGCAGCTCTGGCACGCGCAGGCGGATCGCTGCGCCTTCACGAGCATGCCCGGCATTGCGGCAAAGGCCTGGGTAGATACCGTTGTAACCTTCGAGCTGCTTGCGCGAGCAGGTGCAGGCGTAGGCCAGGCCCATGTTGAACAGGCGGTCGACGACCGCGGCATAGGCATCGTGCCGCTGGCTCTGGAACACCACTTCGCCATCCCACTCCAGGCCGTAGCGTTCCAGGGTCTGCAGGATCGCATCGCGGGCACCGGGCATTTCCCGAGGCGGGTCGGTGTCTTCCATGCGCAGCAGCCAGCGGCCGTTCACGGCGCGGGCATCGAGCCAGGAGGCGAGGGCGGCGACCAGCGAGCCGAAGTGCAGGAAGCCGCTGGGGGTGGGGGCGAAACGCCCGATGTAGCTTGATTCGGTCATGGTCAGGCTGGGTATATAAATGAAACGGGGCGCATGATGCGCCCCGTTCAGGTGGAAAGAAAGATCAGCCTTTGCCGACCGTCTTTTCCTTTTTCTCTGCGATTTCCTTGCAGTCGAAGCACAGGTCGGCGGTAGGGCGGGCCTCCAGGCGACGCAGGCCGATCTCGATGCCGCACGATTCGCACCAGCCGTACTCATCGGCCTTGATCTTCTCGAGGGTCTTGTCGATTTTCTTGATCAGCTTGCGTTCGCGATCGCGGTTGCGCAGCTCCAGGGCGAATTCTTCTTCCTGGCTGGCACGGTCGGCCGGGTCGGGGAAGTTGGCTGCTTCGTCCTTCATGTGATCCACAGTGCGGTCGACACTTTCCATCAAGTCTCGCTTCCAGGCGCCGAGAAGCTTGGTGAAGTGCTGTTTCATGGGCTCGCCCATGTACTCTTCACCCTTGGTTTCTACGTAGGGCTCGACACCGTACATGGTCTGGGCTTTTTGCTTTTCTACGGTGGACATGAATAGACCGCCTCTCACTCATCTGATCCAATGCGCAGGCTGCTCCATCTCCGGCACCCGCCGGCCCTGCGACTGCGAGCCGCCGAACTTACCAGATAGATCGGGGGTGCGCTACCCCGCCCGATCCAGGTAATTGACAGCGGCGCGAACCGCACGTTCGGTGGCGTGCAGAGGTAGAATCTCCAGTTTAGACCCAATTGAGAGAAGGTCATGGCCCACCCCTACAGCGCGCGCAGCCGCGCCATCGAACCCTTCCACGTCATGGCGCTGCTGGCTCGGGCCAACGAGCTGCAGGCGGCCGGGCACGATGTGATCCATCTGGAAATCGGCGAGCCGGACTTCACCACAGCCGCGCCCATCGTTGCCGCCGGTCAGGCCGCATTGGCCGCCGGGCACACCCGCTACACCGCCGCTCGCGGGCTGCCGGCGCTGCGCGAAGCCATTGCCGGTTTCTACGGCCAGCGTTATGGCCTGATTGTCGACCCTGAACGCATCCTCATCACCCCGGGTGGCTCCGGTGCGCTGCTGCTGGCCAGCAGCTTGCTGGTCGACCCAGGCAAGCACTGGCTGCTGGCCGACCCGGGCTACCCGTGCAACCGCCACTTCCTGCGCCTGGTCGAGGGCGGGGCGCAGCTGGTGCCGGTGGGCCCGGATGTGAATTATCAACTGACCGCCGGCCTTGTCGACCGCTACTGGGACAAAGGCACGGTCGGTGCCCTGGTCGCCTCGCCGGCCAACCCGACCGGCACTGTGCTGGGGCGTGACGAGCTGGCCAGCCTGTCCCGCGCCACCCGCGAACGGCATGGCCACCTGGTGGTAGACGAGATTTACCACGGGCTGACCTATGGCATGGACGCACCCAGCGTGCTGGAAGTGGACGACTCGGCATTTGTCCTGAATAGTTTTTCCAAGTATTTCGGCATGACCGGTTGGCGCCTTGGCTGGCTGGTGGCGCCTCCTGGCGCGGTGGCCGACCTGGAAAAGCTGGCACAAAACCTGTACATCAGTGCGCCAAGCATGGCCCAACATGCCGCGCTGGCGTGTTTCCAGCCCGAATCCCTGGCCATTTTCGAGGAGCGCCGCGCCGAGTTCGCCCGTCGCCGCGACTACCTGTTGCCCGCCCTGCGCGAACTGGGCTTCCGCATTGCCGTCGAGCCGCAAGGGGCTTTCTACCTTTATGCCGACATCAGTGCCTTTGGCGGTGACGCGTTCGCCTTCTGCCGGCACTTCCTGGAAACGGAGCACCTGGCCTTCACCCCGGGCCTGGACTTCGGCCGACACCTGGCCGGCCACCACGTGCGCTTTGCCTACACCCAGAGCCTGCCACGCCTGGAAGAGGCGGTGCAGCGGATTGCCCGCGGCCTGCGGAGCTGGCAAGGCTGATGCAGTTCCATCCCCCACTCGAACAGGGCCGCCTGCTGCGCCGCTACAAACGCTTTCTGGCGGATATCGAACTGCCCGGCGGCGAACAACTGACCATCCACTGCCCCAACACCGGCTCCATGCTCAACTGCATGCGTGAAGGCGGGCAGGTGTGGTTCAGCCGCTCCAACGACCCCAAGCGCAAGCTCCCGGGCACGTGGGAAATCAGCGAAACCCCGCAAGGGCGGCTGGCCTGTGTGAATACCGGGCGGGCCAATACACTGGTCGAAGAGGCTCTACATGCCGGCATCATCGTCGAACTTGCAGGCTTCAGTGCTTTAAGGCGTGAAGTGGCCTACGGCGACGAAGGTAGCCGCATCGACTTTCGCCTGGAGTTCGACGGTGCCCCGGCCTATGTCGAGGTCAAGAGCGTGACGCTGGGCTACCCAGACAGCACGGTCGCGGCCTTCCCTGATGCAGTTACCCAGCGCGGTGCCAAGCACCTGCGCGAGCTGGCGAAGCTGGCCAGGCAAGGCGTGCGGGCGGTGCAGCTGTACTGCGTGAACCTGACCGGTATCGACGCGGTGCGCCCGGCCGAGGAAATCGATGCGGCCTATGCCCAAGCCCTGCGCGCAGCGGTGGCGGAGGGGGTGGAGGTGCTGGCCTACGGCACGCGCCTGGACGCCGCTGAAGGCATCGTCATCGACCGTCGCCTGCCGGTGCTGCTTACCCCTTGAACCAGATGCCCTGGCTGTCCTCGTGGCAGCCCAGGGCCTGCAGCTGCTCGCCCTCGCACGGCCCGGCCACGCATTCGCCGCTTTCGATCAGGAACAGCGCCCCATGATGGGCGCAGTGGATCAGGCTGGCGCCGTCATCGAGAAACGCATCTTCTGCCCAGTTCAGGGGGATGCCGCGGTGGGGGCAACGGTTGCGGTAGAGGTACACCTGGCCTTGGCGGCGTACGCCGAACAGTTCGACGCCGTCTACGCTGAAGGCGCGGCTTTGGCCTTCGAGCAGACCGCGGGAGGTACAAAGGAAGTGCATGGCAAGGACGACTCGTGAAACAAGTGGTGGCTTGACGCTTCAATGCGAATAATTATCAAATGGCCCGCATTCGCTGCGCCCGGCTGCTTATGGTGCGCAGTTCCGTCGCCCGCCACAAGGCGCGCGGCCCGCCTGCAGAAGGAACCCGATGATGCGTCGTCTCGTCGCCTTGCTCGCCCTGTGCGCGAGCCTTGTGCTCCCCACCCAGGCCCTGGCGGCCGAGCTGCCGCAGCGTTGGGTCAGCGCTGGTGGTGCACTGAGCGAATGGATCAGTGCGCTGGGTGGTGAAGCGCGGTTGGTGGGGGTGGATACCACCAGCCAGCACCCACCATCGCTGAAGTCACTGCCCAGCGTCGGCTACCAGCGGCAGTTGTCTGCGGAAGGCATTCTCAGCCTGCGCCCGGATGTGCTGGTGGGCACCGAGGAAATGGGGCCGCCACCGGTACTGGCGCAAATCCGCAAGGCTGGCGTGCGGGTCGAACTGTTCTCCAGCAAGGCTGAACTGGCGGCAGTGGATGAAAACCTCAAGCACCTGGGGCAGTTGCTGGGGGCAGAACATCAGGCCGCGGTCTTGGCGTCGGGGTACCACCAGCAGCTCGATGCCTTGCAGGCCGAGGTCAGGCAGGCCCAGGCCGGGCAGAAGGCGCCAGGAGTATTGCTGCTGCTCGGGCATGCCGGTGCCAAGCCGCTGATCGCGGGGCAGGGCACCGCCGGTGACTGGCTGCTGAACCAGGCGGGTGGGCATAACCTGGCAGAACATCAGGGCTACAAGAATTTCTCCAGCGAAGCACTGGCGGCGCTGGACCCGGATGTGATCGTGTTTTCCGACCGGGCGCTGGCCGATGAGCGGGCCTTGCAGGCGTTGCTGAAAGAAAACCCCGCGCTGGCGGCCTCGCGCGCCGTGCGGGAGAAGCGTCTGGTATCGCTTGACCCGACGCTGTTGGTCGGCGGGCTCGGACCACGCCTGCCGGCAACACTCCAGTTGCTTGCCGCCACCTTCTATCCGGCTGCCAAGGCCAGCCTCGCCCAATGAAACAACGGGTCCAGCCACGCACGCTGTTCGTTTGCCTGAGCCTGTCGTGCCTCCTGGCGGTGTGGTTGTCTTTGGCCCTGGGGCCGGTCAGCCTGCCGCTGTTCGATACCCTGCGTGCCGGCCTGCGCCTGCTGGGGCTGCCTATAGCTGCTGACGGCTTGCAGCAGGCCGAGATGATCCTCGGCCAGATCCGTCTGCCACGCACCTTGCTGGGGTTGGCGGTGGGCGCGGTGCTTGCGTTGTCCGGTGTAGCGATGCAGGGGCTGTTCCGTAACCCACTGGCCGACCCCGGCCTGGTAGGGGTTGCCGCCGGGGCGGCGGTGGGCGCGGCGGTGGCCATCGTTGGTGGCAGCTGGCTGGGCGGCATGCCGGATGTGCTTGCGCCTTACCTATTGTCGCTTTGTGCATTCATCGGCGGGCTGGGCGTGACTGCGCTGGTCTATCGTCTGGGCCGACGCGACGGCCAGACCAACGTCGCCACGATGCTGCTGGCAGGTGTGGCCATGACCGCGTTGGGCGGGGCTGTCGTGGGGCTGTTCTCCTACCTGGCCGACGACGCCACGCTGCGCACGCTGACCTTCTGGAACCTGGGCAGCCTCAATGGCGCCAGTTACCAGCGACTGTGGCCGTTGCTGCTGGCGGCTGCGGGCGTGGCTGTGTGGCTGCCACGCCGGGCCAAGGCGTTGAATGCCATGCTGCTGGGTGAGTCGGAGGCACGCCACCTGGGCATTGACGTGGAGCGGCTCAAGCGCGAGCTGGTGTTCTGCACGGCGCTGGGCGTAGGTGCGGCGGTGGCGGCTGCCGGGTTGATCGGTTTCATCGGCCTGGTGGTACCGCACCTGGTGCGCCTGCTGGCCGGGCCTGATCACCGTGTGGTACTGCCAGCTTCCTTGTTGGCGGGCGGTGCGCTGATGCTGTTCGCCGATTTGGCGGCGCGGCTGCTGGTGGCGCCTGCCGAGCTGCCGATCGGCATCGTCACGGCCTTTATCGGTGCACCGTTCTTCCTGTTCCTGCTGATACGAGGGCGCAGCTGATGTTGCAAGCCGAGGGGCTGTACTTGCGGCGGGGCAGCAATGAAGTGCTGCATGACATTCATCTGCAGCTGGGCCCGGGGCAGGTGGTGGGCGTGCTCGGCCCCAACGGTGCGGGCAAGAGCAGCCTGCTGGGTGTTCTGTGTGGTGAACTGGTGCCTGATCGCGGGCAGGTGACGCTAAAGGGCAGGCCGCTGGCCGACTGGGCGGGGCAGGAACGGGCCAGGCGCCTGGCGGTATTGCCGCAGGTGTCCAGCCTGGGGTTCTCGTTCCGGGTCGAGGAAGTGGTTGGCATGGGGCGCATGCCTCATGGCACCGGGCAGCGACGCGATGCGGAAATCGTCGAGGCGGCCTTGCGGACGGCGGATGCCTGGCACCTGGTGGAGCGCAGTTACCTGGCGTTGTCTGGCGGCGAGCGGCAACGGGTGCACCTGGCTCGGGTGCTGGCGCAGTTGTGGCCGGGCGAGGCGGGTACCACGCTGCTGCTCGACGAGCCGACCTCGATGCTCGACCCATTGCACCAGCACACCACCCTGGAGGCCGTGCGCCGCTTTGCCGAGCGTGGCGCCGCGGTGCTGGTGATCCTGCATGACTTGAACCTGGCGGCGCGCTACTGTGACCGTATCCTGCTGCTGGAGCACGGGCGCTGCTATGCCTTTGCCGCACCGTCAGCAGTGCTGACGCCTGCGGCTTTGAAGGCGGTATACGGGATCGATGTGCTGGTACAGACGCACCCAGAGCGTGGGCATCCGCTGATCATCACACGCTAACGCTGGTGCGCTCCTACAAGTGCTGGTGCAGACCATGAATGGAGGTACTGCCCATGCGACATCCGCTGCTGTCCGTTTTCTCGCTGTGCCTGGTGCTGGTACTGGGTGGCTGCCAGGCCAACCTGCCACCGCTGCCCGCCTGGCAGAGCAGTGAGGGGCGCAGCCATGCCGAGCTGGGGCATATCGTCGATCTCGCCAATGGCCAGCTGATCAGCCCTGAGCAACTGGTGCAGCACCTGTCTGCCGCCCCCCGGGTGCTGGTCGGCGAGAAACACGACAACCCCGATCATCACGCACTGCAGTTGTGGCTGCTGCGCGCCCTGCAAGGCCAACGTGTGCAGGGCAGCCTGCTGCTGGAAATGCTGCAGCCCGAGCAGCAACCGCTGCTGGACAAGCTCGCGGGGCAACCTTTGCCGGCAGATTTGCCCAAGGCTCTGGCTTGGCAGGACGGCTGGGATTGGCAGATGTACGGGCCAATCGTGACTGAGGCTTTGCAGCAGCGGGTGCCTTTGCTGGCCGCCAACCTATCAACCGGCGAGATGCGCCAGGCTTATCGTCAGCCGGCCTCGTTACCTGGCGAACGCTCCAATGCGCCGGCGGTCAAGGCCGCCTTGCTGGAGCATGTACGTGCTGGGCATTGCGGGATGCTGCCAGAAAGCCAGTTGCCGGCAATGCTGGCTGTGCAGCAACAGCGCGACCGGCGCATGGCCGAGCGGTTGCTGGCTGCACCGCAGCCGGCAGTGCTGCTGGCCGGGGCTTATCACGTGCGCAAGGACTTGGGTGTGCCGTTGCACCTGGCTGACCTGCAAGCGCAGGGGGAGGGCAAGGTATTGCTTCTGGCAGAGGTCGGTGAGCAGGTTGAGGCAGGCGAGGCTGATTTTGTGTGGTACACGGCAGCGACGCCGGAGCAGGACTATTGCGCGCAACTGCGGTGACAAGGCTGCAAAAGGCAAAAAAAGACCCGGCAAATTGCCGGGTCAATAACCGTGATTAGCCTGATGAGGAGATAATCTGAGAGTCCGAACCAGGGGCTCTTAGCTTATCCAACCAGTCTCGCGACCAGTTGTGATAATCATAACGATTCTCATTTCGTCGTCAATCCTTTCCTGAGATTATTTCTGATTTTTTTGCGCAGGGCTTTTCGCATCCAGCTGTTGGTTGAGCGCCTCTTTGCGCTCCAGCGGCAAATCGTTCCAGTGCATGTCCAGCAGGGCGCCTTCAATGGCATACAACAGCACCTTCGATGCGCGGAACCCTCGTGTCTTCACGGCCTGGTACGCACCTACCGCGCCCAGGCGGCGCAGATCCGATGCACTGTGGATGCCGGCTGCATGCAGCCACTGCGCAGAGGTCTTGCCAAGGTTCTTCAGATGCTGCAATTCATCGTTCATCGAGCCTCCTTGCGATGGCTGAACGGGGATTGGGGGATAAATCGCGAGCAGGTCAGAGAGGAGTGTAGCGGGGGATGGGAAATGCGCGGCCTTTTGCCATAGGGGGCGACGAGATGTCCTGTGCCGGCCTCTTCGCGGGTAAACCCGCTTCCACAAGGTTCTCTGCAAGTCTCACGACTGACGCAGTACCTGTCCGTGGGAGTGGGTTTACCCGCGAAGAGGCCGGCACAGGAAAACGCTAACCTTACAGCCCAGGCAAGCGCTGGCGAATCTGCTCGATCACCTGGTCCATGCTCCCTGCACTCTGGGTATCGACACGGGTGCTCTGCACCAGCTCTTGTGCACTCAGCGGCTCACGGCTGGCCTCCTGGGCCTTGACCACTTCCAGGGTGGCATCCGACGGGTCGGTGTTTTCTGCCTGGCGCTGCTCCAGCCAGCTGGCGATGACCGCATCCGGTGCATGGCAGTCGAGGATCAGGAATGGCACGCCGGTCTGGCTGGCGATGTCCGCCGCGGCCTGGCGTTGATCGCGCTTGAGGTAGGTGGCATCCAGCACCACCGGGAAGCCGGCTCGCAGCACGGTCGCCGCCACCTCGTGCAAGCGCTGGTAGGTCGCGACACTGGCGTCCTGGCCATAGATGCCGGTACTCAGCTGGCCAGCGTCAGCCTGCTGCTGTTCGCCGAACAGGCGTTTGCGCTCCACATCCGAACGCACGCGGACGGCTCCCAAGGCCTCGACCATGCGCATGGCGACGTGGCTTTTGCCCACTGCCGAAACACCGTGAGTAATGGCCAGCAGGCGCGACGGGATGGCGCTGTAGCTTTCCGCCAGGTTGGCATAGTTGCGGTAGGTGCGCAGGGTGGTGGCACGCTGCACGCCATCGGCATCGGCTGGCATGCTGAACAGTGCAACCTTGGCCCGCACCAGCGCGCGGTAGGCTTTGTAGAAGTTGAGCAGTTCCAGGCCTTCGTAGTCGCCGGTCAGTTCCAGGTACTGGCTGATGAAGCGGCGGGCCAGGCATTTCAGGCCGCGGTCTTCCAGGTCCATGGCCAGGAAGCCGGTGTCGGCGTACACATCGGTCAGGCGGAACGGTTCGTTGAACTCGATGCAGTCGAAGATCACCACCTTGCCGTCGATCAGGGTGGCGTTGCCCAGGTGGATGTCACCGTGGCATTCACGGATGAAACCATTGGCCTTGCGCTTTTCCAGCAGGCCATGCAGGCGCTCGAAGCTGCTGCGTGCCCAGGCCTGCAGGGCGTCGAGTTGCTGCAGGTCGGCCTTGTCGCTGAGGAACGGGCGAATCTGCTCGAAGTTCTGTTCCACAGGCGCCATCACGCTGTCCGGCGTGCCGAGCGGGTGCTCCACCGGAACGCGTGGGGCCTGCAGGTGGAACTCGGCGATCTGCCGGGCCATCTGGTCGATGTGCGCGGCATTCAGTTCGCCATTGGCCTGCAGGGTGTTGAGCATCTGCCCCTGGGGGAACTGGCGCATCTTCAGCACGTACTCGATGGCTTCGCCTTCACCACCGATCTGCGGCGCGTCGACGCTACCGGTGATCGGCAACACTTCCAGGTACAGGCCGTCGGTCAGGCGCTGGTTCAGGCGCAATTCTTCGTTACAGAAATGCCGGCGCTGGTCCAGGCCGGTGAAGTCGAGGAAGCCGAAGTTCATCGGCTTCTTGATCTTGTAGGCATACTCGCCAGTGAGCAGGACCCAGGAGATATGCGTCTCGATGAGCTGGAACCCATCCACGGGGTGAGGGTACAGGGCGGGGTTCTGCAACGCAGTGATAAGGGCTTGGCTCACGGGAAATCCTTCCGGGGGCAGGGAATTCGAATGCGCCATTATGGTCAATGGTGCCGTCCCTGCCTACCGCCGGGGGCGTCTGCCCAGCCTTTATAAAGTGCGTATAATCCGCCGCCATGACCCGAACCCGAAATCCCCGTACCCCTCAGAAACGCCCGACCGGCCGCTCCCGCGCCTGGCTGGGCTGGGCTTTGAAGCTCAGCCTGGTCGGCCTGGTGATCGTCGCCGGCTTCGCGGTTTACCTCGATGCCGTTGTCCAGGAAAAGTTTTCCGGCAAGCGCTGGACCATCCCGGCCAAGGTGTATGCCCGGCCGCTGGAGCTGTTCACCGGCCAGAAGCTGAGCAAGAACGACTTCCTCACCGAGCTGGACGCCCTCGGCTACCGGCGTGAAAGCGCGGCCAACGGCCCGGGCGCGGCGGCAGTCAACGGCAATACCGTCGAGCTCAATACCCGTGGCTTCCAGTTCTACGAGGGCATGGAGCCGGCGCAGTTCGTGCGTGTGCGCTTCTCTGGCGATTATGTGGCGGGCCTTTCCGGCGCCAACGGCAAGACGCTCGATGTAGTGCGCCTGGAGCCGCTGATGATCGGCGGCATCTACCCGAAAAACCTCGAAGACCGCATCCTGATCAAGATCGACCAGGTGCCGCCGTACCTGCTCGAAACCCTGGTGGCGACGGAAGACCGTGATTTCTACAGCCACTTCGGGGTGTCGCCCAAGTCCATCGCCCGAGCCATGTGGGTCAATACCTCGGCAGGTTCCATGCGCCAGGGTGGCAGCACCCTGACCCAGCAGTTGGTGAAGAACTTCTACCTCACCAGCGAGCGCAGCCTCAGCCGCAAGCTGACCGAGGCGATGATGGCCGTATTGCTGGAACTGCACTACGACAAGCGCGAGATCCTCGAGGCCTACCTCAACGAGGTGTTCGTCGGCCAGGATGGTCAGCGTGCGGTGCACGGCTTCGGCCTCGCCAGCCAGTTCTTCTTCAGCCAACCGCTGTCGGAGCTGAAATTGCACCAGATCGCTCTGCTGGTGGGCATGGTCAAGGGGCCCTCCTACTACAACCCGCGTCGCTATCCGGACCGCGCCCTGGCCCGCCGCAACCTGGTGCTCGACCTGGTGGCCGAGCAGGGCGTGGCCAGCCAGGCAGAAGTCGATGCAGCGAAGAAGATGCCGCTGGGCGTGACCAAGCGCGGCAGCCTGGCAGACAGCTCATTCCCGGCCTTCCTCGACCTGGTCAAGCGTCAGCTGCGCCAGGACTACCGCGATGAAGACTTGACCGAAGAAGGCCTGCGCATCTTCACCAGCTTCGACCCGATCCTGCAGATGAAGGCCGAAACCTCGATGAGCGAGACCTTCAAGCGCCTCGCGGGGCGCAAGGGGGCGGACGAGGTTGAGTCGGCGATGGTCGTGACCAATCCGGAAACCGGTGAGGTGCAGGCGCTGATCGGCAGCCGCCAGGCCGGCTTCGCCGGCTTCAACCGCGCCATTGATGCCGTGCGGCCGATCGGTTCGCTGGTCAAGCCGGCGGTGTACCTGACCGCGCTGGAACAACCGACCAAGTACACCTTGACCAGTTGGGTGCAGGACGAGCCGTTCTCGGTCAAAGGTGCCGACGGCCAGGTCTGGCGCCCGCAGAACTACGATCGTCGCCCGCATGGCACCATCTACCTGTACCAGGGGCTGGCCAACTCCTACAACCTGTCGACTGCCAAGATCGGCCTGGAAGTGGGTGTGCCTAACGTGATCAAGACCATTGGCCGGCTGGGGGTGAATGTCGACTGGCCAGCCTTCCCGGCCATGCTGCTGGGTGCCGGTGGCATGTCGCCGATGCAGGTCGCAACCATGTACCAGACCATCGCCAATGGCGGCTTCAACACCCCGATGCGCGGTATCCGCAGCGTGCTCACCGCCGAGGGCGAGCCGCTCAAGCGCTACCCGTTCCAGATCCAGCAAACCTTCGACCCGGGGGCCATCTACCTGGTGCAGAACGCCATGCAGCGGGTGATGCGCGAAGGTACCGGCCGCTCGGTGTACAACACTTTGCCGCGCAATCTCACCCTGGCGGGCAAGACCGGTACCAGTAACGATTCGCGCGATAGCTGGTTCTCCGGCTTCAGCCAGGACCTGCTGGCCGTTGTATGGATGGGGCGTGACGATAACGGCAAGACGCCATTCACCGGTGCCACCGGTGCCTTGCAGGTGTGGACCAGCTTCATGAAGAAGGCCGACCCGCTGCCGCTGGACATGCCGCAACCGGACAACGTGGTGCAGGCCTGGATCGACCCGTACAGTGGCCACGGGTCTGATGGCAGCTGTCCGGGAGCGGTGCAGATGCCGTATATTCGCGGCAGTGAACCGCCCGCCGGCGCGACCTGTGGCGGTGAGCAGGATCCAGTTGAATCGGTCATGGACTGGGTCAAGGGCTGGATGAATTAAGCACAGGCTGCATTGATGAGGTGTGACGTGAACAAGTGGCTGTTTCCTGCCGTGACGGCGCTGGCGGTGCTCCAGGGGTGCGCCAGCGTCCCGCGTGGCAATATTCCGGTGGTCGACTCGAGCACCCGCGTGTCCAACAGCGAACGCGTGACGGCCAACCGCTCTGCGGGTGGCTATAGCGCGGGCACCGCACAGGCGCAAACGCTGCCTGAAGACTCCGGCGTCACCGTGATGATCCCGCAGGGCGCTGGCGCCTCGGGCATTCAGACATTCCCGGCGGCCAATGGCGCAGCGCCGATCAGCACCTCCCCGATCACTCCGGGGCCGATCACCACAGGGCCTGTCACTTCGGCACCGATGACCACCAACCCCAACCCGATCGCCGACGAACCTTTCGATATCGCGGCGATGAACAGTGCCCCGCAAACCACCAGCGCACCAACTGGTATACCGCGTAGCAGCGCAGCTGCAGGTGGCTTGTCGGCCGACGAGCAGCTGGACGGCCCGGTGCTGGCGCTGCTGACCACCGCGAAAACCCAGCAGGGCAGTGGTGACTTCAACGGTGCCGCCTCGAGCCTGGAGCGTGCCCAGCGCATTGCCCCGCGCGAGCCGCAGGTGCTTTACCGCCTGGCCCAGGTGCGTCTTTCGCAAGGCGATGCGCCGCAGGCCGAGCAGTTGGCGCGTCGTGCCCTGACTTACGCCAACGGCCGTCCGAGCCTTCAGGCCGAGCTGTGGAACACCATTGCCCAGGCCCGCGAAAAGCAGGGTGACAGCGCTGGTGCAGCACTGGCCCGGCAAAAGGCACGGGTCAATTCGTGATGATCGAGCAGCGCATTCTGGATGTTGCCGACCACCTGCTGTTGATCGAGCGTGAGCTGCAAGTGCAAGGCTGGTGGGATGACGAGCCGCCAAGCGACGAGGCACTGGCCAGTACGGTGCCTTTTGCAGTCGACACCCTCAGTTTCGAGCAGTGGTTGCAATGGATCTTCCTGCCGCGCATGAAGATCATCATCGAGCTGGGCCATCCGCTGCCCAATGCATCAGGCATCCTTGTAATGGCCGAAACCGTGTTTACCGACCGGCCAGAGCAAAGTCGTGAGCTACGGCGCCTGTTGGCAGCATTTGACCAATTGATTGCTCCTTCCGCCTGATTTCTTCAGTTTTTCCTCCAAGGGCCGCAGATTGTGGCCCTTTTTTGTGGAAATCTTATTTATTCTGCTGCTGAAGCGATTTTTAGTGGTGGCAGGAATTCATCTTGGGGAAAAATTGGCAATAATTTTTCTTGACTTGTTGGCGCCGAATCAGAAGAATCCAATCTCCGCTGTAGAGGGACTGCCAGAAGCAGACCCGCTAAGCAGATCATGAGGCGCACACCCGCGCCGACCTGTTACACCCCGCAACGCGTTACCTCGCGCTGGGTGGGAAAACCCCGCAACACTCTGGGGTGCTCCCAATACTTGCTCAGTCAGTGCTGACGTTCGCTCATGCTCTGCTTGGCAGTAAACCTATTAAGACCCGTCCAGTGAGGGCGGTATTCTGGCGTTTTAGAGGTGAACAACGTGGAGCTTTTATCTGGCGCTGAGATGGTCGTCCGCTTCTTGCGTGACGAAGGCGTTAAGCACATCTACGGGTACCCTGGTGGTGCTCTCCTGCATGTTTACGACGCGCTGTTCAAGGAACCGGAAGTCGAGCACATCCTGGTTCGTCATGAGCAGGCAGCTACCCATATGGCGGACGGCTACGCCCGCGCCACCGGCAAGGCCGGTGTGGTGCTGGTGACCTCCGGCCCGGGCGCGACCAATGCCATTACCGGTATTGCCACCGCCTACATGGATTCGATTCCGATGGTCATCCTGTCCGGCCAGGTGCCTAGCACCATGGTTGGCACCGATGCCTTCCAGGAAACCGATATGATCGGTATTTCGCGGCCGATCGTGAAGCACAGCTTCATGATCAAACATGCCAGCGAAATCCCCGAAGTTCTGAAAAAAGCATTCTACCTGGCGCAATCCGGTCGCCCAGGTCCGGTCGTGGTCGACATTCCAAAAGATATGACCAACCCGGCCGAGAAGTTCGAATACGTCTACCCGAAAAAGGTCAAGCTGCGCTCCTACAGCCCGGCGGTACGTGGCCACTCCGGCCAGATCCGCAAGGCTGCCGAGATGCTGCTGGCGGCCAAGCGCCCGATCGTCTACTCCGGTGGCGGCGTGATCCTCGGTGGTGGCTCCGAAGCCCTGACCGAAATCGCCAAGTCGCTGAACCTGCCGGTCACCAATACCCTGATGGGGCTGGGGGGCTTCCCGGGTACCGACCGCCAGTTCCTCGGCATGCTCGGCATGCACGGCAGCTTCACTGCCAACATGGCCATGCACCATGCCGACGTCATCTTCGCCGTCGGTGCCCGTTTTGACGATCGCGTGGTCAACGGCCCGGCCAAGTTCTGCCCGAACGCCAAGATCATCCATATCGACATCGATCCGGCGTCGATCTCCAAGATGATCAAGGCCGACGTACCGATCGTCGGGCCTGTCGACAGCGTGCTCAGCGAAATGCTTGGCATCCTCAAGGAAATCGGCGAGCAGCCTGACAAGGTGGCGCTGGATGCCTGGTGGAAGCAGATCGACGAATGGCGTGGCAATGGCGAGCTGTTCCCTTACGACAAGGGTGACGGCAATGTCATCAAGCCGCAGAAAGTCATCGAGACCCTGTGCGAAGTGACCAATGGCGATGCCTTCGTCACCTCCGACGTGGGCCAGCACCAGATGTTCGCGGCGCAGTACTACCGCTTCAACAAGCCGAACCGCTGGATCAACTCCGGTGGTCTGGGCACCATGGGCTTCGGCTTCCCGGCGGCGATGGGCGTCAAGCTCAACTTCCCGGACCAGGACGTGGCCTGCGTGACCGGCGAAGGCAGCATCCAGATGAACATCCAGGAGCTGTCCACCTGCATGCAGTACGGCCTGCCGGTGAAGATCGTCAACCTGAACAACGGTGTGTTGGGCATGGTCCGCCAGTGGCAGGACATGGCCTACAACGGTCGTCACTCGCACTCGTACGTCGAGTCGCTGCCTGACTTCATCAAGCTGGCCGAGGCCTATGGCCATGTGGGTATCCGCATCACCAGCCTGAAGGACCTCAAGCCGAAGCTGGAAGAAGCGTTTGCGATGAAGGACCGCCTGGTGTTCATCGACATCGCGGTTGACCGCAGTGAGCACGTCTATCCGATGCAGATCAAGGATGGCTCGATGCGTGACATGTGGCTGAGCAAGACGGAGCGTACCTGATATGCGGCACATCATTTCCCTGCTGCTGGAAAACGAACCAGGTGCGTTGTCCCGCGTGGTCGGCCTGTTCTCCCAGCGTAACTACAACATTGAAAGCCTGACCGTGGCGCCGACCGAAGACCCGACCCTGTCGCGTCTGACGCTGACCACTGTTGGCCATGACGAAGTGATCGAACAGATCACCAAGAACCTGAACAAGCTGGTCGAAGTGGTCAAGCTCGTCGACCTGTCGGAAAGCGCTCACATCGAGCGTGAACTGATGCTGGTCAAGGTCAAGGCCACCGGTGCCCAGCGCGCCGAGATCAAGCGCACCACGGATATCTTCCGTGGCCAGATCGTCGATGTGACTGCCAGCGTGTACACCGTGCAGCTGAGCGGCACCAGCGACAAACTGGACAGCTTCATCCAGGCGATCGGCACTGCATCGATTCTCGAAACCGTGCGCAGCGGCGTTACCGGCATTGCCCGTGGCGACAAAGTGCTCAGCATCTAAATTCAAAAAAATTAGCGATGGCTCCGCAGGGGCCGAGATATAACCAGGGGTATTTTCATGAAAGTTTTCTACGATAAAGACTGCGACCTTTCCATCATCCAGGGTAAGAAAGTCGCCATCATCGGTTACGGTTCCCAGGGCCACGCTCAGGCGTGCAACCTGAAGGACTCCGGTGTAGATGTCACCATCGGTCTGCGTAAAGGTTCGGCCACCGTTGCCAAGGCAGAAGCCCATGGCCTGAAAGTGACCGACGTTGCCTCTGCCGTCGCTGCTGCCGACCTGGTCATGATCCTGACCCCGGACGAGTTCCAAGGCCAACTGTACAAGCAGGAAATCGAGCCGAACATCAAGAAGGGCGCTACCCTGGCCTTCTCCCACGGTTTCTCGATCCACTACAACCAGGTTGTTCCACGTGCCGACCTCGACGTGATCATGATCGCGCCGAAGGCCCCGGGCCACACCGTTCGCTCCGAGTTCGTCAAGGGCGGCGGTATCCCTGACCTGATCGCCATTTACCAGGATGCCTCCGGCAACGCCAAGAATGTTGCCCTGTCGTACGCTTCGGGCGTAGGCGGCGGCCGTACCGGCATCATCGAAACCACCTTCAAGGACGAGACCGAAACCGACCTGTTCGGTGAGCAGGCTGTTCTGTGCGGCGGTACCGTAGAGCTGGTCAAGGCCGGTTTCGAAACCCTGGTCGAAGCTGGCTACGCGCCGGAAATGGCCTACTTCGAGTGCCTGCACGAACTGAAGCTGATCGTTGACCTCATGTACGAAGGCGGCATCGCCAACATGAACTACTCGATCTCCAACAACGCCGAGTACGGTGAGTATGTAACCGGTCCGGAAGTCATCAACGAAGAATCCCGCAAGGCCATGCGCAACGCCCTGAAGCGCATCCAGGACGGCGAGTACGCGAAGATGTTCATCTCCGAAGGTGCTACCAACTATCCATCGATGACTGCCAAGCGTCGCAACAACGCCGCTCACGGCATCGAAATCATCGGTGAGCAACTGCGCTCGATGATGCCGTGGATCTCGGCTAACAAAATCGTCGACAAGACCAAGAACTAAGTCTTGTCGAAAGATGAAAAACGCGGCTTCGGCCGCGTTTTTTCGTTCTGACAGTCCGCTTCTGGTATAAAGCAGACCAGTGGCCTGCCGTCAGAACCTGTTTTGCAGGCCCGTGTCGAACATTTTCCATCCTGTTGCAAGGTACCCTCCATGAGCGAACGTCCCGAAGAGCCGAACAAGCCCTCCGACGCCGAAAGCCTGCTACCTGTCGATGAGCACGTTGAAGAAGGGCATGACGCCGAAGGGCGCAAGGTGCGCCATCGTGGCATCTACCTGCTGCCCAACCTGTTTACCACCGCCAACCTGTTTGCCGGTTTCTATTCCATCATCAGCTCGATGAGCGCACAGAGCGCACTGAGCGCCGGTGACCCGCGCGAGGCGAGCAAGTACTTTGCCTTTGCTGCCATCGCCATCTTCGTGGCCATGGTGCTCGACGGCCTCGATGGTCGTGTCGCGCGCATGACCAACACCCAGAGCGCCTTTGGTGCCGAGTACGACTCGCTGTCGGACATGGTCGCCTTCGGTGTGGCTCCGGCCTTGCTGGCCTTTGGCTGGGCGCTGGGCGACATGGGCAAGGTCGGCTGGATGGTCGCCTTCATCTATGTGGCCGGTGCAGCACTGCGTCTGGCACGCTTCAATACCCAGGTCGGCACCGCTGACAAGCGCTACTTCATCGGCCTGGCCAGCCCAGCTGCCGCGGGCGTGGTCGCGGGTACCGTGTGGGCGTTCAGTGACTACGGCATCCAGGGCTCCAAGCTGTCGTTCCTGGTGGCGCTGCTGGTGGCTGCTGCCGGCATGCTGATGGTCAGCAACATCAAGTACAACAGCTTCAAGGAGCTGGACCTCAAGGGTCGTGTGCCGTTCGTGGCTATCCTGGCCGTGGTGCTTGTGTTTGCCGTGGTGTTCAGCGACCCGCCGCGTATCCTGCTGCTGATCTTCCTCGCCTATGCGGCTTCGGGGCCGATCCAGTTCCTGCTCAAGGCACGCCGTCGCAAAGCGTGACAATCATTTAATGCAGGAATAACCCGCCGGCTCCATAGTCTTACTGGTACATCCGTTATCCAGTGCTGTGGAGCCGCTCATGCTCATCAAGCTTTCCAGGTCTTCCGAGTGCAAGGCATCGGAGATCACCCCCGAAGGCATCTACCTCTCCCGTCGTACCCTGCTGGGTGGCTCGTTGGCCGGCCTGGCGCTGGGCGCCTTGCCGAGCATGGCGCGCGCAGCTGAAACCAGCCGTTACGCCGATGTCGAAGCTGGCAGGGCGCCTGGCTGGTTCAGTGAAAAACTCGCGGCCACCCGATGGCAGGCAGTAACGGTCCAGGGTGAGACAATCACGCCGTTCAAGGATGCCACCCACTACAACAACTTCTACGAGTTCGGGCCCGACAAGGGCGACCCGGCGGCCAAGGGCGATAGCCTGAAAACCGAACCGTGGAGCGTTGTGGTCGATGGCGAGGTGGGTAAGCCCGGGCGCTATGCACTGGAAGACTTCGTCAAACCGTACCAGCTAGAGGAGCGCATCTACCGGCTGCGTTGCGTGGAGGCGTGGTCGATGGTCATTCCGTGGCTGGGCTTCCCGTTGGCGCAGTTGCTCAAGCAGGTAGAGCCGACGTCCAAGGCGCGCTATGTGCGCTTCGAAACCCTGAAAGACCCGGAGCACATGCCGGGGCAGCGTTCGGGGTTCGCCCTGATCGACTGGCCTTATAGGGAAGGCTTGCGTCTGGATGAGGCGATGCATCCTTTGGCGATCCTGGCGGTTGGCATGTATGGCCGGGAGCTGCCCAACCAGAATGGCGCGCCGTTGCGGCTGGTGGTGCCGTGGAAGTATGGTTTCAAGAGCATCAAGTCGATCGTGCGTATCAGCCTGGTGACGGAGCAACCCGGCACCACCTGGGAAGGGCTGGCGCCGGATGAATATGGGTTCTATGCCAATGTGAACCCGACGGTCGACCACCCCCGTTGGAGTCAGGCGCGTGAGCGGCGGCTGCCCAGCGGGCTGTTCAGTCCCAATGTGCGAGAAACCCAGATGTTCAATGGCTATGCCGATGAAGTGGCGTCGCTGTATACCGGGCTTGATCTGCGGAAGAACTATTGATGCGTTACCCCTGGTTTCGCCTGGCCATCTTCATCGTGGGGTGCCTGTTCCCGGCCTGGTGGTTGTATGAGGCGGCGATGAATCTGCTAGGGCCTGATCCTGGAAAGATCATGATGGACCGGCTTGGGCTCGGGGCGCTGACCTTCCTGCTGGTTACCTTGGGCATGACGCCGCTGCAGAAGCTGACGGGATGGTCGGGTTGGATCGTGGTGCGCCGGCAACTGGGGTTGTGGGTGTTCGCCTATATCGTGCTGCACATCCTGGCTTACCTGTTCTTTATCCTTGGGCTGGACTGGGGGCAGTTGGCGGTGGAGTTGCGCAAGCGGCCTTACATTATTGTGGGGGCGCTTGGGTTTCTTGGGTTGCTGGCCCTGGCCGTTACCTCGAATCGGTATAGCCAGCGGCGGTTGGGGGCGCGTTGGAAGAAGCTACATCGGTTGGTGTACGTGATACTTGGGTTGGGGTTGCTGCATTTCTTGTGGATCGTGCGCTCGGATCTGCGGGAGTGGGCGATCTATGCGGGTATTGGGGCTGTGTTGATGGTGTTGCGGGTTCCTGCTGTTGCGCGGGTGCTGCCCAGAATTGGCCGGAGATAGGGGAGGGGGCAAGGGCCTGTGCGGCGCTCGATCTCACAGGCGCAGAAGGTGTTGTGGCGAGCACCTGGTAGCCTTGATAAGGTCTTCGCCTGGAACATTTCAAATAAATGAAATTAAAGGTTGACGCCCTCTCGGATCCCCTTATAATGCGCCCCACTTCCAGCGACATCGGAACGACAAACTTCTTGAAATTCAATAAGTTAGGTTGTTCGGAAAGAGCTGAAAGGGCTACGATCAAATGATCGCCAGCGGTTGAGATGATGGTTGACAGCGCTTCTAAACGCTGTATGATTCGCCTCCCGCTACGAGAGATCGCAGCGAGTCAAGT
>NZ_JADLJS010000007.1 GCF_015680405.1 Pseudomonas pudica
CTCCCACAGGTTCGGCACAGTTCCCAAGCCCCGTGATGAATCTGTGGGAGCGGGCGAGCCCGCGAAGAGGCCAGCAATGGCAGCCTCGCCCTCCGCCCATCAGCCAATATCAAAACTTTTTGATATTGCCCTTGCTAGGGCAACGATGCCTGTCTAGACTGCCGCACCATGAACCTCCGTGCGCAATCGATCCCCGAGCAACGCGAAGCATTAGCTGCCTTGTGCAAAGCCAGTGGCGACGAGTTGCGCCTGAACGTATTGCGCGCCCTGGCCAACGACTCGTTCGGCGTGCTGGAGCTGGCGCAGATCTTCGACGTGGGCCAGTCGGGCATGAGCCACCACCTGAAGGTGCTGGCCCAGGCCGAGCTGGTGGCGACCCGCCGCGAGGGCAATGCCATCTTCTACCGCCGCGCCCTGCCCGACAGCCTGCGCCTGGGCGGTCGGCTGCACGCGGCGCTGCTCGAAGAGGTGGATGACCTGGCCCTGCCGCTCGACGTGCAGGCACGCATCGCCCAGGTGCAGCAACGCCGCGCAGCCACAAGCCAGGACTTCTTCCTGCGCGTGGAAGAAAAATTCCGCGCACAGCAGGACCTGATCGCTGGCCTGCCGCAGTACCGCGAAAGCCTGCTGGCGCTGCTCGACAAACTGAATTTCGACCCGGCCGCCAGCGCCCTGGAGGTCGGCCCCGGTGACGGTGGCTTCCTGCCCGACCTGGCCCGGCGCTTCGCCCAGGTCACCGCCCTGGACAACAGCCCGACCATGCTCGAGCTGGCGCGCCAGGTGTGCCAGCGCGAAGGGCTCGACAACGTGAACCTGCAGTTGGCCGATGCACTGGGTGCAACGGATGTGGCCGCCGACTGCGTTGTGCTGAACATGGTGCTGCACCATTTCAGCGACCCGGCCCTGGCCTTGCGCCAGCTGGCCAAACGGGTGAAGGCAGGCGGCAGCCTGCTGGTAACCGAACTGTGCAGCCATGACCAGGGGTGGGCGCGCGAAGCATGCGGCGACCTGTGGCTTGGCTTCGAACAGGACGACCTGGCCCGTTGGGCCAATGACGCCGGGCTGGCCCCCGGGGACAGCCTGTACGTGGGCTTGCGTAACGGTTTCCAGATCCAGGTCCGCCATTTCCAGCGGACGGCTGGCGACATACACCATCGGTAAATTTCAGGAACCTTCGAGATGAGCGAATACTCCCTTTTCACCTCCGAGTCCGTGTCCGAAGGGCATCCGGACAAGATCGCCGACCAGATTTCGGACGCCGTCCTTGATGCCATCATCGCCCAGGACAAATACGCCCGCGTAGCCTGCGAAACCCTGGTCAAGACCGGTGTCGCCATCATCGCCGGCGAAGTCACCACTTCCGCCTGGGTCGACCTGGAAGAGCTGGTACGCAAGGTCATCATCGACATCGGCTACAACAGCTCCGACGTCGGTTTCGACGGCGCCACCTGCGCCGTGATGAACATCATCGGCAAGCAGTCGGTGGACATCGCCCAAGGCGTAGACCGCTCCCGTCCGGAAGACCAGGGCGCCGGTGACCAGGGCCTGATGTTCGGCTACGCCAGCAACGAAACCGACGTGCTGATGCCAGCACCGATCTGCTTCTCGCACCGTCTGGTCGAGCGCCAGGCCGAAGCGCGCAAATCGAAACTGCTGCCATGGCTGCGCCCGGACGCCAAGTCGCAGGTAACCTGCCGTTACGAAAATGGCAAGGTGGTCGGCATCGACGCCGTGGTGCTGTCGACCCAGCACAACCCTGAGGTTTCGCAGAAAGACCTGCAGGAAGCCGTGATGGAGCTGATCGTCAAGCACACCCTGCCTGCCGAACTGCTGCACAAGGGCACCCAGTATCACATCAACCCGACCGGCAACTTCATCATCGGCGGCCCGGTGGGTGACTGCGGCCTGACCGGGCGCAAGATCATCGTCGACTCCTACGGCGGCATGGCCCGCCATGGTGGTGGCGCGTTCTCTGGCAAGGACCCGTCCAAGGTCGACCGTTCCGCCGCCTACGCCGGCCGCTACGTGGCCAAGAACATCGTCGCCGCCGGCCTGGCCGAGCGTTGCGAGATCCAGGTGTCGTACGCCATCGGCGTGGCCCAGCCGACCTCCATCTCGATCAACACCTTCGGTACCGGCAAGGTCTCCGACGACAAGATCATCCAGCTGGTGCGCGAGTGCTTCGACCTGCGCCCTTACGCCATCACCACCATGCTCGACCTGCTGCACCCGATGTACCAGGAAACCGCTGCCTACGGCCACTTCGGCCGTACCCCGCAGCAGAAGACGGTCGGCGACGACACCTTCACCACCTTCACCTGGGAACGCACCGACCGCGCCCAGTCGCTGCGTGACGCTGCCGGTCTGTAAGTTTTCCTGCAGCGGAAACTGAAAGCCCCTGCCGAGCGATCGGCAGGGGCTTTTTTGTGACATATGGGCTGACAAACGCTGCATGGCGACCCGCACGCTACCTGCCTAGGCTGAGGGCTCCCACCCGCCATGCAAGGATGCTGGCCATGCCGCTCATGCTGCTTTTCGCCCTGCTGTTGACGTTGAATGCTCCCCTGGCCCGTGCTGCCACATGCCCCTCCTGGAAACCGCAACAAGTCGAGACTGAAGTGAGCCGACTGCGCGCCACGCTTGCTCGCTGGGACGACCACTACCATCGCCAGGGCGTTGCGCTCGTACCCGATGAGCTCTATGACCAGAGCCGCCAGCGCCTGGCGCACCTGCAGCAGTGCTTTGGCATTGCCGCTACTCCGTCCCCGCTTGCCAGTGCTCGCGGTCCAATCCCGCATCCGGTCCCGCATACCGGTGTCGACAAGCTGGCCGACCGCCTGGCTGTAGAACGTTGGCTGGCCGGCAAGGCCGATGTCTGGGTGCAGCCAAAGGTCGATGGCGTAGCGGTGTCCCTCATCTACCGACAAGGCCGGCTGGTGCAGTTGATCAGCAGGGGGGACGGCGTGCAGGGGCACGACTGGAGCCGCCACATCCCTCTGCTCGACGCAATCAACCGGAAGTTGCCCCAGGACATCGACCTGCAACTTCAGGGCGAACTGTACCTGCGCCGGGACGCACATGTGCAAGCCCAGGCAGGCAGCGCCAACGCCCGAGGGACGGTAGCGGGGCTGCTGGCTCGCAAGCAGCTGAGTCGTGAACAGGGCGAGCGCATCGGCCTGTTCGTGTGGGACTGGCCGCAGGGCCCTGAGCAGCAGGCCGAACGCCTCGCGCAGTTGACGGAACTGGGTTTCGCGCACAGCCAGGATTACAGCGTCGCCATAGAAACAGCGGACGATGCCGCGCACTGGCGTGACTACTGGTACCGCTCACCCCTGCCCTTCGCCACCGATGGCGTGGTGTTGCGCCAAGGCGTACGGCCCTCGGCCGAGCGCTGGCAGGCCAAGGCACCCTACTGGATCGCGGCGTGGAAGCACCCTTACACGCAGGCCCTGGCCGAAGTGCGCGAAGTACGCTTCCGCGTTGGCCGCACTGGTAGGGTCACGCCAGTCTTGCACGTGCTGCCGGTCACCCTGGATGACCGGAGAATCACCCAGGTCAGCCTGGGCTCACTGGCACGCTGGCTCAAGCTCGACATCCGCCCCGGTGACCAGGTGGCCGTCAGCCTTGCCGGGCTGACCATCCCACGCCTGGAGCAAGTGGTGCACCGCACCGCCGAGCGCCAACCGGTGACCGCACCAGCGCCTGGTCAACACCATGCACACAGTTGCTGGCAGGCCAGCGAAGGCTGCGAGGAACAGTTCATTGCCCGCCTCACCTGGCTCAGCGGCAAGCAGGGGCTGGCACTGCCGCGCACCGGGCCTGGCACCTGGCGCCGACTGGTGGCTGCCGGGCTGGTGACTTCGATGACCGACTGGCTGCACCTGGATGCCAACCGCCTGGGCCAGGTTGCAGGTATCAGTGACGCAACGGCTTCGCAGTTGCTGAGCAGTTTCGACCAAGCCCGCTCACGGCCCTTCGCTCAATGGCTGCGCGGACTGGGCGCCCCCATACCCACCGGCATGCAGGTGACAGGCGGCTGGCGGGAGCTTGCTGCCCGCACGAATCTCGAATGGCAAACCATGCCCGGCATCGGCGAAAAGCGCGGGCAACAGCTTGCAGTTTTTTTTGCGACCACCGAGGTTCAAGCCATTGCTACGCAGCTGGCCAAGGCAGGGATCGACGGTTTCCCCATCGACCGGCAACGCGTTGAGCAATGATTATTTACCAATTTACCTGTAGGAAAATCCCGAGATTAAGCCGGAAAACCCCAGCAAGGGTTTCTAAATGGGCAAAACCAAGGCAGGATTTCCCCCAACTTTTGCTGCCCCGCCCCGTCAAGGAGGCTTTTCATGAAACGTATTTCGTCCCTTTTCCTGTTTGCGACACTGGGCCTGGCCGCTAGTGCCGCACAAGCCGCCCAGCCGGATGCCGGCCTGACCGGTTGCGCCGCCAAACGCAGCGCCATCGAGAACCAGTTGAAGATTGCCCGCGAACACGGCAACACCGCCCAGGCCGCAGGGCTTGAAGAGGCCCTGCGAGGGGTCGACAACTGCACCGATGCCGGCCTGCGCAAAGAACGTGAGCAGAAGGTGCTCGACGCCCGTCACGAAGTGGCGCAGCGGGAAAGGGACCTGAAGAAAGCCGAAAAGAAAGGCGATCCGGAGAAGATCAACAAGCGCAAGGACAAGCTGGCCGAGTCGCGCAAGGAACTGCAGGAAGCGGTGGATGATCTGGATCGCTGACAGAAATCCGAATACTGCGCCTTTACTGGCCTCATCGCCGGCAAGCCGGCGATGAGGCCAGTAAAGGCCATCAATGATTACGAAACTCGGTATGACAGGCCTTGCAAGCCGCTTCGACCTTGTCCATCGGCGCCTTCAACTGCGCAGCGTCCAACGGCTGGCCACGGGTGACATCGACCAGTTCGCCAGTGACGCCTTCCAGCTGCCGGGCCAGGTCATGAAAGCGTGCCTGACGCTCCCACACCTCGGCACGCGCACTACTGTCGCCACCATCGCGCACCTGTGGGAAGTGCTGCCAAGGCTGGTGCGAAAGGTTGTCCAGCTTCAGCGCACCGTCGGCAAACTTCACCCCGTCGAACGGCAAACGCCCGCGCAACATGCCGCCAAGGTCTTCGCTGGTCTTGAGCATGTCCTTGAAGATCACCTTGCGCTTGCCCAGCGGGGAGTTCGGGTCAACCCGGTCACAACCACCCAGGGCCAGCACCGCCAGCAGAACAACAGTCAATCGCTTCAACATCACGGTCTCTTCGGCCAATGCAAATGGGCGGCCAGTATCGCTGCCAAGTGGCCAAAGACCAATAGCCACAAAAAACCAGGGGTGAATATCCGTGTTCACTCATGACAGGAACGTACTCATGAAATCTGCCCTGCGCCACCTGGCCTGGACACTCCCGGCGCTGGCCCTGCTGGCCGGCTGCAACGGCGGCGAAAGCGCCAAACCCGAACCCCATGCCATCGCCACCTACGCCAATGCCACCTGGCAGGACCTGCCCACCGTCAGCGACAGCGACCTGGTGGCGGGCTTCCAGGCCTGGCGCAACGGCTGTGAAAAGCTCAAGCGCGACACCGTCTGGGCCGGTACCTGCGAAGCAGCCGCCAGCGTGCCCGACGATGCCTTGCAGGTGCGCGCCTTCCTGCAACAGAACCTGCAGGTATACGGCCTGCGTTCGGCCGAAAACAATGCCAACGGCCTGATCACCGGTTACTACGAACCGGTCTACCCTGGCAGCCTGAGCCAGTCGGCAACCAACCATGTGCCGGTCTATGGCATCCCCGACGACATGATCGTGGTCGACCTGGCCAGCGTGTACCCAGAACTCAAGGGCAAGCGCCTGCGCGGCCGCCTCGATGGCCGGGTGCTCAAGCCTTACGACACCGCCGAGGTGATCAACCGCGACGGCGCCAAGGCGCCGGTACTGGCCTGGCTGACCGACCCGATGGACCTGCAGTTCCTGCAGATCCAGGGTTCCGGCCGGGTACAACTGGAAGATGGCCGCCAGCTGCGCCTGGGTTACGCCGACCAGAACGGCCACCCCTATCGGCCGATCGGGCGCTGGCTGGTAGAACAGGGTCAGTTGAAGAAGGAAGAAGTGAGCATGGGGGCCATTCACGCCTGGGCCCAGGCCAACCCGCAGCGGGTACCGGAACTGCTCGCCAGCAACCCCAGCTACGTGTTCTTCAGCACCCGCCCGGACAGCAACGAAGGGCCGCGGGGTTCGCTGAACGTGCCGCTGACGGCTGGCTACAGCGTGGCCATCGACCGCAAGGTGATTCCGCTGGGCAGCTTGCTATGGCTGTCCACCACTCGCCCGGACGGTACGCCGGTGGTACGCCCGGTGGGTGCTCAGGATACTGGCGGGGCAATTACGGGCGAGGTGCGCGCGGACCTGTTCTGGGGCACCGGGCCGGAAGCAGGGGAACTGGCCGGAAACATGAAGCAGCAAGGGCAGATCTGGATGCTGTGGCCCAAGGGCAAGCCGCTGCCTGAGGTGCCAAAAGTGCCTTGATCGGTGCTTGGATTCTTCGCGGGTTCATCCGCGAAGAAGGCGACGCGGTCTCAGATGGAAACCACGAAGAACGCCACGATCATGGCCATCCCGGCAAACCACACCAGCGATCGCAGCATGGCCCAGTCGGCCAGGTAACAGATGATGTAGAGCAGCCGGCTGGTGATGTACATCACCCCCAGTACATCCTGGGTCACCTGCTCGGCATTGCCGACGATATCTGCCACCAGCACCGCCGCGGCAAATGCCGGGAAGGCTTCGAAACTGTTCTGCTGGGCAGCATGTGCGCGCCGCGGGAGCCCGGACAGGGTATCCAGGAACGCGCGCGGGTCGTGGTTGTCGCGCAGGCGGAAGCGGCCACTACCAACTTTGGCTATCAACGCACACAGAGGCGGCAAGAACAGCGCGATCAGGATGCACCACAGGGCAACAGTCATGGACAGGACTCCTTGTTCAGTCTTCGGGTCAAAGCTTCATTACCAGCATGCCGGCCAATACCAGCCCGCAAGCTAGGAGTCTCGGCCCGCCAAAAGGTTCTTTCAGGTAGCGCATACCCAGCAGCACCACCAGGATCACGCTCAACTCCCGCAACGCCGCCGCTTCGGCCACCGACCCAAGGTGCATGGCCCACAGCACCAGCGCGTAACTGAGCAATACACACAGCCCCACCGCAAGCCCCAGGCGCCACTGCAGGCGCCAGAACAACACGAACGGCGCACGCCGCGCCACGCTGGCCAGCAACGGGAAGGGCCAGGCACTGAGCAAGGTCAGCCACACCAGGTAATCCAAGGGTTTGCCCCACAAGCGCACCGCCTGGCCGTCGAACCAGGTGTAGCAACCAATGCACAGGCCGATCAGGGCAACCACCGGCAGCATCGACCAAGGTAGCCGGTCACCCCCACCGCCCTGCCACAACAGGCAGGCCATGCCACAGGGGATCAACAGGATGCCGATTATCTGCTGCTGGCTCAGCGATTCACCGGCAAAGGTCAGCGTCAGCCCCAGCACAACCAGCGGCGACAGCCCGCGCATCAGAGGATAGACCAGCCCCAGATCGCCCACGCGGTAGGCCTGGATCAGCAGAAAGCGGTACAGCTGCTCGGCCAGCGCCGAAGCCAGCAGCCAGGGCCAGATGTTGGCCGGAGGCACCTCGACAAAGGCCACCGCAAGAACCGCGAAGGCCAACGCCACCGTATCCATGCTGGCGATTACCAGCAGGCGCTCGCCGCTGAATTTGATCAGGGTGTTCCAGGTCGCGTGCAGCAGGGCGGCGATCAGTACCAGGGAAGTTGCCAACACGCCTTCTTATCCTTGTGGCTATTTATGGCTGGGACTATATAGCGTTCGCGGGCCGCTGTGCGGCCCCTTACATGGGAACGATTCAAACGACTCTGGTCAAACCTTGTGTCCCGAACCCCGCGCCAGGTCATCAAAGAACTGCCCGAGTAATTCGGGTTACGACTTGGAAGCCACTGTTACAGGATTCGGGATGCTTGAACTAGTTGCCGCGTTTATCTGCCTTACCACCCTTCTCACCTATGTAAATTACCGTTTTATCGGCCTGCCCCCTGCCATCGGCGTGATGGTCACGGCGCTGCTGTTTTCACTGATACTGCAGGGCTTGAGCCTTATCGGCTTCCCTGGTCTGGAAGCGCGCGTCGAAGGGTTGATGAACCAGATCGACTTCAACGACCTGCTGATGCACTGGATGCTGGCGTTCCTGCTGTTCGCCGGCGCCTTGCACGTCAACCTCTCCGACCTGCGCAACTACCGCTGGCCCATCGGCCTGCTGGCCACCGTCGGCGTGCTGATTGCCACCGTGGTCATCGGTTACCTGTCGCACTGGGTGTTCGCCCTTTTCGGCTGGCAGGTGCCGCTGATCTACTGCCTGTTGTTCGGTGCGCTGATCTCGCCCACCGACCCGATTGCCGTGCTTGGTGCGCTACGTACCGCCAATGCCTCCAAACCGCTTAAAACCACCATCGTCGGCGAGTCGCTATTCAACGACGGCACTGCGGTGGTGGTGTTCACCGTGCTGCTGGGCATCATCCAGCTGGGGGAAACACCGAGCATGACCGACACGGCGATCCTGTTCGCCCGCGAGGCCATCGGCGGTGTGGTGTTCGGCGGCCTGATCGGCTACGCCACCTACCGCATGATCAAGAGCGTCGAGCAGTACCAGGTGGAAGTGATGCTGACCCTGGCATTGGTCATCGGCGGCTCGGCGATGTGCTACGAACTGCACGTTTCGGCGCCGATCGCCATGGTGGTGGCCGGGCTGATCATCGGTAACCTGGGGCGCAACCTGGCGATGAACGACATGACCCGTCGCTACATGGACGGTTTCTGGGAACTGATCGACGACATGCTCAACGCCCTGCTGTTCGCGCTGATCGGCCTGGAACTGTTGCTGCTACCATTCAACTGGATGCACCTGGCGGCCGGTAGCGTGCTGGCGCTGGCGGTGCTGCTGTCGCGGCTGCTGACCGTGGCCCCGGCGATAGTGCTGCTGCGGCGCTGGCGCCCGGTGCCCAAGGGCACGGTACGTGTGCTGACCTGGGGTGGCCTGCGCGGTGGGGTGTCGGTTGCCCTGGCACTGTCGCTGCCACTGGGCGAGGAGCGTGACCTGCTGCTGTCGATCACCTACATCGTGGTGCTGTCGTCGATCCTGGTGCAGGGGTTGAGCATCGGGCGAGTGGTACGCAAGGTCAGCGCTCAGCCGTGAGCAATTGTGCCGGCCTGTTTGCGGGTAAACCCGCTCCCACAGAATCTCCGCTACCTTTCGGGCAGTGAAAACCTTGTGGGAGCGGGTTTACCCGCGAAGAGGCCAGCACCTACAACCGGGATCTATTCGACTGCACTGTCCGGGAACTGGTCCTGGATGTACTTGATCTCGGTCCGCCCATGCGGTGCCGGCAACCCGTCCTCGCCAAGGTTGACGAAGACCATCTTGTCGACCGTGAGAATGGCCTTGCGAGTGATCTTGTTGCGCACTTCGCACTTGAGGGTGATCGAGGTGCGGCCGAACTCGGTGGCGGTGATGCCCAGTTCGATGATGTCGCCCTGACGCGAGGCACTGACGAAGTTGATTTCCGATATGTACTTGGTCACCACGCGCTGGTTGCCCAGCTGGACGATGGCGTAGATCGCCGCCTCCTCGTCGATCCAGCGCAGCAGGCTGCCACCGAACAAAGTGCCGTTTGGGTTGAGGTCTTCGGGTTTAACCCACTTGCGGGTATGAAAGTTCATCTGTACTCCTGACCTGCTTGGCTAACGTGCAGCAATGATGGCAGAGCTGCCGCTGCCGCTCCATTGAACATCGACTATCGTCGCGATTAATCGACAGAAAACCTTGGGCAAGCCGACGGGCACGGCTATAATCTCCGCCGCTTCACATGGCCGCCCACAGCGGCGCCATGCCCGCCACCCGTCCGAGGGGCGCTGCAGCAGGCTAGGCCTGTCAGGCTCGGATGGGGCGTTGCTCGCTCTCGCGAGCGCTTAACGCACAACGGCGCCCATTCGCACACTACGAATGGAGGCTCTCATGAGCGCTGCAAACATGCCTGCTGGTTTTACCGATTACAAAGTCGCCGACATCTCCCTGGCCGCCTGGGGTCGTCGCGAAACCATCATCGCCGAATCGGAAATGCCTGCACTGATGGGCCTGCGTCGCAAGTACCTGGCCGAGCAACCGCTCAAGGGTGCGAAGATCCTGGGCTGCATTCACATGACCATCCAGACCGCCGTGCTGATCGAAACTCTGGTTGCCCTGGGTGCCGAAGTGCGCTGGTCGTCCTGCAACATCTTCTCCACCCAGGACCAGGCCGCCGCGTCCATCGCCGCCGCCGGTATCCCGGTGTTCGCCTGGAAAGGTGAAACCGAGCAAGAGTACGAGTGGTGCCTGGAGCAGACCATCCTCAAGGATGGCAAGCCATGGGACGCTAACATGGTCCTCGACGACGGTGGCGACCTGACCGAGCTGCTGCACAAGAAGTACCCGCAAGTACTGGAGCGCGTGCACGGCGTGACCGAAGAGACCACCACCGGCGTGCACCGCCTGCTGGACATGCTGGCCAAGGGCGAGCTGAAAGTCCCGGCGATCAACGTCAACGACTCGGTTACCAAGAGCAAGAACGACAACAAGTACGGCTGCCGTCACAGCCTGAACGACGCCATCAAGCGTGGTACCGACCACCTGCTGTCGGGCAAGCAGGCCCTGGTGATCGGCTACGGTGACGTGGGCAAGGGCTCGGCCCAGTCCCTGCGCCAGGAAGGCATGATCGTCAAGGTCACCGAAGTCGACCCGATCTGCGCCATGCAGGCCTGCATGGACGGCTTCGAAGTGGTTTCGCCATTCATCGACGGTATCAACAACGGCACCGAAGCCAGCATCGACAAGGCCCTGCTGGGCAAGATCGACCTGATCGTGACCACCACCGGCAACGTCAATGTCTGCGACGCCAACATGCTCAAGGCGCTGAAGAAGCGCGCCGTGGTATGCAACATCGGCCACTTCGACAACGAAATCGATACCGCCTTCATGCGCAAGAACTGGGCCTGGGAAGAGGTCAAGCCGCAGGTGCACAAGATCCACCGCACCGGCGCCGGCAGCTTCGACCCGCAGAACGATGACTACCTGATCCTGCTGGCCGAAGGCCGCCTGGTCAACCTGGGCAACGCCACTGGCCACCCAAGCCGCATCATGGACGGTTCGTTCGCCAACCAGGTACTGGCGCAGATCTTCCTGTTCGAGCAGAAGTTCGCTGACCTGCCGGCCGAGAAGAAAGCCGAGCGCCTGACCGTTGAAGTACTGCCGAAGAAGCTCGATGAAGAAGTGGCCCTGGAAATGGTCCGCGGCTTCGGCGGCGTGGTCACCCAGCTGACCAAGCAGCAGGCTGACTACATCGGTGTCACCGTCGAAGGCCCGTTCAAGCCGCACGCCTACCGCTACTAAGCGGCCAGCTTGAAGCTTCAAGCGGCAATCAAAGGCAGACCATGCCATTGCCGCTTGCAGCTCGAGCATCAAGGATCTTGAACGATGCCCAAGCCAGGCCGGCCATGACCGATCTGGCTTTTACTTGCAGCCTGCCGCTTGAAGCTTGCTGCCAGAGGAACGCCCGATGTCCCAGGAACGCCGTTACAGTTTCGAGTTCTTCCCGACCAAGACCGATGCCGGCCACGAAAAGCTGATGGGCGTCGCCCGCCAGCTGGCCGCCTACAACCCGGACTTCTTCTCCTGCACCTACGGTGCCGGTGGCTCTACCCGCGACCGCACGCTGAACACCGTGCTGCAGCTGGAAAGCGAAGTGAAGGTACCTGCCGCGCCGCACCTGTCGTGCGTAGGCGATACCAAGGCCGAACTGCGCGCCCTGCTGGCCGAATACAAGGCTGCAGGCATCAAGCGCATCGTCGCCTTGCGTGGAGACCTGCCATCGGGCATGGGCATGGCCAGTGGCGAACTGCGCTACGCCAGTGACCTGGTCGAATTCATCCGCCAGGAAACCGCGGATCACTTCCACCTGGAAGTGGCCGCCTATCCGGAGATGCACCCCCAGGCCCGCAATTTCGAGGCTGACCTGGCCAACTTCGTGCACAAGGTCAAGGCCGGTGCCGACAGTGCCATCACCCAGTATTTCTTCAACGCCGACAGCTACTTCTACTTCGTCGAGCGCGCACAGAAGTTGGGCGTGGACATCCCGGTGGTACCCGGCATCATGCCGATCACCAACTACAGCAAGCTGGCGCGCTTCTCCGACGCCTGCGGCGCCGAGATCCCGCGCTGGATCCGCAAGCAGCTGGAAGCCTATGCCGACGATACTGCCAGCATCCAGGCATTCGGCGAAGAAGTGATCACCCGCATGTGCGAACAGCTGCTGCAAGGCGGCGCTCCAGGGCTGCACTTCTATACCTTGAACCAGGCCGAGCCGAGCCTTGCGATCTGGAACAATCTGAAGCTGCCACGCTGAAATTTTTTGCAAAACCTGTTTAAGATTTGATTAAGGCTTTGGTCATAGACTAAAGCCTTATTCATTTTCCGGTTACACAGGTCTTGCCTGCCATGCAGCCCCACCAGCCATCGCGTCCCCAGCTCGTCTACCTGGCTTTTGGCCCGGCAACCTACCATCAGGAAGCCTGTTTCAGCATCATCAGCGCCCTCGCCCACCTGGGCACGGCAGCAGACGAAGCCATGGACATCCAGGTCTACACCGACAACCCGCAGCCCTATACCGGCCTGCCTGTCACTGTACACCTGCTGGACGAAGCCACGCGCCAGGCATGGAACGCCCCTCACGGTTATCACTTTCGCAGCAAGCATGTGCTGTTGCGCCAGGTGCTGCAGCAACACCCGCTGGCAGTGCTGATCGACACCGACACCTTCTTCCGCAAGTCGCCGCTGGAGCTGTTCGCCCGGGTGGCCCCAGGCCGCCTGCTGTGCAATGCCATCGGTGCGCGCTATGGCAGCAACCAGAAGTGCCTGCTGTACAAGAACCTGCTGGCCATCCTTGAATCCCGCGGTCTGGCCGATTGCCAGATGCCACTGGTCAATTCCGGGGTGATCGGCCTCACCGCCGAAGACGCCGGCGCCCTGGACCGCTCCATCGCCATGATGGACGAGTTCCACCCCTTGGCTCGCGAAGCCTATACCCTCGAGGAGTTCTGCCTGGCGGTGGCGGCCTACCGCACGCTGGAGTTGGCCGAGTGCACAGATGTCATCCACCACTACTGGAGCCGCAAGGCGCAGTTCCGCGCCAAGATCCAGGCCTGGCTGCGCAAGCACGGCCATGACCCACTGAGCCACGCGGCGCTGGCCGACGTGTCCCTGGTCAATGACCAGCTGCCACGGCCACCAGCCCTGCAACGCCTGGGTTACAAGGCGCTGAGCATGACCCTGCCCAGCCACGAGCGCCAGTTCGCCCGCGAGCTGCTGTATGGCTGCTACCCCTACCCTAATGAATTCGACCGCGCCTGCGCGCCGGCCTGGTGGGACAAGGCCCTGGAAAACCTCAACGCCCGCCATGGCCATATGGGGCCCGAGCAACTGCGCCAGTGCCTGCGCCACCCGGGGTTGCGCCTGTCATTGGGCGAACGGCGCAAGGATATCGAAGCGCATCTGCTGAGGTCATCCCACACTTGAGTGACCCTGTGTCGGCCTCTTCGCGGGTAAACCCGCTCCCACAGGATCTGCTGGCTTGCAGGCTGGTGCTGTACTTGTGGGAGCGGGTTCACCCGCGAAGAGGCCAGCACAGGAGAACATCATCCTCACTGGCCTTGAACAGGCCGAGCGCGTAATCTCCGGCCATGCCACACGTCGCCCGCCTGTTCTGGATCCTGTTGCTTGCCTGCCTGAGCCCGCTGGCCCTGGGCGAGCGCCTGCGCCTGGTGACCGACGACTGGGCACCCTATGCATACCAGCACGACGGCGAGCCGCACGGCATCGACTACGAAGTCACCACACGGGTGTTCGAACGCCTTGGCGTCGAGGTGGAGTGGGAATTCCTGCCGTGGAAGCGCTGCCTGGCAATGATCGAGCAGGGCCAGGCCGACGGCATCATGGACATCTTCCAGACCGAGTCGCGCCAGCCATACCTGGTGTACGCCCCCGAGCCCATGTCGGAGGTAGAGTTCGTCCTGTTCGAGGCCAGTGCACGCCCCCATGCCGTCAAGGCGCTGGAAGACCTTGCCGGCCTCACAGTCGGTACCTCACCCGGCTACGTCTATGGTGCCGCGTTCAATGAGGCCGTACATTTCACGCGCGAAGCCGCGCCTACCCATGAAGCCAACTTCGGCAAGCTGGTGCTAGGCCGCATCGACCTGGCAATCACCGACCGCAGGGTCGGCCATTACCTGCTGCGGCATCTGGGCCTGCAACAGCAGGTCAAGGAGCTGCCACTGGTGATCAACCGCCAGGCGCAGTACCTGGGGCTCGCGCGCAAGCCGGGGCGGGAGGCACTGGCCCAAGCCTTCGCCGCGGAACTGCGTCGCTTCAAGCAGGAACCGGCCTATGCAGCAATCAGCAACCGCTACACAGGCGACATCGGAAACATTCTCAACGCCGTTGAGCAGCAGGAAAGCAGCACAGCGCGATAGCTCTGTTATACTCGGGCCTTCCCGCCCGGCTCACGCCCGGACGCTCGGCCTCGCAACAGGCATCCCGATCGGCATCGACGCGCCTTCGCGTTACCCTCCGCTACCCGGATGTGCAGTGAAAGCCCAGCTGGACCGGACGCGATCGCATCCCACCGATGCCCGTCGCGCCAGGCAGAACATCCCAAACGGGCCCAGCCCACACGAGAACAGGATTGCCCATGTCCTTTGCTTCCCTCGGTCTCTCCGAGGCTCTTGTCCGCGCTATCGAGGCTGCGGGCTACACCCAGCCGACCCCCGTGCAACAGCGGGCGATTCCCGCCGTGTTGCAAGGCCGCGACCTGATGGTCGCCGCACAGACAGGTACTGGTAAAACCGGCGGTTTCGCCCTGCCGATCCTCGAGCGCCTGTTCCCGGCCGGCCACCCCGACAAGTCGCAGCGCCATGGCCCGCGCCAACCTCGCGTGCTGGTCCTGACCCCGACCCGCGAACTGGCAGCCCAGGTGCATGACAGCTTCAAGGTCTATGCCCGTGACCTGCCACTGGTCAGCGCCTGCATTTTCGGCGGCGTCGGCATGAACCCGCAGATCCAGGCCATTGCCAAGGGTGTGGACGTGCTGGTCGCCTGCCCGGGTCGCCTGCTCGACCTGGCAGGCCAAGGCAAGGTTGACCTGGCCCACGTGGAAATCCTGGTGCTGGACGAAGCCGACCGCATGCTCGACATGGGCTTCATCCATGACGTCAAGAAGGTCCTAGCCCGCCTGCCGGCCAAGCGCCAGAACCTGTTGTTCTCGGCCACCTTCTCCAAAGACATTACCGACCTCGCCGACAAGCTCCTGCACAACCCGGAGCGTATCGAGGTCACCCCGCCGAACACTACCGTCGAGCGTATCGAGCAGCGCGTATACCGCCTGCCCGCCAGCCACAAGCGCGCGCTGCTGGCACACCTGATCACCCAGGGTGCCTGGGAACAGGTACTGGTGTTCACTCGCACCAAGCACGGCGCCAACCGCCTGGCCGAGTACCTGGAAAAGCACGGCCTGACCGCCGCCGCGATCCACGGCAACAAGAGCCAGAACGCCCGCACCAAGGCCCTGGCCGACTTCAAGGCCAACAACGTGCGCGTACTGGTCGCCACCGACATCGCCGCCCGAGGCCTGGACATCGACCAATTGCCGCACGTGGTCAACTTCGAGCTGCCGAACGTCGAGGAAGACTACGTCCACCGTATCGGCCGTACCGGCCGTGCCGGGCGTTCGGGCGAGGCCATTTCCATGGTCGCGCCGGATGAAGAGAAGCTGCTCAAGAGCATCGAACGGGTGACCAAGCAGAAGATCCCGGACGGCGACCTGATGGGCTTCGACGCCAGCCAGATAGAAGCCGAAAAACCTGAAGTACGCGAACGCCAGCAGAACAACGGCCGTGGTGGCCGCAACCAGCAGGCCCGCGGCGAAGGCGGCAAAGACGCCAACGGCGGCCGCAAGGACAAGGGCAAGGATAAAGGCAAGGCCAAGCAACAGGCTGCTGACAAGCCGGCCGACAAGGAAAAGAGCGGCGACAAGCAGCAGCAACGCAAGCCGCGTGACAAGAAGCCACGCCAGCAGCAACAGCAGGCCAGCAACAGCAGCGTGCCGAAAGTGCCTGTCGACCGTGATCCGGAAGAGTTCCTGGACGACGAAATCGACAACTTCGGCAACCGTGCCGACTACGTCAGCCCGTATCAGGGCAAGAACCAGGGCCGCAATCGCCGCCCGGGTGGCAGTGCCGGCCAAGGTCAGGGCCAGGGTAATGGCCAGCGCAGCAATGCCGGTGGCCAGGGTCGCACCAGCGGCCAGCCGCGCAGCGGCGGGGGCGGCGAGAAACGTCCGGCCCGCGGCAACAACGGTGGCGGTGCCCGTCGTGATGGCGGTGGCCGTGGCCGCCCGGCCCGTGACGATGCCGCCCGGCAAGAACCGGCCGTGCGCAACCCGCGTCAGCCGGAAAAACAGCCGGTGATCATCCGCAAGGAATCGAAGCTCGACCGATACCCGACGCCGGAGCAACTGGATGACCTGCCAAGCCGTCCGCGCGGTGAGCGCCCGGCGCTGCTTACCCGCAAGGGCTGACAAAAAGCATGAGGGGGCCGCTTTGCGGCCCTTTCGCGACACAAGGCCGCTCCTAAAGGTTTTGCGCAGTTTTCACTTGCAGCGCAATACCTGTAGGAGCGGCCTTGTGTCGCGAAAGGGCTGCGAAGCAGCCCCCTCGGTCTTTCAGCTAAGCCGAATTACTTCTGCTTCACGCCTTCAACACTGATATCCAGGTCCAGGGTCTGCGAAGTAGCGCCCGGGCCCTTGATGCCGAAGTCGTTCAGGTTCAGCGTGGTGGTAGCGTTGAAACCAGCGCGCTCGCCGCCCCATGGGTCCTTGCCTTCACCGTTGAAGGTGGCCTTGAAGGTGACCGGCTTGGTCACACCATGCATGGTCAGGTCGCCTGTCACATCAGCAGTCTTCTCGCCAGTCGGCTTGACGCTGGTGGAGACGAACTTGGCTTCGGGGTACTTTTTCACGTCGAGGAAGTCGGCGCTGGCAATGTGCTTGTCACGCTCGGCGTGGTTCGACCACAGGCTGGCGGTTTTCAGGTCGACGTTGATCTTGCTGGCTTCAGGCTTGGCGCTGTCCCAGGTGAAGTTGCCGTCGAAGTCCTTGAAGGTACCGTGAATGAAGCTGTAGCCCAGGTGGCTGATCTTCCAGTCAACGAACGCGTGCTGGCCTTCCTTGTCGATCTTGTACTCGGCAGCCATGGCCTGGCCGGCGGAGAACAGAGCGGTACCGAGCGCCAGGGCGGCAAAAGTCTTTTTCAACATCCTTACTTCCTTCCTATGCAATTGAGGTTGAGAGTCAAGCTTTGCGGCCCAGCATGCGGGTCAGGGTCGCGTCACGGTCGATGAAATGGTGCTTTAGCGCTGCCAGGCCATGCAGCACGGCAAAAATCACCAAGCCCCAGGCCAGCCAGAGATGAATCACGCCAGCCAGGTCTGCCTGGTCGGGCAGGTCGCTGACCAGTGCCGGCACTTCGAACAGGCCGAAGACCGGAATGCCGACACCGTCGGCGGTAGAAATCAGGTAACCGGCGATCATTACCGCGAACAACCCCAAGTACAGGGCCAGGTGGCCCAACTTGGCTGCCAGGCGGGTGAGTGCGCCATGGTTGGCCAGTGCAGGTGGTGGCGGGCTGATGAAGCGCCAGACCACCCGCAGCAGCATCACCGCCAGCAGCAGCAGGCCGATGCTCTTGTGCAGGTCCGGGCCGGCCTTGCGCCAAGGGCTGTAATAGTCGAGGCCGACCATCCACAGGCCCAGGCCGAACAGGCCGAAGACAGCCAGAGCCACGCCCCAGTGCAGGACAATGCTGACCACGCCGTAGCGAGAAGGTGAATTGCGCAGTTGCATGTTGACGTGTTTCCCCGTGAAAGCTGTGCACAGACTAACGCGTAACGTATCGAAGAAAAGCGGAAAAAATTGCTTTGGATTATCGAGAAATCCGATATTTATTGTGTGGGTTTCCCATTAAGGAAACATTAACGATAGTTGGGTAATCGGCGGTTGCCAGTGCCGACCCTTCGCAGCACAAGGCTGCTCCTACAGGGCAGCGCAGTACTTGTAGGAGCAGCCTGGTGCTGCGAAGAGGCTGGCAATAAATCAACCCGCTTTGGCCTGGGTATTGGCTACAGCTTTCCTGGCAGGCTCGGACTTGGCAGTTGCCTTCTTGGTCTCGGCAGGCTTGTGGGCCGGTTTGTGCGCCGGTGCATGCTTGCCAGGTGCAGCCTTGGTAGCAGCAGGCTTGGCCGCCGCTTCCTTGACCACAGGTGCTGGTGCAACCGGGGCCGGTGCTTGCGGCGCAGGCACAGGTGCCGGCGCCACTTCCTCGGCCTTGGCAATCGGCTCGGCCTTTATCTCAGGCTTGTCGGCCCCGCCGAACAGGCGCTTGAAGAAGCCCGGCTTGTCCTGCTTGGCCTCATCGACCGCCTTCGGCTCAGCTTTGGCCGGGGCCTTTTCAACCTTGTCGCCCTTGCTGGAAGAGCCGCCAAACAGGTTGGAGAAGAACCCACCCTTGCTCTCCTTGGCCGCCACGGCGCCTGCAGCTGCTGCCGCCGCCACCGGCGCCGCCTTGGCCGGGTCGAACGACTTGCCGGCCAGCAGGTCCTGCACCTGGTTGGCCGCGCGCTGGCCGCTGCGCAGCGCGCCCTCCAGAGTGCCTGGGTAGAGGGCGTCGGTATGCTCACCAGCAAAGGTGATGCGCTGCACCGGGCGCTCCCACAGGCGCCAGTACTTGCTGATCTGGCCCGGGCCATAGGCCAGGTAGGCGCCGCCGGTACCGGCGTCGGTGCTGTAGCGCTTGACCTCGTAGCCTGTGAACGAGCCACGGGCCTGTGGGTAGAACGCATGCAGGCGGATCAGCACCTGGTCGACCATCTGCTTGTCGCCGAACGCCTGAAGCAGGCGAGCGTTGTCACCCGACAGGTTGATCACCACGTTGGCGCCACCCTTGAGCGCAGGTTCGATCCACAGCATGCCCAAGCCAGCGTTACTGAAGATTTCGCCCGACATCCGCGCGCGGCTTTCCCACACCGGCTTCTTGAACTTGAGCATCAGCTGGTCACGCCAGCCATAGTTGGTGCCCTTCAATGCCGCCAGGTGCTGGCTGTCCAGGCCCGGGGTCATCTGGATCTTGGCCAGGGCACGCAGGGGCACGGCCATGACCAGGTAATCGGCCTGGTAGCCGACACTGCCGACCTTGACCGTGACGCCGTCCTTGTCCTGGACGATGGAGGTCACCGGCGAACTGGTCTTGATGGTCTTCAGTTGCTTGACGAAAGCCTGGGCCAGCACCGGGCTGCCGCCGGGCAGGCGAGCGGCACGCAGGTCACGGTCGCTGACGCCGCGATACACGCGGTTCTGCTGAGCGAAGTACAACAGCGACAGGCGCGATGGCTCATCGTAGCGGGTACGGATCTGCTGGTTCACCAACTGACGGGCGGTGGCCGGCAGTTGCAGCTTGTCCAGCCAGGTGGAAACGTTGATCTGGTCGAGGGCGAACAGCGTGCTGTTGGCTTGCGGGTTCAGCGGGTCATCAATCGAACGGGCCAGGTCATCGAGGGTTTTCTCGTAACGTTTGAGCGCATCGGCAGTAGCCGGCTGCTTGGTTGCCAGGTCGGTGGCGCTGAAATACTCGCCGTCGATCAGGTAACCGGGGGTACGTACGAACTCCGGTGCCGGCAGTGTTTCAAGTTTGAAACGGTCAAGGTACTGGTTGAGCACCGGCTGCGCCTTGGCGTTGCCGATCCACTCGCTGGTGGCCAGGCCCGAGCGCCCGCCCATGCCCGGTTTGGCTTCCAGCAGCGTCACCTGCCAGCCTTTGTTCTGCAGCTCATAAGCGGCGGTCAGGCCCGCCAGGCCGCCACCCACGACGATCGCCGAAGGTGTCTTGTCCTTTGCCAGCGCGGCGCCGCTGGACACACCAATCAATACCAACGCGCACAGGCGCACCCAAGCAGCAGCCATGTCGGCGAACTCCGAGTCAGGGGGTTACAGAAACGGGGAGAGGCAGGAATGCCCCGGGAGAGATGCGTTAAGAATACGTCAGGTCTGCGGACCCTGCCAGCGCAGTGACATCAAGTCCTTTTGGCCACTGACAATTTTGCCTGCGACGATTCGGCACGGTAGCAAGCGAAGCTGGCAACCCGGTGAACAGCAGCGGTTGTCCTGCCCTGCGGCATTGCTTAGGCTTACGCGGTCGAACCAAGCCGCAAAGCCAGGAGAAGTGCCCATGGGCCTCAATGATCAGTGGATGCAACGCGACCTCAAGGTCCTGTGGCACCCCTGCACCCAGATGAAAGACCACGAGCAGCTGCCGCTGATCCCGATCAGGCGCGGCGAAGGCGTGTGGCTGGAAGACTTCGAAGGCAAGCGCTACCTGGATGCGGTGAGCAGTTGGTGGGTCAACGTGTTTGGCCATGCCAACCCGCGAATCAACCAGCGCATCAAGGACCAGGTCGACCAGCTGGAGCACGTGATCCTGGCCGGCTTCAGCCACCAACCGGTGATCGAGCTGTCCGAGCGCCTTGTAGCCATGACTCCGGCTGGCCTCGACCGGGTGTTCTATGCCGACAACGGTTCGTCATGTATCGAAGTGGCGCTGAAGATGAGCTTCCACTACTGGCAGAACGTCGGCAAACCGGGCAAGAAGCGCTTCGTCACCCTGACCAACAGCTACCACGGCGAAACCATCGCCGCCATGTCGGTCGGTGATGTGCCGCTGTTCACCGAAACCTACAAGGCGTTGCTGCTCGACACCCTCAAGGTGCCCAGCCCCGACTGCTACCTGCGCCCCGAGGGCACGAGCTGGGAAGAGCACTCGCGCACCATGTTCCAGGCCATGGAACAGACCCTGGCCGAGCACCACGCCTCGATCAGCGCGGTGATCGTCGAACCGCTGATCCAGGGTGCCGGCGGCATGCGCATGTACCACCCGGTGTACCTCAAGCTGCTGCGCGAGGCCTGCGACCGCTACGACGTGCACCTGATCCACGACGAAATCGCCGTGGGCTTCGGCCGCACAGGCACCATGTTCGCCTGTGAACAGGCCGGCATCCGCCCGGACTTCCTGTGCCTGTCCAAGGCCCTGACCGGTGGTTACCTGCCACTGGCTGCCTGCCTGACCACCGACAAGGTGTATCAGGCGTTCTACGACGACTACCCGACCCTGCGCGCATTCCTCCACTCGCACAGCTACACCGGCAACCCGCTGGCCTGCGCCGCAGCGCTGGCGACCCTGGACATCTTCGAGCAGGACAACGTGATCGAGGCCAACAAGGCCCTGGCCACCCGCATGGCCAGCGCCACCGCGCACCTGGCCGACCACGAGCATGTGGCCGAGATTCGTCAGACCGGCATGGCTCTGGCCATCGAAATGGTCCAGGACAAGGCCGGCAAGGTCGCCTACCCGTGGCAGGAGCGCCGTGGCCTTAAAGTGTTCGAGCATGCCCTGACGCGTGGCGCCCTGCTGCGCCCGCTGGGCAGCGTGGTGTACTTCCTGCCGCCCTATGTGATTACGCCGGAGCAAATCGACTTCCTGGCAGAAGTGGCCAGCGAAGGCATCGACATTGCCACCCGCGACAGCGTCAGCGTGGCCGTACCAGCCAACTTCCACCCCGACTTCCGCGACCCGGGCTAGGTCCTACAGCCTGCCGCCTAACCCTGTGGGAGCGGGTTCACCCGCGAATGCGATAGTGGACTCACCGCCGCATTCGCGGGTAAACCCGCTCCCACAGGGTCACATGTCCCCTTTTCGTCCGAGCTGAACCATGAGACTGTCCCGCTTTTTCATCGACGCCCCCCTGAGCCTTGGCGAGCACGACCTGCCCGAAGCCCAGGCCCACTACATCGGCCGCGTATTGCGCATGGCACCCGGCGACCCCGTGCAGTTGTTCGACGGCAGTGGCCAGGAATACCGCGGCCAGTTGCTCGAAGTGGGCAAGAAAGCCGTGCGCGTCAGCCTCGACCAGGCCCTCGCTGGCCAAGCCGATTCACCACTGCACGTGCACCTCGGCCAAGGCCTGTCCCGTGGCGAGCGCATGGACTGGGCAGTCCAGAAAGCCACCGAACTGGGCGCCAACGAAATCACCCCGATCGTGAGCGAACGCTGCGAAGTGCGGCTGAAGGACGAGCGCGCCGACAAGCGCCTGGCCCACTGGCGCCAGGTGGCGATCAGCGCCTGTGAACAATGCGGCCGCTCGACCTTGCCGGTCATCCACCCGCCAGTGACCCTGGCTGAATGGCTGAACACCGCCAAGGCCGACCTGAAACTGGTCCTGCACCCGGTGGCCGAACCGCTCACCAGCCACGCCAAGCCTGCTACCCTGGCCTTCCTCATCGGCCCCGAGGGCGGCCTGAGCGAGGCGGAGGTCGACCAGGCCAAGGCTGCCGGCTTCCATGCAGCACGCCTGGGCCCACGCGTGCTGCGCACCGAAACCGCACCGGTGGTGGCATTGTCGGTGGCGCAGCAACTGTGGGGCGACTTTTAACTAACGCACGTAGAACGACACCGCCACGAAGTGCATGAGGCTGCCGGCGATCACGAACAGATGCCAGATGCCATGCCAGTGGCGGAAGCGGCTGTCGAAGGCGAAGAAGATGATGCCGACGGTATAGAACACCCCGCCGGCGGCCAACCAGGCAAAGCCTGCGCTGCCGAGCGAGTGCAGCAATGGCTTGACCGCCACCAGCACGATCCAGCCCATCACCGCATAGATGATGATCGACAGGATGCGCGCCTCGGATCGCGGCTTGATCTCCTGCAGCATGCCGATCACCGCCAGCCCCCAGACCACCCCGAACAGGCTCCAGCCCCAGGGGCCGCGCAGGCTGACCAGGCAGAATGGCGTGTAGCTGCCGGCGATCAGCAGGTAGATCGACAGGTGATCGAGCTTGCGCATGATCACCTTCGCCCGCCCGCGAGTGCTGTGGTACAGGGTAGAAATGCTGTACAGCAACAACAAGGTGCTGCCGTAGATGGAGAAACTGACGATCTTCCACGGGTCGCCCTGCAGGCCCGCGACCACGATCAGCCAGATGGCACCGATACAGGCCAGGACGGCACCGACCAGGTGGGTCCAGGCGTTGAAGCGTTCACCGTAGTACATGCAAACACAGACCTCCTGAGGTGGGCTGGGTTCCTGCGTCGTTCTGTTCCGGCCTCTTCGCGGGTGAACCCGCTCCCACAGGTACGGCACTGCCCTCAGGCTTTTGGGGGCCCCTGTGGGAGCGGGTTCACCCGCGAAGAGGCCCTATGGCTTACATCCTACCCAAAGTCAGGTTGCAGTTCCGCGTCACGCACCAGCCGTTCCAGCCCGACCAGGTCCGGCACCCGCGCCACCTGCTCGCCCACCTGCACTGCCGCCAGCTCCAGCCGGCCCAGCGCCACGTCCACGTAGTTCAGTTGGCTGTCGAGCTTGCACGAGCGCGGTATGTCTTGCAGCAACAACGCCAGGTAGCGCAGGCCGGTATCACCCAGGGCATTGAGCACCACCACGCGGGCCCGCTCGCCGCAGGGTGTCTCGCCACCGCACGCGGCTTCGAAGCCGATCAGCGGCAGGCGCTGCTGGCGCCAGTCGATCCAGCCCAGGTGCCAGGCCGGCTCGCCGCGTTGACACACCAGGTTGCGCTGGCCACTCAGTTCGGCCACCGCCACGTTGGGCAACACCAAGGTACGGTCGCCCAACGGCAGCAAAAGCCCGGTCAGGCTGCTGCGCTGGCCGGCGATCAGTTCAAGCATGGGTCTGGCTCCAGTGGGCAATGCTCTGCAACAGGACCGACTCCTGATAAGGCTTGCCCAGGTATTCGTTGACGCCGATGGCCATCGCTCGGTCGCGGTGCTTCTGCCCGGTGCGCGAGGTGATCATGATGATCGGCAAGTCTTTCAGCCGCTCGTCACGGCGGATGCGTGTGGCCACCTCGAAGCCGTCCATGCGCGGCATCTCGATGTCCAGCAGCAGCACATCGGGGCGGTGCTCTTCCAACAGGGCCATGGCGTCAACCCCGTCCTTGGCCGTCAGCACGCTCATGCCGTGCCGTTCCAGCAGGCGGCTGGTGACCTTGCGCACGGTCACCGAATCGTCCACCACCATTACCAGCAACGCCCGCCGTGGCGCCGGGCCGAACACTTGGCGCCGGGCCGCACCATCGCCCGGCAGGCGCGCCAGGCGCCGCTGCTGGCCACGCAACTGGCCCAGCAGGTCGAGAATCAATACCACCCGGCCATCGCCCAGCAGCGTCGCCCCCGACAACCCGGCAACCGCGGCAAACTGCGGCCCCAGGCTCTTCACCACGATCTCGCGGCTGGGCGACAGGCTGTCGGCCTGGATGGCGAACGATTGCTCCTGGGAATGCACCAGCAACACCGGCAGCGGCACGCTCTGCCCGAGCAATGCCGGGCGTGGCATGCCCTGCAGCAGTTCACCCAGGTAGCGCAGCTCGTATTCGTGGCCGGCGTACACATAACGCGGGGCATCCAGCTGGTAGCACGCCGCCAGTTCGGCCGGCGGCACGCGGACGATGCCCTCGATGGTGTTCAGCGGAATGGCGTACTGCTCTTCGCCCAGATGCACCATCAGCGCACGGTTGACCGACACGGTGAACGGCAGGCGGATCAGGAAGCGCGCGCCCTTGCCCTGGGCCGACTCGATACTCATCGAGCCGCCCAGTTGCTTGACCTCCTCATGTACCACGTCCATGCCCAGGCCACGCCCGGAGATCTGGGTGATCTTCTCGGCAGTGGAAAAGCCCGGGCGCAAGATGAACTGGAGGATTTCGTGATCGCTCAGTTGCGCCTGCGGGTCCAGCAGGCCGCGTTTGATGGCCTTGCGGCGCACCGCTTCCAGTGGCACGCCGGCACCGTCGTCGGTCATTTCGATTACGATGTCCGCGCCTTCGTGCAGCAGATTCAGGTGAATGGTGCCCTGCTCCGGCTTGCCGGCGGCCAGGCGCATTTCGCGGCTTTCCAGGCCATGGTCGACGGCGTTGCGCAGCATGTGCTCCAGCGGCGCCACCATACGTTCGAGCACGCTGCGGTCCAGTTCGCCCTCGGCATTGCCGACCACCAGCTCCACCTGCTTGCCCAGCTCGCTGGCCACCTGCCGTACCACACGCTGCAAGCGCGGCACCAGGCGCTCGAAGGGCACCATCAGGGTGGCGGTCAGGCCTTCCTGCAACTGGCTGTTCACCCGCGCCTGCTGCTGCAGCAGGCTGTAGGCCTCCTGGGCGCGCTGTGCCAGGGTTTCCTTGAGGTCCAGCAAATCCGAGGCGGACTCGAACAGGGCCCGCGACAGCTGCTGCAGTTGCGAGTGGCGGTCCATTTCCAGCGGGTCGAAGTCGTCATACGCATCACCTTCGAACTGCTGCCGGCTGGATATCCGCCCTTGGGTCTCGATGTCCAGGCGCAGCAACTGGTCGCGCATGCGCTCGAGGGTGGTTTCCATCTCGTTGAGGGTGAACTGCGCATCGTTGACCTGCTGCTCGATGCGCCCACGGATGATCGAGTGCTCACCGGCCAGGTTGCCCAGGTCGTCGAGCAGCTCGGCATCGACCTTGACCATGTCGCCCGGTGCCCGCTCCGGTGCCACCGCCGGCGCCTCACTGGTCGCGGCCTCGACCGCCCCCTGGCCGGCGGCGCTATCGGCCAGGGCCGAGAAGCTGAAGTTGCGGATGTAGTCGATCAGCGCGGTGGCGGCATGCAACGGCTGCCCCAGGCGCACGGCATCGAGCATGTGCGCCAGGCGGTCATGGCAGTTCTGCAGCAAGGCGAACAATGGTGCGCTAGGCGGCATACGGCCAGCGGCCAGCAGCTCGTAGAGAAACTCCAGCTCGTGGGCCAGGTCGCCGATCGGCGCAATTTCGACCATGCGCGCCACACCCTTGAGGGTGTGCAGGTCGCGCATCAGGTTGTCCACCTCCACACTGTTGCGCGGGTCGGCCTGCCAACGCGCCAGTGCTGCGGCGGCACTCTCGACGATGTCCGAGCTTTCTTCGAGGAAGACTTCCAGCAGCTCTTCGCCTGGGCTTTCCGGCTCTTCGACCAGCGGCTCGGCCACAGCAGGCAGCAAAGGGTGGTGCGCCGGCCCCAGGCCAAGGGTATCGGCCAGGTCCATGTCCGGGTGCAGCGGCGTGACCGTGTCGATGCCCACCAGGCCGGTAGCCTCCGGAGCCAGGGCCTGGCCCAGCAGGTGGCGCAGGCTGTCGACCAGCCCCGACCTTGGCGGGATGTCCTGCCCGGCCGCCACTTCGTCGAGCATGTCCAGCAGGGCCTCATGGGCCCGTTGCACGTGGGCGAAGAAACGCGCATCGGCGGGCAGGCTGCCCTCCTCCACGGCGCCGTACAGGTCGAGCAAGGCCTCGCACACGTCATCCATCTGCCACAGGTCGGCCGAGTGTGCTGCGTGGCCCAAGGTGGTCAGTTCGTCGAGCAGCGTGTCCAGCGCATCGCGCTGGCCGGGCTGTTCCTGCCAGCGCGACAGCAACGATTCGGCATCCAGCAGGATATCCATGGCCTGGGCCAGGAAACTGGCAATCAACTGCGGGTCGCGCTTGCTGCGCCGCTGATGCTGCGAGTCGTCATGCAAGCTGGCCAAGTGCGCGTCCACCGCCTGGCCAACCTGCTCGATCAGCTCCGCGGCACCAGGGATGGCCGCCAGCGGCGTACTATCGAGTTGCGCCAGGCCCAGGTGGAACAGCGAGCGAGCAGCTTCCAGCCATTCGATCTCGGCCATTTGCAGAGGCAGTTGGTGGCCTTTGTATTCACGTGCCAGGCGATCGAAGGCGGTGGCCAGTTCGGCGACCGGCATCACCCCGGCCATGGCGGCACTGCCCTTGAGCGTATGCAGGGCGCGCTGCAGGCCATCGCTGACCTGCGTATCGTGGCCGTCGGCGCCCTGCAGGAAAGCATCCAGGCTGGCCAGGTGGCCCTGCGCCTCGCTACGGAAAATGTCGAGCAATTGCGGGTCGAGACCATCGATGTCAGCTGCCACCGGGGCATCGTTTTCGGCCAGGGCATGCAGATGCCCGGCCAGCTCCTCGATTTCCGTCAGTTGCGGTAACTGGCCTGCGGCAAAGTCGGCGAGCAGGTCGGGCAGGTAGACGAATACCTGCTGCAGGGCCACAACGCCTTCCGGGCCGAGCACGCTGCGGCCCTCGAGTACCCGGTTCAGCAGGTGTTCGGCGCCCCAGGCCAGTTCGGCCACCGCCTCGGCATGCACCATGCGGCCGCTGCCCTTGAGCGTATGCAAGGCACGGCGCACTTCTCCCAATGCCTCGCGCTGCTGGTTATCGGCACGCCAGCGCAGCCAGTGGCGCTCGATTTCCGGCAGCAGCTCACCGGCCTCGTCGAGGAACACTTCACGCAACTCGTCATCGATGCCATCAGCGCTGCCATCGCGGCCCGCGGTGGCCTCGACCAGCGCGCAGTGCACCCCCAGCGCCGCAAGGCTGGCGCGCGCCATGTCGATGAAGGGCTGGCCATCCGCCAATGGGTCCGCCACCCGCCATTGCAGGTAGCATTCGGCGGCGCTCAGGGCCTCGGCCAGGTGCGTCAGCTCATCGGCTGGGGGCTCCATCTCCAGGTGCTGCAGCCAGCGCTGCACATAGCTGGCGCAACCGGCAAACAGCTCGGCCACGGCTGGTAGCATCAACATCGCCAGCGCACCGCGAATCTGCTGCAACAGCCCTGGCAAGGGTTGCAGGCGTTGCCGCGGCCAGCCGGACTCCAGGCAATCGCCGATCAGATCCTTGGCCTGCTGCAGTACGTTCAGCGACTCGTTCAACACCAGTTGGCGGATCTCGGCCAGGTCCGAGCCCGGCAGGCCGCCCTGGCCGTTTTCCTCCAGCGGGCCGACCATGCCGTTGAGCGTAGCCTCCACGTACAGCAAGGCCCCTGCTACATCCATCAACACCGCGTCGTCCACGGCCCGCTCGCCCTGGGCCAGGGCCTGCAGCGCCAGCACCTGGTCGATGATCACCCGGCGTGGCTGCTGGAAGCCCAGCACTGCCAGGGTGTCGGCCACGTGGCGCAGGGGCGCCAGCAGTGCATCGAGCTGCTCGCTGTTCTGGCGGTCGCCACGCACGAACTGGTCCAGCCGCTCCTTGATGCGCATCAGGTCGTCGCACAGCGCGGTCACCACCGAGCGCAGGGCATCGCGGCCAGGCCCTGCCTGCAGCTGCTCGCGCCAGTTGCCCAGCGACAGGTCGAGGTTGGCCAGGTCGTCGGCACCGGCAAAGCGTTGGGCGGCGCCGCTGATCAGGCTGGCCTGGGCCAATGGCTCCTCGCCACGGCAGGCACGCAGTTGGTTGAGCAGCGGCAGCATCACCAGAGGCAGGTCGTGGCGGGCGCCGCGCAGGCGCTCCAGGTACGACGGCAATTGCTCCAGGCCGCGGAACAACGCGCCCAGGCAATCACCGCGGGGGCTGACCTGGCCATCGGCCAGGGCCTTGGCGAACAGTTCCAGTTCTTCGGCCAGGCGCGTGGCGCCGCGCAGTTCGAGCATGCGCAGGCAGCCGTGCACCTGGTGCAGGTTGTCGACCACGAATGCCAGCATCGACAGGTCGCCAGGCTCGCCGGCAAAGCGCTCCAGCGCCTGGCGCGCCTGGCCCAGGCAGTCGAGGATGGCGGCCTTGGTCCAGGCCAGCGCCACCGTGTCGTGGCGCTCGGGGCTTACTGGTGCTACAGCCATGGGCACTCCTCGGCGCGGCTCTTCAGCAGGACCATTCACTTGGGCTCTGCTGGTGGCGGCAGGGTGAATCCGGACACCGAACGGCGCATCTCGCTGGCCATGCGTGCCAGATGGCGGATGCTGTCGGCGGTGGCGCCGGAACCGGCGGAGGTCTGCGCGGTAATCTGCTGGATGACCGCCATGGTGTGGGAGATCTGCCCGGCAGACGAAGTCTGCAGCTGGGCGGCATCGGAGATGCTGTGGATAAGATCGGCGAGGTTCTGCGATACGCCTTCGATCTCGGCCAGCGCCACCCCGGCATCCTGGGCCAGGCGGGCACCGCGCACCACTTCGGCGGTGGTCTGCTCCATGGAAATGACCGCCTCGTTGGTGTCGGCCTGGATGGTGCGCACCAGCGCCTCGATCTGCCGGGTGGCCGACGACGAGCGCTCGGCCAGGCGCTGCACTTCGTCGGCAACCACGGCGAACCCACGGCCAGCCTCGCCGGCCAGCGAGGCCTGAATCGCCGCGTTGAGCGCGAGAATGTTGGTTTGGTCGGCAATGTCGTCAATCAGGCTGACGATATCGCCGATTTCCTGGGAAGACTCACCGAGGCGCTTGATGCGTTTGGCGGTGTCCTGGATCTGCTCGCGAATGTTGTCCATGCCGTTGATGGTGTTGTGCACCACCTCGTTGCCCTTGTTGGCGATCGCCACCGAGCGTTCGGCCACCTTGGCCGACTCGTAGGCGTGTGCCGAAACCCGGTCTATCGACTCGACCATGTCGCCTACCGCCTCGGATGCCTCGCTGATCTGCTCGGCCTGGTGTTCGGAGGCCTTGGCCAGCTGGCGTGCGGTGTTCTGTGTGTCCTGCACGGCGGCAGCGACCTGCACGGCGCTGTGGTTGATGGTGGCGACCAGGTCGCGCAGTTGGTCCACGGAATAGTTGATCGAATCGGCAATGGCGCCGGTGAAGTCTTCGGTCACCGATACGGTCACGGTCAGGTCGCCGTCAGCCAGCTCTTCGATTTCATCGAGCAGGCGCATGATCGCCTGCTGGTTGCGTTCGTTCTTTTCCGCTGTCTCACGCAGCTGGCGGTTGGTGGTGCGCACCATCACCAGGCCGATGAGGATGATCGAAGCCAGCGCCAGCAGGCCCAGCACATAGCCGCCGACAGTGTCGAGGGTGCGCCCGCCGGCCAGGTTCTCGAAACCGTTGGCCAGGTGCGAGGCCTCGTCGAGCAGGGTTTGCGACAGGCTGAAGATGTTGCCGGCAGCCTCGCGCACCCGGAACAGTTCCGGCGAGGTTTCGAGGATTTCATCCACCGAGCCGGCAACGAACTGGAACAGCTCGGCAATTTCGGCCAGGCGCGCACGAGCGTCGGCGTCTTCGACACGGGTCACCTGGATCGCCGCGTTGCCACTGAGCATGCCCTCGAGCACCTGGCCGAAGCGCCCGGCATCGCGGCCGAAGGCGTCGGCCGCCTGGGCCGCGGCGTCGTCACCGGCCAGCACGGTGTTGACCGAGCCGAGAATGCGTTCGGCCAGCAGCAGCTGACGCTGGGCTACAGCCACCTGGCTGGCCGGGGCGCCGCTCTGCAGCAGGATTTCGACCACTTTCTCGTATTCCACCTGCAACTGCGGCACGGTCTCGGCCAGGGTCGCCGCCACCTGGTGCAGCGACAGCACCGTCTGCTCGCTGGCCAGGATGGTGTCGGTGTTCTTGCGCAGGTTTTCCCAGTCGCGGCGTACCGCCTCCATCTCGTCACGCACCGTGGGCGGCGCGGGTGGCAGGCCGGTGGACTTGTCACCTTCACGCAGGTAGCCCCAGCGCCGCTCGAAATCGTTGCGCGCGTCCGACAGCAGTTTGAAGGCCAGGGCCTTGCCGGTGGCGGCTTCCGTGGCGTTCTTGGCGATGCGCTGCGACAGCACCCGCAGTTCGCCGGCGTGGCCGATGTACTGCTTGTCGTAGTTGGACTGGGTATTCAGGTAGGCAAAGTTGGCGAACAGCAGGATGATCGACAGGATCAGGATCAGGAACAACAAGGTGATCTGCGCGATGCTGCGGGTACGCGGGGTCACGGTGGTGACGGGGGTGACAGGCTTGTTCACGTTCGCAGGTCCTATAACGCCACATCGAGAAAGCCCGGCGCCTGGGCCAGGGCGAAGGGGCTGAAGATCGCCCAGTTGCGTTCACGCGGGAAGTGCCCCTGCACGAAAGGTGCAGCGGCGCGGATCAGCGGCTGTGGTGGCGACAGCTGCAGGCTGTCGAGGGCAAAGTGCTGCAGGCCCAGCACCTCGTCCACCAGCAGGCCGACGAACAGGTCCTCGTGGTCCAGCACCAGCACCCGCCGCTGCTTGCCCGGGGCGGCGTGGCCCAGGCCGAAGAAGCTGCTCAGGTCCATCACCGGCAACAGCCGGCCGCGCAGGTTGGCTACCCCGCACACCCACGGCTGCACGCCGGGCACGCGGCTGCTGCGCGGTTCGCGCAGCACCTCGGCAACCTCGCCCATGGGCGCGACGAACCATTGCCCGGCAATACGAAAGCCGATGCCGCTCCACTGTTGCAGGCGGTTGTCCTGCGGCGGCTGGTCGGCGACCAGCAGGCGGCAGCGCCGGTCGATGTCCAGCAACAACTCGAAGGCGGTCAGCGACGCGCCCTGCGGGCGGGTGGTCAAGCCCCGAGCACTTCTTTGAGCTTGGCGATCAACGCGTCCTCTTCCACCGGTTTGGTCAGGAAGTCACGAGCGCCCTGGCGCGTGGCCCAGATACGGTCGGTTTCCTGGTCCTTGGTGGTGACCACGATCACCGGGATGGCGCTGGTTTCCGGGTCCTTGCTGAGCTGGCGGGTGGCCTGGAAGCCGTTCATGCCGGGCATGACGATGTCCATCAGCACCGCGTCGGGCTTGTCCTGCCTGGCCAGGGCCACGCCATCGGCACCGTTGTTGGCCTTGAGCACCTGGTAGCCGTGCTTTTCCAGCCATTCGGTCAATCGGTACATCTCTGTCGGCGAGTCGTCGACAATCAGAACTCGGGCCATGCTGGTTCCCCATCAGGAAAGAAAGACCGTGCCATGGCGGGGCGCGGTCAGGGTGCGTGTTGTTGGGCTGCGGCAAAACCGGGCACGTGGGCGCGGATCGCGTCGAGCAGTTCTTCCTTGCTGAACGGTTTGGTCAGGAACTGGTCGGAGCCGACCACCCGGCCGCGGGCCTTGTCGAACAGACCGTCACGTGACGAAAGCAGAATGACCGGGGTGTTCTTGAAGGCACTGTTGTGCTTGATTACCGCGCAGGTCTGGTAGCCGTCCAGGCGCGGCATCAACACATCGACGAAGATGATGCTGGGCTGGTGGTCGACGATCTTGGCCAGGGCATCGAAGCCATCACTGGCGGTGATCACCTCGCAGCCCGCTTCACCGAGCAACATCTGCGCGGTGCGGCGGATCGTGCGCGAATCGTCGATCACCATCACCTTCAGGGGTTGTTCCATCACTTGGGCTACCGTCGCTGCTTATGCCGAATTCCTGGGGCCGCTTCGCGCCCCTATCGCGACACAAGGCCGCTCCTACAAGGGACCGCAATCTCCTGTAGGAGCGGCCTTGCGTCGCGATAGGGCTGCGCAGCAGCCGCAAAGGCCTGTTGTATAGCGCTATGACTGGCATTTTTAGCACACTCCGGGTGGCCGTTCCATCTGCGGAGCCCCTTGACCGGCGGCGCTCACGGCGCCACCCTGAGCCACTTTTCTTTCGATCCATCGCGGCCATGCGCCGCCAAGAGGAACCACCCCATGAGCGTTCGCCTCGGCATTGTCATGGACCCCATCGCGTCCATCTCCTACAAGAAGGACAGCTCGCTGGCCATGTTGCTGGCCGCACAGGCGCGCGGCTGGAGCCTGTTCTACATGGAACAGCGCGACATGTACCTGGGCGCCGGCCAGGCGCGTGCGCAGATGCGCCCGCTGAAAGTGTTCGCCGACCCGGCCCGCTGGTTCGAGCTGGGCGATGAGCAGGACAGCGCGCTGGCCGAGCTGGACGTGATCCTGATGCGCAAGGACCCGCCCTTCGACATGGAGTTCGTCTACAGCACCTACCTGCTGGAGCAGGCCGAGCGCGAAGGCGTGCTGGTGGTCAACCGCCCGCAGAGCCTGCGCGACTGCAACGAAAAACTGTTCGCCACCCAGTTCCCGCAGTGCATGGCGCCGACCCTGGTCAGCCGCCGTGTCGACATCCTGCGCGAGTTCGCCAACAGCCGCGGTGACGTGATCCTCAAGCCGCTGGACGGCATGGGCGGCGCCTCGGTGTTCCGCCACCGCAAGGACGACCCGAACCTGTCGGTGATTCTGGAAACCCTGACCCAGCACGGCAACCAGCAGATCATGGCGCAGGAATACCTGCCGCAGATCGTCGACGGCGACAAGCGCATCCTGATGATCGACGGCGAGCCGGTGGACTACTGCCTGGCGCGTATCCCGGCCAGCGGCGAGACCCGTGGCAACCTGGCCGCCGGCGGCCGTGGCGAGGCACGCCCGCTGACCGACCGCGACCGCTGGATCGCCGCCCAGGTCGGCCCGACCCTGCGCGAGAAGGGCCTGATGTTCGTGGGCCTGGACGTGATCGGCGACTACCTCACCGAAATCAATGTCACCAGCCCCACCTGCATCCGCGAGATCGATGCCGCCTACAACACCGATATCGGCGGGAAATTGATGGATGCCATTGATCGCCAGCTGAAGGCGCGCTGACCGCCGACGCACGGCAACAACCCAGAGTGGGGTATGATGCGGGTCCTTTTGGCCTGGCCTGCTACCCCGCCCTGCGGTTGCTGGAAACCTGATGACGCTGCCCGCTGACATCCCCGCCGACCTGCTCCCCCCCCGTGTTCGCCCGGTGGACCGGCTCGGCTTTACCCTGTTCCTGGCCGCCCTGGTGCACCTGGCGCTGATCCTTGGCGTCGGCTTCAGCGTGGTCAAGCCTGCCGAAATCCGCCACACCATGGACATCACCCTGGCCACCTTCAAGAGCGAGAAACCGCCGGAGAAGGCCGATTTCCAGGCCCAGGACAACCAGCAGGGCAGCGGCACCCTGGACAAGAAAGCGGTGCCCAAGACCACCGAACTGGCACCGTTCCAGGACAGCAAGATCAACAAGATCACCCCGCCACCCGCCGCGAAGCCCGAGGTGGTACTGCCCCCTGTCCCGCAGAAGTCGGCGGTAGTGACCACGGCGCCCAAGCCACAGAAGGTCGAGCCCAAGCCCAAGGAAAGCAAGCCGCAGCCCAAGCCGGCAGCCCCGGCACCGGACTTCGACAGCTCGCAGTTGTCCAGCCAGATCGCCAGCCTGGAGGCGGAGCTGTCCAACGAACAGCAGATGTACGCCAAGCGCCCACGCATCCACCGGCTCAATGCTGCATCGACCATGCGCGACAAGGGTGCCTGGTACAAGGAGGAGTGGCGCAAGAAGGTCGAGCGTGTGGGCAATTTGAACTACCCCGACGAAGCGCGCCGGCAACAGATCTACGGCAACCTGCGCATGATGGTGTCGATCAACCGCGATGGCTCGCTCTACGAAGTGCTGGTGCTGGAGTCGTCCGGTCAACCGGTGCTGGACCAGGCGGCGCAGCGCATCGTGCGGCTGGCGGCGCCGTTTGCGCCGTTTACCGGGGACCTGGCCGAGTTTGACCGGCTGGAGATCATCCGCACGTGGCGCTTTGCCCGTGGGGACCGTCTGTCCAGTAACTGAATCAGGGCCGCTTTGCGCCCCATCGCCGGCAAGCCAGCTCCCACAGGGATAGCACATGGCTTGAGATCGATGCGATCGGTGTGGGAGCTGGCTTGCCGGCGATGGGCTGCACAGCAGCCTCAAAACAGCCATGCCGAGCACCTTGTCAGCCTCGCCACCTGGCGCCACACTATCCCCCATGAAAACCCTCACGCCGAGCTACCTCAAGCATCAGTTCCTGATCGCCATGCCGCACATGGCCGATCCGAACTTCGCCCAGACCCTCACGTACATTGTCGAGCACAATGCCCATGGCGCCATGGGTCTGGTGGTCAACCGGCCGCAGGAGCTGAACCTGGCCGACATCCTCGAGCAGCTGCGCCCGGACGAAATGCCACCGGCCAGCACCTTGCAGGTTCCGATCTACCAAGGTGGCCCGGTACAGACCGACCGCGGCTTCGTGCTGCACAGCAGCGAATGCAGTTTCCAGGCCACCGTGGCGCTGGAGGGGCTATCGCTGACCACTTCGCAGGACATATTGCTTGCCATCGCCGCCGGCGTAGGTCCGAAACAGAGCTTGATCACCCTGGGCTATGCCGGCTGGGAAGCGGGCCAACTGGAAGCGGAGCTTGCCGACAACGCCTGGCTCAACTGCCCGTTCGACCCGGAAATCATCTTCGGCCTGACCAGTGACCTGCGCCTGGAAGCCGCCGCCGCCAGCCTGGGGATCAACCTGAACCTGCTGACCAGCCAGGCGGGCCATGCCTGATGGCCGAACTGCACCCTGAACTGCGTCTGCTGCTGGGCTTCGACTACGGCAGCAAACAGATCGGCGTGGCCGTCGGCCAGGTGGTCACCGGCCAGGCCCGCGAGCTTTGCACCCTGAAGGCACAGAACGGCGTGCCGGACTGGGCCCAGGTGGAAAAGCTGATTGCCGAATGGAAGCCCGACGCAATCGTCGTTGGCCTGCCGCTGAACATGGACGGCACCCCCAGCGAAATGAGCGCCCGCGCAGAAAAGTTCGCCCGCCGCCTGAACGGCCGCTTCAACCTGCCCGTGCACACCCACGACGAACGCCTGACCACCTTCGAGGCCAAGGGCGAGCGCATGGCCCGTGGCGGCCAGCGCGGCAGCTACCGCGACAACCCGGTCGATGCCATCGCGGCCGCCCTGTTGCTGCAAGGCTGGCTGGAGGCCAATACCTGATCATCTTTGCCGCCGGGCCCGCCCGGCGCACCCTTCCGAGGAGCCTGCAATGAGCCTACCCGATCCAGCCGAACTGATTCGGCAGATGGCCGTCGACCTTCGCGCCCACCTGGCCCGCCGGGCAATTACCGAACCGCGCTACATCGGCATCCGCACCGGCGGCGTCTGGGTTGCCCAGGCCCTGCAGGAAGCCATGGGCGACACCAGCCCCATGGGCACTCTGGATGTGTCGTTCTATCGCGACGACTTCAGCCAGAACGGCCTGCACCCGCAAGTGCGCCCGTCCGAGCTGCCGTTCGAGGTCGAGGGCCAGCACCTGGTGCTGGTGGATGACGTGCTGATGAGCGGCCGCACGGTGCGCGCCGCGCTCAACGAACTGTTCGATTATGGCCGCCCGGCCAGCGTCACCCTGGTCTGCCTGCTGGACCTGGATGCCGGCGAACTGCCAATCCGCCCGAATGTACTCGGCGCCACCCTGTCGCTGGCCGCCCATGAACGGGTAAAATTGACCGGACCCGCACCGCTCGCCCTCGAGCGCCAGGACCTCGCCTCCGCTTCCGCCCTTTAAGAGTCCCCCGCGATGACGCCAATCGACGCCAAGCGCCCGCTGCAGCTCAATGATCAGGGCCAGCTGCGCCACTTCCTCTCGCTCGACGGTTTGCCCCGCGAACTGCTCACCGAGATCCTCGACACTGCCGACTCCTTCCTGGAAGTCGGTGCCCGGGCCGTGAAGAAAGTCCCGTTGCTGCGCGGCAAGACCGTGTGCAACGTGTTCTTCGAGAACTCCACACGTACCCGTACCACCTTCGAACTGGCGGCCCAGCGCCTGTCGGCCGACGTGATCAGCCTGAACGTGTCGACCTCCTCGACCAGCAAGGGCGAAACCCTGTTCGACACCCTGCGCAACCTCGAAGCCATGGCCGCCGACATGTTCGTGGTGCGCCACTCCGATTCCGGGGCCGCGCACTTCATCGCCGAGCACGTGTGCCCGGAAGTTGCCGTGATCAATGGCGGCGACGGCCGGCATGCGCACCCGACCCAGGGCATGCTCGACATGCTCACCATCCGCCGCCACAAGGGCAGCTTCGAGAACCTGTCGGTGGCCATCGTCGGCGACATCCTGCACTCGCGCGTGGCTCGCTCCGACATGCTGGCGCTCAAAGCCCTGGGCTGCCCGGACATTCGCGTGGTCGGCCCGAAAACCCTGATCCCGATCGGTATCGAGCAGTACGGTGTGAAGGTATACACCGACCTTGCCGAAGGCCTGAAGGACGTCGATGTGGTGATCATGCTGCGCCTGCAGCGTGAGCGCATGGCCGGTGGCCTGCTGCCCAGCGAAGGCGAGTTCTACCGCCTGTTCGGCCTGACCACCGCGCGCCTGGCCGGCGCCAAGCCCGACGCCATCGTCATGCACCCGGGCCCGATCAACCGTGGCGTGGAAATCGAGTCGGCGGTGGCCGACGGCAAGCACTCGGTGATCCTCAACCAGGTCACCTACGGCATCGCCGTGCGCATGGCCGTGCTGTCCATGGCCATGAGCGGGCAGAACGCGCAACGTCAATTCGACCAGGAGAACGCCCAGTGACCATCAGTATTCTCGGCGCCCGGGTCATCGACCCCAACAGCGGCCTGGACCAGGTCACCGACCTGCACCTGGACGGCGGCCGCGTTGCCGCCATCGGTGCCGCACCGGCCGGGTTCAGCGCCAGCCGCACGATCCAGGCTGATGGCCTGGTCGCCGCGCCCGGCCTGGTCGACCTCGGCGTGTCCCTGCGCGAGCCGGGCTACAGCCGCAAAGGCAACATCGCCAGTGAAACCCGCGCCGCCGTCGCCGGCGGTGTCACCAGCCTGTGCTGCCCACCGCAGACCAAGCCGGTGCTGGACACCTCGGCCGTGGCAGAACTGATCCTCGACCGCGCCCGCGAGGCCGCCAACAGCAAGGTCTACCCGATCGGCGCCCTGACCAAGGGCCTGGAAGGCGAGCAACTGGCCGAGCTGGTGGCCCTGCGCGACACCGGCTGCGTGGCCTTCGGCAATGGCCTGAAGGAAATCCCCAACAACCGTACCCTGGCCCGCGCCCTGGAATACGCCGCCACCTTCGACCTGACCGTGGTGTTCCACTCCCAGGACCGCGACCTGGCCCACGGTGGCCTGGCCCACGAAGGTGCCATGGCCAGCTTCCTCGGCCTGCCGGGCATCCCGGAAACCGCCGAGACCGTGGCCCTGGCGCGCAACCTGCTGCTGGTGGAACAGACCGGCGTGCGTGCGCACTTCACCCAGATCACCAGCGCCCGCGGCGCGCGGCTGATCGCCCAGGCACAGGCCCTGGGCCTGCCGGTGACCGCCGATGTGGCGCTGTATCAGCTGATTCTCACCGACGAATCGCTGCGCGAGTTCTCCAGCCTGTACCACGTGCAGCCGCCGCTGCGCACCGCCGCCGACCGCGACGGCCTGCGCGAGGCGGTGAAGTCGGGGGTGATCCAGGCGATTTCCAGCCACCACCAGCCGCACGAGCGCGACGCCAAGCTGGCCCCGTTTGGCGCCACCGAGCCGGGCATCAGCAGCGTCGAGCTGCTGTTGCCATTGGCCATGACCCTGGTGCAGGACGGCCTGCTCGACCTGCCAACCTTGCTGGCCCGCCTGAGCAGCGGCCCGGCGGCGGCCCTGCGCCTGCCGGCCGGCGAGCTGAAAGTGGGTGGCGCGGCCGACCTGGTGCTGTTCGACCCGCAAGCCTCGACTGTGGCCGGCGAGCAGTGGTTCTCGCGTGGCGAGAACTGCCCGTTCATCGGCCACTGCCTGCCGGGTGCGGTGCGTTATACCTTGGTCGATGGGCATGTCTGCCACGAGGCCTGAGTAACCCCTGTGGGAGCGGCCTTGTATCGCGATAGGGCCGCAAAGCGGCCCCAGCAATCTATGCATGATGCCGAGAACCTGGGGCCGCTGCGCGGCCCTTTCGCGACGCAAGGCCGCTCCCACATTGACCGCGTACAACCTTGAGCCTGCACCGACCATTCATCCCCCACGGTTGAAATCCTTCCCCCCACCCCCATATGAGTCTGCATCAGGCACTTTCGCCCCGCTGCGTGGAGACTCTCCCCTTGACCACCATCGTTTCTGTCCGCCGTAACGGCAAAGTCGTCATGGGCGGCGACGGCCAGGTATCCCTCGGCAACACCGTGATGAAAGGCAACGCCAAGAAGGTGCGCCGCCTGTACCACGGCCAGGTCATCGCGGGCTTCGCCGGCGCCACCGCCGATGCGTTCACCCTGTTCGAGCGCTTCGAAGGCCAGCTCGAGAAACATCAGGGCCATCTGGTCCGCGCCGCCGTGGAACTGGCCAAGGAATGGCGTACCGACCGTTCCCTGAGCCGCCTGGAAGCCATGCTGGCCGTGGCCAACAAGGACGCCTCTCTGATCATCACCGGCAACGGCGATGTGGTCGAGCCCGAAGACGGCCTGATCGCCATGGGTTCCGGCGGCGCCTACGCCCAGGCCGCAGCCCGCGCCCTGCTGAACAAGACCGACCTCTCGGCCCGTGAAATCGCCGAGACCGCCCTGAACATCGCTGGCGATATCTGCGTGTTCACCAACCACAACCTGACCATCGAGGAGCAGGACCTGGCCGACTGATCAGCTGTTCTGGCGCCTCATCCCGGTGATGGGGTTTTTCCACGCTGATTCATTCCGCCCGAGGACCATTTTCATCATGTCCATGACCCCCCGCGAGATCGTCCACGAACTCAACCGCCACATCATCGGCCAGGACGACGCCAAGCGCGCCGTGGCCATCGCCCTGCGCAACCGTTGGCGGCGCATGCAGCTCCCCGCCGAGCTGCGCACAGAAGTGACCCCGAAAAACATCCTGATGATCGGCCCCACCGGCGTCGGCAAGACCGAGATCGCCCGCCGCCTGGCCAAGCTGGCCAACGCGCCGTTCCTCAAGGTCGAAGCCACCAAGTTCACCGAAGTGGGCTACGTGGGCCGCGACGTCGAGTCGATCATCCGCGACCTGGCCGATGCCGCGCTGAAGATGCTGCGTGAGCAAGAGATCATCCGCGTGCGCCACCGCGCCGAGGACGCCGCCGAAGACCGCATCCTCGACGCCCTGCTGCCGCAGGCGCGGGTCAGCAGCTTCGCCGAGGAAGCCGCGCAGACCAGCACCGACTCCAACACCCGCCAGCTGTTCCGCAAGCGCTTGCGCGAAGGCCAGCTGGACGACAAGGAAATCGAGATCGAAGTGGCCGATGCAGTGGGCGTCGAAATTGCCGCGCCGCCCGGCATGGAAGAAATGACCAACCAGCTGCAGAGCCTGTTCGCCAACATGGGCAAAGGCAAGCGCAAGGCGCGCAAGCTGAAGGTTAAAGAAGCGCTGAAGATGGTTCGCGATGAAGAAGCGAGCCGCCTGGTCAACGAGGAAGAGCTCAAGGCCAAGGCCCTGGAAGCGGTCGAACAGCACGGCATCGTGTTCATCGACGAAATCGACAAGGTTGCCAAGCGCGGTAACGTTGGCGGCGCCGACGTGTCCCGTGAAGGCGTGCAGCGCGATTTGCTGCCGCTGATCGAAGGCTGCACCGTCAACACCAAGCTGGGCATGGTCAAGACCGACCACATCCTGTTCATTGCCTCGGGTGCGTTCCATCTGAGCAAGCCGAGCGACCTGGTGCCCGAACTGCAAGGCCGCCTGCCGATCCGTGTGGAGCTCAAGGCACTGACTCCGGAAGACTTCGAGCGCATCCTGCAGGAGCCGCACGCGTCGCTGACCGAACAGTACCAGGCCCTGCTCAAGACCGAAGGCCTGAACATCGAGTTCCTCGCCGACGGCATCAAGCGCCTGGCCGAAATTGCCTACCAGGTCAACGAGAAGACCGAGAACATCGGTGCCCGCCGCCTGCACACCCTGCTCGAGCGTTTGCTCGAAGAGGTGTCGTTCAGCGCTGGCGACCTGGCCAGCACTCATGACGAAGCGCCGATCCAGATCGACGCAGCGTATGTGAACAGCCACCTGGGTGAGCTGGCGCAGAACGAAGACCTGTCGCGTTACATCCTGTAAGACCGCACGGGGCCGCTTTGCGGCCCAATCGCCGGCAAGCCAGCTCCCACAAGTCAGCGCGGCCCTCAAGGCCAGTGGAGTACCTGTGGGAGCTGGCTTGCCGGCGATTGGGCTGCAAAGCAGCCCCCTTGCACAATCCCCCGAATCTCCCGAAGCTGTACACCATCAGTTCTCCAGAGATTCCAGCCATGGCCCGCCTGCCCACCGCCATCAACCTGCACAAAGCCTCGAAAACCCTCAGCCTCACCTACGCCCCCGGCGAGGTCTACCACTTGCCCGCCGAATTCCTGCGCGTGCACTCTCCCTCCGCCGAGGTCCAGGGCCACGGCAACCCCATCCTGCAGTTCGGCAAGATCAACGTTGGCCTCAGCGGCCTGGAGCCTGCCGGCCAATACGCACTGAAACTGACCTTCGACGATGGCCATGACAGCGGCCTGTTCACCTGGGAATACCTCGAGCAGCTGTGTCTGCGCCAGGAACAGCTGTGGGCCGAGTACCTCGACGAACTGCACAAGGCTGGGAAGTCCCGCGACCCCGCCGAGTCGGTGGTTAAACTCATGCTCTAGCGCAAGGCCTGCGGGATTTAGAGCGCATTTTCTAAAATCATCTGTTTGAATGCCTTACAGACAGCCCAGTGACGGGCTGTCTTGCGCATTACATGAAAGTCGGGTAACCAATGGGGGGTGGCAAGTTCCCTGCATCGAATTGCAGGTAGTCAGCACCCTCGCAGCACCGCTGTTCCTTATCACTGGTCACCCGAGTAGCAGTACCGGGCTCAGAACTGTGCACCCGTCACAGCAACCGGTACTCGTCTCAGGACAACGGAGCGTCGTAGATGAGTAACAAGAACAATGATGAGCTGCAGCGGCAGGCCTCGGAAAACACCCTGGGGCTGAACCCGGTCATCGGTATCCGTCGCAAGGACCTGTTGAGCTCGGCACGCACCGTGCTGCGCCAGGCCGTGCGCCAACCGCTGCACAGCGCCAAGCATGTGGCCCACTTTGGCCTGGAGCTGAAGAACGTGCTGCTGGGCAAGTCCAGCCTTGCCCCGGAAAGCGACGACCGTCGCTTCAATGACCCGGCCTGGAGCAACAACCCGCTTTACCGCCGCTACCTGCAAACCTACCTGGCCTGGCGCAAGGAGCTGCAGGACTGGATCGGCAGCAGCGACCTGTCGCCCCAGGACATCAGCCGCGGCCAGTTCGTCATCAACCTGATGACCGAAGCCATGGCCCCGACCAACACCCTGTCCAACCCGGCAGCGGTCAAACGTTTCTTCGAAACCGGCGGCAAGAGCCTGCTCGATGGCCTGTCCAACCTGGCCAAGGACCTGGTCAACAACGGTGGCATGCCCAGCCAGGTGAACATGGACGCGTTCGAAGTGGGCAAGAACCTGGGCACCAGCGAAGGTGCCGTGGTGTACCGCAACGACGTGCTGGAGCTGATCCAGTACAGCCCCATCACCGAGCAGGTGCATGCCCGACCTCTACTGGTGGTGCCACCGCAGATCAACAAGTTCTACGTATTCGACCTGAGCCCGGAAAAGAGCCTGGCGCGCTACTGCCTGCGCTCGCAGCAGCAGACCTTCATCATCAGCTGGCGCAACCCGACCAAGGCCCAGCGCGAATGGGGCCTGTCCACCTACATCGATGCCCTCAAGGAAGCGGTCGACGCGGTGCTGGCTATTACCGGCAGCAAGGACCTGAACATGCTCGGTGCCTGCTCCGGCGGCATCACCTGCACGGCATTGGTCGGCCACTATGCCGCCCTTGGCGAGAACAAGGTCAATGCCCTGACCCTGCTGGTCAGCGTGCTGGACACCACCCTGGACAACCAGGTCGCCCTGTTCGTCGACGAGCAGACCCTGGAGGCCGCCAAGCGCCACTCCTACCAGGCCGGGGTGCTCGAAGGCAGCGAGATGGCCAAGGTGTTCGCCTGGATGCGCCCCAACGACCTGATCTGGAACTACTGGGTCAACAACTACCTGCTCGGCAACGAACCGCCGGTGTTCGACATCCTGTTCTGGAACAACGACACCACGCGCCTGCCGGCCGCCTTCCACGGCGACCTGATCGAGATGTTCAAGAGCAACCCGCTGACCCGCCCGGACGCCCTGGAAGTGTGCGGCACCCCGATCGACCTGAAGAAAGTGCCGTGCGACATCTTCAGCGTGGCCGGCACCGCAGACCACATCACCCCTTGGCAGTCCTGCTATCGCTCGGCGCACCTGTTCGGCGGCAAGATCGAATTCGTACTGTCCAACAGTGGCCATATCCAGAGCATCCTCAACCCGCCGGGCAACCCCAAGGCGCGCTTCATGACCGGCGCCGATCGCCCGGGTGACCCAGTGGCCTGGCAGGAGAACGCCACCAAGCATGCCGACTCCTGGTGGCTGCACTGGCAGAGCTGGCTGGCCGAGCGCGCCGGCGAGCTGAAGAAGGCGCCGACCCGCCTGGGCAACCGTGCCTATGCCGCAGGCGAAGCCGCCCCAGGCACCTACGTTCACGAACGTTGAGCTGCAGCGCCGTTGCCCCCTGCGGGGCTACGGTGTTCATTTCACCCCATGAGTCACGCGCATGCCGCAACCCTACATCTTCAGGACCGTCGAGCTGGACAATCAGTCCATCCGCACCGCCGTCCGCCCGGGCAAACCGCACCTTACGCCGTTGCTGATCTTCAACGGTATCGGCGCCAACCTGGAGCTGGTGTTTCCGTTCATCGAAGCACTGGACCCGGACCTGGAAGTCATTGCCTTCGATGTGCCCGGGGTCGGCGGCTCGTCCACGCCCCGCCACCCGTATCGCTTCCCCGGTTTGGCCAAACTGACGGCGCGCATGCTCGACTACCTCGACTACGGCCAGGTCAATGTCATCGGCGTGTCATGGGGCGGCGCCCTGGCCCAGCAGTTTGCCCACGATTACCCCGAGCGCTGCAAGAAGCTGGTACTGGCCGCCACTGCGGCCGGTGCGGTGATGGTGCCGGGCAAGCCCAAGGTGTTGTGGATGATGGCCAGCCCGCGGCGTTACGTGCAGCCGTCGCATGTTATCCGCATTGCGCCGATGATCTATGGCGGCGGCTTCCGGCGCGACCCGGAGCTGGCCATGCACCATGCTGCCAAGGTGCGCTCCGGCGGCAAAATGGGCTACTACTGGCAACTGTTCGCCGGGCTTGGCTGGACCAGCATCCACTGGCTGCACAAGATCCAGCAGCCTACCCTGGTGCTGGCTGGCGACGACGACCCGCTGATCCCGCTGATCAACATGCGCCTGCTGGCCTGGCGAATTCCCAATGCCCAGCTACACATTATCGACGACGGCCATCTGTTCCTGATCACCCGGGCCGAGGCCGTCGCGCCGATCATCATGAAGTTCCTTCAGCAAGAGCGTCAGCGTGCCGTCATGCATCCTCGCCCGGCTTCGGGTGTGTGAGGGCGATTTGGGGGCCTGTGGGAGCGGGTTCACCCGCGAAGAATCCAACTCGGTGTATGGCACCGGCTTCGCCGGTGTGCGCGGGTGAACCCGCTCCCACAGAGACCCTGCTAAATCAGTAAGTATGTTTAGTCATGAGGCACCAGGTCAGGACGAGGGAGTGTTGCCATGAAAGACAAACCGGCCAAAGGAACGACAACGCTTCCCGCCACCAGCATGAACGTGCAGAACGCCATCCTCGGCCTGCGCGGTCGTGACCTGATTTCCACGCTGCGCAATGTCAGCCGCCAGAGCCTGCGCCACCCGCTGCACACCGCACATCACCTGTTGGCACTGGGGGGCCAACTGGGCCGGGTGATGCTGGGGGACACACCGTTTCAGCCGAACCCGCGCGATCCGCGCTTCAACGACCCGACATGGAGCCAGAACCCGCTCTACCGGCGCGGCCTGCAGGCCTACCTGGCGTGGCAGAAACAAACTCGCCTGTGGATCGAGGAAAGTCACCTGGACGATGATGACCGGGCCCGTGCGCACTTTCTGTTCAACCTGATCAACGATGCCCTGGCTCCGAGCAACTCGCTGCTCAACCCGTTGGCAGTCAAGGAACTGTTCAACAGCGGTGGCCAAAGCCTGGTACGCGGCATGGCCCATCTGCTCGATGACCTGCGCCACAACAACGGCCTGCCACGCCAGGTCGACGAGCGCGCCTTCGAAGTGGGCGTCAACCTGGCCGCGACCGCCGGCGCCGTGGTGTTTCGCAACGAGCTGCTGGAGCTGATCCAGTACAAGCCGATGAGCGAAAAGCAGTACGCCCGGCCACTGCTGGTGGTGCCGCCACAGATCAACAAGTTCTACATCTTCGACCTCAGCGCGACCAACAGCTTTGTCCAGTACATGCTCAAGAGCGGCCTGCAGGTTTTCATGGTCAGCTGGCGCAACCCCGACCCGCGCCACCGCGAATGGGGCCTGTCCAGCTACGTGCAGGCCCTGGAAGAAGCGCTCAACGCCTGCCGGAGCATCAGTGGCAACCGCGACCCCAACCTGATGGGGGCCTGCGCCGGCGGCCTGACCATGGCCGCGCTGCAGGGCCACCTGCAAGCCAAGCACCAGCTGCGCCGGGTGCGCAGCGCCACCTACCTGGTCAGCCTGCTGGACAGCAAGTTCGAAAGCCCAGCCAGCCTGTTCGCCGACGAGCAGACCATCGAGGCCGCCAAGCGCCGCTCCTACCAGCGCGGCGTGCTGGATGGCGCCGAGGTGGCACGGATCTTTGCCTGGATGCGGCCCAACGACCTGATATGGAACTACTGGGTAAACAACTACCTGCTCGGCAAGACACCACCAGCCTTCGACATCCTGTACTGGAACGCCGACAGCACACGCCTGCCCGCCGCGCTGCATGGCGACCTGCTGGACTTCTTCAAGCTCAACCCGCTGACCCACCCCGCCGGCCTGGAAGTGTGCGGCACACCCATCGACCTGCAGAAGGTCGAACTGGACAGCTTCACCGTGGCCGGCAGCAACGACCACATCACCCCATGGGACGCCGTGTACCGCTCGGCCTTGCTGCTGGGCGGTGACCGGCGCTTCGTGCTGGCCAACAGCGGGCACATCCAGAGCATCATCAACCCGCCCGGCAACCCCAAGGCCTACTACCTGGCCAACCCCAAGCTGTCCAGCGACCCGCGTGCCTGGTTCCACGACGCCAAGCGCAGCGAAGGTAGCTGGTGGCCGTTGTGGCTGGAGTGGATCACCCCACGCTCCGGTCCGCTCAAGCCACCGCGCAGCGAGCTGGGCAATACCACCTACCCACCGCTGGGCCCAGCGCCGGGTACTTACGTGCTGACCCGATGAGCATGCCGACTGGATGAAGACTCGCGACCGAATCCTCGAATGTGCCCTGCAGTTGTTCAACCGGCAGGGCGAACCGAACGTATCCACCCTGGAAATTGCCAACGAACTGGGTATCAGCCCCGGCAACCTCTACTACCACTTCCACGGCAAGGAGCCGTTGGTGCTGGGGCTGTTCGAGCGCTTCGAAGAAGCGCTGATGCCCTTGCTCGACCCGCCGCTGGAGGTACGCCTGGACGCCGAGGATTACTGGCTGTTCCTGCACCTGATCGTCGAACGCATGGCGCAGTACCGCTTCCTGTTCCAGGACCTGTCGAACCTGACTGGGCGCCTGCCCAAGCTGGCCCGCGGCATGCGTAGCCTGATCAACGCGCTCAAGCGCACGCTGGCGGCATTGCTGGCCAGCCTCAAGGGCCAGGGACTGGTGGAGAGCGAGACCCAGGCGCTGGGGCAACTGGTGGAGCAGATCACTTTGACACTGATGTTCTCGCTGGATTATCAGCGGGTACTGGGGCGCGAGGGGGATGTGGGGATTGTGGTGTACCAGGTGATGATGCTGGTGGCGCCGCATTTGCAGGCTCAGGCGCGGGGGGCGGCGGAGCAGTTGGCGGTGCGCTACCTGGAGGGTTAAGCCTGACAGGAATGTATTGCAGCAGCCGACGCATTCGCGGTTGAACCCGCTCCCACAGGTACGGTGCAGTACCTGTGGGAGCGGGTTTACCCGCGAAGAAGGCGACGGGGTATCAGATCAGGGTACCGGTGCCTGTCTGTGCCGAAGGTGGGTTGCTGGCCGGAGCCGCGGTTGGTGCAGGAGCTGCGCTAGCGACCGGAGCGGCGCTGGCCGCTGGGGCTGCCGGCTTGGCGGCTGCCGGTTTCGCCGGTGCTTTCTTCACCGCAGGTTTCTTGGCTGCCGCAGGCTTGGCTGCCGCAGGCTTGGCCGCTGCCGGTTTCGCCGCTGGTTTGGCTGCTACAGGTTTGGCAGCCGCCTTGGTGGCAGGTTTTGCCGCAGCAGTTTTGGCTGCCGGCTTGGCTGCCGCGGTTTTTGCCGCAGGCTTGGCCGCTGCCGTCTTGGCCAGTGGCTTGGCCGCCGCCTTGCTCGCAGCCGGTTTGGCCGCAGCGCGCGACGAAATCGGCGTAACCGAGGCACCGGTGAGTTTCTCGATCTGCTTGGTCAGGCTATCCACTTGCTGGTGCAGGGCCTTGATCTCGTTGCGGCTCGGCACGCCAAGGCGCGAGATGGCGCTGTTCAGGCGCTTGTCGAAGGCCTCTTCGAGTTCGCTCCACTTGCCCAGCGCACGGTCCTTCACGCCCGATACACGCGAAGTGGTCGACGACTTGGCAGTTTCAGCGACATCTTCGGCGGTCTTCTTCGCCTGCTTCTCGGCCTTCTCACCATCCTTCACCAGCGAGTCGAACAGCTTCGGGCCGTCCTGGTCGATCTTCGAATAGATACCAAGCCCAGCCAGCCAGATCTTGCGGGAGTACTTCTCGATCCCGCCGACCCAGGAGCTGCCTTCTTTCTCTGAATTCTTCTTGCCAGCCATCCTGCTCTCCTTATGGTTTGTGCGCGACGCGCTCGAGCAGCTCGTGCAGCTGTTCAAGCTTGATGGACAACGCCTCAACGTCATGTTTAGACGGAATGCCAAGGCGATTCAAGGCGCGACCTACCCGCGCGTCGAAAGCTTTTTCGATCTTGTCCAGTTGAACTTCGACCTTGCCGCGTACGCGACTGACTTCCTGGGTGGCTTCGTCGATCTGGTTGTTGGCAGCATCGAGCTCCTTGTCGATGCGCTTCTTGCCACGCTTCTCGACGCCTTCGCCGGCCTTGACCAGCTCATTGAAGTAGTCGGAGCCTTCATGGCCCACACGCGCATAGGCGCCGATGCCCGCCAGCCAGATTTTGCGCGCGTAGCCGCGCACCTCGCCCAGCGTGCCCGGGGCGTCGTCCTTTTTCTTCACAGTCACTTTGGCCATGCTCTGTACCTCATGCTCATGAGTGGAGGAGAAACCGCCCATGGAGGTTGGGCTTGAGCACAAGGTAGAGAGGGAAATTAGAATCTTCACCCTAAGGTGAAGGAGCATGGCCCGGGAAGGGCTCAGGCCAGGGCTTTGTCCAGCGCCCGCTCGATCTCGCCCTTGATGGTGCCGCTCATCATCGAAAGCATCATGCCCAGCTTCAATTCGACACGGATGCGGTCATCGAAGATGTGCACGCTGCCGTTGGCACCGCTGCGCGCCACGTCGACCCGGTCACCGTTCCAGGTGGCCTTGAGGTCGTACTCGCGGGTCAGTTTGTCGACCAGCGCTTCAGCCTTGGCACGGGCGGCATCGCGGCCGAGGGAATGTTTGCGTTCGACGCTGATCTGGGTCATGCGGGTGTTCCTGAAGATGAAGACATAATGAGCATTATGCCCGCCCCCGCCCACTGGCACACCCCGCCAAGACAAATCCGCCCGTTCGCCCTAGAATGGCGGTAATTTTTTCCGGTGAAGCGATATGAACGACCAGCGCAAAGGCGACCACGCCGAACCCACCACCCATTTCGGTTACCAGGACGTCCCTGAAAGCCAGAAGGCGAAGAAAGTCGCCGAGGTGTTCCACTCGGTAGCGGCCAAGTATGACCTGATGAACGACGTACTTTCCGGCGGCATGCACCGCCTGTGGAAGCGCTTCACCATCGAGCTGTCGGGTGTACGCGCCGGCAATCGTGTACTGGACATCGCCGGCGGTACCGGCGACCTGGCCGCCAAGTTTTCGCGGCTGGTCGGCCCGACCGGCCAGGTAGTGCTGGCCGACATCAACGAATCAATGCTCAAGGTGGGCCGTGACCGCCTGCTCGACCGTGGCGTGGCCGGCAACATCGAGTTCGTCCAGGCCGACGCCGAGAAGCTGCCATTCCCGGACAACCACTTCGACTGCGTGACCATTGCCTTCGGCCTGCGCAACGTCACCCACAAGGACGAAGCCATCCGCTCGATGCTGCGCGTGCTCAAGCCGGGCGGTCGCCTGCTGGTGCTGGAGTTCTCCAAGCCTACCAACAAGCTGATGTCCAAGGCCTACGACGCTTACTCGTTCGCCTTCATGCCGCTGGCCGGCAAGCTGATCACGAACGACTCGGAGAGCTACCGTTACCTCGCCGAGTCGATCCGCATGCACCCCGATCAGGAAACCCTGAAGGCCATGATGGTCGATGCCGGTTTCGACCGCGTCACCTATCACAACATGACCAGCGGCATCGTTGCCGTGCACCGGGGAATCAAACCCTGATGCTGCTGGCCGGGCTGTTCGCCAGCGTCGAACATGGCCTGAACCGCGTCCTGCGCATGGACAGCACGGCACTGCCGCGGCTGGCCGCGCTCGAGGGCAAGGTCATCGAGATCGACTGCCGCCAACCGGCCCTGCAGGTGTTCATCCTGCCCGATGAAGAGGGCCTGATGCTCGCCGCCCACTGGCAAGGCGAGGTCGACTGCAGCCTGCGCGCCCCGGCCGGCAGCCTGGCGCAACTGGCCCTGGCCAGGGACAAGACTGCCGTGCTGCACAGCCCGCAAGTGGAACTGCATGGCGACAGCGCCGTGCTGCTCGACCTGTTCGGTGTGCTGCAGGACCTGGAGCTGGACTGGGAGCACGAGCTGCAACGCTGGCTCGGCCCGGTCGCCACGGCGCTGCTGGCCGGCCACATCCGCCTGCGCGCACGTTGGACCCGTCAGGGCCTGGCGCGCTTCAGCCAGAACCTTTCCGAGTACCTGGCCGAAGAGTCCCGCACTCTGGTCGGCAAGCGCGAAGCCGAAGCCGCCTTCAGCGAGCTCGATGCCCTGAAGCTCGATACAGAACGACTCGAGGCGCGTCTCAAGCGCCTTTCCCGAACCCTTGATACCAGCGATAACGCATGAAGCTGCTCGCCGTCCGCCGTCTATTTCGCATCCAGCGTGTGGTGATCCGCTACCGTCTCGATGACCTGCTGTTCGACCTGCCGCTGCCCTGGTGGCTGATGAGCCTGCGCCTGCTGATGCCGTGGCGCTGGTTGCCGCGCAAGCCGTCCGAGCTCAGCCGTGGCGCGCGCCTGCGCCTGGCCCTGCAGGACCTGGGGCCGATCTTCATCAAGTTCGGCCAATTGTTGTCCACCCGCCGAGACCTGCTGCCCAACGACATTGCCGATGAGCTGATGCTGCTGCAGGACCGCGTGCCGCCGTTCGACCCCAAGCAGGCCGTGGCGCTGATCGAGGCACAGCTAGGCGCCCCGGTAACGCAACTGTTCAGCCGCTTCGACGTCGAGCCGCTGGCATCGGCCTCGGTGGCCCAGGTGCACGCTGCGCGCCTGAAAAGTGGCGAGGAAGTGGTGGTCAAGGTGGTACGCCCGGGCCTGAAGCCGGTGATCGCCCAGGACCTGGCATGGTTGTTCCTGATCGCCAAGGCTGCCGAGCGCGCTTCGGCTGATGCCCGCCGCCTGCACCCTGTGGAAATCGTCGGCGACTACGAAAAAACGATCTACGACGAGCTCGACCTGCTGCGCGAAGCGGCCAACGCCAGCCAGCTGCGGCGCAACTTCGAAGGCTCCGAGCTGATGTACGTGCCCCAGGTGTACTGGGACCTGTGCCGTCCCAAGGTGCTGGTGATGGAGCGCATCTATGGCGTGCCGGTGACCGACATGGCCACCTTGGCCGACCAGCGCACCGACATGAAGCTGCTGGCCGAACGAGGCGTGGAGGTGTTCTTCACCCAGGTGTTCCGCGACAGCTTCTTCCATGCCGACATGCACCCCGGCAACATCTTCGTCAGCACGGTCAAACCATGGAGCCCGCAGTACATCGCCATCGACTGCGGCATCGTCGGCAGCCTGACCGACGAGGACCAGGACTACCTGGCGCGCAACCTGATCGCCTTCTTCAAGCGTGACTACCGCCGCGTCGCCCAGTTGCACATCGACTCGGGCTGGGTGCCGGCGCACACCAAGGTCAACGAGTTCGAAGCGGCGATCCGCACCGTATGCGAGCCGATCTTCGAAAAACCGTTAAAGGATATTTCCTTTGGCCAGGTGCTGATGCGCCTGTTCCAGACCGCCCGGCGCTTCAACATGGAAGTGCAGCCGCAGCTGGTCCTGTTGCAGAAGACCCTGCTCAACATCGAAGGCCTGGGCCGTCAGCTGTACCCGGAGCTGGACCTGTGGAGCACCGCCAAGCCATTCCTCGAGCGCTGGATGCGCGACCGCATGAGCCCCAAGGCCGTGCTCGGCAACATCCACAGCCAGGTCGAGCAACTGCCGCACCTGGCAGACATGGCCCGCGACCTGCTCGAGCGCCTGTCGCAACCGCACCTGCACGATCCGCAACTGCCGGAGCGGCGCCGCCAGGGCGACCGTTGGGCGCTGCGCCTGCTCGGCGCCGGCCTGCTCGGCGGTGGTGCGGTACTGGCCGCTGGTGCCGCCGCAGATGCCAGCCTGGCCGCCCCTGCCGCCTGGCCGGCCTGGCTGATGCTGGCCGCCGGCCTTTACCTGATCGTGCGCCAATAGCCAGCCGCGCCCATGGCTGGCACACTAGCGCAAAGGGCCCGGCACAGGAGCGGGCCCGCTTTGGAGTCGACGATGAAAGACTGGCTGGACGAGATCAAGTGGAACAGCGAGGGCCTGGTACCGGCGATCGCCCAGGACCACAAGACCGGACGCGTGCTGATGATGGCCTGGATGAACCGCGAATCGCTGGCCCTGACCGCCGCCGAGCAACGCGCCATCTACTGGTCGCGTTCGCGTGGCAAGCTGTGGCGCAAGGGTGAGGAGTCCGGGCATGTGCAGAAGCTGCATGAAATGCGCCTGGACTGCGATGCCGATGTGATCATTCTGATGGTCGAGCAACTGGGCCATATCGCCTGCCATACCGGCCGGGAAAGCTGCTTCTACCGCGTCTTCGAAGACGGCCAGTGGAAAACCGTCGACCCGGTCCTGAAAGACCCGGATGCCATCTACAGCGCAGGACACTGACATGAGCGACACCCTCAACCGCCTTGCCGAAGTGCTTGAAGAACGCAAGCAAGCGGCGCCCGACAGCTCCTACGTGGCCAGCCTGTACCACAAGGGCCTGAACAAGATCCTCGAAAAGCTCGGCGAAGAGTCGGTCGAGACGATCATTGCCGCCAAGGACGCGGCGGTCAGCAAGGATTACAGCGATGTCATCTACGAAACCGCCGACCTGTGGTTTCATAGCCTGGTAATGCTCAGCGCGCTGGGCCAGCATCCACAGGCCGTGCTAGATGAGCTGGAACGCCGTTTCGGGCTTTCCGGGCATGATGAGAAGGCGGCTCGACAGCCGTCTGCCTGATGTAATTTAAGTGCGCGGGGCCCCTCTCTTTTTTGTGGGAGCGGGTTCACCCGCGAAGAATGCGACGTGGTGTATGGCACCGGCTAAGCCGGTGTTCGCGGGTGAACCCGCTCCCACAGGGACCGCGTTGCCAGAACAATTCGCTTTACATGTAAAATTCAGGAGTACGAAATGGGTATCTTTGACTGGAAACACTGGATCGTCCTGCTGGTGGTCGTGGTCCTGGTGTTCGGCACCAAGAAGCTGAAGAATTTCGGCAGTGACCTGGGCGAGTCGATCAAAGGCTTCCGCAAGGCCATGAGCGATGAAGAGAACAAGCCGGCCGAGCAGACCCCGCCGCCTGCCCAACCCGTTCCACCAGTGCAGAATACTGCCCAGCAGAACCAGGGCCACACCATCGAAGGCCAGGCCCAGCCGGTCCAAGAGCCGCAGCGGAAAGACTGACCTATGTTCGGCATCAGTTTCAGCGAGCTGCTGCTCGTCGGCCTGGTCGCCCTGCTGGTGCTCGGCCCCGAGCGCCTGCCCGGTGCCGCGCGCACGGCAGGCCTGTGGATCGGCCGGCTCAAACGCAGCTTCAACAGCATCAAGATGGAAGTGGAACGCGAAATCGGCGCCGACGAAATCCGCCGCCAGCTGCATAACGAACACATCCTGCAGATGGAAGAGGAGGCCAAGCGCATCCTCAACCCGATGACGCCACCGGCGCAGCCACCTGTTACCACCGCAACCGTTCAGCCGCCCGCCGGGCTCGAAGCCAGGCCGGTCGAGACCGCTGCCACCCCGGCCACGCCTTCTGAACCGCCTCAACCGCCGCGAGCCCCATGAGCGAAAATCCGGAACACGACCAGCCAATGCCGCTGGTTTCGCACCTGACCGAACTGCGCACCCGCCTGCTGCGTTGCGTTGCCGTCATTTTCCTGATCTTTGCCGGGCTGTTCTCCTTTGCCCAGCAGATCTACACCCTGGTCTCCGCGCCGCTGCGCGAGCACTTGCCGGCCAATGCCACGATGATCGCCACCGACGTGGCCTCTCCGTTCCTCACGCCGTTCAAGCTAACCATGATCGTCTCGCTGTTCCTGGCGATCCCGTTCATCCTGCAGCAGATCTGGGGCTTCATCGCACCCGGGCTGTACCGGCATGAAAAGCGCATTGCCATTCCGCTGCTTGTTTCCAGCATCTTCCTGTTCTACGCCGGCATGGCCTTCGCCTATTTCCTGGTGTTCCCGCTGATCTTCGGCTTCTTCGCCAGCGCCACACCGGAAGGCGTGTCGATGATGACCGACATCGCCAGCTACCTCGACTTCGTGATGACGCTGTTCTTCGCCTTTGGCGTGGCCTTCGAAATCCCGGTAGCGGTGGTGCTGCTGGTATGGATCGGCGTGGTCGACGTCAAGTACCTGAAGAAGATTCGCCCCTACGTGATCATCGGCTGCTTCGTGGTCGGCATGGTCCTTACCCCACCGGACATCTTCTCTCAGACCCTGCTGGCCGTACCCATGTGGCTGCTGTTCGAGATCGGCGTGCTGTGCGGCAGTCTGATCCGCAAGCGCAGCGCCCACGACGAAACCGCCAACGACCACAACGACCAGCCACCAGCGACCCAACCGTGAACCTGTTGCTCCTTGAAGAGGCCGACTTCGTGTCGGCCGAACGCGTCGTTCTCGCAGACCGGCGTTTCACCCACATGCAGGACATCCACCGTGTAGCGGTGGGCGACAACCTGCGCGTGGGCCGTATCAACGGCCTGATGGGAAAGGCCACGGTGCTGCGCCTGGAAAGGCACGAAGCCGAACTTGAAGTCGTCTTTGACCAGCAGCCACCGGCCAAGCTGCCGCTGACACTGGTGCTGGCCGTACCTCGGCCGAAAATGCTGCGCCGGCTGTTCCAGACCGTATCTACCCTTGGCGTGCCGCGGCTGATTTTGCTGAACAGCTACAAGGTCGAGAAAAGCTTCTGGCAAACACCCTTCCTGCACCCGGACAGCATTCGCGAGAACCTCATCCTGGGCCTGGAACAAGCCCGCGACACTGTGCTGCCCGAAGTGATCATCGAGAAGCGCTTCAAGCCGTTCGTCGAAGACCGCCTGCCGGCCATCGCCGCAGGCACCCTGGGCCTGGTCGGGCACCCCGGCCCCTACCCCGCCTGCCCGCGCGCAGTGGAGCAGCCAGTGACCCTGGCCATTGGCCCGGAGGGCGGCTGGATCCCCTACGAGGTGGACCTGCTGGGCAAGGCCGGCCTGGCTCCGGTCCAGCTGGGCGACCGCATCCTGCGGGTAGAAACCGCGGTGACAGCGTTGCTTTCACGGATTTTCTGACACACAAGTCAACTTTCACCCATAAAGTTTCCCTTCCCCAGGCCGATTGTCTTGGCAACACAACAATTAATCGTGCTGCCAAGGCGCCGGGGAGTCGTACATGTATCAATGGTTCGCCCAATCATTGGGCAATGTGAGCGTCAATCGCAAACTGGGGCTGGGCTTCGGCTTGGTGCTGCTGTTGACACTGGCCATCACCCTGGCCGGCTGGCACGGCATGGACAGCATCATCAACCGTGGCGACAAGCTGGGGAACATCTCGGTCATCCAGCAGTACACCCAGGAGCTGCGCATCGCCCGTCAGCATTACCAGCGCCAGCCTGACGAAGCCTCGGTGGCAGAGCTGGAAAAGGCCCTGGGCAACCTCGACCGCCAGGTACAGTTCATGCTCGGGCAGATCGAGCAGCCCGCTGACAGTCAACGCCTTGAGCAGCAGCGCGAGGCCGTGCGCGGCTATCAGCAGGCATTCAACGAGCTGAAACAGGCCGGCCAACGCCGCGAGGCCAGCCGCGCCGTGCTTGGCGACACTGCCGACAAGGCCGCGGAGCTGATTGCCCGGGTGCAACGCGGCCTGCTGCAGGGTGGCGATATCAGCCAGTACCAGCACGCAGTGGAAGTCAGCGCCCTGTTGCAGCAGGCGCGCTTCCAGGTACGCGGCTATACCTACAGCGGCAATGCCGACTACCAGCAAACGGCGCTGAAGGCCATAGACCAGGCCTTGGCCGAGCTGCGCGCGCTGCCGGCCAAAGTACCAGCGGAGCACGCTGCCAGCCTGGACGATGCCACCACCGCCCTGGCAGGCTACCGCGACGCGGTCACCCAGTTCGGCAATGCCCAGGTCGCCAGTGAGCAGGCCCTGCAGAGCATGGTCGAACACGGCACGGTACTGCTGCAGACCAGCCAGGCGATGACCACCTCGCAAACCGCTGTGCGTGACGCCGGGGCTACCCAGGCCAAGACCCTGCTCGCCGTGGCGACCGTCCTGGCGCTGGCCCTAGGCCTGCTGGCGGCCTGGGTCATCACCCGGCAGATCATCATTCCGCTGCGCCAGACCTTGCACGCCGCCGAACGCGTGGCCAGTGGCGACCTGACCCTGAACCTGCAGGTACAACGCCGCGACGAACTGGGCCAATTGCAAGCCAGCATGCATCGCATGACCCAGGGCCTGCGCGAGCTGATCAGCGGCATCGGTGATGGTGTCACGCAGATCGCCAGCGCTGCCGAGGAGCTGTCGGCGGTGACCGAGCAGACCAGTGCCGGGGTCAACAACCAGAAGGTCGAGACTGATCAGGTGGCGACCGCCATGAACCAGATGACTGCCACGGTGCATGAGGTGGCGCGCAATGCCGAACAGGCCTCGGAAGCTGCGTTGATGGCCGACCAGCAAGCCTGTGAAGGCGATCGTGTGGTCGGCGAGGCGGTAGCGCAGATCGAGCGCCTTGCCGGCGAAGTGGTCAACTCCAGCGAAGCGATGAACCAGCTCAAGGTCGAAAGCGACAAGATTGGCAGCGTGCTTGATGTGATCAAGTCGGTGGCCCAGCAGACCAACCTGCTGGCCCTCAACGCCGCGATCGAAGCGGCCCGTGCCGGCGAAGCCGGGCGTGGCTTTGCCGTGGTGGCCGATGAAGTGCGCAGCCTGGCGCAGCGCACCCAGCAATCGACCGAAGAGATCGAAGAACTGATTGCCGGGCTTCAGAGCGGCACCCAGCGCGTGGCCAGCGTGATGGACAGCAGCCGCCAGTTGACCGACAGCAGCGTCGAACTGACGCGCCGTGCCGGCAGCTCCCTGGAGACTATCACCCGGACCGTTTCGTCGATCCAGGCCATGAACCAGCAGATTGCCACGGCAGCGGAAGAACAAACCGCCGTGGCAGAAGAAATCAACCGCAGCGTGATGAACGTACGGGATATTTCTGACCAGACCTCGGCGGCCAGTGAAGAAACGGCCAGCTCAAGTGTGGAGCTGGCGCGGTTGGGTACCCACCTGCAAGGGTTGGTGGGGCGGTTCAGGCTCTAGGTTGATGTGTAGGTCGCCTGCAGTGGCCTCTTCGCGGGTTTGCCTGCGAAGAGGCCAGTGCAGGCGGTGTATTCCTACCTATTTAGGCGAAATTTCCTACCTGATTATCAGGTCAAGTCCTACAGCTCCGCTGCCGATTGGCAAAGGTGTGATGCCAGCAATGCGCCTGCATCCCCGCCCCCAATCGCACGGAGATCCCTCATGCTCGGCTACCTCAACCGAAAGCTCGGCAACATCAGTGTCGCAGCCAAGCTCGCCCTCGGCTTCGCCGTAGTCCTGCTGCTAACCCTGGCCACCACCGTCAGTGGCTGGCGTGCACTGGATGACGCCATTGTGCGCTCGCAGCAACTCAGCGAAATCGGCCTGATCAACGATCTGACCAAAGACCTGCGCGCAGAGCGCATCACTTACCGTGTGCTCAACGACGACGCCAGCAGAACGCGCATAGCCAACATTCTCGACCAGCTCGACAGCATGCTGACCACCTTGCAGCAACGCAGCAGCGTGGATGAATCTCGGCAGATGCTGACGGAAAAGCTGGTATTGCTGCAGCGCCTGCGCGACGACTTCAGCGAGCTGGAAAACACTGTCAACAAGCGCATCGCCCTGCGCCAGGCCATGCTGGCACAGGAGCAGAAGCTCAGTGAAGTAATCGATGATCTCCAGACCCAGGCCTTGCTGAAAATGCCTGCTGACAGCCAGCAAGGCGGTGTGCTGGGGCTGATGGACACGCTCAGCCGTCATATCGATGGTGCCAACCAGCAGAGCCTCGTTCCGGCCTATACCTTCTCCCCCGTGGAAAGCTTTGCCAAGGTCGGCGAGGCTTCGCTGGATGCCGCTGACAACAGCCTTGCGCAATTGCTCAAAGGCCTTGCTCCACTCGGCTTGCCCCGTACGCTCACCCAGCAGCCCGGGGAGCAGTTGGCCAGGTATCGCGCCAGCCTGGATGAATATCGCCGGACCGCAGTGCGTGTCGAACAGCTGCAAAACAACATGGAGAACATGGGCAACGAGCTGCGCGCGGTCAGCCTGGAACTTGGCAAACGCAAGATCGAGCAGCGCGACAGGGAAGCCCTCGAAGCACGCTCGCTACTGGCCACAGTAGCCCTGCTGGCGTTAGTCGTAGGTGTGGTGGCCGGCTGGTTGATCACTTTGCAGATCACCCAGCCTTTGCGCCAAACCTTGGCCGTGGCCGGGCGCATCGCCATGGGCGACCTGAGCCAGATCGAACCGGTACAACGCCGCGACGAGATGGGCCAGTTGCAAACCAGCATGCGCGAAATGACCTTGAGCCTGCGCGAGCTGATCGGTGGCATCGACCAGGGCGTCGGTCAGCTGTCACAGGCCGCCACACAGTTGGCGGCCAGCAGCGAAGACACCAAGTTGCGCATCAACCAGCAGCGCGAGGAAACCGACCAGGTGGCCACGGCCATGAACCAGATGAGCGCCACCGTGCAGGAAGTGGCACAGAACGCTGAACAGGCCTCGCTGGCAGCGACCAACGCCGACCAGCAAGCGCAGGTCGGCGACCAGGTAGTGGCCGAAGCTATCGGCCGTATCGAACAACTGGCCGGCCAGATGGACCATTGCCTGGCAGCCATGCAGCACCTGGCTGGCGAAAGCCAGCGTATCAGCGGCATCCTCGATGTGATCAAGTCGGTGTCCGAGCAAACCAACCTGCTGGCCCTGAACGCGGCGATCGAAGCGGCACGGGCGGGTGAAGCAGGACGTGGTTTTGCCGTGGTGGCCGACGAAGTACGCGGCTTGGCCCAGCGCACATCGACGGCGACCGAAGAGATTGGCCAGCTTATCGACAGCCTGCACAGCGGCACCGACGAAGTGACCCGCTTGCTGGACAACAGCAAGAACCTGACCGAACAGAGCGTGGAGCTGAGCCGCAAGGCGGGGCAGGCCCTGAGCCAGATAACTGATACCGTGTCGAACATCCAGGGCATGAACCAGCAGATTGCAACGGCCAGCGAAGAGCAGAGCGTGGTCGCCGAGCAGATCAACCGTAGTGTGCTGAATGTGCGGGATGTGTCGGATCAGACCAGTGCGGCCAGTGAGCAGACGGCGGCTTCGAGTGGGGAACTGGAGCAGCTGGGGCAGCAGTTGCGAGGGATGGTGGGGCGATTCAGCATTTGAGTTTGCGGGGGGCTGCTTTGCAGCCCATTCGCCGGCAAGCCAACGCCCACAGGGACCGCACAGTTCTCAGTACCTGTGGTAATCCTGTGGGAGCCGGCTTGCCGGCGATTGGGGCGCAAAGCGCCCCCTGCGGTTAAAGCACCTGGCGCAGGAACGCCTGCGCGCGCGGGTCTTTCGGCGAGGCGAAGAACGCAGCCGGCGCCGAATCTTCCAGCAGCTTGCCATGATCGAAGAACAGCACCCGGTCCGCCACTTCACGGGCAAAGCCCATTTCGTGTGTGACGCAGACCATGGTCATGCCTTCCTGGGCCAGGGTCTTCATCACATCCAGCACCTCGCCGACCATTTCCGGGTCGAGCGCCGAGGTCGGTTCGTCGAACAGCATCACTTTCGGGTCCATGGCCAGGGCTCGGGCGATCGCCACCCGCTGCTGCTGGCCACCGGACAGGCGCGACGGGTATTCGTTGGCTTTCTGCGCAATGCCCACCTTCTCCAGCAGCGCCCGGGCCTTGGCTTCGCGGTCGGCCTTGTTGCGCTTGCGCACCACCTTCTGTGCCAGGCACAGGTTCTCCAGCACGGTCATGTGCGGGAACAGGTTGAAGTGCTGGAACACCATGCCGACTTCGCGGCGATAGGCGTTGATGTCGGTTTTCGGATCGGCCAGTTGCAGGCCGTCGATGGCCACATGGCCTTCGTCGAAATGCTCCAGGCCGTTGAGGCAGCGCAGGAAGGTCGACTTGCCCGAGCCCGACGGGCCGAGTACCACCACCACTTCGCCCTTGGCGACCTGGGTGGTGACGTTATCCACGGCCCGTACCACGTGGCCACGGGTGTCGAAGACTTTCAGCAGGTCACGGACTTCAATCACTTTGCGCAAGCCTCCGCTCGAGCCGGCTGGCCAGGTGCGACAGCGGCAGGTTGATCAGCAGGTACAGGCCTGCCACGCAGAACCAGATCTCGAAGGTCGAGAACGAGGTGGTGATGGCCTCGCGGCCGCTCTTGGTCAGTTCGGTAATGGCGATCACCGAGACCAGCGAGGTGTCCTTGACCAGGCTGATGAACTGGCCGGCCAAAGGCGGCAGCACACGCTTGAAGGCCTGCGGCAGGATCACGTGGCGCATCGACTGGCCCGCGTTCAGGCCCAGCGAGCGGGCCGCTTCGTTCTGGCCCTTGGCGATGGACTGCACGCCGGCACGAACGATTTCGGCCACGTAGGCACCGGTGAACAGCGCCAGTGCAGCCACCCCGGCAAACTCGCGGGACAGGTTGAGCACGGTACCGATGAAGAAGTAGAAGATGAAGATCTGTACCAGCAGCGGTGTACCGCGCACCAGTTCGACATACACGGTCGACAGGTCACGCAGCGTAGGGTTGCTGGACAGGCGGCAGAGGCCGGCGAACAGGCCGATCAACAGGCCCAGGGCACCGGATACCACCGAAATCCAAAGCGTGGTCCACAGGCCCCAGGCCAGCGGGCCGGCCGCCCAGTGACGGGTGACGCCAATCTGGTCGCCTTCGGAAACATCGTCGCCGCGGGCCAGCTGCAGGCTGTCCTTGGCAACATCGAGCACCTGCTCGGCACCGCTCTCGTCTTTCAGCGTGACACGGGCATTGTCGCCAGAGATGACGATGTCCTGCACGGTGCCGTAACCGGCGGCGCGCTGTGCTTCCTCGGCCTTGTAGGCGAAGTACTGCGGTACGCGGTTCCAGCGCCACTCGTAGGAAATCATCGAGGTGGCCATGTACAGGCTGAACGCCAGGCCCACCAGGACCAGGGCAGTCAAACCGTGCCAGGGCCACTGGGCTTTCTTGTGTTTGATCACGTGGGGTACTTCCGTAAATGCGAACGCGCAGGGTTTGCCTGCGCGTCGGGGTCATAAAGCCGGCTTGTGGCCTGGGCCTTATTCCATTTCCTTCAGCCAGTCCTTGTTCTTGAACCACTTGTCGTGAATACGATCGTAGGTCCCGTCATGCTTGATCTGGTGCAGGAAGTTGTTGATGAAGTTGATGCTGTCGTAGTCGCCTTTCTTCAGGCCGAAGGCCAGCGGCTCGTAGGTGAAGGGTTCTTCGAGGAACAGCAGCTTGCCGGCACCGGCCTTGTCCACTGCCACCACGTTGTAAGGCGCGTCGTAGACGAAGGCGTCAGCCTTGCCGTTGACCACGTCCATCACCGCTTCCTGCTCGTTGTCGTAGCCGTGGTATTTGGCCTTGGCGATCAGCTTCTTGGAAACCATTTCGCCGGTGGTGCCGAGCTTGGAGGTGATGCGGTACTTCTCGTTGTTCAGGTCCTTGTACGACTTGATCTCGCCCGCCAGTTCCTTGCGGATCAGCAGGGTCTGGCCAACCACAATGAAGGGTTCGCTGAAGTTCAGGCGCAGGTTGCGTTCCTGGGTCAGGGTCATGCCGCTGCCGATCATGTCGAACTTGTCGGTCAGCAGGGCCGGGATGATGCCGTCATAGGCCGTGGATACCGGCTCGAACTTGACGCCCATGGACTTGGCCATGGCTTTGAGGATATCGACTTCGAAGCCGATGATCTCGCCACGCTTGTTGGTCATCTGGAAAGGCATGTAGGTCGGATCCATGCCCACCCGCAGGGTGCCGCGCTTGACCGCGTCATCGATCGCGCCCGCCTGGGCCGCCGTCACGGCGACCAGGGCGGTGACACCGACCAGCAGTCGCGAAAGGTATTTCTTGATCATCACCAAGTCCCCTAGCAAGAAAAGTAGCGAATCTTATTGTTGGCATGGCCGTGGCGGCCGATGCGTCATATCGGAGAGGGATGCTAACGCATGGCGGCTCGGGGACCTAGAGCCGGGGGGGACTTTGTTGGCCAAAATCGGTGGGAGCCCTGAAAAGCTTCGCGGGCACGCCCGCTCCCACAGGTACAGCGCATGCCTCAAAGGCTGTGAAGTACCCTGTGGGAGCGGGCGTGCCCGCGAATAGGCCCGATCAGGCGCCGACGAGTGCCGGTTGGCCTTCATTCTCCGGATGCAGCGGCAACAGCGGCGAATGCGGGTCGTTCTTGATCGATGCACGCCACACGTTGATCCACGCCGCATTGTGCTCGGCCCAGACCTGCTCGTGCAGGCGGGTCAGCGCCACCGGGTCGCTGAGCAGGGCCAGGCGGGTATTGAGGTCCAGCCCTTGCGGCCCGACCTCCATCGCCTTGGCCACGCGCTCGACGCGCAATGCCTCGATAGGCGCCGCCTGACCATGACGGGCAGTGGCCATGGCGCATGCCAGGGCGTTCTGCCGCGGGTCGACCACAGCCCGCACGAAGCCGTCATGCAGGGCATGCCAGCGGTTTTCGTGGGTGTACTGGTCGGTGGCCAGCAGCTCCTGCGGAGTGGCGTATTCCTCGGGGATGAGGAACAGCTTCTCGTCCTTGGCCGCCAGGCCCAGGCGGGTGCGGCTGGAGATCACCGAAACCGGAATCGACAGCACCAGCGAACCAACGATTGGCGCCAGCCACCACAGGAAGCTTGGGTTCAGCCAGGCCACCAGCGCCGCCCAGGCAATGCCCAACAGGGTCTGCGGGCCGTGGCGGCGCACCGCTTCGCTCCACGGAGTGGAGTCGTCGTCACGCTGCGGCGAGTTCCAGGTCGCGGCCCAGCCGAGGAACGCGGCCAGCACGAAGCGAGTGTGGAAGATCATGCGCACCGGTGCCAGCAGCATGGAGAAAAGCATCTCCATCAGCATCGACAGGGTGACCTTGATGCGCCCGCCAAACTCGGTCGCGCCCTTGGCCCAGATCAGGATGACGCTGAGCAGCTTGGGCAGGAACAGCAGCACGATGGTGGTGGAGAACAGCGCCACGGCCTTCTCCGGATGCCACTGCGGCCACAGCGGGTAGAGCTGGTACGGCTCGATGAAGTACTGCGGCTCCATCAGCGTGTTGGTCGCCAGCAGCGCGGTCGACAGCACCAGGAACAGGAACCACAGCGGTGCCGACAGGTACGACATCACCCCGGTGAGGAACACCGCACGGTGCACCGGGTGCATGCCCTTGACCAGGAACAGGCGGAAGTTCATCAGGTTGCCGTGGCACCAGCGGCGGTCGCGCTTGAGCTCGTCGAGCAGGTTCGGCGGCAGTTCTTCGTAGCTGCCCGGCAGGTCGTAGGCAATCCACACGCCCCAGCCGGCACGGCGCATCAGCGCAGCTTCGACGAAGTCGTGGGAGAGGATTGCACCAGCGAACGCACCCTTGCCCGGCAACGGCGCCAGGGCGCAGTGCTCGATGAACGGCTTCATGCGGATGATCGCGTTGTGGCCCCAGTAGTGCGACTCGCCCAGCTGCCAGAAGTGCAGGCCGGCGGTGAACAGCGGGCCATACACGCGGGTGGCGAACTGCTGCAGGCGCGCATACAAGGTATCCATGCCCGAAGCCTTCGGCCCGGTCTGGATGATGCCGGCGTCCGGGTTGGCCTCCATCAGGCGCACCAGGCTGCTCAGGCACTCGCCGCTCATGACGCTGTCGGCGTCGAGTACGACCATGTATTTGTATTCGCCGCCCCAACGACGGCAGAAGTCGTCGAGGTTGCCGCTCTTGCGCTTCACCCGGCGCCGACGGCGGCGGTAGAAGATGCGGCCGAAGCCTTTGGTTTCGCGGCACACGTCCAGCCAGGCCTGTTGTTCGGCCACGGCGATGTCGGTGTCGTTGGTGTCGCTGAGCACGAAGAAGTCGAATCGGTCGAGGTTGCCGCTGGCGGCCACCGATTCGAACGTTGCGCGCAGGCCGGCGAACACACGTGGCACGTCTTCGTTGCAGATCGGCATCACCAACGCGGTACGCGCCTCGGGCGCGATCGGCTCGTTGCCTGCACTGCTACCCGATATCTTGTACTTGTCACGCCCGGTGAGCAGCTCGAGGAAGCCCATCAGCGCGGTCCAGAAGCCCGCCGATACCCAGCAGAACAGGATGCCGAAGAGAACCAGGATGGACGTCTGCAAGGCATACGGCCAAACCTGTACCACGGTGTCCCACAGCGGCTGGTTGACGACTTCGTCAAAGTCCACGAACGACCAGCCTTGGTACGGCAGGATGCCCTTCATGTACCAGCCGGCAACGATGGTCTGGCCGATCATCAGCGCCAGCAGGATGTAACGGCGGATCGAGCCGACCGTGCGCCAGCGGGCTGGCGGCAGCTCGCGCTTGGGCGGCTGCGGGGCGTTGGTGCGACCGGTCATGCGCCGCCACATGCGAATCAGCACGTTGGTGCGCCATGGCTCGGGCACGACCTTGGTGCGCTTGATCGGCGGTGCGATCTTCAGGCACAGGCGGCCACTGCCGTCGACGCCAAGCATTTCGGCGTCTTCCAGCTCGGCGGCGCTGCCTACGGTCAGGCGCGGGCCCACCGAGGCCTGCACGGCCTCGGCAGAGCTAGCGGCCGGGTTGGCCGCCAGGCGTTGGTGCAGCTCACTGAAGGACGTGCAGCTGGCGAGTTCCGCACGCTGCTCGTCGCTCAGTGGTAGGTGGGCCAGGTACTCGCGAAGCGATTCCGGCCTTGCGCTTGAGTTACTCATCGGCAGGCAACTGATAGCTCCAGGTCTCGGTCAGCACCTTCTCGGTGGTGGCCGGGGTCCCGTTGGTGGGCGCCGCATCGGCGGCAGGTTGTTCGGCCTTGGCGGCTTTCTCGGCCTTGGCTTGCTTGGCTGCAGCCTTGTCCTGGTTGGCGTCCTTGGCAGGCTTGGCGGCTTCGACCGGCACGTCACGCACCAGCGCGGCACGCATTTCGGTCGATTTGTTGGCTTCCTTGACCTTCAAACGAAGGGTCAGGCGCCAGCCCTTGGTCTCAGGGTTATAGCGCAGGTTGTTCTCGACCACCTCGGCATTGTCGCCCACGCTGATCTGGCTGCGCACGGCGGTATCTTCCGGCAGGGCGGCCAGCGTCGGGCCGGCGAAGTCGACCAGGAAGGCCACGCTGCCGTCTGGCTGGCGGATCAGGTTGGACTGCTTGACGTCGCCGGTGGAACGCAGGGTCTGCTTGACCCAGCCCAGCTCTGGAGCCTGGAACTTCGGCTCGTCGATGGTCCAGTGCAGGCGGTAGGCGTACTCGAATGGCTTGCCTGGCTCAGGCAGCTTTTCCGGGCTCCAGAAGGCCACGATGTTGTCGTTGGTCTCGTCGGCAGTCGGGATTTCGACCAGGTCGACGGTGCCCTTGCCCCAGTCACCCTTCGGCTCGATCCAGGCGCTCGGGCGCTTCTGGTAGTTGTCGTCGAGGTCTTCATAGTCGCTGAAGGCACGCTGGCGCTGCATCAGGCCGAAACCACGCGGGTTCTCGACACTGAAGTTGCTCACGGCCAGGTGTTTCGGGTTGTTCAGCGGGCGCCACAGCCACTCGCCGTTGCCGGCATGGATCGACAGGCCTTCGGAGTCGTGCAGGGCCGGGCGGTAGTTGAGGACCTTGGACGGCTGGTTGGGGCCGAACAGGTACATGCTGGTCAGCGGGGCAATGCCCAGGCGGCTGACATGGTCACGCAGGAAGACGCGGGACTGCACGTCGACCACGGTGTCGTTGCCTGGGCGCAGGATCAGCTTGTAGGCACCGGTGGAGCGTGGCGAGTCCAGCAAGGCGTAGATGACCAGGTGCTTGTCGGCCGGCTTGGGCTTCTCGACCCAGAACTCGGTGAAGCGCGGGAATTCCTCGCCCGACGGCAGTGCGGTGTCGATGGCCAGGCCACGGGCCGACAGGCCGTACACGTGGCCCTTGCCGACCACGCGGAAGTAGCTGGCGCCAAGCAAGGTCATGATCTCGTCCTGCTTGTCGGCCTTGTTGATCGGGTACAACACACGGAAGCCGGCGTAACCGAGGTTCTTGGTGGTTTCCGGGTCGTGTGGCACGTCACCGAACTCGAAACGGCTCGGGTCGTACTTGATTTCCTCGACCTTGGTGGCGGTGACCTGGTTGATCTTCACCGGGGTGTCGAAGTGCATGCCCTGGTGATAGAACGACAGCTTGAATGGGGTCTTGTCCTTGGCCCACTCGGCCTTTTCCTGCAGGAAATGAATCTTCTGGTAGTCCGCGAACTTCATGTCGCGGAATACGGCCGGCAGGTTGCTTTTCGGTGCTTCGTACTTCTGGCCGGCCAGATCCTTTGCCTTGGCTGCAACATCGTCAAGATTGAATGCCCACAGCTGGCCCGCGCTCATCAGGCCGACCACTGCCACACTGGCCATCAGGGCCTTGCGCAGCCCGGTACCGGGGATTCTTGATGCTTTTTGGGGACTAACAATCACGAGCAACCCTCGCCGAAAACAGATCATGAAACCAACGGCCAGCGACAAATGCCGGGTTGGCGAGCACTGTTCGGACCCCGTGAGGGCGTAATGATTCCCCAAACGGATCCAGACAGTACTCGAGTCAGAGTGAAACGAACCTGCGAACGCAGGTCCATGCAGCGCGCGATTATCCAGCAGGTCGCGTGACAACGCATCAGGCTGGAACAACTATTTATCGTACAAAACCCCTTGTTTTCCTGTGAACAAGGGGTTTTTTATACTCACATTTGTAACATAAATGTTACGGGGCCATCATTGACCAGGTGCACCTGCATGTCTGCCCCGAAACGGCCGCTTGCCACATTGGCGTGCCGGGCCTTCGCCTGCTGCAAAAGATAGTCGAACAACTCGGCGCCGAGGGCCGGTGGCGCTGCTGTCGAAAAGCTCGGGCGCATGCCGTTGCGGGTGTCCGCCGCCAGGGTGAACTGCGACACCAGCAACAAACCTCCCCCGACATCCTTGAGCGACAGGTTCATCTTGCCCTGCTCGTCGCTGAACACCCGGTAGTTCAACAGCTTGTGCAACAGTTTGTCGGCCTGCTCACGGGAATCTTCAGGCTCGACGGCCACCAGTACCAGTAACCCCTGGTCGATTGCACCCACTACCTCCCCCGCCACCTCCACCCGTGCGCCACGCACACGCTGCAATAGGCCCCTCATGCTTCTTCCAGGGGCAGGTCGAGCAGGCGCCGGGCCATCTGGTCGGCGGCACGCACCAGGGCATCGGTGATGCCCGGCTCGGAAGCGGCGTGGCCAGCGTCACGGATCACCTTCAGCTCGCTGTTCGGCCAGGCCTGGTGCAACGCCCAAGCGTTGTCCAGCGGGCAGATCACATCATAGCGGCCATGCACGATCACCGCCGGCAGGTGGGCGATCTTTGGCAGATCGCGGATCAGCTGGTCCGGCTCGAGGAAGGCATTGTTCATGAAATAGTGGCATTCGATACGGGCGATCGACAGCGCGCGCTGCGGCTCGGAGAAACGGTCGACCACCAGCGGGTTGGGGCGAAGGGTGGCGGTACGGCCTTCCCAGGTGGACCAGGCCTTGGCCGCGTGCATCTGGGCGATCTGGTCGTTGCCGGTAAGGCGCTTGTGGAATGCCGTGACCAGGTCACCACGCTCCTCTGGCGGGATTGGCGCAATGTAGTCCTGCCAGTAATCGGGGAACAGCCGGCTGGCGCCTTCCTGGTAGAACCACTGGATCTCCTGAGGCCTGCACAGGAAGATGCCGCGCAGGATCAGGCCATGCACCCGCTCGGGGTGGGTCTGGGCGTAGGCCAGGGCCAGCGTGGAGCCCCACGAACCGCCGAACAGCACCCACTTGTCGATGCCAAGGTGCTCGCGGATGCGCTCGAGGTCCTCGACCAGGTGCCAGGTGGTGTTGTTCTCCAGGCTTGCGTGCGGCGTGGAACGGCCACAGCCGCGCTGGTCGAAAGTGATTATGCGGTACAGGGTCGGGTCGAAGTAGCAGCGGCTCTGGGCGTCGCAACCGGCGCCCGGGCCGCCGTGGATGAACACCACCGGCAGACCTTCTGGCGAGCCGCTTTCGTCGACATACAGCACATGCGGCGCTTCCACGGCCAGATCGTGCCGGGCGTAGGGTTTGATCTGCGGGTACAGGGTCTGCATTGCGCACTCCGTGTGAGGATTATTCGGCCGTGGGCCATCATAAACCTGAATTGCGCTTTGAGCACTGCCCGCGCTTATGCCACCGCACGGCAAGGGGCACATATATCTACCTCCAGCAACTCAGGCAGGCCCGCGATAGTCCCTCGCCCCAAATCAAGCAAGGGCCTCGCCATGCCAACTGCAGTCACTGCCGTGCCTAGTGCTCATTACGCCACCATCGAGCGCAGAATCCCCACCTGGCTCAAGCACGCTCCACCAGAAACCCACCGTGCGATGCGCAACTGGCATCAGCCCCCTGCTTGGCTGGCGATGGCCCTCCAGCAACAACCGGAAGTCGCCAAGGCATGGCAGGTAGAACACGCACGCCACCGCGAGCACCAGGTACAGGTGCACAAGCTTTTCGAACAGCTTCCCACCCTGGAAACTTACGCCACCAAGGCACTCACCGAAGCCATAAAGCAGCGATTCAGGCTTGACCTGGATGTGCGCAACACTTACCTCGTCGATGCCCGCCTGATCGAAACGACCAACGCCGTCGACAGCCGCCAGGCCGTCGACCGGGCTACACGCTCGCTGCTGCAGTGCGCCTTGCACAACTTCGACCGTGACGCCACCGCCGAACATGGCATGGACGCGCCCGCCTCCCTGCTCAAGCGGTCGGTCATCGTCGATCACCGCCGCTTCATGGGCACCGTGCCGATCATCAATACACTGGATATCGCCGCCGAAGATTTCGCCGACTTGTGTCGCACGCTGGATATCGGCGGCAAGTACCATGAACAGGTACATGCCATCTATTACCCGGCGGCCACGCTTTCACTCGGCGCCGATGAAGCTGCACTGGCCGTTTATGAAACCCTGGGGCGTGCCGAGGTCTCGGCATTCCGGCAATCCCTGCATTTCGCCCGCCTCAAGGGTGATATCAGCGAAGCACTCTATTGCGCCGCTCTTGCAACACCACTTGACCAGGTGCCATCGCCCTCTTCGCCGGTGACGTTCAGCTTGCTCGACCTGTGGGAAGCCGAGCTGACCGGCGTTGTGCTCATTACCCTGCAAACTGAAGGGCATCAGGCCGTGGCGCTGTACATTCCTGAAGACAGCACGACGCCCCTCAAGGAGTTCGCCAGCCAGCAAGCCGTGCACGACGAATTGCGCGACAGGCTACAGACCGATATCGGCTATCTGGACAGGCACCTCGCCGACCGCGACAAGGCGTCTATAACCACCCGCCTGAAAGACCGGCTCATGCCCCTCGCCTGGAGTGCCCGCGGCTTGCATGAACGTGTAATGGACCCGCATGCCACCCTGTACCCGGTCATGAGGCCTTTCAGCCACGCCTTCCAAGGCGTGATGGCTTTCCAGAAGGCCCAGCGTCATGAGAAGGATGTGCTGTTCCACGCCACTCCGACCGAAATCGTCGACCGGCGCACAACGCAAGCCCACCGGGAATTGGTTGCCGGCCGCGTGCTTACGGCCTTGAACATCGCCGGCTTCTTCGTGCCAGGGCTTGGCGAGGCAATGCTTGCCGTTTGCCTGGCCCAGCTGGCCCATGAGGTGTATGAAGGGATCGACGCCTGGAAAAACGACGAGCGTGACACTGCCTATGGCTATCTGGTCGATGTGATCGAAAACGTGGCCGTCATGGCCGCCCTCGCCGCAGCAGCCAGGGCATTGGGGGGCTCACGGGGCAGCGAAAGCGGCACGGCGCCGGAAGGGCCGGAGACAGAAGAGCGAGCGGGCGCGGAGCCAGAGATAGCCCGTATTCCTGTAGAAACGCCTTCATTCATCGAAGAACTGGAAAGCGTGGAAACAGCCGATGGTCAGATACGGTTGTGGAAACCCGACCTGACGCCCTACCAGAGCTCCGAAATGCTGCCCCATGACCTGGTACCGGACGAACTGGGCCTACGGCATCACCAAGGGAAACGCTGGCTGGTACTGCAGGGCAATCAGTACATCGTCAGCCAAGCGCCAACGACAGGTGAATATCGTTTGCAACACCCTGCAAGTCCTCGCCGTTACCAGCCGCCAATGCGGCACAACGGTGCCGGAGCATGGTTGCACGTTACGGATAAGCCACTGAGCTGGTCGGGCATGACACTCCTGCGCCGCATCGGCCACTTGAGTGCGCACTTCGATGAGCCGACGCTGCAGCAGATTGTCACCATCAGTGGCGTACACGAAGACGAGCTGCGCCGAACCTTGGCCGAAAGCCGGCGGCTGCCCGCCTTGCTGGAAGACACCCTGCAACGCTTCAAGCTGGACGAAACAATCCGCCAGCTAGCAGACGAGAGCACTCGGCCAGCTGAGTTTTACAGGGCCTACGCCGGCCTTTCGCGCAACCTGGCACCGGGCGCCGAGGCGATCCAGAGAGCGTATCCGAAATTGCCGCCAGCAGTCGCCGATGAGCTGGCGCGCGAGGCCAGTGCCAACGAACTGAAGATGCTCGACAACGGCAAGGTACCAATACGCCTTGCCGAGGAAGTGCGCATCTACCAGCAACAAATTCGCCTTGCCCGCGCCCGCGAAGGGCTGTACCTGTCCAGCGTGCCGAACTGGGATAGCGACCTGTTGATCATGCATATGCTAGAACGCTTGCCAGGCTGGCCTGCGCAGACCAGGCTCCGGCTGCTCCAGCGCATGTTCTGGCCGACCCAGGCTCATGCCATAGGCACGCCTGACACCTACCCAGTCAAGACCATCACCCATGCCCAAGCAGGGTACATCGTCCACGACCAGAGTCTGCCCAGTGCGGTGGTCAAGGTGCATCCAAGCCTTTTCGCTGCATTGTACGAGGCACTACCAGCGGCCATGGCAAGCATGGACGTCACCGATCAGCAAGCGCTGCAGCGCCTTGTACAGGAGAGCCCGTTGCCGCCCCGCCCGGCCCTGAGGATGCTACTGGGCATGCAGCCCGTACGTCCTGGCTACCGTTCTCCCATGCGCCTGGCCGATGGCCGCCTGGGCTACCCGCTCAGTGGCGGCGGCCCGGCCACCCATGGCATCACCCGCCAGCGCCTGCTGGAAGCTATCGAAGCCACAGGGCTCGCCGCACGTACCGGCCGCTCAGCGGATCAGATTCTGCTGGCACTTGCCAGCCGCGGCCGTACGCAACTGCAGATACTCGAACATTTGCAGACACTGCTGGAGCAGCGCCAGGAGCTGCAAAGCAGCCTTGACGATTGGAGCGAAGCCATTTCGCCGGCAACCGACCAGGCAGCACACGACTACGACAGCCTGCGTGACTCGATCATGCAACATTGGTACGACACTGCTCTGGACGAGAGCAGCGGGCCCACCACCGAACTGCGTATTGCCCGCGTCCCCCTTGCCGACGTGCCGCTCACCTTGCCCGCCTTTTTCAATTCACGCGTGCGCAGCCTGAGCCTGATCGACCTGCCGTCTGGGTCCTTGGCGGGTTGGGCGCAGAACGAGCGCCTGCTGCAACGCCTGCTCAGGCAGATGCCACAGATCGAGTCGCTGGAAATCAGCCGTTCGTTTGACCCCAGGGCAACGCCCTCGCCCTTCCTGTTCAGCGTGCCCACCATCACCGAGTGCCTGCCAGGGTTGCAACGACTGGTGCTCACCAACCAGAACATGACGCTCTCCGAAAGCGACCTGAACCTGCTGTCAGGGCTTCGCCAATTGAGACACCTCGACCTGAGTGGTAACCGGCTGGCGCAGAGTAACAGGCCAAGCTTCCATGAATTGACCCTGGATTACCTGGGCCTGGACCAGATGCAACTGGCCCAATGGCCGATCGGGATTGGCAGCGACGCCCTGGCGCGCATTGCCCATCTGTCATTGCGCCACAACAATCTCAGGTCGTTGCCCTCGTTCCTGCTTCATGAAGCAGACATGCTGACCACCCCACCGGTGATCTCGCTGGAAGGCAACAGCATCAATGAAACCCACCTGCAGCGCTTGTTGCTGAATGACCGCATCGACACCTCGGGTATCACCACTGACCAGCCAGCAGCACTTTCCGAACAGCTCACACGCATTCGCGATGAGCGACGGCAGATGCGCGATGCGATCGATGGCTGGGCCCAGGCATCCAGCTCGAGCAACCCATTGACCCAGGCCGCGCTGGCGGACAGGCAACGCATCGCGTCGGCGATCGGTCAATTCTGGGAACAACAGGAGCAGGGCCAGTCATACCTGCGCCTGCAACTCGAGGATGTGGCCATCGAGCATTTCCCCAGGCGACTTCCAGCATTCTTCGGCGCCCGGGTGCGTGCACTAAGCCTGACGCGGTTGCGGGGCAGCGCCTCGCAGCTCGATGAACTACTCAGCCGGTTCCCCAACATCAGCCGGTTGACCATCGATGAACACCAGGCCGCCATGCCCTCGCTGGCATCTGCCCTGGTTCGCCTTCCCCGACTTACCTACCTGGAGTTTCGCAACATGGGGCTGGAGGTCGACCAGGCCATGATGGACATTTTCGCAGGGCTGCGAAACCTGACCTCGCTGGACCTGTCGGGCAACCGTGTAGGCAACATCGACCGGGTACCCGCATCATTGGCCAACAACCTGCAGTCACTCGCATTGACCAACATGAACCTGCAAGCCTGGCCCAGCTGGTGTGACAGCTTGCTGCCACTGGAACTTCTGGACCTGAGCTCGAACAACATCACCCAGTTGCCCGAGCACATCCTGTCGAACCTGAACAATCCCATGCCGATCTCGTCGATCGCGTTGTTCGACAACCCGCTGCCTCTTGAAACCATCCTGCGGGTACGCACCTTCTCGGACAGTCAGCACAGCTATTCCTTTGCCCTGGATATCCCCGACGACCTGATGTTCGCCGATTCTTCAAGCGAAGGATCTCTCGACCATCCTCACTTCCCACTGCTGGGAGATGATACGCCCAGGCTGGAACACTGGATGCTGGGTAGCGAGGCGCAGAATGCCGCATTGCAGGACTGCTGGGAGCAGCTCGAAGGCAGTGACCTATTGCGTCTGACGGGCCGCTTGCACAATGCCGCCCCATACGTTGACCCAAATACGCGAGCCACCTTCTGCGAACGGGTGCGCTTGATGCTGGTGGTGGCTGCAAGCAACGAAACCGAGCGCCTGATCATGGAGAGCATCGCCGCAGCGGCATTGCCAGACCCGATAACCGGCTCGCAGACCTGCCATGACGGAGCGCTGCAGGAGTTCAACAATATTGAACTGTACCTGATGAGCCAACGCCTGTTGGTCGACGCCGGCGATTCCCTGCAAGCATTGCGTCGTCGCCTGTTGCAGCTTTTCCGGATCGAACAGCTGGAGCTGCTGGCAAACCAACGGACCGGCTCGGGTGACCGGGTTTCGGTACGCCTGGCCTACCGCCGGGAACTGGCCGGGGAACTGGACCTGCCGATTGCCGACAGCATGCGTTTTCGAGGTGCTGCGAACCTGGCGCACGATGAGCTATCCAGTGTGCTGGAAAAGGTCCGGAAAAGTGAACTGAGCGACGCACTGGTCGACTACATGCTGGCAAATACGGACTGGACCACGCGTCTGCGAGCCGAGTGTGCCGACCGCTTCGCCGAAATAGACGCACGTTTCCGTCTGCGGGTGCTCGAGCTGGCCAGCAAGGACCACTCGCTTCAGGACGAGTTGAACTTGCAGCAAGGCCTGCAAGATGACAAGGATCAGGAAGAGAGGGAGCTACTGCGCGAACTCACCATCAAGCAGATCAACAACAACTGACCCAAAGTAACTGGCGACGCGCATGACCTGCATCGCGTCGCCCATTTAATGGCCGAACCTTACCACCGATATCTCGCCTTCCCCCCATTCCATCAGCGCCTGCGCTGATACGGGAGCTACCCCTTCCGAGCAACTCCGATCACTGGCCGCGAGTTTGCAAACAACTATCTAACACCTCCGGCCCCACCAAGGCGCCAAAACTTTCGCAAGCCACAGCTCGAATGAAACCTGTGGCGACCTTGATCAGCAAGATTCGGAGATGTTCATGCGAAAGCTTTCCCAAGCACCCACGGTGTCCACTCGCCACGTTGAAATCGTCCAGGCCAAGCTTCCAGAATGGGTGAGCGACCTCTCCGCGGACGAGGCCAGCGCGTTGAAAACATTCAGCTCCTCGCTGTGGGATTGGTTCGACCGGTCCAACCGCTCTCATCCAGACATCATCAAAGAGTTGCTGCACCACTATGCTGCTTATCGCAAGAGTACGGGCCCGCTGGCGGCTACCGTCGCAACCCTCCCAACCGTTGAGGAGTACGCGGCACCACTACTGACAGCTGCGATCAAGGCACGCTTCCGTATCGACCTTGATGTTCGCACAACCTATCTGAATGACGCCCGCCTATGGTCCTCGCATGCCACGCATATCGACGTGGCGAGCTATCCGACCGATATTCGCAAGCCGGTGCTACGTACTGACTACAGAACACTGTTGACCGCAGCGTTGCAAAACTTCAGCCCTAGCGAAACTGCATTGGGTGCGCTGGATTTCGATCGGCGTATCCGGGCCAAGATCGCTACGGGTCCGTCCCATGATAAACGCACGCTTTACGACATGGAGCCTGCACATTTCGCTGCGCTTTGCCGCGACCTCGATTTGGGACAAGGCTATCAAGACCTGATTGACTCGACGTTGGCGGATACGCAGCAGCAGCGGACGGCAGAGCGTTCAGCATTACTTGTAGAGGCTCACATGGCGTACCTCAAAGGGGATGTGAGTGAGGTATTCTACGAGCGGATAAAAGCGACCGCTGCCGGGCAGACGCCTGACGATGGCGCTGCCAACCTGACTGCTTACGCGCTTCGGCTCTGGGATATACCTCTTAACGGCGTGCTGGTTTTGAGCGACGATCTGGACAGCGTCGAACGCACCCTGCCCGTGGTCGTCCATATCCCCGGCGACCCGGTGGCCCCGCTGAAAGAGTATCCATCATCGACCGCTTTTACCCAAGCGCTGGTAAAACGGCTTGAACAGATGAATTACCTGGATTTCTTCCAGCGTTTCTTCCCGGCAAGGCACCGGGCCAAGTTGCGCGAAAAGGTCGTTGCCAGTATTTACCCCTATGGCTGGAGCCCGAAGTCCAACCTTTTGATACGTCAGCGCAGCACCAACCCTTCATTGCATCTACGTGCCAGCAAGCTCCCCGGGTCACCACTGGATGAAATGGTGAAGAGGAAAGTGGCCTCGGTGAAAGACGATGCCTTGTTCCATGCGGTACCCACTCGCCTGAAGAACCAACAAGCATTTGATGAGCGCATTCATCACTATCTGGCATTGGGCCTCGGTGCCCTCAATGCAGCTGCGTTCATCGTGCCGGTCGTTGGCCAGGCGATGGCTGTGGTCAATGTCATACAACTCGCATCCGAAACCTTCGATGGCATCCAGGCCTGGTCCCGCGGTGAGCAGGAACAGGCCTGGAGCTACCTGACGGATGTGATAGAGAACATAGCCTTGATCGGCGCGCTGGGGGCGGAGGGCCAAAGCAGTGTGCCTGCCAGAGAAATCATCCCCGTGGAAACTCCTTCCTTCATTACCGAACTGGAGCCGGTGACCTTGCCAGATGGACAGGAGCGTTTATGGAAACCAGACATGACGCCCTATGCCCACGACATCGTTCTGCCTCCTGGCCTGCAACCAGACCAATACGGCATCTATCACTATCAGGACAAAGCATGGGTCGCCATCGAGGACAAATATTTTGCGGTCACCCACAACCGGAATGGCGCCGACTATCGAGCCCGGCACGCCACTCTGATCGGGACCTACGAGCCCAAGCTGCGTCATAACGGGTTTGGCACTTGGCAACATGAACTGGACCGCCCTCTGCAGTGGCAGGGAGCCAAGCTGGTAAAACGTCTGGGACCCGACTTCTGGCAGCTGGATGAGCAAACCGCACAGCGGCTGTTGCGCATAAGTGACACCCACGAAACCGTACTTCGCCGCGCCTTGAGCGAAAACGACCGACCGCCGGCGCTGCTGGAGGACGCCAGGCGACGCTTCGCAGCGGATGAGCAAGCTTGCCTGGCTTACCCGGCAAGCGAAGCGTCAGCCCGGGCCGAGGCGTTCGAAAACTACTATCTGGAACTGTCCAGCACGGACGACCCAGCGGCGCTAGCCTTACAGCAGCACTATCCTCGGCTGCCGACGGTCATTGCCGAAGAGCTTGGTTTTCACGCCAATGCCGAGGAGCTGAACCAGCTCGCCCAAGGCCGGGTACCTCAACGCCTTGCCGAGGAAGTCAGGGTCTATCAACAGGAGGTGCGCCTGGCTCGCGCCTATGAAAAGCTGTATCTGCAAACCCCGGCCTACAACCCGGATAGCGACAAACTGATCTTCCACAGCCTCGCTCGGATTACCGGCTGGTCAGATCAGCTACGTCTGGAAATACGCGATCGCTGGTACGGCGGTGCATTGATCGACAGCATCGGACAACCCAATGCGCCGACCCGGAAAATCCTCGTGCGAGAGGCCCCCCTGTACCAAGCCCAAGATGACCAAGGTCTTCACCTGCATGGCGCTGACGAGCTCTATGCATCGGTACTGCACGCGTTGCCTGACGACATGCGTACCGCACTGGGTTTCCCCGGCACTTGGCAAAGCCAGGACCTGAAAGCGGCAATAGAACACAACTTGATGCCACGTCATGGCTTGCGCAAGCTACTGGGCATGCAACCGACACATCCTTCCCGCGTACCACCCATGCGCCTGGCTGGGGGCCGTATCGGCTATGCCTTGAGCGGCAGGGGCGCGCTAAGCGGCTTCATTGCACGGGAAACGCTGCTCGACTTGATATTGACGCTGCAGCTGGGTCCAGGCCTGGACCTGGAGCCTGAGAACATACTCAGGGCACTGGAAGCAAACTACGACCGCCAAAGCATTCTGGACAGGCTGCGGCAACTTCTGGACGAGCGCAGCCAGCTGGCCCTAGCCTTGGATACATGGGGGGCAGGCTCGGCGCATTCATTGGACCCGCAAGCCGAAGCACCAGGTCGAGCGAGGTTGGTAGAGGCAATCTGGCAAGCATGGTTGGATACCGCATTGGCCGACGTAATGGAGACCCCGTCTACCCTGTGGCTACAAGAGATATGGCCTACATTGTTACCTACCCAATTGCCTGCTTTCCTCACTCGGCGGATCAGGCAACTTCGCATCCAGACAACGACTCCGACGGCCAATGAGTTTGTCCGCGCTCATGAAACGATGGTCGCTTTCCTAGAACAATTCAGCGACCTGAGGGTACTGGAGCTGACCACTGCGGACCACACTCCCAGTAATGTGAGCCTCCCCCTGCTGCCTACACTTTTCAGCCGCTTTCCCAACTTGCAAGAACTTCGCCTGATCAACCAGAGCCTGGTGATCGGCACATGGGAGATTCAAAGACTTCGGGAGATGCCACACCTTGAAGTTCTGGACCTGTCCGGCAACCTTGTACCAGATTCCGCAAACCTTGAGCGTTTACTGCAGATGCATTTGCGTTACCTCGGCCTCGATCGTATAGCGCTACGCCAATGGCCCACCTGGATCACGCCCACCAATCTGGAAGGCGTGGGGGAACTCTCACTGAGAGAAAACAACATCACCAGTATCCCGGGTGACCTTTTCAGTCAACCCAGTCTCCATGCTGCCCGGACGCGGATCAATCTGCATGGCAACGTTCTGACGGATCGAACCATTCGCAGGATCCTGCTTGACTGGAACCACCCGGGATACCCACTGTGGTTTGAATTGGATGTGCCGCAAGGGCTGCAAACTCAAATAGAGCATCTGCAAACCGAACGCTCCGAACTGAATGCTGTCATCAAGCAATGGACTTACGGCCAAGCTTCGTCCTCCGCACAAGCGGCGGACCGGCAGCATATAGGCGAATGCATCATGAATGCCTGGCGCCGCCAAGCCGAAGGGGACAACTTTTCAGCAATGGAGCTCAGGAATGTCGGCCTCGAACATTTTCCTGAACGATTGCCAGCATTTTTCTGCAATCGCCTGCGCAGCCTGCAGCTTGACCGAGTAACTTTCTGGCAGCCCCAGCTGGACAATTTCTTGATGCGCTTTCCTAACCTGGAGGCGCTGAGAATGCATGGTCATGTCTACCCGTTACAGGCAGTCCCGAATGCCTTGCTGCGGTTGGAACAGCTTCGAACTGTGGTACTGGTAGACCAAGGTCTTCTGGTGGATCAGCAGGCCATGACGTTACTCGGCCAAATCCGCCAACTGGACACACTTGAACTCAGCGGCAATACCATTGGCCAGATCACAGATCATTCAACTTTGCCGCGGCACTTGAGCATGCTGCACCTGGATAACACAGGTTTGGTCGCCTGGCCCGAATGGGTCGAATCTATGATGCCAATCAGCGTTCTGGACCTGGACCACAACCAGATCAGCACGTTGCCTGCGCATGTTCTCGAAAATCCGCGCGACGACGGCATTCATACTGAAATTTCGCTGATGGGCAACCCGTTGAATCGGGAAACCATGATCAGTGCACATACCTCCGAGGGATATCACCGACGCTTTTCTTTCAATATGGACTTGCCGCCTGATATCGAGGCAATGTCCCCTAACGTCCACTCCGACTCCAACAGCAGCTCCGTGGCATCCAGTGGGCATGTACATTCACCGGCACCCTTGGAGCAGGAAGTACCTACCGTTGATCATTGGTTATCGACACAGGAAGGCCAGGCGAGCGCCCGGAGAACTGTCTGGGCCAGGCTGGAACAACAAGACCCCAATAACAACCTGCTGCGCCTGGTACAGCGGTTGACACACTCTGCGCCCTATCGCAACACTACCCTGCGCCCCGAATTGGTTCAGCGCGTGTGGGCAGTGATAGAGGCTGCGGACCGTGATGATGGCCTGCGAGCCTTGTTCAACGGGATAGCACAAGATGCATTACCCCAAGCTGACGGCAACCAGACTTGTGCCGATGGCGCGCTGCTGGTGTTCGTCCAGATTGAACAACAGATACTCCTGCAAAACATCCTTGGCGGACCGCCTGAGCATTATGGCGAAAACCTGCTCCGGTGGATGCGGAGCCAGTATCGTCTTCAGGCGCTTGATGAATACGCAGGCGCTCACCTTGTCGGGCGGGACGAAGCAGAGGTACGGCTGGCGTACCGCTTGCGCCTGAGTGCCGAACTTGACCTGCCGCTGCCCCCACAAGGCATGCTCTATGAAGGATCAGCTGACGTGGGTCAGCGCGAGCGGGAAGCCGTTGTCGAGTATGTACGCCAACGTGAAGACGGTGACGGCTGGCTCAGTTATGCGGCCGCGCAAGACCAATGGGTCCAATATCTGAGAAGTACGGATGAAGCGTACTTCCGCCAACAGAAAGAGGCCTATGAACTCAGTGTGCTCAACCTGCCTGACAGATACCCTGGCATGACCATCGAAGCACTACAACCTATGTACGAGCAGCTCAAGCTCGACTATGACTCTCTGGTGCTCAGCCGCATTTATCAGCTGACCATTCAAAAGAGACGCGAGTACTTGCACGACTGATCGGCGCAAAGCCCGGCAGCATTGTAGACGCTGTCGGGCTTTGGTAACTGCTCGCTTTCCATGCATGGCTGCTTGTCAGCTATTCCCCAGGTTGGCCGGGTTACCGACCATAACGCTGTTCCGCCCACGCCAGGCACGCCTGCAACAATCTCCGCAGCGCCTCCTGTGTCGGCCGTGCCAGGTCTTCGCGGTAATCGAACGGCTCGCTTTCTTCCATATACGTGCTCTGCGCCAGCTCCAGCTGCACCGCATGGATGTGATTGGCTGGGTTGCCGTAATGCCGGGTGATATGCCCGCCTTTGAAACGACCGTTGAGCACATGGCTGTAGCCCTGTGCCTGGGCACAAACACCTTGCAGGCGCTCGGCCAAATCCGGATCGCAGCTGGCGCCATTGAAGGTACCCAGGTTGAAGTCCGGCAGCTTGCCGTCGAACAGGTGCGGGATCAGCGAACGGATCGAATGGGCGTCCCACAGCAGGGCGTAGCCGAATTGCTCGCGCAGCCGCGCCAGCTCGCGACGAATCGTGTCGTGGTAGGGGCGCCAGATCTGCTCCAGATACTGCTTGCGCTCCTCGCCTGTCGGCACCAGCCCGTCCTTGAACAATGGCTCGCCATCGAACAGCGTGGCTGGGTACAGGCCAGTGGTGGCACCGGCGTACAGCGGCTTGTCGTCATCCGGGCGGTTCAGGTCGATGACGAAGCGCGAATACTCCGCGGCCACGACACTGGCGCCCATCTCACGGGCAAAGTCATACAGCCGTGGAATATGCCAGTCGGTGTCCGGCAGGCTGCGCGCCTGGTCCACCAGACCGTCTCGTACAGCCGGCGAAAGTTTCAGGCCGGCATGGGGCATGCTGATCAGCAGCGGCAGGCGCCCCTGGTGAAAACTCAGTACCTTGTCCATCGTGCCTCACTCAGTTGGAAATCTCGTGGCCCTTGCGCACCACGCGCTTGGGCAGGTCGCCGCCCAGCCAATAGGCCAGGTCGGCGGGGCGTTCGATCTGCCAGGCGACGAAGTCGGCGACCTTGCCCACTTCCAGCGAGCCGTGGCTGTCACCCAGGCCCAGCGCCGTGGCGGCGTGCACGGTGACACCGGCCAGGGCTTCCTCTGGAGTCATGCAGAAGCAGGTGCAGCCCATGTTCAGCATCAACCGCAGCGACAACCCTGGCGAGGTGCCGGGGTTAAGGTCGCTGGCCAGGGCAATCTTCACGCCGTGGTGGCGCAAGGCGTCCATCGGTGGCAGCTGGGTTTCGCGCAGGAAGTAGAACGCGCCCGGCAGCAGCACGGCGACCGTGCCGGCTTTTGCCATGGCTATGGCGTCTTCCTCGGTCATGAATTCCAGATGGTCGGCCGACAGCGCGTGGTAGCGCGCCGCCAGGCTGGAACCGTGCAGCGACGACAACTGTTCTGCGTGCAGCTTGACCGGCAAGCCCAGCTCGCGCGCCTTGATGAACAGCCGCTCGACCTGGGTCGGGGAGAACGCCAGGTGTTCACAGAAGGCATCCACTGCGTCCACCAGGCCTTCGGCGGCCAGGGCCGGCAGCATTTCGTCGCAGATGTGCGCGATGTAGTCGTCAGCCCGGCCCACGTATTCCGGCGGCAAGGCATGGGCTGCCAGGCAGGTGGCGCGCACCGCCAGCGGCAACTCGTCGGCCAGGCGCCGGGCCACGCGCAGCATCTTGCGCTCGTTGGCAAGGTCCAGGCCATAGCCGGACTTGATCTCCATGGTGGTCACGCCATCGCGCATCAGCGCCTGGACCCGCTGGCGGGCACTGGCGAACAGCTCGTCCTCGCTGGCAGCGCGGGTGGCCCGCACGGTGCTGGCGATGCCGCCGCCCTGTGCGGCGATTTCGGCATAGCTAACGCCCTGCAGGCGCTGCTCGAACTCGCCGCTGCGGTTGCCACCGAACACCGCGTGGGTGTGGCAGTCGATCAGCCCCGGGGTGACCCAGGCGCCGCCAAGGTCAACCGTACGCTCGGCCTCGACCGCCGCCAGCTCGACACGTGGGCCGATCCACTCGATCAGCCCGGCGTTGGTGACGATGGCCGCGTCCTCGATGGCCGAATAACGACCCCCGACCATGGTTGCTACATGGCAGTGCTGCCAGACGGTTCTCATACATTGACTCCTGTACTTAGCGGTGCAGCTCGGCCGGTTCCGCTACCGGTTCGCCTTGCCCTGCGCGCGGCTTGCACCACAGCAGGTAGGACGCCACCAGGAACACCACCCAGACCACGCCGACGAGCAATGCCGCCTGGGTATCCGGGAAGTAACCGAGCACGCCAAAGATGAACACCATGAACGCAATGGCCATGGCCGGGCCGTAAGGCCAGAACGGTACCGGGAACTGCAGCTGGGCCACTTGTTCACTGCTCATGCTGCGGCGCATGGCCACTTGGGTGAGCAGGATCATCAGCCACACCCACACGGTGGCGAAGGTGGCGATCGATGCGATCAGCAGGAACACATTTTCCGGGATCAGGTAGTTGAGCAGCACGCCGATCAGCAACGCAGCCCCCATCACCACCACGGTCATCCACGGCACGCCATGCTTCGACAGCTTGCTGAAACCGCGCGGTGCATGGCCTTGCTGGGCCAGGCCGTACATCATGCGGCCGGCGCCGAAGATGTCGCTGTTGATGGCCGAGATCGCTGCGGAAATCACCACGATGTTCAGCACGGCGGCGGCAGAGCCGATGCCCAGGTTACTGAAGATCTGCACGAACGGGCTGCCCTGGCTGCCGATCTGCGGCCATGGGAACAGGCACATCAGCACGAACAGGGTGAGCACGTAGAACAGCAGGATGCGCAGGGGCACGGCGTTGATCGCCTTGGGGATGACCCGTTGCGGGTCCTTGGCCTCACCAGCGGTGACGCCGATGATCTCGATGCCGCCGAACGCGAACATCACCACTGCAAAGGAGGCAATCAGGCCACCCACGCCATTGGGCATGAAGCCGCCGTGCTCGAACAGGTTGCTGACACCCACGGCCTGCCCGGTGCCTACCTGACTGAAGCCGAAGGCCATGATGCCGAGGCCGGCCAGGATCATCGCCACGATGGCGCCGACCTTGAGCAGCGACAGCCAGAATTCCATTTCGCCAAAGACCTTGACGTTGCACAGGTTGAGGCCGCCGATCAGGAAGACGATGCCCAGCACCCAGATCCAGCGGGCCACTTCCGGGAACCAGAAGCCCATGTAGATACCGAAGGCGGTGACATCGGCGATGGCGACGATGACCATCTCGAAGGCGTAGGTCCAGCCGAGGATGAAGCCGGCCATGGGGCCGAGGTAGGTGCTTGCATAGTGGCCGAACGAGCCGGCGACCGGGTTGTGCACGGCCATTTCGCCGAGGGCGCGCATGACCATGAATACGGCGGCGCCGCCGATCAGGTAGGCCAGCAACACGGCCGGGCCGGCCATCTGGATGGCCGAGGCGGAACCGTAGAACAGCCCGGTGCCGATGGCGGAGCCGAGGGCCATGAAACGGATGTGGCGGGCACTTAGCCCGCGTTTTAGACCTTGAGCTTGTTGCATGTCACGTCCTTAAATTGTTTTTGTGGTCGTGAGATCGAGGGGGCTGCCTTGCAGCCCTTTCGCAGCACAAGGCTGCTCCTACAAGGGAGCGCGTCGCCTTTGCAGGAGCAGCCTTGCGCTGCGAATGGGCCGCAGAGCGGCCCCTGGGGGCATTACAGGCTTGGCAGCACACCAGCCGGCAGCAGGCCGGTCAGGCGACCCTTGGCCAACAGTTCCACGGCCTTTTCGATGTCGGGCGCGAAGAAACGGTCACGGTCGTAGTGCGGCACTTCGCTGCGCAGCGCCTGGCGCGCCTGCTCCAGCTTGGCCGAGGTCTTCAGGCCCTTGCGCAGGTCCAGACCCTGGCAGGCGCCCAGCCATTCGATGGCCAGCACGCCACGGGTGTTTTCGGCCATTTCCCACAGACGCTTGCCGGCAGCCGGGGCCATCGACACGTGGTCTTCCTGGTTGGCCGAGGTCGGCAGGCTGTCCACACTGTGCGGGTGCGACAGGGCCTTGTTCTCGCTGGCCAGGGCAGCAGCGGTGACCTGGGCGATCATGAAGCCGGAGTTGACCCCGCCGTTCTCCACCAGGAACGGCGGCAGCTGGGACATGTGCTTGTCCATCATCAGCGAGATACGGCGCTCGCTGAGCGAACCGATTTCGGCAATCGCCAGCGCGATGTTGTCGGCGGCCATTGCCACCGGCTCGGCGTGGAAGTTACCGCCGGAAATCACATCACCTTCGGCAGCGAACACCAGTGGGTTGTCCGACACGGCGTTGGCCTCGATGCCCAGAACCTCGGCGGCCTGGCGCAACTGGGTCAGGCAGGCGCCCATGACCTGCGGCTGGCAGCGCAGCGAGTACGGGTCCTGGACCTTGTCACAGTTCTTGTGCGACAGCGACACTTCGCTGGAGTCACCCAGCAGGTCACGGAAGCAGGCAGCAGTGTCGATCTGGCCACGCTGGCCGCGCACTTCGTGGATGCGCGCATCGAACGGCGAGCGCGAGCCCAGTGCGGCTTCGACGCTCAGGCCGCCACAGGCGATGGCAGCGGCGTACAGGTCTTCGCCCTGGAACAGGCCACGCAGGGCATAGGCGGTGGACGCCTGGGTGCCGTTGAGCAGGGCCAGGCCCTCCTTGGCGGCCAGCGTCAGCGGCTCGAGGCCGGCCACGGCCAGGGCTTCGGTGGCTGGCAGCCACTGGCCCTTGTAGCGGGCCTTGCCTTCACCCAGCAGCACCAGCGACATGTGCGCCAGCGGGGCGAGGTCACCGGAAGCGCCCACCGAACCCTTCAGCGGGATGTGCGGGTAGACTTCGGCGTTGACCAGGGCGATCAGCGCGTCGATGACTTTGCGACGGATACCGGAGAAGCCACGGCTGAGGCTGTTGATCTTCAGCACCATGATCAGCCGCACCAGGTCGTCATCCAGCGGCGCGCCGACACCGGCGGCGTGGGACAGCACCAGCGAGCGCTGCAGGTTTTCCAAATCATGGCTGGCGATGCGGGTCGAGGCCAGCAGGCCGAAACCGGTGTTGATGCCGTAGGCAGTACGGTCTTCGGCAATGATCTGCTCGACGCAGGCAACGCTGGCGTCGATGGCTGGCGCGGCGCTGGCGTCCAGTTGCAGGCGCACGGGCGCGGCATGGATGGCGCGCAGTTGGGCCAGGGTCAGGGTGCCGGGCTTGAGGGTCAATTCGGTCACTTCACTACTCCAATCGCGTGGAGCCGCAGGCCCGTTTGCAGGTGCCTGCGTGCTCCTTCTTGTTGTTCAGTATCACCCCTGGCGGGGTGCGATCCAAAGCGTGGCGATCAGCCAGTGATCATCGGCAGGTCCAGGCCCTGCTCCTTGGCGCACTCGATGGCGATGTCGTAACCGGCATCGGCATGACGCATTACACCGGTCCCTGGGTCGTTGGTCAGCACGCGCGCGATACGCGCGGCGGCTTCATCGGTACCGTCGCAGACGATGACCATGCCCGAATGCTGGGAGAAGCCCATGCCCACGCCACCACCGTGGTGCAGCGAAACCCAGGTAGCACCGCCGGCGGTGTTCAGCAGGGCGTTGAGCAGCGGCCAGTCGGAGACAGCGTCGGAACCGTCGCGCATGGCTTCGGTTTCACGGTTGGGGCTGGACACCGAACCGGAGTCCAGGTGGTCACGACCGATCACGATCGGTGCCGACAGCTCGCCGCTGCGTACCATTTCGTTGAACGCCAGGCCCAGCTTGGCGCGCAGGCCCAGACCCACCCAGCAGATACGTGCCGGCAGGCCCTGGAAGCTGATGCGCTCGCGGGCCATGTCCAGCCAGCGGTGCAGATGGGCGTCGTCGGGGATCAGTTCCTTGACCTTCGCGTCGGTCTTGTAGATATCTTCGGCATCACCTGACAGCGCCGCCCAGCGGAACGGGCCGATGCCGCGGCAGAACAGCGGGCGGATGTAGGCCGGTACAAAGCCCGGGAAATCGAAGGCATTGGCCACGCCTTCTTCCTTGGCCATCTGGCGGATGTTGTTGCCGTAGTCGAAGGTCGGCACACCCTGCTTCTGGAAATCGAGCATGGCTTGCACGTGCACGGCCATAGACTGCTTGGCGGCCTTGACCACTGCAGCCGGCTCGGTCTGCGCGCGGTCACGGTATTGTTCCCAGGTCCAGCCGGCCGGCAGGTAGCCGTTCAGTGGGTCGTGGGCGCTGGTCTGGTCGGTGACCATGTCCGGGCGCACGCCACGCTTGACCAGCTCCGGCAGGATTTCGGCAGCGTTGCCGTGCAGGGCGATGGAGATGGCCTTGCCTTCGGCGGTGTACTTGGCGATGCGTGCCAAGGCGTCGTCGAGGTCAGTGGCCTGCTCGTCGACGTAACGGGTTTCCAGGCGGAAGTCGATGCGGCTCTGCTGGCATTCGATGTTCAGCGAGCAGGCACCGGCCAGGGTGGCGGCCAGTGGCTGGGCGCCGCCCATGCCGCCCAGGCCGGCGGTCAGTACCCACTTGCCTTTCAGGCTGCCACCGTAATGCTGGCGACCGGCTTCGACGAAGGTTTCGTAGGTGCCCTGGACGATGCCCTGGCTGCCGATGTAGATCCAGCTGCCGGCAGTCATCTGGCCGTACATGGCCAGGCCCTTGGCGTCCAGTTCGTTGAAGTGTTCCCAGTTGGCCCAGTGCGGCACCAGGTTGGAGTTGGCGATCAATACGCGCGGGGCGTTGCTGTGGGTCTTGAACACGCCGACCGGCTTGCCCGACTGCACCAGCAGGGTTTCGTCGTCTTCCAGCCGGGTCAGGGTCTCGACGATCTTGTCGTAGCACGCCCAGTTACGGGCAGCGCGGCCGATACCGCCGTACACCACCAGTTCTTTCGGGTTTTCCGCGACCTGTGGATCGAGGTTGTTCATCAGCATGCGCAGTGGCGCTTCGGTCAGCCAGCTTTTGGCGGTCAGCTTGTTGCCACGTGGGGCACGGATTTCAACGTCACGGTATTTGTTGTTGTCGGTCACGGGAAAGGTCCTCTGCGGTCGTCCGCGGGCGGGTATGTCGTGGTAGATATACAAACACACCTTTACTTGTATGTACAAGCATGGACAACCAAAATAGTTGGACCTTTCCGCTGAGCGGTGCGGAAAACCAAGGGGCCGCTGCGCGACCCATTCGCAGCACAAGGCTGCTCCTACAAGGGTTTGCGTTCCCCTGCAGGAGCAGCCTTGTGCTACGAATGGGCTGCGCAGCAGCCCCCGGCTATCTCAACGTGAAACGAGTTCGATCAGGCAGAACCGCCCCTGCACATCCAACCCCAACAACTGGTCATTGCCCTCCAAGCGCAGGCAGTCATACAACCCCAAGCGCTGCGTCTCACCCCCGGCGATGCCAACCTCGACCTGGCTGCTGGCAGCGAACAGCAACAGCGTCGACGCCGAGCTGTACAAGCGGCTGGTGCCATCGAACCACTGCAACCGCGCCCGGTAGCGCTGCGGTGCATAGATCAGGTTGAAATCCCGGATCGCCCCGCCCAGCAGCTTGCAGCTAACCTGGCTCTCTCCACTGAAGGCGAAGGCATCGAACGGCAGCAATGGCCTGCTGGCCTGGCCGTCGACCAGCAGGCGCATGCCGTCACCCTGCAGAACGGTGATGATCCGCTGGTAGCCGGCGAAGGTCGAAAACCCGCCCGACTCCTCGATATCGGCAATCGACAGGCGCCAGCCAAAGCCTTCCAGGCCTTCGCCACTGTCGCGGGTGATCTCTTCGGTGAAACCGCCACCGTTCTTCCACGGCATGCGCGGGTAGCCCTGCGCACGCAACAACTGCAGCTGGCTCATTTACTGAAACGTCCTTCCAGGCGATGACGGGAACCGGGGTGGATCAGCCGCGCGGCGGTCACCGGCTGGCGGCCGGACCAGGTGCGACGGCGGATCAGCAGGCAGGGCTCGCCCCGCTCGATCTGCAACAGGCGGCATTCTTCCGGCTCGGCCAGGATTGCCTCGACCACGTGCTCACCCTCGGTCAGCGGCGCCACCTGCGACAGGTAGGCGTAAGGCGTCTGCCGGGTGAAGTCCTGCTTGAGGTAGTCGGGGGCAATCGCCGCATTGACGTAGCGGTCCTCGATCTGCACCGGCACGCCGTTCTCGAAATGCACGATCAGCGAGTGGAACACCCGCTGGCCTTCGCGCATGTCCAGGGCCAGGGCCCGCTCGGAACCGGCCGCTTCCTCGGTGAGGGTGATTACCTGGCAGCTATGCTGGTGGCCACGCGCGGCAATTTCGTCGGCGATGTTGTTGACCTCGAACAGCGCCGAACGCCCCTTGGGCTCGGCAACGAAGGTACCGACCCCTTGCATGCGCACCAGCAGGCCTTCGGCGGTAAGTTCGCGCAGGGCGCGGTTGATGGTCATGCGGCTGAAGCCCAGCTGGCTGACCAATTCGCTCTCCGAGGGTACCCGGTGATGCGGTGGCCAGCTGCCGTTGTCGATCTGCTGGATGATCATCTGTTTGACCCGGGCGTACAGCGGAGCCGGGCCCTCGCCCATCTGGGCAACCAGCGCGGAGACAGGAGGTGTCGGCACGGCGTTGGATCCTTGTGCAAATGGAATGAGCGGTAGCTTGCCGCAGTTTACCCGGCAGGCAAACGCCTGTATATGTATATACAAGTTAACAATAACAGGATTTTCACCAATGTCCGCCTACTTCGCCGAACGCGCCCTGCTGCCTACGGGTTGGGCCAGCCATGTCCGCATCGAGGTTACCAGTGATGGCCAGCTGGCCCGCATCGAACCAGGTGCCTCGGGCGAGGGCGCCGAGCGGCTGGCCGGCCCGCTGCTGCCCGGCATGCCCAACCTGCACTCGCATGCCTTCCAGCGCGCAATGGCAGGGCTGGCGGAAGTCGCCGGCAACCCCAACGACAGTTTCTGGACCTGGCGCGACCTGATGTATCGCCTGGTCGGCCAGATCAGCCCAGAGCAGCTACAGGTCATCGCCCGCCAGCTGTACATCGAGATGCTCAAGGCCGGCTACACCTCGGTCGCCGAGTTCCACTACGTGCACCATGACCAGGCCGGCAAGGCCTACGCCGACCCGGCCGAACTGTCCCGCCGCATCAGCGCAGCTGCTGCCGACAGCGGCATTGGCCTGACCTTGCTACCGGTACTGTACAGCCACGCAGGCTTCGGTGGCCAAGCCCCGAACGACGGGCAACGGCGCTTTATCAACTCCACCGAACAATACCTGCAACTGCAAGCGCAGCTGGCCCCACTGCTGGCCGCACAACCTGCGCAGCAACTGGGTTTGTGCTTCCATTCGCTGCGCGCTGTGACGCCCGGGCAGATCGCAGAAGTGCTGGCAGCCAGCGACAAGCAGTGCCCGGTGCATATCCATATCGCCGAGCAGCAGAAGGAAGTCGACGACTGCCTGGCCTGGAGCGGCCTGCGTCCGCTGCAGTGGCTGTACGAGCACGTGGACGTGGACCCACGCTGGTGCCTGGTGCATGCAACCCATGCCGAGCCGGATGAAGTCACCGCCATGGCCCGCAGCGGCGCGGTTGCGGGGCTGTGCCTGACCACCGAGGCCAACCTTGGCGACGGGATTTTCCCGGCAGTGGACTACCTGGCGCAGGGTGGGCGCATGGGCATTGGTTCAGACAGCCATGTGTCGCTGAGCGTGGTGGAGGAGCTGCGCTGGCTGGAATATGGCCAGCGGCTGCGCGACCAGCGGCGTAACCGCCTGTATCGCGGCGACCAGCCGATGGTCGGGCGCACGCTGTATGACGCTGCACTGGCGGGCGGCGCGCAGGCGCTGGGGCAGGCGGTCGGGGAACTGACCGTGGGCAACCGTGCCGACTGGCTGGTGCTCGATGGACAGGACCCTTACATCGCCATGGCCGATGGGGATGCGATTCTCAACCGCTGGCTGTTTGCCGGGGGCGATCGCCAGGTGCGGGATGTGATGGTGAATGGGCAGTGGGTGGTGCGCCAGGGGCGCCATGCACAGGAAGAGCAAAGCCGGTTGGCGTTTGCCAAAGTACTGCGGCAGCTTTTGGGCTGAGTGTATTGGGGCTGCTTTGCAGCCCCCCAGAAACTCAGTGCCTCTTGACGATCTGCTGGTCCGACGCACGCCAGATCAGCCGACTGGTGTCGTACCCCTGCTGCCGGGCCTTGGACATCAAGTTCTCGCGCTCCCAGGCCGGTAGCGTCGGCGTGCGCGACAGGATCCACAAGTGCTTGCGATCCGGGCTGCCGACCACCGCTGTGCGGTAGCGCTCATCCACATAAAGAATCCAGTACTCGCCCCTCGCCACCCCTGGCACCAGCTTGGTGAACCAATTGTCGAACTCGACCCACAACTTGTCGGTGTGCCCCGGCTCCTGGATGTTCGCATGTCCTTCGGCGCGCAGCCATTCGTCACCCATGGTGCGGCAGCGGTTGAGGACGCCGAGGCTACCATCGAGCCTGAGATTGTAGTGCGCTTCGGACTGCTCGCAGCCGGTCTGGTAGCGCATCGGTAGGCGTGCCAGCTCGTACCACTTGCCCTGATAGCGCTTGAGGTCGATGTTGCCCGCAGTTTTCGGTGCCAGCGGGTCGTGCACAGAGCCGGCACAGCCGCCCAGCAGCAACGCCAGGCATACCCCCATCAGCAGATACAGGTGCCTCATTTGAGACCCTGCCCTGAATACATGAGCACCTTGTCAGCCGCGTACTGCACACTGATGAAGCTCTTCTCGTCCCCCCAGGTGCAACTGCTCATCCCCAGCGCGCCAGAGCACTCGGTCGGCGTGCCAAGCAGCTGCTCGACCTCGGCCTTGTTCATACCGGCCTTGATCTTGGAATAATTTTCCTGATTGATCTTGCTGCAGGCAGTCAGGACGACGCACAGCGACAACAGGGCGAGGGAACGCAACGACATGAAGGACACTCCTGGAGAGGGGATACAGGCGAGTGGCCTGCAGTGACCTTCGACGGTAAAAACCCTCCCAGGTTCCCTGGTCACCCTCCTCTCCCCCTACGCCATTGGTCGGATGGCCACTACTGTGCGATTAATCACAAAGAATTATCCTGCTCAAACAAAAAAGGCCGCCCCTACACACTGTAGGAGCAGCCTTGTGCTGCGGAAGGGCCGGTAAGGCCAACAGGGATGCAAGGGCAGCAGGGGCCTCTTCGCAGCACAAGGCTGCGCCTACAAAGATCCCGCCAGCCCTGGAATCAGAACCTGGACCCAGGCTCCAGCAAAAAGTCCATCTCTTCGCTGGTACTCGGCCGCTCCAGCACCAGGTTGCGGTGCGGAAAGCGCCCGAAACGGGCTATTACCCGCTGGTGCTGCTCGGCGTAGTCGAGGAAGCCTTCGAACAACCTGCGGTTGGCTTCGGGTTGCTCGTCCAGCAGCACCTGGTAGCGCTCGACGCACAGGTTCTGCCAGTCCAGCACCTCGGCATGCTCCAGCACAAGCAGCACGAACACTCGCTGGATCGGCAGCAACTGGTAATCCCAGTTTTTCTGCAAACCCTGCATCGCCACCACCTGGGCACGCCGGTCGCCCTCGAAGGCGCGCGGCGTGTCGCGGTAGATCATGCGTGGCAGCTGGTCCAACAGGATCAGCAGGCCCAACCAGCCCTGCGGGCTTTGCTGCCACTCGTCGAGCCCACCCGCCAGGGCGTGCTCGACCAGCTCGCCAAACAGCGCATGGGCCTCGGCATCATGATGCTTGCCGAACCATAGCGTGCTCTTCTCGTCAGCCACGGCCTGGGGACTGGTGCCCCAACCGAACCACCACTCCAGCAACGGCTGCCAAGGTGCGAGCATGACTTACTCCTTGTGGTAGGCGGTGACGCGCTCGACCTCTTCCTTCGAGCCGAGGATTACCGACACACGCTGGTGCAGGCTTTCTGGCTGAATGTCGAGGATGCGATCGTAACCGTTGGTGGAGGCGCCACCGGCCTGTTCGATGATGAAGGACATCGGGTTGGCTTCGTACATCAGGCGCAACTTGCCCGGTTTGCTCGGCTCGCGGGCGTCACGTGGGTACATGAACAGGCCGCCACGGGTCAGGATGCGATGTACGTCGGCCACCATCGAGGCGATCCAGCGCATGTTGTAGTTCTTCTTCAACGGGCCGGTCTCGCCTGCCAGCAGTTCGCCCACGTAGCGCTGAACCGGGGCTTCCCAGTGGCGCTGGTTGGACATGTTGATGGCGAACTCTGCGGTGCTTTCCGGCACACGGATGTTTTCGTGAGTAAGGACGAAGCTGCCCAGTTCGCGGTCGAGGGTGAAGCCCTTGACGCCGTTGCCCAGGGTCAGGATCAGCATGGTCTGCGGGCCGTAGATGGCGTAACCGGCGGCGACCTGCTGGGTGCCTGGCTGCAGGAAGGCATTTTCGTTCAGGGTTTCGTTCTGGCTCAGGTATTCGTTAGGGCAACGCAGTACCGAGAAGATGGTGCCGACCGAAACGTTCACGTCGATGTTGGACGAGCCGTCCAACGGGTCGAAGACCAGCAGGTAGGCGCCTTTCGGGTACCGGCCCGGGATCTGGTAGGCGTTGTCCATTTCTTCGGAGGCCATGCCGGCCAGGTGGCCGCCCCACTCGTTGGCTTCCAGCAGGATATCGTTGGAAATCACGTCCAGTTTCTTCTGGACTTCGCCCTGCACGTTTTCAGTGCCCATGCTGCCCAGCACGCCACCAAGGGCACCTTTGGACACGTGATGGCTGATTTCCTTGCACGCACGCGCCACCACTTCGATCAGGAAGCGCAGATCGGCAGGGGTATTGTTGCTGCGGGTCTGCTCAATCAGATAGCGACTCAGGGTAACGCGGGACATGTATGGCTCCGAAAGGATTGGGGGATGAAAACCCCCGCAGTTTACAGGGAGAGTTGCGGGCTAGCGAGCAAAGAGACTCGACTTCAGCCCCTGAAGTTCAGCAAGCACCAAGCCGATGGTCGGTTGGGGCTGCTGTGCAGCCCAGCGCCGGCAAGCCAGCCCCCACCGGGCCTGCACAGGGCGCGTGGGCGACGCGGTCGAGGTAGGAGCTGGCTTGCCGGCGATGGGCCGCACAGCGGCCCCTTTTCCTCAATCCAGCGCCTTCCAGATCTCGCTGGCATACTCCCGAATGGTCCGGTCCGACGAGAACCAGCCCATCCGCGCGGTATTCAGCACCGCCATGCGCCACCATTCCTGCGGCGTGTGCCACAGCTCCTCTACCCTTCGCTGCGCATCCCAGTAGGCATCGAAATCGGCACACACCAGGAAGCGGTCATGAGCCACCAGCCCGTCGATCAGCGCGCTGTAGCGCGACGGGTCGTCCGACGAAAACACCCCGCTGCGAATGGCCTGCAGCACGTCGTTCAGGCGACTGGACGCAGCAATCGCCGCACTGGCGCCAAAGTCCCCGTCACGCCGCCTGGCCTCCACCTGCTGCGCGGTGAGGCCGAAGATGAACATGTTTTCGGTACCCACCTGCTCGCTCATCTCGACATTGGCACCATCCAGGGTGCCGATGGTCAGCGCGCCATTCAGGCCGAACTTCATGTTGCTGGTGCCGGAAGCTTCGTAACCGGCGGTGGAAATCTGCTCGGAAAGGTCCGCCGCCGGGATGATGCTCTCGGCCAGGCTGACATTGTAGTTGGGCAGGAACACCACTTTCAGCAGGCCGCGCACGGTCGGGTCGTTGTTCACCACCCGGGCGATGTCGTTGGCCAGCTTGATGATCAGCTTGGCCTGGTGATAGCTGGCCGCAGCCTTGCCGGCGAAGATTTTCACCCGCGGCACCCAGTCGGTACCGGGGTCGTTGCGCATGGCCTGGTACAGCGCCACGGTGTGCAGCAGGTTGAGCAACTGGCGCTTGTATTCGTGAATGCGCTTGACCTGCACATCGAACAGCGCTTCGGGGTTCACCGTAACGCCAAGGCGGTCCTGGATGATGCTGGCGAGGGCACGCTTGCTGTGCAGGCGCTGCGCGGCGAACTGCTTGCGGAAGCCGCTCTTGTCGGCAAACGGCACCAGATTGGCCAGGCGCCCTTCCGGGTCGTCCAGCAGTTCAGGGCCCAGCGCCTCGACCAGCATGGCGGTCAGCTGCGGGTTGGACTGGTACAGCCAGCGGCGGAAGGTAATGCCATTGGTCTTGTTGTTGATCCGTTGCGGGTAGAGCTTGTGCAGCTCGGCGAACACCGTGCTCTTCATCAGCTTGCTGTGCAGCGCCGACACACCGTTGACGCTGTGCGAACCAAGGAACGCCAGGTTGCCCATGCGCACCCGACGACCGTTGTCTTCTTCGATCAGCGACACGGCCCGCAACACGTCGAAGTCGTGCAGGCCTTTCGCCCTCAGCGCGTCGATGTGGTAGGCGTTGATCAGGTAGATGATCTGCATGTGCCGCGGCAGTATGCGTTCCATCAGCGCCACCGGCCAGGTTTCCAGGGCTTCGGGCAGCAAGGTGTGGTTGGTGTAGGCCAAGGTGCCGACGGTCAGCTCCCAGGCGGTATCCCAGGGGATTTCATGCTGGTCGACCAGCAGGCGCATCAGCTCGGCCACGGCGATCGACGGGTGGGTGTCGTTGAGCTGGATGGCCGCCGCGTCCGGCAGGTTGAGCAAGTTCTCGTGCATGTTCAGGTGGCGGCGCAGCAGGTCCTGCAACGAAGCCGAGACGAAGAAGTACTCCTGGCGCAGGCGCAGTTCCTGGCCCGCCTCGGTGCTGTCAGCCGGGTACAGCACCCGCGAGATGCTTTCAGCCCGTGCCACCTCGGCCACCGCCCCCAGGTGGTCACCGGCATTGAAACGTTCCAGGTGCAGCTCTTCCAGCGCCCGCGCACGCCACAGGCGCAGGGTATTGACGCTGGCCCCGCGCCAACCGACCACCGGAGTGTCGTAGGCCACCGCCCGCACGGTCTCGCCCGGCCACCACACCTGGCGCTGCTGGCCGTGGGTGTCGTGCACCGTTTCGACGCTGCCGCCAAAGCTGATGGGGTAGATCACCTCGGCGCGCTCGAACTCCCAGGGGTTGCCGAAGTCCAGCCAGTTCTCGGTCTGCTCCTGCTGCCAGCCATCGACCATGGCCTGGCGGAAAAGCCCGTGCTCGTAGCGGATGCCATAGCCGTGAGCGGCAATGCCCAAGGTCGACATGCTCTCCATGAAGCACGCCGCCAGGCGGCCAAGGCCGCCGTTGCCCAGCGCGGCATCGGGCTCGAGCAGGCGGATGCGCTCCAGGTCCACGTCCAGCCCTTCCAGTGCGTCACGGGCAATGTCGAGCAGCCCCAGGTTGCTCAGGCTGTCGTACAGCAAGCGGCCGATGAGGAATTCGAGGGAAAGGTAATAGACCCGCTTCTGGCTGCGGCGATAAGCCTGGCGGGTGTGGTCCATCCAGTGATCGACCATGTGATCGCGCGCGGCCAGGGCGATGGCTTCGAACCAGTCGTGGTCGAAGGCGTGCTCCGGGTCCTTGCCGACCGCGTAGGTCAGCTTGTCCAGTACAGCGGCGCGAAATTCGGCCACCTCGGCGTCACGAGCTTTGGGTTCCTGGGACATGCGGCATCCTCGGGCAAGTTGACGAAAACGGAGGGAGACTGTTGAGCCTAGACCCTTCGACAGGGAGTGACAGTTACCGTTCGCAGTTTTCATGCCTACTCTGCGATTCCGGCAAAAGGTTGTTCATAAATTGAACAATTCCGGTATGATCGCGCGCCCCAAGACCGTGATACACCACCATAACGATGAAAACGACCCTGATCGCCGCAGCCGAAGTCGACCGCCTGGAGACCTGGCAGCGCTACACCAGCAACATGTGCCATGGCTGCCATTCGACCTGCTGCACCCTGCCGGTGGAGGTGAAGATCAAGGATCTGATCCGTATCGGCGTGGTCGACGAGTTCGAGAAAGACGAACCGCCGAAGAACATCGCCAAACGCCTGCAGAAGGACGGCATCATCGAACGCTTCAACCAGAAGTCGGGAATCTTCACCCTGACCCGGATGAGCAATGATGACTGCCTGTACCTGGATCGTAAAAGCCGGCTGTGCACCATTTATGACAAGCGGCCGGATACCTGCCGCAACCACCCCAAGGTCGGGCCGCGGCCAGGTTACTGTGCTTACAAGCCAAAGGTGGCCTCGCGCTAGACCAGCCTTCCACTACCCACCAGCGGGGAAGCTCTTGCACGCACCGCCATGATCCATCGGCGGATGCTCAGGATAAGTCTGCGGCAGCACGCTGACCGGGCTGGTGGCGATGAAGCCGTCAGCAAATTTCGCTTCGATGAACTGCGCCTGCCAGCCTACAGCCGGCGCGGTGTGCCGCAGTGTGAAGCTCTGCATGGGAGCGAGCGTCTCGGACTGGTAGCGCACACCGCAGGCATAGCGGAAGTCGCGGTCATGGCTGTTGCTCGCCGTCCACAGCTTCACCGCCACGGGCGGCTCAGAGAAGCCGACGCTCATCTGCCCGGCATGGCCGCTCGCCGATACCTGCACGCTTGGCAAAGGTGTGCCATCGCGCAAGCGCGTCAGCGCAGGCACCAAGGTGCTGACAACCGCCTGACGCACTCCACCATGGTCCGAATTGGGTAGCACCCTGAGGCTGGTCTGGCCTGGCAAGCGCTGCTGATAGTCAGTGACCGGGTCAGGGGCGAAGAAATCGTCACCGCTGGCGGACACCAGGTACTTGGGAATGGCCAGACGCTGCCCTTTTTCGTTCAGGTACTGCATCGGGTCCATCATCGCCATCAGCCGCTCGAATGCCGGCGTTCCCAGCTGTTGCAGGACACCGGCCTGCTGGTAGGAACCCAGTGCCAAGGGCCAGTGACCACCATAACGCTTGCGCAATCCGGCCAGCATGTCCGAAGTATCCGCGACGTCGATCACACTGGGCACGATGGCCATTACCCGCTCATCGGCCAATGCCGTGAGCCATGCGCTCCAGCCGCGTTTGGAGGCGCCAGTGATAATGAAGCGATCAACAGTGAGCCCTTGCTTTTCCAGCTCTTGCTCGGCCAGATCCATCGCCCGGCTTGCCGCCGCGGCCATCGGCACGTGCAGTGGCAATTCCGGCGCGGCGCCGCGTAGCGCATGCGCCCAGGTATGGGCCACGGCGTCATCCTCACGCAAGGGCTTCTCGTTATCGTTGAAGGTCACGTACTGATTGGGCACATCGCTGATCATGACCACGGCCATCCGTGCCTTGAGGGCGACTTCGCGTAATGCCTCGCGGGTATAGTCAGGAGTTTGCGCCGGCCCGAACCGCACACCGTTGTTCACAACCAGCAAGGCTTTGCCGGGCACGGCATTGTGTGGGATATGCAGCTCGACATCATGCTCCCAGCGGTGCGGCTCAACCACCGGGGCTGGCTCCCACACCTGGGAGACCATCTGCAAGCGACGGAACTCATAGCCAGGCTCGGAGGCTTGCTCTAGCAATACGGCTTCCAAGGGTGCCTGACGCACCTTGCCAATATGACACTGGACGACATCTTGCGGACGCGGGTTGGCACAGTCCTGCACGGCACAAGCCTGCAAGCCAGCCATCAGGCAAGGGATGGCCAACGCTAAACGATAATTCATGTGCATGCTTCCTGCTTCAAGAAAGCACTTCACGCTAGGCCTCACAACAAGCGCACACAAGTCGCAAAAGGCCGTGAAAGATGCAACCTACATCCGCTTGAGATATCCCCTACAAAAACCCGATAAACAAAAACGCCCCCGACCTTTCGACCGGGGGCGTTCTCGTTTCAGCTCAAGCTAGACGATCAAGCCTTGGCTTTCTTGGCAGCGCGGGTACGCTCGCCTTCGTCCAGGATCTTCTTGCGCAGGCGGATCGACTTCGGAGTCACTTCGCACAGCTCGTCGTCCTGGATGAATTCCAGGGCCTGTTCCAGGGTGTGGCGAACCGGCGGTACCAGGGCGATGACTTCGTCTTTGCCCGAAGCACGCATGTTGTCGAGCTTCTTGCCCTTGGTCGGGTTCACGCCCAGGTCGTTGTCACGGCTGTTCAGACCGATGATCTGACCGTTGTAGATGTCCTGGCCGTGCTCGATGAACAGCTTGCCGCGAGCCTGCAGGGTTTCCAGCGAGTAGGTCAGCGCCTTGCCGGTCTCGATCGAAACCAGTACACCGTTCAGGCGGCCGGACATCTGGCCGGCTTTCATGGTGTCGTAGCGATCGAAGATCGAGGTCAGGATGCCGGCACCGTTGGTCAGGGTCAGGAACTGGTTACGGAAACCGATCAGGCCACGAGCAGGCACGTTGTACTCCAGACGTACACGGCCCTTGCCATCCGGCGCCATGTTGGTCAGGTCGCCCTTACGCAAGCCCATTTCTTCCATGACCTTGCCCTGAGATTCTTCAGGGATGTCGATGGTGACGTTCTCGAACGGCTCCTGCTTCACGCCGTTGACTTCGCGAATGATCACTTCAGGGCGGCCTACAGCCATCTCGAAGCCTTCACGACGCATGGTTTCGATCAGAACCGACAGGTGCAGCTCACCACGGCCGGAAACCTTGAACTTGTCAGCCGAGTCGCCTTCTTCAACGCGCAGTGCAACGTTGTACAGCAGTTCTTTGTCCAGACGTTCCTTGATGTTGCGGCTGGTGACGAACTTGCCTTCCTTGCCACAGAACGGCGAGTCGTTGACCTGGAAGGTCATCGAAACGGTCGGCTCGTCAACGGTCAGTGGCTTCATCGCCTCGACGTGGTTCATGTCGCACAGGGTGTCGGAGATGAACAGCTCGTCGAAACCGCTGATGCAGACGATGTCGCCAGCCTGGGCTTCCTCAACGTCGACGCGGTGCAGGCCGTGGTGGCCCATCAGCTTGAGGATACGGCCGTTACGCTTCTTGCCTTCGGTGTCGATGGCAACAACCGGGGTGTTCGGCTTGATACGGCCACGGGCGATACGGCCAACGCCGATAACACCGAGGAAGCTGTTGTAGTCCAGAGCGGAGATCTGCATCTGGAACGGGCCATCGACGTCAACGTTCGGCGCAGGTACGTTGTCGACGATCGACTGGTACAGCGGGGTCATGTCTTCGGCCATGTCGGTGTGGTCCAGACCGGCGATGCCGTTCAGGGCCGAAGCGTAGACAACCTGGAAGTCCAGCTGATCATCGGTGGCACCGAGGTTGTCGAACAGGTCGAAGATCTGGTCCAGAACCCAGTCAGGACGCGCGCCAGGGCGGTCAACCTTGTTGATCACGACGATTGGCTTCAGGCCAGCTTCGAAAGCCTTCTTGGTCACGAAGCGGGTTTGCGGCATCGGGCCGTCCTGGGCATCGACCAGCAGCAGCACGGAGTCGACCATCGACATTACACGCTCAACCTCGCCACCGAAGTCGGCGTGGCCGGGGGTGTCGACGATGTTGATGTGGTAGCCGTTCCAGTTGATGGCGGTGTTTTTCGCCAGGATGGTAATGCCGCGCTCTTTTTCCTGGTCGTTGGAGTCCATCACGCGCTCGTCGTTGAGCTCGTTACGCTCCAGGGTGCCGGACTGGCGCAGGAGTTTGTCTACCAGGGTGGTTTTACCATGGTCAACGTGGGCGATGATGGCGATGTTACGCAGATTTTCGATCACAACTGTATCTCGATCAGAGGATTCGGTTGCCGCCAGTGTAGGCGGCGAATATGTACGGTTTGAGGCTCAGCGGGCCCGATGGTCGGGAGGGCGATGGCGGATGCTGCCGCCATACAGCCCTGGCGTCTTATGCCGGACGATAAACACGCACATTGGCATGTCCCTCACTGAGCAGGTGGTGTGCGTGCAGACGGCTCATCACACCTTTGTCGCAATACAGCAAGTACTGACGGTTGGCATCCAAATGCTTGAACTTGCTGTTGATGGCATAGAACGGCATGGCCTGGACTTCGATACCGTCGAGCACCAGAGGTTCGTCTTCCTGGGCATCGGGGTGACGAATGTCGATGACGATCTGGCCGGGCAGCGCCTCGGTCACTTCCTCGATTTCGATGTCCTTGCCCAGTTCATCGATCACATGGTCGATGGATATCAGCCGGGCGCGTTCCAGTGCGCGCTCCAGCACGGCCATGTCGAACTGCTTCTCTTCATGCTCCATGCGGTGGCGCTTGGCGTGGGTGGTCGGATTTACCGAGATCACGCCGCAGTATTCTGGCATGTGCTTGGCGAAGTCGGCAGTGCCGATCGCGTAGGCCTGATCGATGATGTCCTGCTTGTGGCTGGCCAGCAGCGGGCGCAGCACCAGCTTGTCGGTGGCCGAGTCGATGATCGACAGGTTCGGCAGGGTCTGGCTGGACACTTGGGAAATCGCCTCGCCAGTGACCAGAGCGTCGATCTCCAGGCGGTCGGCCATGTGCGCGGCACCGCGCAGCATCATGCGCTTCAGGGTCACACCCATGTAGCTGTTGTCGACCTTGTTGAGGATCTCGCCGACCACTTCCTCGAACGGCACGCTGATGAACAGCACGCGCTGGCTGCTGCCGAACTTCTTCCACAAGTAGTGGGCTACTTCCATAACGCCCAGCTCGTGGGCACGGCCGCCGAGGTTGAAGAAACAGAAGTGGGTCATCAGGCCACGGCGCATCATCTGGTAGGCCGCCACGGTGGAGTCGAAACCGCCGGACATCAGCACCAGAGTCTGCTCCAGGGCGCCCAGCGGGTAGCCGCCGATGCCTTGGTGCTGGTTGTGGATCACGTACAGACGCTGGTCGCGAATTTCGATGCGCACCAGCACTTCCGGGTTCTTCAGCTCGATGCCGGCGGCGCCGCACTGCTGGCGCAGCTGGCTGCCGACGTAACGGTCGACGTCCATCGAGGTGAAGTCGTGGTGGCCGCCGCGCTTGCAGCGCACGGCGAAATGCTTGCCGGCCAGCAGGTGGCCGAAGTGCTGCTTGCACTTGGCGACGATGTCATCGAAGTCGCCGAGCGGGTATTCCTCTACCTGCAGGAAGTGGGTGATACCGGGGGTGCAGGTCAGGCGCTCGATCATTTCGCGCTGGACTTTCTCGTCTTCGACGCGGGTGACCACTTCGAGATTGTCCCAGACACCATCGACCACGAGCTCAGGGTCGAGGTCCTTGAGCACGTTGCGGATGTTCTTGCCGAGCTGGCGGATGAAGCGCTTGCGCACCGGCCGGCTCTTGATGGTGATTTCTGGGAAGACTTTGACGATAAGTTTCATTGGTTAACAGCGCGCGCAGGGCCTGCCGAAAATGAGGGGCGCGAATTATAGCGGAAATTGCTCAGGATTTGACCAACTTTTGATCAGAAGCTTTCAGATAAATGCAGGAAGCGGGTTTTGCCCTGCCTGCTCCGGCCCTTTCGCGGGCTCGCCCACTCCCACAGGGACCGCACACATTTCCAAGGTTGTGCTATCCCCTGTGGGAGCGGGCGAGCCCGCGATGAGGCCCTCAAAGAAAGCACACAACTCAAGCAATGCACGCTATTGGTGCACTGCTACCAAAATTCGCATCTTAAGAGTGCATTTTTAACCGCCAACCCTACGCCAAATGCCCGCAAACGCCCCCTTTTATCCCGCCCTCGCCATTTTCGGGCACTGGCATGCAATTTGCTCCCTTGTGAGGCAGGTAAGCTTGGCCGACTATCCGCGCCCGGCAACACCCTTTTTCCAGGGCAGCGGCCCACCGCGCTCTAGACCATCCGGAGGACAACATGTCGAAGTCGGTTCAACTCATCAAAGATCATGACGTCAAGTGGATTGATCTGCGTTTCACGGACACCAAAGGCACTCAGCACCACGTGACCATGCCGGCGCGTGATGCACTGGAAGACGACTTCTTCGAAGTCGGCAAGATGTTCGACGGTTCCTCCATCGCTGGCTGGAAAGGCATCGAAGCTTCCGACATGATCCTGATGCCGGTCGACGAAACTGCCGTACTGGACCCGTTCACCGAAGAGCCGACCCTGATCATCACCTGCGACATCGTCGACCCCTCGAGCATGCAGGGCTACGATCGCGACCCTCGCGCCATCGCCAAGCGCGCCGAAGAGTACCTGAAGAGCACCGGCATCGGTGACACCGTATTCGCAGGCCCGGAGCCAGAGTTCTTCATCTTCGACGAAGTGAAGTTCCAGTCGGATATTTCCGGTTCGATGTTCAAGATCTTCTCCGAGCAAGGCTCGTGGATGACCGGCGCTGACGTGGAAGGCGGCAACAAAGGCCACCGTCCAGGCGTGAAAGGCGGCTACTTCCCGGTTCCGCCGTTCGACCACGACCACGAAATCCGTACCGCCATGTGCAACGCCCTGGAAGAAATGGGCCAGACCGTCGAAGTTCACCACCACGAAGTGGCGACTGCCGGCCAGAACGAAATCGGCGTCAAGTTCAACACGCTGGTGAAGAAGGCTGACGAAGTACAGGCGCTGAAGTACGTCGTGCACAACGTTGCCGACGCCTACGGCCGCACCGCCACCTTCATGCCTAAGCCACTGTACGGCGACAACGGCTCGGGCATGCACGTGCACATGTCGATCTGGAAAGACGGCAAGAACACCTTCTCGGGTGAAGGCTATGCCGGCCTGTCCGACACCGCCCTGTACTTCATCGGCGGTATCATCAAGCACGGTAAGGCCCTGAACGGCTTCACCAACCCATCGACCAACTCCTACAAGCGTCTGGTTCCAGGCTTCGAAGCCCCGGTAATGCTGGCCTACTCGGCTCGCAACCGTTCTGCCTCGATCCGTATTCCTTACGTCGGCAGCCCGAAAGCCCGCCGTATCGAAGCTCGCTTCCCGGACCCATCGGCCAACCCGTACCTGGCCTTCGCCGCCCTGCTGATGGCTGGCCTGGACGGTATCCAGAACAAGATCCACCCAGGCGATGCTGCCGACAAGAACCTGTACGACCTGCCGCCTGAAGAGGCCAAGGACATCCCGCAGGTTTGCGGCAGCCTGAAAGAAGCTCTGGAAGAGCTGGACAAGGGCCGTGCGTTCCTGACCAAGGGCGGCGTGTTCTCCGACGACTTCATCGATGCCTTCATCGAGCTGAAGAGCGAAGAAGAAATCAAGGTCCGCACCTTCGTTCACCCGCTGGAATACGAGCTGTACTACAGCTGCTGATCTGATCGGCGCCTCGCGCCGATGACATGATCACGAACGGCCTCCTTCGGGAGGCCGTTTTCGTTTCCGTGGCTGCGTCCTCGATTTCATACAGAACCGGCAGATGCCGCTGACATTTCGCCGCCCCCTCAGCACGCACGGTAGGCGTCCCTTCAGTCAACGGACATCACGCCATGCGCAAACTTCTACCCATGATGATTACCGTATCCGTCCTCCTCATCGGCTGTGGTAGCAATGCCACCGCGCCAGGCCAGGCAACGTCGCAGGTGCTTCACCGCGCCACCGGCAGTTGGGACGGTACCGCCTATGGCAATTACCCCGAAGGGCGACCAGTGCTGTCGCTGGTGAAAGTCAGCATTCCCGCCCACACCACACTTGGCTGGCACTGTCACCAGGCGCTTAATCTAGGTTATCTGACCGAGGGCAGACTTGAGGTGGAAACCCGCGACGGCAAGCGCACAAGCCTGGTTGCAGGCCAGACGCTGGCCGAACTTCAAGGGGAAGTGCACCGCGGGCACACCACTGGGCAGCCCGCCACTGTCATGGTGTTCCACGCTAGCAATGAAGACCTGCCGTTTTCAACGCCAGAAGCCGAATGCCTACCGCTTGACGCGACAAGCGAAAACGCCTTTGACACCCTGATCGATGCTATCGAGAAGCGCCTGGCCACTGCCGAGTCTATTGCCTTGTACAAGTGGGACAATGGCAAGGCTGTGCAGGACACCGAGAGGGAGCAGCAAGTCCAGGCCAGGGTTCGCAACAGCGCATGGCGCCATCAGCTACCAGCCGAGCGAGCTACGCGCTTTTTTGCAGACCAGATCGAAGCACACAAAATGATGCAATACGCCCTGCTTGAGCGCTGGCAGCGTCGAGGCGCCGCACCGGATGCACATCGTCGCGATCTGACAAGCGAGCTACGACCCGAACTGGACAGATTGCAAGCCGAACTGCTGCACTCCCTCGCTGCCTTCGACAAAGAACGAAGGGCGGACTGTGCTCGGCAGCTGGCAACCAAGCTCCGCAAACGGCCTCAACCCATTGCCCTCAAGCAGGCGATGATTCGTGCCTCGAGCAAACTGTGCGATAAAACCTGAAACCACCTATGCTCCATATTGGTGCATTCCAGGAGCTGACGCCCCCGAATGCACCCCAAAAGCGATCACGTGAACCGTTTAATCAGTTCATTCTGGTGCGGTTTTTCCCGTTTCCAGGGCTTTATCGGCAAATTCCGCTTCTTTTCGGAGCCTTGGTTTGTTTTTTGCATTTTTTGCCAAAAGACTGGAATCAGCGGATCCACCGCGCGCCCGACCATGGCCGCGCCCATGCCCGACACGCGCCAAAAGAGGTCGACGACGCCCTATGACCATCAGCGATGCCCAGCACCGTCTGCTTCTGGACAACCTGACCACCGCCACGCTGCTGCTCAACGCCGAGCTGCGCCTGGAGTACATGAACCCGGCCGCGGAAATGCTTCTGGCAGTGAGTGGCCAGCGCAGCCATGGGCAGTTCATCAGCGAACTGTTCACCGAGTCGACCGAGGCGCTCAGCTCGCTGCGCCAGGCGGTCGAACAGGCGCACCCGTTCACCAAGCGCGAAGCGCAACTCACCTCGCTGACAGGGCAGACCATCACCGTAGACTACGCGGTAACGCCGATTCTGCACCAGGGCCAGACCCTGCTGCTGCTCGAGGTGCACCCGCGTGACCGGCTGCTGCGCATCACCAAGGAAGAGGCCCAGCTGAGCAAGCAGGAAACAACAAAGATGCTGGTGCGCGGCCTGGCCCACGAAATCAAGAACCCCCTCGGCGGCATCCGCGGCGCAGCCCAGCTGCTGGCCCGCGAGCTGCCTGAAGAAGGCCTGCGCGATTACACCAACGTGATCATCGAGGAAGCCGACCGCCTGCGTAACCTGGTCGACCGCATGCTCGGCTCGAACAAGTTGCCGTCGCTGGCCATGACCAACATCCACGAAGTGCTTGAGCGGGTCTGCAGCCTGGTAGAGGCCGAAAGCCAGGGTTGCATCACTTTGGTGCGCGATTATGACCCCAGCCTGCCTGATGTACTGGTCGACCGCGAGCAGATGATCCAGGCCGTACTCAACATCGTGCGCAATGCCATGCAGGCGATCAGCTCGCAGAACGAACTGCGCCTGGGCCGCATCACCCTGCGCAGCCGTGCCCTGCGCCAGTTCACCATCGGCCATGTGCGCCATCGCCTGGTGGCGCGGGTGGAGATCATCGACAACGGCCCGGGCATCCCGCCGGAACTGCAGGACACCCTCTTCTATCCCATGGTCAGCGGTCGCCCGGACGGTACCGGGCTGGGCCTGGCCATTACCCAGAACATCATCAGCCAGCACCAGGGCCTGATCGAGTGTGAAAGCCATGCAGGCCACACCGCATTCTCGATCTACCTGCCCCTGGAACAAGGAGCCACCGCCTCATGAGCCGAAGTGAAACCGTATGGATCGTCGACGATGATCGCTCCATCCGCTGGGTCCTGGAAAAAGCCCTGCAACAGGAAGGCATGACCACCCAGAGCTTCGATAGCGCCGATGGCGTGATGGGCCGCCTGGCACGTCAGCAACCGGACGTGATCATTTCCGACATCCGCATGCCGGGCACCAGCGGCCTCGACCTGCTGGCACAGATCCGTGAGCAGCACCCACGCCTGCCGGTCATCATCATGACCGCCCACTCCGACCTGGACAGCGCCGTTGCGTCGTACCAGGGCGGTGCCTTCGAGTACCTGCCCAAACCATTCGATGTGGACGAGGCGGTCTCGCTGGTCAAGCGCGCCAACCAACACGCCCAGGAGCAACAAGGGCTGGATGTGCCGCAGAGCCTGGCGCGCACGCCGGAAATCATCGGTGAAGCACCGGCAATGCAGGAGGTGTTCCGCGCCATCGGCCGCCTCAGCCACTCCAACATCACCGTGCTGATCAACGGTGAGTCCGGTACCGGCAAGGAGCTGGTGGCCCACGCCCTGCACCGCCACAGCCCGCGCGCGGCCTCACCATTCATTGCCCTGAACATGGCAGCCATCCCCAAGGACCTGATGGAGTCCGAGCTGTTCGGTCATGAAAAGGGCGCTTTCACCGGCGCCGCCAACCTGCGCCGGGGCCGCTTCGAGCAGGCCGACGGCGGCACCCTGTTCCTCGACGAAATCGGCGACATGCCTGCCGACACCCAGACCCGCCTGCTGCGGGTATTGGCCGATGGCGAGTTCTATCGCGTGGGCGGCCACGTACCGGTCAAGGTCGACGTGCGCATCATCGCCGCCACCCACCAGAACTTGGAGTCGCTGGTACAGGCCGGCAAGTTCCGCGAGGACCTGTTCCACCGCCTGAACGTGATTCGCATCCACATTCCACGGCTGGCCGACCGCCGCGAGGATATCCCCGCCCTCGCCCGCCACTTCCTCGCCCGCGCCGCCCAGGAACTGGCGGTCGAACCGAAGATCCTCAAGCCGGAAACCGAGGAGTTCATCCGCAACCTGCCATGGCCCGGCAACGTGCGACAGATGGAGAACACTTGCCGCTGGATAACCGTGATGGCTTCCAGCCGCGAAGTGCTGATCGGCGACCTGCCGCCAGAGCTGCTGAACCTGCCACAGGACGCCGCCCCGGTAACCAACTGGGAGCAGGCCCTGCGCCAGTGGGCCGACCAGGCGCTGGCACGTGGGCAAACCAGCCTGCTGGACAGCGCAGTGCCGAGCTTCGAGCGGATCATGATCGAGACGGCGCTCAAGCACACCGCTGGCCGTCGGCGCGATGCGGCACTGTTGCTGGGTTGGGGGCGCAATACCCTGACCCGCAAGATCAAGGAGCTGGGGATGAATGTGGCGGGTGGCGATGATGAGGAAGGTGATGACCACTGAGTTCCGGTAAACCCATTGATCCTCGGGGCCGCTTTGCGGCCCCGAACATTTCAGCCCTTCGATGCACCGATCCTGTGCCCGATGCACCTCACTAAGGCACAAACCCCCTCAAAAAACGGCCAATTCACCCTGAAACCCAATATTCATGGGCGTTTAAAAATTGGCACGCCACCTGCAATGGACAGTACATACCCAGTTTCGGGGGCCCTGGTACAGGCAGGCCGGGTGAACCCCTCTTTTATTCGCAACATCGCCAGTTTTGGGGACCTCGGTACAGGCAGGCCGGGCCATCCCCCCTTTATACGCAGTACCCCTTTCGGGGACCCTGGTACAGGCAGGCCGGGATATCCCCTCTTTTATTCGTGCAGTTTCACCTGCAAACGCCAGCGCCCAGCGTCCTCTGCACCGGCCCACTCGCCGTGCAGAGGGCGCGCGGCCACCACCGTCAACAACAGACCTTCCTTGCTATTCTGCACCCGCCAGCTCACAGGCTTGCCCTGCAGGCTCAGTTGCCCTTGCCGGGCCGTGCCCTGGGCCTGGAACAACAGTGCTACCGTACCGTCCACATTCTCACCATGCAGCTGGGGTTCTTCGTTGAACCACAGCTCCAGGCCATCCTGCACTACCTCCACCTGCTGCAGCTCGCGCTCTTCGGGCGTGGTCAGGCGGCCGATCATCAGCCCCACCATCAAGCCGACGATCGCCAGCGACAGCATCACCCGCGGGAACGCCTTCGAACGCACGTCCGGTTCAGGGGTAGAATGCTCGTCATCTTCACGCTTGGAGCCGTGCATGTTTCACGTCATCCTTTTTCAACCAGAAATTCCGCCGAATACCGGCAATATCATTCGCCTGTGCGCCAACAGTGGCTGCGACCTGCACCTGATCGAGCCCATCAGCTTCGAACTGGATGACAAGCGCCTGCGGCGCGCGGGGTTGGACTACCACGAGTATGCCACGCTCAAGCGCCACGAGAGCCTGGCCGGATGCCTGGAAAGCCTGGGCAATCCACGGCTGTTTGCCTTCACCACCAAGGGCTCGCATCCCTTCCACGAAGTGGCCTACCAGCCGGGTGATGCCTTCCTGTTCGGGCCAGAAAGCCGTGGTTTGCCGACCGAAGTACTGGACAGCCTGCCGGCCGAACAACGTCTGCGCCTGCCAATGCGGCCGGGGTGCCGTAGCCTGAACCTGTCCAATACCGTGGCTGTAACGGTGTATGAGGCGTGGCGGCAGAATGGGTTTTCCGGCAGTTGATACACTGCCTGCACTGGCCTTATCGCCGGCAAGCCAGCTCCCACAGGGACCGCACCGGCCTTGAAACCTGTCAGTAACTGTGGGAGCCGGCTTGCCGGCGATAGGGCGGGAACAGGCCAACAAAAAAAGGCGACCGAAGTCGCCCTTTTTCAAACGCAGCTATTACTGCACAGTCGGCGCTTCGCCAGCTTCCTGCATGCGCTGCATTTCCTGCGCGTACAGGGCGTCGAAGTTGACCGGCGACAGCATCAGGGCCGGGAACGAACCGCGGGTCACCAGGCTGTCCAGGGTCTCGCGGGCGTACGGGAACAGAATATTCGGGCAGAACGCACCCAGGGTGTGGCTCATCGAAGCCGCATCCAGGTTCTTGATCAGGAAGATACCGGCCTGCTGCACTTCAGCGATAAAGGCCACTTCGTCACCGTTCTTGACGGTAACCGACAGGGTCAGCACCACCTCGTGGAAGTCGCCTTCCAGGGCTTTCTGCTTGGTGTTCAGATCCAGGGCAACGCTCGGTTCCCAGGTCTGACGGAAGATCTGCGGGCTTTTCGGGGCCTCGAACGACAGATCGCGCACATAGATGCGCTGCATGGAGAACTGAGGGCTGTTGTCTTCTGCAGCAGCGCCGTTGGTCTGTTGGTCAGTCATGGCAGATCCTTATCCTAATGTTTTTGAATGCAGTGCAAATTCAGGCCGCCAGCAGCGCGTCGAGCTTGCCGGCGCGCTCCAGGGCATAAAGGTCATCGCATCCACCGACGTGAGTGCTGCCGATCCAGATCTGCGGCACCGATGTACGACCGGCCTTCTGGCTCATTTCGGCACGAACCTGTGGCTTGCCGTCGACCTTGATTTCCTCGAAGGCCACGCCCTTGCTCTCGAGCAGGTACTTGGCGCGCATGCAGTAGGGGCAGTAGTCGCTGGAATAGACGATGACGGGCTTCATATCACTTCACCAGGGGGAGGTTATCGGCTTTCCAGCTGGAAACGCCACCGCTCAGCTTGGCGGCGTTGTAACCAGCCTTGAGCAATTCGCGGCAGATGGTGCCGGACTGCTGGCCCATCGAGTCGACGACGATCAGGGTCTTCTCTTTGTGCTTGTCCAGCTCGCTCATGCGGTTGACCAGCTTGTCCTGCGGGATGTTCACCGCACCGACGATGTGACCGGCGGAGTATTCCTTGGTCGGGCGGATATCGATGACCAGGGCTTTCTCGGCGTTGACCAGAGCAGTCAGCTGGCCGTTGCTCAGGCTCTGGCCACCACGACGGATTTCGTTGACCAGCAATGCGACCAGCAAAACAACGAAGATCGCCACCAGGATGTAGTGGTTTGTCGCAAATTGAATCAGGTTAGCAACCATCTGGGGTGTTCCACGCGATTGAAAATGCCGGCCAGTATACACAGCCCCTTATTGCCACCAAAGCCCGACGGGCCGGCCGGAAAGGTACCTTCATGTTGCCACATTGGCCACGCTGGTCAGGGAACAGGACGAATATTCGCCGCCAGTGGCGCATTTGCCCTAAAATGCGTGTCTTTATCATCTTTGAACAACCGTGAGTTTGATTGATGACGAGTACGCCCAAACCCCTGGTCCTGATCATCCTGGATGGCTTCGGCCACAGCGAAAGCCCCGAATACAACGCCATCTATGCCGCCAACACACCGGTCTATGACCGCCTGCGCGCCAGCCAGCCGCATGGCCTCATTTCCGGCTCGGGCATGGATGTCGGCCTGCCGGACGGGCAGATGGGCAACTCCGAAGTCGGTCACATGAACCTCGGCGCCGGCCGCGTGGTGTACCAGGATTTCACCCGGGTGACCAAGGCCATCCGCGACGGCGAGTTCTTCGAAAACCCGGTACTGACCGGCGCCGTGGACAAGGCAGCCAGTGCTGGCAAGGCCGTGCATATCCTCGGTCTGCTGTCCGATGGCGGCGTACACAGCCACCAGGACCACCTGGTGGCCATGGCCGAACTGGCCGCGCAGCGCGGTGCGCAGAAAATCTACCTGCACGCCTTCCTCGACGGCCGCGACACTCCGCCACGCAGCGCGCAGTCGTCCATCGAACTGCTCGACACCACCTTCGCCAAACTGGGCAAGGGCCGCATCGCCAGCCTGATCGGCCGCTACTACGCCATGGACCGAGACAACCGCTGGGACCGCGTCAGCGCCGCCTACAACCTGATCGTCGACAGTGCTGCCGAATACACTGCCGACACCGCACTGGCCGGCCTGGAAGCAGCCTACGCCCGCGACGAGAGCGACGAGTTCGTCAAGGCCACGCGCATCGGTGAAGCAGTCAGGGTCGAAGATGGCGACGCGGTAATCTTCATGAACTTCCGCGCCGACCGCGCCCGCGAACTGTCGCGCGTGTTCGTCGAAGCCGACTTCAACGAATTCCCGCGTGCCCGCCTGCCAAAACTGGCCGCCTACATCGGCCTGACCCAGTACTCGGCGAAAATCCCGGCACCTGCCGCCTTCGCCCCGGCCAGCCTGAACAACGTGCTGGGCGAGTACCTGGCGAAAAACGGCAAGACCCAGCTGCGCATCGCCGAGACCGAGAAGTACGCCCACGTCACCTTCTTCTTCTCTGGTGGCCGCGAAGAGCCGTTCGAAGGCGAAGAGCGCATCCTGATCCCGTCGCCGAAGGTCGCCACGTACGACCTGCAGCCGGAAATGAGCGCACCGGAAGTTACCGACCGCATCGTCGAGGCCATCGAGCAGCAGCGTTATGACGTGATCGTGGTCAACTACGCCAACGGCGACATGGTCGGCCATACCGGCGTGTTCGAAGCTGCGGTGAAGGCCGTCGAGGCCCTGGATGGCTGCGTCGGGCGCATTGTCGAGGCGCTGGACAAGGTCGGTGGCGAAGCGCTGATCACCGCCGACCACGGCAATGTCGAGCAGATGGAAGACGAGTGCACCGGCCAGGCGCACACTGCGCACACTACCGAGCCGGTGCCGTTCATCTATGTCGGCAAACGCAACGTCAAAGTGCGTGACGGCGGCGTGCTGGCCGATGTGGCGCCGACAATGCTGAAGCTGCTGGGGCTGGAAAAGCCGGTGGAAATGACCGGCACCTCCATCCTGGTCGACGCCTGATTCTGTGTATCGGGGCCGCTCTACGGCCCATTCGCAGCACAAGGCTGCTCCTACAAAGGGCTCGCGCAATGCCTGCAGGTGCAGCCTTGTGCTGCGAATTGACTACACGGCAGCCCCGATAACACATGAATTCCAGACAAACGCCCCTCTGCACCCGCAGCGAGGCGTTTTTTTTGCCCGCCCGCGCGGGCATACTAGGCCAGTCTCCATCCTTGGTACGCCAAACCCCATGCTTCGCGCCCTGATCCTCCTAGCCCTGTCTTGCCTGCTCAGCCCGGCCTTTGCCGATGAGCGTGCGCAGACCCAGCAGCAACTGGACGCCACCCGCCAGGACATTGCCGAGCTCAAGAAGACGCTGAGCAAGCTCCAGGAAGAAAAGGCCGGCGTGCAAAAGGACCTCAAAGCCACCGAGACCGATATCGGCAACCTCGAAAAGCAGGTGGAGGCCCTGCAGCAAGAACTAAAAAAGACCGAGGGCGAGCTGGAGCGCCTTGATACCGAGAAAAAAAAACTCCAGAGCGCCCGCGTTGAACAACAGCGACTGATCGCCATCCAGGCCCGTTCGGCCTACCAGAATGGCCGCGAGGAATACCTCAAGCTTCTGCTCAACCAGCAGAACCCCGAGAAGTTCGCCCGCACCCTGACCTACTACGACTACCTGAGCAAGGCGCGCCTGGAGCAACTGCGCACCTTCAACGAGACCCTGCGCCAACTGGCCAACGTCGAACAGGAAATCGCTACCCAGCAGCAACAGCTGCTGGCCCAGCGCGCCGACCTCGACAGCCGCCGCCAGGCCCTGGAAACCGAGCGCGGCAAGCGCCAGCAGGTTCTGGCCAAGCTCAACAGCGACATGAAGGACCGCGACCAGAAGCTGCAATCGCGTGAACAGGATCAGGCCGACCTGTCCAAAGTTCTCAAGACCATCGAAGAAACCCTCGCCCGCCAGGCCCGCGAGGCCGAAGAAGCGCGCAAGAAGGCCTTGCTGGCCCAGCAGGAAGCGGAAAAACGCCGCCAGCAGGAAGCCCTGGCCGCCGCTGCCGCCCGCGAACCGGTGGAGCCACCGAAAAAGGCCCGTACAACCCTGGGCCCGATGGTTTCCAGCGACGGGGCGAGCTACGGCGGCGCATTTTCTGCCGCACGGGGAAAACTTCCATGGCCAGTCAATGGTCGATTGCTGGCACGTTTCGGTGATGCCCGCGGCAGCGATGCCCGTGCCAAGTGGGACGGGGTGATGATCAGCGCCAACCCGGGCACCCAGGTACGTGCCGTGCACGGCGGGCGTGTGGTGTTCGCCGACTGGTTGCGCGGTGCCGGGCTTCTGGTCATTCTCGACCATGGCAACGGTTACCTGAGCCTGTACGGCCATAACCAGAGCCTGCTCAAGAGCGCCGGTGATATCGTCAAGGCCGGCGAGGCCATTTCCACCGTTGGCGACAGCGGCGGCCAGGACGCTGCCGGCTTGTACTTCGCCATCCGCCAGCAGGGCCGGCCTACCGACCCTTCGCAGTGGTGCCGGGGCTAGTCAAATTTCCACGGGGTAGCCACAGGCTGCACCGATGCTCCCAAGGGAGCACTTACAGGATCAGGAGTTAGTTCGACATGCTGCACTCGCCTCGTCTCACCCAGCTGGCCCTGTCCATCGCCCTGGCGGTCGGCGCGCCCCTGGCCACTGCCGCGGAGCCGGCCAAGCCGGCCGCAGTACCGGCCACCGAGGTGACCGCCAAGGCACCACTGCCGCTTGAAGAGCTGCGCACCTTCGCCGAGGTCATGGACCGCATCAAGGCGGCCTACGTGGAGCCGGTGGACGACAAGACCCTGCTGGAAAATGCCATCAAGGGCATGCTCAGCAACCTCGACCCGCACTCGGCCTATCTCGGCCCCGAGGACTTCCAGGAACTACAGGAAAGCACCAGCGGCGAATTCGGCGGGCTGGGCATCGAAGTAGGCCAGGAAGACGGCTTCATCAAGGTGGTCTCGCCGATCGACGACACCCCGGCCTCGCGTGCCGGCGTGCAGGCCGGCGACCTGATCGTCAAGATCAACGGCGCCCCGACTCGTGGCCAGACCATGACCGAGGCGGTGGACAAGATGCGCGGCAAGGTCGGCGAGAAAATCACCCTGACCCTCGTGCGCGACGGCGGCACCCCCTTCGACGTGACCCTGGCCCGCGCGGTCATCCAGGTCAAGAGCGTGAAGAGCCAGCTGCTGGAGAACGACTACGGCTACATCCGAATCACCCAGTTCCAGGTCAAGACCGGCGACGAAGTAGGCAAGGCCCTGGCCAAGCTGCGCAAGGATAACGGCAAGAAGCTGCGCGGCGTGGTGCTGGACTTGCGCAACAACCCGGGCGGCGTGCTGCAGTCGGCGGTGGAAGTGGCCGACCACTTCCTGACCAAGGGCCTGATCGTCTACACCAAGGGCCGCATTGCCAATTCCGAACTGCGCTTCTCGGCCGACCCGGCCGATGCCAGCGACGGCGTGCCACTGGTGGTGCTGATCAACGGCGGCAGTGCCTCGGCCTCGGAAATTGTCGCCGGCGCCCTGCAAGACCAGAAGCGCGCCGTGCTGATGGGCACCGACAGCTTCGGCAAGGGCTCGGTGCAGACCGTGCTGCCATTGGCCAACGACCGTGCGCTGAAGCTCACCACCGCGCTGTACTTCACCCCCAACGGCCGCTCGATCCAGGCCCAGGGCATCGTACCCGACATCGAAGTGCGCCCGGCCAAGCTCACCGCCGAAGCCGACACCGACAACTTCAAGGAAGCCGACCTGCAGGGCCACCTGGGCAACGGCAACGGCGGTGCCGATCGCCCGACCGGCAGCGGCAAGCGCAAGGAGCGCCCGCAGGATGACGACTTCCAGTTGAGCCAGGCACTGAGCCTGCTCAAAGGGTTGAACATCACCTCCGGCAAGTGATCCCCATGCGGTATCTGCTTTGTCTGCTGTTCTGCCTTATGGCCGGGGTCGCGCAAGCGGCGCCGGCCGGCAAGGCCTACATGAGCATCATCATCGACGACCTGGGCCAGAGCAGCGAGCGCGACAGCCGTACCTTGGCCCTGCCCGGCCCAGTGACCATGGCGATCATGCCCGACATCCCGCATGCCACCACGTTCGCCCGTCAGGCACACAAGGCCGGCAAGACGGTGATCCTGCACATGCCAATGGACCCGGCTACCGGCCCTTACGCCTGGCACCCCGGCACACCTCTGCCGGAGCTGGCCCGGCGCCTGGACGCCGCCCTGGCGCAGGTGCCGTGGGTGGTCGGCATCAACAACCACATGGGCAGCCGCATGACCGCCGAACCCGAAGCAATGGCGATGCTGATGGCCGACCTGCAACGCAGGCACCTGTTCTTTGTCGACAGCCGTACCAGCGCCGCCACGGTGGCCGCATTCCAGGCTCAGGCCCAGGGCGTGGCACAAGTATCCCGTGATGTCTTTCTGGATAACATTCGCACGACCGAGGCCATTGGCAACGAATTGCAGCTCGGGGTCGAACTTGCTCGGAAACAAGGCTCAGCCGTACTGATCGGCCACCCTTATCCGCAAACCCTCGAGGTACTCGAACGCGAGCTGCCCCGGCTGAAGCGCCAGGGCATAGAGCTGATCGGCCTGGAACAGATGATTGCCGAGCGGGGCAATCAGACGATGCCTGCACATGCCAGGCACCACCCCAAAGCTCCCGTTGATCGGCTCACTGGAAAGGAATGATTCCCCGCGCCTGGTCCAGCGTGAGTTTTCCCCTGTGCACCCGCTGGCCCGAGACTGCAGCGACCTGGCTACTCAAACGACGCTGGCTCCAGGTCTTGAGGTGACCCACCGTGAAATCCTCTGCAAAAGCGTCTGGCGAGCGGAAATGGAAGTGCGCAGCCCAGAGGTTTCGCTTGCTCGGTAGACGCAGGATCCGGTATTCGTCAAAAGCACTGCCATCCTGCATAGTGCGCCGCTCCAGGTATTCGACCTGTATCAGGCCCTCCTCATGGAGATACTGCAAACCTTCGGCCGACGGATATTTTGTGTCGGTATAGAGCGTGGTCATTTGCAGTTTCTTCTCCGCTCCCAACTTGTCCAGTTCCAGTTCCAGCGTCCTGACCAGCTTGTCGTTTCCGCCAGCATCACGCACCACACTGAGAGCCTGATTCAGCTTTTCCAGATGCTGGTCGAACAACTGCTTGAGCAACGTCCCTTTGATGTCGTGTTCGAGATAGTCCTTGGCCTGTTCCCTCACGGAATCGCTCTTGTCCAGAAGCGCCTGTACCCACATGGACAGATCTGTTGGAGTAGCTTCGTCAGCCAATGAAGGGCGCTTGCTTTCACGCTGTCGCCATTCCCCATCCACCAGGTCGAAAATGGCCAGTACTTCTTCACTGAAGGTTTCGCGCACTTCCACGATCTGGTTTTCGCCTATCGTCCTTTCTACCCCGATCATCAACTGCCCAGCAAGATTGCGCACCACTCGCTGCTCTTCGGTAGACACCTTGTAGGGCGTGCGCTTTTGCGCAACCTTTCCACCCTCCTGCTCCGAGATCGCGGCAACCAGCCGCTGCCCCGCATCTTCCTTCAGTTGCTCTACATGGTTGCGATACCGCTCGAGCATTGCGGGCTCGATCAGGTCGCCACCTTCGCGGAGAATGCGGGCACTATTGAGCAGTGCGGCAGAGTACTCATCCCATGCCTCTTGCAGGATCACGATGCGGTCATCTGCCGACAGATTGGCGAAATCCAGCTCCCCATGAGCCTCTGCAGCATTGCGCAACGCCATGCTGACCAGTTCGTCCCGGTAGCGGGCGACTGTCTGAAGGTCGCCGGGAGCATCGAAATGCACGGACAGCTCAGCCAGGTTCTGAGCCTGATGGAAGCGCATCTGCACAGTCGAGAAGGGCCTTTCGTCGATCAACTGCCCCACTGTGCGATCCTTGCCAGGGCGGCTGGAAGGTATAACGAGCCCAACCGGCGTCTCGGCGAGCAAATTGTCCAGATGCACTTGCATGGCGAGCATGCGGTCCTGGTACTCCACCACAAGCTCCAGCTTGATACGATACGCAGCATATTGTTCACCAGCTTCAGCAAATTGCTTCGCATCCATAGCCCGCTGCAGAGCGGTAAGTTGCGGATAGTCCGTCAGATCACTCAGCTCCTTGTAAACGAACTCGCAATCGCGAATCAGCTCTATGCGAGCACTCTCTTCAAGCATGACGACAGGCTCATCCAACCCATCCTTTCGGCGTTGCGTGGCATATTTGGGCTCTGCCATCGTGATCAACAGCTTTAGCTGTTCGTCTTCGTTGCCAATGGCTTCTTCAATCAGCAAAGCGATTTGCTCTCGGTGCTGGGCGATGTTTTCCCGCACTTCCATCGCTCGTTGCTCATACCGCGCGGTCAGTGACCGGAGTGCTTTCGTATCGGTACCTGCCGGAGCCGAATTCACATCCTCCTGCGTCTTTACCTTCAACGCGTCTATTTTGGTAAGGCTCTGGTACAAAACCTTTATCTGCTCGGTGGTTGTCCGAACTGTCGATTTCAATTTTAAGATTTCCACATCCAGCTGGCCGACGCGGTCGTACAGTTTCTTGAATCGGCCCGATACCGATGTCCTGGGGCTGGGAGCGCCTCCCGCAAGGCGCAGTTTCGTATCCACCTGCCAAGCCCCATCGACAAATGCCAGCCAAGGCCCGTAACCGCCAGTCGCATCGACCACCCGAACTCCATCAGCCAGCAACTCCACGCCATAGAGGTCACCAGCCATAGCCGCGTAGTAGTTTCCATCGATCTGGTACAGACCTTCACCATCACCCACTGACAAGGGGTTCAACCCATTGACCGAGACGCTTGAGCGCATGGCTTGCAACCTCTGCCGCTGTTGCGCGGGCAGCCAGTTGAACCCTTGCTGGCCGCGCCAGGAAAAATCCAGCACCTGGCTGCCTGGCTCGCCCAGTTTGCCTTCCGGCTCTTCGCGCACCTCGATAGCAAGCTCGGTGAACGCGCCGCTTTGCCGGTCAGGCCCTTCGAACAGTGAAACCTCTGGCAACAGCCTTGCGGGGGCAGTCTCCAGCTTCGGCTGATGGGCATGCAGCAGCGCCATTCCAAGGTTGAGCAACATGTCGGCCACTGCGGCGGATCGATCGAACTCACCACCCTGCTCCAATGCGGCCAGATCGTGTTGCAGCGAAGCCAGAAACTGTACTAACCAGGCCACTGAAGCGACCGGGCCGCGTATCGCCTGGGTTACCACATCGAACAACAGCCAAGCGCCTTCGCACAAAAGCTGCCAGCGGCTCTCGGCGTCAGATACCGATTCCAGGCCGGCCAGCTCGACCAGCAGGTCTCGATTGGCCTGGTAGATTTTTTCATCAACGTCGTTGCGCCACAGTTCCAGGTCGAGCATCGCCGGCTCCGGCTGGGCCGGCAGCGCATAAGGGTCGATACCAATGCTCACAATGTGTGGCTCACTGAACCCGCCCTCTGCATATACGTCGCGCGCGGCCGGATCGATCCAGTCAAGAATGCTTTCCTGAAACAGAGCCGACTCACGGATATGTGCAAGCAAGGCCTCAAGGCTTGCGTAGTCGCGAACCGTGTCCTGTCGATATAGCGGGCGGTACAACAGAACCTTTGCCGGCTCGGCGCAGAACAGCAAGTACATGCCGCGCACAGCGTCTTTCTTACGCGAATGACGACTGCGCCTGAAAGCCAGGGGGATCAATGACATGCGCGGAACCAAAGGGTCCTGATGACCTGCGCAAAAATCAACCACGCACTGTAGACCTACCTCGGAGACTTTCGCGTCTAGCCTGGCCGCAAGGGCACTGGAAAGAAACGCGCTTCGCCACTCCCTGGCAAAACGCACAACGCGCTCGGCACGCATGGTCTTGTCATCGAACTGTTCGGCAACATAGGCCGGGTAACGGCCACCAATGTCGACCTGGGTGACCAGTCGCTTCGCTGCATCGGCATCCAGCCACTTCGGTGGAGTGATGCCTTTCTTATGGCGGACCTGTTTGATGTACGCGCCCTTGAGCGAAGCAAGGTTGCCGATAGCGAATTCGGTAAGCGACTTCGTACCCACGAACGCCAGCGACTCGCCACCGCCAGCACCTGTCGCAGCACCGCCAGGCACACCCCGGGCGATGTACAGGTCGAGGAGCAAGTGATCTGGAGAGGTTTCGTCCCCATACTCCTTTTTCATCTGCTCGCCCAATTGCTGTGCGGTAAATGCCGTCAACGACTGGATGCCGTCCAGCACCGAAACACCCCCGGCATCCAGCTGGTCAAGGGCGAGCTGCAACAACGCGGCGCGACAGGCAAAGCTGTCCTGCGGGGCACTGGCTCTGAGCCCTGGCGGGGCCATGGCGGGTGGCGTGTCGTCCTCGTAGCGTACGAACCAGGCTGCCGGGTCGCTCAGGTCGGCGAAACGCCTCTCCATTGCCGCCACATCGGACAAGCCACTGAAGCGCAACAGTTCGAAAGACTGGAACATGGACTCAAGCAGCAGCGAAACCTGCTGGGCAAAGACGTTGCCCTCGACCGGCTGACGCGTCCACGACAGGCTTTGAAAACTGTAGTGCCGCGCCAGTTCGCCCCTCAACGCGTCACCGAAATCAGCCAAGGAAGCGAAGCTGCGCGTGATACCGGACGGTGCGCACCACAGCACCACCTGCCGCTCATCGTAGTCGCCAGTGACCAACAGGTGACTGAGCACCTGGTCGTATTGCATCGACCCACAGGTCAGGCTGGCTTTCACGAAGTAAACCGAAGGCTGGGCAGCTCCTCCGCGGATCAAGCCGCGAATGCACGCCTGCTCCTGAGCATCCAATCCTTGCAGAGGCAGGCCACGCAACAGTGCAGTCCTCAGCAGTAGTTGCAGCCACTGATCACGGCTGACTCCTGCGCTGCCCTTGGCATTCCAGTATTTGAGCTGCGCCTCGCAGAAAAGCCTTGGCAGTTGTTGTACCAGCTCTTCGAGTGCATCAGAAATGCCGCTCAGTTGACGGGTATCGAACGCGCTGTCCGAGCCTGGGAAACGGTATGAGGAAGTCAGTGCAAGATTGTGATGTCGCTCACCGACAGGCTCGATGTCCAGCGACTTTGCTTCGAGCAGTGCCTGGAGCACACGATCAACCAGCGGTTGGGTAGTCCAATAAGGCGTGCTGGGATCGGGACTATCCAGCATGAGAGGGTCGGCGTTGGACAGCGCCGGCTTCACATACTCAAGCCAGGGCAGCTTCCCCAGCAGCACGGTCCACAGCTTCTCGCTGGTCACCTGCCGCAATGTCGGCCGATCACTGAACTGACTGGCTGCGGCGTACTGAAAATCGAATGTGGAACGTTTCATGAAGCATGCCTCCGGAAGAAAACCGGCAGGCTGCAGCAAACTTGTCCGACACCCGGGCTAATTATTGCTTGCCAATGAAAAAGGCCCTGCGTCTTGCAGGGCCTCCTCATCGCTCAAGAATCAGCTGTACACACGCCCCAGCAACTGGCGGTGGCTTTCGAACTGGTCCAGTACATCACGCACGATCTGCTCTGGCGCAAAGCCCATCAGGTCGTACTCCTGGCTGCCATCGTGCAGGTACACCTCGGCACGATAGAAGCGCTGGCGCACTTCCGGCTCGCCTTCCACCGGTGCTTCGCTCGGCGCGGCCAGGTAGCCGTCCAGGCTCACTTCATAGACGAACGGGTTGCCCTCTTCCATCATCACCCGCAGGCCCATCATGTTGCGCGACTGGCCAACCCGGGTTTCCACCTCGAAGCCCAGGGTCTGCAACTGCGCGGCGGCTTCTTTCAGCGCCGGGCTGACCTGCTTGTCCATGAAACGCTGCACCACGGCCTGGGTCGGCTGCAGTTCCAGCTGGGTCAGGCGCTCGCTGAAGCCACGACGGCCGCGGGCGGCCAACTCGGCACGCTCCTGCTCCACCGCCACGTCCTGTTTCATGGCCTTGTACAGGCCGAACATGAACAGCACCAGCACCACCGAGAACGGCAGGCCCGCGAGCACAACCATGGTCTGCATGGCTTCGAAGTTACCGGCGAACAGCAGGCCGATGGTGACCAGGGTGATGACCACCGACCAGAACACCACCATCCAGTGCGGGGCGTCTTCGTCGACCTTGCCGCCTTTGCACGACAGGTTGGCCATCATCACCGCACCGGAGTCGGCCGGTGTGAGGAACAGCACGAAGCCGACGAACACCGCTACACCGATCACGATCTTGGCCGCCGGGAAGTATTCCAGCAGCTGGTAGATCGACATCGACGGCTGTTCCAGGGCGGTCTTGCCCAGCTCCACGGCGCCCTGGTTGATCACCAGGTCCAGCGCGGTGTTGCCGAAGATCGACAGCCAGGCCAGGGTGAAGCCCAGCGGGATCAGCAACACGCCGCTGACCAGTTGACGCACGGTGCGGCCCTTGGAGATACGGGCAATGAACATGCCGACGAACGGGCCCCAGGAGATCCACCAGGCCCAGTAGAACACGGTCCACAGGCCCAGCCAGCGCTCGGACTTGCCGGCTTCGCCTTCATACACATAAAGGTCGAAGGTTTTCAGCACGATACCGTTGAGGTAGTCACCGATGTTCTGCACGAAGCCGTTGAGCAGGTGCAGGGTTTCGCCGCCCAGCAGGACGAAGATCAACAGGCCGCTGAACAGTACGATGTTCAGGTTGGACAGGCGGCGAATGCCGTTTTCCACACCCGAGACCGCCGCCACGGTAGCAACACCGGCCATGACCAGGATCACCACCAGCAGGTTGGTCTTGCTGTGGTCCATGCCGAAAAGGTATTCCAGGCCAGAGGCTACCTGCATCGAGCCGATGCCCAGGTTGGTCACCAGGCCCAGCAGGGTGACGAACATGCCGAAGATGTCCACGGCATTGCCGGCAGCGCCCTTGACCCAACGCTCACCCACCAGCGGGTACAGTGCCGAACGCAGGGCCAGCGGCTGGTTGTGGCGGTAGGCGAAGTAACCCACGGCCAGGCCGACCAGGGCGTAGATCGCCCAGCCATGCAGGCCCCAGTGCAGGAAGGTCAGCTGCAGGCCCTGGCGCGCTGCGTCGAGGCTGGCAGAAGTACCTTCCGGTGGATTGAAGTAGTGGTCCAGTGGCTCGGAGGCGCCGAAGTACAGCAGCGAAATGCCGATACCGGAGGAGAACAGCATGCCGGCCCAAGCGCCATAGCTGAAGTCGGGCTGGTCATCCTTGCCACCAAGCTTGAGCTTGCCGTAGTCGGAAAAGGCCAGGTAGATGACGAACAGCAGGTAACCGCCGATTACCAGCATGTAGTACCAGCCGAAGGTGCGCGTCAGCCATTTCTGGGCCACGCCCAGCACTTGGCCGGCGGTTTCGGGTACAGCGATAAGCAAGGCAGTCAGAACGAGGATCATCAGCGCGGAGGTGAAGAACACCACGCGGTTGACCCGTACCCTCTCGGCCGGAGGGTTGGTAAGTGAGGCAGAACTCATTGCACGAATGCTCCGGGCAGTGCGGCTGTGGAGGCTAATCAGTCTTTCCCGAGCAATTGGTGGAATATCCCCACTGCATCAGGTGTTATAAAAGCACCCTGGAAACCGTGATCCCGAATCGATACGTTGCAAAAAAACAGACAGGTGGCCTGCTGCAAATGCCACACCTTCGCTGAGGTGCGCGCATTCGTCACAGATCACCCCGCCCGCTCCAAGGGCCCGCCGCAGGGTCCATGACCGCACGGCAGAATCTGCATTTCGCATCGCTCATGCCCGTCAACGCCTTGTATTCCGGGGGTTACGCGATTTCCTGGGGTGTCAATCCGTGCCTTCTCGACCGCCTGAAAAACTGTCAATGGCACAAATTGTCGCAGAGCTTATTCTTTATTGATTGAACGTTCAATCAAAACAAAATAGACTGGCCTTCGCCGAGTCAGCCGCCCGTCGTCTGCTCGCAGGCCTGAGGAGATAGCAAGATGCCCAAGGTCGGTATGCAACCCATCCGCCGCCAGCAGTTGATCGAAGCCACGTTGCAGGCGGTCGATCAGGTCGGACTGGGCGACGCCAGCATTGCGCTGATTGCCCGTTTGGCCGGTGTGTCGAACGGCATCATCAGTCACTACTTTCGGGACAAGAACGGCCTGATCGCAGCGACGATGGGTTACATCATGAACATGCTCAACGAAGGCGTTAGAGCACGTCGCCAGGCCCTGACGGACGACAGCCCGCGCGCCCACCTGAAAGTGATCATCGAGGGCAACTTCGATGCCAGCCAGGTGAACGGCCCGGCGATGAAAACCTGGTTGGCCTTCTGGGCTTCCAGCATGCACCAGCCCGATTTGCACAGGTTGCAGCGGATCAACGACCACCGCTTGTATTCCAACCTGTGTTGCCAGTTCCGCCGCGCCCTGCCGCTCTACCATGCGCGCAAGGCAGCCCGCGGCCTGGCAGCCTTGATCGACGGCTTGTGGCTGCGTGGTGCCCTGTCGGGAGATGCATTCGACACCGACCAGGCGATACGGATTGCTTACGAATACATGGATCTACAACTGGCTAAGCAGCACACCCTGGGTACAAACGACCAGGCCGCTGAACAGCCGCGCACGGCCCTTGCCAACCCGGCAGGAGCGTGACGCGCAAGCCAAACCACACACTGCACTTGCGAGGACACTATGGCCCGTTTCGGAACGCAAAAACTCTACATTGATGGCGCTTACGTCGACGCTGGCAGCGATGCCACCTTCGAAGCCATCAACCCGGCTACCGGCGAAGTCCTCGCCCACGTGCAACGTGCCACCGAGGCTGACGTCGAGAAGGCCGTCGAAAGCGCCGAGCGTGGCCAGAAAGTCTGGGCCGCGATGACCGCCATGCAGCGTTCGCGCATCCTGCGCCGCGCCGTCGAGATCCTGCGCGAGCGCAACGACGAGCTGGCCATGCTGGAAACCCTGGACACCGGCAAGTCGTACTCGGAAACCCGCTACGTCGACATCGTCACCGGCGCCGACGTGCTGGAGTACTACGCTGGCCTGGTTCCGGCCATCGAAGGCGAGCAGATCCCGCTGCGTGAATCGTCCTTCGTCTACACCCGCCGCGAGCCGCTGGGCGTGACCGCCGGTATCGGCGCCTGGAACTACCCGATCCAGATCGCCCTGTGGAAATCCGCCCCGGCCCTGGCCGCCGGCAACGCGATGATCTTCAAACCCTCGGAAGTCACCTCGCTGACCACCCTGAAACTGGCCGAGATCTACACCGAAGCCGGCCTGCCGAACGGTGTGTTCAACGTCCTGACCGGCAGCGGCCGCGAAGTCGGCACCTGGCTGACCGAGCACCCACGCATCGAAAAAGTCTCCTTCACCGGCGGCACCACCACCGGCAAGAAGGTCATGGCCAGCGCCTCGAGCTCGTCGCTCAAGGAAGTCACCATGGAACTGGGCGGCAAGTCGCCACTGATCATCTGCGCCGACGCCGACCTGGACAAGGCCGCCGACATCGCCATGATGGCCAACTTCTACAGCTCGGGCCAGGTGTGCACCAACGGCACCCGCGTATTCATCCCGGCTGAAATGAAAGCTGCCTTCGAGGCCAAGATCGTCGAGCGCGTTGCCCGCATCCGCGCTGGCAACCCGGAAGACGAAAACACCAACTTCGGCCCGCTGGTCAGCTTCCAGCACATGGAAAGCGTGCTTGGCTACATCGCCAAGGGCAAGGAAGAAGGTGCCCGTGTGCTGTGCGGTGGCGAGCGACTGACCGCCGGTGATTTCGCCAAGGGCGCGTTTGTGGCCCCGACCGTGTTCACCGACTGCACCGACGACATGACCATCGTCAAGGAAGAGATCTTTGGCCCGGTGATGAGCATCCTCACCTACGAAACCGAAGAAGAAGTCATCCGTCGTGCCAACGACACCGAATACGGCCTGGCCGCCGGTGTCTGCACCAACGACATCACCCGCGCCCACCGCATCATCCACAAGCTGGAAGCCGGTATCTGCTGGATCAACGCCTGGGGCGAATCGCCGGCCGAAATGCCGGTCGGTGGCTACAAGCAGTCGGGCGTCGGCCGTGAGAACGGCGTCAGCTCGCTGGCTCAATACACTCGCATCAAGTCGGTCCAGGTCGAGCTGGGCGGCTACAACTCGGTTTTCTAAGACCCTGTCCAGCCACGCCCGTGCCTCTGCGCACGGGCGTTCCCGCTCCCTGATCACCGCCAACACGAGGGTACTTTCATGTCCCAAGAATTCGATTACATCATCGTCGGTGCCGGCTCGGCCGGTAACACCCTGGCGACCCGCCTGACCGAAGACGCCGGCGTCACCGTACTGCTGCTGGAAGCCGGTGGCCCCGACTACCGCTTCGACTTCCGTACCCAGATGCCGGCCGCCCTGGCCTTCCCGCTGCAGGGCCGCCGCTACAACTGGGCCTACGAGACCGACCCGGAGCCGTACATGGGCGGCCGCCGCATGGAATGTGGCCGCGGCAAGGGCCTGGGTGGTTCGTCGCTGATCAACGGCATGTGCTACATCCGCGGTAACGCCATGGACTTCGACGGCTGGGCGGAACTGCCAGGCCTGGAAGACTGGACCTACCTGGACTGCCTGCCGTACTTCCGCAAGGCTGAAACCCGCGACATCGGCCCGAACGACTACCACGGGGGCGAAGGCCCGGTCAGCGTGACCACGCCGAAAGCCGGCAACAACCCGCTGTTCCACGCCATGGTCGAAGCCGGCGTGCAGGCCGGTTACCCACGCACCGAAGACCTCAACGGCTACCAGCAGGAAGGCTTCGGCCCGATGGACCGTACGGTGACCAAGAACGGCCGTCGTTCTAGCACCGCCCGTGGCTATCTGGACCAGGCCAAGAAGCGCCCGAACCTGACCATCGTCACCCACGCCCTGACTGATCGCGTACTGTTCGACGGCAAGCGCGCCATCGGTGTGACCTACCTGGTCGGTGACAGTGAAGAGCGCGTTGAAGCCCGTGCCCGCAAGGAAGTGATCGTCAGCTCTGGCGCAATCGCTTCACCGCAGTTGCTGCAGCGCTCCGGTGTTGGCCCGCGCGCCCTGCTGGAAAGCCTCGACATCCCGGTGGTACACGACCTGCCGGGCGTTGGCGAGAACCTGCAGGACCACCTGGAACTGTACCTGCAGTACGCCTGCACCCAGCCGGTGTCGCTGTACCCGTCGCTGCTGTGGTGGAACCAGCCAGCCATCGGTGCCGAGTGGATGCTCAACGGCACCGGCATCGGCGCCAGCAACCAGTTCGAAGCCGGTGGTTTCATTCGTACCCGCCCTGAATTCAAGTGGCCGAACATCCAGTACCACTTCCTGCCGGTGGCCATCAACTACAACGGCTCCAATGGCGTGAAGGAACACGGCTTCCAGGCGCACATGGGTTCGATGCGTTCGCCTGCGCGTGGCCGCATCCAGGCCAAGTCGAAAGACCCGCGCCAACACCCGAGCATCCTGTTCAACTACATGTCCACCGAGCAGGACTGGCAGGAATTCCGTGACGGCATCCGCCTGACCCGCGAAATCATGGCCCAGCCAGCACTGGACCCGTACCGTGGCCGTGAGATCAGCCCAGGCGCACACGTGCAAACCGATGAAGAGCTGGACAAGTTCATCCGCGAGCACGCCGAAACCGCCTTCCACCCATCCTGCTCGTGCAAGATGGGCACCGACGACATGGCAGTGGTCGACGGTGAAGGACGCGTTCATGGCATGAAGGGCCTGCGCGTGGTCGATGCGTCGATCATGCCGCTGATCATCACCGGCAACCTCAACGCCACCACGATCATGATCGCCGAGAAAATCTCGGACAAGATCCGTGGCCGCAAGCCGCTGCCGCGCAGCACCGCCAAGTACTACGTGGCCAACGGTGCACCGGTTAAGGGCAAGCCGATGCGTGAGGTCAAGCAGGCGTAAATCCTGCACCGGCCTTTTCGCGGTTAAACCGCTCCCACAGGGTTTGCACAGGTCTGGAAACTGTGCAGCACGTGTGGGAGCGGGGTTCACCCGCGAAAGGGCCTGCCCAGACAACACCAGAAAAGGCACCCACCGCGGTGCCTTTTTTTCATCTGCAGAAACGCTTTACAGCCTGCCAATTCATCAGGTTAGAATCATTTGGCACGCGACCTGCTAGCGTCATGCTATCAAGTCCCCTCCCCCCTGCGGTCCCCGGAGTATCTGCCTTTGGATGCAAGCACCATCAACAGCCTGTTCCTGATCGGCGCATTGCTGGTGGGCGCAAGTATCCTGGTCAGTTCGCTGTCGTCGCGCCTGGGCATCCCTATTCTGGTCATCATCCTCGCCGTCGGCATGGTCGCCGGGGTCGATGGTGGCGGCATCATCTTCAACAACTACCCGACCGCCTACCTGGTGGGCAACCTGGCGCTGGCCGTGATCCTGCTTGACGGCGGCCTGCGCACGCGGGTGGCGAGCTTCCGCGTGGCGCTGTGGCCGGCGCTGTCGCTGGCCACCATCGGCGTGATGATCACCACCGCCCTCACCGGCCTGGTCGCCGCCTGGCTGTTCGACCTGAGCCTGATCCAGGGCCTGCTGATCGGCGCCATCGTCGGCTCCACCGACGCCGCGGCAGTGTTCTCGCTGCTCGGGGGCAAGGGCCTGAACGAGCGGGTCACCGCCACCCTGGAGATCGAGTCGGGCAGCAACGACCCAATGGCGGTGTTCCTCACCGTCACCCTGATCGACATGATCGCCAGCGGCCAGACCGGCCTGCACTGGAGCCTGCTCACCCACTTGCTGCGCGAGTTCGGCATAGGCGGGCTGCTCGGCCTGGGCGGCGGCTGGCTGATGCTGCAGTTGGTCAACCGTATCAAGCTGGCTGGCGGCCTGTATCCCATCCTGGTGATCGCCGGCGGCCTGGTGGTTTTCTCGGCAACCAACGCCCTGCACGGCAGCGGCTTCCTTGCCGTGTACCTGTGCGGCCTGGTGCTGGGCAACAAGCCTATCCGCAGCCGCCACGGCATCCTGCACATGCTCGACGGCATGGCATGGCTGGCGCAGATCGGCATGTTCCTGGTGCTGGGGCTGCTGGTCACGCCCCACGACCTGCTGCCCATCGCCCTGCCGGCGTTGGGCCTGGCGCTGTGGATGATCCTGGTGGCGCGGCCGCTGTCGGTGGTCGCCAGCCTGTTGCCGTTCAAGGCCTTCCACGGCCGTGAAAAGGCCTTCATTTCCTGGGTCGGCCTGCGCGGTGCGGTACCGATCATCCTCGCGGTGTTCCCGCTGATGGCCGGCCTGCCGGACGCCCAGCTGTTCTTCAACCTGGCATTCTTCATCGTGCTGGTGTCGCTGCTGGTGCAAGGCACCAGCCTGCCGTGGATGGCCAAGTTGCTGAAAGTGACTGTACCGCCAGACCCAGCGCCAATCTCGCGTTCCGCGCTGGAAGTGCACATCACCAGCGAGTGGGAAATGTTCGTCTACCGCCTGGGTGCCGAAAAATGGTGCATCGGCGCCGCCCTGCGCGAGCTGAAAATGCCCGAAGGCACGCGAATCGCCGCGCTGTTCCGGGGCGAGCAACTGCTGCACCCGTCCGGCAGTACGGTACTGGAAGTAGGCGACATGCTCTGCGTGATCGGCCACGAGCACAACCTGCCGGCCCTGGGCAAACTGTTCAGCCAGGCGCCACAACGTGGTCTGGACCTGCGCTTCTTCGGTGACTTCGTGCTCGAAGGCGATGCCGAACTGGGTGCTGTAGCGGCGTTGTACGGCCTGAAACTCGACGGCCTGGACGCGAAAATGCCGCTGGCCCAGTTCATCCGACAGAAGGTCGGAGGCGCTCCAGTAGTAGGTGACCAGGTCGAATGGCATGGCACGATCTGGACCGTGGCCACCATGGACGGGAACAAGATCCAGAAAGTAGGCGTCAGATTCCCCGAAGGAACGCGACCCGGACCAGGATTGTTCCTCTAAACTTCGTTTCTGCCGGATCCACAAGTAGCCTGCCTATGTCCCTGCGCGTGTACCTCCGCACAGCCCTGCTCGGGCTGTGCCTGTCTCTCTCTTTTGCAGCCACCGCAGCAGAAGCCCCGACCACCGCCAGCATCCAGAACAGCCTCGACAAGATCGCCGAGCGCAAGCTGCCCGAGGCCGAGCAGAAAGCCCTGCAGCAGGTGCTGGAGCAAACCCTCAGCCTGCTCGCCAGCAAGGAAGACAACGAAAAGAAACTCGCCGCGCTGAAGCAGCAGCTTACCGGTGCGCCGAAAGAAACCAGCGACAGCCAGCGCGAACTGGCCAGGCTAAAGGAAAGCAAGCCACAGCCGGTGGCTCAGCGTTACGCCAGTCTCTCGGTGCCGCAACTGGAGCAGATGCTCAGCGAGCGCAGCACCCTGCAGGGCGAGCTGCAGAAGGCGTTGTCCGAAGCCAACAGCCTGATCATCAACTCACAGACCCGCCCGGAACGCGCCCAGGCCGAAATCAGCAACAGCCAAGCGCGCACCCAGCAGATCAACAGCATCCTCAAGACCGGCAAGGACGCCGGCAAACCGATCAACGCCGACCAGCGCAACCAGTTGAATGCCGAACTGGCATCGCTCAACGCGCTGACCCTGCTGCGCCGCCAGGAGCTGGCCGGCAACAGCCTGCTGCAAGATCTGGGCAACGCCCGCCACGACCTGCTGATCGAGCGCTCCGCGCGCCTGGAACAGGAAATCCAGGACTTGCAGACCCTGATCAACGACAAGCGCCTGGCCCAGTCCCAGGAAGCGGTCACCCAGCAGTCGATCGAGGCCCAGAAAGCCGGCGGCAGCAGCCTGCTGGCCACCGAAAGCGCGGTCAACCTCAAGCTCTCCGACTACCTGCTGAAAAGCACCGACCGCCTCAACGAACTGACCCAGCAGAACCTGCGCACCAAGCAGCAACTGGACACCCTGACCCAAGCCGACCAGGCGCTGGACGAGCAGATCAACGTGCTCAAGGGCAGCCTGCTGCTGTCGAAGATCCTCTACAAGCAGAAGCAGACCCTGCCGCACCTCAAGGTCGATCGCGACCTGGCCGACCAGATCGCCGACACCCGCCTGTACCAGTTCGAGGTCAACCAGCAACGCGAGCAGATGAGCAGCCCGGTAACCTATGTCGACAAGCTGCTGGCTGCCCAACCACAGGAAGATGTGACGCCACAGCTGCGCAAGGCCTTGCTGGAAGTGGCGATTACCCGCAGCGATCTGCTGGAGCGACTGAACCGCGAGCTGTCGGCGCTGCTCAACGAATCCATCACCCTGCAGCTCAACCAGAAGCAGCTGCTGGGCACCGCCCAGAGCCTGCGCACCACCCTCGACGAGCAGATGTTCTGGATCCCCAGCAACAAGCCGCTGGACTGGGACTGGCTGCGCTATGTGCCGGAGCGCCTGGCCGACCAGATGGCCAACCTGCCGTGGGGCTCGGGCCTGAAGGAGCTGGGCGACGGCCTGAGCCAGCGCCCCTTGCTGTTCCTGCCGCTGCTGCTGGTGATCGGCGCCCTGCTGTGGCGCCGCAAGTACCTGTACCAACGGCTGGGCAAGGTGCACCAGGACATCGGCCACTTCCGCCGTGACAGCCAGTGGCACACACCCCAGGCGATCCTCATAAACATCCTGCTGGCGATGCCGGTCAGCCTGGGCCTGGCCCTGTGCAGCTACGCCCTGCAGATCGACGCCCGCGGGCAGAACGCCAACCTCGGTGCGGCCCTCTGGCAACTGGCCCAGGCCTGGCTGGTGTTCTACACCGCCTACCGCATCCTCGCCCCGGGCGGCGTGGCGGAAATCCACTTCCGCTGGCACAAGCCACAGGTCGAGTTCCTGCGCGGCTGGGTGCGCCGCCTGGGCACCGTGGTACTGGCACTGGTCGGTGTGGTGGCGGTGGCCGAACATCAGCCTTCGGCGCTGGCCGATGATGTACTGGGTATCGGCGTGGTACTGACCTGCTACGCACTGATGGCCTGGCTACTCAGCCGCCTGTTGCTCAGCAGCCCGGCGCACCGCGACACCTCGCTGTTCCGCAAGGCCGTGGGTGTGGCCTTCACCGCCCTGCCCATCGCTCTGTTCGTGGCCGTGTGCTTCGGCTACTACTACACCGCGTTGAAACTTACCGACAGGCTCATCTACACCCTGTACCTGCTGCTGTTCTGGCTTGTGATCGAAGCCGCGTTCGTGCGTGGCCTGTCGGTGGCGGCACGGCGCCTGGCCTACCAGCGCGCGCTGAGCAAGCGGGCGGCCGCCAAGGAAGGCCTGGATGGCGAAGTCATCACCGAAGAGCCAACGCTGGACATCGAGCAGGTCAACCAGCAGTCGCTGCGCCTGATCCGCCTGGCCCTGCTTGGCGGCTTCATCGCCGGCTTGTACTGGGTGTGGGCGGACCTGATCTCGGTGTTCGCCTACCTCAACAATTTCGTCCTCTACGAATACACCAGCGGCACCGGCGCCGCCGCCAGCATGGTGCCGATCAGCCTCGGCGACCTGCTGGGCGCATTGGTGATCGTCGGCATCACCTTTGCCCTCGCCGGCAACTTGCCGGGCCTACTGGAAGTGCTGGTGCTGTCACGCCTGAACCTGGCTCAGGGCAGTGCCTACGCCACCACCACGCTGTTGTCGTACACCATCGTCGGTATCGGTATCGTCAGCACCCTGTCGACCCTGGGGGTCAGCTGGGACAAGCTGCAATGGCTGGTGGCCGCGCTGTCGGTGGGCCTGGGCTTCGGCATGCAGGAGATCTTCGCCAACTTCATCTCCGGCATCATGATCCTGTTCGAGCGCCCGGTGCGGATTGGCGACACCATCACCATCGGCAACCTGTCGGGCACGGTGAGCAAGATCCGCATCCGCGCCACCACGATTACCGACTTCGACCGCAAGGACATCATCGTCCCCAACAAGACCTTCATCACCGGTCAGCTTATCAACTGGTCGCTGACCGACACGGTCACCCGGGTAACGCTGAAGCTGGGCATCGACTATGGCTCTGACCTGGATCTGGTGCGTGACCTGCTGCTCAAGGGTGCCCACGAAAACCCACGCGTGCTCAAGGACCCGGAGCCGATCGTGTACTTCCTCAACTTCGGCGAGAGCTCGCTGGACCACGAGCTGCGCATGCACGTACGCGACCTGGGCGACCGCAACCCGACGCTGGACGAGATCAACCGCTACATCAACCGCGAGTTCAAGGCACACAACATCAAGATCTCGGTGCGCCAGGTCGAGGTGTTCCTGATGGATCCGAAGGGCGGCAAACAGCAGCTGATTCCGGTGGAGCAGCCGAAACCGGATGGCACTGCTTCGGCCTGAGTGGGCTCTAATACTTTATTCTGTGCAGAATCCCTGCGAGGGCTTTGCCCTCGATCGCCGGCAAGCCAGCTCCAACAGGGGCCGTGCCGCACCCAGGCCCTGCACATCCCCTGTGGGCGCTGGCTTGCCGGCGATAGGCCGCAAAGCGGCTCCCTAGGTACCGACTTCCAGGAGCAGCCCGTGAAAGCCCTCGACCAACTCACCTTTGACAATCGCTTCGCTCGCTTGGGTGACGCGTTCTCCACCCAGGTCCTGCCCGACCCCATCTCAGACCCGCGCCTGGTGGTAGCGAGCGAGTCGGCCATGGCGCTGCTCGACCTCGACCCGGCCCAGGCAGAGCTGCCGGTTTTCGCCGAGCTGTTCAGTGGCCAAAAGCTGTGGGAAGAGGCCGACCCGCGGGCTATGGTCTATTCCGGCCATCAGTTCGGCTCCTATAACCCACGCCTGGGTGATGGCCGCGGCTTGCTGCTGGCCGAAGTGCTGAATGACCAGGGCGAGCACTGGGACCTGCACCTCAAGGGCGCCGGACAGACGCCCTATTCGCGCATGGGCGACGGCCGCGCCGTGCTGCGCTCCTCGATCCGCGAGTTCCTCGCTTCCGAGGCCCTGCACGCCCTGGGCATTCCCAGCAGCCGGGCACTGTGCGTGATCGGCTCCAGCACCCCGGTGTGGCGCGAAACCCGCGAAAGCGCGGCGATGCTCACCCGCCTGGCGCAGAGCCATGTGCGTTTCGGGCATTTCGAATACTTCTACTACACCAGGCAGCCGGAACAGCAGCGCGTGCTGATCGACCATGTGCTGGAGCAGCACTACCCCGAATGCCGCGATGCCGTGCAGCCGTATCTGGCCATGTTCCGCACCATCGTCGAGCGCAATGCAGAGCTGATCGCCCTGTGGCAGGCCTATGGCTTCTGCCATGGGGTGATGAACACCGACAACATGTCGATCCTCGGCATCACCTTCGACTTCGGCCCGTACGCCTTCCTCGACGATTTCGACGCCAACTTCATCTGCAACCACTCCGACGACCGTGGCCGCTACAGTTACGCCAACCAGGTCCCTATCGCCCACTGGAACCTGAGTGCGCTGGCCCAGGCGCTGACCACGGTGATCGAAGTCGAAGCGCTCAAGGAGGCGCTGGGCCTGTTCTTGCCGCTGTACCAGGCACACTACCTGGACCTGATGCGCCGGCGTCTGGGCCTGACCACCGCGGAAGAGGACGACATGGCGTTGGTGGAGCGCCTGCTGCAGCGCATGCAGAGCGGTGGTGTGGACTACAACCTGTTCTTCCGCAAGCTGGGCGATCAGCCCGTCGCCGAGGCGCTGAAGGTGGTGCGTGACGACTTCATCGACCTGGCCGGTTTCGATGCCTGGGGGGCGGACTACCTGGCCCGCTGCGAGCGTGAAGCGGCCAATGCGGAAGGGCGGCGTGAGCGCATGCATGCGGTGAACCCGCTGTACGTGCTGCGTAACTACCTGGCACAGAAAGCCATCGAAGCGGCCGAAGCGGGGGATTACAGTGAAGTGCGACAGCTGCATCAGGTGCTGAGCCGCCCGTTCGAGGAGCAGGCCGGGATGCAGGGCTATGCCGAGCGACCGCCGGAATGGGGCAAGCACCTGGAAATCAGCTGCTCATCATGAATCCTGGGGCCGCTGCGCGGCCCATCGCGACACAAGGCCGCTCCTACGAGGGTACTCGGACTCCTGTAGGAGCGGCCTTGTGTCGCGATGGGCTGCAAAGCAGCCCCAAAAACCTCAAGGAATTGACATGTCCGAACCACTGGTAATCCCCTGCCCCCACTGCAACGGCCTCAACCGCCTGCCCGCCGAGCGCCTGGGCGACGCGCCGAAATGCGGCCGCTGCAAACAGGACGTGCTGCTGAGCACCCCTTTCGAACTCACCGAAGCCAGCTACGCCAGCCAGATCAAAGGCGATCTGCCACTGCTGGTCGACATCTGGGCGGATTGGTGCGGTCCGTGCAAATCTTTCGCCCCCACCTTCGAACAGGCCGCCCGCCAACTGGCCGGCCGCTGCCGCCTGGCCAAGCTCGACAGCGAAGCCAACCGCAACCTGGCCGGGCAACTGGGCATCCGCTCGATCCCCAGCCTGCTGCTGTTCAAGCATGGCCGTGAAGTCAGCCGTCAGGCCGGGGCGTTTCCACTCCAGTCGTTGATGGAGTGGTTGCGTAGCCAGGGGGTCTAAGCGTTCTCCTCGAGCAGCGAGTGCAACTCGACAAACTGCAGGGTCAGCTTGTGCCTGGGCTCCAGATGAATCAGCGGAAGGCTGGCATGGTGCGACTCACGCATCTTCACCGAGCTGCCCAGGTACACCGGTAGCACCGGGAGCCCTTCGGCCAGCAGCTCGTCGAGCATCTGCTGTGGCAGGCTGGCGCGGGACTGGAATTGGTTGACCACGATGCCTTCGACCACCAGGTCTTCGTTGTGGTCATCCTTGAGTTCTTCGATCTCGGCCAGCAGGCCATACAGGGCCTGGCGAGAGAAGCTGTCGCAGTCGAAAGGAATCAGCACGCGATCGGCGGCGATCAGTGCGGAAACCGCATAGAAGTTAAGCGCTGGCGGGGTATCGATGTAAATGCGCTCGTAGTCCTCGTCGAGTTCGTCGAGCAACTTACGCAGCTTGTTGATCTTGTGTTTCGCCTCAAGCTTCGGCTGCAGATCGGCCAGCTCGGCCGTGGCGGTGACCACGTGCAGGTTGTCGAACGGGGTTTCATAGATATCGACCTGATTCTTCTTGCTGAACGGCCCGCTGGACAGGCTTTGCTTGAAGAAGTCGGCGATGCCCATGGGGATATCGTCGCCGGTCAGGCCAGTCAGATACTGGGTCGAGTTGGCCTGGGCATCCAGGTCGATCAGCAGGGTCCGATAACCTTCGCTGGCGCTCACCGCCGCCAGGTTGCAAGCGATGCTCGACTTGCCCACGCCACCTTTCTGATTGAACACCACGCGCCGCATGATTGACCTCCGTGTATCAACGAATGCCCGAGTATGTGGTGCGGCTGCGGCAATGACCAGTGCCTTTTGCCCGAAGCAACAGCCTCAAGCCATGCGCGCCCGCTGTGGGTGCTGGCTTGCCGGCGATGGGGCCCGATCAGGCAACTACACTGCCCCCGCCAGCCACCTGCCCCGTGAGCAACTCGGCAAATGCCCGTGCCATCGCCGACCCACCATGCTCGCGCTGCACCAGCCACACCGCCGACATCGCCCCTTCATCCAGCAGTGTGCGATAAACCACCCCTTCGATGCGCATGCGCTGGAACGACGCCGGCAGCACCGATACCCCAAGCCCTGCCGATACCAGCCCGATGATGGTCATTGCCTCCCCCGCCTCCTGGGCAAAATGCGGGCTGAAACCCGCCTGGCGCGCCAGGCTCAGCAACTGCGCGTGCAACCCGCTGCCATAGCTGCGCGGGAAGAACACGAACGGTTCATGGGCCAGCGCGGCCATGTGCACGCCGTGGTCCGTGCCTTCGGCCAATGGATGCGAGGCATTGATCACCGCCACCAGCGGCTCGCGAAACAGTTCGGTGGCCACCAGCCCTTCCGGCAGCGGCATCGGCCGCATCAGCCCGACCTCGATGGACTCGTCAAACACCCCTTCCGCCACATCGCGACTGCTCATTTCCTTGAGGTTCAGGTGCACCGCCGGGAAGCGCTGGCGAAACGCGTGGATGGCCTTGGGGATCTTCGAGGTGAACGGTGCCGAGGAGGTAAAGCCGATCTTCATCTCCCCCAGCTCCCCCAACTGCGCACGCCGGGCGACATCGGCGGCCTTTTCCACCTGCGCCAGCACCTGGCGGGCCTCCTCGAGGAACAACCGCCCCGCCTCGCTCAGCTCGACCCGACGGTTGGTACGCTCGAACAGACGGGCCCCCAGCTCCTGCTCCAGCGCCTGGATCTGCTGGCTCAAGGGTGGCTGAGAAATGCCCAGCTGCTGGGCGGCGCGGCCAAAATGCAGCTCTTCGGCCACGGCGATGAAGTAACGCAAATGGCGCAGTTCCATGATCAGCTCCGAACAGGTCGCACAACGTCTTAAATAGGTCGAACAATATATTGGATCTAATCATTAGCCAGCTATATGCTTTTTTTCATTGCGCCAGAGGTACCCGCCCGTGAAAACTGCTGTAGCCCCCCTTCCCGTCGAGCCAGACCCTGCCCCGCTGAACGAAATGTGGATCGAAAAAGGCACACCCGCCTTCATGAAAACCGTGCTGGCGCTATTCAGCGGCGGCTTCGCCACCTTCGCCCTGCTGTACTGCGTGCAACCGATGATGCCGTTGCTGTCGAAGGAATTTGCCATCAATGCGGCGCAGAGCAGCCTGGTGCTATCAGTCTCCACAGCCATGCTGGCGTTCGGCCTGCTGATCACCGGCCCGATCTCCGACCGCATCGGGCGCAAGCCGGTGATGGTGTTTGCCCTGGTCTGCGCCGCCCTTTCCACCCTGGCCAGCGCTGTGATGCCGAGCTGGGAGCTGGTACTGGCCTCCCGCGCCCTGGTCGGCCTGTCGCTGAGCGGCCTGGCGGCGGTGGCGATGACCTACCTGAGCGAAGAGATCCACCCGCAGCACATCGGCCTGGCCATGGGCCTGTACATCGGCGGCAATGCCATTGGCGGCATGAGCGGGCGCCTGATCACCGGCGTACTGATCGACTTCGTCAGCTGGCACACGGCTATGCTCACCATAGGCGGCCTGGCCCTGGTGGCGGCGCTGGTATTCTGGAAGGTGCTGCCCGAATCGCGCAATTTCCGCCCGCAGGCGATGAACCCACGCAGCCTGCTGGATGGCTTCGTCAGGCATTTCAGGGATGCCGGCCTGCCTTGGTTGTTCCTCGAAGCCTTCCTGCTGATGGGCGCCTTCGTCACCCTGTTCAACTACATCGGCTACCGCCTGCTGGCCGAGCCCTATCACATGAACCAGGCGCTGGTCGGCTTGCTGTCAGTGGTGTACCTGTCTGGCATCTACAGTTCGGCGCAGGTGGGCGCGCTGGCTGACAAACTGGGCCGGCGCAAGGTGTTCTGGGCCAGTATCGTGGTTATGGCGGGCGGCTTGATGATGACCCTGGCCAGCCCGTTGGCGATGGTGATCGTCGGTATGCTGGTGTTCACCTTCGGCTTTTTTGGCGCGCACTCGGTGGCCAGCAGCTGGATCGGCCGCAGGGCTTTGAAGGCCAAGGGACAGGCGTCGTCGTTGTACCTGTTCAGCTATTACGCCGGGTCAAGTGTGGCCGGTACGGCGGGCGGGGTGTTCTGGCATCAGTGGGGCTGGAATGGCATCGGGCTGTTCATCGGCAGCCTGCTGGCGGTGGCGTTGCTGGTGGCGCTACGCCTGAGCAAGTTGCCGCCCAAGACAGCCTGAGCATGGGGCTGCTTTGCAGCCCATCGCCGGCAAGCCAGCTCCCACAGGATCCCACAAGGCTCATGACCTGTGGAGTACTTGTGGGAGCTGGCTTGCCGGCGATAAGGCCCTCGGATCAGTTGATGATCTCGACCATATCTACATCCACCTCCCGGCTCATCAGGTGCTTCTCCACCTCACCGGTCAGCTTGACCTTGGTCTTGTCGTTGAACGGCGTCGGCGGCAGGTCTTCATCATCGATTTCCACGGTGATAGTGCCGGTGTTGTCCTTGAACTCGTACTTGTCGTCGTTGTTGATCTTCTTAGTCACGAAGCCTTGCAGCACCACTGGGGTGTCGTCGGCAGCATCGTTGGCCGCAGCTACGGTGGTGACCGACTGGTCGCCGGGGCCGGTGTAGCCGGCAGCCAGGGCGGCAGTGCTGAACAGAGGGGCGAGGATCAAGGCGAGGTAACGGATTTTCATGGGACAGGTCCTGATTCGATTTCGATGGAAACAGCCTACCGCTGCTGGCTGAAGCCAACCTTAATCAGCACTGGCCTCATCCAGCGCAAACCCCAACTGCGCCTGCAGCCGCTCCCCGACAATTTGCAACTGCAAACTGCGGACCTGCGCGCCGTCAACCTCCAGCGCATGCAGCCACTCCAGCAGTGGCGCAGGCTCACCCTCGAGGCTTACGTCCACCTGACCGGCCCGTGCCTGCAACCCGATAATTCGCAAACCGGCGGCCAGTGCGCGCTCGTTCAGAACAGCGGGTGTCAGCACCGTCACCGGTTCCCTGGCCAAGGCCGGACCTGTCGAAACCCGTTGCAGATGCCCGGTGAGCTTCAGCTCATGCGCATGGGCGAGCTCGGCCTGTTGCAAGCTCTGCTTGCCGGGTACCCAGGCAAACTGCCAGAGCAGGACCATGGCCAAACTCCAGAGTGCGGCCATGATCACTGCCCTTCGATCACCGGGTATCGATTGCCATTGGCCTATCAGGGTCTGCTCAATCCACCGCATCAGCGAGTCTCCCTGAAAGTCAGGGTCGCGCGCACAACCTGCTCGGCCTGCCGGGCCTGGTCCATCAACACGGCAGGCGCCCGCTGGCGCAGGCGCTCAAGGTCATCGAAACCTTGCGCAACCACTTCCATGCGCCACCCTCCGCGGGGACTGGACACGGCTCGCTCAACCGTGATGTTCCCGGTTTCCACCAATTGCTCCGTGAAAGATACCAGCCCCTCCACGGTAGTCTTCTCTCGGGGACGGAATTCCAGTGCCCTGATCTGTGTGGCCAGGTCACCTGCGACAGACTGCTCGGGCGCCCAACGCAGAAACGTCTGAAGATTCTCGGCATGTAGCTGTGCTGTACGTTCCGACAGCCATTCAGCACGCAGATGTTCCGCCAGGCACACCATTGCGAAGGCCAGCAGCGCTCCGCCCGCCAGGGATGGCCAGGGCACGATAGGGCTTCGTCGCCGAAATGGCCCCTGGCGCAGGTCCAGGGCCTTGGCCCGACCTTGGATGAAGGTGTGAAAGGCGCTATCGACGGCTTGGTTATGGAGGGTCTGCCCTGCATCAGCAGGTTCGGCCGGCCGCTCCATCGGCGGCAGTTGCCGCACCAGTACCTCGGCTGCCTGGGGGCCGGCGGCCAGCCAAGGCCCACCATGCCCGCCCAACAACCAGCGCCCCTCGAGCCACAGGGCACGGGGCTGCTCGGCGCCCAGCAGGTCGGCATCGGCGTGGATCCCGAGCGGGTCGATTCCCTGGCTTTTCAACAAGGCCATAAGGCTGGCCAGAACCTGACGCTCTATCACCAGAGCCCGGCGATGTCCCTGCGCATCCGGCGGGCCGAAAACCAGATGCAGCGTTTCCAGCGGCGCAGCCAAATAGTCTTCGGCAGCGTAGGCCAATGTTTCAGGCTTGGGCCGCTTGCACGGCACAGGACCGATCTCGCAACTGCCCAACATCTCCATAGGTACCACCACGATAGCAGGACCGGTGAGCGTCGGAGCCAGCTCCTCCAGTCGTGCCTTGTGCAGGCTGCCGTCCGCCGCACGCAGCCACACCGGCCACCGCGCATCGGCTGCCGCAACCCCTTCCGGCAACAGGTACAGCCAATTCTCACTCATCTGCTCTTTGCTCCCGCATCGCAGAAAACACACGCCGCACCACACGAACCTGATGCGTGTCCAAATCGATCTCCAGGTCGCTGTACAGGTACATGCGCTTACCTGCCATCTCTGCCTGCACCTCCAGGCGAAACCAGCGGCTGGTCACGGCCAGCCCGCGCCTGTCCAGCCCCACGCCTTCCAGTTGGGGCAGGGCCAAAAAACGTTCTACCGTGGGGTAACCCGCTTCGGGGCGCTCGCTTACCAGTTGGCTTGCCACCGTAAGCGACACCTCGGCGGACGCCGCAAGCAGTAGCGCCGGGGCCGTGTTGATGTTGAGCCGCGCCTCCTTGGGCAACACCACTACCCAAGGCTGCAAACGCGCCATTACCTCAGCGGAAACACCCGGCAACGTACGCAACTGGGTTGGGTCGAGCATCGGCTGGCCAGCGAGCCCTTCCAAAGCGGGTGGCTCCACCTGCAACGAATGGCACAGGCGCTCCCAGCGCTTGAGCAGCAGCGGGTCGGGTTCCTTGCCTGCCATCAGGGCGCCGAGGTTCAAGCGGCCAGAGAGGTCCTCCAGCTGCAGGCTCAGTTGCCCCTGACCAAGGGTGAACGCTCGGGGCTGGGCCCAGGATTGTCGAACATGAGTGACCTGCAGTACTTCGCCAACCTCACGGCGCAAGCTCGCCAGGGCATGCTGCTCGCCGGCCTGAGCCAAACGCAGCAAGCGCGACGCGTCGATCTGCTGGCTGACACCACCAATCAGCAGTTGATGGCTGCGCAACATACCGGCTGACAGCAACGTGAGCAGCGCCATGACAAGCAGCACGGTGACCAGCGCAAGCCCCTTTTGACGTTGCCTTCTCATTGGCTGGTGCCTCCCAGCGGCAGTACCCGCCGGATCTGTTCAAAACGCCTGGTCGACAGTGTCACCTCCAGCGCCTGCGGTGGCACCGGCCGACGCTGGGCCATTGGCCAGCGCGCCTGCCAGCCGCTACCGGGCACGTGCAGACGCCAGTGCAGCTCGCTTACACCTTCGAGCAAACGCTGCGGGCGTGGCAGGCCTTGCCCCAGCGTGCGTCGCTGGCGCCACAGCACGCCGTCTTCGAGCCAGTACTCGACAACCCTCAGCTCGCTGCGCTTGAGCGTTTGGCTGCCTTGTTCGCTGGCCAACCAATGGACCCGAGTGCCGTTCAACAGAATACCGTAACCGCCTTTGCCCAGGCTCGAGGGCGCATACCCCAGCATGGCGTCGCGCTGAATCAAACTCATGGCCCTACCCAGCGCACGCAGCTCATCGGCCTGTGCCTGTCGTGCGTTCTCGGCACGCATGAACACATCAAGCACGCGCGCACTTCCAATTGCCAGGACTGCAAAGATAGCGAGCGCCAACAGCAGCTCGATCAAGGTGAAGCCCCCCTGGCGTGTCATCCTGCCCGGGCTAGCGCGGCGCATCCGCCATCCCCAGCCACCCCGTGGCCTGATGCATCACCTGGCGGTCCGCAGCAAGGCCCACACGCACATGCACCTCCAGCAAGCCACCCACGCCCAGGCGGCGGCTTTCGTGCAGAGTCCAGTGGTGTTGACCGAACATGACCTCCAGGCTCCGCTGGCCGGGAGTCCGCGCAGCTTGCAGGCCCAGCTCTGTCAGGTGATTGTCGGCCACCCAGCTAGCCAATAGGCGCTCTCGAACCCCCTGCGATTGCGCCAGCACATGCTGGCTGGCCGTGGTCACCGCCACAGCCAGCACCGCAAAAATCGCCAGCGCCACCAACACCTCCAACAAGGTGAAGCCGCGTTCAGTGCATGAACTGGGGGTCATTGAGGCCATCACTCGACACGGAAACAAGGCGCACATTGTCCGCCTCGAAATGCAGGGTAAACGGCGTGTGCTCGTCATTACCGTACATCAGCAGTTGCGGCGCCCCACCAGCCAGGGCATGCGGCACAGGCAGCCCATCGATCTCCAAGCGCAGGTCCAGGCCAATATCGCGGTGCCTGCCGGCTGCCTCCCAGCCATCCTCGGAGGCGTTGAGCAGTTGGTAGCCCTGAGCATCGATGCGAATACCTTGAGTCAGCCTTTCCAGCACCGCCTGCTGTCGCGCGTACTGGACCAACTGAAGGAAGAGGTTGGCCTCCTGGCTGGCCACACGCTGCGGATCGCGTGCGAACGTGAACCCGGCCATGCCCATCACAATGCCCAGCAACAGCATCACCAGAAGCAGCTCCAGCAGGGTGAAGCCTCGAGAGCGGCGCTGTTTCATTCAGACCAGTTACCGATATCAGCATCCATTTCCTCACCGCCCGGCTGACCATCGCTGCCCAGGGAGTAAAGGTCATAGCCATGGGGCGAACGGGTTCCTGGGCTTGCGTACTGATAATGCGAGCCCCAGGGGTCGGTTGGTGTGCTTTTCAGATAGCCTTGGGCACTCCATTGACGTGGCAATGGCGCCACCGTGGGGCGTTTCACCAAGGCGTCCAGTCCTTGCTCGGTTGTCGGGTAGCGGCCGTTGTCCAGACGGTAGATTTCCAGCGCGGTGGAAATTGACTGGATATCGGTGCGGGCTGCGGTCAGCTTGGCATGGTCGGGACGGCTCATGACGTTGGGCAGCACCAGCGCGCCAAGAACCCCCAGGATAATGACCACCACCATGATTTCGATGAGAGTGAAGCCGCGTTCGGCGCGGCGTGATGAACGCATGGACATGTCAGTTGACCAGTTGGTTGAGGTTAAGGATCGGCAGCAGGATGGCGAGCACGATGAACAGCACGATGCCCCCCATCAACAGCAGCATCAGGGGCTCACAGAGGCTCACCAGCAAGGAAATACGCCCTGCCAGTTGTTTGGCCTGAAGGTCTGCGGCACGTTCGAGCATGGTGTCGAGCTCACCGGCGCGTTCGCCGCTGGCGATCATGTGCAGCATCAGTGGTGGCAAGGCTTCGCTGCGCGCCAGGCAGTTGGCCAGCGTGGTGCCCTCGCCCAGCTCACGGGCGGCCCGCAGCAGGCGCTCGCGTAGAATCAGGTTGCCGATCACGGCCGCGCTGATGTTCATCGCCTCGACCAATACCACGCCGCTGCGCCCCAGAATCGCAAGGGTGCTGATGAAGCGGGCCGCTTCGCTGGCCCGGACGAATTCGCCATATCCGGGCAGGCGCAGTGAAAAGCCATGCCATTGCCTGCGCCGTGCCGGTTGGCGAAGGGCACAGGCAACCAGTGCGATGGCCATGGCCAATAGCGCCAGCGCTGCCAAGCCATAGTGGTTCGTGGCATCGCTCAAGGTGATCAGCACTCGCGTTGCCAGCGGCAGTTGTGCATGGTCACGCGAAAAGGCCTGCACCACGTCTGGCACCACATAGCCCAGCAGAAAACCCACCACCAGCAACGAGATAACCAGCAGGATCACTGGGTAAACCATCGCCAGCTGTACCTTCTGCCGCAGGGCCTGATGGTTCTCGCCATGCTCGGCCAAACGCTCGAGCACACCTGCCAGGTGGCCGGAACGTTCGGCAGCGGCCACGGTGGCCCGATAAACCATGGGGAATGCCTGTGGGTAATGCGCCAGTGCCTGCGCCAGCGCATGGCCTTCGGCAACCCGCTCAGCCACGCCGCGCAATACCTGACGTACGTGACGCGGCGTACTCTGCTCGGCAACTGCCTGCAAGGCCTCGGTCAACGGCACCCCGGCATGCAGCAGAGTCGCCAGCTGGCGCGTCAGCAGCGAGCGCCGGGCCAGACTCAGGGTACTGCGTGCCAGCAACCGGGCCATAGGGGATGCCCCCAAGGGGCTCATGCTCAGCACCAGCAACCCTTGCTCGCGCAATGTTTGCCGGGCCTGGCGCGCACCCGACGCCTCCACGGTGCCTCGCTGGCGCACACCCTTGGCATCCTGGGCCTGGTAGCGGAACAGCGCCATGTCAGTCCTGCCCTGTCACGCGCAGCAGTTCTGCCACGCTTGTCTGCCCCTGGCAGACACGCTGGACGCCATGCTGGAACAGGCTTGGTGTATCCACGCGGATCAATTCGAGCATGTCGTCATGAGACGCCCGGGCATGAATCGCCTGGGCCAGTGCGGGCTTCACCACCAGCATCTCGTGCAACGCCAGGCGCCCGCTGTAACCCAGCTGGCATTCGCTACAACCCTGGGCCTTGTAAAGCCGCGGCGGCAATTCGGCCGGGTGGCCCAGGACGCTGGCCGTAGCCTCGTCCACTTCATGTTCGACCCGGCAGTGGGGGCAAAGCCGTCGCACCAGGCGCTGGGCCATGATCCCGGCCAGTGAAGATGCGAGCAGGCAAGTATCGATGCCCATGTCGGCAAGGCGTGTTATTGCGCCCAGAGCGCTGTTGGTATGCAAGGTGGACAGCACCAGGTGGCCTGTCAGCGAGGCCTGCACCGCAATCTCGGCGGTCTCCCGATCGCGGATCTCGCCCACCATGACCACGTCGGGGTCCTGTCGCAAGATGGCACGCAGCCCCCGGGCGAAGGTCATGTCGACCTTGGTATTGACCTGGGTCTGGCCGATGCCGGGAAGGTAGTACTCGACCGGGTCTTCGACGGTGAGGATATTGCGCGATACCTGGTTCAGGTACGAAAGCGCGGTGTACAGCGTCGTGGTCTTGCCGGAACCGGTGGGCCCGGTGACCAGGAAAATGCCATGTGGTTTCGCCAGCATGCGCATGAAGCCAGCACGTACCGAGCCGGGCATCTGCATATGGTCGATGTCCAGACGCATTGCCTGTTTGTCCAGCAAACGCAGTACCACCCGCTCGCCATGGGCGGCGGGCAAGGTCGACACCCGCACATCCACTTCGTGGCCGGCCAGGCGCAGGCTGATCCGGCCATCCTGAGGCACGCGCTTCTCCGCGATGTCCAGGCGCGCCATGACCTTGATGCGCGAAACCAACAGTGCAGATAGCTCCCGCGGTGGCGCCAGCACCTCGCGCATGACGCCGTCGATACGCATGCGTACGCGCAGCTGATGCTCGAAGGTTTCCAGGTGGACGTCCGAGGCCCGGGCCCTCACCGCCTCGCTGAACAAGGCATTGAGCAGGCGGATGATCGGCGCATCGTCCTGTTGCTCCAGCAGGTCGCTGGTTTGCGGCAAGGCTTCAGCCAGCTGCGCAAGGTCGATTTCCCGGTCCAGGCCCTGAACAACGGCCTGCGCTGCGTCCTGACCGGGGCCGTAGCAACTGGCAAGGCGCTCGGCGAAGTCGGCATCGCTGACACGCCGCAGGTGCCAGTTACTGCCCACTACACGGCAGGCCTCGGCAAGAGCGGCCAGCGAAGTGCTCTCTCGCATCAGCAAGGCAGGCTCAGCCGCCTGGCGGTCGAGCAGGATGCCGTGACGTCGGGCAAAGCTGAACGGCAGGTCGCTGTTCATGAGCGTGGCCCTGGTGCGCCGGGCAGAGCCTGCGACTCGAACATCTGCCGGGGATCTTCCGGCAGGGTCGAATCATCCGCAGCGCGTACCCCTTCGTAGGCGCGTCGCCCCGTTTCGACCAGCTCGGCCTGGCTGCGCAGAATGGTCGGGCGCAGGAAGACCATCAGGTTGGTTTTTTCCTGAGTATCGCTGCGCCACCGGAACAGACCGCCCACCCATGGGATTCGGCTGAGCAGCGGAACACCGCGCTCTACCTTGCGCACGCTGTCCTTGATCAGGCCGCCGATCACGATAATCTCGCCATCGGCGGCCAAGATGGTGCTCTTGAGCGTGCGCTTGTTGGTGATCAGGTCGTTCTCGGTCGTGCTGGGTGCAATTTCCGAGCTCTCCTGCTCGACCTCGAGGCGCAGGCTGCGCCCTTCATTGATGTGCGGGCGCACCTTCAGGCTGATACCGATGTCCTTGCGCTCGACTGTGGTAAAGGGGTTCTCCGAACCACTACCGGGGGTAACGTAGGAGCCAGTCTTGAACGGCACGTTCTGGCCTACCAGAATCTGCGCCTCCTGGTTGTCCAAGGTCAGCAGGCTCGGCGTCGACAACAGGTTGCTGCGGCTATTGCTGGCCAAGGCCGAAACCAGCGCGGCAAAACGGTCCGAGCCAATGGCCAGGGCGACGCCCCCCGGCAGCTTGGTTTCCTTGCCCAGCAGGTCGGCCAGGGCAGCACCACTTTCGCTGAAGGTAACGCCGCCTTTGAGGCCACCTTTGTCGATGCCCCATTGCAGGCCCAACGCTTCATCGATGCTGCCACTGACTTCGACGATTGCCGCATGGATCAGCACTTGCGCCCGGGGCTGGTCCAGTTGTTGGATGATCTGCTCCACGCGGCCCAGCGTCTGCGGCTCGCCCATTATCACCAGGGCGTTCTGGCTGGCATCGGCCTTGACCATGGCCTCTCCGGGGAGGTCCGCCCCCAGAGCCTTGGTGCCTGGCGTACCATCGAGCCGCTTGCCCACCTCACCCAATACTTCGGCAAGCTGCTCGGCACTGCTGTGTTGCAGGCGCACCACCCGCCAGTTCTGCGAAGTGGCCGGGAGCGGTACATCCAGCGAGCGGGTCAGTTGCGCAAGACGTTGCCTGGACTTGATCGGGCCCAGGATCAGAAGACGGTTGCCGTTCATGTCAGCCAGTACACGAACGCCGCTGTCCGGGCCGCCGGCGGCGGCTTCGACCACCGGGAGCACAACCTCGGCCTGGGCTTTGCGCAAAGTCACCAGTTCATGATCATGCCGCTGACCACTGTCCAGCTGCAGGACCAGGTTTTCCAGGCGGTCCAGGTTGGCTGCGGAGTCGGTGATCACCAGGGCGTTGGCGGAGCTGGACGGTCCAATGTAGCCATTGCTGGAAACCAACGGCCGCAGCAAACCGGCCAGATCGGCAGCGACACTGCCCGACAGGTTGAAAACCCGTGTGGTGACCGCTGCCGGTATGGCCTCCACCTGCTGGTTTGCCCAGGCCTTGGCTTCGCTTGCAGGCAGTACCAGCAAGCGGTCGCCGTCGTTCACGGCGGCAAAGCCATGGGCATTGAGCACCGAGTAAAAAAGCCGCCGTATCCCTTCGCGATCAAGCGCCTCGTTCGAAAGGACGGTGATGCGCCCCTGCACGCGCGGGTCAAGAATGATCGGCTGGTCAAGGATCGCCCCCACCTCACGCACCACGTCGCGCACGTCGGCATCGCTCATCGCCAGTTGCCAGGTGGGTGCCTCTGCAAGCGCCAGGGAGCAGGCAAGGGTAAGAGAGGCGCCGAACGAGGCGGCGCGCAGATATCGCATCAAAGTCATTGCACCTCCCGCAACAGGCGGGCTGAGGGGTCTGAAACAGCGCGCGGGCGAGTCGCCGCACCCGTGGGCAAAAATACAGAGGGGGTATCGCTGGACAACGACACGACTTCCTCGCGACCGTCGATCCACAGCACGATGGAACGCACATTTATGTGGCGCAGCACGCCATGGCCCGGTAACCGGTCACCGACGCGATAGATGGCCTCGCCGCTATCGCTTCTCACCAACGCTCGGGCATCGCCCTGACTGGAAACGAAGCTGGCCTTGAGGGCGATATCCGCCCGGGTCGACTGCCGTTGACCCGGGGCCTGAAAGCCGAACGCCAGGGCCAAGGTAGCCGCCGATAACGGCTTTTCCGGCAAAGCCGCTGTCGTCAACGGCGGGACCTGGGCGATCGGGGGCGCAACTGCGGGATAAACGCTTTCACGCCATGCCAGGCAGACAAGCGTTACCAGCGCGAACGCAAGCCAAATCAGATACCTCGAGCGCTTCATCGTAATCAGGGCAGCATCCGCCTCAGCACGCGCCGCCCGGACAGCTCATGCAAGAGCACGGCGCCGATGTGCAGCGAAACGCCCAGTGCCAGCAGCAGGCAAGAAGCGATGTGAGCCTTGAACCAGACGTTGTGCCAGAACGGGTTGCTCAGCATGGGCGCGATGGAGAACCAACCGAACACATCGATGACCCGATCCATCATCAGCACCCCGGACAACAGCACGATAGCTGTGGTCCAGTACAAGCCCTCATGAGCGACATGAGCGATGCGTTGGTGTTTGAGATGGTCATGCAGGCTGCGGGGTTTGGGTCTGGTCAGACGCAACAGCCAGCGCAGCATGAATACCGGGATGAACAGGGTCGTCATGGCCACATTGACGAATGCCACAAAGTGGCGCGTGGCGGGGGCGACATTCAGGTACGCCACGTAGAAACCGCTGATCAAGACCCAAATGATGACCGTGGCAGAGATCCAGTGCAGGAGGATCTGCTGCCAGCAATATTTTTGCACTTGCATAGATAGTACTCGAAGAGCCTGGCCCCGCCGGAAGGGGCCAGGTCAGACGCTTTACTTCTCGATCCAGGCCATGTTCCAGTGGGAACCAACACCTGGCTCGAACTGGGTGGCATCTGCGGAGTACTGCAAGCAGTAACCCGAGTTGGGGAACGGCTGGCACTCGTAAACCTTGCCGTTCTTAGGCTGCAACACTGTTGTGCCAGCCTTGTAACTCGACAGCGATTCCGGGAAAACGAAGTCGTGAGCCCCATCGCCAGCCGCTTTGAGCTGAACCGTCTTCTCGTCCTGCAGCAGCACCCGCTCACGCTTGTCCACGCCTACGACCTTGAGGGTATGCTCGCCTTCGGTACTTTCGACATTCAGCACGAACGGCTCGGTGCCGTTGACGCTCTGGCGCAAGTAAGAAACCTGCTTCTTGTTGGTATCGAACAGCCGCGCTGTCACTGTCAGGGCCTTGTTGGTCATGACGGTGAAATCCACACCACCCTTGCCGTCGGTGATCGTGTATTCGGGTTTGACATCGCGCAGGTGCATCGTGGCCTGCTCGCCAGCGGCGGTTTCAAAGTGCAGAAGGTAGTTGGTCAACCCACTTTCGGTTTTGGCGAAGATGCTGTTGGAACCCTGCACAGGCTCGATATTACCGTCCGCATCCATTTTACCGGCGCGTACCAACGTCTGGGTTTCGTTGATCTGCTTGGCGAGCTTATAAGCCCAGTTGGCAGCTATGGCTTCTTCGGCATTTTCGATCTTGATGCTTACATGGTTTTCAGTACGCTCCCCGTTGGCATCGAATGCCCGGGCAGTAACTTTGTCGCCAACTTCAAGGTCACGGCTGGCGCTGATTTCAGCAAGGCGCGGCCACTCAGGGACCGGGCCGCCATCCAGCTGGATATCGACGTCAGCAACACTGTGGAAAGCCTTATCGGTATCGCCAACCTTCCAGACGGCGAGAATCACGTGCTGGCCCGAACGGTCGCCTGGCAATGTGCAGCTATGCCTTGGATTGGTGCCGGTACCTTTTGCCGGTATCTGGTTGCCGCCATCCAATGCACAGAACGGGGTCGAATCGAATGAGTCACGGGTCAGCGCAGCGTTGGGGTTCCAATCCGCCTTGGTAATGAAGTACTCCCACGACCGCACCGGATGCGGGGCTTCATAATGCCAGTCGAACTGCATGTTACGGTCCACGACCGGGGTCAGATGCCAGCGATTGGCTGATTGCTCATCGAGTGCGGCAAAGTCGCCCCGAACGCCACCACTGGCGATTTTTCCATCCTCGGGACCTTGGCTTGGAAAGCGCCCTATCACTTCGCCGACCGACCACGGTTCGTACTGGGCACCTCCGCAGTTGACGTTCAGGTTTTTAAAACCTGCATGGCAGAGCGCTGCACGAGACGGAGGATCAGCCAGGTGACCATGTGCATTGGCAATTTGCGTCTGCAAACCTGCACCTGCGATTGCCACCCACACACCGGTGGCGACAACGCTTTTTCGCAGGGTCTTTCTTGTATTCATCACGAACTCCGAACGCATTGCTGGTTAAATGCGTAAAGGCGCATTTATTGAAATGCAATGCACCTTCAGCGCGAATGGAGCGCGGAGAGTAAAGAAAACAACTTTGCTTTTATGTAGGAATAAACCTGGCAGGCCGCGATCTTTTCTCGTGGCCTTGAGGCAATTTCCATGTTGAGACTTTCGAAACAAAAGCGCTAAAGACGCGAGGAGGAATTACTATCGATCTTCAATGTCGAGAACTTTCTCTACATCGAAAGATTCACAGCAACATGCAAGCCTTTGGTGAAACGCTGACATGTAACTTGAAGCCTGTTCAACATCAGGGAAATATCACCAACCTGATGCGAACAGGCATACTAAAGCCCCCCCCCGACCCGCTCGGGGACCCTCGAATCAAGCGTGGTATTGCGCCGACAGCTCATGCACGGCGTTGATGAACACGCCGGCGTGCTGCGGGTCGACTTCCGGTGTGATGCCATGGCCCAGGTTGAACACATGGCCTGTGCCATGGCCATAGCTGGCCAGGATGCGCGCCACTTCCTTGCGGATGGCCTCGGGCTTGGCGTACAGAACGGTCGGGTCCATGTTGCCCTGCAGCGCAACCTTGTCACCCACGCGGCGGCGGGCGTCGCCGATTTCGCAGGTCCAGTCCAGGCCCAGCGCATCGGCACCGGCTTCGGCGATGCTTTCCAGCCACAGGCCGCCGTTCTTGGTGAACAGGATCACCGGCACCTTGCGCCCCTCGTGCTCGCGGATCAGGCCGCTGACGATCTTGCGCATGTAGGCCAGGGAGAATTCCTGGTAAGCCGCCGCCGACAGGTTGCCGCCCCAGGTGTCAAAAATCTGCACGGCCTGGGCACCAGCGAGGATCTGGCCGTTGAGGTAGCTGGTGACCGACTGGGCCAGCTTGTCCAGCAGCAGGTGCAGAGCCTGCGGGTTGTCGTAGGCCATGGCCTTTGTCTTGCGGAAGTCCTTCGACGAGCCGCCTTCGACCATGTAGGTAGCCAGGGTCCACGGGCTGCCGGAGAAGCCGATCAGCGGCACGCGGCCGTTCAGCTCGCGGCGGATGGTGCTGACCGCGTCCATCACGTAGCCGAGGTCTTTCTGCGGGTCGGGGATCGGCAGCGCTTCGATGTCGGCCGGGGTGCTGATGACCTTCTTGAAACGCGGACCTTCGCCGCTTTCGAAGTACAGGCCCAGGCCCATGGCATCGGGGATGGTGAGGATGTCCGAGAACAGGATCGCCGCGTCCAGCGGGTAGCGGTCCAACGGCTGCAGGGTGACCTCGCAGGCGAACTGCGGGTTCATGCACAGGCTCATGAAGTCACCGGCCTTGGCGCGGCTGGCGCGGTACTCCGGCAGGTAGCGGCCGGCCTGGCGCATCATCCACACCGGGGTGACGTCTACGGGTTGCTTGAGCAGTGCACGCAGGAAACGATCGTTCTTCAGGGCAGTCATGTCGGCATCCGGAAAAATAGTGCGGGCATTTTCTCAGACGCACAAAGAAAAGGCACGGCCGTTTGCCGTGCCTTTTCTCTATAGGTATGTCCTGGATCAATAGATTTTGTATACAAAATCCTAATGATGGAAGGTGCCAATGGCCCTGTCGCCTACAAACCAGCTCCCACAGGGTGAGCCGCAGCCCTTGTGGAAGCCGGCTTGCCGGCGATCAGCCAAGTACAGGCAGCATCAGACTTCCAGGTAGTCCAGGATACCTTCGGCAGCAGTGCGCCCTTCGAAGATAGCCGTCACCACCAGGTCCGACCCACGCACCATGTCGCCACCGGCAAACACTTTCGGGTTGCTGGTCTGGTGCTTGAACTTGCCTTTCTCCGGTGCCACCACGCGGCCCTGGCTGTCCAGCTGGATGCCATGCTGCTCGAACCACGGCGCCGGGCTTGGGCGGAAGCCGAAAGCGATGACCACGGCATCAGCCGGCAGGATCTCTTCGGACCCTGGGATCGGCTCCGGGCTGCGGCGCCCACGGGCATCCGGCTCGCCGAGACGGGTCTCGACCACCTTCACGCCTTCGACCTTATCCTCGCCGACGATGGCGATAGGCTGGCGGTTGTAGAGGAACTTCACGCCCTCTTCCTTGGCGTTCTTCACCTCACGACGCGAACCCGGCATGTTGGCCTCGTCACGGCGATAGGCGCAGGTCACCGACTTGGCGCCCTGGCGGATCGAGGTGCGGTTGCAGTCCATCGCGGTGTCACCACCACCCAGCACCACTACCTTCTTGCCCTGCATGTCGACGAAGTCTTCCGGCGACTTCTCGAAGCCCAGGTTGCGGTTGACGTTGGCGATCAGGAAGTCCAGCGCGTCATGCACGCCCGGCAGGTCCTCGCCCGGGAAGCCGCCCTTCATGTAGGTGTAGGTACCCATGCCCATGAACACCGCGTCGTACTCGGCGAGCAGTTGCTCCATGGTCACGTCCTTGCCCACCTCGGTGTTCAGGCGGAACTCGATGCCCATGCCGGTGAACACTTCTCGGCGGTTGCTGAGCACGGTCTTTTCCAGCTTGAACTCGGGAATGCCGAAGGTCAGCAGGCCGCCGATTTCCGGGTTGCGGTCGAACACCACCGGGGTAACGCCGGCACGTACCAGCACGTCGGCACAGCCCAGGCCGGCCGGGCCGGCACCGATGATGGCGACGCGCTTGCCGGTTGGCTTGACCTTGGACATGTCCGGGCGCCAGCCCATGGCGAAGGCGGTATCGGTGATGTACTTCTCCACCGAGCCGATGGTCACCGCGCCGAAGCCGTCGTTCAGGGTGCAGGCACCCTCGCACAGGCGGTCCTGCGGGCATACGCGGCCACACACTTCCGGCAGGGTGTTGGTCTGGTGCGACAGCTCCGCCGCAGCCAGGATGTTGCCTTCGGAGACCAGCTTCAACCAGTTGGGGATGAAGTTGTGTACCGGGCACTTCCATTCGCAATACGGGTTACCGCAGCCCAGGCAGCGGTGCGCCTGCTCCACGGACTGCTGCGGCTTGAAGGGCTCGTAGATTTCCACGAACTCCTTCTTGCGCTGGCGCAGCAGCTTTTTCTTCGGGTCCTTGCGGCCCACTTCGATGAACTGGAAGTCGTTGTTCAGACGTTCAGCCATTTTTCAAAACCTCTTTACCGCAGTTGCCAGCCTCAGGCTGCAAGCTGCAAGACGATCACTTGAGCACGACAGGCCCCGCGTACGGGGCCGTCACTTGCAGCTGTTGTTACTGCGGGTTGGCACGGGTGCTGGACAGCAGTTGCTTCAGGTTGGCTGCTTTCGGCTTGACCAGCCAGAAGCGCCGCACGTAGTCGTCCAGGTTCTCCGAGAGCTCACGCCCCCACTCGCTGCCGGTCTCTTCCACGTACTCGGCAAGGACCCGAGCCAGGTGGCTGCGGTAGGCCTCCATCGCTTCACCACTGATACGCTGGATTTCCACCAGCTCATGGTTGAGCTTGTCGACGAAGGTATTGTCCATGTCGAGCACGTAGGCGAAGCCGCCAGTCATGCCAGAACCGAAGTTGTAACCGGTCTTGCCCAACACGCAGACAAAGCCGCCGGTCATGTATTCACAGCAGTGATCGCCAGTGCCCTCGACAACAGCGTGGGCGCCGGAGTTACGTACAGCAAAGCGCTCGCCAGCAGTACCGGCGGCGAACAGCTTGCCGCCAGTGGCGCCGTACAGGCAGGTATTGCCGACGATGGCGCTGTGCTGGGTTTCGAACGGGCTGCCGGCTGGCGGCACGATAGTGACCTTGCCACCGGTCATGCCCTTGCCGACGTAGTCGTTGGCATCGCCTTCCAGGTGCAGGTTCAGGCCACCGGCGTTCCACACGCCGAAGCTCTGGCCCGCAGTACCCTTGAAGCGGAAGGTGATCGGCGCCGCGGCCATGCCCTGGTTGCCGTGCAGACGGGCGATTTCGCCCGACACGCGCGCACCGATGGAGCGGTCGCAGTTGCAGATGTCGAGGCTGAACTCGCCACCAGCCTGGTCGCGGATGGCCGGCATGGCCATTTCCACCATCTTCTCGGCCAGCTCGCCCTGGTCGAACGGCGGGTTCTTTTCTACTTCGCAGAACTGAGGCTTGTCAGCCGGGATGTGCGAGCTGCCCAGCAGCGGCGTCAGGTCCAGGTACTGCTGGCGCTCGGTGTCGCCTGGCAGTACATCGAGCAGGTCGGTACGGCCGATCAGCTCGCCGAGGCTGCGCACACCCAGCTTGGCCAGCCACTCACGGGTTTCTTCCGCGACGAAGGTGAAGAAGTTGATCACCATGTCGACGGTGCCGATGTAGTGGTCCTTGCGCAGCTTGTCGTTCTGGGTGGCTACGCCGGTAGCGCAGTTGTTCAGGTGGCAGATGCGCAGGTACTTGCAGCCCAGGGCGATCATCGGCGCGGTACCGAAACCGAAGCTTTCGGCGCCGAGAATGGCTGCCTTGATCACGTCCAGGCCGGTCTTCAGGCCACCGTCGGTCTGTACCCGTACCTTGCCGCGCAGGTCGTTGCCGCGCAGGGTCTGGTGGGTTTCGGCCAGGCCCAGCTCCCATGGGGCGCCGGCGTACTTGATCGAGGTCAGCGGCGAAGCACCGGTACCACCGTCGTAGCCGGAGATGGTGATCAGGTCGGCATAGGCCTTGGCCACACCGGCGGCGATGGTGCCGACGCCAGCTTCTGCCACCAGCTTGACCGAAACCAGGGCTTGCGGGTTGACCTGCTTGAGGTCGTAGATCAGCTGGGCAAGGTCTTCGATCGAGTAGATGTCGTGGTGCGGCGGTGGCGAGATCAGGGTCACGCCCGGTACCGCGTAACGCAGCTTGGCGATAAGGCCGTTGACCTTGCCGCCTGGCAGCTGGCCGCCTTCACCGGGCTTGGCGCCCTGGGCAACCTTGATCTGCAGCACTTCGGCGTTGACCAGGTACTCCGGGGTCACGCCAAAGCGGCCGGTGGCCACCTGCTTGATCTTCGAGCTCTTGATGGTGCCGTAGCGCGACGGGTCTTCACCGCCCTCGCCAGAGTTGGAACGCGCGCCCAGGCGGTTCATCGCCTCGGCCAGCGCTTCGTGGGCCTCTGGCGACAGTGCACCCAGCGAGATACCGGCGGAATCGAAGCGCTTGAGGATCGCCTCCAGCGGCTCGATCTGCTCCAGCGGCAGCGGCTGTTCGGCCACCTTCACCTTCAGCAGGTCGCGGATCATCGACACCGGGCGCTGGTCGACCAGCGTGGTGTATTCCTTGAACTTGGCGTAGTCGCCCTGCTGCACGGCGGCCTGCAGGGTGTTGACCACATCCGGATTGTAGGCGTGGTATTCGCCACCGTGAACGAACTTCAGCAGGCCACCTTGCTGGATCGGCTTGCGCGCGCTCCAGGCTTCGGCTGCCAGCAGCTTCTGGTCGCTTTCCAGGTCTGCGAAACGCGCACCCTTGATGCGGCTGGAAACGCCCTTGAAGCTCAGGCCGACCACTTCCTCGGACAGGCCGATGGCTTCGAACAGCTGCGCACCACGGTAGGAGGCGATGGTGGATATACCCATCTTCGACAGGATCTTCAGCAGGCCCTTGGAGATGCCCTTGCGGTAGTACTTGAAGACTTCGTCCAGGTCGCCCAGCACTTCGCCGGTACGGATCAGGTCGGCCAGCACTTCATAGGCCAGGTACGGGTAAACGGCCGAGGCACCGAAGCCCAGCAGCACGGCGAAGTGGTGCGGGTCACGGGCGGTGGCGGTTTCCACCAGGATGTTGCTGTCGCAACGCAGACCCTGTTCGGTCAGGCGGTGGTGCACCGCACCAACGGCGAGCGAGGCGTGCACCGGCAACTTGCCCGGGGCGATGTAGCGGTCGCTTAGCACCAGCTGGGTCTTGCCAGCGCGCACGGCTTCTTCAGCCTGGTCGGCGATATTGCGAATGGCCGCTTCCAGGCCGACGCTCTCTTCATAGTTGAGGTCGATCAGCTGGCGATCGAAACCTTCGCGCTCCAGGTTCATCAGCGAACGCCACTTGGCGGGCGAGATGACCGGCGAGCTGAGGATTACCCGCGAAGCGTGCTCCGGGGACTCCTGGAAGATGTTGCGCTCGGCACCCAGGCAGATTTCCAGGGACATGACGATCGCTTCGCGCAGCGGGTCGATCGGTGGGTTCGTCACCTGGGCGAACTGCTGGCGGAAGAAGTCGTACGGTGAACGCACGCGCTGCGACAGCACGGCCATCGGCGTGTCGTCCCCCATCGAACCGACCGCTTCCTGGCCCTGCTCGCCGAGCGGGCGCAGCACCTGGTCACGCTCTTCGAAGGTGACCTGGAACATCTTCATGTATTGCTTGAGCTGGTCAGCGTCGTAGCTGGCCACGCCCTGATCGTCGGTCAGCGTCGCCTGGATGCGCGTGGCGTGCTGACGCAGCCAGCGCTTGTAGGGGTGGCGCGACTTCAGGCGGTTGTCGATGGCGTCGGTGTCGAGGATCTGGCCGGTTTCGGTGTCCACGGCGAAAATCTGGCCCGGGCCGACACGGCCCTTGGCAATGACATCCTCGGGCTTGTAGTCCCATACGCCGATTTCCGACGCCAGGGTGATGTAGCCGTTCTTGGTGGTCACCCAGCGCGCCGGGCGCAGGCCGTTACGGTCGAGCAGACACACCGCATGGCGGCCTTCGGTCATTACGATACCGGCCGGGCCATCCCATGGCTCCATGTGCATGGAGTTGTATTCGTAGAAGGCGCGCAGGTCGGCGTCCATGGTCTCGACGTTCTGCCAGGCTGGCGGTACCAGCATGCGCACGCCACGGAACAGGTCGATACCGCCAGTTACCATCAGCTCCAGCATGTTGTCCATGCTCGAGGAGTCGGAACCGACGCGGTTGACCAGCGGGCCGAGCTCTTCAAGATCGGGGATCAGGTCGTTGGCGAACTTGGTGCGACGGGCCATGGCCCAGTTGCGGTTGCCGGTGATGGTGTTGATCTCGCCGTTGTGGGCGAGGAAGCGGAACGGCTGCGCCAGCGGCCATTTCGGCAGGGTGTTGGTGGAGAAGCGCTGGTGGAACACGCAGATCGCGGTTTGCAGGCGCTCGTCACCCAGGTCTGGGTAGAAGGCCGCCAGATCGCGCGGCATCATCAGGCCTTTGTAGATGATGGTCTTGTGCGAGAAGCTGCAGATGTAATGATCGGCGTCGTGGGCGTTGGCCACAGAGGAACGGCGACGGGCACTGAACAGCTTGATGGCGAATTCCTGGTCGCTCAGGCCTTCACCGCCGATGAACACCTGCTCGATCTGTGGCAGACGCTCAAGGGCCAGGCGGCCGAGCACGCTGGTATCGATCGGCACCTTGCGCCAGCCGACCAGCTTCAGGCCAGCAGCGAGGATCTCGCGGTCCATGTTCGCGCGAGCGGCTTCGGCTTTGACCGGGTCCTGGTTGAAGAACACCATGCCGACGGCGTACTGCTTGGGCAGCTCGACGGCGAAATGCTCCTGGGCCACGGCACGCAGGAATTGATCGGGCTTCTGCATGAGCAGACCGCAACCGTCACCGGTCTTGCCGTCGGCGTTGATGCCGCCGCGGTGGGTCATGCAGGTCAGTGCCTGCATGGCGGTTTGCAGAAGGTGGTGGCTCGGTTCGCCCGTCATATGGGCGATCAGGCCAAAACCACAGTTGTCCTTGAATTCTTCGGGATGGTACAGACCTGTTTTCATAGACACATTCTCACCAGGTTCACCTCTCAACGGAGGTAAATCTCTTTTTTAACAACCACTTACCATCCACGCCGATCAAACGCCAGCTTTTTTGCGGTGGCCATGGAAAACCATTGTTGCACAGCGACAGCGATGCTCACAAATTTTCATGTCTCACCATTGAAAATTTATGTCGCAATTTTGAATGTTTTTGCGCCTGCGCCGTGATAGCGGCTTGGCTCGAGTCTGAAGCGTTTCAGCCATGACTGCAAGTAAGGCTTGTGGCCGGCAGTCTGGGACAGAAAAGCCTGCCGCGTGACAACGCAGCAGGCTAGTCGAAAGTCAGTAATCGCTCAGCAACTGGGCGGCGGGGTGGTGCCGCCCGGAAGGTATCAGCGGGCCGAGGCCAGCTCTTGTTGGACGCTGGCGACAGTACGTGGCCAAGGTTTACCAGCCTGGACCTTCGCTGGCAAGTTCTTGATTGCCGCAACCGCTGCGTCGCGGCTGGCAAAGTTGCCGTAAGTGACTACGTACAGCGGCTTGCCCTGCAGGTTTTTCTTGAAGTAGCGATAGTCGCCACCCTGCGCCTTGACGAACGCCTGGGCCGAAGCCTCGGAGCTGGTACCCAGGATCTGCACCACGTAATTGCCCGGTTTCTGCCCGGCGTACCAACCGCTGTTGCCGCTGCCACCGGCCACCGGCTTCTCGACAGGCTTGGCGGCCGGCTTGGCCACGGCGACCTGGGTCGGTGCTGGTGCCGGCTTGGCAGGCGCAACCGGCTTGGCAGGCTGGGTTGCGACAGGTTTTTGCGCTGGCGCAACCGGCTGTGGTTGCGGCTGCGCTGGCGCTGCGGCCACGGACTGGGCAGGTACCGGTGCCGGGCCTGCCGGCACACCTTGCGGCGGTGCGATGGTGGTCACGGTTGGTGGCGGGTTGCCTGGCTGCAGGGCGGTATCACCGGCCGGGCTGCCTTCCTCACCTTCGCCCATGCCTGCGGCCTGGGCCAGCGGCTCGCGCATCACCGGCTGCGACTGGCCAACCAGGGGCAGCGGCATCGGCTGGGACGAACCCGAGAACTCGATGGCCGGGTTGCCACCATTGGCCTGGCCCTCGCCAAGTGGCAGCTGGGCCTGGGCGGCCGGCGCTTCGGCAGGCGCCTTGTCACCTTTTTTCGGCATCAACACCGCGGCCGCAACGGCGACCACAACCACAGCGGACAGCGCGAGCACATGTTTTTTAGGCATCTTGAACCCCATGGATGGTCGCTTGGCCGTCGAGCGGCTGGCGATCATGGCTTCGATCAAAGTGTCACGGGCGACCTGGTTGATGTTGCCAGGCCAGCCGTCGGAGTTTTCATGGATATCGACGATCTGTTCACGGCTGAACACCTCGATGCCCCGGCCAGCACCTTCCAGGCGCTGCTCCAGGTACTCGCGGGTTTCTTCTTCGCTGTAGGGGGCGAGTTCGATTATGTGGAAGCGTTCTTCCTCGATATTGATCTCATCCAGCCCGGCAATCAGCGACGGCTCACCGAACAGGAACACATGCGGGCGCCCTTCCGGTACACCCGCCGCCAATTCCAGCAACGCTTGGAGTGCCGACTCGTCGAGTTGTTCCGCATCGTCCACCAGCAAATACACTTCCTGGCCGGTCAGTGCCAGTTGCACCACCTTGGCCAGGATCGCCTGCATTTCGGCCTCGGCCACATCCAGGCTCTGCGCGACCTGGCCGAGTACGCTTGCGGCATCGCTGGCGCCACGGGCGGATACCACCACGCTCTGCACCGCCTGCTTGTTGGTACTGGCCACCAGGGCCTGGCGCAGCAGGGTCTTGCCGCTGCCCAGTGGACCGGTGACAACCAGCATCAGCTGGCTGTAGCGCGCCAGGTGGTGCAGCTGGCCGAGCACGGGCTTGCGCTGGGCCGGGAAGAACTTGAAACCGGGCACGCGGGGTGCGAACGGATCGTGGCTCAACTGGTAATGGTCGAGAAAGGCCTCATCGGCATGCAAACTGGTCATTGCGCTGTCACAACCTCAAAGCTGGGCCACGATCGCGCGGTAATCCGCCGACAACGTGGCCTGAAGAATCTCTTTCGGATAGTCGTCGGTCACCACGGCCTCGCCCATCTGGCGCAGCAGCACCAGACGCAGCCGGCCGTCGAGCACCTTCTTGTCGACCGCCATGTGCTCCATGAAATGCGCCGGGGTCATTTCCTGTGGTGGCACCACCGGCAAACCCGCGTCCTGCAACAGGCGGATTCCGCGATCGCGCTCGTCCTGGTCGATCCAGCCAAGACGCATGGACATTTCCAGGGCCATCACCGTGCCCGCCGCCACGGCTTCGCCGTGCAGCCACACACCGTAACCCATGTGGGTCTCGATGGCATGCCCGAAGGTATGCCCCAGGTTCAGCGTGGCGCGTACGCCAGACTCGCGCTCGTCGGCACCTACCACCGCGGCCTTGGCCGCGCAGGAGCGGCGGATGGCTTCGGTCAGCGCCACCGGGTCGAGGGCGCGCAACGCCTGCATATTGTCCTCGAGCCAGGCGAGGAATGGCTTGTCGCAGATCAGGCCGTACTTGATCACTTCGGCCAGGCCTGCGGACAGCTCGCGCGCCGGCAGAGTCTTGAGGCTGGTGGTATCGATCAGCACCGCATTGGGCTGGTAGAAGGCACCGACCATGTTCTTGCCCAGCGGGTGGTTGATACCGGTCTTGCCGCCAACCGAAGAGTCGACCTGGGACAGCAGGGTGGTCGGCACCTGAATGAAGTCGACGCCGCGCTGGTAGCAGGCGGCAGCGAAGCCGGCCATGTCACCGATCACGCCACCACCCAGGGCAACCACGGTGGTGCGGCGGTCGTGCCGTGCAGTCAGCAGGCCATCGAAGATCAGTTGCAGGGTTTCCCAGTTCTTGTGGGCTTCACCATCAGGCAAAACCACCGGCAGCACCGAATAGGCACCCAGGGTCTTGCTCAGGCGTTCGAGATACAGGGGCGCGACGGTCTCGTTGGAAACGATGGCAACCTGCCGCCCGGCGATGTGCGGCGCCAGCAGCTCGGGCTGGTCCAGCAGGCCTTCGCCAATGTAGATCGGGTAGCTACGCTCGCCCAGGTCGACCTTTAGTGTCTGCATGTATCCCCACAATGTACTTGGGCGCGGCGCCGTTCGGGCACCCGCGCGGTAACGTTGAACCTCGCCTCGGCGCTGGTGGCCGAGAATAGTCCCGGGCTAACGGGGCGGCAACTGCTGCAAGCGCTCGAGAATATCGATCACCACCATGCGTGGCGGCCGCTCGTCGGTTTCCACCACCAGGTCGGCGATCTCACGATAAAGCGGGTCACGGGTTTCCAGCAGGGCGCGCAACGTCGCCTCGGGGTTGGCGGTGCGCAGCAGGGGGCGATTACGATCGCGCGCGGTGCGGCCAACCTGCTGTTCCACAGAAGCATGCAGATAGATCACCCGGCCACCCTTGTGCAGGGCCTGGCGGTTGGCTTCGCGCATTACCGCGCCACCGCCGGTCGCCAGGACCACGCCGTCGAGTGCGCACAGCTCGGCGATCATCGCCTGCTCACGGTCACGGAAACCCGGCTCGCCTTCCTTGTCGAAAATCCACGGGATGTTGGCACCGCATCGCAGTTCGATTTCCTTGTCGGAATCCTTGAACAGCAAGCGCAGCTCTTTGGCCAATAGGCGTCCGATGGTGCTTTTACCAGCGCCCATGGGTCCCACAAGTATCAAATTTCGCACAGAATCAACGACTCACAGCAATCGCCTGGTCACTCATGATACGCGGAGTCAGGAAGACCAGCAGCTCGGATTTTTTCTCTTGTAATGCATCGCGTCGAAACAGCCGCCCAACATACGGCAGATCGCCGAAAAATGGCACCTTGTCGACCACATTGTTTTGCGAAGTCGAGTACACGCCACCGATAACGATCGTTTCACCGTCCACCACGCGAACCTTGGCATTGACCTCGTTCTTGCGGATCGGTGGTACGTTGTTCAAGGCATTGACGTAATCCGGCTCGTCCTTGGTCACCCTGACGGTCATGATTACCTTGTTGTCCGGGGTGATCTGCGGGGTCACCTCCAGCGACAGCGAGGCTTCGCGGAACGCTACCGAGGTTGCGCCGCTTTTGCTGGTTTCCTGGTACGGCACCTCGGTACCCTTGAGAATCCTGGCCGTTTCCTTGTCAGCCGTGACCACCTTGGGCTGCGAAATGATTTCGCCGTTGCCGCTCTTTTCCATGGCACTGAGTTCCAGGTCGAGCAGCACGTCGCCACGCAGCACGCCCAGGCCGATACTGCCGCCCACCCGCTCCACCCCGAGATCGACGAACAGGCCCTTGCCCGGCCGAGGGTCCTCAATGTAAAGCGGCCCACCCCAGCGCACCCCCAGGCTTTTTTCGTAATCGACATTGGCTTCGACGATACGCGCCTCGATCGCTACCTGGCGCACCGGCACATCCAGTTGCTCCACCAGTTGCCTCAGCTCGGCAAGGCGGTCGGCCGGCTGGTGCACCACCAGCGTGTTGGTGCGCTCATCGACACTGAGGCTGCCCCGACCGGTGAGGATGCCGTCATCCGCCAGGCTCGCCAGCAGCAGCTCCGCAAGTTCGGCGGCCTTGGCGTGATGGATGGGCAACAGCTCTCGGCGCAACGGCTGCAACCGCGCATCCAGCGCCTGACCCACACGGGCATCGACAGACTGCGCGGCGAACTCGGCCGCAGGCGCCACAAGCAGCACATTACCCTCCTGGCGCCGGGCCAGGCCCTTGCTGCGCAGCACCAGGTCCAGCGCCTGGTCCCATGGCACATCCTGCAAGCGCAAGGTGACGCTACCCTGCACGGCATCGCTGGCGACCAGGTTTACCCCGGCATAGTCAGCCAGCACCTGCAGCACCGAGCGCACTTCCACATCCTGGAAGTTCAGCGAAAGAGGCTCACCCTGGTAGGGCGTCGCCGACGCCAGCGGGACCGGCAGCAGGGCTGCCAGCATCCATTTCATCAATGTTTTCATCGTCGTCCGGGGCCTCCGTGCCCAAGTGCTTTGCGAGCGTGATGAACGCCGTACGTTCATGCCACTCCCCTGCGATGAACAGCCGTTCGAGTACTTCGACCTGGGCTTGATCAACCCTCGCCACCACCCCCTGGTCACGCCCGACTCGGTCCCCAGGGCGCACGCGATAGAGTCTGCCAGCAGCCACCAGCAGTGCTTCGTGTTCCGCCCCACGCGACAGGCTGCCGACCATCTCCAGTTGCGCCAAAGGCACGCCGGCCAACCCGCTGACCGTCAATCGCTTCGCCCCAGGCGCAAACGGGTCGACTGGCGGCGCTGCCATCACGCCCCTGGCTGGCATGCGCGCATACATCGCAGGCTCCGGCACTGGCGCCAGCGCCTGAAAGGCATCAACCCGCAACTGCAGGCGCAGCAGGCCAGGCTTGCCATCTACTGCAGCCAGCTGCAGGTCACCACTGCGTAGCACACGCGCCTGGCCCAGCCAGTCGCCCAGCCACTGACGCAGGGCCGCGTAACGCCCCACCACCTGAAGCTCCAGCGGCACCTTGCGAAAGCCGGCCTGCTGTTCGTCTTCATGTACATCGAAGCGCTCGATGAGCAAGCCGTGCGCATGGCCCGACGCCGCCAGGCGCTCGAGCAGGTCACTCATGCCCTCCCCGGCTGCCAGGTGCCAGTACGCCTCCCGCAAGCGTCGCTCGGCAACGGCCACAGACGCGTGGAGTTGCTCCAGCTCGGCCAGCTGCACCTCGCCGGCTGAATGCTGCTCGTGCAACTCGGCATGCCGAGCCTCCTCCCGCGCCTGCTGCTGCAGTGCTGCAGGGAGAAGTATGGCGCAGCCCAGGCCGAACAACGCCAAGGCCACCAGCACGGGCGCCAGCTGCCTGAAGCGGCTGGAGCGCTCGGCCACGGCCAACCAGCCGAGCACCTGCGCAGCATTCACGACCAGAACGCCGAAACGCGCGCACCCAGCAGGAATTCATCGCCGCCCGGCAGGCTCCTGATGCGCTTGAGCTCCAGACCGACCAGCGCGCCGGAGCGGCTCAGGTCACGCATGAACTGCGCGACCACGGCGCCCGAGGTGGCCAGCCCGGTCATCTGCAGGTTGCCGTCTTCCAGGCTGAGGTCGAGCAATTGCACACCCACTGGCAACGCCCGCTCGAGGTCAGCGAACACCCCGGCCAGCACATCCTGGTGGGCACGCAGGCCCTCCAGCGCCACCGCACGTGCCAGTAGCGCCTCGTGCTGCGCACGCACATCGGCCAGCGGCTGCAATTGTTCGCCCAACACCTCAAGTGCTGCCTGGTGTCGGGTATTGGCCAGCGCCTGCTGCTGCCCGCGCTGGCGGGCCAGCTGGTCGACCAGCGTCACGCCACACAGGGCCAGCAGCGCTCCGGCGACCAGCTGCCTTCGAAAAGACCGCAACGCGGCCTGGCGTTGCCGTTCGCGCCAAGGCAGAAGATTCAGCCGCATCATCGGCGCAACCCTCCCAGAGCCAGGGCGCACGCCAGGATCATCGCGCCATCGACATGTTCCAGGCGCGCCAGATCGGGTACCAGGCGACACGGCAGGTTCAACCGAGAGCCGAGGCTCTGCAACTGCCCCGGTTCGATAGGGGAACGGCTGGCAATCAACAGGCAATCGGGCAAAGGCTCACTGGCGAGCAAGGCCAGCAGGCGCTCCGGCAGCGCTCCCGCTATCGTCGACAGGCCCAGGCTCAGCTCACGCCGCTGCTGAGGCCGGCCCGACTGCCAGCCATGAAGGGTGGTGCTTTGCGCCTCGATACGCAGCAGCGCCGAGCGCTGCTGCCTGTCCAGTGGCAGCATGCGCCCCAAGGCAATGCTGTCGACCTCCACGGCCTCCAGTTGCAACCCGGCCTCCTCGATGATGCTTTCAAGTGGCGCCAGTGCACTCTGCCGGCACGCAGCTACCATCACCTCAGCGCAGCCTGGCTCGACGCTAGAGCCTCCCAGAACCTGAAAATCCAGGGCCAGGTCTTCCAGCGGAAATGGAAACAGCCGTTCGGCGTCAGCCAGCAACTGCGCCTCCATTTCTGGCCCACCCTGTTCCACCGGCAGATGGCACACTTTGCAGATCACCTGGTTGCCCGGCAGTGCCAGCGCGACCCTGCGCTGCCTGAGGCCGCTGCGTCGGTAGGCCCGCCTCAAGGCAGCCGCCACGGCGCCAGGTTCTGCCACCCAATCACTGCCAGCCGGTGATTCGAACGGTTCTTGTACCGAGGCAAGCACCCGGCAGCGCCGGTTACGCCGCTGCAATTGCACAATCCGAACGGAGTCAGGGGCAATTTCCACCCCCAAGAGTGAACCGGCATCCTTGCCGAAGCGTCCTAGCATCGTGGCATCCTTGTTGTCTGTCGCCGCCGTCTGTCGCGACTACCTGCCCCAACCCCGCGACAACACTAGGCCGCGCCGCCCCATCGAGGCGACGGGCAGCCTGGCCGGTAACCCGGAGAGGCGAAAAAATGCTTATAATGCCCAGCGTTTTTTGGTCCGCCGGACCTGCGTGCAATCCACTCCCAACCTGGACACCGAAAAGCCTTGATACGTCTGCTGAAGTTCTTCTGGTGGTCTTCCGTCGCAGTCATCTGCGCGCTCGTACTCGGTGTGAGCGGTGCGTTTCTGTATCTTAGCCCCAGCCTGCCCTCGGTCGAATCGCTCAGAAGCATCCAGTTGCAGATCCCCCTCAGGGTGTACAGCAGCGACGGCAAGCTGATTGCCGAGTTTGGCGAAATGCGTCGCTCGCCGATCCGCTTTGCGGAAATTCCCCCACAATTCATACAGGCGCTTCTGTCAGCCGAGGACGACAATTTCCTCAACCACTACGGTGTCGACCCCAGCAGCCTGATGCGCGCCGCAACCCAGCTGGTGAAAACCGGCCACATCCAGACCGGCGGCAGCACCATCACCATGCAGGTGGCGAAGAACTTCTTCCTCACCAGCGAGCGCAGCTTCTCGCGCAAGACCAACGAAATTCTGCTGGCGCTGCAGATCGAACGTGAGCTGACCAAGGACGAGATCCTCGAGCTGTACGTGAACAAGATCTACCTGGGCAACCGCGCGTACGGTATCGATGCCGCTGCGCAGGTGTACTACGGCAAGTCGATCCGCGACGTGAGCCTGGCGCAGATGGCGATGATCGCCGGCCTGCCCAAGGCACCCTCTCGCTTCAACCCGCTGGCCAACCCGGTGCGCGCCAAGGAGCGCCGCGACTGGATCCTCGGCCGCATGTACAAGCTTGGCAAGATCGACGAAGCCAGCTACCAGGCAGCCCTGGCCGAGCCGCTCAACGCCAGCTACCACGTGCCCACGCCTGAAGTGAATGCGCCTTACATCGCCGAAATGGCCCGCGCCGAAATGGTCGGGCGCTACGGCAGCGACGCCTACACCGAAGGCTTCCGTGTCACCACCACGGTGCCCAGCGACATGCAGGAAATGGCCAACAAGGCCATCCTCAACGGCCTCTCCGACTACGATGAGCGCCACGGCTACCGCGGCCCCGAAGCACGCTTCCCTGGGCGCACCCAGGCGGCCTGGCTGCAGGAACTGGGCAAGCAGCGCAGCCTTGGCGGCCTGGAGCCGGCCATCGTCACCCAGGTCGAAAAAACCGGCCTCAAGGTGCTGACCCGCAGCGGCCAGGAAGAGCTGGTGGCCTGGGACACCATGAAATGGGCACGCCCGTTCATCAATAGCAACTCCCAGGGCCGTGCGCCGCAGTCGCCGGCAGACGTGGCCCAGGTCGGTGACCTGGTGCGCCTGCAGCGCCTTGAGGATGGCAAGTTCAAGTTCAGCCAGGTGCCTGGCGCGCAGAGCGCGCTGGTCACCCTCGACCCTTACAACGGCGCCATCCGCGCCCTGGTCGGCGGCTTCTCGTTCGAGCAGAGCAACTACAACCGCGCCATGCAGGCCAAGCGGCAGCCGGGCTCGAGCTTCAAACCGTTCATCTACAGCGCCGCCCTGGACAGTGGCTACACCGCATCCAGCCTGGTCAACGATGCACCGATCGTCTTCGTCGACGAGTACCTGGACAAGGTCTGGCGACCGAAGAACGACACCAACACCTTCCTCGGCCCGATCCGCATGCGCGAAGCGCTGTACAAGTCGCGCAACCTGGTGTCGATCCGCCTGCTGCAGGCCATGGGCGTGGACCGCACCATCGACTACATCGCCAAGTTCGGTTTCAACAAGCAGGACCTGCCACGCAACCTGTCGCTGGCACTGGGCACCGCCACCCTGACCCCGATGGAAATCGCCACTGGCTGGAGCACCTTTGCCAACGGCGGCTACAAGATCACACCGTACCTGATCGAGCGCATCGAAAGCCGCAGCGGCGAGACGCTGTTTACCGCCAACCCGGCCCGCGTACCACAAGGTGCAGAGGACCAGGCGGGTGTGGCCGCGCCCGAACAGCCGATCAGCACCGCCGCCATGCCGGGCGAGGCACCCGCCGCCTTCGGCCAGGTGGCGCCTGCACCGCAGGCGCCGGCTGTGGCCGAGCAGATAGTCGACGGGCGTACCACCTACATCCTCACCAGCATGCTGCAGGACGTGATCAAGCGCGGTACCGGCCGCCGGGCGCTGGCCTTGGGCCGCACCGATCTGGCAGGCAAGACCGGTACCACCAACGAATCCAAGGACGCCTGGTTCTCCGGCTACAACGCCGACTACGTGACCACCGTCTGGGTCGGTTTCGACCAGCCCGAAACCCTTGGGCGCCGCGAGTACGGCGGCACGGCGGCACTGCCGATCTGGATGAGCTTCATGGGCGCGGCGCTCAAGGACAAGCCTGCGCATGCGCCAGCAGAGCCGGAAGGCATCCTCAGCCTGCGCGTCGACCCGGTCAGCGGCCGTGCCGCTTCGCCGAGCACGCCGAATGCCTACTTCGAGCTGTTCAAGGCCGAGGATTCGCCGCCGTCGGTGGACGAACTGGGCACTGGCGCAGCACCGGGCAGCCCGTTGCCGGCGGATGAAGCGGCGCCGATGGATCTGTTCTGAAGCACAGCGGTTAACGCCGCCCCCTACAAGGGACGGCATCATCAGTGCAGCGTGTAAACAAAAAGCCCCGGCTCATACGAGCCGGGGCTTTTTGTGTCGCCAGGCAGCAATCAGCCTTTGAACACGTCATCCACGCTGGTCAGCGGGTAGTGCTTCGGATACGGCAGGGTAGCCACGCCGGATTCGATGGCGGCCTTGGCCACCGCGTCGGAAACGACGGTGATCAGGCGAGCGTCCAGCGGCTTCGGAATGATGTACTCACGGCCGAACTCCAGGCCTTCCACGCCGTAGGCCTCGCAGACTTCCTTCGGCACTGGCAGCTTGGCCAGGTCTTTCAGGGCGATGGCGGCGGCGATCTTCATTTCTTCGTTGATGCGCTTGGCGCGAACGTCCAGGGCACCACGGAAGATGAACGGGAAGCCCAGTACGTTGTTGACCTGGTTCGGGTAGTCGGAACGACCGGTAGCCATGATCACGTCGCTGCGAGTGGCGTGCGCCAGCTCAGGCGAGATTTCCGGGTCCGGGTTCGAGCAGGCGAACACGATCGGGTTGGCAGCCATCGACTTCAGGCCTTCGGCGCTCAGCAGGTTCGGGCCGGACAGGCCTACGAACACGTCGGCACCGTCGAGGGCGTCAGCCAGGGTGCGCTTGTCGGTTGCGTGGGCGAACTGCGCCTTGTACTGGTTCAGGTCGTCACGGCCAGCGTGAATCACACCGCTGCGGTCGATCATGTAGATGTTCTCGACCTTGGCGCCCATGCTCACCAGGAGCTTCATGCAGGAGATCGCGGCAGCGCCGGCACCCAGGCAGACGATCTTGGCGTCTTCCAGCTTCTTGCCGGCGATTTCCAGGGCGTTGATCATGCCGGCAGCGGTCACGATGGCAGTACCGTGCTGGTCATCGTGGAATACCGGGATGTCGCACTGTTCGATCAGGGTGCGCTCGATTTCGAAGCACTCAGGCGCCTTGATGTCTTCGAGGTTGATGCCACCGAAGGTGATCGAGATGCGGCGAACGGTGTCGATGAAAGCCTGTGGGCTTTCCGATTCCACTTCGATGTCGAACACGTCGATACCAGCGAAACGCTTGAACAGAACACCCTTGCCTTCCATGACAGGCTTGGAAGCCAGTGGGCCAAGGTCACCCAGACCGAGGATGGCGGTGCCGTCGGAAATCACCGCAACCAGGTTGCCTTTGCCGGTGTATTTGTAAGCCAGCTCTGGATCACGGCCGATTTCACGCACGGGCTCAGCAACACCTGGGCTGTAGGCGAGGGCGAGATCACGGGCGGTGGCGGTGGGCTTGGAGAGCTCGACGCTCAGTTTCCCCGGACGAGGTTGAGCGTGATATTCGAGAGCGGCGGTTTTCAGGTCTGACATGGTGGGCATTCCGCTATTTACTGTTCTGACGGACCGCCGAGGATACGCAAAGAGCCGGGGAGCCACAAGACTGGTCGGTCACTTGTGTCAAGGCCTTTAGCCTACGACTTTACGCTATAACCCACGGGGCATACGCCTCACAGTGTGTACAATTTAATAGCGAAATGTCTACATCTTTTAGCCTGAAATGCGCTCCAACATGCCCGGATCGGTCAACGGCAACAGCCAGCGTCGCTGCCCGGGCTTCAGGCCGCCCTTACGGGAACGATCCAGCACCCAGCCACGCGCCTCGACCTGGCGCCCCTTGAGGTTATCGAAGAAGCTGGCGGGGAAGTTGCGCTGCAGACGAGCGGGAACCTGCAGCACCACGGCCCCGTCCAGGTTCAGCCAGACCCCGCCACGGTTGCGCTCCACGCCTTCGATGCGGCCCGCAATGATCGCGAAACCCGACTGCCTCACATCCCCGGCACGCACCACAGGCGAACGACGCCACAGCCCGGAGCCAGCCTTGCGCGCAGCCTGCTCGGCAAGCTGCTGGCAAGCGCTGAGGCGCACATTTGGGGCAACCGCGACGCGATAGCCCAAACCCTCGCTGAGCAACTGTGCCTCGATATTGTCGCCATTGCGGCCGTAGATATGCGCCAGCGTGCGGCCGTATTTGTCCTTGGACTGGACGCCCGGCTCCAGCACGACACGCCCGTCGCTGGCCTTGACCAAGGCCTGCAAACGTTGCCTGGCGAACTCGGCATAGGGCTCGCTGTTGCGCCCGTTGCGGCCGATTTCCGGGGCGTTGATACCGATCAGTCGCACGCTGCGGCCATCGACTAGACGCAAGGTATCGCCATCCACCACCTGCCGTACCGCCACCCACTGTGGGCTGTCCGGCAGCGGGCAGAACGCCAGGGCCGGGAAATGCCAGATGACGCCCATAAAAAAGGCGCCCACAAGGGGCGCCTTTTTTTGCAGCAATGCGAAACCCGAGGGGCTCGCCATGCGCATGATTACTTCTTGGTACCGAACATACCGAAGCGATCGGCGAACTTCTGTACGCGACCACCGGTGTCCAGGACTTTCTGCTTACCGGTGTAGAACGGGTGGCACAGGTTGCAAACGTCGATCGACAGGGTGCTGCCCAGGGTCGAACGGGTTTCAAACTTGTTGCCGCAGCTGCAGGTGACTGCAACTACTTCGTAGTTCGGATGAATATCTGCTTTCATGGTCACTTCCTCGAGCTGCGTGCCGCCACCCAACACCAATTGTTGAATACCGCACGTAATTAGGCGGCGAATAATACCAGAGCATCACGCCAACGCAAGTTGTCGCTTGCACCGACCGTCGTCTGCTAGGCTCGCCAGTCTTTGAAACGCCCTCCGAGACTTTTCGCGTGTCCGACGTCATCCTGCGCCTTGCCCTGCCCTCCCCGCTGCGTCGCCTGTTCGACTACAAGGTGCCGGCAAGCATGGCGCGCCAAGCCTTGACCCCGGGCATGCGCATTCGCGTGCCATTCGGCCGCCGCGAAATGATCGGCGTGCTGGTGGAGGTGTGCGAGCAAAGCGAAGTGCCCGCCGACAAGCTCAAGCCGGCCAGCGCCCTGCTCGACCCGGTGTCGCCGATCCCGCCGTCGCTGTTCAGGTTGTGCCTGTGGACCGCCCAGTACTACCAGCACAGCCTGGGTGACACCCTGAGCTGGGCCTTGCCGACCCTGCTGCGCCAGGGCGAACCCGCCGAGATGCGTCAGGAGCGCTTCTGGCACGTCGCCCCCGACGCCCGCCTGGAAGACCCTCGCATCGCCCGCGCACCGCGCCAGCGCGATGCCCTCAAGACCCTGGCCCAGCACCCGCACGGCGTGGCCCACAGCCTGCTGGCCAAGCTCAACCTGAACAAGGACAGCCTCGACCTGCTGCTGGCCAAGGACCTGGTACAGATCGAGGTCCGCCGCCACCTGCCGGCGCTGCGCCACGAACACTGGCTGGCACAGCCGGAACTACCGCTCAACGAAGAGCAACGCGACGCCTTCGACGCCGTGCGCGAAGGCTTTGGCGGCTTCGGCGCCTTCCTGTTGGCCGGTGTCACCGGCAGCGGCAAGACCGAGGTGTACCTGCAACTGATCCGCGAAACACTGGAGGCGGGCAAGCAGGCCCTGGTGCTGATCCCGGAGATCAACCTCGGCCCTCAGACCCTGGCCCGCTTCGAGCAACGCTTCAACGCCCGCATCGCCCTGCTTCATTCGGCGGTGAACGACCGCGAACGCCTGGATGCCTGGCTGGCAGCCCGGGACGGCGAGGCAGACATCATCATCGGTACCCGCTCGGCGCTGTTCACGCCGATGAAGAACCCCGGCCTGATCATCATCGACGAGGAGCACGACGGCTCCTATAAACAGCAGGAAGGCCTGCGCTACCACGCCCGCGACCTGGCGTTGGTGCGTGCCCATCAGGAAAACGTCCCGATCCTGCTCGGTTCTGCCACGCCATCACTGGAAACCCTGCACAACGCGCTGACCGGCCGCTACCGCCTGCTGCGCATGAACCAGCGCGCTGGCGGCGCCCGCCCGCCGCGGATGCTGCGTCTGGATGTGAAGAGCCTGCCACTGGACAGCGGCATCAGCGGCCCACTGCAGCAGGCCATCCGCCAAACCCTGGAGGCAGGCCAGCAAGTGCTGGTTTTCCTCAACCGCCGCGGTTTCGCCCCGACCTTGCTGTGCCACGACTGCGGCTGGCTGTCCGAATGCCCGCGCTGCGATGCGCGCATGACCGTACACCAGCGCTCCGGCGTGCTGCGCTGCCACCATTGCGGCTATGACGAGCGCCTGCCGCAGCAGTGCCCGCAGTGCAACCACGTTGACCTCCGCCCGGTCGGCGCCGGCACCGAGCGCGCCGAGGAACGCCTGAAAGTGCTGTTCCCTGATTACCCGATCCTGCGTGTGGACCGCGACAGCACGGCACGCAAGGACGCCATGCACAACCTGTTCAGCACCATCCAGCGCGGCCAGCCGAGCATCCTCGTCGGCACCCAGATGCTCGCCAAGGGCCATCACTTCCCGCGGGTGACCCTGGTGGCTATCCTCGATGCCGATGGCGGGCTGTTCTCCGGCGATTTCCGCGCCAGCGAACGCATGGCGCAGCTGATCGTGCAGGTTGCCGGGCGGGCCGGGCGGGCCGAGGATCCCGGCAAGGTCATCATCCAGACCCACCTGGCCGACCATCCACTGCTGGTGCAGCTTACCGAGCAGGGTTACTTCGCCTTCGCCGAACAGGCCCTGGACGAGCGCCGCGCCGCCGGGCTGCCGCCTTACTCACACCTGGCACTGCTGCGCGCCGAAGCGCACAAGCCCGGGCAGGCCGAAGCTTTCCTCGACGAGGCCTGCGCCGCCGCTGAGCGCCTGGTGGCCGAACAGCGCCTGCCTGGCATCGAGCTGCTGGGGCCGGTGCCAGCACCGATGGAGCGTCGCGCCGGGCGCTTCCGGGCGCAACTGTTGATACAGGCCAATACCCGGGCGCCTTTGCATCGACTGATCAGCTCCTGGTTGCTAGTGTTGGAGCAGATGCCGAGCGGGCGCCAGGTGCGTTGGTCGCTGGATGTCGACCCTGTAGACCTGTACTGAATCGACCGGCCTAATCGCCGGCAAGCGAGCTCCCACACGTTGCGCGCGCTCTTCTGCGGGAACTGGCTTGCCGGCGATGAGGCCCTCGAACACAACATGGAACCCTTGATGGTTGCACCCCAAAGGTTGGCAACCCGCCCCCGGCCACGGATAATGCCCAGTTTTTCCACCTGCGCATCCAAGCGCTCCACCGCGCTTGCGGTCGAAAAGAGATCCCCATGAAAGACACCATTCGCCAGCTGATCCAGCAAGCCCTCACCCAACTCGTCACCGACGGTGTGCTGCCTGAAGGGCTGTCGCCGGCGATCCAGGTGGAAAACGCCCGGGACAAGACTCACGGCGACTTCGCCAGCAACATCGCCATGATGCTGGCCAAGCCGGCCGGCATGAAGCCGCGCGACCTGGCCGAGAAACTGATCAATGCCCTGCCGGCCAGCGCCGACATCAGCAAGGTCGAGATCGCCGGCCCCGGCTTCCTCAACTTCTTCCAGAACACCGACGCCCTGGCCAACCGCCTGGATGCCGCACTGGCCGACGCCCACCTGGGCGCGCGCAAGGCCGGCCCTGCGCAAAAGGTCGTGATCGACATGTCGGCACCCAACCTGGCCAAGGAGATGCACGTCGGCCACCTGCGTTCGACCATCATCGGTGACAGCGTGGCGCGCGTGCTGGAGTTTCTCGGCGATGAGGTGATCCGCCAGAACCACGTGGGCGACTGGGGCACCCAGTTCGGCATGCTGCTGGCCTACCTGGAAGAAAACCCGATCACCAGCGACGAACTGTCCGACCTGGAAAACTTCTACCGCGCCGCCAAGAAGCGCTTCGACGAATCCGAAGAGTTCGCCACCCGCGCCCGCGGTCTGGTGGTCAAACTGCAGGCCGGCGACCCGGACTGCATGGCCCTGTGGACGCGCTTCAAGGACATTTCGCTGTCGCACTGCCAGAAGACCTACGAACTGCTCAACGTCAAGCTGACCATGGCCGACGTGATGGGTGAAAGCGCCTACAACGATGACCTGGCCAACGTGGTCGCCGACCTCAAGGCCAAGGGCTTGCTGGTCGAAGACCAGGGCGCACAGTGCGTGTTCCTCGACGAGTTCAAGAACAGCGAAGGCGAACCTTTGCCGGTTATCGTGCAGAAGGCCGACGGCGGCTACCTGTACGCCACCACCGACCTGGCCGCCGTGCGCTATCGCAGCAACGTGCTAAAGGCAGACCGCGCCCTGTACTTCGTCGACCAGCGCCAGGCCCTGCACTTCAACCAAGTGTTCGAAGTTGCACGCCGCGCAGGCTTCGTCGGCCACCCGATGCAGATGGAGCACATGGGCTTCGGCACCATGAACGGCGCCGATGGCCGCCCGTTCAAGACCCGTGACGGCGGCACCGTGAAGCTGATCGACCTGCTCACCGAGGCCAAGGAGCGCGCCTACGCGCTGGTCAAGGAAAAGAACCCGAGCCTGGCCGATGACGAACTGCGACACATCGGCGAAGTGGTGGGCATTGGCGCGGTTAAGTACGCCGACTTGTCCAAGCACCGCACCAGCGACTACAGCTTCAACTTCGAGCTGATGCTCAACTTCGAAGGCAACACCGCGCCTTACCTTCTGTATGCCTACACCCGCGTGGCTGGCGTATTCCGCAAACTGGGCAAGGGCTTCGATGAAGTCGACGGCAACATCGTGCTGCAGGCTGCCCATGAGCAGGACCTGGCCGCGCGCCTGGCGCAGTTTGGCGAAATCCTCAACAACGTCGCCGACAAGGGCACACCACACGTACTGTGCAGCTACCTGTACGACCTGGCCGGCCTGTTCTCCAGCTTCTACGAGAACTGCCCGATTCTTGCCGCCGAAACCCCGCAGCAGCAGCAGAGCCGCCTGCGCCTGGCGGCCCTGACCGGTCGCACCCTCAAGCAAGGTCTGGAACTGCTCGGTCTGGAAACCCTGGAGCGCATGTAAGTTGGCTGCCAAGAAAAAACCTGCACCCAAACGCGGCGCCAGCCGCCAGACGGCACCGGCCAAGCAGCCGATCCCCGGTTGGGTATGGCTGGCGGTAGGCCTGACCGTAGGCGCCTTCATCGTGTTCCTGATGAAACTCGAGCCCGGTGGCGAAGACATCAAGCGCACCAAACCCGAGCAGCAGAAGGCGGAAAAAGTGGCCGAAGCCGGCAAACCGGCGCAGACCACCCCGCAGCAGCCGGTGAAGCCGAAGTACGACTTCTACACGTTGCTGCCGGAGTCCGAGGTGATCGTGCCGCCGGAGGCCGTGCCAGAGAAGACGCCACCCGTCCCGGCCCAGCCGGTGACCCCGGTGACGCCGGCCGAAGCGGCGAAGATCGACACGGCGCGAGCTCAGGCTGCGCTTATGGGCCAGACCCCGCCACCGGCACCACCGGTGATCAAGCCGGCGGCAACAACCCAGTTCTTCCTGCAGGCCGGTTCGTTCCGCAAGCAGGCTGATGCCGACAAGGTACGCGCGCAGATCATCCTGCTGGGCCAGTCGGTGAAGGTGGAGTCGGGCACGGTCAAGGACGAAACCTGGTACCGCGTGCTGGTGGGCCCGTTCAGCAACCGCGAGCAGCTGACCGGGGCGCAGAAGCAGCTGGCCGGGGCAGGTTTCAGCAACCTGCTGCTGCAACAGCGGCAGACCCGTCAGTAAAAAAAAGCCTTGCCGCTTCGGTGCGACAAGGCTTTTTCATAGGCGCTTCCGGCCTCTTCGCGGGTGAACCCGCTCCCACAGGGCTCTATGGTGCCTGTAGGAGCGGGTTCACCCGCGAATAATTTCAGCGCCCCGCATTCCGCTCGGAAACCTGGCTGTTCAGCGTCCAGAAGTCATACAGCACCCCCACAAGGAACAGCCCGCCGGTAAAGAAGTAGATGATCGCGGTGATCCACTTGCCCTGATACAGCCGGTGCAGCCCAAACACCCCCAGGAAGGTCAGCAGGATCCAGGCGATGTTGTAGTCAATGCGCCCGGACTGGAACCTGAGGTCGGCTTCACGGTCCATGGACGGGATCAGGAACAGGTCGATCAACCAGCCGATGCCCAGCAAGCCAAGGGTGAAGAACCAGATGGTGCCGGTTACTGGCTTGCCGTAATAGAAACGATGCGACCCGGTAAAGCCGAAAATCCATAGCAGGTAGCCAATGGTCTTGCTGTGGGTGTCGTGAAACGGCGCCCCTTGTTGATAACTGTTCATTCATAGCCCCCGTGGGTTATCCGAAAATTTTCTAAGAAAAAATGTGACTTTCTTGTCGCAGGCCGACGTACGGCACCTGGACAATCGACCAACGGATCAAAGATTGATCAAAAAGCTGTTATAAAGTTGCGCGCCCAACACATAACTATTCATAAGAGCTTCATCTATGCCGCCTTTACTCAAGACATGGCTGACCCTCTGCCTATTATTGCCCCTGGCCGCCCACGCCACCAATCGTGAGCAACGTCTTCCCAATGGTTTTACCGGCTACACCACCAATGCCTCGGTAAGACATGCACCGGTCAAGCAGACCGCGCTGCGCACCCGCCCAAGCAATGTCGCCAGCAGCCGCAGCGTGCCCGGTGTGCCGGTCGCCGCCATGTCGCCGAAGCAGAGCAGCGACGTGCTCAGCCGTGCGGTGAATGTGCTCGGTACCCCTTATGTCTGGGGCGGCAGCAGCCCGAAGAAAGGCTTCGACTGCAGCGGGCTGGTCAAATACGCCTTCAACGACGTCGCCGACGTCGACCTGCCGCGCACCTCCAATGCCATGGCTCAGGGCCACGGCGTCAAGGTGGCAAAGAGTGACCTGAAGCCAGGTGACCTGATCTTCTTCAACATCAAGAGCCGCCGGGTGAACCACGTTGCCATCTACCTGGGCAACGACCGCTTCATCCATGCTCCACGCCGTGGCAAGCGGGTAAGCATCGATACCTTGAGCAAGCCCTACTGGCAGAAGCATTACGTGGTGGCCAAGCGAGTGCTGCCGAAAGAACAGCAGCAGCTGAACCTGGCCAAGCGCTGATCTGATCAGCCCTCTCCTGTATCGGCCTCTTCGCGGGCACGCCCGCTCCCACAGGTACCGCGTCGCTCTCGCGGGCAGCGCCATACCTGTGGGAGCGGGCGTGCCCGCGAAGGGGCCGGTACCGCCACTACAAGTCTTCGATCAGCCCTCGCTCCCTCAGCCCCCGCATTGCCCCTTCCATCGTCCGCATCCCGTCCGCACCACCCGCCTGCATCACCGAACACAACTGCGCCATCCGCCCTTCCCGAACCAGGTTACGCACCGCTGGCGTTACCACCAGCACTTCCCGCGCAGCAACTCGACCACCGCCCGCACGCCTGACCAGCACCTGCGCCACCACCAGGCGCAACGACTCGGCCAGCATCACCCGCACCAGTGGCTTCTCTTCTGCAGCGAACACCTCCACCAACCGGTCAATGCTGTTGACCGCCGAACGCGTATGCACGGTCGCCAACACCAGGTGCCCGGTCTCGGCCGCACGCAAGGCCAGGCGAATGGTTTCCAGGTCGCGCAGCTCACCGATCATGATCACATCCGGATCCTGGCGCAGGGCACTGCGCAGCCCCTGGGCGAACCCACCGCAATGGCGGCCGACCTCACGCTGGTTGACCAGGCTGCGCTGGCTGCTGTGGATAACCTCGACAGGGTCTTCGAGGGTGATGATATGCAGAGCCCGATCGCGGTTCAGTTGGTCGAGCAGTGTCGCCAAGGTGCTGGACTTGCCGCTCCCGGTCGGCCCACCAACGAGGATCAAGCCATCGCTGCACTGCGCAACAGCTTGAAACACATCCCCCAGGTCGAGTTCATCGAGTGTGGCGATATGCCCCGGAATCAGGCGAAAGGTGGCCGCAGGGCCATGCAACTGGCGAAACAGATTCAGCCGAAAGCGCCCCAGCATCGGCAGTTCCAGCGCAAGGTCCAGCTCATCACCCTGGGCCCACTGTCGGCGCTGGCCCTCATCCAGCATGGGCGCCATGCCCTCGGTCAAGGCAGCCGGGCCCAAGGTCGGCAGTGCCATGCGCTGCAGCTCGCCATCCAGGCGCAACATCGGTATCTGGCCCGCCGCCAAGTGCAGGTCGGAAGCCCCCGCATCCACGGCCCGGGCCAACAGTTCGGTCACATCCATGAGACTCCCCAAAGGCCTTCAAGTAGGTAGAATGCCGCAACCCCCACAGCCGCCGGCATCAGTCCATGTCCACCCTAGCAGACAACCTTTCCGCTATTTCCGCCCGAATCGCCAGCGCTGCCCAGGCTGCCGGGCGTGATCCGGCCAGCGTCCAGTTGCTGGCCGTGAGCAAGACCAAGCCAGCCAGCGCCATCCGCGAGATCCACGCCGCCGGTGTGTGCGATTTCGGGGAAAACTACCTACAGGAAGCGCTGACAAAGCAGCAGGCTCTCAGCGACCTACCCTTGATCTGGCACTTCATCGGCCCCATTCAGTCGAACAAGACCAAAGCCATTGCCGAGCATTTCGATTGGGTACATTCCGTGGACCGCCTGAAAATCGCCCAGCGCCTGTCGGAGCAGCGCCCGGCCGGGCTGGCGCCACTGAACATCTGCCTGCAGGTGAACGTCAGCGGCGAAGACAGCAAGTCCGGCTGCGCACCCGCCGACCTGCCGACCTTGGCCAAGACGGTAGCAGCACTGCCCAACCTGCGCCTGCGCGGGCTGATGGCCATCCCGGAACCTACCGATGACCGCGCCGCCCAGGAAGCCGCCTTCGCCACCCTGCGCCAGTTGCAGGAAGGCTTGGGCCTTGGCCTGGACACCCTGTCCATGGGCATGAGCCACGACCTGGAAGCGGCCATCGCACAGGGTGCGACCTGGGTGCGTATCGGTACCGCCCTGTTCGGTGCCCGCGACTACGGGCAGCCCTGATTCCATGCTTTACTCACTCTTTCCCACAAGGACCTGACATGAGCAAGACTCGTATTGCCTTTATCGGCGCCGGCAACATGGCCGCCAGCCTGATCGGTGGTCTGCGTGCCCAGGGCCTGGACGCCTCGCAGATCCGCGCCAGCGACCCGGGCGCCGAGACCCGCAGCCGCATCCAGGCCGAGCACGGCATCGAAACCTTCGAGAGCAACGCCCAGGCCATCGACGGCGCCGACGTCATCGTCCTGGCGGTCAAACCGCAGGTCATGAAAGCCGTGTGCCAGACCCTGCAACCGAACCTGCAGGATGGCCAGCTGATCGTTTCCATCGCCGCCGGCATCACCTGCGCCAGCCTGCAAAGCTGGGTCGGCGCTCGCCCGGTGGTGCGCTGCATGCCCAACACCCCGGCACTGCTGCGCCAGGGCGTAAGCGGCCTGTACGCCACCGCGGAAGTATCCAGCGAACAACGCCAGCAGGCCGAGCAACTGCTGTCGGCCGTGGGGACCGCCCTGTGGCTGGAGCAGGAGCAGCAACTGGACGCCGTGACTGCCGTTTCTGGCAGCGGCCCGGCATACTTCTTCCTGCTGATCGAAGCAATGACCGCGGCAGGCGAAAAGCTTGGTCTGCCACGTGAAACCGCCTCCCAGCTGACCCTGCAGACAGCCCTGGGCGCCGCACGCATGGCGGTTGCCAGCGATGTCGATGCCGCCGAACTGCGCCGGCGTGTCACATCGCCTGCCGGCACCACCGAAGCGGCGATCAAGTCGTTCCAGACCAGCGGCTTCGAAGCCATTGTCGAACAGGCGCTGCAGGCTGCGGCTACGCGTTCCGCCGAGCTGGCCGAACAACTGGGCAAATAAGGAGCCTTAGATGAATGCACTGTCCGGCGCCGCGATCTTCGTGGTGCAAACCCTGGTCAGCCTGTATCTGGTGATCGTCCTGCTGCGCTTCGTCCTGCAGCTGGTCAAGGCCAACTTCTACAACCCGCTGTGCCAGTTCGCCGTGCGTGCCACGCAGCCGCTGCTCAAGCCGATTCGCCGGTTCATCCCCAGCGTCGGTGGGCTGGATACCTCTTCGCTGCTGTTGTCGGTGGTCATCCAGGCGCTGCTGATGGCATTCGTGCTGATGGTGACCTACGGCACCTTCGGTGACATCCTGCACCTGCTGATGTGGGCCATCATCGGTATCACCTCACTGTTCCTGAAGATTTTCTGGGTAGCGATGATCGTCATGGTGATCGTGTCCTGGGTTGCTCCCAACAGCCACAACCCGGCAGCCGAACTGGCCTACCAGATCAGCGAACCAGTGCTGGCACCGTTCCGCCGCATCGTGCCCAACCTGGGCGGCATGGACATCTCGCCGATCTTCGCCTTCCTCGCGATCCAGGTGATTCAGTCGTTCGTAATGCCGCCGCTGGCCGCCTACGCCGGCATGCCACAAGAGCTGTGGCGGATGATCTGAGCCTCACCTGACCCTGGTTGCTTCCAGCGGCAAGCCTCTGCTTGCCGCTGGGGGTAGCGCTCTTTAGACTTACGCCTCCGTCAAGCGTGAGCAGGGTCGATGTCCACTGTCTTTCCCGAAGATTCCGTCGGTCTGGTAGTACCGCAAACCGCCCGGTTCGATGAACCGCTGGCACTGGCCTGTGGCCGCTCCCTGGCCAGTTACGAACTGGTCTACGAGACCTATGGCACCCTGAACGCCAGCGCGAGCAACGCCGTGCTGATCTGCCATGCCCTTTCCGGCCACCACCATGCCGCTGGCTACCATGCCGCCACGGACCGCAAGCCGGGCTGGTGGGACAGCTGCATCGGCCCTGGCAAGCCGATCGACACCAACCGCTTCTTCGTGGTCAGCCTGAACAACCTGGGCGGCTGCAACGGCAGCACCGGCCCCAGCAGCGTCAACCCGGCCACCGGCAAACCCTATGGCGCCGACTTCCCGGTGCTGACCGTGGAAGACTGGGTGCACAGCCAGGTGCGCCTGGCCGAGCGCCTGGGCATCCAGCAGTGGGCTGCCGTGGTCGGAGGCAGCCTGGGTGGCATGCAGGCACTGCAGTGGACCATCAGCTACCCCGAACGCGTGCGCCATTGCGTCGACATCGCCTCGGCGCCCAAGCTGTCGGCACAGAACATCGCCTTCAACGAAGTGGCACGCCAGGCCATCCTCACCGACCCCGAATTCCACGGTGGTTCGTTCCAGGACCAGGGCGTGATCCCCAAGCGCGGCCTGATGCTGGCGCGCATGGTCGGCCACATCACCTACCTGTCGGACGACTCGATGGGGGAGAAATTCGGCCGTGAGCTGAAGAGCGACAAGCTCAACTACGACTTCCACAGCGTCGAATTCCAGGTCGAGAGCTACCTGCGCTACCAGGGCGAGGAGTTTTCCGGGCGCTTCGACGCGAACACCTACCTGCTGATGACCAAGGCGCTGGACTACTTCGACCCCGCCGCCGCCCAGGGCGGTGACCTGGCGGCCACCCTGGCCCACGTCAAGGCGGATTACTGCATCATGTCGTTCACCACCGACTGGCGCTTCTCCCCGGCCCGTTCGCGCGAGATCGTCGACGCCCTGATGGCCGCGCGCAAGAACGTCTGCTATCTGGAGATCGACTCGCCTTACGGGCACGACGCCTTCCTGATCCCCACGCCTCGCTACATGCAGGGTTTCTCGAACTACATGAACCGCATTGCCATCTGAGGACAGCATGAGAGCCGATCTGGAAATCATCCACGACTGGATCCCCGCCGGCAGCCGGGTACTCGACCTGGGCTGCGGCAGCGGCGAACTGCTGGCCTCGCTGCGCGACCGCAAGCAGGTCACCGGCTATGGCCTGGAGATCGACGCCGACAACATCGCCGCCTGCGTGGCCAAGGGCGTCAACGTCATCGAGCAGGACCTGGACAAGGGCCTGGGCAACTTCGCCAGCAACAGTTTCGATGTGGTGATCATGACCCAGGCCCTGCAGGCCGTGGAGTACCCTGACCGCATCCTCGACGAGATGCTGCGCGTGGGCCGCCAGTGCATCATCACCTTCCCCAACTTCGGCCACTGGCGTTGCCGCTGGTACCTGGCGACCAAAGGCCGCATGCCGGTTTCGGACTTCATGCCGTACACCTGGTACAACACGCCGAACATCCACTTCTGCACCTTCGCCGACTTCGAGGAACTGTGCCACGAGCGCCGCGCAAAGGTGCTCGACCGCCTGGCCGTGGACCACTTGCACCGCAACGGGTGGGGTGGCCGGCTTTGGCCTAATCTTCTAGGTGAGATCGGCATCTACCGCGTCAGCAGCCCGGGCCTGCAAGAACATCAGCTCGCGGTCTGACGCCCACCGGAGGAATCACCCCATGCGTCGCCTAGCCCTGTTCCTGATCAGCCTGTGCCTGGCCCTGCCGGTACTGGCTGCCGATGCTGCCCGCCCCGAGCGCAAGGAAGTGTTTGGCGACGTGACGGTGCACTACAGCGCGTTCACCTCGAGCATGCTGACACCGGAGGTGGCCGCAGCCACCGGCCTGGTACGCAGCAAGAACCAGGGCGTACTCAACATCGCCGTGCTCAAGGCCAACAAGCCCGCCACGGCTGTGGTCAGCGGCACGGTCAAGGACCTGACCGGGCGCAGCAGCCCATTGTCGTTCAAGCAGATCACCGAACAGGGCGCGGTTTACTACATCGCCCAGTTCAAGATCGACCAGGCAGAGACCGTCACCTTCGACCTGAATATCGAAACCGGCGGCATCAGCAACTCCCTCAGCTTCAACCAGGAAGTGTTCCCAGGCGAATGATGAATTTCCAGCAACTCGTATTGGCCAGCCATAACGCCGGCAAACTCAAGGAACTCCAGGCCATGCTCGGCGCGTCCGTGCAGCTGCGCTCGATCGGCGAGTTCAGCCAGGTCGAGCCGGAAGAGACCGGCCTGTCGTTCGTCGAGAACGCCATCCTCAAGGCGCGCAACGCTGCTCGCATTTCCGGTCTGCCGGCCTTGGCCGATGATTCGGGCCTGGCGGTGGACTTCCTCGGCGGCGCGCCAGGCATCTACTCGGCGCGCTATGCCGACGGCAAGGGTGACGCGGCGAACAACGCCAAGCTGCTTGAAGCACTGAAAGACGTGCCTGAAGCCGAGCGCGGCGCACAGTTCGTTTGCGTCCTGGCACTGGTGCGCCACGCCGACGATCCGCTGCCGATCCTGTGCGAAGGCCTGTGGCACGGGCGCATCATGTTCGAGGCCAGTGGCGAGCACGGGTTTGGCTACGACCCGCTGTTCTGGGTACCGGAGCGCAACTGCTCCAGCGCCGACCTGGCCCCTGTGGACAAGAACCAGCTCAGCCACCGCGCCCGCGCCATGGCCCTGCTGCGCCAACGCCTGGGCCTGGCATGATCGAAACGCTGTCCACCCCCGGCGCGGCAAGTTTCACCAGCCTGCCGCCGCTGGCGCTGTACATCCACATCCCGTGGTGCGTACGCAAATGCCCTTACTGCGACTTCAACTCTCACGCTGCCGGGCCTGAACTGCCGGAGGATGCCTACGTCGCCGCCCTGCTGACCGACCTCGACCAGGAACTGGCCGCCGTGCAAGGACGGCCGATCAGCTCGATCTTCTTCGGCGGCGGGACCCCGAGCCTGTTCAGTGCCGACGCCCTTGGCCGGTTGCTGCGTGGCGTGGAACAACGTATCCCGTTTGCGCCGGACATCGAAATCACCCTGGAGGCCAATCCGGGCACGTTCGAGCAGGACAAGTTCAAGGCCTACCGGCAAACCGGCATCAATCGTCTTTCCATTGGTGTGCAAAGTTTCCAGCCAGCCAAACTGCAGGCGCTGGGGCGTATCCACAATGGCGATGAAGCGGTCCGCGCCGCCGGCATGGCGCGCGCCGCCGGCTTCGACAACTTCAACATGGACCTGATGCACGGCCTGCCCGACCAGTCGCTCGACGATGCGTTGGGTGACCTGCGCCAGGCCATAGACCTGGGGCCGACGCACCTGTCGTGGTACCAGCTGACCGTGGAGCCGAACACGGTGTTCTGGAACCAGCCACCCGAGTTGCCCGAGGACGACATCCTCTGGGACATCCAGGAGGCCGGCCAGGCACTGATGGCCGAGCACGGCTTCCGCCAGTACGAGGTCTCGGCCTATGCCCAGGCTGGGCGCGCTGCCCGGCACAACCTCAACTACTGGCGCTTTGGCGACTTTATCGGCATCGGCGCCGGTGCCCACGGCAAGCTGACCTTCGCCGACGGGCGTATCCTGCGCACCTGGAAAACCCGCCTGCCCAAGGATTACCTGAATCTGGCCAAGCCGTTCAAGGCCGGCGAAAAGCAGCTCCCAGTCGAAGAACTGCCGTTCGAGTTCCTGATGAACGCCCTGCGCCTGACCGATGGGGTGGAAGCCGAACTGTTCACCCAACGCACCGGTTTGCCGCTGGCGCAACTGCATGAGGCACGCCGCGCGGCCGAACAAAAGGGCCTTTTGCAGGTCGAACCGGATCGACTAGTGGCCACGCCAAGGGGCCAGTTGTTCCTCAATGACCTGCTGCAGTATTTCTTGACCTAAGGATGACCCATGGATCTGGTACTTGATTTGCTCGCGACGGTTTCTCGCTGGAGCCGCAGCAACCTGTCGGAGATTTCACTGGCCTTGGTAGGCTGCCTGCTGGTGCTGTTCGGCACCGATATCAAGGGCTGGGTGGAACAGCGCCTGGGCGGCCTGGCGGGCGCCCTGCGCGTACCGTTCATGGCCTTGCTGGTTATGATCGGCAGCGGTGCGGCGCTGATCTATGCAACGCCTTGGGTGGTGAAAGGGCTGAGCCAGTTCAACAACTATGCGCTGGCGCCGGTGTTGCTGGTGGTACTGGTGCTGATCGGGGTGGTGGCGGATCGACGGGGCTGAGCCACGGCCTTGCAGGAGCAACTGTCTTGCTCAAAATTTAAATGCGCATGCGGTCACTGTGGGAGCGGGCATGCCCGCAAACACCGGCGAAGCCGGTGCCATCCACCGCGTCGCCTGTTTCGCGGGCACGCCCGCTCCCACAGAAGTCCCGAACGCTCTTGAGCACAGTCATAAAAAAACCGCCCTTCTCAAGGCGGTTTTTTTCGCCTGCATTTCTGCAGGCATCAGCATATTGAAAGGCCGATCAGCCGATCAATCCACCTTCTCAAACTTCAAATCCCAAACCCCATGGCCCAACCGCTCGCCGCGGCGTTCGAACTTGGTGATCGGGCGCTCTTCCGGCCGTGGCACGTAGGTACCGTCGGCCGCACGGTTGCGATAGCCCGGGGCAGCGCTCATCACTTCCAGCATGTACTCGGCATATGGCTCCCAGTCGGTGGCCATGTGGAACACGCCACCGGGCTTGAGCTTGCGTCGTACCAGCTCGGCGAACTCCAGCTGGACGATGCGGCGCTTGTGGTGGCGCGCCTTGTGCCATGGGTCGGGGAAGAACAGCATCAGGCGGTCGAGGCTGTTGTCAGCCACGCAGCGGTTCAGCACTTCGATGGCATCGCAGTCATAAACCCGCAGGTTCTTCAGGCCTTGGGTCAGCACACCGTTGAGCAGCGCGCCAACACCCGGGCGGTGTACTTCCACACCGATGAAGTCCTGCTCAGGCGCGGCAGCAGCCATTTCCAGCAGGGAATGGCCCATGCCGAAGCCGATCTCCAGGGTGCGCGGCGCCGAACGGCCGAACACCTGGTCGTAGTCCACCGGGCTGTCGGCCAGCGGCAGGATGTACAGCGGGCCGCCCTGCTCCAGGCCACGTTGCTGGCCTTCGGTCATGCGCCCGGCGCGCATCACGAAACTCTTGATGCGGCGGTGCGGGCGGGCTTCGCCGTCGGGGGTGATCGGCGTATCGTGCGATTCAGTCATCAGGGGCTCTTACTTGATCAGACCATCCAGCGGCGAAGAGGCGCTGGCATAGAGTTTCTTCGGCATACGGCCGGCCAGGTAGGCCATGCGACCGGCAACGATGGCGTGCTTCATGGCCTCGGCCATCAGCACCGGCTGCTGGGCGTGGGCGATGGCCGAGTTCATCAGCACCGCTTCGCAGCCCATTTCCATGGCGATGGTGGCGTCGGACGCGGTACCCACGCCAGCATCGACCAGCACCGGCACCTTGGATTCCTCCAGGATGATCTGCAGGTTGTAGGGGTTGCAGATACCCAGGCCGGTACCGATCAGGCCAGCCAGCGGCATGACCGCAATGCAGCCGGCTTCGGCCAGCTGGCGGGCGATGATCGGATCGTCGCTGGTGTAGACCATCACATCGAAACCATCCTTGACCAACACTTCGGCGGCCTTGAGGGTTTCGATCACATTGGGAAACAGGGTTTTCTGGTCGGCCAGCACTTCCAGCTTGACCAGGTTGTGGCCATCCAGCAGTTCGCGGGCCAGACGGCAGGTGCGCACGGCTTCGACCGCGTCGTAGCAGCCAGCGGTGTTCGGCAGGATGGTGTAGCGGTCCGGTGGCAGCACATCGAGCAGGTTCGGCTCGCCCGGATTCTGGCCGATATTGGTGCGGCGCACGGCAACGGTGACGATCTCGGCACCCGAGGCTTCGATAGCCAGGCGGGTTTCTTCCATGTCACGGTACTTGCCGGTACCGACCAGCAGGCGCGACTGGAAAGTACGCCCGGCCAGGGTGAAGGGCTTGTCGCTACGAACGTTGCTCATGGTTGTTCCTCGGGAAAAGGTTGCTGGGCTTGCAGGTGAATCGCCGGCCGGAATCAGCCGCCACCGATGGCGTGGACCACTTCGACCTGGTCGCCATCATTCAACAGCGTGCTGTCGTGCTGGCTACGCGGCACGATATCCAGGTTCAGTTCCACCGCGACGCGGCGCCCGGTCAGCTCCAGGCGGGCCAGCAGGGCCGCGACGCTTTCGCCAGCGGGCAATTCGTAAGGTTCACCGTTCAGTTGAATGCGCATGCGCACGGCCACCATTGTTCTTTGGGGCCCGCATTCTAGCGCCGAACCGCCCCGCAACCCAAGGGCGCTGCACGCCATTAGTCGCGATTGTGGACCACTCGGTCAACCGAGCCGCCAGGCTGCCAGGCCCAAGCACAGCCAGCCGGCGAGGAAGCACAGGCCACCAATCGGAGTGATGATGCCCAGCTTGCCCAGGCCGCTGAGGGTCAGCAAGTACAGGCTACCGGAGAACAGCACTATCCCCACGGAAAACAGGCCGCCAGCCCAGCCGACCAGCCGCCCTGGCAGGTGCACCGAGAGAACGGCGACAGCAAAGATGGCCAAGGCATGTACCAACTGGTAGGTCACACCAGTCTGGAAGATCGCCAGATAATCGGCCGTGAGCCGGCTTTTCAGGCCGTGGGCGGCAAATGCACCCAAGGCGACACCGGTGAAGCCGAAAAAGGCGGCAAGCATCAGGAAGCTGCGAAGCATGGGACGACTCCTTGGATCGGGTCTGTATAATGGCCCCTTCCACCCGTACGGCCAAGCCATCGCCATGCTGCCAACCCTTCTCCGCCGCCTCTCCCGCGCCCTGCTCTGGTTCGCTGCCGGCAGCATCGTGCTGGTGCTGGTGTTCCGCTGGGTGCCACCACCCGGTACGGCGCTGATGGTCGAGCGCAAGGTGCAGTCCTGGGTGAATGGCGAGCCGATCGACCTGCAGCGCGACTGGGAGCCGTGGGAGAATATCTCCGATGACCTCAAGGTCGCGGTCATTGCTGGCGAGGACCAGAAGTTCGCCAACCACTGGGGGTTCGACATCCCGGCCATCCAGGCGGCGCTGGCCTACAACGAGCGCGGCGGCAGCATTCGCGGTGCCAGCACCCTGACCCAGCAGGTGGCCAAGAACCTGTTCCTGTGGTCCGGGCGCAGCTGGTTCCGCAAAGGGCTGGAGGCCTGGTTCACCGCGTTGATCGAGCTGTTCTGGTCGAAGGAGCGGATTCTCGAGGTCTACCTGAACAGTGCCGAATGGGGCAAAGGGGTGTTTGGCGCCCAGGCGGCAGCGCGCTACCACTTTGGCGTCGATGCTAGCAGGCTTAGCCGCCAGCAGGCGGCGCAGCTCGCGGCGGTGCTGCCGAGCCCGATCAAGTGGAGCGCCAGCCGGCCGAGTGCCTACGTAGCCAGCCGGGCCAGCTGGATTCGCCGGCAGATGAGCCAGTTGGGCGGGCCCAGCTACCTGATGCAGCTCGACACTTCGCGCAAGCTTTGAGCCTTATGGGGCTGCTGCGCAGCCCATCGCGACACAAGGCTGCTCCTACAGGGGATCGCAGTCTCTTGTAGGAGCGGCCTTGTGTCGCGAAAGGGCCGCAAAGCGGCCCCAAAATCTCCCAGCCAATAAAAAAGCCGCTCACCCTATCCGGGCCAGCGGCTTTTCCTTGCAGCCAGGGCTCGATCAGGCCGCGATCAGCGCCTTGACCTTGTTCATCGCATTCTTCTCAAGCTGGCGAATCCGCTCAGCCGAAACGTTGTACTTGTCCGCCAGTTCGTGCAACGTGGCCTTCTCCTCTGCCAACCAGCGCTGGTAGAGAATGTCGCGGCTACGTTCGTCCAGCCCTTGCAGTGCTTCGTGCAGGTTGCTGGTGGAGTTGTCGCTCCAGTCGGCATCCTCAAGCTGCACCGCCGGATCGTAGCGGTGGTCTTCCAGGTAATGCGCAGGCGACTGGAAGGCACTGTCGTCGTCAGCTTCCGCTGCCGGGTCGAAGGCCATGTCCTGGCCGCTGAGGCGGCTTTCCATCTCGCGCACTTCACGCGGCTCCACGCCCAGGCTTTCCGCCACGCGGTGCACTTCGTCGTTGTTCAGCCAGGCCAGACGCTTCTTCTGGCTGCGAAGGTTGAAGAACAGCTTGCGCTGGGCCTTGGTGGTGGCCACCTTGACGATGCGCCAGTTGCGCAGGATGAACTCGTGGATCTCTGCCTTGATCCAGTGCACGGCGAACGACACCAGGCGCACGCCCATTTCAGGGTTGAAGCGCTTGACGGCTTTCATCAGGCCGACGTTGCCTTCCTGGATCAGGTCGGCCTGGGCCAGCCCGTAGCCGGCATAGCTACGAGCGATATGTACGACGAAACGCAGGTGGGCCATCACCATTTGACGAGCGGCCTCGACATCCTGCTCATAATAGAGACGCTCGCCCAGATCACGCTCCTGCTCGACAGTCAGCAGCGGAATGCTGTTGACCGTGTGCACGTAGGCTTCCAGGTTTGCACCGGGTACCAGGGCATAGGCAGGTTGCAACGATGTGGTCATTCAAGAACCTCCGACTTACAGAACTCACGCCTTGTGGGCGCTGCCAACATTGACCTGGAACGACGGTACAAGTTCCATAGTGAAGAATTTGTCAATGCTGGCACGTAAAAACTATCGCGGCGCCAGCTCGTTCAGATGGCGGGCCACTGCGATCCATGCACCGATATACCCCAACAGCACCGCTCCGATCAAGAGCGACAGACCATCGGACGCCGGCACCCCGCCCAGGGCGAAGTCGCTGCCGTACAGCCCGGACAGCCCTACCACCGCCTCGTTCAGCCAGTTCAGGCCAAACGCCAGTATGCCCCATGCGATCACACCTGCGCCCAGGCCATACAGTGCGCCCATATAGAGGAAAGGCCGCCGTACGTAGGCGTCTGTGCCACCGACCAGCTTGATCACTTCGATCTCGGTACGGCGGTTTTCAATATGTAGACGAATTGTGTTACCGATTACTAACAGCAGGGCAGATATCAGCATCACGGCCAGGCCGAAGACGAAGCGGTCACCCAGCTTGAGAATGGCCGCCAGGCGCTCGACCCAAACCAGGTCGAGTTGCGCAACTTCCACCCGTGGCAGCTCCGACAGGCGCTGACGCAAGGCTTCCAGGGCCGGTTTGTCAACTTCGGTAGGGGTCACCACAACCACGCCAGGCAGCGGGTTGTCAGGAAGTTCACGCAGGGCTTCGCCCAGGCCGGACTGCTGCTGGAACTCCTCCAGCGCCTGCTCGCGGCTGACATACTGCGCGTCGGCCACGCCGGGCATGCCCTTGATCTCGTCGCGTAGCGCCTCGCCTTCGCGGCTGCTGGCATCAAGCTTGAGGTACAGCGAAATCTGCGCGGCGCGCTGCCACGAGCCGCCAAGCTTCTCGACGTTCTTCAGCAGCAACGACAGGCCCATGGGCATGCTCAGCGCCACCGCCATCACCAGGCAGGTGAAAAAGCTGCCGATCGGCTGCTTGCCCAGCCGGCGCAGGCTGTCAGCCAAGCTGGCACGGTGGCTTTCCAGCCAGGCATGCAGCAGCGTGCGGAAATCCGGGCCGTCATCGTCGTCGTGCTTTTTCTTCGCCGGTTGCGGGTCGGCCGGCTTCGGCGCAACCCGCTCGGAAACCTTTGGCGTACGTGTAGTGCTCATTGCCCGGCCTCCCCATCGCCGATCAAGCGGCCGCGCTGCAAGGTCAGCATGCGGTGGCGCATGCGCGCAATCAGTGCCAGGTCGTGGCTGGCGATCAATACCGTGGTACCCAGGCGGTTGATGTCCTCGAACACCCCCATGATCTCCGCGGCCAGGCGCGGGTCGAGGTTACCGGTGGGTTCGTCGGCCAGCAGCAGGGCTGGCTGGTGGACGATGGCGCGGGCGATGCCCACCCGCTGCTGCTGCCCGGTGGACAGATCGGCAGGAAACAGCTCGCCCTTGTCGGCCAGCGACACACGCTCCAGCGCCGAGTCCACGCGCTTGGCAACCTCGGCCTTGGACAGGCCGAGAATCTGCAGCGGCAAGGCAATGTTGTTGAACACGGTACGGTCGAACAACAGCTGGTGATTCTGGAACACCACGCCGATCTGCCGGCGCAGGAATGGAATCTGCGAATTGCTGATCTGGCCCAGGTCCTGTCCGGCCAGCATCAGCTTGCCGCTGGTCGGGCGTTCCATGGCCAGCAGCAGGCGCAGCAAGGTGCTCTTGCCCGCGCCCGAGTGGCCGGTGACGAACAGGAATTCGCCCCGGCGCGCCCGGAAACTCAGCTCATGCAAACCCACATGACCATTGGGATAGCGCTTGGCAACCTGTTCGAATCGGATCATGTTCAGTCTCGCTCGGCGAACAGAGCCTTGACGAACGGCTCGGCTTCGAAGGTACGCAGGTCGTCGATGCCTTCACCGACACCGATGAAGCGGATCGGCAGCTTGAACTGCTTGGCCAGGGCAAAGATCACCCCGCCCTTGGCAGTGCCGTCCAGCTTGGTCAGGGCCAGGCCGGTCAGTTCGACGCTCTGGTTGAAGTACTTGGCCTGGCTGATGGCATTCTGGCCGGTGCCAGCATCGAGTACCAGCAGCACTTCGTGCGGCGCCTCGGCGTCGAGCTTGCCGATGACCCGGCGGACCTTCTTCAGCTCTTCCATCAGGTTGTCTTTGGTGTGCAGACGGCCAGCGGTGTCGGCGATCAGCACATCGACACCACGAGCCTTGGCGGCCTGTACGGCATCGAAGATCACCGAAGCGGAGTCGGCGCCGGTGTGCTGGGCGATCACCGGGATCTGGTTACGCTCGCCCCACACCTGCAGCTGCTCGACCGCAGCAGCACGGAAGGTGTCGCCAGCAGCCAGCATCACTTTCTTGCCTTCGAGCTGCAGCTTCTTGGCCAGTTTGCCAATGGTGGTGGTCTTGCCGGCGCCGTTCACACCGACCACCAGGATCACATAGGGCTTGTTCTGCGCCTGTACCACCAGCGGCTGCTCGACCGGGCGCAGCAGCGCAGCCAGTTCTTCCTGCAACGACTTGTACAGGGCATCGGCGTCGGCCAGCTGCTTGCGGGCAACCTTCTGGGTAAGGTTCTGGACGATGGTCGAAGTGGCTTCCACGCCAACGTCGGCAGTCAGCAGGCGGGTTTCGATCTCGTCGAGCAGGTCGTCGTCGATGACCTTCTTGCCCAGGAACAGGCTGGCCATGCCCTCGCCGATGCTGGCGCTGGTCTTCGACAGGCCCTGCTTGAGGCGGGCGAAGAAGCCGGGCTTGGCCTGCTCGGTCTGTGCGGCGACCGGGGCTGCAGCCACAGGGGCAGCAGGCTCTGGCGCTGGGCGCTCCGGGATGGCGGGCGGCGCTTTGGGCTCCAGATCCGGCACCAGGGCCACGGGCTCTTCGGCAACCGGCAGCACCAGGTTGCTGACAGGTGCGGCCGATTCGACGACCGGGGCTGGCTCGACCGGCACCGCCTGCAAGGGCATTGACGCGACCGGCTGCGGTGCAGGTGCCACCAGCGGCGGGGACGCGACCGGCTCGGGTTCAGGGGCCTGCAACGGTTGGGAAGCAACCGGTTCGGGGACAGGGGCCTCGACCACCGGGGATTGGACGGGTGCGGCGACCTGCTGCGGTTCTGTCAGCTGCGGAGCCGCAGGGGCCTGAACCGGTTCAGGGGCCTGTGGCACTTCGGCGGTAGAACCCTCGACCGGAGCGGCTGCAGGCTGCTCGACGGCTGGGGGTTCATCCGCGGGCACTTCCGTTGCCACAGGTTGCTGCGGTTTCTTGCGAAACCAGCTGAACAGGCCTTTCTTCTCACCAGCCTCGGCTGGCGCTTTTTTGTCGTCGTTGGAACCAAACATGGAAGACGGCTATCTCAGGGTAGCGATGGGCCAGCTATGGCGCATCGGGAATTCTCTCTACGCAGAACAGACTATCTTGAAGCCGGCTGGTTCATGCGCAACGTTTTGTCTTAGTGTCCTGCGGGCCAGAACGGCGACAGGCATGGTCGCCAGGCAACCGGATCAGTATCCTAGCACCTCCTGGCCCGCCGACGCTAAACCAGCGGGCCGCCGAACAGGTTAAACACCGTATGAATGCTCTAGCCCGCCGCGCCGCTGGCCTGTTGCTCGGCACGCTCTGCCTGCCGCTCGCGGCTTTCGCCGCCGATGTGCAACCCACCCACGAATTCATCCTCGACAACGGCCTGAAAGTAGTCGTGCGCGAGGACCACCGCGCCCCGGTTGTGGTCTCGCAGATCTGGTACAAGGTTGGCTCAAGCTACGAAACCCCTGGCCAGACCGGCTTGTCCCACGCGCTGGAACACATGATGTTCAAGGGCAGCGCCAAGGTCGGCCCTGGCGAGGCCTCACGTATCCTGCGTGACATTGGCGCCGAAGAAAACGCTTTCACCAGCGACGACTACACCGCCTATTACCAGGTACTGGCCCGCGACCGCCTGCCAGTGGCCCTGGAACTGGAGGCCGACCGCCTGGCCAGCCTGCGCCTGCCCGCCGACGAGTTCAGCCGCGAAATCGAGGTAATCAAGGAAGAACGCCGCCTGCGCACCGACGACCAGCCCAACGCCAAGGCGTTCGAGCTGTTCCGCGCCATGGCCTACCCGGCCAGCGGCTACCACACCCCGACCATCGGCTGGATGGCCGACCTGGAGCGCATGAAGGTCGAGGAACTGCGCCACTGGTACGAATCCTGGTACGCCCCCAACAATGCCACCCTGGTGGTGGTCGGCGATGTCACCGCCGATGAGGTCAAAGGCCTGGCGCAAAAGTACTTCGGCAGCATCCCCAAACGTGCCGTGCCGCCGGCCAAGTTGCCGCTCGAACTGGCCGAACCAGGCCAGCGCCAGCTGACCCTGCACGTGCGCACCCAGTTACCGAGCCTGATCTACGGTTTCAACGTACCTGGCCTGTCCACTGCCAAGGAACCGCGTACGGTGCATGCCCTGCGCCTGATCTCGGCGCTGCTCGACGGCGGCTACAGCGCTCGCATGCCGGCACGCCTGGAACGTGGCCAGGAGCTGGTGGCCGGTGCTTCGTCCAGCTACAACGCCTTCACCCGCGGCGACAGCCTGTTCCTGATCTCGGCCACGCCGAACGTGCAGAAGCAGAAATCCCTCGCCGATGTCGAGAAAGGCGTCTGGCAGCTGCTGGATGAACTCAAGATCACCCCTCCAAGCGCCGAAGAGCTGGAGCGCGTACGCGCCCAGGTCATTGCCGGCCTGGTCTACGACCGCGATTCCATCAGCAGCCAGGCCACCACCATCGGCCAGCTGGAAACCGTAGGCCTTTCCTGGAAGCTGATCGACAGCGAGCTGGACGAACTCAAGCGCGTTACCCCGCAGGACATCCAGAACGCCGCGCGCACCTACTTCACCCGCGAACGCCTGAGCGTTGCCCATGTATTGCCCGAGGAGTCCGCTCATGAGTGATCGCCGCGCACCACGCCCAACCCTGCTGGCCACGGGCATTCGCGCCCTGGCGCTGGCAGCGGTGCTGGCCGCCCCGGCCATGGCCGACAACGCCGCCAAGGCCGATACCAACGCGGCACGCCCGGCCAACACCTTGCAGTCTCTGGCCGAGCTGGATGGCAAGGCGCCCAGCCGGCGCCAGTTGAACATCCAGCACTGGAACACCGCTGAAGGCGCCCGGGTATTGTTCGTCGAGGCCCGCGAACTGCCGATGTTCGACCTGCGCGTCACCTTCGCTGCCGGCAGCAGCCAGGATGGCGGCACGCCAGGCCTGGCCGCCCTGACCAACGCCATGCTCAACGAGGGCGTGGCCGGCAAGGACGTGACTGCCATCGCCGCAGGCTTCGAGGGCCTGGGCGCCGACTTTGGCAACGGTTCCTATCGCGATATGGCCGTGGCCTCGCTACGCAGCCTCAGCGCCAAGGACAAGCGCGAGCCAGCACTCAAGCTGTTCACCGAGGTGACCGGCAAGCCTACCTTCCCCGAGGACGCCTTCAAGCGCATCAAGAACCAGATGCTGGCCGGCTTCGAATACGAGAAGCAGAACCCCGGCAAGGTCGCCAGCAAGGCGTTGTTCGCCAACCTCTACGGCGACCACCCCTACGCACACCCGAGCGATGGCACCGCCGAGAGTATCAATGCCATCAGCCTGGCACAGCTGCGCGCTTTCCATACCAAGGCCTACACTGGCGGCAATGCGGTCATTGCCCTGGTTGGCGACCTCAGCCGTAGCGAGGCCGAAGGCATAGCTGCCCAGGTATCCGCCGGCCTGCCCAAGGGCCCGGCACTGGCAGCACCGGCACAACCCGCTGAAACCTACCCGAGCCTCAACCACATCGATTTTCCGTCGTCACAGACTCACCTGATGCTCGCCGCATTAGGTATCGACCGCCAGGATCCGGATTGGCCAGCGCTGTCGCTGGGCAACCAGATTCTCGGTGGTGGCGCCTTTGGTACCCGATTGATGAGCGAGGTGCGCGAGAAGCGCGGCTTGACCTACGGCGTGTACTCGGCATTCAGCCCGATGCAGGTACGGGGCCCGTTCATGATCAACCTGCAAACCCGTGCCGAGCTGAGCGAAGGCACCCTCAAGCTGGTGCAGGAAATTCTCGCCGACTACCTCAACACCGGCCCTACCCAGCAAGAACTGGACGACGCCAAGCGCGAGTTGGCCGGGAGTTTCCCACTGTCCAATGCAAGCAATGCGAGCATCGTCGGCCAACTGGGCGCCATCGGTTTCTACAACCTGCCACTGACCTGGCTGGAGGACTTCATGCAGCAGTCCCAGGCACTCACGGTCGAGCAGGTCAAGGCAGCCATGAACAAACACCTGTCAGCGGATAAACTGGTGATGGTCACCGTGGGCCCGAAAGTGCCACAGAAGCCGCTGCCTGCCCCCACTGACAAGCCCTCCGAGCAGCCGCTCGGGGTACCGGAGCACTAATGCCAAGATCCACCCCTCCCTCCCGCCCGCAACCGGGCCAAAGCAAGGGCCAGGGCCACCTGCGCATCATCGCCGGCGAATGGCGCAGCCGCCGTCTGGCGGTGCCGGACGGCGAAGGCCTGCGGCCAACGCCCGACCGCGTGCGCGAAACCCTGTTCAACTGGCTGGCGCCCTATATCGAGGGCGCCCGCGTGCTGGACGCCTTTACCGGTAGCGGCGCCCTGGTGCTCGAAGCCCTGTCCCGCGGGGCCGAGGACGCCGTCGCGCTGGACAGCAACCCGGCGGCCATCGCCAACCTGAAGAACAACCTCGAGATCCTGCGCTGCCCGCGCGGGCAAATCCTGCAGACCGACGCCCTGCGCTATCTGCAAGGCCCGGCCAAGCACCAGTTCGACGTGGTATTCCTCGACCCGCCGTTCCACCAGAACCTGCTGGCCGAAACCTGCAACCTGCTGGAACAGAACCAGTGGCTGCGCGAACAGGCGTGGATCTATACCGAAAGCGAGGCGGCACCATCGGCTTTGCAGTTGCCGGGCAACTGGCGCCTGCATCGCGAGAAGAAGACCGGCCAGGTGCATTACGCACTTTGGCAACGGGGTTGACCCTATAACCCTGGGCTGCCGTATTTAGTTACCACAAACCTGCCGCCTTCATGGCTGAAGCTGCTCCTCCGATTCCTGCAGGAGCACTTCAACCATGACCAACCACCACGCCCCACCCGCGCCGGCAGGCTCGGTACACACCTTTACCCTTGCCAACGGCCTGCGCGTCTACCTGCGTGAAGACAACCGCGCACCGCTGGTCAGTGTACAGCTTTGGTACCACGTAGGCTCCAGCTACGAGCCCGAAGGCCACACCGGGCTGTCCCATGCCCTGGAGCATCTGCTGTTCGAAGGCAGCAGCAAACTGGCTCCTGGCCAGTATTCCGCACTCATGAGCCACTTGGGCGGTGACCCGAATGCCTATACCTACGCCGATGCAACGGTCTTTCCGCTGACATTGCCTCGCAACCGCCTGGAGATTGCACTGGAGGCCATGGCCGACGTCATGGCCAGTGCCACCCTGAGCGACGTGCCTTTTGCCCGTGAGTTGGCTGTCGTCATGGCTGAGCGACGCGAGGATATCGACAACAGCCCCTTGGCACTGGCACTTGAACATCACCAGTTGCTGGCCTATGGCGACAGCGGCTATGGCCCCCCAGTGACCGGGCACAAGACCGACCTCGGCCATATGACCCTGGCGGCGGCGCGCACTTGGTACCAGTCCTGGTACCACCCCAACAATGCCACGCTCGCCGTGGCCGGTGACATCGCGCTGGCCCAGCTACAAAAGCTGGTGACACGACACTTTGCAGCGATCCCCGCCAACCGCCTGCCAACACGGCAAATACCAACAATGCCCTCAGGGCAGGTTCGGCGCAGCCAGACCCTGCGCTGGCATGGCCTATACACCGGAGTGGTCGTCAGCTTCAACCTTCCCAGTCAATGCACTGCGCGCTCAAGTTCACAAGCCTACGCGCTGCGCCTACTGCCGGAGATCCTTGCTGAAGGCCACGCCAGTACGCTACAGCGCCTGTTGGTGGTAGACGCTCCGCTACTGCAAGGCCTGAGAGCGACCTATGAGCCTTGGCAGCGCGGTGACAGCCTGCTGACCCTCTACGCGTTCTGCAGCCCACAAGTTACACCGGAGGCTGCCGCAGAAAGGTTGATGCTGGAAATCGAAGCGTTCCGCCAGTCGGCCCCCTCCAAGGAAGACCTTGAACGCGCCAAGGCTCGCCTGCTGGCCAGGCAGCTGTTCGAAAGGGACGACATCGGCAAACAGGCAGAGGCCATCGGCAAACAGGCCGCCTGCGGCCTGGACCCTGTTGCCCTGGACGATGAGCGGCAAGCCATCGAAGCCGTGACAGCCGAGCAGGTAGGTCTGGTTGCGTTGGAGTTCCTGACTGAAGCCCGCGCGGCCATCACCTTCATGCACCACAAGGAGAGCACCGATGAATGACATGATCGAGCGCACGCCGCAGCAGGCTGCAGCCAACGGAAACTACAGTGGCTTGGTCTCGGCCCGGGGTGTTGACCTGGACCAGCTCGAACCCCTTCGGACACAGGTGCAGACGTGGACCACGAAGGCAGGCACAGGCGTGAAGTTCGTCGAAGCCCGCGGGTTGCCTATCGTCGATGTGGTTTTACGGTTCAAGGCCGGCACGACCCAGGACTCCTTGCAACCCGGCCTGGCAGCTTTGACGCTGTACATGCTCGACGAGGGCAGCCGGCGCTACACCGGTGCCCAGCAGGCGGAGCGCATGGAGCGCCTGGGCGCGATCATGGAAAAGCAGATACGCCTGGAGCACGCAACGCTGAGCCTGCGCAGCTTGAGCACGAAAACGATACTCGAGCCGGCCTTGGAAGTGTTTACCGACCTCGTGGCACAGCCTGCTTTCCCCGCGCCGGCACTGGAGAAGATCAAGCGTCAGCTCGTGCAGCACAACGTTTCACGTGAACGGCGCCCCAGCCTCCGGGCGCGCAGCGAGGCGTTTCGACATTTGTTCAAAGGCCATCCCTATGACAACCCGCTGGGCAGCACCATTCAAGGTGTGGACGCCGTCAGCCGTGAGCACTTGCGGGCATTCCACCAACGCGCCTACAGCGCCAGCAACCTGGAAATGGTGCTTGTCGGAGACCTGGCTCTGAGCGAGGCCCAAGCCATCGCGCAACAGATCAGCCAGGCTTTGCCGCAAGGCTGGTCCGCGGTCGACCTGCCAGCCGTCCCGGCAGCGACACCCGCAACCATCAACGTCGAACAGCCCGGTGCCAGCAGTGCTGTGCTGGTGGCACTGCCTATGAACGTCCCCGCCAATGACCCGGAATTCCAAGCCTTGGTCTTGGCCAGTGAAGTGCTGGGTTCAGGCCTCGAATCGCGTCTGATGGTGGAACTGCGCCAACGTCGCGGGCTGACCTACGGCATCTACAGCCATGCCTCGCCGTTGAGTTCCGGTGGGTTGTTCACAATCGAGTGGGAGGTCGCGCCACGCTACGTGCAAGCCACGCAAGAACTGGTAACAGCCGTGCTGCGCGATTTCATCGAGCACGGGCCAACCCAGGCCGAACTAAAGCTGGCACGCAAACAGCTGGCTGGGCAGTTGCTGCGTGGCATCGCGCAGAACAACAGCCTCGCAGCATTGCTTACGGAGATCACCCGGCAAAACCAACCAGAGGACCATCTGAACGGCTACATCGAACGCATCGAAAGGCTGAGCCCGGCGGATATTCGCGCGATAATGCAACGCCGGCTTGACCTGAACTACAAGGTGTTGGTCAGTGTCGGCCCACGTGTCGTCCAGCAGCAGCTGCCAGCCACCGACCAATAGCCCAGGTACAGTGGCGCTGTTTCATGGCACTCTAGGCAGGCACATCACGAGTTGCCCAGCATGCCCAGCACCAGCGCCACATTCCGCCCGGCCATCGGCCTGTCCAACCCCCACCTGCAAACCCTGTGGGGGCCACTGTGGCGCAAGCTGCCTGAATTGCAGCGCAACCGCGAGCGGCTTTGGCTGGCCGATGGCGACTTCATCGACCTGGACTGGCTCGGCCCGCACCAACCCCACGCGCCATTGGTGATGGTGCTGCACGGCTTGACCGGCTCGTCCCACTCGCCCTACGTCAAAGGCTTGCAGCAAGCGCTGCAAGGCCGCGGCTGGGCCAGCGTGGCGGTGAACTGGCGCGGTTGCTCGGGCGAGCCCAACCTGCTGCCACGCAGCTACCATTCCGGCGCCAGCGAAGACCTGGCCGAAATCGTCAGCCACCTGCGCGCCCAGCGCCCGTTGGCGCCGTTGTATGCGGTGGGTTATTCGCTGGGGGGCAATGTGCTACTGAAATACCTGGGCGAAAGCGGTGTCGCCAGCCAGTTGCAGGCTGCGGTGGCGGTGTCGGTGCCGTTTCGCCTGGACCACTGCGCCGACCGCATCGGCCAAGGCTTTTCAAAGGTGTACCAGGCGCATTTCATGCGCGAGATGCTGGCTTATGTGCAGCTCAAACAGCGGCACTTCCATGACAAGGGCCAGCATGAACGGCTGGCGACGCTGCAACGGCTGGGGCCGCTGGGCGGCCTGCGCACGTTCTGGGATTTTGACGGCAAGGTCACCGCACCACTGAACGGTTTTCGTGATGCGCACGACTACTACCGCCGCTCATCGAGCCATTTCTTCCTCGGCCAGAACCGCACACCGACGCTGATAATCCACTCCAGCGATGACCCTTTCGTCTCCGGCCACAGCCTGCCCGCGCCCCGCGAACTGGCACCGCAGACCCGCTTCGAACTGCACAGCCGCGGCGGCCATGTGGGCTTTGTCGATGGCAGCCTGCGCAACCCGGGGTATTACCTGGAGCGGCGGATTCCGCAGTGGCTGGTGGAGGGCACATAAGCGATTGTTTTGCAGGCCTCCTGTGGGAGCGGGCCTGGGCGATCTCCTACAGAATTTGACCGGCTTACTCGCCAGTGGCTACGCCATGCTGCGGATCGTTGATCCACTCACTCCACGACCCGGCATACAGCTTGCCCAGCGGGTACCCGGCCAACGCCAGGGCAAACAGGTTATGACATGCCGTCACCCCTGACCCGCAATACGCCACCAACTGCTCCGGCGCCCGCCCGGCCAGCATTTCGGCAAAGCGCTGTTTTAGCTGGTCCGGCGGCAGAAAACGCCCATCAGCCCCCAGGTTGTCCGTGAACGCCGCGCACTGCGCCCCGGGAATATGCCCCGCCACCGGGTCGATCGGCTCCACTTCACCACGGAAACGCGGCAAGGCACGCGCATCGATCAAGGTCAGGTCTGCGTTACCCAAGCGCTTGCCCAGGTGCTCGGCATCGATCAGCAGCTTGCCGTCCGGCTCACCGTTGAAGGTGCCTTCCCGCTTGAGCGGCGGGTCCAGGCTGAGCGGCAGGTGCGCCGCATGCCAGGCCTTCAGGCCACCGTCGAGGATCGCCACGCCGCTGCGCTTGCCCAGCCAGGCCAGCAGCCACCAGGCACGGGCAGCAAAAGCGCCAGGGCCGTCGTCGTACAGCACCACCTCGCTGTCATCGTCCAGGCCCCACTCACGCAGGCGCTCGACCAACCGGCGCGCATCCGGCAATGGGTGACGCCCGGTGCGTCCCTTGCTCACAGGCCCGCTGAGGTCACGCTCCAGGTCGGCAAAATGCGCCCCGGCAATATGCCCCTGGGCATAGCTGCGTTGGCCATAGTCCACATCCTCGAGGGCAAAGCGGCAGTCGAGGATCACCAACTTGGGCGAGCCCAGACGCTCGGCCAACTGCTGCGGGGTGATCAATTGCGCAAGGGGCATGACAATCTCCTGATCGATGGCACTATCGATAGCACTGAGGCCCTGGGTTAGTGCTCCAGGGCCTGGTTGAACGGTACATGGAATTCCTGGCACAGGGCGTCCACGGCATTGCGGGCGTTGTCGGTGACGAAGCCGAGCTCCAGCACCAGCACCTGGTAGACGCCGCGCTTGAAGGCTTCTTCACCCAGGTGCGCGGAATGCTCACGCGTGGTGCTGAGAAAACGTACCCAGGACGTCAACACGATCCAGGCATTGATGGTCAGCGATTCGATCTGCGCCGGTGCCATGGCCAGGATGCCTGCCTCGACAAAGCCGCGGTAGATCGCCTGGCCCTGGCGCAGGCAGCGCTCGGAAAAACGCCGATAACGGGCGGCCAGCTCCGGGTCGCTGTCCAGCAGGTGCTCCAGGTCGCGGTGCAGAAAACGGTAGTTCCACATCGCCGCCAGCAGGGCCTTGAGGTAGAAGCGCTTGTCCTCCACGGTCGCCGCGCGGCCTTGCGGCGGGCGCAGGAAGCTGTCCACCAGTTCTTCGTACTGGCTGAACAGCAAAGCGATGATCGCCTGCTTGTTGGGGAAGTGGTAATACAGGTTGCCGGGCGAAATTTCCATGTGCGCGGCAATGTGATTGGTACTGACGCTGCGTTCGCCCTGCTGGTTGAACAGCTCGAGGCTGTTCTGCACGATGCGCTCTCGGGTCTTCATGCGCGGGGCCATGCTCAGCTCCCAGTCTGCGGGCCTTCATCAAAGGGTCATCTTACGGCGTATTGGCGGTGGAATGCACCGCTCGACAACGCGGAAAAATTCGCACCATCGTACAAATTAGAGTATAGGCTCTAGTGATTCCCTGCCCGGACTCGAAGCCGCCATGAACTCGCCCAGTGCCTTGCCCCCTGTGCAATCCGACCTCGACCTTGCGGCGACGTTCGCCACCCAGCGCCAGGCCTTTGCCGGCAACCCCTTGCCAGCGGCGGCGCAGCGGCGCCAATGGCTGAAAAGCCTGCGGGAAGCCTTGCTGGCCGGCCAAGCCGAACTGATCGAGGCAATCGGCCAGGACTTTGAGGGGCGCAGCGCCGACGAGACCCTGCTGGCCGAGGTGCTGCCCTCGGTGCAAGGCCTGCGCCACGCCGAAAAGCACCTGCAGCGCTGGATGCGCGCCAGCCGGCGCAAGGTCGGCCTGGCCTTCCAGCCGGCCAGCGCGCAGGTGCACTACCAACCCCTGGGGGTGGTCGGCATCATCGTGCCGTGGAACTACCCGCTGTTCCTTGCCATCGGCCCGCTGACCTGTGCCCTGGCCGCCGGCAACCGGGTCATGCTCAAGCTCAGCGAAGCCACGCCTGCCACTGGTCTGGCACTCAAGCAACTGTTGGAGCAGGTGTTCCCCACCGATCTGGTCAGCGTGGTACTCGGCGAGGTCGAGGTAGGCCAGGCCTTTGCCCGCCTGCCGTTCGATCACCTGCTGTTCACCGGCGCCACCAGCGTGGGGCGCCAGGTAATGCTGGCTGCGGCGCATAACCTGACCCCCGTCACCCTGGAGCTGGGTGGCAAGTCGCCAGCCATCGTCTCGGCCGACGTACCGCTGGACAGCGCCGCCGAACGCATCGCATTCGGCAAGGCCCTCAACGCCGGCCAGACCTGCGTCGCCCCTGACTACGTGCTGGTGCCACGCGAGCGCCTGGAGGCCTTCAGCGACGCTTACCAGCGTGCCGTACGCAGGCTGTACCCGCGCATTACCGACAACCCCGACTACACCGCCATCATCAACCAGCGCCAGCTGCAGCGCTTGCAGCATCTACTGGACGATGCCCACGCCAAAGGTGCGCAGGTACTCGACCTGTACCCCGGTGAAACCCGCCAGGGCCGGCGCCTGCCACCCCACCTCCTACTGGGGGTGAACGACGGCATGCAGGTGATGCAAGAAGAAATCTTCGGCCCGCTACTGCCGCTGGTACCCTACGACAGCCTCGAGCAGGCACTGGCATACATCAACCAGCGCCCGCGCCCGCTGGCTCTGTACTACTTCGGCTATGACCGCGCCGCCCAGGAGCAGGTGCTGCGCCACACCCACTCCGGCGGAGTGTGCCTGAACGACACCCTGCTGCACGTGGCCCAGGATGACTTGCCGTTTGGCGGCATCGGCCCCTCAGGCATGGGCCATTACCATGGTCATGACGGCTTCCTGACCTTCAGCAAGGCCAAGGCGGTGCTGGCCAAGCAACGCTTCAACGCTGCCCGCCTGATCTACCCACCTTATGGCAAAGCCTTGCAGCGCTTGCTCTTCAAGCTTTTCATCCGCTGAGGGCCGGCCCATGCACCGCCGCGAACTGCTGCGCTTCAGCCTTGGCGCAAGCGTCTTTCTGGCGGGTACCAGCCTGGTCGGCTGCAGCGCACAGACAGCCGCAACGGGTTACCAGGTACTGCGCGACGACGACCTGCCGCTGCTGCGCGCGCTGATCCCGGTGGTACTGGCCGGCACCCAGGCCGCCGAGACACTAGTGCTGCATAGCCTCGACCACAAGCTGGCGGCGCTGTCACCAGAAATGCTCAAACTCACCCGGCAGTTGTTAGACGTCCTCAACCTACCGCTCACCCGCGGCCCCTTGACCGGTGTCTGGGGCGCCTGGGAGCAAGCCAGCGCCGCGCAGATCACAGCCTTCCTGCAACGTTGGCAGGACAGCTCGCTGAACCTGCTGCGCATGGGCCACGCCTCGCTGCTGCAGTTGCTGCAGATGGCCTGGTACGAACGCCCCGAATCCTGGGCCGCCTGCGGCTACCCCGGGCCACCGAAAATCTGAAAACAACAAGAGCAGCGCCAATGCCTGTACCCGACCCGTTTCGCCAAGGCCTGGAAAGCGGCTGGATCACCCATGACGCCTCGCGCCTGGAGCACGACCTCACGCTGGAAACCGACGTTGCCGTGATCGGCAGCGGTGCCGGTGGCGCTACCAGCGCGCAAATGCTCAGCACTGCCGGCCTCAAGGTGCTGCTGATCGAAGAAGGCCCGCTGAAGACCAGCAGCGATTTCCACCTGCTGGAAAACGAAGCCTATGCCAGCCTGTACCAGGAAGGCCTGGGCCGCATGAGCAAGGACGGTGCCATCACCATCCTGCAGGGCCGCGCCGTGGGCGGCACCACGCTGGTCAACTGGACCTCCAGCTTTCGCACGCCGCCACAGACCCTGGCGCATTGGGCCGCAGCCCACAACGTGAGCGGGCTGGGCGAGGAGCAAATGCGCCCCTGGTTCGAGCGCATCGAGCAGGAACTGGGCATCACCCCCTGGGCCCTGCCACCAAACGCCAACAACGACGTGCTGCGCCGTGGCTGCGAACAGCTGGGTTACCGCTGGGCGGTGATCCCGCGCAACGTGCGCGGCTGCTGGAACCTGGGCTACTGCGGCATGGGTTGCCCGGTGAATGCCAAGCAGTCGATGCTGGTAACGCGTATTCCCGCCACCCTCGAACAGGGCGGCGAGCTGCTGTACCTGGCTCGGGCCGAGCGCTTCGAACACAACGGCGAGCGCGTCCAGGGCCTGTCATGCCAGGCCCTGGATAGCCAGGGCATACACGCCACAGGTCGGCAGGTCCGCGTTCGCGCGCGTCACTACATCCTTGCCGGTGGCGGCATCAACAGCCCGGCCCTGCTGCTGCGTTCCGACGCGCCCGACCCCCATTGCCGCCTGGGCAAGCGTACCTTCCTGCACCTGGTCAACTTCAGCGCAGCACGCTTCAACGACCGTATCGACCCCTACTATGGCGCCCCGCAGTCCATCTACAGCGACCATTTCCAATGGCAAGGCGGCAGCGACGGCCCGGTTGGCTACAAGCTGGAAGTACCACCGCTGCACCCGGCCCTGGCCAGCACCCTGCTGGGCGGGCACGGCCACGAGAATGCCCGGCGCATGGCCGAACTGCCACATACCCACGTGATGCTGGCGCTGCTGCGTGACGGCTTCCACCCACAAAGCCAGGGCGGGGCCGTGGAGCTGCGCGGCGATGGCTCACCGGTGCTCGATTACCCGGTCACCGACTACCTGCGCGACGGCCTGCGCCGCGCCTACCGCAGCATGGCGCAGATCCAGTTCGCCGCCGGCGCCACCCAGGTCACCCCCCTGCACAGCGATGCCAGCGCCGCGTCCAGCCTGGAGCAGGCCTTGGCCATGATCGACAAATTGCGCCTGGAGCCGTTCCGCACGCGCCTGGGCAGCGCTCACGTGATGGGTGGCTGCGCCCTCGGCGACGACCCGAGCCAGGCGGTATGCGACAGCCTTGGCCGCCATCACCAGCTGGAAAACCTGTCGGTTCACGACGGTTCGCTGTTCCCCACCAGCATCGGCGCCAACCCGCAACTGTCGGTATATGCCATCAGCGCCAGGCTCACCGAAGCGCTGGTAGCCCGCCTGGCACACAGCGCATGACAAGGAACAGGCCCCCTGTCTATAGTGCCATCAGCCGGCCGCATGACTTGGCCGGGGCGCCGTCGCTGCGCTACCATCCGACTCCCCAACGCACTCCAGCCAGGATGACGCGATGAACCGAGTGTTGTACCCGGGTACTTTCGACCCCATTACCAAAGGCCATGGCGATCTGGTCGAGCGCGCCTCGCGGCTATTCGACCACGTGATCATCGCGGTGGCGGCCAGCCCCAAGAAAAACCCGCTGTTCCCGCTGGAACAACGGGTGGAGCTCGCCCGTGAGGTCACCAAGCACCTGCCCAATGTCGAAGTCATCGGCTTCTCCTCGCTGCTGGCGCATTTCGCCAAGGAACAGGGCGCCAACGTCTTCCTGCGTGGTCTGCGTGCGGTGTCCGACTTCGAGTACGAGTTCCAACTGGCGAACATGAACCGGCAACTGGCCCCCGATGTCGAGAGCCTGTTCCTCACGCCTTCGGAGCGCTATTCGTTCATTTCCTCGACCCTGGTCCGGGAAATTGCCGCGCTGGGCGGTGATATCAGCAAGTTCGTCCACCCGGTGGTGGCCGAGGCGCTGACCGAACGCTTCAAGAAATGACCTTTAACGGCTGATCATCGCGCCCGCGTGCACTGCGGGCGCGAATGCGGCACAATTGTGCCCACTGCGTTGAACATGCCCGGGCGCAGAGCCCCGGCCGGAGTCCCCATGTCCCTGATCATCACCGACGATTGCATCAACTGCGACGTCTGCGAACCCGAGTGCCCGAACGAGGCCATCTCTCAAGGCGAAGAGATCTACGTGATCGACCCTAACCTGTGCACCCAGTGCGTGGGCCATTACGACGAGCCGCAATGCCAGCAGGTCTGTCCGGTCGACTGCATCCCGCTGGACGAAGCGCACCCGGAAACCGAAGAAGAGCTGATGGCCAAGTACCGCCGGATTACTGGCAAGGCCTGATATCAGGCCAGCCCTCATCGCCGGCAAGCCAGCCTCCACAGAGAAATCATCGCCCTCGAGGGCTTTGCAGTACATGTGGGAGCTGGCTTGCCGGCGATCGGGCCCCAAGCCTCAGCGCTGGCAGCGCGGGCAATACACACTCGCCCTCTGCCCCAGCTTCACTTCGCGCAACTCAGTGCCGCACACCTTGCACGGCTGCCCGCCCCGCCCGTAAACGAACAATTCCTGCTGGAAGTACCCCGGCTGCCCGTCGCCACCGATGAAGTCGCGCAAGGTCGTGCCGCCCTGCTCGATGGCCGCCGCCAGCACGCGCTTGATCTCGATCGCCAGCTTCAGATAGCGCGCGCGGGAAATCCCGCCCGCTTCTCGACGAGGGTCGATGCCGGCGGCAAACAGCGCCTCGGTGGCGTAGATGTTGCCCACCCCCACCACGACCGCGTTGTCCATGATGAACGGCTTGACCGCCATCGACCGCCCACGGGACAGCTGGAACAGCCGCTCGCCGTCGAACAGGTCGGTCAGCGGTTCCGGCCCAAGGCGCAGCAGCAGTTCGTGGTTTAGCGGGTCCAGGCTCCACAACATCGCGCCAAAGCGGCGCGGGTCGGTGTAGCGCAGCATCAACCCCGACTCCAGCTCGATATCCACATGTTCATGTTTGGCCGCAGGCAAACCCAGCTGGACCAGGCGCAGGTTGCCCGACATGCCCAGGTGACTGATCAGGGTGCCGACCTCGGCATTGATCAACAGATACTTGGCACGCCGCTCGACACTGACGATGCGCTGCCCCGACAGTCGCACATCCAGGTCTTCCGGAATCGGCCAGCGCAGGCGCCGATCACGCACCACCACCCGGCTGACGCGCTGGCCTTCCAGATGGGGCGCAATACCGCGCCGGGTGGTTTCTACTTCTGGCAATTCCGGCATGTGTCAGTGCCCACCCATCTCGCGAATGTTCTGCTTGAGGTTTTCGAAGTCGTATTCCGACAAGCCAATGTAATCGAGCACCAGCGGGCCGACCACATTCCATTCGTGGTCCACGACCTGGTTGCCCAGCACCCGGTGCGATGCGCAGATGTGCTCGGCCATCTTCAGCACCGCCAGCAGGTTTTTCAGCTGGTTCTGCGTATTGCGCGAACTCTCGTCGCGGAACACCGCCAAGGCGTTGTGGTGGTTGGCAATGGCCGCGCTGAGGTGCTCGGGCAAGCGCCAGGACTTGGCCGTGAAATAGCCGACCACAGAATGATTGGTGTTGAACGCGAGGTTTTCGGTGTCGACCACGCGGGTTTCCGCGTCGGCCTTGGCATAGGCCTCTTCCAGTACGTCCATGTAGTCCGGGAAGCGCTTGAGCATCAGCGGCACGCCACAGTCATGGAACAGGCCCAAGGTGTAGGCCTCGTCCGCCGCCTGGACGCCAGTGCGCTTGGCCAGGGTCAGGCAGGTCATCGCCACGTCCTGGGCGGTGTCCCAGAAGCGGTTGAGGGTAACGATGGTCTCGTCGGTCATCTCACCCTTGATCGACTGGGCGTTGATCAGGTTGATGATAGAACGGCTGCCCAGCAGGTTCACCGCGCGCTGGATCGAACCGATCTTGTTGGAAAGGCCGAAATGCGGGGAATTGACCAGCTTGAGCAAGGCACCCGAGAGGCCCGGGTCCTGGGAAATCAGCTTGGCGATGGTTTCCAGGTCCGGGTCAGGCATGTACTGCTCGAACTGCAGGTCCACCATGATCTGCGGTTGCGGCGGGATGGTGATGCCTTGCAAGGCTTGCTGGATTTGTTCGGCGCTGAGTTCTTGGGACATACGTGCACACTCGTTTGGGACCGGCGATTCTAACCCTCCAGACCGGAAAGGGACCAACCACTGAATCATTGCGCCGGAACTTTACTTTATCCATCCGGGCCTCTTGCTCACATTCATCAAAGAAAGGAGCAAGGCCCATGAGTGCAGAACTGAACGGCAAGCGAGTGGCTTTCCTGGTCACTGACGGCTTCGAGCAAGTGGAACTGACAGGCCCTCGAGAAGCCTTGGAACAGAGCGGCGCGGTGGTGGACATCCTCAGCGACAAGGAAGGCACCGTACACGGCTGGAACCACGACCAGCCGGCCGACGCATTCGCCGTTGACGCCACCTTCGAAAGCGCCCACCTGGACCTCTACGATGCCCTGGTCCTGCCCGGCGGCGTGCAAAACTCTGACACGATTCGCTTGATCCCCGCCGCGCAGAAACTGGTGAAAAGCCACGATTCGGCTGGCAAGCCGCTGGCCGTGATCTGCCACGGTGGCTGGTTGCTGGTGTCGTGCGGGTTGGTCAAGGGCAAGAGGCTGACCAGCTACAAGACCCTGCAGGACGACATCCGCAACGCCGGTGGAGACTGGGTAGATGAAGAAGTGGTAGTCGATGGCAACCTGATTACCAGCCGCCAACCCGACGACATTCCGGCGTTCAACCGGCAACTGATCAAGGCATTGGCAGCCTGACTACCGCTCGACGGCATCACATGCTCCTGCGAGGGACGTATGGCCAGGCAGCAGGCTATAATCCCGCTCTTTTTTCCGGAGCGACGTCATGTCCCTGCCCAGCCTACGCCTCAAAGCCAATGCCGACCGCCGCCTGCGCGCCGGCCACCTGTGGGTCTACAGCAACGAAGTCGACGTCAGCGCGACCCCGCTGCAAGGCCTCCAGGCCGGCCAGCAGGCTATTCTCGAGGCGGCCAACGGCAAGCCACTGGGTATCGTCGCACTGAGCCCTAACAACCTGATCTGCGCCCGCCTGCTGTCGCGCGACGCCAAATTGCCGCTGGACAAATCGCTGCTGGTGCATCGCCTGAACGTCGCCCTGTCGCTGCGCCAGCGCCTGTTCGACCAACCGTGCTACCGCCTGGTCTATGGTGACTCCGACCTGTTGCCAGGCCTGGTGGTCGACCGCTTCTTCGACATCCTCGTGGTGCAATTGGCTTCGGCAACGATGGAAGCGCACAAGGACGACGTGATTGCAGCCCTGGTACAGGTGCTCAAGCCAAGCGGCATCCTGTTCAAGAACGACTCCTCCGCGCGTGATGCCGAAGGCCTGCAGCGCTATGTCGAGACCGTCTATGGCGAAGTACCGGACTGGGTGCCGCTGGAAGAAAACGGCGTCAAGTTCGAAGCCCCGGTACGCGAAGGCCAGAAGACCGGCTGGTTCTACGACCACCGCATGAACCGTGCACGCCTGGCGCCGTACGTGAAAGGCAAGCGTGTGCTCGACCTGTTCAGCTACATCGGTGGCTGGGGCGTGCAGGCCGGTGCCTTCGGCGCCAGCGAAGTATTCTGCGTCGATGCCTCGGGCTTTGCCCTGGACGGCGTGGAGCGTAACGCCGCGCTGAACGGCATCAGCGAGAAGCTGACCTGCATCGAAGGCGATGTGTTCGAGGCCCTGCGCGAACTGAAGGCCGCCGAAGAGCGCTTCGACGTGATCATTGCCGACCCACCCGCCTTCATCAAGCGCAAGAAAGACCTGAAGAACGGCGAAGCGGCCTACCGCCGCCTGAACGAGCAGGCCATGCGCATGCTTACCAAGGACGGCATCCTGGTCAGCGCCTCGTGCTCGATGCACCTGCCTGAGGACGACCTGCACAACATCCTGCTGACCAGCGCCCGTCACCTGGACCGCAACCTGCAGTTGCTCGAGCGCGGCGGCCAGGGCCCGGACCACCCGGTGCACCCGGCTATCGCCGAAACCCGCTACATCAAGAGCATCACCTGCCGGTTGCTGCCAAATAGCTGACCGATGACAGCCGGGGGCTTCATGCCCCCGCTTCACATCATATCTGCAATACCTGGGCGCAATCCCGAAATACACCAGCCCCCGCCGCATCGGCAATCCAAATGAAGCAACTCTCGCGGGGGCAAGCCTATCATTTTTGCCAGTAGCCACCTTTTAAAAATTCGAGTGTACTCCCGTCGCGCAATTGATGCTTATCACCGTTGATGTTTCCTATATCCATCGATAAAGGTGGCGACATGACTAGCAAGCCATACCCCCGAACACTGCAAGCTGCGAAAATTGAAGGAGCGACCGCCGAGAACTTCGTTCCACTTGAAGCCCTGCGCAAAGGTATCGACATTGTCATCCCATGGAGTGATGACTTTAGAGCCGGAGGAACTATCAAATTACACCTGTCGGGTGGAGGCTCAGGCACATTTCACGAATTGGATATTGATGAATTTCCCCCGGAGCAGGATCTGCGTGACTATTTCCAACCCGAAGAAATAAGAGACCTCTGGGATAGCAAAGTCGAACTTTACTATTTCGATCAGAATTTGAACAGAAGCCCAATTTCCACTTACAGCTTCGCAGCAGAACTCTACCGCCCACGGGTCCCAGGCATCATCGATAACGAAGGATTACCGTGGTCCCAAGCGGCACAGGGTTTCACAATCAACATCCCTGCTTACGAAGGAGCGTCCGCCGGGGAGCTGATCCGCTTATTCCTGATAGGCCAGCACCCCAATTCAAGCTTCATCCTTGAAACCGAGGTTATCGAGACAGGTGAGCAGACAGTTTTCTTCATAAATGAAACAATATCCTCGGCACTAAGCGGAGGCATGGTGTATCTGCATTACCACGTCATCAACACCACCATAGAAAGAAGCAGTCGCCCACTCTCCTTCATGATGGGAAGCCTAGTAGCAGCCCCCATCGCAAAATACGTCTTGTGGGCCGGAGGCGATATGCCTTTCGTCTTAAACCCCATTGACGAACCGAAGGGAAAGTATCCTTTCATCACAAATTTCGGCCTCTCGCTGGAAAGAGATGATGAAGTCTTCTTCCTGGTACTGGACGACAGATCCTGGCAGAATGAAGTCATTGTGCAGAAAATTAGCACTCCCACGCTCTCCGCAGACTTCCTGGCATCCAAACCTATTATTGATAACTTTAACAATTCGGTCTTCCTGATCGCGACCTTACTACGTCGCCATGGCAAAGTCCTCGCCTCAAACAGCAACTTGGTGAATTTTCCAGAAGATTCCACTAAACAGCGTCCGGCAGCTGGACCGCAAGCTGCAATTGCTCAACCGCGTTAGCCAGGGTCCAGCTCCCGCGAAGATTACCAAGGCTGACCGGGGCGGCCTGTGGGCGCTATAGGCCCGCAGGCCGATTAAGCCACCACCAGCTACCGCAAACCACCGTCCAGACACATCTCCATTCCCTCGCCGCGCCAGCGGTGTAGAATCGGCCTATTCATCGCCAGTCATCCCCGGCGGGTTTATGAGCTCTGCCCAAGCACGCGGCGATCCCGCGCGGTCTTCGGCCCCATCCGTGCCAGTGGCAACCGGCCTGCGGTACAAAGGACAAGAGAAGCTCACTCCCCTTTTTGTTACCTGATTAAGCCGCCAGGAGTGTTTCATGCCTGATTATCGTTCCAAGACTTCCACCCAAGGCCGCAACATGGCCGGCGCCCGCGCCCTTTGGCGCGCCACCGGGATGAAGGACGAAGATTTCAAGAAACCGATCATCGCCATCGCCAACTCGTTCACCCAGTTCGTCCCGGGCCACGTGCACCTGAAGGACCTGGGCCAGCTGGTCGCCCGCGAAATCGAACGCGCCGGTGGCGTGGCCAAGGAATTCAACACCATCGCGGTCGATGACGGCATCGCCATGGGCCACGACGGCATGCTGTACTCGCTGCCAAGCCGCGAGATCATCGCCGACGCCGTGGAGTACATGGTCAACGCCCACTGCGCCGACGCCATCGTGTGCATCTCCAACTGCGACAAGATCACCCCCGGCATGCTGATGGCCGCCCTGCGCCTGAACATCCCGGTAATCTTCGTCTCCGGCGGCCCGATGGAAGCCGGCAAGACCAAGCTGGCAAGCCACGGCCTGGACCTGGTCGATGCCATGGTCATTGCCGCAGACTCCTCGGCTTCCGACGAAAAAGTCGCCGAATACGAGCGCAGCGCCTGCCCGACCTGCGGTTCGTGCTCCGGCATGTTCACCGCCAACTCGATGAACTGCCTGACCGAAGCCCTGGGCCTGGCCCTGCCGGGCAACGGTTCGACCCTGGCCACCCACGCCGACCGCGAACAGCTGTTCCTCACCGCCGGCCGCACCATCGTCGAGCTGTGCAAGCGTTACTACGGCGAGAACGATGAGTCGGTACTGCCGCGCAACATCGCCAACTTCAAGGCGTTCGAGAACGCCATGATGCTCGACATCGCCATGGGCGGCTCGACCAACACCATCCTGCACCTGCTGGCCGCCGCCCAGGAAGCCGAGGTGGCGTTCGACCTGCGCGATATCGACCGCCTGTCGCGCAAGGTGCCGCAGCTGTGCAAGGTTGCGCCGAACATCCAGAAATATCACATGGAAGACGTGCACCGTGCCGGCGGCATCTTCAGCATCCTCGGCTCGCTGGCCCGTGGCGGCCTGCTGCACACCGACCTGCCGACCGTGCACAGCCGCAGCATGGAAGAAGCCATCGCCAAATGGGACATCACCCAGACCGATGACGAAGCTGTGCACACCTTCTTCAAGGCCGGCCCTGCCGGCATCCCGACCCAGACCGCGTTCAGCCAGTCGACCCGCTGGCCGAGCCTGGACCTGGACCGTGCCGAAGGTTGCATCCGCAGTGTCGAGCACGCCTATTCGCAGGAAGGCGGCCTGGCCGTGCTGTACGGCAACATCGCGCTGGACGGCTGCGTGGTGAAAACCGCCGGTGTCGACGAGTCGATCCTGGTGTTCGAAGGCACCGCGAAGATCTTCGAGAGCCAGGACAGCGCCGTACGCGGCATCCTCGCCGACGAAGTGAAGGCCGGCGACATCGTGATCATCCGCTACGAAGGCCCGAAAGGTGGCCCGGGCATGCAGGAAATGCTGTACCCGACCTCGTATCTGAAGTCCAAGGGCCTGGGCAAGGCTTGCGCCCTGCTCACCGACGGTCGCTTCTCGGGCGGCACCTCGGGCCTGTCGATCGGCCACGCCTCGCCGGAAGCCGCCGCTGGCGGCGCTATCGGCCTGGTGCGCGACGGCGATAAAGTGCTGATCGACATCCCGAATCGTTCGATCAACCTGCAGGTCAGCGATGAAGAGCTGGCTGAGCGCCGTATCGAGCAGGACAAGAAGGGCTGGAAACCGGCTGAAGTACGCCCACGCAAGGTGACCACCGCGCTGAAGGCCTATGCTTTGCTGGCGACCAGTGCCGACAAGGGCGCGGTGCGTAACAAGGCGATGCTGGAAGGGCTGTAAGGCTCTGACGGTATGAATGAAGAACCGGCGCCCTGGGCGCCGGTTTTTTTATACCTGTGATTTGTGTGCTGCTCGTACTGGCCCTATCGCCGGCAAGCCAGCTCCCACAGAGACCACACAGTTCTGAAGGCCTGTGTGTTCCCTGTGGGAGCTGGCTTGCCGGCGATAGGGCCAGTACAGGCGAAACACCAACTACTGAATCTGCTCCGGCGTCACGATCACCCAGTTCTTGTCTGCCGTCACCGGCAACCCTTCCTTGGCCTGCGCCGCGGCATTCCTGGCAATCATCCCGTTCATCTGGTCCATGTACTTGGCCTTGCGGTTTATCCACAAGTGGATGCCACCTTTGCCCACGTCTACCCCATGGAACTGCATGTAGCCATCACTGGTCGGCGTATCGCCCCCCACCAGCACCGGTTTCTTCCACTCATCGATATAGGTCAGGATCGCCGCCTGCTTGCCTGCCATCCAGGTGGCCGGGGTCCACAGGTACGGGGTCAGCTCCAGCCCCACGTTGGCCTTGGCATCATAGTGCCCGGCGCTGATCTGCTTGCGCGCCGTGGTCAACTGGCCGCTGGCGCGGTCCTTCAGCAGCAAGCTCACGCCAATCACATTCTGCGGCTTCACGTTGTAGCCGTACTTGGGGTCCGACGCGACCATGCGCACCAGCTCCTCGGAAGCAGCGGAAACCACATAGACCTCGATACCGTTCTCCATCAGCTTGTTGTACAGCTCGGCCTGGCCCTTGAAGACCTTGGGCGGCTGTACCTCGATGGCCTTTACCTGGTCCCCTTCGTAATAAGTGGCCGGGATCGGTTTTCCGGAGGCCATCAGCTCATCCACCTGCACCTTCAGCTCCTGCAGGGTAAAGCCGGAGAACACCTGGGCCACCCACGGGTAGCAGACCATGTCGTCCACTTCGCACAGCCGGTAGTAGTAGCTGAACAGGCTTTCCTTGTGCTCGGCGGTGTCCTTGAACGGCATCAGCTTCAACGAGGGGTCGAGCTTGTCGCGGTTCAGCAGGCCCTTGTTTTCCATGAACGGCAGCAAGGCCTCTTCAAGGTCGTAGCGGTAGCTGGTGTTGTCCATGTCGAACACCGCGTAGTTACCCTTGTTGGCATTGGCGGCAATCATGCTGTCGAGCTGCCTGGCCGCCTCGGCGGGCCAGTGCTTGAGCTCGGTGGCGAAGGTTTCGATACTGAACAACAGGGACAGGCCGATGGCGATGGCTCTCGGAGCGAACTTCATGTACGAATCTCCTGAAATGACCCAGAAACGCTAGTGCAACAATCCCCGCCGGCAGCCCTTGATAACGACCTCAACGCAGCTGCAAACGCCGTGTTCATTGCAATCCGCGACACGCCGTTATTCCATAAACGACTATGCACATTCCATTTGGGTATAAATTCGTTTGTTTTCAGCCTGTTAGCATTTCCGTTCGCAATCGCTCACAGAGGCGATGCCAATTCTGCTTTTTTCTGCTGGAGCTTCAATGAACCTGCCACTGTCCCTTAACTTGCTGGCGTTCCTGGCCCTGTTGCTGGGCCTGGCACAAACCCGCCGCACCGACTGGAGCCTGGCCAGAAAAGTATTGCTGGGCCTGGTGCTGGGCGTGGTGTTCGGCCTGATACTGCATACCATCTATGGTGCTGGCCACCCTGTGCTCAAGGCCACCATCGCCTGGCTCGACCTGGTCGGCAACGGCTACGTCGGCCTGCTGCAGATGATCGTCATGCCGCTGATCTTCGCCTCGATCCTCAGTGCCGTGGCGCGCCTGCACAATGCCTCGTCGCTGGGCCGCATCAGCGTGCTGAGCATTGGTACCCTGCTGCTGACCACCGCCATCGCCGCGTTGATCGGCATCGTCCTGACCAACCTGTTCGGCCTGAGCGCCGAAGGCCTGGTGGCCGGCGCGCAGGAAAGCGCGCGCATGCAGGTTATCCACAGCGACTACGCCGGCAAGGTCGCCGACCTCAACATCCCGCAACTGCTGCTGTCGTTCATCCCCAGCAACCCGGTAGGTGACCTGGCACGGGCCAAGCCGACCTCGATCATCAGCGTGGTTATCTTTGCCGTCTTCCTCGGCCTGGCCGCGCTGCAGCTGATCAAGGACGATGCCGAGAAAGGCGAACGCGCGCTGTCGGCCATCGACACCCTGCAGGCCTGGGTGATGCGCCTGGTGCGGGTGGTGATGAAGCTGACCCCGTATGGCGTAATGGCGCTGATGACCAAGGTGGTGGCCAGCTCGAACATGGAAGACATCCTCAAGCTGGGCAGCTTCGTGGTGGTGTCGTACCTGGGCCTGGCGCTGATGTTCGTGGTGCACGGCATTATCCTGGCCGCCACCGGCGTGAGCCCGCTGCGCTTCTTCCGCAAGGTGTGGCCGGTGCTGACCTTCGCCTTCACCAGCCGCTCCAGTGCCGCCAGCATTCCGCTTAACATCGAAGCGCAAACCCGCCGCCTGGGCGTACCGCAGTCGATTGCCAGCTTCAGCGCATCGTTCGGTACCACCATTGGCCAGAACGGCTGCGCCGGCCTCTATCCCGCCATGTTGGCGGTGATGGTGGCGCCGGCGGTGGGCATCGATACCTTCGACCCGCTGTGGATCGCGACCCTGGTGGCCATCGTCACCTTGAGTTCGGCAGGTGTTGCCGGCGTAGGTGGCGGTGCGACTTTCGCCGCGCTGATCGTGCTGCCGGCCATGGGCTTGCCGGTGGAGCTGGTGGCGTTGCTGATTTCGGTGGAGCCGCTGATCGACATGGGCCGCACGGCGTTGAACGTGAACGGTTCGATGACCGCAGGGGTGGTGACCAGCCAATTGCTGAAAGAGACCGACAAGGATGTGCTGGCTGGCGATGAACATGCCGAGCTGAGCCATTCCTGACGGATTGCCGGGGCTGCCTTGCAGCCCCGGCAATCTCAAACCTTGTCCCAGACCTCGAAATGATACCCAGGCTTGCCTTCCTCAGCCTGCGCCTCGCTCGACACCAGTTTCCACTGCCCCCGATCAAACTCAGGGAACCAGGCATCCCCCTCCGGCGACAACTCGACCCGCGTCAGGTACATGCGGCTGATCAGCCCTTTCTCCAGCGCCTGCGCATACAGCTGGGCCCCGCCAATCAGCATCAGCTCATCGACACCGGTCTCGCGCGCCCACTGCTCGGCCCGCACCAGCGCCTCTTCCAGCGAGCCAAACACCTCGGCCCCCGCCAGTTCCAGCCCTGCCTGCCGGCTGACGACGATATTCAACCGCCCGGGCAATGGCCTGCCCAGCGAGTCCCAGGTCTTGCGCCCCATGATGATCGGCTTGCCCAGGGTAGTGGCCTTGAAGTACTTGAAGTCCCCCGGCAAATGCCAGGGCATGGAGTTGTCGATGCCGATCACGCGGTTCTCGGCGTGAGCCGCGATCAGGCTGAGGGGGAGTGATGTATTCATGCCAGCGAGGATAGCACCGGGCGTGTGGGTTATGCTTCTGCCCTGACCTGTGCAATGGAAGACCTTGTGACCGCACCGACTTCACTGGACAAGCGCTGGCTCACCGAAGCGGTACGCCTGCGCGAGGAACATGCCGGCCCCCTGGAGGACCAGGAGGCCAACCGCCGCGCCCGCCAGGCAGGCGGTGACCTGGCGGCCCGCATCGAAACCCGCGCCCTGTTCCTGGCCGAACGCGACGGCATCACCACCGCCCTGGGCCACTGGAAACAGGGCGCACGCCTGGCGCTGCTGGCCTTGCTGGTGCTGGCCGTGCTCAGCGGATCGGGGTTGGGGCTGGCCGCCCTGGGCGATGGGCAGCGCCCGGTTAACGTGTTCTGGGCCCTGGGCAGCCTGCTCGGGTTGAACCTGTTGATGCTACTGGGCTGGGCCATCGGCTTTGCCCTGAGCGGTGAGCACGGCGCAGGGCTGGGCCGCCTTTGGCTGTGGCTGAGCGAACGCTTTGCCCGTGACGCCAAGGCCGCGCACCTGGCACCGGCGCTGCTGGTGCTGCTGCAACGCCAGCGCCTGAACCGCTGGCTGCTCGGCCTGCTGGTACATGGCCTGTGGCTGCTGGCGATGGTCACCGCACTGGGCATGCTGCTGGCCTTGCTGGCGACCCGGCGCTATGGCTTTGTCTGGGAGACCACCCTGCTCGCCGCCGACCCGTTCATCCACCTGACCCAAGCCTTGGGCGCGCTGCCTTCGTTGCTGGGTTTCACAGTACCCGACGAGGCCATGATCCGCGCCAGCGGCGACAGCCAGCCGGCCCTGGACCTGGCGCGCCAGGCCTGGGCCAGCTGGCTGCTTGGCGTGGTGCTGGTGTACGGCCTGCTGCCGCGCCTGCTGTTGGCCGGGCTGTGCCTGTGGCGCTGGCGCCAAGGCCGACAACGCCTGGCGCTGGACCTCAGCCTGCCCGGCTACGCGCAGCTGCGTGAAGCGCTGATGCCACGCAGCGAACGCATAGGTGTCCAGGATGCCGCGCCCGAAGCCTTGCCGCAGTTTGCCGCTGGCCAGCTGGAAAGCGGCAGCAGCGGTGCCCTGCTGGTCGGCCTGGAGCTGGACGACCAGCACCCCTGGCCGCCCGCCCTGCCGAAAAGCGTGACCAGTGCCGGCGTGCTCGACAGCCGCGAATCGCGCAACCACCTGCTCGAACAGCTCAGTCGCTTCCCGCCGGCACGCCTGGCCATCGCTTGCGACCCGCGCCGTTCGCCCGACCGCGGCAGCCTGGCGCTGCTCGCCGAGCTGGCACGCAATGCCGGTGCCACCCGTGTCTGGCTACTGCAGGCAGCACCGGGCGAGGCCCTGGACGCCCAGCGCCTGGGCGACTGGCACGAAGCCCTCGACCGCCTTGGCCTGGCGCATGCCGATACCTCGCCGCTGACCTGGCTGGAGCATGGCCATGACTGAGCCGCTTAAACTGGCCGTGGTCGGCCACACCAACGTCGGCAAGACCTCGCTGCTGCGCACCCTGACCCGTGACGTCGGCTTTGGCGAAGTGTCCCACCGCCCCAGCACCACCCGCCATGTGGAAGGTGCGCGGCTGTCGGTGGACGGCGAACCCTTGCTCGAGCTGTACGATACCCCGGGCCTGGAAGACGCCATCGCCCTGCTCGACTACCTCGAACGCCTGGAGCGCCCGGGCGAGCGGCTGGACGGCCCGGCCCGCCTCGAGCGCTTTCTGCAAGGCAGCGAGGCACGCCAGCGTTTCGAGCAGGAGGCCAAGGTGCTGCGCCAGCTGCTGGCCAGCAATGCCGGCTTGTATGTGATCGACGCCCGTGAACCGGTGCTGGCCAAATACCGCGACGAACTGGAAGTGCTGGCCAGCTGCGGCAAGCCGCTGCTACCGGTGCTCAACTTCGTCGCCAGCCATCAGCACCGCGAGCCGCAATGGCGTGAAGCCCTTGCCAGGCTTGGGCTTCACGCGTTGGTGCGGTTCGACAGCGTGGCCCCGCCAGAGGATGGCGAGCGCCGGTTGTACGAAAGCCTGGCCCTGCTGCTTGAAGACGCCCGCCCGGCCCTGCAGCGGCTGATAGACGACCAGCAGGAACAGCGCCTGGCGCGTCGGCACAGCGGCAAGCGCCTGATTGCCGAGCTGCTGCTGGACTGCGCTGCCTGCCGGCGCAGCGTCGAGGCCGAACCGGCTGCCGAAGCCCGGGCCATCGAGGCATTGCGGCAAGAGGTGCGCCAGCGCGAGCAGCGCTGTGTCGAGGCACTGCTCAAGCTGTATGCCTTCCGCCGCGAGGACGCCCATGCCAGCGACCTGCCGTTGCTGGATGGCCGTTGGGGCGATGACCTGTTCAATCCCGAAACCTTGAAGCTGCTGGGCGTGCGCTTGGGCAGTGGTGTGGCCGCTGGTGCTGCGGCGGGTGCCGGGGTGGACCTGCTGGTCGGCGGCCTGACACTGGGGGCTGCCGCCCTGGCCGGGGCGATTGCCGGCGGCGCGCTGCAGACGGCCCGCAACTATGGGTCGCGGTTGATGGGCAAGCTCAAGGGCAAGCGCGAGCTGACGGTGGACGACACGGTGTTGCGCCTGCTGGCCTTGCGTCAGCAGCAGTTGATGGTAGCGCTGGAAAACCGCGGGCATGCGGCGCAGGACAGCATTCGGCTGGGGGAGCTGGATGAGAAGGCCTGGCGGGAGGGCAAGTTGCCGGAGGCGTTGAGCAAGGCACGGGCGCATCCGCAGTGGTCCACCCTGAACCCAGGGGCGAAGCTGAACCAGGCTGAGCGGCAGGAACAGCTGGAGGCTCTGGTTTCACAATTTTGAGTGGGCAGGTCTGGCCTCTTCGCGGGCATGCCCGCGAAGAGGCCCGCACAGGCAACCCACATCTCAAAGCAATGCCAAAGCCTTCTGCTTCAACCCATCCAGGTCAATCACCGCCACCCCGACCACCTTGGCCCGCTCATCCCACTCCCTCATCCGCAAGCTCACCTCGAACAGCGGATCCCGTTCGAACACATCCGCCTCGTCCTCGCTCATCACGCCCCCCTGATACTCCAAGGTCCGCCGGCTCGCTTCACTCAACCGCTGGTAATACCCAGGCTGGCGCAAAGTCAGGTAGCGCTTGGCCTCCACGTGATACTGCACCAGCCGCGCCATGCGTTCGCCGAAGCCACAGCGGCGTAAGTATTCTGCGCCGATGCGTTCATGGCTGACTACGCCATAGCCGCCCATGCTGGCGTCACCGCCGCACAGGTGGCCGATGTCGTGGAAGAACGCCGCCAGCACCACTTCGTCGTCGAAGCCTTCGGCCATGGCCAGTTGCGCGGCCTGGGACATGTGTTCGAGCTGGGTGATGGCTTCGCCGATGTAGTCGTCACTGCCGTGGCGTTCGTACAGCGCGAAGGTGCTGTCGATGATCTGGGCTGGGGTGGGCATCACTGTTTATTCCTGGCTGGATTGCAGCAGTGGCTTCTTCGCGGGCATGCCCGCTCCCACAAGGATCGCACACAGCTGAAGGACTGCGCGGTACCTGTGGGAGCGGGCGCGCCCGCGAAAAGGCCGGTGCAGGTTACTGCTGAGCCACCTTCTCCGATTTGCCGTCATAGCGCTTGCGCCACTCGGCCAGGATCTGGTCACGGTTCTTCGAGGCCCAGGCAAAGTCGTTCTTGATCAGGCGCTGTTCATAGTCCGCCGGCAGTTCGGTCTGCGGCTTGGCAATGCCCGGGGCAGCCAGCACGGCGAAGTTCTCCTTGTACAGCTCCATGGCCGCCGGGCTTGCCGAGAAATCAGCCAGGCGCCTGGCCGCATCCGCTTTTGGCGAACCTTTGATCACCGCAGTCGCCTCGATCTCCCAGCCCAGGCCTTCCTTCGGCAGCACGATGTCCAGCGGCGCGCCCTGGCGCTTGAGCTGCACGGCCGGGTACTCGAACGAGATACCGATCGGAAACTCACCCGCTGCAGCAAGCTTGCACGGCTTGGAACCGGAATGAACGTACTGGCCGATGTTCTGGTGCAGTGCATCCATGTACGCCCAACCCTGTGGCTCGCCAAAGGTCTGCAACCAGGCACTGACATCCAGGAAGCCGGTGCCGGACGAGGCCGGGTTCGGCATGACGATCTTGCCCTTGTACTCGGGCTTGGTCAGGTCCTGCCAGCTCACCGGCTTGCTCAGGCCCTGCTTCTCGGCCTCGATGGTATTGAAGCAGATGGTAGCGGCCCACACGTCCATACCGACCCAGGCTGGCGGGTTGGCAGCATCGCGGTAATTGGCGGCAATCTTGCCCAGGTCCTTCGGTGCGTAGGCTTCGAGCATGCCGTTCTGGTCGAGAATGGCCAGGCTCGATGCGGCCAGGCCCCAAACTGCGTCGGCCTGCGGGCGCTCTTTCTCGGCCAGCAGCTTGGCGGTGATGATGCCGGTAGAGTCGCGTACCCACTTGATTTCGATGTCCGGGTTGGCCTTTTCGAAGGCCTGCTTGTAGCTCTTCAGCTGTTCGGCCTCCAGGGCGGTGTAGACCGTCAGCTGGGTGCCAGCGGCCGAAGCCTGCAGGCTGAACACGGCGGAAACGGCAGCGGCAAGTGCAAGGTGCTTGTACATGGTTAGTTCCTTACAGGTCAGACGGTCGCGGCGCGTTGGCGCCAGGCTTGGGAGCGGCGCAGCAGGCCGCGTGAGGCTGCGGCCAGCAGCAGTGAAGCACCGGCACTGGTCAGCAGGATCAGGGTGGACATGGCGGCGGCACCACCGACATTGCCGGCGTCGTCCATGTTCAGCACGGCGACGGCAGCCAGAATGGTGTCGGGGCTGTACAGGAAGATTGCCGCCGACACGGTGGTCATCGCCGATACGAACAGGTAGCGGATGATGTCCAGCAGCGCCGGCAGGCAGATCGGCACGGTCACCCGCAGGAAGTGCCTGTACAGCGGCGCCTTCAGCGACAGCGCGGCGGCCTCGAACTCGCCGTCGAGCTGACGCAGGGCAGTGGTCGCGGTCATCTGCGCGGTGGTCAGGTAGTGGGCGATGGTGCACACCACCAGCAGCCCCATGCCGCCGTAGAACACATGCAGCGGGTTGCCGTTCAGGTTGAAGAAGAATACATAGCCCAGGCCCAGCACCAGGCCCGGCACGGCCATGGGGATGAAGCTGAGCAGGCGCAGCGCCTGGTTGAGCAGGCGTTGGCCCTGGGTCTTTTCCATCAGGTAGGCGCCGGTGAAGATCACGATGCTGCCGATCAATGCGGTGCCGATGGCCATGGTCACGCTGTTGCGGTAGGCCAGCCAGCCGCCACCGGCGGTGTCCTCGAACATGTAGTGACGCAGCGACAACGACAGGTTGTAGGGCCAGAAGGTGACCAGCGACGAGTACACCGCCATGCCGATCACCAGCAGCAACGCCGAGCACACCAGCAGCACGATCCCCAGGAAGCAGGCATCACGGCCCCACGACGGCTTGGGCTCGAACACCTGTGCACGCCCGCTCATGGTCTCGCCCTGGCTCCGACGCAGCCAGGCATCGACGGTAAAGCTGAACAGCGCCGGCAACAGCAGCACCATGCCGATCAGCGCGCCGCGGCCGAACTGCTGCTGGCCGACCACCGCCTTGTAGGCTTCCAGCGCCAGCACCTGATAATCGCCGCCGACCACGACAGGTACACCGAAGTCGGTGATGGTCAAGGTGAACACCAGGCAGAACGCTGCGAATACTGCCTGGCGCGTGGCCGGCCAGGTGATGCTGGTGAACGCTCGCCAGGGGCCGGCACCCATGCTGGACGCTGCGTCGAACAGGCGTGCATCGGCCAGCGACAGTGCCGACAGCAGGATCATCAGGGCATGCGGGAAGGTGTAGATGGCCTCGCCCAGCACAATGCCCCAGAAGCCATAGATGTTGTCGCTGAGCAACCCGCGCAGCAGCCCTTGGTTACCGAACAGGTAGACCAGGGCGATGGCCGGCAGCATTGACGGAGCCAGCAGCGGCAGCAGCGAAATCCCCCGCCACAGGCCTTTGCCCGGAATCAGCGTGCGTTGCAGGGCGTAGGCGAACAGGTAGGCCAGCGGTACCACGATGGCTGCCACCGTGAAGGCCACCGACAGGCTGTTGCCTAGCAGCCAGTGGAAGTTTTCACTGGCGAACAGTTCGCGGGCCGCCAGCAGGCCGCCACCCTGGCCCGCATCTGCGCTGAAGCCGCGCCAGAAGATCGCCAGCAGCGGCATCAGCACCGCCAGTACCAGAAGGATCAGCAGCAGGCTCTTGCCGCCGACGACGAACAACCGGTCGCCCAGGGCAACGCCAGCACGCGGCGTGGCCTTGGCCTGGCTCAGCGGCAGGGACATTGGCGCGGCCATCTCAGGCAAACACCTGCAGGCTCTGCGGTGGCAGCGCCACCCAGATGTCCTGCGAGCCCAGCCGCGGAATTGCCTCGGGAGCCAGCTCCGCCAGCAGTGCATGGCCAGGCAGCGCCTTGAGTTCGAAGCTCATGCGGCAGCGGTTACCGAGGAAGGTGATTTCACGGACCATGGCCGGGAACAGGTTTTCTTCGTGCACCTCAGGGTTGACCGTGATCGCCTCCGGGCGGCAGAACAGCCGGCCACTGCTGGGGCGGGCCGAACCTGGTGCCAAACGCATGTTCATGCCACCGACCTGGGCATGGCTGTCACTGCTGCGCTGGAACGGCAACCAGTTGCCCTGGCCGACGAACTCGGCAACGAACGGCGTGGCCGGTTGGTCGTAGATTTCCTGCGGGGTGGCGTACTGCTCGACCTGGCCGTTGTTCATCACTGCAATGCGGTCGGCCATCAGCATGGCCTCGTCCTGGTTGTGGGTGACCATCAGTGTGGTGATACCCAGCTGGCGTTGCAGCTGGCGCAGTTCAGTGCACAGGTGCTCGCGCACCCGGGCATCCAACGCCGACATCGGCTCGTCCAGCAGCAGCAACGACGGCGACGGTGCCAGCGCGCGGGCCAGGGCCACACGCTGCTGCTGGCCCCCGGAAAGCTGACCGGGGTATTTCTTCTCGCTGCCGGCCAGGCCCACCAGTTCGAGCATTTCGGCCACTCGCTGGCGGGCCTGCTCGCGGCCACTGCCAGTCAGGCCATAGGCGATGTTGGCTTCGACGGTGAGGTTGGGGAACAGCGCGTAGGACTGGAACAGGATGCCGTAGTCACGGGCCTGAGGTGGCAGCTCGGAGATGTCGCGCTCGCCGATGTATAACGTACCGCGGTCCTGGCGCTCCAGGCCGGCGATGCAGCGCAGCAGCGTGGTCTTGCCGCAGCCAGACGGACCGAGCAGGCACACCAGTTCGCCGGCGGCGATGTCCAGCGAGACATCGTTCAGCGCCGTGAAGGCGCCGAAGCGCTTGTGGATGTTGCGCACTTTCATCTGTGCGCCGGGGGTGGTGTGGTTCATGGCAGGGCCTCATCGAAGAGATGGGGGCCATGCTAGGAAGGCTGTGCGAAGGTTCTGTGGCTTTAGAGCAAAAGCGGATGATAGTGGTATAGGCAGATTTTGTAGTGGCCGCCAAGGGCCCTATCGCCGGCAAGCCAGCTCCCACAGGTACTGCACAGGTCTGAACGACTGGACTGCCCCCAAGAAGTTGGACAAAAAATCCAACCCTTGGGGGACCTATGGGCAAATACACAGAGCAATTCAAGCTCACAGCCATCTCA
>NZ_JADLJS010000008.1 GCF_015680405.1 Pseudomonas pudica
CCGCATCAAGCTGAGGCTCAATGGCCTGAGCCCTGTCGAGTACAGGACCCAGGCGGCAGCTTAAACTGTCCAACTTTTTGGGGGCAGTCCAAGGTGACGAGGTAGCCTGAGTAACGGAGCAAGACAGTTGCTCCCCCAGGTACCTCATAGATCTCAAGCTATGTAAGCCCCCTGTGGGAGCGGATTCACCCGCGAAGAGGCCGGCACAGGAGAGCTCAGAGCGCCATGCGATAATGCAGGGTATAGCTCTCCACCCCATCGTTGGGCTGCTTGATGCCTGCGTTGGAATAGTGAATCGCCCGCACGCCAATCTCGTGGCCACCGGCAAAGCGCAATCCAAAGCCGATACGGTCCTCGAACTGGAATGCCGAACCCAATTCGTTGTCTTCCAACTCGGTGCTGGAAAACGCCGCCACGCCAATCCCCGCCTCGATGTATGGTTTCACCGATTCTCCGGCAAACTCGTAGACGAACACCGGCGCGAACGAGAGGCTATGGTTGCTCGCAGTCTCGTCACCATCCCAATAGGTGTAGGCCCCATCCCAGTACCCTGTCAGGCGACCGACGCTGGTTTGCCACCAGCTCGCGTCCCAATTCGATTGCAGCCCCAACCGGTAGACCATGGTCGAGTCCCCGGTCTGCCCCACCGAAAACGAAACGTCGGCAGCCTGCGCCGCCAGTGAGTGCCCCAGGGTGAAGACGGCAACCGCCGCCAAGCCGAGCAGCTTCTTCATGAGCAACATCCTTCTTTGCTGTTTTTGGTATCCGCCTCATGTCAGGCAAAGCGATAGAAAACGGCAGTGGTACGATAGTTCAGCTTATTTTCACGTTTTTTTCACAATGAAAAGCTATGCACACTGTCCGACTTATGCCACAGCAAAGGTAGGATCTTTCTAAGAGATTGCGGATCGGCACTGGTCCAGAAGCGGGTCTCCCGGGCCGGCCCATCGGCCAGCAGGTCATCCGCGCCCAGCAGCCGCTGCAGTTGGCGCGCCACTGCGGCACCGGTGTCGATGATGGCAACATCGGCTGGCACCATTTCGGCCAGTAACGGGCGCAGGAAGGGATAATGGGTGCATCCAAGGATCAGCGTGTCGCAGCCAGCGGCCAGCAACGGCTGCACATAACCTTGCAGCAACTGGCGCAGCGCCGGGCTGGTAAGGTCGCCGGTCTCGATCAGCTCGACCAGCCCCGGGCAAGGTTGGGTGATGACCTGCACGTCATTGGCAAAGCGGTCGAGCAAGGCGGCGAACTTGGCGCTCTGCAGGGTACCGGTGGTGGCCAGCACACCGACCACGCCCGAGCGCGTGGCGGCGGCAGCGGGTTTTACTGCCGGCTCCATGCCCACCAGCGGCCAGGTCGGGTACAACTCGCGCAGGTCGGCCACCGCCGCCACTGTAGCGGTATTGCAGGCCAGTACCATGGCCTTTGCGCCCTGTTCATGGAAGAACGCAGCAATGCGTCGGAGACGCTCACGGATATAGTCTGGCGACTTTTCGCCGTAAGGTATGTGGCCGCAATCGGCCACGTAAAGCAGCGTCTCGTTGGGCAGCAGGCGCTGAATCTCGGCGAGTACCGACAAGCCGCCGACCCCGGAGTCCATCACGCCGACCGGCGCCGAACGCTCAGCCATCGCGCTTGCCACAGACCGCACAGGCCGGGTCGCGCTTGACCCGCAGTTCGCGGATACGAGTGCCCAAAGCATCGATCAGCAGCAGGCGGCCAACCAGCGGCTCGCCGAACCCGGCCAGCAGCTTCATCGCCTCCAGCGCCTGCAGGCTGCCCACCAGGCCCACCAGCGGGCCGATCACGCCGGCTTCGCTGCAGGTCAGTTCGGCTTCGCTGCCATGGCCGTACAGGCAGTGGTAGCAAGGGCTGTAATCACGCCGTGGGTCGAATACTGACAACTGCCCTTCCAGGCGGATCGCCGCACCGCTGACCAGCGGCTTGCCAGCCGCGACACAGGCGGCGTTGACCGCCTCGCGGGTACCAAAATTGTCAGAGCAGTCCAGCACCAGGTCGACCGCTGCCACAGCGGCCGCCAGCGAGTCCTCGTCCAGAGCCTGGCGATGGGCAACCAGGCTGATTTCCGGGTTGATCGCCTGCAAGCGCTGCAAGGCCGAATCGACCTTGCTCATGCCGACGCTGGAACTGTCGTGGATCACCTGGCGTTGCAGGTTGGTCAGGTCGACGGTGTCGAAGTCGGCCAGGTGCAGCTCACCCACCCCGGCAGCGGCCAGGTACAAGGCGACTGGCGAGCCAAGGCCACCGAGCCCGACGATCAGCGCCTTGCTCTGCTTGAGCCGCAACTGGCCATCGATGTCGATCTGGGCCAGCAATACCTGCCGGCTGTACCGCAGCAGTTCCTGATCACTCAGCATGGCATGCGCCCCAGGGTAATGCGTTCATGGCCGCCCAGGTCCGTGCGGCTGGCAACCTCGATGAAGCCTTGTTCAGCCAGCAAGGCACGCACCGCCGCTGCCTGATCGTAGCCGTGTTCCAGCAGTAACCAGCCGCCCGGCACCAGGTGCTCCGGGGCCTGGGCAGCGATTACCCGCAGGTCGTCCAGGCCATCGGCACCGGCCACCAGCGCGCTGCTGGGTTCGAAACGTACATCACCGGCGACCAAGTGCGGGTCTGCGGCGGCGATGTAGGGCGGATTGCTGACAATCAGGTCGAAGCGCTCGCCGGCCAGGCTGTCGAACCAGTGGCTGAGCCGTACCTGGGCGTTCGCCAGGCCCAGGCGCTGGCGGTTGCGTTCGGCCAGGGCGGCGGCCTCCTCCACCCGGTCCACTGCAGTTACCTGCCAGGCCGGGCGATCGCTGGCCAGGGCCAGGGCAATCGCGCCGGTGCCGGTGCCCAGGTCAAGGATCTTGGCCGGTGTGGCAGGTTGCAGTTCAAGCGCGGCTTCGACCAGCAGCTCGGTATCCGGCCGCGGGATCAGGGTATGCGGCGCCACCTCCAGGTCGATCTTCCAGAAGCCCTGCAGCCCGAGAATGTAGGCGACCGGCTCGCCGCCACGGCGGCGCTGCAGGTAGCCGGCATAGGTCTCGGCATCTTCGCTGCTGACGATTCGCTCGGGCCAGGTGTGCAGGTAACTGCGCGACTTGCCGATGGCCGCGGCCAACAGCAGCTCGGCATCCAGCCGTTCGGTGGGCGATTCTGGCAACTGCGCGTTGCGCAGCAGGCTGGCGATGATGGTCATCAGTCCCCCAGGGCGGCCAGTTGATCGGCCTGGTATTCGGCCAGCAGCGGTTCGATCACCGCCTCCACGCCGCCGGCGAGGATATCGTCCAGCGAGTACAGGGTCAGGTTGATGCGGTGGTCGGTCACCCGGCCCTGTGGATAATTGTACGTACGGATACGCTCGGAACGGTCACCCGAGCCGACCAGCAGCTTGCGCTCGGTGGCGATGGCGTTCTGCGCGGCGCTGGTCTGCATGTCGTTGAGCTTGGCCGACAGCCAGGACATGGCGCGGGCACGGTTCTTGTGCTGCGAGCGCTCTTCCTGGCACTCGACCACGATACCGGTGGGCAAGTGGGTGATACGGATCGCCGAATCGGTCTTGTTGACGTGCTGGCCGCCAGCACCGGATGCGCGGTAGGTGTCCACGCGCAGGTCGGCCGGGTTGATCTCGATGGCCGCCTGTTCGTCCGGCTCGGGCAGTACTGCCACGGTGCACGCGGAGGTGTGGATACGGCCCTGGGATTCGGTCTCGGGCACGCGCTGTACGCGGTGCGCGCCGGACTCGAACTTGAGCTTGCCGTACACGCTCTCACCTTCGACGCGGGCGATGATTTCCTTGTAGCCGCCGTGCTCGCCTTCGTTCTCGGATAGAATTTCCAGGCGCCAGCCACGCTTTTCGGCGTAGCGCGAATACATGCGAAACAGGTCGCCGGAGAAGATTGCCGCCTCGTCGCCACCGGTGCCGGCACGGATTTCGAGGAACACGTTGCGGCCGTCGTTGGGGTCCTTGGGCAACAGCATGCGTTGCAGTTGCGACTCCAGCGTCAGCAGTTGTTCCTTGGCTTCACGCACTTCTTCCACGGCCATTTCACGCAGGTCCGGGTCACTATCCTTGAGCAGCGCCTGGGCACCTTCGAGGTCGTCCTGGACTTTGCGCCACTCTTTATAAGCAGCGTAGACCGGCTCGACTTCGGCGTACTCACGGGAATAGGCGCGAAAGCGCGTCTGGTCGGAAATGACCTCGGCATCACCGAGCAGTGCGGTGAGTTCTTCGAAGCGGTCCTGGAGGATTTCCAGTTTGTTCAGCAGCGACGCTTTCATTGCGGGGATTTGTCCGTCGAGCCCTCGTTGAGGGCAAAGAGTTCCTGGGCCATGGCCAGCGCATCGAGGCGGCCCTCGGCCGAGAGCCTTTTCAATTGCACGCTGGGCGCGTGCAGGAGTTTGTTGGTCAGCCCCCGGGCCAGTTGGGCCAGTACCTCTTCGGGGTTGCCGCCGTTGGCCAGCAGCCGCTGGGCCTTTTGCAGTTCTTCGTCGCGCAGGCGCTCGCTTTGCTGGCGATAGGCCTTGAGCACATCCACCGCGGCCAGCTCGCGCAGGCGCAGCATGAAGTCTTCAGCCCCCACCGACACCAGCTCTTCGGCGGCCTGGGCCGCGCCCTGGCGACTTTTGAGGTTTTCTGCCACCACATCGTGCAGGTCATCGACAGTGTACAGGTAGACGTCGTCCAGTTCGCCGACTTCGGTTTCTATATCGCGCGGTACGGCAATGTCGACCATGAAAATCGGCTTGTGCCGACGCTGCTTCAGCGCACTCTCGACCGCCCCCTTGCCAAGGATCGGCAACTGGCTGGCGGTGGAGCTGATGACGATGTCGCTGTTGGCCAGTTCCTGAGGGATGTCGGCCAGCAGAACGGCGTGCGCACCGAACTGCTCGGCCAGGATGCTGGCCCGCTCCAGGGTACGGTTGGCCACGACGATGCGGCGCACGCCCTGCTCATGCAGGTGGCGCGCGACCAGGGTGATGGTTTCACCGGCACCGATCAGCAGGGCCTGGCTGCGGCCCAGGTCGCTGAAGATCTGCTTGGCCAGGCTGACTGCGGCAAACGCCACCGACACCGGGTTTTCACCGATGGCCGTGTCGGTGCGCACCTGCTTGGCGGCGCTGAAAGTGGCCTGGAACAGGCGCCCGAGCAATGGGCCGACGGTGCCGGCCTCACGCGCCACAGCGTAGGCGGACTTCATCTGGCCGAGGATCTGCGGCTCGCCGAGCACAAGCGAGTCCAGGCCGGAGGCCACCCGCATCATGTGCTTCACCGCCTCGTGCTCTTCGTGCACGTAGGCGCTGGCGCGCAGCTCGTCCAGGCTGAGGCGGTGGTAGTCGGCGAGCCATTGCAGCACGACATCGGCGGACAGGTGGTCCTGCTCGATGTAGAGCTCGCTACGGTTGCAGGTCGACAGAATCGCCGCTTCGCGGCTGGATGTCAGTCGGCAGAGCTGCTGCAGGGCGTCTACCAGCTGCTCTGGGGTAAACGCCACGCGCTCGCGTACGTCTACCGAGGCAGTCTTATGGTTGATACCAAGTGCAAGAAAGGCCATGCAAGGTCGCTGGTTGTGACGGGAAGCCGATAATTGTCCTCTTTCGCAGGTTTCAGGACAACCACCGTTCGCTATTGCGCTGATAGTCGTGCGGCTATCGCCGGCTCCAGGCCAGCATCAGCGGCAACTTCAGCTCACACTCCCGCTTTTGATCTGGCTTTTGATCTTGATCTTGATCTTCGCGCGCTTAGAAGCAAGAGCAAGAGCAAGAGCAATAATTCTGTGTTTTCGGCGCCGTGGCAGGCTCTGCGGCGAACCGCGCGGGCACAGCGCGGTCTGCATAAGCGAAGCGCAGCTTCATACCTTCGCAGGTGGGTTTGCCCACGCGCTTGTGTCATCATGCTCCGACCGCCGGTGAGTCCTCTTAAAGCCTTCTATGAACAAACCATACGCATTGCTGCTTGCCTTCGCCCTGCTCCAGGGCTGCCAGAGCCTGGCCCCGCAAAAGGCCGAGCCTCCCGTCGCCGAGGCCGGCAAGAGCGAGGCGGAAAAGCCCGTGGTGTATGGCTCGTTCAAGCAGGACACGCTCTATAGCCTGCTGGTGGCGGAGCTGGCCGGCCAGCGCAACCGCTTCGACATCGCCTTGGCCAACTACACCGACCAGGCTGCGAAAACCCAGGACCCGGGGGTTTCCGAACGCGCCTACCGCATTGCCGAATACCTCGGTGCCGACGAACCGGCACTGGACAATGCCCTGGTCTGGGCCCGCAACGACCCGCAGAACCTCGACGCCCAGCGCGCCGCCGCCATCCAGCTTGCCCGTGCCGGCCGCTATGACGACTCCATGACATACATGGAAAAGGTACTGCAGGGCCAGGGCGACACCCATTTCGATTTCCTCGCCCTGTCCGCCGCCGAAACCGACCAGAGCACCCGCGACGGCCTGCTCCAAAGCTTCGAACGCCTGCTGGTGAAGTACCCGGACAACAACCAGCTGGTGTTCGGCAAGGCCCTGCTGCTGAACCAGGACGGCAAGGCCGAAGAAGCCTTGGAACTGCTCGAGTCGCACCCGCCACAAAACGGCGAAGTCGCCCCGATCCTGCTGCGCGCGCGCCTGCTGCAAGCCCTGAACCGTGGCCCGGAGGCCCTTCCACTGCTGCGCGGGGCGATTCGCGACAACCCGGACGACAAGCGCCTGCGTCTGACCTACGCCCGCACCCTGGTCGAACAGGACCGCATCGCCGATGCCAAGGGCGAGTTCCTCAGCCTGGTCCAGCAATACCCCGAGGACGACGAACTGCGCTATTCGCTGGCCTTGGTGTGCCTCGAAAACAAGGACTGGGATGAAGCCGAGGGCTACCTGCAGGAGCTGATCGAACGCGACAGCAACGTCGACGCCGCACACCTGAACCTGGGCCGCATCCGCGAGGAGCGCCACGACCCCGCAGGCGCCCTGCGTGAATACGCCCTGGTCGGCCCGGGCCCCGACTACCTGCCGGCACAACTGCGCCAGGCCGACATCCTGATCGCCAACGGCCGTGGTACCGAAGCCTCACGCCTGCTCGCCGATGCCCGCGAAGCCCAGCCGGACTACGCCATCCAGCTATTCCTGATCGAATCGGAAAGCTACAGCAACAACAACAAGGACGCCCAGGCCAGCCAGGTGCTGCAGCAAGCCATACAGCGCTACCCGGACGACCTCAACTTGCTGTACACCCGCGCCATGCTGGCCGAAAAGCGTGATGACCTGCCGCAGATGGAAAAAGACCTGCGTGCCATCATCGCCCGCGAACCGGAAAACGCCATGGCCCTGAACGCGCTCGGCTACACCCTGGCCGACCGCACCACCCGTTACAGCGAAGCCAGGGCGCTGATCGAAAAGGCCCATCAGCTGACTCCGGACGACCCGGCGGTGCTCGACAGCATGGGCTGGGTCAATTATCGCCTGGGCAAGCTCGACGAGGCTGAAACCTACCTGCGCAAGGCCTTTGCCAGCTTCCCCGACCACGAAGTAGCCGCCCATCTGGGCGAAGTGCTATGGGCCAACGGCAAGCGCCGCGAAGCCCGCCAGGTCTGGGCCAAGGGCTTCGAAGCCCAGGCCGACAGCCCCATCCTGCGCAAGACCATCCTGCGCCTGACCGGATCCGAGACTCTCTAACGCCATGTTCCTGCGCCATTGCATTACCTTCACACTGATCGCCCTGCTGGCCGGCTGCGCCGGCTTCGGTAGCCGCGAGGCCCTGCAAGGCCACGGCGACCCGCAGCAGTGGCGCGCCCATAAAGAGCAGCTGAGCAGCCTCGATGGCTGGCAGATCAACGGCAAGGTCGGTATCCGCGCCCCGCGCGACTCCGGCAGCGGCACACTGTTCTGGCTGCAACGCCAGGACTACTACGACATTCGCCTGGCCGGCCCGTTGGGCCGTGGCGCCGCACGCCTGACCGGCCGCCCCGGCGGCGTGGTACTGGAAGTGGCCAACCAGGGCCGCTACGAGGCCCCCAGCCCCGAAGCACTGCTGGAAGAACAGCTGGGCTGGCAGTTGCCGGTCTCGCACCTGGTCTGGTGGGTACGCGGCCTGCCCGCCCCCGACAGCAAGAGCAAGCTGACCCTGGACGGCGATAGCCGCCTGGCCAGCCTCGACCAGGATGGCTGGCAGGTGCAGTACCTGAGCTACACCGAACAGAACGGCTACTGGCTGCCCGAGCGGCTGAAGCTGCACGGCAAGGACCTCGACGTGACCCTGGTGGTCAAGGACTGGCAGCCGCGCCAGCTGGGGCACTGATACATGCAAACCCTTACCCTGCCCGCCCCGGCCAAGCTCAACCTGTGGCTGCACATCATCGGCCGCCGCGCGGACGGCTATCACGAGCTGGAAACCGTGTTCCAGTTTCTCGATCACGGCGACGAACTGAGCTTTGCCGTGCGTGACGACGGTGTGATCCGCCTGCATACCGAGGTCGAGGCGGTGCCGCACGACAGCAACCTGATCGTGCGTGCCGCGCGCAAGCTGCAGGAACAATCCGGCACGACGATGGGCGCCGACATCTGGCTGAGCAAGGTGCTACCCATGGGCGGCGGCATCGGCGGTGGCAGCTCGGATGCCGCCACTACCCTGTTGGCCCTCGCCCACCTGTGGCAACTGGACTGGGACGAAGACCGCCTGGCCACACTGGGCCTGAGCCTGGGCGCCGACGTACCGGTATTCGTGCGCGGCCACGCGGCGTTCGCCCAGGGCGTGGGTGAACAACTGACCCCGGTCGACCCGGACGAGCCGTGGTATGTCGTGCTGGTGCCGCAAGTGTCTGTCAGCACAGTAGAAATTTTTTCACATCCACAGTTGACACGTGATTCACTCCCCCTTAAGATGCGCCCCGTTCCCGAGGGAAACAGTCGAAATGACTGCCAACCGGTGGTAGAGCAGAGTTACCCGGAAGTTCGCAATGCGTTGAATTCACTGGGTAAATTCACTGAGGCTCGACTGACCGGTACTGGAAGTTGTGTGTTTGGGGCCTTCCCAAGCAAAGCCGAAGCTGATAAAGTTCTGGCCCTTCTTTCAGCGACCCAAACAGGGTTTGTGGCGAAAGGAAGCAACGTTTCGATGTTGCATCGCAAGCTGCAAAGTCTGGTCAAGAAGTCGAGCGCATAAGCGTTCGCAGCAACAGATACAGGGGCGTCGCCAAGCGGTAAGGCAGCAGGTTTTGATCCTGCCATGCGTTGGTTCGAATCCAGCCGCCCCTGCCATTTTCCTTATACTCATCCAGGTTACCCTCAGCCTTCAGGTACTGCGCGTGTCCAAGATGATGGTCTTTACGGGGAATGCCAACCCCGATCTGGCTCGGCGTGTCGTACGTCAGCTGCATATCCCTCTCGGTGACGTCTCTGTCGGTAAATTCTCCGACGGCGAGATCAGCACTGAGATCAATGAGAATGTCCGCGGTAAAGACGTCTTCATTATTCAGCCGACCTGCGCCCCGACCAACGATAACCTGATGGAACTGGTAGTGATGGCCGACGCCTTCCGCCGCTCCTCAGCATCCCGAATCACCGCCGTGATTCCTTACTTCGGATACGCCCGCCAGGACCGCCGTCCGCGTTCGGCACGTGTAGCCATCAGCGCCAAAGTCGTCGCTGACATGCTCACTGTCGTAGGTATCGACCGTGTACTCACCGTCGACCTGCACGCTGACCAGATCCAGGGTTTCTTCGATATCCCGGTCGACAACATCTACGGCTCGCCCGTACTGGTCGACGATATCGAGGACCAGCGTTTCGAGAACCTGATGATCGTCTCCCCGGACATCGGTGGTGTCGTGCGCGCACGTGCCGTCGCCAAGTCCCTGGGCGTCGACCTGGGTATCATCGACAAGCGCCGCGAGAAGGCTAACCACTCCGAGGTCATGCATATCATCGGCGACGTCGAAGGGCGCACCTGCATCCTGGTAGACGACATGGTCGACACCGCCGGCACCCTGTGCCACGCGGCCAAAGCCCTGAAAGAACACGGCGCTGCAAAGGTTTACGCCTACTGCACGCACCCTGTCCTGTCGGGCCGCGCGATCGAGAACATCGAGAAGTCGGTTCTGGACGAGCTGGTGGTGACCAACACCGTTCCGCTGTCCGCCGCTGCTCAAGCCTGTGACCGTATCCGCCAGCTGGATATCGCACCGGTTGTCGCTGAAGCGGTCCGCCGCATCAGCAACGAAGAATCGATCAGCGCGATGTTCCGCTAAGCGGAACACACGCTGACGAAAAGCGCCCCGCCCCAACACTGGTTGTTGGGGCGGGGCTTTTTTGCCATCCCCGTTGGCGCTGGTCGCAAACGCCCTCGGGGGGCTATTTTGGAGAAACAAAATGACCGAATTCACTCTGAACGCCCAAGCGCGTACTGACCTGGGGAAAGGTGCGAGCCGCCGCCTGCGTCACTCCGCGAACATCCCAGCCGTTGTCTACGGTGGTAACCAGGACGCCCAGTCCCTGACCATCCTGGCCAAGGAAATCACCAAACTGTTCGAAAACGAGGCTGCCTTCAGCCACGTTCTGGAACTGAACGTCGACGGCGCCAAGCAAAACGTCGTGGTCAAGGCTCTGCAGCGCCACCCGGCAAAAGGTTTCATCATGCACGCCGACTTCGTTCGCGTCGTTGCTGGCCAGAAACTGACCGCCAAGGTACCGGTTCACTTCATCAACGAAGAAGCCCCGGTCAAGAAAGGCGGCGAGATCTCCCACGTAGAAGCCGAGATCGAAGTTTCCTGCGAAGCCAAAGACCTGCCTGAGTTCATCGAAGTCGACCTGGCCAACGCTGAAATCGGCACCATCATCCACCTGTCGGACCTGAAAGCTCCGAAAGGCGTAGAGTTCGTAGCTCTGGCCCACGGTGATGACAAAGCTGTTGCCAACGTTCACGCTCCACGCGTTGCTCCAGAAGCAGAAGGCGCTGCCGAGTAATCCACTCGCACGCCGGCGTTGATCGGGTTACAGTGCCGCGCGCCCTGTAACCCACCAACTCCAAGGAAGAGCCCCTGACGTGACCGCCATCCAGTTGATCGTCGGCCTGGGTAACCCCGGCCCCGAATACGAACAGACCCGGCATAACGCAGGGGCTCTTTTCGTTGAACGCATTGCCAGCGCCCAGCGCGTCTCGTTGACCGCTGACCGCAAGTATTTCGGCCTGACGGCTAAGTTCAGCCATCAGGGCAACGACGTTCGTCTGCTCATCCCCACCACCTACATGAACCGTAGCGGCCAGTCCGTGGCGGCCTTGGCCAATTTCTTCCGCATCAAGCCGGAAGCGATCCTGGTGGCGCATGACGAACTCGACCTGCCCCCAGGCGTCGCCAAGCTCAAGCGCGGCGGTGGCCATGGTGGGCACAACGGCCTGCGCGACATCATCGCGCAGCTCGGCAACCAGAACGACTTCCACCGCCTGCGGCTTGGCATCGGCCACCCGGGCGACGCCAAACTGGTCTCCAACTTCGTCCTGGGCCGCGCGCCGCGCGCCGAGCAGGAGAAGCTCGACGCCAGCATCGATTTTGCCCTCGGCGTGCTGCCGGACGTGCTTGCCGGCGACTTCGCCAAGGCGATGCGCGAGCTGCACAGCCAGAAGGCCTGATTTCCTTTAGAGAGGGGAATACCCATGGGTTTCAATTGCGGCATCGTCGGCCTGCCCAACGTCGGCAAGTCCACCCTGTTCAACGCCCTGACCAAGTCTGGCATCGCGGCGGAGAACTTCCCCTTCTGCACCATCGAGCCTAACAGCGGCATCGTGCCGATGCCCGATGCGCGCTTGAATGCACTGGCTGAGATCGTCAAGCCAAACCGCATTTTGCCGACCACCATGGAGTTCGTGGACATCGCCGGCCTGGTGGCTGGTGCCTCGAAAGGCGAAGGCCTGGGCAACAAGTTCCTCGCCAACATCCGCGAGACCGACGCCATTGCCCACGTGGTGCGCTGCTTCGAAGACGAGAACGTGATCCACGTTTCCAACAGCGTCGACCCCAAGCGTGACATCGAGATCATCGACCTCGAACTGATCTTCGCTGACCTCGACAGCTGCGAGAAGCAGCTGCAGAAGGTTGCCCGCAACGCCAAGGGCGGCGACAAGGAAGCCCTGGCGCAGAAGGCCATCCTCGAGCAATTGATCCCGCATTTCACCGAAGGCAAGCCTGCGCGCAGCCTGATGAAGAACATGAGCGCCGAAGACAAGGCGGTCATCCGCGGCTTCCACCTGCTGACCAGCAAGCCGGTCATGTACATCGCCAACGTGGCCGAAGACGGCTTCGACAACAACCCGCACCTGGACGTGGTCAAGGCCATCGCCGAGGAAGAAGGCGCGGTGGTTGTGCCGGTGTGCAACAAGATCGAAGCGGAAATCGCCGAGCTGGAAGATGGCGAAGAGAAGGACATGTTCCTCGAGGCCCTGGGCCTGGAAGAGCCTGGCCTGAACCGCGTTATCCGCGCTGGTTACGAGCTGCTGAACCTGCAGACCTACTTCACTGCCGGCGTGCAGGAAGTACGCGCCTGGACCGTGCGCGTCGGTGCCACTGCACCACAAGCCGCTGGCGTGATCCACACCGACTTCGAAAAAGGCTTCATCCGCGCTGAAGTGGTGGCCTATGACGACTTCATCCAGTTCAAGGGTGAGAGCGGTGCCAAGGAAGCCGGTAAATGGCGTTTGGAAGGCAAGGACTACATCGTCAAGGACGGTGACGTGATGCACTTCCGCTTCAACGTCTGATACAAATTATTAATTATCGTAGCTGACATCTCTAGCTATGATTACTGCAATCAACAGAGAGCACCTGCTCTCTGTTTTTTTAACAAAATTTTGACGCCCGAAGGGAAATTGGCATGTCAGTTGCTAGAGAATTAAAAAAAGAAGCCTCAAATGACACAGGCACTGGCGCCAGTACAGTTCTTAAAGGACTTATATCGAAAGAGTTGATTTTTGGCGTCGTAGGGCCAGTAGGCTCAGGGACAAGCTGGGTCGCAGCGGCTCTTAGCGAGCAGCTTAAAAAGGGACATAAAGATTCTGAAGTATACACGATCAAGGCAAGTGAAGTCCTTGAGATGTGGGCTCTTGAGCAAGGAATGCCAATCGATAGAAGTTCTAGCCTCACCCGAGCGACCGCCCTCCAAGATATTGGAGATAAAATTCGCGAGGGGGATACCGCAGGTGTATCAGTACTTCTTATGTCAAGCATCCAACAAAAGCGTGATGCTTCTATTGCTTTATTGAAAGACAAAGCTGGCGACAACAAGACTAGAATCTATATCTTAGACTCTTTGAAGCACCCTGCTGAAGTAGCCCTATTGCGCAGCGTATATCAAGAGGCTTTTTGCTTGATCGGCGTGGTGTGTGAAAATGACAAACGAGAAGCTCGACTAACAGATAGAAAGTGCGTAGATTCGAAAGCTGACCTAGTAAGAGATTTCGTTAACCGGGACCAAGACTCCGGCCTAGATCACGGTCAAAAGGTCGCAGACACTTTCCATCTTTCAGATTTTTTTGTTGATAACACACCTGAGCGCTTCATTGATATAGACGGCCTGAAGGAAGAAAATCCGGACTGGGATGTCAACGAGCAACTTGGTCGCCTTATAGATATTCTCAGCCATCAAAAGATCGTTCGACCTTCTGCGAGTGAAACAGGAATGTTTCATGCGTATGGCGCTCAGATGACAAGCTCATGTTTATCTCGCCAAGTTGGTGCGGCGCTGACTGACCGTTTCGGCAATATTGTATCTACCGGTACAAACGAAGTTCCAAATGCTGGCGGTGGTGTCTATGGCGAAAATGACAATTTCCCGAACGGGTTCGAAAGAGAAGATCATCGATGCTCTGTTAGTAATAAATACTGCAGTAGCAATCGCGAGCAAGACGACATCATTCATGATCTAATCAACACCATCCCCGAGCTCGAGAAGACAGAGTTCCAAAAGTTAAAGAAACAGCTGAAAAGCACAAGAATTGGTAAGTTATTGGAATTTAGCCGGGCCGTCCATGCAGAAATGGATGCACTTCTTAGCGCAGGCCGAAAAGGTCATTCGACAGTTGGCGGAAAACTTTACGTCACTACGTTTCCATGCCACTACTGTGCTCGCCATATAGTCTCGGCAGGAATCGACGAGGTTCAATACATTGAACCATACCCCAAAAGCCTTGCTTTCAAACTTCATGGCGATGCAATCGCGCAGACCACGCAAGAATGGATCGCACCCAGCAACATAATTGCCAAACTATCGTCAATAACCAATACAAATGAAGAACTTGCTATTACACAAATAAAGGTACTTTTCAAGCCTTTCACGGGTGTAGCACCACGTATGTATCGTTTAGCATTTATGAAAAATCGCTCTTTGAAATCGAAAACTGGCGATATGGAAATCGGCGAACCCGACTGGGCATCTGGACTTCTTCGCGTGAGTTATCAGGAAGTTGAAAAACGACTGATTACAAATAGCAAACCGGAACAACCATGAAACACAGAAGCTTTTCCAGAAACCTCTACAAAGTGGCATCAAATGATGCCACTTACTATGCTAGCTTTCAGGGGAATGAAATGCATAGCAACGTAGAATTTCGCCCCATGGGTGACACTCTGGTTTTTTTGAAAGAATCTGAAATCTCGGACAAACAAGCCTTCGTTAAGCTTGCAGAAAAAATTAACCCATTATATCTAATAGACCTTAGATCAGTTCAACGCCTAGATGTCATAGCCGGATCCAGACCTAAAGCCTTCAAACTTTTTGACAACTTCAAAATTAAGTATCTAGATTTTTATGGCAGATCAAACTACAAAAGCGACGATTGCATTTCAATCGAAAATGCGCTCATATCTTATTTAGAGCAACTACTACCAGACCGTTGCGAGCGCGTCCGACCATTTGTGATAATCTTCGACGATGATACTTTACTCCAAACCATGAAGCAAAATCTTCCTGAAAGGCTTCACAATAGCAAGAAATGTATAAATGATTTCAAAATCGCAGAATACAAGTCTGGCTTTCTATCAATTCATCCTTCAATTGCATGAAATTTTCAACTTCATTACTGAAGCACTGCAATCATTAAACTATAACAGTTTTTTGACTGCACTGCTTCAGCATGCCCCCTCCTTCAGCCTTTGTACTTATATGCGCCATTCAACCAGGAATTGTTAGTTTATCTAACCGGCCTCGCGACTCAGCACCAGGTCAGCCAACGCCCTTCCCATCTGCACGTTATGCACACTGTTGACTAGCATCCCGAGCCCGGCTCGCCGGCATTGCCGCAGATGTATTCGTCGAGGGTATCTTCGATGCCACATAGCAACTGGATAACATAGAGCAGTGCCTCGGGCGAGGGCATGTCTTTGTTGATGGTGTAGAACGGATGGGATTTAACTTCACGGATGGATTGGGAACAAGCTTCTTCATGATGATTTCTCCGAGTTCAGTATGCGGAGCTTTCACCCTTTCCCTCTCACAGAATCAGGGTGGCAGCCGATCGCGGGGTGAGAGACCGGCGAACATCGGAATTCCGGCCAGGCCGAAGCCTGCCCACGAAAGGCTGCCATTAAACTGGCACGATGCACTGCCGGGCTCTCACACCCGGTCGTCTAACTGCGACGACCCGGGGAAATTAGCCCTGATGCACAAAGAAACGGCAGCGGCGTGCGTAGGATAATTCCCAAGCCATCTTGAGCTGAAGCATTTGGTCACCGAAGGCAAGCCTGCGCGCAGCCTGATGAAGAACATGAGCGCCGAAGACAAGGCGGTCATCCGCGGCTTCCACCTGCTGACCAGCAAGCCGGTCATGTACATCGCCAACGTGGCCGAAGACGGCTTCGACAACAACCCGCACCTGGACGTGGTCAAGGCCATCGCCGAGGAAGAAGGCGCGGTGGTTGTGCCGGTGTGCAACAAGATCGAAGCGGAAATCGCCGAGCTGGAAGATGGCGAAGAGAAGGACATGTTCCTCGAGGCCCTGGGCCTGGAAGAGCCTGGCCTGAACCGCGTTATCCGCGCTGGTTACGAGCTGCTGAACCTGCAGACCTACTTCACTGCCGGCGTGCAGGAAGTACGCGCCTGGACCGTGCGCGTCGGTGCCACTGCACCACAAGCCGCTGGCGTGATCCACACCGACTTCGAAAAAGGCTTCATCCGCGCTGAAGTGGTGGCCTATGACGACTTCATCCAGTTCAAGGGTGAGAGCGGTGCCAAGGAAGCCGGTAAATGGCGTTTGGAAGGCAAGGACTACATCGTCAAGGACGGTGACGTGATGCACTTCCGCTTCAACGTCTAAGCGCCAGACTGCAGTACCCGCAAACCCCTTGAGGCCAACGCCTCAAGGGGTTTTGTTTTTTCTGGCATCTGGCAAGCGGCACGCGCCCCCCTGTGGGAGCGGCTTTAGCCGCGAAGAATCCAACGCAGTGGATGGCACCGGCTGCGCCGGTGTTCGCGGGCATGCCCGCTCCTACAGGTACCGCGCATTTTCTGGACATCGCATCAAACCTGCAGGAGCGGCCTTGTGTCGCGATAGGGCCGCAAAGCGGCCCCGAAATTCAGCATCTAAGCTGTGATTCAGCACCCTCCCCTGGACGCACGCCCATGCCTGAAAAACCTCGCCTCGACTGGCAACGCTGGTTACCCGGCCTGGTCACCCTGCTTCATTACCAACCCGCCTGGCTGCCCAAAGACATCGCCGCAGGCCTGGTGCTCACCACCATGCTGGTGCCGGTGGGCATCGCCTATGCCGAAGCGTCTGGCGTACCCGGCATCTACGGCCTGTACGCCACCATCATCCCGCTGCTGGCCTATGCACTGTTCGGCCCCAGCCGCATCCTGGTGCTAGGCCCGGATTCGGCGCTGGCCGCGCCGATCCTGGCGGTGGTGGTGCAGTACGCCGCCAGCGACCCGCAACGGGCAATCGCCATCGCCAGCATGATGGCCCTGGTGGCCGGGGCGTTCTGCGTGATCGCCGGTTTGCTGCGCCTGGGCTTCATCACAGAGTTGCTGTCCAAGCCGATCCGCTATGGCTACATGAACGGCATCGCCCTCACGGTGCTGATCAGCCAGTTGCCCAAACTGTTCGGCCTGTCGGTCGACAGCCAGGGCCCGCTGCGAGATACCTGGAACCTGATCCAGGCCTTGCTCGCCGGCCAGGGCCATTGGCCAAGCTTCGTGGTCGGCGGCGGTAGCCTGGCGCTGATCCTGCTGCTCAAGCCGTTCAAGCGCCTGCCGGGCATTCTCATTGCTGTGGTGCTGGCCACGCTGGCGGTGAGCCTGCTGGGGCTCGACCAGCAAGGCGTTAAAGTACTCGGCGAACTGCCCCAGGGGCTGCCCAGCTTCGTGTTCCCCTGGGTCAGCGATATCGACCTGGTGGAGGTGCTGCTCGGCGGCATCGCGGTGGCACTGGTGTCGTTCGCCGATACCAGCGTGCTGTCACGTTCCTACGCCGCGCGCATGAAGACCCCGGTCAACCCCAACCAGGAAATGTTCGGCCTGGGCGTGGCCAACCTGGCCTCGGGGCTGTTCCAGGGCATCCCCATCAGCAGCAGCTCGTCACGCACCCCCGTGGCCGAAGCGGCCGGCTCGCAGACCCAGCTCACCGGCATCATCGGCGCGCTGGCGGTGACGCTGTTGCTGCTGGTGGCGCCCAACCTGATGCAACACCTGCCCAACAGCGCCCTGGCGGCGGTGGTGATTGCCGCAGCGTTGGGCCTGTTCGAGTTCGCCGACCTCAAGCGCATCTTCCGCATGCAGCAATGGGAGTTCTGGCTGTCGTTCACCTGCTTCGTCGGTGTGGCGGTATTCGGGGCCATTCCCGGTATCTGCATTGCCGTGGCGATATCGGTGATCGAGTTCCTGTGGGACGGCTGGCGGCCGCATCATGCAGTGCTGGGACGGGTGGATGGCACCCGCGGTTACCATGATGTGCAGCGTTATCCACAGGCCCGACGCATTCCGGGGCTGGTGCTGCTGCGTTGGGATGCGCCGCTGTTCTTTGCCAATGCCGAGCAGTTCCAGGGCACGGTGATGGCGGCGGTAGATGCATCGCCTACCCCGGTACAACGGCTGGTGATCGCGGCAGAGCCGGTGACCAGCATCGATATCACCTCGGCGGACATGCTCGCCGAACTGGACCGGGCACTGGAGGCGCGGGGGGTGGAGTTGCAGTTTGCCGAAATGAAGGACCCGGTAAAGGACAAGATGCGGCAGTTCGAGTTGTTCGAGCATATGGGAGAGTCGGCGTTTCATCCCACTGTTGGGGCAGCGGTTGATGCCTACCTGGAAGAGAGTGGGGTTGACTGGAAGCCCTAGGTTTTCCCTGCTGGCCTCTTCGCGGGCACGCCCGCCCCCACCGTACCAACCACACCTTTTAAGTTTGTCCCACCCCTGGGAGCGGGGGGGGGCCCGCGAAGAGGCCAGTACAGAAGAGCTAAACAGTCCGAACCCGCCGCCGATCAATCCATATGAGCATGGCGCTAGCGTACACCGACACCGCCAGAAACAGCGCCATGCGCACGGCAAAGGCGCGGTACACATCCTGCCCGCCCGCGCTGTCCTGCACCGACTGCCCCAGCAAGATCAGCATGGTCGTCAGGCAACTCACCCAATAAGCCGGGCTTTGCCTGGTATCAACCGCACGGTAGAGCCTGCGCCCCTGCCAAAGGACGAAAAGCAGCACCCACAGGAAAAACATCCACAGGTGCACGAACAGGCTCAACGCGCCCCACGTCAGTATTGCCAGCAACCCGGCCAGCAAGGTCGAGCCGATCAGCTCGCGGCTGGCATGCCGCGCGCGGGTCTCGCCGGCCTGCTGCCCCAGGCTCACTGCCTTCATGATCAGCGGCATGTACTGGTCCGGGGCAATCAGCGCCAGCAAAAAGGCCGGCATGACGATCAGCGTGGCACGCAAGGCGACCCAGCTCACCTGATCACTGTCGAGCAGAGGCGGTGCCGGTTGCGCCGGCGCATCAGCCGGCTCTGGAAACAGCACATGCGCTGCCGCGGTACCCAGCACCGCCAGCAGCATGCCTTTGGCCAGCGCTTCGACCACAGACAGTGCCAGGCTGAAGTCGCTGGTGCCGGCGGCAGCGATCATGGTCAGGCCGATCACCAGCAAATTGGCCAGCAGGCCGTTGCCCCCTTTCAGCGCATAACGCAAGGTCAGGAAGACCCCTACCCCTACCAGCAACACTCCACTCACCGGGGCATGGCGCAGCAGCGGAATCAGCAGCAACCCGCTGCCGCAAGCAAGCAGTACCAGCACCGCCAGAGCCGGTGCCGCACGCAGGGGCAAAGGCTGGCTGCGCATGGCCAGCAACAGCACCGCGAACACCGGCGCCAGAATCGGCACCGGCAGGCCGATGCCGAAACTCACCGCCAGGCACAGCGCCACGCCCCAGGCCAGGCGCAGGGCGCGCAGGCGGCGCAGCTCAATAGGCATACGACAGCCAGCTCATCAGCCACATGAACAGCCGGCCCAGCAGGTTCAATGGGTTGCCCTCGCTTGGCAGGGCCATGACTTCGGCCTGGCCGCCGACCCGCAATCCGCTCTTGTCCTGCAACTGGTCACGCTCCAGTTCGACGATCACCGGGAAGCGCTGCGCAGAGCGCAGCCACTCGCGGCTGTTCTGCACTGTCGGCAACGTGCCCGGCGGGGTACTCTGGCCCACGCTCACGCCGTAGCCGATGCTGCGAATGCGCCCCTTCAACACCGTGCCGGGCAGCGCATCGAGCACTACCAGCACCGGGGTTTCAGGGCGCAGCCGACCGAGGTTGTTCTCGGTCATGTCGGCACTTATCCACACGTCATGGATGGCGATCAGGGTCATCATCGGGCTGCCGGCGCCGACGTAGTGGCCAACGTCAGTGCGCAGGTCCGTGATCAGCCCGTTTGCATCGGCGCGTACAACGGTGCGCGCCAGGTCCAGCCGGGCTTTTTCCACATTGGCCGCCGCACTGCGCAGTTGGGCGTTGTCGTCCTGCGCCCCGCCCTGCTGCTCACGGGCCCGCTCCACTTCGGCACGGGCTGCCGCCACCTGGCTGATGGCCTGGTCGCGGCTGGCCTGGGCGCCCTCAAGGCGGCGCACCGAAACCGTGCCCGGGTCCTCATCGATCAGGCGCTTGAGCCGCTCGGCGTCCTGCCGCGCCTTGCGCTCGTTGGCCTGGGCCGCCACCAGCGCCGCCTGGGCCGAGTCGATGCCAGCGGTGTGGGCGCCGATCTGCCGGCGTACCGCGTCCAGGTCGGCTTCGGCGCGGGCCAGGGCGATGCGGTACTGTTCCTGGTCCAGTTCGAACAGCACATCGCCCTTGCGTACTTCCTGGTTGTTGCCTACCGCCACACGCTTCACCTGCCCGGCCACCTCGGCACTCACCGGCACCACGTAAGCCTGCAGGCGGGCCTGCTGGGTATAAGGCGTGAAACGGTCGGCCAGCAGGTACCACAGCAGGCTCACGGCAATCAGCAGCAGCACCCAGCGCATGCCGCGATCGGCGGCTGGCGGGGGGGGCGTCGGCATGGCGTCGCTCATTTCGTTTCACCTTGTGCATGTGCGCTGGGGGGTGGCTCGTCGAGCAGTTCGCCCCAGTCGGTGCGTTGCTGCATCTGCTTGCGGGTGGCCGGGTCGATCGGTGCGCGACTGGCGTCCCAGCCGCCGCCGAGCGCCTTGTACAACGTCACCAGGCTGCTGACGGCATTGCCCCGGCTGACCAGGTAGCCGTCCTGTTGCTGCAACAGCAGTTGCTGGGCGTCGAGCACGCGCTGGAAGTCGGCAAAGCCTTCGCGGTACTGCGAGCTGGCCAGGTTCAGCGAGCGCTGCGCGGCCTGCGAGGCCTGGTCGCGGATGCTTGCGCTCTGCAACGAACGCACCAGCCCGCTGGCGGCATCGTCGGCCTCGCGGGCGGCTTCGCGCACGCCCTGGTGATACAGCTCGATCAGCTGCTGCAAGCGGGCATCTTCCACGCGCACGGCGTTCTTGCGCCGGCCGTAGTCGAACGGGTTCCAGATCAGGCTGGGCCCGGCGGCGATGTCGAATGTGTCGGGCAGGTGATTGGCCGTGACGAAGCTCCAGCCGATGCTGCCCAGCAGGCTCAGCTGTGGATAAAGGTCGGCCTCGGCCACCCCGACCAGCGCCGACTGCGCCGCCACCGCCTGCTCGGCGGCGCGGATGTCCGGGCGACGCTGCAGCAGGCTGGCGGGCACGCCCTGCAGCACGGCACGGTCCGGCAACGGCAACTGGCCGTGGCCGGCATCCAGCTGTGGCAGCGGCCCGGGCGGCCGGCCCAATAGCGAGCACAGCACATTGCGCAGGGCATTGAGCTGGTTCTGGAACTCGGGGATGGTGGCCTGAGTAGCCAGGTACTGGGTGCGCGCCTGTTGCCAGTCGAGTTCGTCGTTTTCGCCATGACGGAACAGCCGCTCGGTTATCTCCAGGCTACGCGCCTGGCGGCGGGCGTTTTCTTCGGCGATATCCAGCCGCGCCTCGGCGGTGCGCAGGGCAAAGTAGGTGTCAGCCACCTGCGCACGCAACAGCAGCATGGCATCGGCGTAATTGGCCTGTGAGGCGAAGTAGGCGGCGTCGGCGCTTTCGATGGCGCGGCTGAAGCGCCCCCAGAAGTCGATTTCCCAGCCAATGTCGAAGCCCGCGCTGGATTGCCAGAACACCGAATCGCGGGCGGTGGACGTGCCGGACTGGTCCTGTTTCAGGTACAGGCTCTGGGCGCGCAGCTGCTGCAGCTGTGGATAACGCCCGGTCTGCACGATGGCCAACTGGGCGCGGGCTTCGGCAATGCGCAAGCCGGCCACGCGCAGGTTGCTGTTGTTGGCATCGGCCTCGGTGATCAAGGCGTCCAGGGCCGGGTCGGCGAACACGGCCCACCACTGGCGCAGGTCGGGCGCCGCGGCCTGCTGCCCGGCCTGCTCCAGCAGCGGGGTGTTCCAGGTGCTCAGCCACGGGTCTTGGGGCGGCTGGAAATCGGGACCGACCTGGGTACAGCCCACCAACGTGGCAGCCAGGCTCAGTGCACAACCACAGAGGCGTCCGGGCATGGCAGGCCCTGGCTCACGCCGACGGCTCGACGGGGTTTTCCGGCACCTGCAGCGCCACCCATTGCCAGAACAGCACATAAGTAACGCCAAGGATCACCGGGCCGAGGAACAGGCCGATGATGCCTTTGACCACCATGCCGCCCAGCGCCCCGATCAGCACCACCGGCATCGGCACGTCCACCCCGCGCCCCAGCAGCAGCGGCTTGAGCACGTTGTCGGCAAGCCCGGCGACGAAGGTATAGATGGCGAAGATGATGGTCGCCACGGTAAAACCTTCGACATTGAATACGTAGATTATCACCGGCACCGTGATCAACGTGGCCGGTGCCTGGGCAATCCCCAGCATGAGGATGACGATGGCCAGCATCCCGGCCCCCGGCACCCCTTTGATGACAAAGCCGACACCGATCAGCAGCATCTGGATGAATGCGATGCCGATCACACCCTGAGCCACCGCGCGAATGGTGGCGGTGCACAGTTTGGCCAGTGGCTTGCCGCGCTCCTCGCCCGACACCCGCATGGCTATACGCTGCGCCGCGATTTCGCCGCGGTCACCGAACGCCATGATAATGCCCGAGACGATGATCGCCGCAATGAACAACAGGAACGCGCCGCCTGCGCTGGCCGCCGCCCCCAGCACCGTGCGCCCGGCACCCTTGAGCTGGGGCATCCACTGGTTCAGCACGCCGGCCATGTTTTCCGAGGCTGCCAGCCACAGGGCATGCACCTTCGGCCCGATCAGCGGCCAGGCAGCCACCGAATCGGGAGGTGCCGGCACGGTCCAGGCCCCGCTCTTGAGCAGCGTCACCAGGCTGTCTACCGACTCGCCGATGGACATCACAACCAGGTAGATCGGCACCAGCAGCACGACCAGTACCAGCAGAACGACCAGCGTCGCCGAAAGCCCGTCCTTGAGCCCTGTGCGGCGCTGGATGCGGCAATATAACGGGTACAAGGTCACCGCCAGGATCACCGACCACAGCATCAGCTCCAGAAACGGCTGGAACGTCTGGAAGGCGAAAACCACCAGCGCAGCCACCAGGCCGGCTTTGATGAGCACATCGAGCAAGCCCCGCGACAGGCGGCTGTCCAGCTTGATACCCGGTTGCATGCTTCACCTCCGAACTCCAGGTGCGCCATGTGGCGCGATTCAGTGGCCCGCTTCAGGGGTTGCCCGCGAGGGGCTGTCGTCACGCAACTGCCGCGCCAGCGCCATCATTACCAATGGCACTACCGCCATCGACAAGGTGATGGCCAGCACCAGCAGGTCATGCACCTGCTGCGCCAGCACCTGATGGTCCAGCGCCAGCTTGAACACCACGAAGGCAAACTCGCCACCAGACGCCAGCACCACACCCAGGCACAACGCCTGGGCCTGGTTGAGCCCACCCGCCATGCGCCCCAGGCCATATAGCAGCGGCAACTTGATGACCACCAGCAGCAGGGTCAGCCCCAGCACCACCAAGGGCATACCGAACAGCAGGCGCAGGTCGGCGCTCATCCCCACGCCAACGAAGAACAGCCCCAGCAGCAAACCCTTAATGGGCTCGATCTGGGTTTCCAGTTCGTGGCGGAAAGGCGACTCGGCCATCAATACACCCGCCAGAAATGCCCCCAGCGCCATCGACACACCCACGTGCTCCATCACCCAGGCGGTGCCCAGCACCACCAGCAAGGCGGTAGCGGTCGACAGCTCGGGCAGGCCCGAACCGACTGTCCACTTGAAGACAGGAGTCAACAGGTAGCGGCCAAAGATGATCAGCACACCTATGCCAACCACCACCGCCAGCACCGGCCAGGCACCTTCGTCGGCGGTGCTGACATCACCGCCGAGCAGCGGCACCACGGCAATCAACGGGATCGCGGCAATGTCCTGGAACAGCAGGATCGCCACGGCCAGGCGGCCGTGTGGCTTGCCCAGGTCCTTGCGCTCGGCCAGTACCTGCAGGCCAAACGCGGTGGACGACAGCGCGAGGCCCAGGCCCAGCACGATGGCAGCCGGCTTCGACTGGCCGAACAGCCAGTACGCCAGCAGGCCAAGCACCACAGCGCTCAGGCCCACTTGTAGCGAGCCGACGCCAAACAGCGCCCGGCGCATGCTCCACAAACGCCGTGGCGACAGCTCCAGGCCGATGACGAACAGCAGCATCACCACACCCATCTCCGACAGGCGTGCCACGTTATCCGGGTTGTTCAGCAAGCCAAATACCGATGGCCCTATCAGGATGCCCGCCAGCAGATAGCCGGGCACCGCCCCCATTTTCAAACGCTGCGCCAGCGGTACAAGAAGCACCACGGCCAGCAGGAACACCACCGTCGCCTGCAACAGGCTGCCGTCATGTGGCATAGGCTCGCACCCTCGCTGCTCCCCCGCGGGGAAAGATCAGAAACGCTCTTCGACGACTTTGAATGGGTAGTTGACCGCCTTGTATTTGCCGATCTTGCCGCGCTTGGGCAATTTCACCTGCCCGTCGCTGGTGATGTCCTTGTAGGGGATGCGCGTCAGCAGATGGCTGATGATATTCAGCCGGGCACGGCGCTTGTCGTTGGAATGGGCCATGAACCACGGCGCCCAGGACGAATCGGAGGCGGCGAACATGTCGTCGCGGGCCCGGGTGTATTCATCCCAGCGGGTGTACGACTTGAGGTCCATCGGCGACAGCTTCCACAGCTTGCGGCCATCGTTGATGCGGTCCTGCAGGCGGCGGGTCTGCTCTTCGGCGCTGACCTCCAGCCAGTACTTGATGAGGATGATCCCCGACTCGACCATCATCTTTTCGAACAGCGGCACCACGGTGAGAAACTTGCTGCTCTGTTCTTCGCTGCAGAAGCCCATCACCCGCTCGACACCGGCGCGGTTGTACCAGCTGCGGTCGAAGATCACTACCTCGCCTGCGGCAGGCAGGTGGCCCAGGTAGCGTTGCACATACATCTGGGTCTTTTCCCGCTCGGTCGGTGCCGGCAGCGCCACCACGCGGAATACTCGCGGGCTGACGCGCTCGGTAATGGCCTTGATGGTACCGCCCTTGCCGGCGCCATCGCGGCCCTCGAAGACAATGCACACCTTCAGGCCCTTGGCCACCACCCACTCCTGCAGCTTCACCAGTTCCACATGCAGCTGCTTGAGTTCCTTCTCGTACGCCTTGCCGCCCAGTTTCTCCGGCTGGTCCTTGGGGTCTTTCTTCCTGGACGACTTCGACATGGCACTCTCCTGAGGGCGAATGAAGAGTCAGTATGGTCGATCCATGGCAGTTTGCCGCTTCGCTTGTGGATTTCGCTGGCTTGCTTCTATCTCATTGATTCTGCGGGTGCTTATGGGTGTTCCGGGGAGGGTGTGGGAGCGGGTTTACCCGCGAATACGTCATTGAAGCTACCGACGCATTCGCGGGTGAACCCGCTCCCACAGGGTATGCGATGCCTTCGTGGCCAGATTACTTGGCCAGTTTGTTGTAGCTGGTCATCAGGTTGCGGTAGTCCGGAATATGGTTGGAGAAAAGGGTTCCCAGCCCTTCGATATCGTTGCGCCAGTCACGATGCAGCTCGCAGGCCACGCCGAACCAGGTCATCAGTTGCGCCCCGGCGGCCTCCATGCGCCGCCAGGCCGAGTCACGAGTCAGTTCGTTGAAGGTGCCGGAGGCATCGGTGACGACGAATACCTCGAAGCCCTCCTCCAGCGCCGACAGTGCCGGGAAGGCCACGCACACTTCGGTCACCACGCCGGCGATCAGCAACTGCTTCTTGCCGGTGGCCTTGACGGCCTTGACGAAGTCCTCGTTGTCCCAGGCGTTGATGTTGCCAGGCCGGGCGATGTACGGGGCGTCGGGGAACTGCTCTTTCAGTTCGGGCACCAGCGGGCCGTTGGGGCCCGTCTCGAAACTGGTGGTGAGAATGGTCGGCAGCTTGAAGTACTTGGCCAGGTCCGACAGGGCCAGGACGTTGTTCTTGAAGCGGTCGGGGTCTATGTCCCTTACCAGCGAGAGCAGGCCGGTCTGGTGGTCGACCAGAAGCACGGCGGCGTTGTTCTTGTCCAGACGCTTGTATTGAAAGGCCATGACGGTTCTCCTTGCTTCAGCGGGTTGGGAATATCAGCGTAGGCAAGGATGAAAGGTGGATGGGACCGTCAGTCGGTTCGCCTGCCGAGGCCGGCGATGGGGCCGCATGGCGGCCCCTGCAATACTCAGCCGAGCACCTTGCCAGCCACCTCATCGACCGCCGCCTTGGTGATGGCGACGATCTTTTCGGCATCCTCCTGGTTCAGCACCAACGGCGGTGCAAAGCCGAGAATGTCACCATGCGGCATGGCCCGGGCGATCATCCCCCGCTCAAGGCACGCTGCCGACACCTGTGGCCCGACTTTCAACGCCGGGTCGAACGCCGTGCGCGCCTCGCGATCGGCCATGAACTCGACTGCGCAAAGCATGCCGTCACCCCTTACTTCACCCACCAGCGGGTGGCCTTCGAAGGTTTCGCGCATGCGCCGGTTCAGGTAAGCCCCCACCACTTCGGCGTTCTCGGTCAGGTTCTCGCGCTCGAGAATATCCAGGTTGGCCAGCGCCGCCGCCGCGCAGATCGGGTGCCCGGAGTAGGTCCAGCCGTGGCCCATGGGGCCGGCCTTCTGCGAGCCTTCTTCGATCACGTTCCACACCTTCTCGCCAACGATCACGGCCGACAGGGGCGCATAGGCGCTGGTCAGGCCCTTGGCCGTGGTGATCAGGTCCGGGCGAATGTCGTAGCGCTGGCTGCCCATCTTCGAGCCCAGGCGGCCGAAGGCGCACACCACTTCGTCGGCGATCAACAGCACGTCGTAGCGATCGAGCACGGCCTGGATAGCCTTCCAGTAGCCCTTGGGCGGCACGATGATGCCACCGGTGCCCATCAGCGGCTCGCCAATGAAAGCGGCGACGGTATCGGGCCCTTCGGCCAGGATCAGTTGCTCCAGTTCGTCGGCGCAATAGCGCACGAAGGCCTGCTCATCCATGCCGGCCGGTGCCTTGCGGTACCAGTGCGGGCAGACCGTATGCTTGACGCCTTCCACCGGCAGGTCGAAATGCTGATGGAAGCTGGGCAGGCCGGTAAGGCTGCCGGTCATGATGCCCGAGCCGTGATAGCCGCGGTCGCGAGAGATGATCTTCTTCTTGAGTGGGCGGCCGAGGATGTTGTTGTAGTAGCGCACCAGCTTGACCTGGGTCTCGTTGGCATCGGAACCCGACAGGCCGTAATAGACCTTTTTCATCCCGGCCGGCGCCCAGTCGATGATGCGGCTGGAAAGCTCGATGATCGCCTCGGTCGAGTGGCCGACGTAGGTGTGGTAATACGCCAGCTCCTTGGCCTGGCGATGGATGGCGTCAGCGACCTCGGTACGCCCGTAACCGATGTTCACGCAGTAAAGGCCGGCGAAGGCATCGATCAGTTCGCGGCCTTCATGGTCACGCAGGCGGATGCCCTCGGCACCGGTGATGATCCGGCCCTTGAGCGCGCCGCTGGCGTGGTCATGGGCGTGGGTCGAGGGGTGCATGAAGTGGGCGCGGTCCTGTTCGAACAGCTGGCTGAATTCTTGGCTCATGGCAAACACTCCTTAGAACTGACCGTGGTGGTGCAAGCAAACGTATTTGGTTTCGACGAAGGGTTCGAAGCCCTCGCTGCCGCCTTCGCGGCCCAGGCCCGAGGCCTTCATGCCGCCGAACGGGATAGGGTGGCCGGTGAACTTGACGCCGTTGATCGCCACCATGGCGTGGTCGAGCCGGCGCACCAGCGGGTGCACGACATCGAGGCGGTTGCCGACGATGTAGGCAGCCAGGCCGTATTCAGTGTCGTTGGCCATGGCGATGGCCTGCTCCAGCGTGTCGAATGGCATGACCCCGGCAATCGGCGCGAAGTTTTCTTCCTGGTAGATGCGCATCGCCGGCGTCACATCGGCGAGCACCGTCGGCTGGAAGAACCAGCCCCCCAGCGCATGGCCCTCGCCACCGACCAGGCGCCGGGCGCCACGCTGCAAGGCGTCCTCGACCCGCGCCTGGGTGGCATCAAAGGCGGCCTGGTGCATCAGCGGGCCGACCTCTGCGGCAGTCTCCTCGCCATCGACCATCGCCGGGCCAACCTTCAACGCCCGCACCGCTTCGGCAAAACGCGCCAGGAATGTTTCGTACAACGGCCGCTGCACCATGATCCGGTTGGCCGCGCAGCAGTCCTGGCCAGACGTCTGGAACTTGGCTGCCACGGCCACCCGCACGGCCAGCTCCAGGTCGGCATCGGCGCAGACGATGAACGGCGCATTGCCGCCCAGCTCCAGCGCCACTTTCTTCACATCCTGAGCCGCGGCTTGCAGCACCAGCTTGCCCACCCGGGTCGAGCCGGTGAAGCTGACCGCCCGCACGCGGCTGTCGCGCACCAGGGTTTCCATGGCCATTTGCGGCTCGCCGATCACCACGTTGAATACCCCCGGCGGGAAGCCGGCGTCCTCTGCCAGCTGGGCCAGGGCCAGCGCCGAGAACGGTGTTTCGTGGGCCGGCTTGACCACCACCGTGCAGCCGGCCGCCAATGCCGCAGCCGCCTTGCGGGTGATCATGGCGCTGGGGAAGTTCCATGGGGTGAGCAGCGCGCAGACCCCGACGGGCTCCTTCAGCGTACTCAGCTGGGCACCCGGAATATGGCTGGGGATGGTCTGCCCGTTGAGGCGCCGGGCCTCCTCGGCAAACCAGGGGATGAAGCTTGCCGCATAGGCGATTTCACCGCGTGCTTCGGCCAGCGGTTTGCCCTGCTCCTCGCTGAGAATGCGCGCCAGAGCCTCCTGGTGTTCGAGCATCAATTCGGCCCAACGCCGCAACAGCGCAGCGCGGCTGTCCAGGCTCTGCTGGCGCCAGGCCGGGAAAGCCCGCTGGGCGGCATCCACCGCGGCAACGATCTGCTCATGGTCGAGCAGAGGCACATGGCCGATGACCTGGCGGTTGGCCGGGTCATGCACGGCGATGCTGTTGCCGCTGTGGCTGTGCAGCCATTGGCCATCGACGTGGCACAGGCTGTTGAATGGGTAGTGGTGTGACATGACTGTTCTCCATACCTCGTTGTCGTGGCGCCAGGTTCAGGCCAATACGTCAGCGATTACCGCCAGGGTGTCGCCGCACTGCACCAGGCCGGGAAAGTGCCGGGCTGCGAGCAAGCCATTGCGTCGGGCGCGGTACTCGACCGGGGCGCTGCCGGTGCGGCGGATGTCATGGATACGGGCGATCACCTCACCCTGGCTGACCGTTTCGCCCAGGTCGCGGCACATCTCCAGCAATCCGTCGTGCTCGCTGGCGATGAAGCAATCGCCATCGGGCATGTCCAGCAGGGTTGTCTCGCCCTGCTCCAGTTCGCCGGCGAGGATGCCGGCGTGAATCAGCACATTGCGCACGCCGCGCTCCGCCAGGGCCACGCTTTTCGCCGTGGAGGTGCCACCACCGCCCAGTTCGGTGGTGATGAACACCTTGCCCTGCTCTTCTGCCGCGGTGTCGTACATCGCCTGCGCATCCAGCTCGAGCATGCGCATGCTGTAGGGCGCGGCGAAGGCCTGCATGCCAGCTTCACAACGGGCCTGCTGGGCCTTGTCGGGCAGCACATGGCATGCAGCGAAAGGCAGGAAGTCGAGGGTGCGACCACCGGAGTGGATGTCCAGGACGATATCGGCCAACGGCAGCAGGGTGCGGCGGAAATAGTCGGCGATCTTTTCCGTCACGCTGCCATCGGGCCGGCCAGGGAAGCTGCGGTTGAGGTTGCCCCGGTCGATCGGCGAGGTGCGGGTGCCCGCCTGGAACGCCGGTGTGTTCATGAACGGCACGATGATCACCCGCCCGCTTATCTGCCCCGCCTGCAGCTGCTGGGCCAGCTTGCTCAGCGCCACCGGGCCTTCGTATTCGTCACCGTGATTGCCACCAGTGAGCAAGGCTGTCGGGCCATTGCCGTTCCTGACCACCGTCAGCGGAATCATCACCGCACCCCAGGCCGAGTCGTCACGCGAGTACGGCAGCTTGAGGAAGCCGTGCTGCACGCCGTCCTGCTCGAAATCCAAGGTACAGGTGATGGGGTTGGCCACCGTGGCGGCGGCCTGTGCGATCGCATTCATGGGTCAATCCTTCACGAACAGCTGGCGCGGCACGTTGCACAGGGTCTCTACCCCGGTCTCGGTGATGAGGATGCTTTCGGTGATCTCCAGGCCCCAGTCGTCCATCCACAGCCCCGGCATGAAGTGGAAGGTCATGCCCGGTTGCAGCACGCTGGTGTCGCTCGGGCGCAGGCTCATGGTGCGCTCGCCCCAATCTGGTGGGTAGCTGATACCGATCGGGTAACCACAACGGCTGTCCTTGTGGATGCCGAACTTCTCCAGTACGCGGAAGAACGCCCTGGCGATGTCACCGGTGGTGTTACCCGGCCGCGCGGCATCAAGGCCGGCCGCGATACCTTCGACCACTGCCTTTTCGCCATCGAGAAAGTGTTGCGGCGGCTTGCCCAGGTACACGGTGCGCGACAGCGGGCAGTGGTAGCGCTTGTAGCAGCCGGCAATCTCGAAGAACGTGCCGGCGCCGCGGGTGAACGGTGAATCGTCCCAGGTCAGGTGCGGCGCGCTGGCATCCGCGCCGGTCGGCAACAACGGCACGATGGCCGGGTAGTCGCCGCCATGGCCATCGACACCGAGGATGCCGCTGCGGTAGATCTCGGCCACCAGCTCGTTCTTGCGCATGCCGGGCTCGATGCGTTCGAGGATGCACCCGTGCATCTGTTCGACGATGCGCGCGGCGATACGCATGTATTCGATTTCCTGCGGCGACTTGACGGCCCGCTGCCAGTTGACCAGCCCGGCGGCATCGCTGAAACGCGCCTGTGGCAGGTGCTTGCACAGCGCCTGGTAGGCCGCCGCGCTGAAGTAGTAGTTGTCCATCTCCACGCCGATGCTCAGGCCGCCCCAGCCCTTGGCCAGAATCACCTCCTGGCACAGGTAGTCCATCGGGTGACGCTCGCGTGACTGCACATAGATGTCCGGGTAGCCGACGATGTTGTCGTGCTGCATGAACACCGTACGCCGTGCACCATTGGCGTCCTGGCCGCGGCCAAACCAGATCGGCTCGCCATCGAGCGCCAGCAGCACGCACTGGTGCACGTAGAACGACCAGCCGTCATAGCCGGTGAGCCAGGCCATGTTAGAGGGATCGGTAACCAGCAAAAGCTCCAGGCCCTGTGCCTGCATGGCAGCGCGGGTCTTGGCCAGGCGCTGGGCGTACTCCTGCCGACCGAACGGCAGGTTGACCACTGTTTGTGACATGCGGATGCCCTTCTTGTGAGTGGGTTGCGAAAGCTGTCAGCTGTGAAACGCCAGGCCTTTGTCGGCGGCGATTGCGCGTTCGAAGGCAAGGTTGGCGATTGCGGTGTCCTGGGCCCCGGTGCCGGTCAGGTCGCACAGGGTGACCTCATCGGCCTGTACCCGGCCCGGGTGCAGCCCGGCGATGATCTGGCCCAGCTCGGAATGAACGGCCTGTTCGCTGACCGCGCCAGCGCGCAAGGCATGGTGCAGTTCGCCCAGCACGCGGGTCTGGCTCAGGCGGTCGGCGACATAGCGGTCGAGCCGGGCCAGGGCCGTGGGCGCGATCTCGTTCTTGTGCTCGGCATCCGAGCCCATGGCAGTGATGTGCAGCCCCGGTTGCAGGTGATGCGGCTGGATCAGCGGCTCGCGGCTGGGGGTGCAGGTGATGGCGATATCGACCGACTGCATGGCCTGGTCGACACTGTCGCAAGCCTGTACCTGCAGTTGCCCATCGCGCCCCAGGTCATCGCATAACGCTGCGGTTCTCTGCGCATCGCGCCCCCACACCTTGACCTGTTCGATCGGCCGCACCAGGCGCAGTGCCTGCAGCTGCAGGCGTGCCTGTTCGCCACTGCCGATCAAGGCCACGCTGCGGCTGTCCTGCCGCGACAGCCAGCGTGCAGCTACCGCACCGGCTGCAGCGGTGCGCACGGCGGTGAGGTAGCCATTGTCGAGGAGCAAGGCATCGAGCAGGCCAGTGCGGGCCGACAGCAGCATCATCATGCCGTTGAGGCTGGGCAGGCCAAGCTTGGGGTTGTCGAAAAAGCCAGGGCTGACCTTGATCGCGAAACGCTCCAGCCCTGGCAGGTAGGCGGTTTTCACGTCTACCTCGCCGTTGTGCTCGGGCACATCCAGGCGCAGGATCGGCGGCATCGCCACCTTTGCCGTGGCAAGCAGGGCAAAGGCCTGCTCGATGGCATCGATCGCGTTGCGATCGAGGGTGATGCAGCTACGCAGGTCGGCTTCGCTGAGCAAGGTGATGGCCGGCATTCGAATACCTCCAGTGAAGGAAACTTGAATTTCAGGCGTCGCCGCCGTTGATGACGCGCTGATGCTGTGCGCTGTCGACGTTGCGCCCGCTGACCACCACCACGACCGGGCCGCGGGCCGTCACAAGGCCGTCGAGCAGCGCGGCGATGCCGACTGCGCCGGCACCTTCGAGTACCAGCCGTTCGTGCTGATAGGCGTGGCGCATGCCGTTGGCGATCGACGCTTCCGGCAGCAGGTAGAGTTGGTCGAGCAGTCGCTGGGTCATGCTCAGGGTGTGCTGGTTGTCCAGGCCGATACCGCCGCCAAGCGAGTCGGCCAGGGTTGGCAGCTCCTCGACTTCGACCGGGCAACCGGCCTGCAGGCTGGCGTACATCGCCGCGCCACGCTGCATGCTGACGCCATGGGTGGTGAGCGCCGGCTTGATGCTTTTCATGGCCAACGCCACACCCGCGAACAGGCCACCACCGGAGAGCGGAATCAGCACCTGCTCCACCTCGGGCAACTGCTCGATGATTTCCAGGCCCAGTGTGCCCTGGCCAGCGATGACCTGGGGGTGATCGAAAGGTGGAATCAGCGTTGCGCCCTGTTGCTCGGCATGTTGTTGTGCGGCCTGCTGGGCATCGTCCTGGGAGTGGCCGACGATGCACACTTCGGCGCCCAGGTCGCGGATGGCCTGGACCTTGTTGGCTGGCACCAGTTGCGAAAGAAACACGGTTGCCTTCACCCCCAGTTGCGCAGCAGCGTGGGCCACCGCCCGGCCGTGATTGCCGGTGGAAGCCGTAACCACGCCGCATGCGCGTTGTTCTGCGCTCAGTGCCGCGATGGCATTGCTGGCACCGCGCAGCTTGAAGCTGCCGGTGGTCTGCAGGGCCTCGAGCTTCAGGTAGACCGGTGTGCCCAGGTGCCGTGACAGGCTGGGGGAAAGTTCCAGCGGAGTGCTGCGCACCAGGCCGTGGATACGCTGGCGGGCGAGGTAGAGATCGTGAAGCGAGAGCGCTGACATGACCGGGACCCAACAAGTGAGCTGATGTTGGGCGGAGTGTATGAGGCGAAAATTGTCGTGATGAATGTACTAGGGCAATTTGCCGGGGAATTTGTTTTTTCCTGCAGCGGCCTCTTCGCGGGCACGCCCGCTCCCACATGTTTGGCACAGCGATTCCTGTGGGAGCGGGCATGCCCGCGAAGAGGCCGCTGCAGGAGAGTTACAGTTCATGGATCTGCGGATACTGCCCGAACAACTCCCGCATATCGCCAAAGGCCTGCCGCAGCTTCGCCTCGGAACACTCGGCGCCCACGCACAAGCGCACGGCCCGTGGCCGCGGTGTACCGCGCACCAGGAACGGCTCCGGCGGCGTTACCGCAATCTGCCGGCGGCGCAGGGCACGCACCAGGCTGTCCACTTCCCACCGCTCGGGAATGTTCAGCCACGCCCCTAAGGCATGGGAGTGCTGACCACGCACATATTCCCCCAGGTAGTCACGCAACAACGCCTGACGCTCGCCCAGCAGAGTGCGCTGCAACGCCACCAGCTGCGCCGCGCGCCCGTCGTTGATCCAGCGCGATGCAATTTCCGCCACCGGGGGCGTGGCCATCCAGCTGTTGACCCGCAAGATGCTCTCGGTGCGTAGCGCCAGGCGCTTGGGCATGGCCAGGTAGCCCACGCGCAGGCCGGTAAGCACCGACTTGGTCATGCTGGTGCAGTAGAACGACAGCTCCGGCGCATAGGAGCTGAGCGGCCTGGCATGGCTGCCACCCAGCAGCGGCCCGTAAACGTCATCTTCGATGATATGCACGCCAAAGCGCCGGGCAATTTCGGCAATCTCCTGGCGCCGGCTGTCGGGCATCAGGCTGACGGTAGGGTTGTTGAGGTTGGGTGTGCACACCAGCGCGGTCACACGCTCGTTGCTGCAGATGTCCTCGAAATGCTCCGGGTTGATGCCCTCGCGGTCCATCTCCAGGCCTTTGAGGGTGAAACCGAGCACCTGTGAATTGCCGATCACGCCATGGTCGGTCAACCCCTCGCACAGCACCACATCATCCGGCCCGGCCAGCGAGGCCAGGGCCAGGAAGATAGCGTGGGCGGCACCATTGGTGACCAGCACATCGTCACGCTCGACCTGCATGCCCAGGCCGGCAAGCCAGCGCACCGCAGCCTCGCGGTGGCTCTCGAAACCGGCGATGGGCCGGTAGGCATGGATCCACGGCTGCTCCTCTTCAACGGCCAACTCGGCGCAAGTGTCGCGCCAGATGCGCTCGTGCACCTGGGTGTGAAGGATGCGGGTGATGGAGAAGTCGACCAGGGTACGCTCGGGCAGGTCGATGATGTCATCCGACACACGGTCGCTCATGCGCCGACTGACGAAACTGCCACGGCCGATCTCGCAACGTACCAGGCCTTGGCGCTCAAGTTCCTTGTAGGCATTGGTCACGGTCTGCACGCTGATGCCCAGGGCATCGGCTACCTGCCGCTGCGGTGGCAGGCGCTGGTCATGTACCAATACGCCGCGCTCGATTTCGCCGGTGACCGCCTGGACCAGAATCTTGTATTTGGACTCGCCGATGCGGGCGGTGTCCAGGGCTGCCTTCCAACTGTGCATCATGATGTTCGCTTCACTTGCCGGGGCCAGGGTCACAGCATCCCCCGTACAAGTGCTTCGGGCAATTGTCCTAGTGCAATGCCATCGCCGTTTCAGCTTTTGTATGCTCGCCCCAAGGTCGAACTCCCGCTGCCTGCCAGCCTCGAACAAAAGACCGACCTGCTATCGCTGTTTTGCTCCACTGCCTCCTAACACAGAGCCGTCGATGACGGTTTTTATAACAAACAGGAGCTTCATTGATGAGCCAGCCTTTCAACGTTCCACGCCCCTTCCATCGCCTGCTGATGGCCTGTGCCGCCTTCGGTGTGCTTGCCAGCGCCCAGGCTGCCAGCCTGGACGAAATCAAGGAAACCAGCCACATCCGCATCGGCTACGCCAACGAAACCCCGTTCGCCTTCACCGAGACCGATGGCCGGGTAACCGGGGAGTCACCGGAAATCGCCAAGATCATCTTCGAGAAGATGGGCATCAAGCAGGTCGATGGCGTGCTCACCGAGTGGGGTTCGTTGATCCCGGGCTTGCGCGCCGGGCGCTTCGATGTGATTGCCGCCGGCATGTACATCACCCCGGCACGCTGCAAGCAGGTGATCTTCACCGACCCGCAGTACGCCCTGCCCGACACCCTGCTGGTTGCACAGGGCAATCCGAAGAACCTGCACAGCTACGCCGACATCGCCAGGAGCCCGGACGTGAAACTGGCGATCATGGCGGGCACGGTCAACCTCGCCTATGCCCGCGAATCCGGCATCACGGATGCGCAGATCCTTCAGGTGCCGGACACCACCGCCCAGTTGCAGGCCGTGCGCGCCGGCCGCGCCGATGCTGCCGTGGGCACCCAGCTGACCATGAAGGGCCTGGCGAAAAAGGGTGGCGACAAGGTAGAGGCGATCAGCGACTTCACGGATGACCCGGCCCACACCGGCTACGGTGCCCTGGCCTTCCGCCCCGAGGACAAGGCCCTGCGCGACGCGGTCAACGCCGAGATGAAAAAGTGGCTGGGCAGTGAGGAGCATCTCAAGACCGTCGCGCCGTTCGGCTTCGACCGCAGCAACGTGACAGACAAGACCGCCGCCGAGCTCTGTGCCCAGCAGTGAATCGAGGTGGCATGGCGCTTGCCGTGCCATTCCCTGTGTAATCCGATTATTCAGGTCGAACCATGGGTGAATTGATACCGTTGTTACTGCAAGGCGCCTGGGTCACCATTCAGGTCACCTTCTTCGGCTCGCTGCTGGCCATCGTCGCCGCGATCCTCGCCGCCCTTGGCCGGCGTTCGTCATGGCGGCCATTGAGCTGGCTTTGCGTGGCCTACATCGAGCTGTTCCGCGGCACCTCGTTGCTGGTGCAGTTGTTCTGGTTGTTCTTCGTATTGCCGCTGCCACCGTTCAACCTCGAACTCAGCGCCTACACCGTGGCGATCGTCGGCCTCGGGCTGCATATCGGTGCCTACGGTGCCGAAGTGATGCGCGGGGCGATCAGCTCGGTGGCCAAAGGGCAGTACGAAGCCTGCACCGCGCTGAACATGCCCGCCACCATCCGCTTCCGGCGGATCATCCTGCCGCAGGCATTGCTGGCGGCCATCGCACCTGGCACCAACCTGCTGATCGAACTGCTGAAAAACACATCGCTGGTGTCGCTGATCACCCTGTCGGACCTTAGCTTCCGCGCCCGTCAGCTGGACCAGGCGACTTTCCAGACCTTGGAAATCTTCAGCCTCACCCTGCTGCTCTACTTCGTCCTGGCGCAGGTCATCAACTTCCTCATGCGTCGGGTCGAACGGCGCCTGAGCCGCGGTCGCCTGCGGGGGAGCCTGTCATGAATTTCTGGGACTGGAACTACGTCGCGCAAATCCTGCCCGACTTGCTGCAGGCGTCGCTGAAAACCCTGGGCATCACCGTGGTTGGCTTCCTGATCGCAGTGGTGCTGGGCCTGTTCCTGGCCATCGCCCGACGCAGCCGCCAGGCCTGGCTGTCATGGCCGGTGGCATTGCTGATCGAGTTCATCCGCAGTACGCCGCTGCTGATCCAGGTGTATTTCCTCTATTACGTGCTGCCCAACTACGGGGTCAACATGACCGCCATGCAGGCCGGCATCATCGGTATCGGCGTGCACTACGCCTGTTACCTGGCCGAGGTTTACCGCGGCGGCCTCGACTCGGTGGCGCGCAGCCAGTGGGAAGCGGTGGTCGCCCTCAACTTCGCGCCATGGACCGCCTACCGGGCAGTCATCCTGCCCCAGGCGATTCGGCCGATCCTGCCGCCGTTGGGCAACTACCTGATCGCCATGCTCAAGGACACCCCGGTGCTGTCGGCCATCACCGTGGTGGAAATCATGCAGCAGGCCAAGAATGTCGGCTCCGAAAGCTTCCGCTACCTCGAGCCGATCACCCTGGTCGGTCTGTTCTTCCTGGCCTTGAGCGTCGCTCTGGCCTACCTCGTTCGGCGCCTTGAAGTGCGCCTGGAGCTCCGCTGATGATCGCCCCTGTGACCCACTTCGCCAGTGCCACCGCCACGGCCACCCAGCCGCTGGACACCCACATGCCCACACCGGCCATTGCCCAACCGATCGTCAGTTTCAAGGACGTGACCAAACGCTACGGCAGCTTCACCGTACTCGACGGCCTCAACCTCGATGTCGCCCCTGGCGAAAAGGTGGCGATCATCGGCCCCAGTGGCTCGGGCAAGTCGACATTGCTGCGGGTACTGATGACACTTGAGGGCATCGACCAGGGCATGATCGAAGTCGATGGCGAATCGCTCACCCACATGCCTGGGCGCAACGGCACGCAGCTCATCGCCAACGAGCGACATGTACGCAAAGTGCGGGCGAAGATCGGCATGGTGTTCCAGAGTTTCAACCTGTTCCCGCACATGAGTGCCTTGCAGAACGTGATCGAGGCCCCGGTCCAGGTGTTGGGCGTGAAGCCGGCCGAGGCGCGTGAACGGGCTGCCGAGTTGCTGGAGATGGTTGGCCTGGGCAACAAGTTCGAGCACTACCCATCGCAATTGTCCGGTGGCCAGCAACAGCGCGTGGCGATTGCCCGGGCGCTGGCGATGCGGCCCAAGGTGATGCTGTTCGACGAAGTGACCTCGGCGCTGGACCCGGAACTGTGTGGCGAGGTGCTGAACGTGATCCGCCGGTTGGGCAGCGAGCACAACCTGACCATGCTGATGGTGACGCATCAGATGGGCTTTGCCCGGGAGTTCGCGGATCGGGTGTGCTTTTTCTACAAGGGGCAGATCCACGAACAGGGGACGCCGGCACAGATCTACGAAAACCCGCAACAGGAGCGGACCCGGGCGTTCCTGAGTGCAGTGCGGGAGGCGAACTGACCGGCGATCGTCGCGTCAGTACTCGCGCCGCTTGCGAAAAGCCCAGCGCCCCACCAGCACGGTGAAGGTCGCCACCAGGGCCACCAGTACCCAGAAACCATGGGGGTTTTCCGCCAGCGGCACACCCCCGACGTTCATGCCGAAGAAGCCGGCGATGATGTTGATGGGCAGGGCCAGCACAGTCACCACAGTCAGGGTGAACAGGGTGCGGTTGGTCTGTTCGTTGAGCTTGGCGGCGATTTCTTCCTGCAGCAGTTTGATCCGCTCACCGAGGGCGGTGAGGTCGCTGATCACCAGGGTGAACTCTTCTGTGGCCGCGCGCAGCTGGCGTATGTCCTGTTCCTGCAGCCAGTCGGGCGGCCGGTTCAGCAGCCGCAGCAGCGCCCCTGGCTCCAGCGCCAGCAGGCGCTGCAGGCGCACCAGCACCCGGCGCATGCTGCCCAGTTCGGCGCGGTTGTCGCTCAGACGCTGGGACAGCAACTGGTCTTCGATGCGGTCGACGCTGGTGGTGGTTTCACGCACGATCTGGGTCAGCACATCGCCCTGGTCGCGCAGCAGATGGACCAGCAACTCGATGGACGAATGAAAGCGCTCGCCACGCTTGACCGACGAGCGCAACTTGTCCACCGAATGCAACGGCTGCAACCGGGCGCTCACCAGCAGCTGGCTGCTGGCGCAGGCCCACAGCGTGGAAATGTCCGAGGTCACCAGGCCGAAGTTGAACACCACATCGTTGACCACCGCCAGCAGTGCCGCGTCGGCGTGTTCGAGACGGGTCGAGCGCGAACCTTCGCGCAGGGTTTCGAAGAAGGCTTCGGGCAGCTGCAGGTGGGTGCGCAACCAGCGTTCGCAGGCAGCGTGGGCCAGGTTCAGGTGCACCCACAGAAACTCGCCAGGTTCCAGCGGCTGGCCGAGCATGCGCAACAACTGCGCCGAATCAATTTCGCGCCCCGGCTGGCCAGGGCGGAAGGCGAAGGCGTAGAGCAGGCCGAACAGGTCGTGGTCCTGTGGCAGATGCAGCGCGGGATGGCCCATTCGAACTCGCAATGAGGCACGGGAGATGGCAGAAAGGTTGCTGAATATTCGTTGCAGTCAGATGACAGCTGGATAGCTGAAAGCCCTTTGGGCTGCGCTGTCGCGTAGAGACCCTGTGGGAGCGGCTTTAGCCGCGAAGAATCCAGCGTGGTGCGTGGCACCGGCTGCGCCGGTGTTCGCGGCTGAAGCCGCTCCCACAGGGGGCCCTGCTAATTCAATGCGTTATGTGCAGCCTTATGAGAACGGGCACGCCCGCTCCCACAGGGTGTGCGGCGCGAAACCTGAGAAAGCGCAGCCATCACTTCACAAATTCCTGAACTGATTATTTGCCCGCAGCGATTTTTCCCCTCGCAAACCGCCACCAGAATCGCTTCACCACAATCACAAGAACCGTGAGGCCACTCCCGTGGACCAGACACTCCAGGTACGGCAAGCCGCCGCCGACCTCGTTGCGGCGTTCGCCAGCAACGACACTGCTCGCTATTTCGCCTGCTTCAGCGAAGACGCCACCTTCCTTTTCCACACCCTGCCGCAACCGCTGCTGTCGCGCCATGCCTACGAGCAACTCTGGGCCCAGTGGCAGGCCGACGGGTTTGCCGTGCTCGCCTGCGAATCAGGCAATGCCCAGGTGAGCCTGCAAGGTGACGTGGCGATCTTCATGCATGATGTGGCCACGCACATCCGTATCGCCGGCGAAGAACACCAGTTGAGCGAGCGCGAAACCATTGTCTTCCGCCGCCACGGCGAACGGTGGCTGGCCTGCCACGAGCACCTGTCGGTCGTATCGCCGGCCTGATCATCCATTTACGCGGCCCTGCCGCCCTGCCATCGCACCCACAATAAGGCCCGCGTACTGCGCCGGCCCACAACAACCGCGCTGGAGCATCACCATGAGCCACTCGACCGGTATCGAGACCAACGGCGTCGAACAGATCCCCGACGATCAACGCGACGCCTCCCCGCTGGACCTGTTCCGCCTGATCTTCGGCGGCGCCAATACCTTCGCCACAGCCGTGCTGGGCAGCTTCCCGGTGCTGTTCGGGCTGTCGTTCCAGGCCGGTGTGTGGGCGATCCTGCTCGGCGTCGGCGTGGGTGCGCTGATCCTCGCGCCCATGGGCCTGTTCGGCGCGCTCAACGGCACCAACAACGCGGTGTCGTCGGGTGCGCACTTTGGCGTGCACGGTCGCATCGTCGGTTCGTTCCTGTCGCTGCTCACCGCAGTGGCATTCTTTTCGCTGTCGGTCTGGAGCTCGGGCGATGCCCTGGTCGGCGGCGCCAAGCGCCTGGCCGGCCTGCCGGAAACCGACCTTACCCTGGGCCTGGCTTACGGCCTGTTCGCGGTACTGGTGCTGGTGGTGTGCATCTTCGGCTTCCGCTTCATGCTGTGGGTCAACAAGATTGCCGTCTGGGCCTCGAGCCTGCTGTTCCTGCTGGGCATCGTTGCCTTTGCCGGGCCGTTCGATGCCGGTTACGCGGGTAGCGTCAACCTCGGCCAGGCGGGCTTCTGGGCGGCATTCGTCGGTGCGGCAATCCTGGCCATGAGCAACCCGGTGTCGTTCGGTGCGTTCCTCGGCGACTGGTCGCGCTACATCCCGCGTGAAACCCCAAAGGCTCGGATCATGCTGGCGGTGATCGCGGCCCAGGGCGCGACACTGATCCCGTTCCTGTTCGGCCTGTGCACCGCCACCCTGGTGGCCACCCAGGCGCCGGACTACATCGCTGCCAACAACTACGTCGGTGGCCTGCTGGCGGTGGCGCCAAGCTGGTTCTTCCTGCCGGTGTGCCTGATTGCGGTGATCGGCGGCATGTCCACCGGCACAACGGCGCTGTACGGCACCGGCCTGGACATGTCCAGCGTGTTCCCACGCCTGCTCAGCCGTGCCGGCGCCACGCTGCTGATCGGCGTGCTGGCGATCGGCTTCATCTTCGTCGGCCGCTTCACTTTCAACCTGGTGCAGAGCGTTTCGACCTTCGCCGTGCTGATCATCACCTGCACCAGCCCGTGGATGGTGATCATGATCCTTGGCCTGATCACTCGCCGCGGCTTCTACCATGCCGACGACCTGCAGGTATTCACCCGCGGCCAGCGTGGCGGCCACTACTGGTTCCTGCATGGCTGGAACTGGCGCGGCATGGGGGCGTGGATCCCCAGCGCGGCGGTGGGCCTGTGCTTCGTCAACCTGCCAGGGCAGTTCGTCGGCCCACTGGGCGACCTGGCCGGCGGCATCGACCTGAGCCTGCCGGTCACCCTGGGGCTGGCAGGTGTGCTGTACCTGCTGCTGCTCAACCTTTTCCCCGAACCTGCCGGCGTGTATGGCCCCCAAGGCCCGCGTTGGGTGCGTTGCAAAAGCACCGCGCACACCCCGGTAACCACCGCCGAAATGGCCTGACTGGAAACCGACCATGACCACTTCCCACTACATTGCCGGCCGCTGGGTCGAAGGCCAGGGCAGCGACTGCATCAGCGTCAATGACCCGGCCCTTGGGCAACCGTTTGCCGAACTGATGGCCGCCAGCGTCGGCCAGGTAGACCAGGCCGTGACCGCTGCCCGTGGCGCCCTGCACGCCTGGAAAAGCACCAGCGCCAGCGAACGCGCCGCCTACCTGCGCGGCTTTGCCGAACAACTCGGGCAGCGCCGTGAAGCGTTGATCACCTTGCAGATGCGCAACAATGGCAAGCCACGTCACGAGGCGGAAATCGACCTGGACGACGCCATCGCCACCTTCGGCTACTACGCCGAACTGGCCGAGCAACTGCCATCGAAGAACCGTGACGTGCCGTTGGCTGCACCGGGCTTCAGCGCTCGCACCCGCCTGGAACCGGTGGGCGTGGTCGGCCTGATCGTGCCGTGGAACTTCCCGCTGGTGACCAGCGCCTGGAAGCTCGCCCCGGCCCTGGCCGCCGGTTGCACCGTGGTGCTCAAGCCGTCGGAAGTCACCCCGCTGATCGAACAGGCCTACGGCCAGATCGCCGATGCCCTGGGGCTGCCGGCCGGGGTGTTGAACATCGTCAACGGCAAGGCCGAAACCGGCGCTGCACTGAGCAATCACAATGGCCTGGACAAGCTGTCGTTCACCGGCAGCAATAGTGTTGGCAGCCAGGTTATGCGCAGCGCTTCGGCGCAGTGCCGGCCGGTGACGCTGGAGCTGGGTGGCAAGTCGGCGATCGTGGTGTTCGATGATTGCGATGTGGGCCAGGCGGTGGAATGGATCGTCGCCGGCATCACCTGGAACGCCGGGCAGATGTGCTCGGCCACTTCGCGGCTGCTGGTGCAGGACGGCATTGCCGAGGCACTGCTGCCGCGCTTGCAGGAGGCACTGGAAAACCTGCGGGTCGGTAATCCGTTGACCGAGGAGGTCGACATGGGGCCGCTGACCAGCCAGGCGCAGTGGCTGAAAGTGGCCGGCTACTTTGCCACGGCGCGGGAAGAAGGCTTGCAGTGCCTGGCAGGTGGCAAGGCGCTGGACCGGGATGGCTGGTTCGTCAGCCCGACGCTGTATGCCGATGTGCCGAAAGACAGCCGCCTGTGGACCGAGGAAATCTTTGGCCCGGTGCTGTGCGCGCGTCGCTTTGCGACCGAGGAACAGGCGATTGCCGAGGCCAACGATAGCCGCTTCGGGCTGGTGGCGACGGTGTGCTCTGCCGATCTGGACCGTGCCGAGCGGGTAGCCGATGCGCTGGAGGTTGGCCATGTGTGGATCAACTCGGTGCAGGCAGTGTTCGTCGAGACCTCGTGGGGTGGCACCAAGGGTAGCGGGATCGGGCGTGAGCTGGGGCCTTGGGGGTTGTCGGCCTACCAATCGGTCAAGCATGTGACGCGCTGTCTGGGTTGAGATTTCCGGGGCCGCTTTGCGGCCCTTTCGCGACACAAGGCCGCTCCTACAAGAACCGCGTATGAGCCGGGCTTACCGGCCTCTTCGCGGGTAAACCCGCTCCCACAGGGATAGCGCAGGCCTGAAGGGCAGCACCGTACCTGTGGGAGCGGGCTTGCCCGCGGAGGCCGGTACAGGCGACACGAAACTCTGCGCCCGCGTGACTTTCCCCTCCCCGCGCAAAGTCCCACTTCCTGGTACCCCCCACAATCACAACACCAGGCCGGACCACCCATGCACCCTCAACGCACCGCCTTGCACAACGAACTGCACGCCCGCCCGTCGCTGTATTTCGACGGCCCGGCGCATGTCTTCCACCTGGCCTTGCTCGGCGGCGATGCTGCCTGTGCGGCACTGCTGCAACGCTGCTGCCCGGATGGCCTGGACACCGCAGCCGCCCAAGGCATCACCCGCCTGGATGGTCATCCGTTCAAGTGGGAACGGCACACCGAGTTCTTCACCCTGACCCTGGTGGTGCCTTGCACGGCCGCCGACACCGAGTGGCAAACGCTGCCGCCGGTGCTGGCCGAGGCTATCGCCCCGCAAGCGGCGCAGATGATCAACGCGGTGCAGGTGCTGGTCCGTGACGAACACGAACTGGACCTGCCCCACTACGGTTTCAAGGACCCGTGCGGCTCCTGCGTCGGCGGTGGCGATGCGGTGGTGTGGAGCGATTTTCGCCTGACCGAGGACGGCACCAACCGCTTCCTGTTCATCAACCGTCGCCTCAATGCCTACCGTCAGGGCCGCATGATCCGCCGTCTGCTGGAGATCGAGACCTACCGCATGATGGCCTCGCTGACCCTGACCACCGCCAAGGACCTGAGCCAGGAGCTGGATGCATTCGACAAGACCCTGGTCAGCCTCTCGGAGCGCAGTGCCGGGGTCGATGGCCATGATTCCAAAGGGTTGTTGGAGGCCATTGCCCACCTGTCACGCCAGGTGGTCAGCCGCACGGTGAAAACCCGCCACCGCTTCGGCGCCACGCAAGCCTATGCGCAACTGGTGTTCGAGCGCCTGGGCGAGCTGCGGGAAAGCCATGTGGGCGACTGCCAGCGCCTGGGGGTGTTCATCGAACGCCGGTTCAAACCGACCGTGCGCTACTGCGCGGCCACCGAGCAGCGCCTGGAGCAGTTGGCAAAGAATGTGGCCAACCTGGGCGACCTGTTGCAAGCACGGGTACAGGTGGAGATGGAAGAACAGAACGCCGAGATCCTGCGCAGCCTCAATGCCCGGGCCGATGCCCAAGTGAAGATTCAACGGGCGGTGGAGGGGCTGTCGATCATTGCCATCACCTACTACCTGCTGAACTTGTTCAAGCTGCTGTATGGCGGGCTGAATGTGCTGGGGTTGGGGCTGACGGCGCGGGATGGGCTGTTGGCCATGGCGCCGCCTGTGCTGTTGGTGTTGCTGGTGATCTTGCTGAGAATCAGGCAGGCCAAGCAGCATTGAGGCTGGGGCTGCTTTGCAGCCCAATCGCCGGCAAGCCAGCTCCCAAAGGTATTGCGTACGGCTTGAAGTCGACGTGGTCCTTGTGGGAGCTGGCTTGCCGGCGATCGGCTTCACACCGACTCGTCAGCCGGGCGAGCACCCTCCTGCAGCAACACCATGCTCTGCGGCGACGACAGGGCGATGCCCTCGTCACGCAGACGCCCAAGGATGGTGAACAACAGGTCACTGCGCGTGCCGGACACCTGCCGCGGCCCCGCCACGTATCCGCTCACACCAATCACCATCCCGCTGCTGGTCAGGTCCTTGAACGACACCGAAGTGGCCGGTGCATCCAGAATCGCCTCGTGCTCCTGGTACGCTGCCAGCAGCAATTCGCGCACACGGTTGGCGTCGGTCTCCAGCGGCAGCGTGAGCGTGATGCCGACCACACCCAAGGCATTGCCCATGGTCACGTTGCGCACGTTCTGCGAGATGAACTGCGAGTTGGGCACGATGACCGTAGAGCGGTCGGACATCTGGATCTCGGTGGCGCGCACATTGATACGGCGAATGTCACCCTCGACGCCAGCCAGGCTGACCCAGTCGCCCACCTTGACCGGCCGCTCGGTCAGCAGGATCAGACCGGAGATGAAGTTCTGCACGATCTGCTGCAGGCCGAAACCGATACCCACCGACAGGGCACTGACCACCCAGGTCAGGCTGGTGAGGTTGATGCGCAGGGTCGACATCACCAGCATGGCCAGGAAGATGAAGCCCAGGTAACCCACCAGAGTCACCAGCGAGGCACGCATGCCGGCGTCCATGTCGGTTTCCGGCAGCAGGCGATCGCTCAGCCAGCGCTTGACCACGCGGATGGCGAACAGGCCGCCGAGGAACATCACCACTGCCAACAGAATGTCCTGGGGGACAATGTTCATGTTGCCCAGCAGCTTGCCGCCGGTCTCGTCCCAATCACCCAGGCTCAGCAGCAGTTCGCTGGGGCTGGTGCCCGATGGCATCAGTGCCAGCAACAGCGCCAGGAACAGCACCACGGTGCGGCCAATGCCGGCCAGGATGGTGCTGGCCTGGGCCTGGTGACGTGGCGCCAGGCCCAGGGTCGAGGCCAGCGCCAGGCCGCCGGGCTGGCGGGGCGACAGCAGGGTTTCGCAGAGGTCACCAAAGAACGTGGTCAGCAGGTAGGCACAGGTAATCACCAGGCTGACCCACAGCAGCTTGGCGGTGAGGAAGTAGGCGAGTGTCAGGTAACCGGCGAGCAAGGCCAGCAGGATCATCGTAAGCCAGATCACCATCACGAACGGGATCAGCCCGGCCAGGCCTGTGGGGCGCTCCAGGTCATGCTTGCGCAGGGTGCGGCGGTAACGCAGCAGCGCACCGGCGAAGGTGAACGCCACTACCAGCGCGGTCAGGCCGTTGACCGCCACGGTCAGCGCCAGGCTGGCACCGATCACGCTGTTGATGCGCTCCATGGTCATCATGACCATCAGCGCCAACGCCAGCACCTTGGGGAACCAGCCCAGGGCGCTGGCCACTTCATCGTGAATAGGCGGCAGGCGCCAGGACGGGCGCTGCAGCATCAGCATGGCGCGGCCCAGGCCGGTGATGAAGGCGCTGAACACCACCAGCGCGAGCACATGATTGGCCAGGCTGGCGATATCGGCGCCCAACTCGGCGCTGCTCTCCAGCCCCCAACGCAGCAGCGAGACCGAGCCGGCGATGGTGCCCAAGGTTGCCAGGCTGACACCCAGCGCCAGCGCACTGCGGCGCAGGCGGCCTTCGGGCAGCCAGCTGACCATGGCGCCGGCGAGAAGGCGCTCGAGCACGCGGCGCACCAAGGTCCAGACCAGGATTGCCGCCACCAGGCTGGTAATGAACAACCAGCGATTTTCAGCACTGAAGGCACTACTGATGGCATCAGCCGTCTCACCACGCAGGTCACGCAGGCGTGCCACATCGTCCTGGGTGGGGCGAATGATGCTCTGCCAGAACGCCGGGCTCATCGGTGAGGCTGCGCGGCTGGTGATCTGCGAGTTGAACTGGCTGCGGCGCAGGTTGACGATTTGCGTGGACAGGTCGCGGGCCGACTGGGTCAGCTTGGTCGCCTGGTCCCGCTGAGCTACCAAGGCCTTTTTCTCGGCCTCAAGCTCCTTGCGCTGCTGGGTCAGTGTGGCGGCCTCGTCCTGCTGGACCGGGCCGATGACCTTGAGTTTGTCGTCGACTTTTTCCACATCCGTGGTGCGCAAAGCACTTAACGCATCGGCCTGGCGCTGGACCTGCATGGCGCCCAGGCGCAATTGCGAAAGCAGATCATCGTTGGCCTCGCTGGTGACACCCTGGCGGATCTGGTCCAGCCGATCGCTCAACTGCTCGATGCTGGCGTTTTCATCCAGCACGTTCGCTTCGGCAACCGCCAGATTGGACAAGGGCGTGGCCGGGGCCGACCAGGCCGGGCTGGCAATGGCCAGCATCAGGGCCAGGAAAACCATCAGGCCTGGGCAATAACGGGCAAGGCTGACACGCCTCATCGAATATTCCTCTTTACAATTCGATTTGGCGGGGGATTCTACGCGGCTTCACGCGATCAGGAGAGTGCCGTTTCTCGTTTGAGCAGTTGCTGTTTGCGCTCGACGCCCCAGCGGTAGCCGCTGATGTCGCCGTCGCGGCGAACCACCCGATGGCAAGGTATGGCTACGGCTATGTGGTTGGCCGCGCAGGCCATGGCCACGGCACGTACTGCCTTGGGCGCACCAATGCGCTCGGCGATGTCGGTGTAGCTGACCCGGCTGCCGGCCGGCACCTCGCGCAGGGCCTGCCACACCCGCTCCTGGAACGCAGTGCCTTGCACATCCAGTGGCAAGGCCAGGCCCAACGCCGGAGCTTCGACGAAGCCCACCACCTCGGCGACCAACCGTTCGTAGGCACTATCGCCGCCGACCAGGTGAGCCTTGGGGAACTGGTCCTGCAGGTCGCGCAGCAGGGCCTCGGGGTCGTCGCCCAGCAGGATCGCGCAAATGCCCTTCTCGCTCTGGGCGACCAGGATCGCGCCCAAGGAGCACTGGCCGAGGGCGAAGTGGATGGTTGCCCCGGCGCCGCCGGCACGGTATTGCCGCGGGCGCATGCCCAGGCGCTGGTCGGCGCTTTCGTAGAAACGGCTGTTGGAGTTGTAGCCGGCGTCATAGATGGCATCGGTGACAGAGCGTTGGCCATCTTCCAGGTGCTCGCGCAGGCGCCGGGCACGGGAAGCGGTGGCGTAAGCCTTGGGGGTGAGGCCGGTTTCGGCCTTGAACAGGCGATGCAGGTGGAAAGGGCTGACGGCCAGTTGCGCGCTGAGTTGATCTAGGCTGGGCGCGGGATCGCTGGCTTCGATCAGGCGGCAGGCGCGGGTCACCAGCTGGCTGTGGCGGGTGGCGCTGGCGTTGCTGGTGGCGGTGCAACGTTTGCAGGCGCGGTAGCCGGCGGCTTCGGCGGCGGCTGGGGTGTCGTAGAACTCGACGTTGGTTCGCTTGGCAAGGCGTGATTTGCAGCCGGGCTGGCAGTAGATCCCGGTGGTGCGCACGGCGTAGACGAAGTGGCCGCTGGCGGCGGTTTCGCGGGATTCTACGGCTTGCCAGCGTTGGTCGGGGGTGGTGTAGGGGTTCATTAGTAAATGTCCAGATTGGTTGTCGCCTGTGCCGGCCCTTTCGCGGGTGAACCCGCTCCCACAGGTACTGCATAGACCTTCCAGGCTGTGGAAATCCCTGTGGGAGCGGGTTTACCCGCGAAGAGGCCGGCACAGGCAGTGCAAAACTTCAGGCACGCCACAGGTACCAGGCCGCCACGGTGCGGTACGGTCGCCAGCCTCCGCCCAGCGAACGCATTTGCGCAGGCGTCGGCGCCTTGTCCAGCCCCTTCATCCGCCGATACCCCTCGCGCACGCCAAAATCGTCGACCGGCAGAACGTCCGAACGCGCCAGGCTGTAGATCAGCAGCATCTCCACCGTCCACCGCCCTACCCCACGCAATGCCACCAGTCGTTCGATCAACGCCTCGTCAGCCAGGGCCAGTGCCTCCTCCCGGCTCGGCACCAGGCCATCCAGCCGGCCTTGGGCAATACCCTGGATCGTCGCCATCTTGCTCGCGGAAAAACCGCAGGCGCGCATGATTTCCGGTGTAACTGCCAACAACTGCTCCGGCGTTGGGAACGCAGCTTCTGGAAACAGCGCCAGCAAGCGCCCAAGAATTGCCTCGGCAGCACGGGCATGCAGTTGCTGGTAGGCAATCGCCCGCACCAACACCTCATAAGGCTCCCGCCCCGGCGTGGCCTGGTGCAGGCATGGCCCGGTCGCTGCGATATGCCGCGACCAGTCCGGGTCGAGCGCCGCCAGGTATTCGGTGGCCTCGCGGTACGCGTCAGGCGAAAGGTCGGCCAGGATCATGGCACCTCCATCAAGTCGATTGCAGGTCCAGCTTAGCGCAGCCGTTCATCGGGCAAACGCCGGTTCTTGCGCGGCTAATTCCTGGCATGCCATTGCTCCGCGCTATCGTCCCCGCATAGAATTGAGAACCATTCACAATCGCATGTGTTCACAGGACCGGGCCTTCGCCAAGATGCAGATCAACGAAACGCTCAAGCCGACCGAGGTTGCTCTGCTCTACCAGGCCCACCACAGCTGGCTTAGCGGCTGGCTGCGCAGCCGGGTAGGTTGCAGCGAGCACGCCGCCGACCTGGCCCAGGATACCTTCGTGCGGCTGTTGCGGGCTCGCCAGCTGTCGCCGCTGAAGGAACCACGTGCCTACCTCAGCAGCATTGCCCGTGGCCTGATGATCGACCAGTTCCGCCGCCGCGCGCTGGAACGGGCCTACCAGGAAAGCCTGGCTCACCTGCCCGAAGCCGAAGTGCCAAGCGAAGAAGATCGACTGGTCATCCTTGATACCCTGGCGCGCCTCGATCGTGCCCTGCACCAGCTGAAACCGCGTGCCCGCCAGGCATTCCTGCTGGCTCAGCTCGACGGTTTGAGCATTGTGCAGGTTGCCCTGCGCCTGGGTGTGTCGCGAGCCACCGTCGAGCGGGACCTGGCCAAGGCTCTGGGCGTTTGCTACCGGTTGCGCTATGCCGACGCCTGATAGCGCGCCCACACAGGCGCACGTCGACCAGGCCATCGACTGGTTGGTGAAGTTGCGCTTCGACAGCCCAAGCCCGCATACCGAGCAGCAGTTCCAGCACTGGCTGGCCAGCCATCCGCACAACCCCTTGGCCTGGCAGCGGGTCAGCCACCTCAGTGACGAACTGGCAGGGCTGCCCAAGGGCCTGAGCCGGCGCACGCTGGATGGTAGCCAGCGCCATCGCATCAACCGCCGCGACCACCTCAAGCTGCTGGCCGTGCTGGCCGTGGGCGGCAGCCTGGGCTGGGCTGCGCGCGAACCGTTGGGCATACCCCAGCTGCTGGCCGACAGCAGCACTGCCACCGGCGAGCGTCGCCAGCTGCAAGGCAGCGATGGCAGCCGCATACAACTCAATACCGCCAGTGCCATCGACCTGCGTTACAGCGCCGAGCAGCGCCGGCTGCAACTGGTGCGTGGCGAGGTGAGTCTGGACAGCAACCCCAACGACAACCGCCCGTTTCGCATCGACACCCGCGTTGGCCAACTGGCCACCCTCGACGGCCAACTGCTGCTGCGCGAGAACGACCAGGGGCTGTTGCTGGCCGTACGCCGGGGCGACGCCACACTGTTCCCCACCTCGGCCTCGCCACGTCGGGTGCTGCCAGGCGAAACCTTGCAGGTGTGGGCCAGCGGCAGCTTCCAGGCGGTGACGCTGCACAGCGACCCCTGGGGCTGGACCGACGGCGTGCTCAGCGTGCAGCAGATGCCGCTGGGCGAGTTCATCGCCGAGCTGGCGCGCTACCGCCCGGGCCTGCTGCGCTGTGCCCCGGAAGTGGCAGCCCTGAAGGTGTCCGGTACCTACCAGCTGGCCGACACCGGGCAAATCCTGCAGCTGCTCACCCGCAGCCTGCCGGTGCGGGTCGTTTACCGCACGCGTTATTGGATAAGCATCGGTACGGCCTGAAAAATTTCCGAAAATAAATGAGGTGGAATCTCATTCTCGTCCGGCCTGAAGGAACAAAACCCGAAAAGTGGTCTTCACGACCTTCAGGAGCGCTTCATGATTGCCCCGTGTTCCCCTCGCAACGACAGGCTGCGCCGTGCCGTAAGCGCGGCCGTGTTCGGCCTTGGCCTGGCAGCTGGCGGTGCCTACCCGGCCATGGCTCAGGCTGCAATTGCCAGCCAGAGCCAGCAGACCGACTGGAACATCCCGGCCGGCCCACTGGCCCCGGCGCTGGATCAGTTGGCACGCCAGGGCGGCCTGAGCCTGTCGTTCGACGCGAACAGCCTGCAGGGCAAGACCACCCACGGTGTGCAGGGCCGGCATGACAGTGCGCGGGCGCTATCGATCCTGTTGCAGGGCAGCAACGTCCAGGTCCAACAGGAAAGCGCAACCAGCTTCCTGCTGATCCCGGCACTGGATGTGGGAAACGCCCTTGAGCTGGGCGCGACCAGCATTTCCAGCGACCGCCTGGGCGAAACCACCGAGCACACCGGCTCCTACACAACCGGCGAAGTGACCATCGGCAAGATGCCGCAAACCCTGCGCCATACCCCGCAATCGGTCAGCGTGATAACCCGCCAGCGCATCGACGACCAGAACATTACCAACCTGACCAACCTGTTGGAGCAGACACCCGGCGTGGTGGTCAACTACACCGACAGCGAGCGGGTGCAGTATTACTCGCGCGGCTTTGCCATCGACGCCATTCAGTACGACGGCGCCACCGTGGTGCAAAGCAGCGGCGGTGGTTCATTCATCCAGACCGACTCGGCGTTCATCGACCGCGCCGAAGTGCTGCGCGGAGCCACCGGCATGCTGCGTGGCGCCGGCAACCCGTCGGGCACGGTGAACCTGGTACGCAAGCGCCCGACCCATGACTTCCAGGCTACGGGCAGCGTGACCCTGGGTTCGTGGAATGCCCAACGCTATGTGGCCGATATCTCCGGCCCGTTGACCGAAACCGGCAACGTACGCGGGCGGGTAATCGCCGTGCATGACGACCGCGACCTGTTCCAGGACTCGCGCATGGAACGCAAAGAGGCGTTCGGCGGCTCGCTGGCCTTCGACCTGGACGACAGCACCACGCTGACCACCGGTGTCGAGTGGACCAAGCTCGACGCCACCGGCGCCTGGGGCAACCTGCCCGCCGACGCCAGCGGCGCCCCCCTGCCCTTCGGCCGCAGCACCTACCTGGGCGCCGACTGGAACCGCTGGGACCGCAGCAACCTGAACACCTTTGCCGAACTGGAACACCGCTTCGACAACGACTGGACCCTGAAGCTGATGGCTCTGCGTACCCACTTCGAGCTGGACGACCATGGTTTCAAGCAAACCTACATGGAGCGCGCACCGGCCAACCTGAACCCCACCGGCAACCCGTACCTGATGCGATACCAGGTTACCGAAGGCGACGGCGGCGAGAGCCTGCAGAACAACTTGAGCGCCACCCTCAACGGCCCGTTCGACCTGTTTGGCCGCACCCACGAGCTGATGGTCGGCGTCGAACGGATTCGCAACGATTCCTACGCGTCGGCCACCAACCGGGTAATTTCCGGGCTGTACGACATCCGCTACTGGGACCCGAAAACCAGCCTGCCCGAGCCGGACATCGACATCACCGCACACCCGGTGCGCACCCGTACCACCCAGCAAGCCGCACATGCCACCTGGCGCATTTCGCTGGCCGAACCGCTGACCGCGATCATCGGCGCGCGAGCCAACTGGTATGACTACGAGCAGGAAAACAACACCGGAGCCAACGGCAAGTTCAGCGTCGACGAGAAGATCGTGCCGTACGCGGCGCTGATCTACGACCTGACTGACAACTTCAGCGTATACGCCAGCTACACCGAGATATTCAGCCCGCAGACAGTGGTGGACAAGAACAACTCGGTGCTCGACCCGATCATCGGCGAAGCCTACGAAACGGGCATCAAAGGCGAGTTCTATGATGGCCGGTTGAACACCAGCCTGGCGTTTTTCCGTATCAACCAGGTGGGAACGCCGGTGGATGACATGTCCACGGAAATCGGCTGCAACGGCACCACCAGCCGCTGCAAGATCGCCTCGGGCAAGAGCCGCAGCGAGGGCATCGACCTGGAGATTTCCGGCGAAGTGCTGCCGGGCTGGCAGGTCACCGGTGGCTACACCTACAACACCACCGAGTACCTGAAGAACACGGCAGCCACCAATGGCAACGCGATCCGCACCACCGACCCGGAGCACATGCTGCGGCTGTTCACCAGCTACCGCCTGCCAGGCACACTGGATGCCTGGACCATTGGTGGCGGCGTGCAGGCGCAGAGCGACATCTATTCCGAAAGCGGCACGGCCAAGGCGACCCAGGCAGGGTATGCGGTGTACAACGGCATGCTCGGTTATCGCATCAACGACAACTACACAGTGCAACTGAACGCCAACAACATCTTCGACAAGAAGTACTACCGGCAGATCGGTACCACGGCGACGGGTTACTACTGGGGGGAGCCGCGCAATGTGTCGGTGACCTTGCGCGGGAGTTTCTGACGGGGCAACACGGTCGCCTTGTGGGAGCGGCCTTGTGTCGCGAAAGGGCCGCGAAGCGGCCCCAGGGTTTCAACTGCGCCGGACAGATTGCTGGGGCCGCTTTGCGGCCCTTTCGCGACACAAGGCCGCTCCCACAGGTATTGCGCAGCCCTGGAGGACCTCAGTCCGCCACCGCCCGCAAGCGCCCCGTGCGCCGGTACGACTGTCGGGCAAAGCACACGAACAACCCGGCCATCAGCGCCAGCGCGATGGGCAGACCATGCGGCGCCACATCCATCGCCGCACCGCTGACCAGCGGCCCGACCAGGCTACCCACACCCCAGAGCAAGCCCACGCTGGCGTTGGCGGTAACCAGGTCCTGCCCCTTGAAGCGCTGCCCGATCAGTACCAGCGCCAGGGTATAGATGCCCCCTGCCACGGCACCCAGCAGCACCAGCAGCGGCCACAGCAGCCAGGTCAGGTTCAGCAACCAGGGCAAGCCGATACCGATCGCCATCGCCAGCAACCCGCATACCAGGTGCAGCCCGGTGCGCTCCACCCGGTCGGCCAACCAGCCAAGCGGCAACTGGAACAACATGTCACCGGCAAACACCACCGTCACCATCAGCGCCGCCACGCCAACGGCGAAGCCATGGCTGGTGGCATACACCGGCAGCAGCGACAGCACCACGGCATCGAAGAACGAGAAGAACAGCACCGCCACGCACAACGCCGGCGCCACGCGGAAGAAGCCGGCCAGACCGAAGCTCTTTTCACCCTCTTCATGTTCCACATGGTCGTGGGGCACGGTCAGCACGATGCACAGCAGCGCCAGGGCATAGCAGACGGTGACCACACCGGTGATCCACGGGCTGTCCGCGCCCAGTACCGCCAGCATGGCCGGGCCGAGCACCTGGAAACCGGTGAAGCTGGTAGCGTAAAGGGCCATGATCTTGCCCCGGTTGTGCTCCGGACACAGTTCGTTGACCCACGACTCGCCGAGGATGATGGCGATACCCATGCCCAGCCCCAGGCCCAGGCGCAGCAGCGCCAGCAGCCACAGCGAGCCGAATGCCGACTCGAGCAAGGCAATGCTGAGCGTGCACAGGCTGAAGCACAGCAGGTAAATGGTGCGCCGGGTGAGGTGGCGACAGCAGGCGTCGACCAGGAACGCCGAGAGCATCATGCCCGCAGCGGGTATGGCCGAGATGATGCCGATTTCAAGAGTGCTCGCACCGGCTTCATGCAGGCGCAACGACACCAGTGGCAGGCTGGCCCCCAAACTGAAACCCACGACCGAAACGGCGAACAACAAGCCCGCCAGCAAACGCATGTTCATGTACCACTCCTTGCAAACCGAAAAGACGTGCAGACACAGGCGCGCACGCCAGGGCGGCGAGCGACGCGAAAGCGCAGATCAGTTCAGGCGAGGTGTGGCGAGAAGGTGAAGGCAAACAGCACGCTGCGGCGACGCTTGAGCACCGTGTCGCTCGGCCACGCGCGACGCAGGGCCTGGAAGGCAGGCTGGCGGGCGTTTGGCAGGGACTGGGGACGGCACATTGCTTTGACTACTACGCAGGTGGTTGAAGAAAGGGCGGACTCTAGGTCAAGGGTGGTCAAGTCGTCAAATTTCGGGGAGCAACCGCCTTGCATGGCCTCCAGACCTGCGCGGGCCGTTGTAGGAGCAGCCTTGTGCTGCGAAGAGGCCGGCAAGACAACAAATTGTCTTCGCCAGTAATGGCCGCTTCGCAGCACAAGGCTGCTCCTACAGGTTCTGTGCATGCTTTCAGCGCTTGCCGGTACTTGGCAAGAACACTGCCAACAACCCGAACAACGGCAGGAACGAACACACCTCGTACACATACTCGATGCCACGCAGGTCCGCCACATACCCCAGCAAGGCCGCACCGATGCCACCAAAGCCGAACATCAGCCCGAAGAAGATCCCTGCAATCATGCCTACGCTGCCCGGCACCAGCTCCTGCGCATACACCACGATCGCGGAAAATGCCGAAGCCAGGATAAAGCCGATCACCACGCTCAACACGGTGGTCCAGAACAGGTCGGCATACGGCAGCACCAGGGTGAACGGCGCCACGCCGAGGATCGAGAACCAGATCACCGCCTTGCGCCCGATGCGGTCACCGATCGGCCCGCCAAAGAAGGTACCTGCCGCCACCGCACCGAGGAACAGGAACAGGTGCAGCTGCGAGCTGGCCACCGACACCTCGAACTTCTCGATCAGGTAGAAGGTGAAGTAGCTGGTGAAGCTGGCCATGTAGAAGTACTTGGAGAACACCAGCAGGCCCAGCACGATCAGCGCCGCGACCACCCGCCCGCGGGAAATGCCGTGGGTCGCCTGCACTGCCTTGCGCGCCTTGGCCTGGTTGAGGTGCTCCTTGTACCAGCCACGCAGCATCAGGGTGACGCCGAGGAAGAACAGCGCAGCCAGGCCGAACCAGGCCACGTGGCTCTGGCCGAACGGAATGACAATGGCCGCTGCCAGCAGCGGGCCCAGCGCAGAGCCGGTGTTGCCGCCGACCTGGAAGGTCGACTGGGCCAGGCCGAAGCGCCCGCCCGAGGCCAGGCGCGCAATACGCGAGGTTTCCGGGTGGAAGGTCGACGAGCCGATCCCCACCAGTGCCGAGGCCAGCAGGATCATGGGGAAGCTGCCGACGAAGGCCAGCATCACGATACCCACCAAGGTACACAGGGTACCCAGCGGCAGCAGGTTCGGCGTCGGTCGGCGATCGGTGAAGAAGCCGACCCAAGGTTGCAGCAGCGAGGCGGTGATCTGGAACGTCAGGGTAATCATGCCGATCTGGGCGAAACTCAGGTCGTAGTTGGCCTTGAGCATCGGGTAGATCGCCGGCAGCACCGACTGGATCAGGTCATTGATCAGGTGCGCCAGGGCGCAGAAACCGATAATGCGCATCACCAGCGGGGTGGCTTGGCTTGCCGCCGCACTGGTGGGCGCCGTGGAGGCGCTACTGATAGCCATGTGCCTGAATCTCCGTCGGCAGTTTGGGATCCGATTATCGGAAAACAAATAGATACATAGCTACCTTTTTTCTCTCTCTGTCGCGACTCACTTGAAAATGGTTATCAATATAATTAGCATCCTTGGCCCATACCCCCGTCATCGTTGGGCGAAACGGCCCCTAACGCGAGCAGATCGAACCCATGAGCCCGACGCCCGCCGAGCAGTTGCAGCCTGCCCGCCCCCGCCCGCGGCAGATCAACACGCGCCACAGCCCATTGGGCAGATGGCTGGCACTGCTATTCCTGCTGGGGCTGGGCGCTGCAGCCTATCTGTACTGGCCGCTGATGCAGCGCCTGGGCAGCGAATTGCACACCGATGCAGGTGAGCGCCGCAGCATCCGCCTGGCCGACGGCACCACCCTGCACCTGGGCAGCGCCAGCGCGATTAACGCCGACCTGCGCGGCCGCACGCGCCAGCTGCAGCTGGTGCAGGGCCGGGTATACCTTGAAGTGATGCTCGACGGCCGAGCCATGGAAGTGACTGTGGGCGATGCGCGCGTCCAGGTGTTTGGTACCCGCCTGCAGGTCGCCCGCCATGCTGGTCATGACGAACTGGTGGTGCTCAACGGCAAAGCCATGGTCATCCAGCGCGGCGAACAGCGCATGGTGTCGGCGGGCGAGCGGGTAACCTTCGATGGCGCAAGTATCGGCCCGGTACTGAAAGCCGACCTCAAGGCCACCGATGGCTGGCGCATCGGGCAGTAGAAAGCCGGCGGCATGCCGTTGGACACGGCAGAACGCGGGCCTGGCCGCTAAGTTTTTGAAAGCGTGCAAATTTTTTTTGAAATGAGTGTTGACAGAGGGGCCGTTCAAGAGAATAATGCGCGCCATCGGCTACATAGCTCAGTTGGTTAGAGCATAGCATTCATAATGCTGGGGTCCGGGGTTCAAGTCCCTGTGTAGCCACCAAACAAGACGAAGGGCTTACCGCAAGGTAAGCCCTTTTTCTTTGCCTGCAAAAAATGCCCCCTACTGGACATGCAATCGCCACCTCAACGCATGCCGGTCACCGCCACAGCCAGGCCCAACCCGATCAGCGCCAGGCCGATTACCCTGTCCACCAGCCTCTGTCGCTCGATCATCGCCTTGCGCAATGCCGCGCTGGAGAAGAACACCGCCACCAGACTGAACCACAGCCAGTGGGCAACGGACATGAAAGCGCCGTAGGCAAAATCCAGCGCCAGCGAGCTGCCAGGCTGTACCACCTGAGTGAAGGCACTGATGACGAACAGCATGGTCTTGGGGTTGAGAGCGTTGGTCAGAAAGCCCGTGCGCAGGGCCTGCATTACGCTGGCGGCGGATGCGGCAGCCCCGTCGAGGGTTAGGCGCCGGGTGTTGGTCAGCGACTGGTAGCCCAGGTAGACCAGGTAACCCGCGCCCAGCACTTTCATGCCCATAAACAGGGTCGGGCTCTGGCTGATGATCACCGCAATGCCCAGCACCGTGTACAGGACATGCACCTGCACTCCCAGGGCAATGCCCACGGCAGCCGCCAGCCCGGCCTTGCGGCCCTGTGCATAACTGCTTCGGGTGACCATGGCGAAGTCGGCACCGGGGCTGATGACGGCAAGCAGGGTGAACAGTGCGACGGCGATGAGTTCGGTCATGCTGGTGGCTCTCGATAGGCGATGGAAATGCACAGACCAGGTAATTATCGAGAGCTTATAGACCAGGAAAAATCGATTTATAGTGAAGCAAATCTGATAGTTTTCTTCACAGATATATAGAACCTGTGTCGGCCTCTTCGCGGGTAAACCCGCTCCCACAAGTGATACGCCGCCCTCAGGCTTTGTGAAGTTCCTCTGGGAGCGGGTTTACCCGCGAAGAGGTCGGCACAGGCAAACAGGGATGCCATGAAACTGCCGCCACTCAACGCCTTCCGCTACTTCGACATCGCCGCCGAAACCGAGAGCTTCGTGCGCGCCGCCGAGCACCTGCACGTCACCCATGGCGCAGTCAGCCGCCAGGTGCGCCTGCTTGAAGAAAGCCTTGGTGTGGAGTTGTTCGAGCGCCGCAACCGGGCCATTTTCCTCACCCCTGCCGGCCGTGCCTTGCAAGGCACTACCCAGGCGATCTTCGAGCAGCTCGAAGGCGCCGTGCAGCGCTTGCAGCAACAGGCCCGCGACAACGTGCTGGTGTTGTCGTGCGAGCCGACCATCGCCATGCGCTGGCTGATCCCGCGCCTGCCCCGCTTCCATGCCGCCAATCCCGACCTGCAGTTGCACCTGGTGGCCGCAGGCGGGCCACTGGACTTCGCCCGCACTGGTGTCGACCTGGCAATTCGCCGCGATGACTTTCACTGGGACAAGCAGCTGTACAACCAGAAGATCTGCGACGAATGGATCGGCCCGGTCTGCCATCCCGCCGCCCCCACCCAACTTGAAGGCCAACGCCTGCTGCACAGCGCCACCCGCCCCGGCGCCTGGCCCAACTGGCTGCGCCTGAGCGGCCAGCAGGCCCGACATACCGAGCGCGGCGACTACGAACACTTCTACCTGTCGATTCAGGCCGCCAGCGCCGGCCTGGGCCTGGCCATGGCCTCAGCCCTCATGGTGCGCGACGAACTAGACAGCGGCCAATTACAGGCGCCGTTCGGCTTTGTGCGTGATGGCTCGGCATACCAACTGCTCAGCCCCAAGCCGCTGGAAGACGACGGCAAGCGCCAGCGCTTCGCCACGTGGGTGACGGGCGAATGCAGGAGCTGCCTGGCTCATCTGGGCTTGATACAGAACGACGAACCTGCACGGCCGTCGCCACCCCAGGTGCGATAACCCGCGGTATCCAGATGAATACGCCCGGACGGATAGCGCCCCAGGCCCATGTTCCAGGCCTGGCCATACTGCTGCCAGAAACGGCACAGGGGGTTGGGGTCCGCCCAGTCGGGTAGCAGGATATCGACGGCGAACGCCCGGGTATGGGCGCTGTTGGCCGCCCCGCCGGCGCAGACGTTCAGGCGTGGGTCTCGATAGGCCGAAACCACCTCGAACTGGCGCAGGATGCCCTGGTCATGGAGCGTCTTGATCAGCGAGAGCGTCGAGCGCACCGCGGGCCAGTTGCTGGTGGGCGGCACGGCGAAGGGGGACGCGTGGCACAGCTTCCAGTCCGAAGCCGAACGCAGCAGTTGATGGATAGGCACCATGCCGTAAAGGCGGGCATCCACAAGCATCTCGCGAAATGGCCGTGTCTGATGGTCGCCGGCCCATTGAGCGAACAACCAGACATCACGCTCATCAGCCTTCGCCACCGCACACAACATGGCCAGCACCAGCGGCAGCCATCCAGCTCTTTTCATCCCTGCACCCCTTGCCACAGTATGTGCCACGCTGCCGAATACGGCTGCGCCCAACAAGGAGTTAAGCATGCACAAGATGGCAATACCGAGCCTTGCCGCCCTGGCCTTCAGCGGCCTTGCAGCCGCCGATGCGCGAATCGACCTGGGCGACGCCCAGCGCGTCACCCGCCTTTTCGCCTTCCCCAACAACTGCCACGTGATCTGTTATCGCGACTGGACCCTGGAGCAAACCGTAGAACACTATCTGACCCAAAGCGTTCGCCGCGACGGCCATGCCGCTGCCCAGGTACATGTAAGCCGCGACAACGATCGCCTGCACGCAACCATCAGTGGCGTACCCGCCAACTATGCAAAACCCCTGCGCAAGCTGCTCGACAGCGGTGATCTTGCCTATCAGGCAGCCACTCGGCTGAACGAGGAAGGCAAATGGTCCTATGACTGGTATCTGTTCCTGCCACTGGGCATGGCCCTGCAGAATCGCCGCAGCATCGAACTGCTGCACTTCCCGCCGGACTACTCGCTGACCCAGGCCCAGGACTACCTGCGCTCCAATACCACCGACCGCTGGGCCGAGCTGTTGACATTCAACGGCGTCGACGCCAGCCAGACCCCGGCCTACCAGACCATCATCGATATCGCTCCCATCGCCGCCCCCGCCAGCGCGGGTGAAACGCTGAAGGAAACCTACAGCTACTTCAAGGACTACCAGGTGCGCATGGTCAGCGAGATGACTCTGCAAAACCCCGCCAGGCCCCTGCCGATGGTGGCCTTCGGCGCGCCGGTACGCAGCTGGATCCAGCAGCAGTACGGGCCACAGGTAGATGTGCTGGGCCTGGTCAGCATCAGCCCGCAGCCAGGTGCCAAGGTGCCGGTGCTGGGTGCCAACCACCCTAGTGCCATCTGGTATGCCTCTAACAAGGACAGCCATGGTGGCGACCAGGATGCAGCCGATGCTGCTGGTTTGAAGATGATGGGGCAGGACCTGACGGCCGCCTGCTGGCAGGCGGGGATGGGGCGCAATCAGCGGGCCGACGCCAAGCTGACGCTGGATGCCTGCTCGAACAAGTGGCAGGTGACGCAGAAGAAACAGACCTGCGAACTGTTCTTCCGCACCGTGCGCAAGTACACGCCAGAGCAGGCCGCAGCCAAATGCAATACCGGCAGCGTGACCAGAAGCCTGCGCGACCTGGCCAAGCCGATGGAGGCCCAGCCACAGGACCTGTGAATGAAGCCCGCCCTGCTCAATCTTCGAGCAGGGTGCAGGCCATCACCAGCGCGTCTTCACGGCCGCCGGCAACCGGGTAATAGTCGCGGCGGCGGCCGATTTCGTTGAACCCGTAGCGCTCGTACAAACGATAGGCCGACTGGTTGCTGGCGCGCACTTCCAGGAAGCACTCGCGGCCATTGAGCTGGTAGGCCCGGGCCATCAGGTGCTCGAGCAGGCGCAGGCCCAGGCCGCGGCCCTGATTTTCCGGCTTGACGGTGATGTTGAGCAGGTGCGCCTCGTCGATGATCACGTTGATCACGCCGTGGCCCACCTGCTGCTGGCCGTCGAACATCAGCCAGACTTCGTACGACTTGAGCGCATCCTGAAAAATCCCGCGCGTCCAGGGATGACTGAACGCGGCATATTCGATCTTAAGTACGGCATCCAGATCCGCCTCGGTCATAGGGCGGAAACTGATCGAGTCACTCATTCAACGCTCTTCCAGCGCGCCATCAGCTGGCGCATGGCTTTCCAGACGTCCGCCTTGCGCTGCGGCTCGTCCATCAACAGTTCAAGGCCCGGCAAGGCCCAGGCTTCGCCCAGGCCCTCGAGCTTCAGGGGTTGGTAATAGGCTTCGCCGTCGACATTGGCGGCAAAGCGCAGCGCCGGCAGGCCGACCAGCCACAGGCAAGTGCACGGGGCGTCCTCCAGGCGCGCCTGGACAAAGCCCTGGACGAAATCGCGCGCCGCCTCCGGGCCCTGGTCCATGTTGCCGCGCACCAGCAGCGGCCAGCGCACCGGCTCGCCGATGATCTGCGGAGCGTCGGGCAGGTCGGCGGCGCGCAGCATGTCCTTGAGCAGCAGGTACGACGGGTCGCGGCTCTGGAACGGCTGGCCGGTGGCCAACTCCACCAGCAGCAGGCAGCTGCCGGCACGCAGCAACTGCAACGAGAAGCGCGGGGGTGGCACCGGGGCCGGGCGCGGTGGCGCGGCCTGCTCCTCGGCCTCGGCAGGCTTGGCGGCCGGCTTGGGCGCACTGCCCGGGCGCGGAATCTCGATTTTGGGCCGCTCGCCAGAGCGGGCCTGGGGAGTGGCCGGCGCCTCGTTGGCAGCCGGTGCCGGCCTTACGTCGAAATCGAGGTCCTCGACCGGCGCCACCGGCAGCAGCAGCTCGGGCCGCGACGGTGCGGCGAACGGCAGTTCGGCGCGCGGCAGCCAGTGCACCACTTGCATGGCGGAAAGGTAGGCGCGGCGACGGGGTTCGGTGAGCAAGGGGCGGGTTTCCGAGGGGTGAAGGCAATAGGGGATTCTAACGTGTACACCGTGTTTTTTGCAGCGCCTATCAGACCGAGCGCCGCGCGGGCGGCGCTCGGTCTGAATGCCACTACAAAAATCAAACCAAACCCACTTACGCCATAAGGTTATCCCCCATTACAGACCAAGGGGTGAAAACCTCCCCCTCGGATGCAGTACAATCGCCCCCTTTTTCTTGGCAACGAGTCGAAGCCAATGATCGAACCCAAGCGCGTCCTGCGCGCCCTAGCCGAACACTGGGCCCTGATCGAGCCGCTGTGCGAGCGTTTCGACCAGGGCACCCTGAGCCTGGTCGAATTGCGTCAGCACGTGGCACGCCAGCAGGTCGAGAGCACCCCGCAGGACATCACCCAGCTGCTCGACGTGTGGATCCGCCTGGATATCCTGGTCCCGGTGGCCAAGAGCCCGAACCGTTTCGAGCTCAACGCGCAGATCCACGATTTCCTCGCCTACCTGCGCCGCGAACACCGGCTGGGCCTGTGCCTGGAGATCGAAGCCTACCTGCGCCATCTGGAGCGCCTGGCCGGGCATATCCAGGACGCCTTCGACAACCGCGACAGCGACGACCTGGCGCGCCAGCTGCGCCTGCTCGACATGCGCGTGCGCGATGTACTGAAGAAGCTCGACAACGACGAGCAGGCACTGGTAGCCGTGGCCGAGCGGGCCAAGACCAGCAACCGCCAGATCCCGCTGCGCCAGCGCTATGCCGAAGTACTGGCGACCTGGGACGAGTACGTCGAGCCGATGATCCAGCTGGTCAACGCCGATGGTGCCTTCGAACAGGGCGTGCGCAAGGTCGAGACCGTGCTGCTGAAGCTGCTGGGCGAACAGGCGCGCCTGGGCCACCTGGTCGACGACGACATGCTGTTGCGCACCCACGCGCGCATCCTGGAAATGCAGACCAGCGCCCAGCTGACCCTGCGCCACGCCCGCGAACTGCTGCTGCCTCTGCGTGAGGAAGCCCGCCGGCACAACGCCGTGACCCGTGGCGCCGCACTGGCCCTGTCGGTGATCCGGCGCAAGGGCATCGACGCCGTACCGCAAGCGGCCATGCCGATGTTCACCCGCCCGCAAAGCACTTTCCTCGGCAGCGCCAGCCAGGTCGAGGCCTATGTCTACGCCCTGGCCCGCTTCGAGCCCAAGCCGGCGCGCTTCCCCAAGGCCCACAAGACCCAGTCCGGCGCCCTGCCCCGTGCACCGCGCACGGTCAAGGAAATGGCCGAACGCTGCGAACAGGCCCTGCCGCTGCCCGACCTGATGGTCTGGCTGCTGGAGCAGGAGCCCGAAGGCGCCACCGACGAGCTGCTGTACTGGTTCTCGCGCCTGTCGCGGGAAAAGCGCTTCAAGCGCGAACGCCTCGACCGCCGCGAGTACATCACCCAGGAACACTTGGTCAGCCTGCGCTCGTTCGCCCTGACTTCCAGCCGCGAAGACGCCGCCAGCGCGCCTACCGAATCCAACGCGAGCCCAGCCCATGCATCTTGATCTTTCCGAACTGTCCCAGCTCGCGCCGATCTTCCGCGAGCTGTTCAAAGGCTTCCACGTCAGCCGCCGCGACCCCGAGCTGTACGCCCAGCTGTCGAACTTCCAGGACCAGTACCGCACCCTGTTCAAGGCCCTGGGCTTCGAACTGGTGTGCGACACCCGTGGCTTCTACTACTTCGTGCCGGACATGACCGCCGCGCAGGTCAACAAGACCGCGCAGCGCCTGTCGCTGTTCACCTTCATCCTGGTCGAACACCTGGCCGACCAGGGCCGCGACCCGATGGCCGTGCTCGATGGCGGCAGCATCGGCCGTGACGAACTGCCATCGCTGCTGGACAAGTACCGCGACCTGTTCCTGCAGGCCGAAGTGCAGACCGTGGACGAGCTGGAAGAAAAAATCCTGCGCCGCATGACACAGCTCGGCTTCGCCTTCGAGGAAGGCGGCATCTACCGCTTCCTGCCGCCTATGCATCGCTTCCTCGACGTGTGCCTGGCCGTGCAGCAGGACCGCGACCTGGCAGCCACCCTGCACAGCGACCTGCCGCTGCCGACCCCGGTACTGGTCGAGGAAGAAAGCCCCGAAGAACTCAACCGCACCGACGACCCGCTCGACCTCAGCCCGTTCGAGGGCGAGGAAAGCGAAGAGGAAGCCCTGGCCCGGGCCATCCGCGAAGAGCAACAGGAGATTGACGCATGAGCCAGGAACGCTACGGCATCCGCCGCTTCGCACTGCTCAACACCGCCGGCTACAGCCTTGGCCTTTTCCCACTGGAACAGCCGCTGTCGGTCTACGGTGCCAACAACCTGGGTAAATCGGCGTCGATCAACGCCCTGCAGTTCCCGATCCTGGCGCGCATGTCGGACATGAGCTTCGGCAAGTACAGCCTCGAGCAGTCGCGCCGCTTCTACTTCGCCAGCGACACCTCGTACATTCTCTGCGAACTGAGCCTGCCCCACGGCCCGCACGTCATCGGCGTTGTCGGCCGCGGCCCGGGCGGCGGCTTCGGCCACCAGTTCTTTGCCTACAAGGGCGAACTGGACCTGACCCACTATCAGAAGAACGACACCTGCCTGCGCCAGAAAGAGCTGTTCACCAACCTCGAGCGCCTGGGTATCAAGGCCTACGAGCTGAAGCCGGACGAACTGCGTCGTCTGCTGGTTGGTGGCCACACCTCGGTGCCGCTGGACCTGACCATGATCCCGCTGCGCTCGACCAGCGAACAAAGCCTGAAAACCTTCCGCGCGTTGTTCATCAACCTGCTGCACATGCGCGAAATCACCGCCGCCAAGCTCAAGCAGCTGTTCCTCGACGCCTTCGAGCACAGCCTGCGCTCCGGCAGCGTCGACTACATCGCCGCCTGTGAGGAAGCCTTCCGCGACGTGCGCCGCATGGAACAGGACTACAACGCCCTGGTCGCCGCCGGCCCGCTGGTCGAGGCCCTGGCCGGTGGTGTGGCCCAGCGCGACATCCTGCGCGGCAAGCTGCACCGCATTTCGCCAGTGCTCGACACCCTGCTGGGCACTTGGCAGGAATACGCCATGGCTCGCAAGGAAGAGCTGGTGATCCAGGCCGAACACTACCGTGGCGAACAGGACCGCCTGCAGAACGACCAGCGTGGCGGCACCCAGGAGCTGATGCGCCTGGAGCGTGAAATCACCGGTATCCAGCGCTGGCTGGGCGAGCTGTCGGTGCTCAAGCACCGCTTCGCCCTGGTCGATGACGTCAAGGTGCTGGAGCAGCAACTGCTGGCAGCCAAGGACGCCCACGACGAACTGGCTGGCGCCCTCGCCCAGTCGCGGCAGTTCAGCGCCGAAGACCTGGACGAACGCGTCCGCGACCTGGAAAAGCGCCTGAAGCAGGTCAAGCAACAGCTCGACCACGCCGACAACAACAGCTATGCCCGCCTGCGCGAAGAGTTCTCGCAGCAGGACGTCGACCGCCTGATGCGCCTGTTCAACGGCGCACTGTTCAGCCTGCCGCTGGGTGACCGCGGTATCGAACTGGACGACAGCGACCTGTGGGTAAAATCGCTGGAAGCGGTGCTCGATGGCTTCAAGGGCGAACGCTTCGAAGCCCCGGGCCTGTCCATCGACCTTTCGCACATCGACCCACCGGCACTGCAGGCCCTGGCCGACCGCGCCGCCCTGCGTGACCAGAAAGAGCGCCTGGAAAAAGAGCTGAAGCAGCTCAAGACCCAGCAAGCCGTAGCCGCCGACCGCTCCGCCTCCAAGGCGCAGACCGAAGCCCTGTACCAGGAAGTACTGGACGCGCAGAAGGCGCTGGAAGACTTCCGCCGCAGCGAAACCCTGGCCGCCGAAGAACCCGAGAAACTGGAACAGCTGTCGCAGCTCGAAGCCGCCCAGGATGAACTCAAGCGCTCCAGCGACGCCTTCACCGAACGAGTCCAGCAACTGTCGGCCAAGCTGCAACTGGTCGGCCGACAGATCGGCGACCTCGAGGCCAAGCAGCGCACCTTGGAAGACGCCCTGCGCCGTCGCCAGCTGCTGCCGGCCGACCTGCCCTATGGCACGCCGTACATGGAAGCCATCGACGACTCGATGGACAACCTGCTGCCGCTGCTCAACGACTACCAGGACAGCTGGCAGAGCCTTCAGCGGGTGGACAACCAGATCGAGGCGCTGTACGCCCAGGTGCGCCTGAAAGGCGTGGCCAAGTTCGACAGCGAAGACGACATGGAACGCCGCCTGCAGCTGCTGGTGAACGCCTATGCGCACCGCACCGACGAAGCCCTGACCTTGGCCAAGGCCCGCCGCGCCGCGGTCACCGACATCGCCCGGACCTTGCGCAACATCCGCAGCGACTACGACAGCCTCGAGCACCAGCTGGCCCTGTTCAACCGCGAGATCAACAGGCGCCAGGTATCCAACCTGGAGAGCTTCCGCGTGGTGCTGGCGCCGAACAAGGAAGCGCTCAAGCACATCGACCAGATCATCCACAGCGCCGGTCAATACGAAGAAGGCGAAACCCTGTCGGTATTCGACCTGACCCAGAGCGCCGAGCAGGACAACAAGAACGAAGAGGCCAAGGAATACCTGGCACGGCTGGTGGCGGCCAACCACAACCAGCTGGGCCTGAAGGACCTGTTCGAGCTGGCGTTCGAGATCACCAAGGTCAACGGCCAGCCGGTGATCCACGCCGACATTGACGGCGCGGCATCCAACGGCACCACCATGACCATCAAGGCGCTGACCAACATGTACCTGTTGCTGCACCTGATGGACCGCGACCTGGCCGGGCGCATCCGCCTGCCGTACTACCTGGACGAAGCGGCGGACATCGACGAACGCAACCAGGCTGCGCTGCTGGAAACCAGCCTGCAGCTGGGCTTCGTCCCGATCCTGGCGAGCGTGAAGCCGCAGGTGTCTGCGCGCGTGGCGATCGACCTGGAAGGTGGCAGCGGGCCGAATGGCATCTACATCGACGAGGCGGACTGGAAGTTCATCAGCCGTCGGGATGAGGTGAAGGCGGTTGTGCGTGAGGATCATCAGGCCGAGGAATTGGCCTGAGGTAATTGGGGCCGCTTTGCGGCCCTTTCGCCGGCAAGCCAGCTCCCACAGGTATTGCACAAGCCCCGAGGCCTACACTGTACCTGTGGGAGCTGGCTTGCCGGCGATGGAGGCCAAAGGCCTCCCGGCGATCTGTCAGGCTATCAATGCCCCCAAGGCAGAATCGGAATCGCTGTCACCGCATTCTGCGGGCTGCCTTCGATCATGCGGTCGCTGTACACCAGGTACACCAGCGTATTGCGCTTCTTGTCCAAAAAGCGCACTACCTGCATGGTCTTGAACACCAGCGAGGTGCGCTCCTTGAAAACTTCCTCGCCATCCTTCAGCTCACCCTTGAAGCTGATCGGCCCGACCTGACGACAGGCAATCGATGCCTCCGCCCGATCTTCCGCCAGGCCCAACCCACCCTTCACGCCACCAGTCTTGGCCCGTGACAGGTAGCAGGTCACGCCCTCGACCTTGGGGTCATCGAACGCCTCGACCACAATACGATCATTCGGCCCGAGGAACTTGAACACGGTGGACACTTGGCCGATTTCCTCGGCCCCGGCCAGCATCGGCAACGCCAGTGCCGCCACGGCAATCATCCTTTTCAGCACGTGCCCGCCCTCAGACCAGAACCAGGTTGTCGCGGTGCACCAGTTCAGGCTCCGCGATATAGCCCAGGATGCTTTCGATGGTATCCGACGGCTGGCCAATGATCTTCTGCGCTTCCAGGGCGCTGTAGTTGGCCAGGCCGCGCGCCACTTCAAGGCCGTCCGGGCCGACGCACACCACCATCTCGCCACGACGGAAGCTGCCCTGCACGGTTTTCACGCCAACCGGCAGCAGGCTCTTGTTGGCCTGGCGCAGCGCCTGCACGGCACCGGCATCCAGCACCAGGGTGCCACGGGTCTGCAGGTGACCGGCGAGCCACTGCTTGCGTGCCGCAAGCATGCCGCGCTCGGGCGACAGCAAGGTACCCAGGCGTTCGCCAGCCTTGAGGCGATCCAGCACGCGCTCGATGCGGCCACCGATGATGATGGTATGGGCACCGGAACGGGCTGCCAGGCGCGCGGCGCGCAGCTTGGTCTGCATGCCGCCACGGCCCAGAGCGCCACCGGTACCGCCGGCCACCGCGTCCAGTGCCGGGTCGTCGGCGCGGGCCTCGTAGATCAGCTGGGCTTCGGGGTTGTTGCGTGGGTCGGCGTCGAACATGCCATCGCGGTCGGTGAGGATCACCAACAGGTCGGCCTCGACCAGGTTGGCCACCAGCGCCGCCAGGGTGTCGTTGTCGCCGAAGCGGATCTCGTCGGTAACCACGGTATCGTTTTCGTTGATCACCGGCACCACGCCCAGGTCGACCAGCGTGCGCAGGGTGCTGCGGGCGTTCAGGTAGCGCTTGCGGTCGGACAGGTCGTCATGGGTCAGCAGGATCTGCGCGGTGTGCTTGCCGTGCTCGCCGAAGCTCGACTCCCAGGCCTGCACCAGGCGCATCTGGCCGATCGAGGCAGCCGCCTGCAGCTCGTTCATCGCACTCGGTCGCGACGTCCAGCCCAGCTGGCTCATGCCGGCAGCCACGGCCCCGGAGGAGACCAGTACCAACTCCACGCCTGCCTCACGCAGCGCGACCATCTGCTCGACCCAAACGGCCATGGCACCGCGGTCGAGGCCTTTGCCATCGGCGGTCAGCAGAGCACTGCCAATCTTCACGACCCAGCGCTTGGCGCCCGTCACCTTGCTTCGCATCTTCTTCCAACCTATGTCGAATCTGTAGATACCGTGGATACAAAAACGCCGCTCCAAAGAGCGGCGTTTAGTGTACTGCAACCGGTCAGTCGCGCACGTAAATGATTTCCGGGCCGTCTTCGTCGTCCTCGAAATCATCGTCCCAACCGTCATCGTCGCCGATGTCGTGCACGCTCTTGACGCCGGTACGGCGCAGGGTACGGGCATCGTCCAGGGCCTGCAGCTGGGCACGGGCTTCGTCTTCGATGCGCTGGTCGAGGTCGGCCAACTCTTCGGCGTAGGCCGGGTCGTTGGCCAGGCGGTCGGCGCGGTCTTCGAGGTAGCGCATCAGGTCGTGGCTGAGCTTTTCGGTGCCCTGCTTGGAGATGGCCGAGATCACGTAGACCGGGCCTTCCCACTGCAGGCGCTCGACCACTTCCTTGACCCGCTCGTCGCGCTCGTCGTCCATGACCATGTCGGCCTTGTTAAGCACCAGCCAGCGTTCACGCTCGGCCAGCGACGGGCTGAAGCGGGTCAGCTCGTTGACGATGACCTCGGCGGCATCGGCCGGGCTGCTTTCATCCAGCGGCGCCATGTCCACCAGATGCAGCAGCACGCGGGTACGCGCCAGGTGCTTGAGGAAGCGGATACCCAGGCCGGCGCCTTCGGAAGCACCTTCGATCAGGCCGGGAATGTCGGCGATGACGAAGCTCTTCCAGCGGTCGACGCTGACCACGCCCAGGTTGGGCACCAGGGTGGTGAACGGGTAGTCGGCCACTTTCGGCTTGGCGGCCGAAACCGAACGAATGAAGGTGCTCTTGCCAGCATTCGGCAGGCCCAGCAGGCCGACGTCGGCCAGCACTTTCATTTCCATCTTCAGGTCGCGCTGCTCACCCGGCTTGCCCGGGGTGGTCTGGCGCGGCGCACGGTTGGTGCTGGACTTGAAACGGGTGTTGCCCAGGCCGTGCCAGCCACCTTGGGCGACCATCAGCTTCTGGCCCGGGGTGACCAGGTCACCGATCACTTCCTGTGTGGAGGCGTCGATCACTGTGGTACCGACCGGCACACGCAGGAACAGGTCGTCGCCTTTCTTGCCGGTGCAGTCGGTGCTGCCGCCGTTGGCGCCACGCTGGGCCTCGTGATGACGGGTGTAGCGATAGTCGACCAGGGTGTTGAGGTTTTCGTCGGCGATCATGTACACCGAACCACCGTCGCCACCGTCACCACCGTTGGGGCCACCGTTTTCGATGAACTTCTCGCGACGGAAGCTCATGCAACCGTTGCCACCGTCACCGGCCTTGACCCGAATGGATACTTCGTCAACAAACTTCATTCAAAACCGCCTCTCGCCTGTTGGCGAGTTGAATACCTGAAAAACCTGAGGCTCTTGCAAAAATGAGCGCGGCGGCCCCGTACGACCGTAGAAACCCACGCCGGCAGCCCATACAAACAGCTTTGCAAGAGGCTCACCACAAACGAAAAAGCCCCGTCGCATGACGGGGCTTCTGGAGCGACGTCGCGATTAAGCGGCGACGATGCTCACGTAACGGCGCATGAACTCGCCTTTCTTCTCGAACTTGATCACGCCTTCGATCTTGGCGAACAAGGTGTGATCCTTGCCCATGCCAACGCCGTAGCCAGCGTGGAATTCGGTGCCGCGCTGACGGACGATGATGTTGCCTGGCTTGATAGCCTGGCCGCCATACATCTTCACGCCAAGGCGTTTCGATTCTGAGTCGCGACCGTTACGAGTACTACCACCAGCCTTCTTGTGAGCCATGGTTCAATTCTCCAAATAAATTCAGGGGATCTAGGGGATTAAGCCTGGATACCGGTGATTTTGATCTCGGTGAACCACTGGCGGTGGCCCATACGCTTCATGTGGTGCTTACGACGACGGAACTTGATGATGCGAACCTTGTCGTGGCGGCCTTGCGAAACGACTTCGGCCACTACTTTAGCGCCAGCAACAACTGGAGCACCGATGGTGACTTCTTCACCGTTGGCGACCAGCAGGACGCGATCGAAGGTCACGGATTCGCCAGTGGCGACTTCCAGTTTTTCGATCTTGAGGAATTCACCTTCAGCGACTTTGTACTGCTTGCCGCCGGTAACGATTACTGCGTAAGACATGGTATTTCTCCGATAATCCTGCTCACCCAGCGCTTTATATGATGAGTATTGGCTGGCATGGCTGCACAGGGCTGGAACGGCCCGGCGCAATTGCGTAAGGCAGGTGCTGCCCAGGAAGTTAGGGTGCGCGATTGTACGCAACCGCGGTTTTGCTTGCAAGTACCGCCCCCGGGGCGCTGGCACCGCGCCTTGACACACCGGGACCCGCGACCTAGCATGCCGCGCAACCTCACTGGAGCAGCCGATGCAACCCCAATCCTTCTACCGCGCGGTGGCTGATGATTTCAGCGCCGTCGACGAGATCATCAAGAAGCAGCTGACCTCGCGCGTGCCGCTGGTATCGAAGATCGGCGACTATATCACGTCCGCCGGTGGCAAGCGCCTGCGCCCCCTGCTGGTGCTGCTGTGTGGCAAGGCCCTGGGCCGCGAAGGCGACGACCTGCGCCTGCTGGCTGCCACCATCGAATTCCTGCACACCGCTACCCTGCTGCACGACGACGTGGTCGACATGTCTGGCATGCGCCGTGGCCGCTCCACCGCCAATGCCCTGTGGGGCAACGCACCAAGCGTGCTGGTGGGCGACTTCCTCTATTCGCGTTCGTTCGAGATGATGGTCGAACTGGGCTCGATGCCGGTCATGCAGATTCTGTCCAAGGCCACCCGGGTGATTGCCGAAGGTGAAGTGCTGCAACTGTCGCGGGTACGCGACGCCAGCACCACCGAGGAAGTCTATATGGAGGTCATCCGCGGCAAGACCGCAATGCTGTTCGAAGCTTCGACCCACAGCGCCGCCGCGCTGGCCGAAGCCACCGACGAACAGCGCGAGGCCCTGCGTACCTTTGGTGACCACCTGGGCGTGGCGTTCCAGCTGGTCGACGACCTGCTGGACTACAAGGGCGATTCGCAGACCCTGGGCAAGAACGTCGGCGACGACTTGGCCGAAGGCAAGCCTACCCTGCCGCTGATCTACACCATGCGCGAAGGCACCGCCGAACAGGCTGCGCTGGTGCGCCAGGCGATCCAGAAGGGCGGCCTGGAAGACCTGGAGCAGATTCGCGTGGCGGTAGAAGAGTCGGGTGCACTGAAGTACACGGCGGAGCTGGCGCGTGACTATGTGAAGCGTGCGACCCAGTGCCTGGAAGTGCTGCCGGCCAGCGAATATCGTGATGCGCTGGTCGAGCTGAGCGAGTTTGCGGTCGCGCGTACTCACTGATAGACCGAGTCGTATTCTTCGCGGGCTTGCCCGCTCCCACAGGGACCGCGCAAGCCTCAAAGGTAGCGCAGACCCTGTGGGAGCGGGCAAGCCCGCGAATGCTTTTGTCCGGACATAATCACTTCTGAAAAAATACCTTATACAATTCGGGTTTTTAACCGCCCGTCTGTTTGTTTGAGGAACCGAAGTGAGCACTCTGCCACCCTGCCCGAAATGCAACTCCGAATACACCTATGAGGATGGCACTCAGCTGATCTGCCCTGAATGTGCCCACGAGTGGTCGGCCAGCGGCGACGCCGAAGCGGCCAGCGACGAGGTGGTGAAGAAGGACTCGGTCGGCAACATCCTGCAGGACGGCGACACCGTCACCGTGATCAAGGACCTCAAGGTCAAGGGCTCGTCCCTGGTGGTCAAGGTCGGCACCAAGGTCAAGAACATCCGCCTGTGCGACGGCGATCACGACATCGACTGCAAGATCGACGGCATCGGTGCCATGAAGCTGAAGTCCGAGTTCGTGCGCAAGGTCTGATTTTCCATAAAACCGCCAATTGGCGCTTGCTATTAAGATAATAAGAATTATTCTCATTGGAACTGCTTTCCAAGGAGAATAGCCATGACTTATCTGATCGACGCCTGGCTGGACCGCCCTCACCCTTACCTGCGCATCCTTCATCGGGAAACCGGCGAAGTGTGCGCGGTGCTTGAAGAAGAAGCGCTCGACGAGCTGCGTGACCAGGGAGACCTGGACATGAGCGGGCTGAATTCGAGTGAACCTGGGGTGCTCAAGGAGCTGGTGCGGAATCTGTTTCTATTTTGCTATGCGCGGGCGTTGCGCCCCGGGGGAACAGACTGGAACTGACGGAACTGGCGAGGGCTTCGCCCTCGGTCGCGACACAAGGCCGCTCCTGCAGGTGCATGCGTTCCCCTGTAGGAGCGGCCTTGTGTCGCGAATGGGCCGCAAAGCGGCCCCAGCGGCATTACAGAACGTCGAGCAGCTCGACGTCGAACACCAGCACGCTGTGCGGCGGGATGCTGCCAACGCCTTGGGCGCCGTAGGCCAGCTCGCTCGGCACGTAAAGGCGCCATTTGCTGCCAGCGTTCATCAACTGCAGGGCTTCGGTCCAGCCAGCGATCACACCACCTACCGGGAATTCAGCCGGCTGACCACGGTCGTAGGAGCTGTCGAACACAGTGCCGTCGATCAGGGTGCCGTGGTAGTGGGTGCGCACGTTGTCTTCGCGGGTCGGCTTGGCGCCTTCACCTGCGGTCAGTACTTCGAACTGCAGGCCCGAAGCCAGGGTGGTGATGCCGTCACGCTTGGCGTTCTCGACCAGGAATGCCTTGCCAGCGGCAGCAGCGGCTTCAGCCTTGGCAGCTGCTTCGGCTTGCATCACGTCGCGGATGACCTTGAAGCTGGCCGACAGGTCGGCTTCGCTGACGCGGCTGTCGGCGCCATTGAAGGCGTCGGTCAGGCCGGCCAGGATGGCTTCCAGGCTGACGCCTGGTGGCGGGTTGTCGCGCAGTTGGCCGCCCAGCTGACGGCCGATGCCGTAGCTGACGCGAGTTTCGTCGGTGGACAGGTTGAGTTCGGACATTGTCGTGCTCCACTGCAGGGCGCAGTGAAGCCGCGCCCTTGATGAAAAGGGCGAGCAGCCTAGCACACTGGGGCGCTGCGAGCAGCTACCAGGCCGAGCGCTGGGAAATCGGCACCTTCAAGTCTTCTTCCGGGTGCGTGCCCATGCCGCACATTTCGTCCTGTACCGACCAGTGCACCAGGTTCATCGAGACCATGGGGATGGTTTGCAGCAACTTGCGCGCATCCTCCACCGAATGCACGCGCAAGCGTTCACCACGGGCATCGGACAGGGGGTGGGGGTGGCCTTTGATCCGGGCCTCTAGCAGGTAGTCCCCGCCTTCGATGGCGATCAGGTTCAGTTCGTCGACATGGCCAGCCCTGGCCTCGGTGTTGAGCTGATGCAGGTTCATGAGAGCACCTCGCGATGGGAACCACGCATGAGAGCTCATTTTTTGTACAGAAAGGGCGAATGCACAAGGCATGACCGACGCCGCTCGTCAGGTGGACCGTGCCGGCCTCTTCGCGGGCTTGCCCGCTTCCACAGGGATTGCGAAGAGGCCTGAAAGGCTCAGTGCTTGGTCAGCTTGTCCAGGTAGCCCATGCAGAATGCCGAGACCACGAAGGTCATGTGGATGATCACGTACCACATCAGGTAATCGGTGGAGATGTTCTGTGCGTCCATGAACACCCGCAGCAGGTGGATGGACGAAATGGCCACGATCGACGCGGCAACCTTCATCTTCAGCGACGAAGAGTCCATCTTGCCCAGCCAGTTGAGCTTTTCCTTGCTCTCGTCGATGTCCAGTTGCGAAACGAAGTTCTCGTAGCCGGAGATCATCACCATCACCAGCAGGCCACCCACCAGCGACATGTCGATCAGCGACAGGATCACCAGGATCAGGTCGGCTTCGCTGAGGGCGAAGACGTTGGGCAGGACGTGGACCACTTCCTGGAAGAATTTCAGCGCCAGGGCCAGCAGGCCGAGGGACAGGCCGAAGTAGATGGGGGCGAGCAGCCAGCGCGAGGCATACATCGCGTTTTCGAGGATACGTTCCATGGAGTGTCGGGACTCATCAGGTGACTAAAAAAGCGACGGCGAGTATAGCCAGCCACCTGTTACAGCAAAAGCCCGGTGAATCGGGGCTGCTTTGCAGCCCAATCGCCGGCAAGCCAGCTCCCACAGGTTGATCACCGACCTGTGGCCATTGCTTTACCTGTGGGAGCTGGCTTGCCGGCGATGAGGCCAGTAAAAGTTACTCAGGTCTCAGGATGAAACTGGTAATCCCCCAGGTTCCGACACCGCTCACCATTGATCCGCCGCAACTGCGCCTGCAAATGCAAACACCAGATCTGCGGATCCTCGGCCACCTGGTACCCATGCAAGGTCAGGCTGTCGACAATGGCATTGAGCACCGATTCGGCCACCAGCGGCCCATGGAACGGCCCTTGTGCCTTGATCGCGGACGGTTGTTCGCCGGCCATGCCGGCGGCAAACAGCAGCGTCCACATGCCGTTGTCCCCGGCCAGCGGACGGATGCTGCATTCGATGCGGGTCACCAGGCCCAGGCACTGGCGAGTGAGGCTGAGATTGCGCATGGCCGCGCCCCCTCCAATAAGCCTTGTTCAGCCTGAAATTCAGGCTGTCTCCATCCTGAACGCTGATACCGTCCTTAAGTTCCAGCATAGAAGAACGGTAAAGAAAGATGGAAAACCGGCGCTGAACGGTAGCACATCGCCGCCAGCGCCGGTTTATTGACTCAGGCAGGCTTGGCCTGGGCAATCACCTCTTCCAGGCGTTCTTTCTCCGCCTTCTCGATTTCTTCCTCGCCAATCATCTCGGCGATCTCGCGCAGGCGCTCCACCACCCGGGCGTTGACGCTGCCTTCGGTGAACTGACCCTTGTCATCCAGCACACCGGCCTCCTCGCCCACCAGCAGGCTCAACGCCTCGTCGGCCTGGCTGACCGCGTACACGTGGAACATGCCATTCTCCACCGCCTGAAGCACGCGCTCGTCGAGCATCAGCGTGGCAACGTTGGCACGCGGGATGATCACCCCCTGCTCACCGGTCAGGCCACGCGCCTCGCACAGGCGGAAGAAGCCCTCGATCTTCTCGTTGACCCCACCCACTGCCTGCACTTCACCAAACTGGTTGATCGAGCCAGTGATGGCGAAGCACTGCTTGAGCGGCGTGCGCGACAATGCCGAAATCAGCGTGCAGGCTTCACCCAGCGAGGCGCTGTCACCGTCCACATAGCCGTAGGACTGTTCCAGGGCGATGCTCGCCGAGATCGCCAGCGGGAACTCCTGGGCATAGCGGCTGCCCAGGTAGCCGGTGAGGATCATCACCCCCTTGGAGTGGATCGGCTGGCCTAGGTTGACCTCACGCTCGATGTCGACGATACCGCTGCCACCCGGGTACACGGTGGCGGAGATACGCGCCGGCATGCCGAACGCCGAATCGCCCACTTCGAGCACGGTCAGGCCGTTGCACTTGCCGATGGCCGCGCCTTCGGTGTCGATCAGGATGATGCCGGCGAGCATGTCGTCCAGCACCCGCTGCGAAACACGCCCGGTGCGGGTGGCCTTGGCCTTGAGCGCACGCTCGATGTGCCCGGCGTCGGTCATTTCGTCACTGGCCAGCTGGCGGATGAAATCGGCTTCGCTGACCAACTGGAACAGGTCGCCGATACGCGCCGACAGGCGCGACTGGTTTTCCGCCAGGCGGGCGCTGTAGGTAGCCAGACGCGCCACCGCGTCACTGGTCAGTGGCGCCATGCCTTCTTCATTGGTGCGGGTACGCAACAACTGGGCAAACTGCTCCAGGTTCTCGTCGACCATGGGCATGTCTTCGTCGAAGTCCACCAGCACCCGGAACATCTCCTGGAAGTCCGGGTCGTGGTCCTGCAGCGCGTAATACAGCTGACGCGAGCCGATGATGACCAGCTTGATGTTCAGCGGGATCATCTGCGGCGTCAGGCTGACGGTAGCCACCCGGCCCAGCTCGCCCAGTGGCGACTCCATCTTCAACTTGCGCGACTGCAGCGCACGCTTGAGCGCGTCCCAGACGAACGGCTCGCCCAGCATCTTCTCGGCTTCCAGAATCAGGAAGCCGCCGTTGGCGCGGTGCAGCGCCCCCGGGCGCAGCTGGCGGTACGAGGTGTACAGCGCACCCTGGTCGGTGCTGTATTCGATACGGCCAAACAGGTTGTCGTAAGTCGGGTGCGGCTCGAACACCACCGGCGCACCGCCGTCGGCGTGGTGGCCGACCACCAGGCTTGGGGCGTACTGCTCTTCCAGCAGCTTGCGCGCGGCCGCGTCGGTCTTGCTGTCATCGACCAGTTGCTCGACCACGGTACGCAGCAGGTTCAACTGCACCGACTGCAGGTAGGCGCAAACCGCGGCGTTCTCGGCGTACTTCTCCGACAGCGGCGCCAGCAACGGTTGCAGGGCCAGGGTGATGGTTTCTTCGTTGAGCTGGCGCAGTTGGTTGTTCGACTCGCGTTTCCATTGCGGCAGGCTGGCCAGCTCTTCGTTCAGGCGCTCCTCGAGCAGGGCGATATCCTCGTGGAACTGCTCGCGCACCTCCTCTGGCAACTGGGCGAATTCGGCTTCGTCCAACGCCTTGCCGTCGGCCATCGGCGTGAAGGCGACGTTGCTGGCGTCACGGTACAAGGCCACGTCCTTTTCCAGCGAGGCGCGCTCGATCACATCTAGGGCGCGGTCGTAACGCTGGTTGAAGGCGCGGTCGATGGCGCCCTTCTTCTGCTGGTACGACGGGTGCTCGAACACCGCCGGGAAGGTCGACAACAGGTTGTCGATCAGCCCGTTCATGTCCGCGATGAACGCCCCGGCGCTGCCGGACGGCAATTCCAGCGCGCGGGGCTCACGGGTGTCATCGAAGTGGTTGACGTAAACCCAGTCGGCCGGGGTCTGCTGGCGCTTGCCCTCGGCCTTGAGGTAGCGCTTGACGAACGAGAAGCGGCCGGTACCAGGCTCGCCCATCACGTACACATTGTAACCAGGGCGCGGCATGGCCACGCCGAACTGCAGGGCCTCGACAGCACGCTCCTGGCCCAGGACTCCGCGAAACGGCTCCAGATCGTCGGTATTGGTAAAGGCAAACTGCTCGGGGGAGAAACGCCGGGTCAGGGCTTCAGGCGCGAGACGCAGGCGCGCAGCGACAGGATCGGGCATTGGGTTTCCTTACTTCGGCGGGGCAGATACGCAGCATTCTGGCGCTGCCCGCGCGCGCCTTGCAAGGCTCCACGGGACTTTATGTCGCAGCCGATGCGGGTCATGTAACAGCAAATTTTTCGCAATCAACAACGCAACTCTTAGATCGTGCCTAAACTCCAAGCTGCGCGGGTGGGTGAAAAGCTTTCCCGACCTGGCAACCGAGTTGCCAGAAACCCTGACCCTTGGTTAAGTCAAATAGAGAACAAATGCTATGAAACGGATTCTTCTGGGTACTCTGTTCACCGTGGTCTCGATCAATGCCATGGCCGAAGCGCCAGGCGGCCCGAACTGCGGCTGGGGCAACATGCTGTTCGAAGGCCAGCGCGGCACTCCGGCACACTTCCTGGCTTCTACCACCAACGGCACCTCCGGTAACGCCACCTTCGGCATGACCTCCGGCACCAACGGCTGCTCGACCAAAGCGTCGCTGACCTACGGCGGCAAGTCCTGGTTCGCCATGAACGGCATGATGAACGAACTGTCCGAAGACATGGCCATGGGCCAGGGCGAAGCGCTGACCACCTATGCCGTGGTTCTGGGCGTGGCTCCGGAAGACCGTGGCTACTTCGCATCGGTCACCCACCAGCACTTCAACCAGATCTTCAGCAGCGCCGACGTCACTGCCGAAACCGTCCACAGCAACACCCTGGCTGTTCTGAAGAACGACCCACGCCTGGCCAAATACGCAACCGAGGCCTGAGTGCAGCTGCTCCCGCCCCGACCCCGGGGCGGGTTTCGCCTTTTTTCGGCATCGTTAAGAAGTAGTTGCCCGACATGCTCAAACGCTTCGTATCCCTGGCGCTGTGTGCCTGCGCCCCTGTTCATGCCGCGCCCGTGCTGGACCAAGGCCGTGTCCAGCAACTGGCCAACACCCCTTACTGGATTGCCCTGGGCCATTACGAAACCGCCAAGCTGGGTGGCTGGCGCAGCTATGTGGACGATGATGCGTTCTTCCTTGCCGAGGATGGCGCGCACCACCCCGACCAGGAGCTGCAAGCCACGGTCGAAGCGCTGTACGCCCCGGCCAGCCTCGGCGACAAGCATGCCCAGTGCGTGTTCCCGGCACGCACCCGCTGGCTGCGCGAACAGCTCGACCTTCAGAACCTGCCGCAACCGGACTGTCAGGAATTCACCACCTGGTACCAATCGATCGACCCGCACAGTGCGGCGCTGATCTTCCCGGCGGCCTACCTGAACAGCCCGTCATCGATGTTCGGCCACACCTTGCTGCGCATCGACCAGTCCAACACCCGCAGCGACGACACCACGCTGCTGAGCTACGCGATCAACTTCGGCGCCTATATCGAAGGCAGCGACAACAGCATCCTGTACGCCTGGAAGGGCCTGATGGGCGGCTACCCTGGCCTGTTCGCGCTGATGCCCTACCAGGAAAAACTGTCCGAATACCGCAGCCTGGAAAACCGCGACCTCTGGGAGTACCAGTTGGACCTGACCCCGGAAGAAACCGGGCGCATGGTCGAGCATGTGTGGGAGTTGAAGCAGATCCAGTTCGACTATTTCTTCTTCGACGAAAACTGCTCGTACCGCCTGCTGGAACTGCTGCAGGTGGCCCGACCAAGCCTGGACCTGACCTCGCAGTTCCCGCTGACCGCCATCCCGACCGACACGGTGAAGGCCGTGAAGCAGTCCGGCCTGGTCGCCAGCGAGACGTACCGCCCCTCTCGCGAACGCGAACTGCTGGCCCGGGCCGAGCCGCTCGATCACGACGAAAAGCGCCAGGTGCTGGCTGCAAGCGCCGATACCTCGCACCTGCAGAGCCTCGAGTTCAAGGCCCTGCCCCGCCAGCGCCAGGCGCTGGTGCAGGATGCCGCGTACCGCCTGGAGCGTTACCGCGCCAATGGCCAGGAGCGCGACCCTGGGCAGGCCAAGCGCAGTTTCGAACTGCTGCGGGCGATCAACAGCAACCCGCCACCGCCCCTGCAGATCGAGCGCCCGGGCCTGCCCGAGGACGGCCACGACTCGCGCACCTGGCAGTTGGGCGTGGGCACCCGCGAAGACCGCGCCTACGCCGAATACGGCCTGCGCATGGCCTACCACGACCTGAATGACAACGCCTATGGCTTCCCGCTGGGGGCGCAGATCGAGATCCTGCAGCTGAAGCTGCGCCAGTACGAAGGCAATGACTGGCAGGTGCAGCGCCTGGACCTGGCCACCATCCGCTCGCTGACGCCGCGCAACGAGCTGCTCAAGCCTTGGTCGTGGCAGGTGGCCGGCGGGCTGGAGCGGGTGCCGGGCAAGCATGATGACGAAGTGCTGGTGAGCCATGTGAATGGCGGGGCCGGCGGCACCTGGCAACTGGCCGACGGGTTGCTGGGCTTTGCCCTGGGCACGGTGCGGGTCGAGCACCACAATGATTTTGCCCAGTTCATCGCCCCGGCGGCGGGCTTCAATGGCGGGCTGCTGTGGCGCAACGGGCTGGGCAACATGACGCTGGAGGCCAAGGGCGACTACTTCACCAATGGCGAGGTGCGGCGCAGTGTGAGCCTGAACCAGCAGTGGGAGATCAGCCAGAACCTGGGCCTGCGGTTGAGTGCTTCGCGAGAGTTCAGCCACCTGGCCACGGCGCAGAACGAGGTGATGCTGGAGTTGAAGTGGTATCACTACTGAGGCCGCCTTGCGGCCTTTCGCGGGCATGCCCGCTCCCACAGGTACTGCACTGGCCTCGAATTCTGGGGTGATCCTGTGGGAGCGGGCGTGCCCGCGAATGGGCCAGTGAGGTCAGCAGAGCAGTGTGAACCAACCGAGTCTTTGACACTGTTTTGACGGCCCCCCGACAAACCGCCACCTAGACTTTCCAGTATCAACCGGAGGGTTTTGTGGTTATGTCGCGGTACTGGTTTGGCGTGTGCATGGCGTTGATGCTGTCTGGTTGCGAAACCACCCACGAGCAGATGGTCAACCAGGGCTATCCCCCCGCCTATGCCGATGGCTTCCAGGACGGCTGCAGCAGCGGCCGCCAGGCGGCAGGGCTGATGGTCGGCGGCTTTCGCAAGGACGTGCCGCGCTACCTGCACGAGCGCCAGTACGAAAGCGGCTGGGACGACGGCTTTCGCCAGTGCCACGCCATGCAGGACAGCGAAGAACAGCGCCAGTACCACGAGCGCTTCTGGGACCAGCGCGAGCGCGACTGGGAGCAGGAAAAGGACCGCGACGCCGCACGCGCCTATCGCCACAACTGAGTCGCAAACGGACATCCCTTGAAACCGGCGGCCTGCGATGATGGTCTCCTGCACAAGGAGGCCACGCATGAGCCGAGCATTCGTCAACGAAGACCAGGCCGCCGCCCAGGCTGATCAGCCAGTCGAGCGACGGGTCAGCGAACAACCCAACTACGTGACCGCCAGCGGCCTGCGCCAGCTGCAGGAGCGCGTGGCCGAACTGAACGCCCTGCGCAGCGAACTGCAGGCACAGGGCGAACGTGGCGACAAGCAGCGCCTGGCGGATACCGAACGGGACCTGCGCTACTTCAGCGCGCGGGCGCAGAGTGCCCAGGTGGTGCCGACGGCGACGTCGCGGAGCAAGGTGCAGATTGGTAGCCGGGTGCGGTTTGTCGATGCGCAGGACCAGGAGCAAGTGGTAAGGCTGGTGGGCGAGGACGAGGCGGATGCCGGGCGGGGGTTGATCAACTGGGGTTCGCCGCTGGGGCGGGCTTTGCTCGGGGCGGGGCCTGGGGATGAGGTGGTCTGGCGGCGGCCGGTGGGGGAGCAGGTGATCGAAGTGGTTGAGGTTTTTGGTGAAGGTTGAGGGACCTGGGGCTGCTTTGCAGCCCATCGCGACACAAGGCCGCTCCTACAAGGGCCGCGCCATTTCTGAACATGCGCGATAGCTGTAGGAGCGGCCTTGTGTCGCGAAAGGGCCGCAAAGCGGCCCCAACAGCCTCAGATCAAACGACGCCCTGCGCCAGCATCGCATCAGCCACTTTCACGAAGCCTGCGATGTTCGCACCTTTGACGTAGTTGATGCTGCCATCCGCCTCTTCACCGTAATGCACGCAAGCATGGTGAATCGACTGCATGATGTTGTGCAGCTTGCTGTCCACCTCACCGGCAGTCCACAGCAGGCGCATGGCGTTCTGCGACATCTCCAGGCCCGACACGGCCACGCCGCCGGCGTTGGAGGCCTTGCCCGGGGCGTACAGAATGCCCGCTTCCAGGAAGATATCCACAGCCTCCAGAGTGGTCGGCATGTTGGCGCCTTCGGCCACGCAGATGCAGCCATTGCGCAGCAAGGTGCGGGCGTCTTCGGCGTCCAGTTCGTTCTGCGTGGCACACGGCAGGGCAATGTCGCACGGCAGGCTCCACGGGGTCTGGCCCTTGCGGAACTCCAGGCCGAACTGCGCAGCCAGTTCGCTGATGCGGCCACGCTTGACGTTCTTCAGCTCCATCACCGCATCCCATTGGGCATCGGTCAGGCCAGCTTCGGCGTACAGGGTGCCTTCGGAGTCGGACAGCGAAATTACCTTGCCGCCCAGGTCCATGACCTTGCGCGCAGCATACTGGGCCACGTTACCCGACCCGGAAATCGCCACGCGGCAGCCATCGATACGCTTGTCCTGGCGCTTGAGCATTTCTTCAGCAAAGTACACGCAGCCGTAGCCGGTGGCTTCCGGGCGGATCAGGCTGCCGCCGTAGGTCATGCCCTTGCCGGTCAGCACCGAAGTGAACTGGTTGGCCAGGCGCTTGTACTGGCCGAACATGAAGCCGATTTCGCGGGCACCCACGCCGATGTCGCCGGCAGGGACGTCCAGGTCAGCACCAATGTGGCGGTACAGCTCGCTCATGAACGCCTGGCAGAAGCGCATGACTTCGGCGTCGCTCTTGCCTTTGGGGTCGAAGTCCGAACCGCCTTTGCCGCCGCCCATGGGCAGCGAGGTGAGGGAGTTCTTGAACACCTGCTCGAAGGCCAGGAATTTCAGCACGCCCAGGTTGACCGACGGGTGGAAGCGCAGGCCGCCCTTGTACGGGCCGATGGCGCTGCTCATCTGGATGCGGTAGCCGCGGTTGACCTGCACCTTACCCTGGTCATCGACCCAGGACACGCGGAACAGCACGGCGCGCTCTGGCTCGACCATGCGCTCCAGAATGCCGGCCTGCAGGTAATGCGGGTTGGCCTCGAGGAACGGCCACAGGCTGCGCAGCACTTCTTCCACCGCCTGGTGGAATTCAGGTTGGGCCGGGTCGCGTTGCTTCAGGCGCGCGAGGAAATTGTCGACAGATTCGATCATGGTAGACATCTCACCAAGAGGATTGGACTTATTGGTTTTTTCACGAATGTACCAAGAAGCAATCGCACCGGAATAGGGCGAAATGTCGTTTTTTTGAATTTATTTGGTGCGTTTTCTATAAGTGTATACAAAACCCAGGACAGCGGCGGCTTCATTCGCGGGCTCGCCCGCTCCCACAGGTTCATCACAGGCCTTGGTTTCCAGGGGCTCCTGTGGGGGCGGGCATGCCCGCGAATGAAGCCAGCACCACTTTCCAGCCAGGCACAAAAATGGGGCCTCAAAGGGCCCCATTCCTGTGCATCAAAACACTGGCTTACTGGGCCAGCTTCTTGTGCCGTACACGGTGCGGCTGGGCAGCAGCATCGCCCAGGCGCTTCTTGCGGTCGGCTTCGTACTCGGTGTAGTTACCCTCGAAGAACACCACGTTCGAGTCGTCTTCGTACGCCAGGATGTGGGTAGCCACACGGTCCAGGAACCAACGGTCGTGGGAAATCACGATCGCCGCGCCCGGGAAGTCCAGCAGGGCTTCTTCCAGCGAGCGCAGGGTTTCGACGTCGAGGTCGTTGGACGGTTCGTCGAGCAGCAGGACGTTACCGCCCTCCTTCAGGGTCAGGGCCAGGTGCAGGCGGCCACGCTCACCACCGGACAGGTCTTTGACGAACTTCTGCTGGTCACCACCCTTGAAGTTGAAGCGGCCTACATAAGTACGCGACGGGATCTCGTAGTTGCCGATGCGGATCATGTCGGAGCCGTCGGAAACCTGCTGGAACACGGTCTTGCCGCCGTCCAGGTCCTCGCGGCTCTGGTCGACGCAGGCCAGCTGCACGGTTTCACCGATCTCGATGCTGCCCGAGTCCGGCTGTTCCTTGCCCATCAGCATGCGGAACAGGGTCGACTTACCGGCACCGTTACCACCGATCACACCGACGATGGCGCCTTTAGGCATGGAGAACGACAGGTTGTCGATCAGCACGCGGTCGCCGTAGCCCTTGGTGACATTCTTGAACTCGATGACCTTGTCGCCCAGGCGCGGGCCGGCCGGGATGTAGATCTCGTTGGTTTCGCTGCGCTTCTGGAACTCCTGCGACTGCATTTCTTCAAAGCGCTGCAGACGGGCCTTGGACTTGGACTGGCGGGCCTTGGCGCCTTTGCGCACCCATTCCAGTTCCTCTTTCATGGCCTTCTCGTGGGCGCTCTGCTGCTTGGATTCCTGCGCCAGGCGCTCGGACTTGGCTTCCAGCCAGCCCGAGTAGTTGCCTTCGTACGGGATGCCGGCGCCGCGGTCCAGTTCCAGGATCCAGCCAGCGACGTTGTCGAGGAAGTAACGGTCGTGGGTAATGGCTACCACGGTGCCCGGGAAGTCGTGCAGGAAGCGCTCCAGCCAGGCCACCGAGTCGGCGTCCAGGTGGTTGGTCGGTTCGTCCAGCAGCAGCATGTCGGGGGCCGACAGCAGCAGGCGGCACAGGGCCACGCGGCGCTTCTCACCACCGGACAGGTGCTCGATGCGTGCGTCCCAGGCCGGCAGGCGCAGGGCGTCGGCGGCAACGTCCAGCTGGCGCTCAAGGTTGTGGCCGTCAGCGGCCTGCAGGATGGCTTCCAGCTTGGCCTGCTCGGCGGCCAGCTTGTCGAAGTCGGCATCCGGTTCGGCGTAGGCAGCATAGACCTCGTCCAGGCGCGCCTGGGCGTCCTTGATCACGCTGACCGCTTCCTCGACCACTTCGCGCACCGACTTGTTCGGGTCCAGTTGCGGTTCCTGCGGCAGGTAGCCAACGTTGATGTCGGGCATCGGACGGGCTTCGCCGTCGAATTCCTTGTCGACGCCGGCCATGATCCGCAGCAAGGTCGATTTACCAGCGCCGTTCAGGCCGAGCACGCCGATCTTGGCGCCCGGGAAGAACGACAGGGAAATGTTCTTGAGAATTTCCCGCTTCGGCGGCACGACCTTGCTCAGCCGATGCATGGTGTAGACGTATTGAGCCATTCTGGATACCCCAGTCTAAAGGTTAAGAAATACCGGGCAGCCCACGTGAATTTGACCGGGCTGCCATTGCCAAAAAATTCGTTGTCTGGCGTCGCGCTGTTAATTTGGGCTGCAAAAACGCGTAAACAGCCTTCTCGCCATGAAAATGATCCGTTGCGCAGCTGGCGAGGATTGGCCGGGGGTCTGGATGCCGTCGCTGGGTGGTGCAACGCAGTGAAGCAGCCTTTTTCCGCCCTACCTCATGTTCTCGCTACAAAAATCGACCTCGCCATGACGCTCAGAGCCGGCACGCTGCTCGCTCCTGTAGCGCCTGCGGCAGTCGTCGCCGCTGCCAAGCTGGCTATCATCTCAACTACGTGCGACACGCTCAACTGTTCGCCTGCTGGGTGGCAGAAAGGTAGTCATGTTCATCATTGGATAAAGGGAGGCTGAGCAAAGCGGAGTACGACCCTCTGGTATAGACCAAGACGGGGCTTGGCCTGTGGACTGAGCATAACCAGCGAAAAACGTGAATTTTTCATTGCCGTGGGCGAGCGAATTGCCCGCCTGCGCAAAGAACACGGCATCACCCACACTCTGTTGCGCAGATGCTCGATGCCCTGATCGCTCAAGCCAGGCCTCCCTTCCTTCGCTGCTGGCTTTGGTCGAGGCCGGTGCCTGGATGAATATGAACTTAATCTAATTACTATATACAAATTCAATGCCAAACTTCATTTCATGACCAATTAAATTAATCTCGTCACGCCATCAACAACGCAGTTATAAACACAGGTCTTTCCGCCAATAGAGGCAACCTCACCTGCGTCTTTTGCACCAACCGACCCCTAGGTTTTTATTTCTTCAATCCCACCAAGTGCTTAAACGGTCCCTCATCTAAATCAAACCCTAGATCTGTGATAAGTCTAACTGCCTCCTGGTACTCGTCGTCCGCAATAGAAATATCAAATTCACAAATGTGATCGCATAGTATCTCAAAGGCTAGGCCTTCCTCATTGTACGCGACATAGTCCAAAGCCCCTTGGAGCAGGCCAGCTTCCAATCGGCCGTCGAATTTCTTCCCGAATTCAATAATACGATCTGCAAACATAAAATTTACCTCATTGATTAGCCGCGACGCTTCAGCGTGTAGCGCTCAAGAAAAAATCTATTTTGCAAGTTTGGCTTTCAAGACTGCCCGATCAATCATGCCATCAGTAATGCAGGGTACAAAACCAAGCCTGTCTCCCATCTCAAAGCTCTTCTTGTAACCGTTCAATCGTTCAACGTCACCAGCTATTGCCAATGCAGCCAAGTGCCGAAGGGGCATCGCGCCTTTACTGTCAGTCGGCAGACTTCTATAAACCATCAGGCCGGACTCAATATTTTGAGAGCGTGCCCAAGACATGGCTTTCTCAGACATCCTGAGAACATCATCACTAGAAAATTCAGGCAACTTCTCCGGAGGCTCATTACTAACTATTACCGGCGAATATCCGCTCCCCTCCCCCCACACAAACGCAACAGTTTCCGAGAATTCTTTGGTCGAAACCGATGGCATAAGTGACACCCGAAAATGATTCGAGCGCTTCTTCACAGACGGGATTACTTGAACTTTAACCCCATCAACATCTGTCACGCAAAAATAATCCCCGACTTCATCCTTGCTACAAACCCAGCCCTGCTCCGTCAAAATTGAAGCCACATCTTTTTCCTTCATCACTTAGCACCAGGAAAATTCATTATCTCAATAGGGATACCGTTAGGATAACCTTGATCCTTTAGTGGTACGCCTGGCGTGAGGCCAAAACTTTCGGAAACTTTCCCTCTTGGAATTGAAGCCCCATCTTTTATTTGAGGGAAAAATTCTAACTGACGAATACTCAAGTCCGCGCCACCTGTCTTAACCTCAATAATTCTCAAGGTCCCATCAGGTGCTTCGGCCACGATATCTGGCCTACAACGACCAGTTCCGCAGGAGCTACCGAATGACATTTCCTTTTCGCTGACTCTGAACCCTTGAGACGAAAGTTAATCCTTTATGTCATCCACCATATTCAAGTGATTATCATAGTGATCTTTGATGGTGACCTTCGGATCTGTTGCAGTACCTTTTGCACCGCTGGTAGCTTTGCCTAGTATCACCACCGCCGCTAACTTGACTACATCATCCCGCGTAGCACCTTTATCGACAAGATTAATGATTCCTGGCACATCCACCGGCGCCAAGGTCGAGCCGAGCAAGCCGTCCTGACGTGCCCGTTCATTGATTGCCTCTGCTGATCTGGCTGGGCCTGCGAAACATGACGGCGAACTGGGGCTCAGCGGCGCAGGATTGGAAAAGTGCGATGAATCAAATTCGCGATTTGTACGGAGATCGGTTCATCAGGCCGACCCAGTGAAAATCAGGGCCTGCCAGACGGCAGGCCGTTACCGGCTCGCACACAAAAAGGCTGACACTTCCCAAAAGCACACCACATTCAGCCTAAGCCTCTACATCTAAACTTGCCATTTAATTCTCAAGGATAAATAAAGTCGATGCAAATTTTAAATTTAATCAAGTCCAAGGCCACCTCACAGCCACTCCACGCTGGCAGTCCTCCTGTCAGTTTATTCTCAACATACCAACGACGCAACTCTATTAAAAGATCTAAAATATCTGTATTGACTCGCCCGCCTGCCGTAAACCAGGCAACGTTACCTTGTACATCAATGTAGTCATACTCATACTCACAGCTATCTAGCTCCTGGGATAGTTGTGCACGCATAATAAGTTTACAGGCTCCATCGGGAGCAATCTCAAACAGAATACCCCCAATGTCATTGTAGATATCATCATCACTACGCATCAATTTCCACCCGGTGAATTTTTAAATACAATTTCTTTTGGACGAGCAATACCTATTGAATACTGCACATTAAAGCTTTCTGGCCGAACACTATTGCCAGAATAAATAGTCTCAATCTTTACGTTAACTTGCTTTCCCTCCTTGAGTGCGGACGCCCATGTATCCCCCATAGATTTCCAAGTACCTTTATTCAAGCTCCCATTCATGGGAAGGAGGTTCAACCTCTCCCCAGGTCCGTTGAATATACTAGGCTCCGTACGAAAAGAGATGTCGCAAACACCGCATGGAACAAGCCAGTGAGACCATGGCGGCATAGCTTTTCGCGAGCTTGTCGAAGCGTGTGACGATGCGGCGATTCTCTTTCAGCCAGCCAAAAATGCGTTCAATGATGTTGCGCTGTCAGTATTTGGGCCCATCAAACAGTCTGGGTAAGCCAGGCTTGGGTTTGCGCTTCATAGAGCGCATCGGGATGACGGGTTGCATACGGTACTGGTCGCAGTATCGGCGCAGCGTTTCGGCGTCGTAGCCCTTGTCGGCGAGCAACCATTTGCAGCGCTTGCGCGGGCGGCCAGGTTGGTTTGATGGAATGCTGACTTCGTCCAGCAGTGGTTGTGCGTAGCTGATGTCACTGGCTTGACCGCCAGAGAGGAGGAAGCGCAACGGTGTCCCGTTGGCGTCGCAGAGCATGTGAATCTTAGTTGTCAGGCCACCGCGACTGCGGCCTAGAGCGTGATCGGCAGGTTCGTCAGGCCCCCTTTTTTCCGAGCGCCAGATGAGGCTCGGGTTGCACGTACTGCGGTTGAGTCGATCATCCAGGTTTGCAGATCAATCAAGCCTTGCTCATTCAATCTCAGGTGAAGCCGGGTTGTACAAGATGCGATTGGTCTTGGTCAGCCACTTGAACCAGACCCGAATCGGCGTGATGCGCACCGTTTGGCTGCGGGTCGACAGCGGTTCGCCATCGGCTTTTCGATACAAAAAAAGATGACGCTGATAGCGCTCTAAAATGGGTCGGGTGATTTCCTGGGGCCGGGTCAAACCGCGTTCGTCACACCAATGGATAAACGCAATCAACAGGCTTTCGCGGTTGCCCACGGTGCGCTCGGAATAACCACGCTCACGCTGGTATTGCAGAAACTGTTTCATCTGAAAATACAGGCTGCCGGGATCGCCTAGTGGGCCAATGATTTGTTCCGAAACACGCTGTTTTTTGCTCTCGTCTTTTTTTCGGCATAACCACCTCGACTTAGACGGCGCTGGACAACGCGGAGTGGTTGTTTTGTGGATGCTGGATCAGTGGTCTTTCGTTCAGACCGACCGCTTCGGCCTCAACGCCAGAAATGGCGTGGCTTTGCGCATGGTTGAGGGTGTCCGACTGAGTACCGACCATGGCCCGACCTGAGTCCGATCGTTTTTCTGAATCCCCCGACCGAGCGGATGTGTTGTCGAGTTGGTCGGCATCGATCAGGCCCATCAAATGCGGTTGATGACCGCTTTTGCCGTCATACGTGAGGGTGTATTCATGCGCTAACCCCTTGCGGTGCGGCAGCAGGTATTCCAGTTCGGTCAGTCGGCCCAAATGGATTTTTAACTGGGTATTCCCCCAACCGGTGGCCTCGCGCACGTCCTTGCGACCAAACCGAAACTCATTCTTTTTAAGCCCCTGCGCCTGGCTTCGGGCTTCGACCCAGCCCTGCAATAACTCCAGCAAACGCCGCGTTTGCGGCGGCAGTTCGTCCAGGGTGCGCCCAAGAATGTCGTGGGCCAGCCGATTGGCCAACACGATGTCGCCCTTCGTGACCTCGATGTAAGCCAACGACTTGCCTCGGTGCTCAATGTGTTTGACCGGGCGTTGATGCTGATGCAGCAAGGCAATGCAGCGAATCAGCGTCAGGTATTTCATGTGGTCGCGCCGGGTACGGGTTTTGTCCGAAAGAAAGGTCAATTGATCGGCGAACGCCACGGTTTTGATCAGCCGCTGGGCATTCTGATGCAGGCGCGTAATCGCCTGTTTTACGGCGTCGGCCAGCAGCCAAACCCAACTGGCTGAACGGCTGGGCGTGTCCCAGCAGACCATCCAAGCCTATGAGTCCGGCAAGCGGCGTATCCAGGTAGCGGCGTTGCCGGAGCTGGCCAGGCTGCTTTCGACCACATTCGAAGAGCTGTTTGGTCAGCAGAAGGAAACCACTGTGCGTAAACGTGGGCCTGCTCCAAAATGGCAACAGCAACTGGAAGCCATCGAGCAGCTATCTAAAAGCCAACAGAAATTCGTTGCGCAGATGCTCGATGCCCTGATCGCTCAGGCCACGACCAAAGCAAGCAGCGAAGGAAAGGAGATTTTGCAGTAAGCAGATAAAACAACACCGGCGCATGGCCGGTACAGAATGAGGACACCTATCAAATATGAGCAGAAATTCGTTTATATAAAAACTCATAAAAATCTGAAGCGTAATTAACATCTTCACCAGACGGAAGTCGAAGATTCACGGGACACTCACCATCTTTAAATTTTGAATAGTCAAAGAAAAAGACTTCCCCCATATCAGTTTCGCTAATCACAAGCTTTTTGCCATCTACCAGATTATTTTTTATGCCCACAATATGCTGATAGACAATATCCCCTCCATTGATACCCTCAAAGTCCACGCCATAGATACTGTAAATTTCTTCAGTACCAATCTCGCCACCCGCATACGTCTTTAAAAACCACTTGTACGACCCTGGCAGTTCAAGCCCTAGCTGCTGCTCGGCCTTCTCAATCCAGTCATCACCCACGCAATCGGCCTGGCTACCAAAGCACACGATATCAGGATGCAGTGATACTAAATCCTCAATTTGATGCGTCGTAACTTGGCTCATTCTCAATTCCTAAAGTCTGCAGATCGTTGCCTCCAGCATTGCACCTCCCACTTATCAAAAGCTGCCCTATCAATACCAGAAGGAATTGTATTAGGGTTAATGTGAATAGTTGCGCTATTGGCTTGGTGAAAACTTTGCGTCTTTTCTGCAATAGGCCCTGACTGTGTTTGCGTCATATGGTGCAGGTTCACCGACTTGCCATCTACACCTATGGGCGCTCGACCAGAGGCCATACCCTCAACATTACTACCTGTTATGACTTTGCCACCTTCACGCCAACCAGTTTGCAAACTAGGATCAAATAAATCATTCCGCTGATAGAACTTATTCCCACTAAACTGAATAGGATCTTTTGACCAAAAATTACGTTACTGAGTAAAAACAGAGCCCGCCTCTGTAGCGTTCCCTATTCCTTTTGCACCACTTGAATTAGCTCATTAAAAGTGCCTCCACGGCACTTCGGTCAGTCGACCGGAAGAAAACCTCCAATTGATGCGCCTCATCTCGCCCCCAGTCAAGAGCCGCGTCGCGCAACACCTCCAGATAAACCTTCAGGTCATCTACTGGCACGTTTGGAGTAACTTCATGCACAAGAACCACCTTGCGGCATGGAATCCATTCAAGATCTCTCAAACAGTCGTAGAGTGCATCCCAATTGAATCCAAAATACCCTGGAAGCCATAGCTGGTAATATAGCGCGCTCAGCAGCTCTTCCGAGAGAGAAATTTTCGGATCAATACGGACATAAAAGACTTCCGCAGCGTCGAATGAAGGCGTGAGATCGGAGTACTTGAATGGCAGCATTTCCACTCCTTGTTTTATTTATTGACTGGGATAAATGTTTTGTAATGATCTGCAGTGTAGTACATCTCACCACCCTTCCCAACAACTATCCGCTGAGGCCCTGGCCCTGAAACACCTGGGGTAGGATGTACGTACTCTGTATAGTAGCCAGCAGGTTTTTGCGGCAAATCCCCGCCACGATTCTGAAATATAGACCCATCGTTTCGATGAGGGAACGAACCACCTGATTTTATCCGCTCTATGGTCGGGCCGAGATCAACAGTGCCTTGTAAAACATTTCCGGTCTTTTGATCAACGACCTTCACTCCATCAATAAAGCGGGTGGGGTCTTTTGCACCGCTGGTAGCTTTGCCTAGTATCACTACCGCCGCTAATTTTACTACATCATCCCGCGTAGCACCTTTATCGACAAGGCTAATAATCCCTGGCACATCCACCGGCGCCAAGGTCGAGCCGAGCAAGCCGTCCTGACGTGCCCGTTCATTGATTGCCTCTTCAGTTAACCCTTGCCGTCTCCATTCCGCAATCAGCTCACTCGCTCTGATCGCGTTCACATACGGATTCGCAACAACGCCCATTGGCGACCAATCGCTGCCCGACAGCGCGTAGACATCAAGGAAGCTCGCGTCCGCGTCGCTCTTCTGCGCGTCCACTACCCCCCTCATCATCGCAAGGGCGTAATCCGTTACCAGAAGGTCATATTCCGCTTTGCTCAGCCTGCCGCTCTGGTACAGCTCAACCAGCTTTTCCCCAGCCTGCTTCTCCTGCTGCCGGTACTCATCACGAATACCAACCTCGCAGCCGCCATTTCCACCACAGGCTTTATACCGCTCGTGCAACTCATCAATACTGCCAATACCGGCGGCCTTGAGCTTCTCATACAACGCACGGCTGGCGGCATCCAGCCGTTCAACGCCGTATTTGTTCGCCAGCAGGTTGTTTTCAACCGCGTTACGGCCCGCACCGGCACCCGCGACAGCCCCAGCGCTATTACCTTCCACCAGACCGCCCGAAAGCCCGGCCGCTAGCGTCGACAGCGCCGAAACGGTCTGTTTCTGCTCTTCACTGAGCGAGTTGCTGTCGCTGGTGCCATACAACTGCTGAGTGATCAGGCGGGCAACCAGTTCGCCGCCGGCCGCACCCGCTGCCCCGGCTGCCGCCGAGTTGCCCTGCGCTTGGGCGACAACGGCACCCAACACTGCGTGGGCCATGACGTTGAGTGCAGCATTGTCGCCAGTGGATTTCTTGATTACCTGCGCGAGGTATGGTGCCGATGCGCCTGCCAACGCAGAACCGATATCACCACCCGCCAACCCTTGCAGTGCCGCTGTCACGGCCTGGGTCACGCGCTGGTAATCACCACTGGTGCCGTACTTACCCATGATTCGCTGGTAAGCCTCGGTGGCGACCAGTTGTTCCTGGTAAGCCTTCACCGCCTCCTTGCTTGCCCCTTCACCCGGCGCCACGATGCCGTGTGCTTCAAGTTCCGCACGCGCCTCCTGGTCAGCCTTCAGCTGCCCTTGGGTGCGGACGATGTCCGATACCTGTGTGCCGATTTCGCCAATAAGCTGAACCTGCTGCAGGCGCCGCTGTTCCTTCTCCTTGTCGAAGATCGGGCTGATGCTGTCGTTGGCATGCTCGACGTCGTGACTGAGGCTGGTCACATCCTGCTGCTGCCGGCCCGGGTCTCGGATTTCCAGCGTGCCTTCGGAAATGGCCGAAGATGTGGTGCCGCTGGCGCTGCCGCTGTGGTTGTAGGCGATCAACGTGCCGCTTGGCATGTTGCTGGTGAAGGTGTCAGCACCACCGTTGCCACCGCTGATGCTGGCGCTGGCCAACTGGCTCTTGAACTCGGCCTTGTTGGCGATATCGCTCCAGCCCAGGGTGCCGGTGCTCAGGCGGTTCTTGTCGGCGTCGGCAGAACTGGCAATGACGCTGCCGTCAAGCTGGGTGTGCTTGCCCACATCGACCTGATAACCGCCCTTGCCGGCGAACAGACCGGTCTGCTCCTGCACGCTCTGGTAGTTGGAGTCGAGCTTGGTCTTGCTGACGCTGAGACTGCCGCTTGCCCCGCCCGCGCCGATGATGGTGACGCTCAACCCACCGCTGACATTTGCCTGTTTGGACTTGTAGTTGTCGGTGTCCTGCAGGCTTTGCAGCGTCAGGTCGCGCCCTACGTCGGCGGTGATTTTCGCGGCGTTGACCTGGGCCCCTTTGAGCGCCGTGTCCCGCCCGCTGAGCAGGGTCGCCTCATTGCCGGCGTCCAGTGTGGTTTCGGTCCAGGTCGTGCCGTTGCCTTTCTCGTTGCCGGCACCCTTGTTGGCATTGGCGAAGATGCTGAGACCGGCACCTTCGGAACCTACACCAATGCTGGCGCCGATGGCGCCGCCACTGCTGCTGTTCTTGCCATCGAGCTTTTGCGTATTGGCAGCAGCCTCAAGCTGGATGTCGCGTTCGGCGGACAACAGCAGGTCATTGCCGGCCTTGAGTTGACTGCCTTGTACCCGGATATCCCCGCCGCTGCCGGCCCCGTTGCCGGTGGCCACAATGCTCAGGTCGTTGCCACTGGTCAGGCTGCTGCCCTGGCTGACGGTTTGTTCCTGGGTCTGCCGCGAGCTCGACTTCTGCCCGCCCAGCGATAAGGCGATACCTACAAACTGGCCAGCATTATCCGCCGTCATGCCACCGCTCTGCTGGGCAGCCTGCCAGGCCTGAACACCGGTCAGCCCGGCCTTGATACCTTGGAGTGCAGAAAGCCGGCTGTCCTCTTCCCGGGTCGCTTGCTTGGTAGTCTGGTAAGCGGTGTCGATGGCACTGCCAACCGTACCGGACAGCGCCAGGGTCAAGCCGCTGCTCTTGCTCTTGGACGTCTGCTCGCTGGTGTTGTGGTTTTCAGCAGCAACGATCTCGACGTTCTGCCCGACCAGGGTGATGTCCTTGCCGGCGACAACCTCCGACCCCTTGATACCCAGGTCCTTGCCCGCCTCGATGGTGACATTGCCCAGCACGCTGCCAATGGTGCTGGCCCTGGCGTTCTCACTGGTGCTGGTCGAGGTTTTTTCCAGGCTGGTCGAGCCCAACGTGAAGCCGATGCCTCCACTGCTGAGCAGGCCCGATTTCTTCTTCGAGCTCGAGTGGCTTTGCTCGAACGTTTCGGTCGCGCTATCGATCTGCACGTTACGGCCCGCCAGCAGGCTGGTGTCGTTGGTCGACACGATGCTGCTGCCCGACACGCCGATATCCTGCCCGGCGCGAACGACCACCGTGTCACCACTGACCGACGAGCCCTGCTGAGTGATGGCCTTCGAACTGTCGATCCGGGTCTTCTGGCTGCTGGATAGCCCGGAGTGGCTGGTCTTGGTCTTGCGGTAGTAGCTGTAGTCGCTGTTCTCCTCAGCGACCAGCTGTACATCGCCACCGGCGTAAAGGTAGGCCTCATCGCCCGCCGTCACGCGGCTGGCGCTCAGGGCTAGGTCGTCGCCAGCCTTCAATGCCACATTGCCGCCAGCCACCACGGTGCTGCCCACCTGCTGGACATGGTCCTCCTGGCTGGTGACTTTCCGGGTCTTGCTCGCCGAGTGCTGCTCGTTGGCGGCCGCTGCCAGCTGCAGATCGCCCGTCGCCGCCATGGCCACATCCCGCTTGGCCTCGATCGCACTGGCCACCGCGCTGATATCGCGCCCGGCGCTGACGCTCAGGTCACGCCCGGCCTGCACGCTCGAGCCGTTCTGGGTCACGCTGCTGTCGGTGTGGCGCACGCCGCGGTCGTTTACCACCACTTGCTCGACCGAGGTCAGCTTCACATCGCGGCCGGCCTTCAGGCTGGTGTCGGCAGCGCTGCTGAGCACGCCGCCGTTGTTGCTCAGGTCGCGCCCGGCGTTGATCGCCAGGTTGTTCGCGGCTTCCACCCGGGCGGCGTTATCGACAAAGTCGCGCTGCTGGGCGTAGCTGCCGTTGCTGCTCTGGTGCGAAGTCAAAGTGCGTTCGTTGATCACGTCACGCACGGCGGCGAGGCTGACGTCGCGCCCGGCGATGATGCCGCCGGCCTTGTTCACCAGATCGTTGCCAGCCAGCAGGTCGAGGCGGTTGCCAGCCTCGACCAGGCCGCTGTTCACCATGTTGTTGCCGGCCTTGGCCGACAGGTTGTTGCTGGCGCGCAGGGTGCCGACGTTGTCAAGGTTCTGGCCGGCGATCAGGTTGACGTCGTTGCCGGCGATCAGAGCGCCGTTGGGGGCCAGACGGTTGTTGCCGTGCGCCAGATAAAGCACTGGCACCAGCACCTGCTCGCCATTCACCTCGGCGGTTTCCAGCCAGACGATGTCATGGGTCAGCGCCGCCACCTGTTCGGAGGTGAGGCTCACGCCCACTGCCAGGTTGAGCTGTTGCTTGCTCTGGATGGCATTGTCCATCAGGTACTTGAACAGCTGTTCGTCACTGTTCTGGCCATCGATAAAGCGTTGCCCGGTGCGGGCGACCACGGCCTGCTGGATCAGCTTCTGCTCGTAGAAGCCATCGCCCAGGCGCTTGGCACTTTCATCCGGGTCGTAGCCAAGGTTCGCCAGCAGGTAGTCGGAGCTCATGAACTGCTTGAGGTCGGTGAGCACCGGGTTGGTTTCGATCAGATACTTGTGCGGGTTACTGCGCACGCTGCTGTCGGGCAGGCCTTGCACGCGCTCGATGGTGAGCGGGCCTTGGCCGTTGAGCGTGGAGGCCTGGCTGATGCGGTCGTCCACCGCCGAGCGGCCGGGCAGCGCGGGGCTACCGGCGTTCCCGGGCAGGCTGGTGTCGACGGCGCTGGCACTACCGGCGACGTTCGCCTGGGTGCGGTCGGCCGTATTCAGCGTGGTGCTGCTGCCTGCCGCTTGGTCGGCACCGCGGATGCTGACCGTGCGCCCCTGGGCCAGCGGCAAGGGTTGCTGGCGCTGCGCGACGCTCAGGCTGGCGCCGCCCATGCTCCAGCTTTGCGGGCCGCTGGCGGTCGTGCTGCCGGCCTCGCTGCTCAGGCGGAACAAGCCGTTCTGCCCAGTGGGCAGGCTGAAGCCGGGCAGCGCCAGCGGGTTGACCTGTTGTTGGGCGAGGTCCGGCGGCAGCTGCTGGTTGAGTGTGATGCGGGTGGAGAACGCCGTACCGGGTGCGGTGGTATCGGTACGCGCGCCGCTACCGATGTAGGCGTAACCCGGGCGCACGACGCTGTTGTCGATGCCGTTGCCGGCGGTGATGTTCACCGCGCCATTGGCCTGCATGATGGCGGCATAGCTTTGGTCGCCTGCCGCCAGTTTGCGGGTGCTGCCAAGGCTCACCAGCTCCGCTTCGGTCATGCCGATGAACCTGGCCAGGTCAGCTTGCAAGCCACCCAGGTTGGCAGGGTCGTAACCAGCGCTCTCGTACCAGTACTTGCTGGTGATCGAGCTGGCCAGCTGGTACCAGGCCCCGGCGTTGCGGGTACGTTCGGAACGGAAGATGCGGGTGGTTTCGGTCTCGCCGGTTTCCACACCGCTGTTGGTCAGGTTGTCAACGCTGGCCACCAGGTTACCGGCAGCGGCGATGGTGCTGCTGCTGTTGAGCAGGTCGCCGCCCCGGATGGTCAGGTTGCCGCCGGTGGTGATGCTGGAGGCGGCACTGGCGTCGGTCACCTCGAACTTGTCACGCTGGACGATCTCCCAGACGTGGTTGCGCTTGCCGCCGCAGTCGCCGGCGTTGTAGCCCTCGATGCAGGCCACCTCGCCAACGCGGGCGGTGTAGAGGCCCTTGTTGTCGGTCTGCAGCACCGCCCGCACGTTCTGAATGGTGCTCGCTGCCAGGCTCATCGACAGGTCGCTCTGCAGCGAGCCGGAACGGTTCACGATGCTGTTGGCCAAGCCGCCCTGGCCATCCCGGTCGATGGTCAGGGCGCCCAGGCTGTAGACGTCGGCATAGCTGTTGGTCAGGCTGGCGACCCGCAGGCCCATATCCCTGCCGCTGAAAATCAGGCCCTGGTCGCTGTTGACCAGGGCGCTGGTGGTCACGCTCAGCGCTTCGCCGGCACCCAGCGTGCCTTGGTTGTTGACGCCGCCTGCCACGAGGGAAAGGCCGGTAGCAGACGTCAGGCGGCCGGCATTGTTCAACTGCCCGACTACCGAGAGGCTGGTGGTGCCACCGCTGGCGATGCTGCCGGTGTTGCTCAGGTTGACCTGTGCGGCGCTCAGGCCAAGGTCGCCACGGCTGCTGAGGCGGCCGTTGCCGGCGTAGGTGCCAGCCAGATCGAGGCTGAGGCTGCCGTCACTGGCGATCAGGCCGTCGTTGCTCCAGTCGCTGCCGCTGCCGACCAGCGCTTCGCTGGCCAGCAACTGGCCGTTGGCGGTCTGGCTGAAGTTGCCGACATTGAGCGTCAGGCGCCCGGCCTGGATAACGTTGCTGTTGCTCCAGCTGCCAGCGTTGAGGGTGAGGCCGCCCCGGGTGACGATACTACCGCCGGCGCCCGTGACATTGGCTGTGCTGATGTCGAAATTGCCGCTGCCCACGTGCAGCAGGCTGCCGCCAGCGTTGAGGAAACTGCCGACGCCGAGGCTGAGGTCGCTGTTGGCGGTTTCCAGAATGCCGTTGCGGTTGTCGAACGGGCCGCCGATCTGCAGGCGGGTAGCGCCGCTTGTGCCCAAGGCACGCAACTGGCCGGTCTGGTTGTCGAGGCTGGCCGCCTTGATGGCCAGGGTACTGTCGCTTTCAATGATGCCCAGGCGGTTGTTCAGCGCACCGCTGAGGCCTAGGTCGATGCGTTGGCCGGCGATTTGGCCATCGTTGTCGCCGCTGTTGTCGAAGTTGCCACCTGTGACCTTGACCAGCCCTTGGGCATAAAGGCCGCCGTTGCGGTTATCGAAATCGGCGGTGCTGACCAAGGCATCGCCAGCTTGTGCAGCAATTCGCCCGCCATAGTTGTCGATGCCACCCAGTACCTTGAGGTCGAGGGCCTGGGCCTGCGTGACGCCACCCTGGCGGTTGTTGTTCAGGTCATAACCGTTGTTCAGCACACCGCGCAGGTCGGCGACCAACTTGCCTTGCAGGCTGGAAAGCACGCCGCCACGGTTGTCCAGGTTGCCGGCCGTGACGTCGAGGTTGCCAGCGTCGGCCAGAATACGGCCACTCTGGTTGTCGACATCACCGGTCACCAGTTGCAAGGCACCCTGGCTCTGCAAAGTGCCCTTGGTGTTGCCAAAGCTGGCGGCACGCACATCGGCGCCGCCGTTCTGGCTGTAGATCAGGCCGTCGGCGCTGTTGAGCAGCTGGCCGTCAACGGCCAGGGTCAGTTGCTGGCTAGCCGCCACGGTACCGCGATTGCGGTTGTCCAGGCTGCTGGCGAACAGGCTCAGCAGGCCCTGACTGGCGATCTGGCCACCCTGGTTGTCGATTTGCGTGGCATTGTCGATGCGCAGGGGGCCGGCGCTTGCAAGCTTGCCGTTGTTGTTGGCAAGGGTGCCGAGCAGCTTGAGGGTGACGACCGCATTGCCAATCAGGCTGCCGGCGCTGTTGTCCAGGCTACCGGCATTCACATCGAGTGCCTGACGGGCGCTGATGCTGCCGGCGCCGTTGCCCAGCGCCATGGCGTTGAGGGCCAGCGCCGCGCCGCTGTCGATCAGGCCACCCTGGCCGTTGTTCAGCAGCCCGCTGATGGTCAGGCGCTGCGCGCCGCCACTGGACAGGATGCCGGCACCACTGTTGTCGAGGTTCGCCGCTGCCACGTTCAGGGTTTGCTGGCTGACCAGCGCACCACCAGCGCTGTTCTGCAGGTCGCCGCTGACTGCGGCGTCCAACGCGCCATCGCGGCTGGACAGGGTGCCCTGGTTGCGGTTGTCGAGGCTGCCCAGATTTACGCCCAGGCCCCGCCAGCCCGAGACCAGTCCACCCTGGTTCAGCAGGCGCTGGGCGGTGACATTCAGCTGGCCGCTGCTGATCAGCTTGCCAGCGCTGTTGTCCAGGGCACGGCCGGCCAGGGCAAGGTCCTGCCGCGAGGAAATTTCACCGCCGCGGTTGCTCAGGTCGCGCAGGCGGTCGAGGGCCAGCGGGCCATCGGTGGTGATCAGGCCACCATCGTTGTTCAGGTCGCCAGTGGCACTGCCGAAATCGATGCGAATGGCGTTGCCCAACAGCGAGCCTGCCTGGTTGTCGACAGCGCGGGCTGCAATGTCCAGCAGGCCAGCGGCGTTGATCAGGCCTTGCTGGCTGTTGTTCAGGCTGTCGGCCAACTGCAGGTCGAGGCCACCACGGCTGGTCAGCGTGCCACCGGTATTGTCCAGGCTTGCAGCACGGGCATGCAGGGTTTCGGCAGCGACCAGGCCTTTGATGTTGTGCAAGGCCTGGGCGATGCGCAGGTTCAGCGCCTGATTGCTCAGCACCTTGCCGCTGCTGTTGTCCAGGCTGCGAGCAGCCAGGGTGAAGGCCTGGGCCGAGGAGATCTCGCCGCCCTGGTTGTTCACCCCATCGAGGTTCTTCAGTACCAGCATCGGGGCGTTGATCAGCCCGTGGCGGTTATCCAGCTGGCCATGGTTGAGGTCCAGGGTCAATGCGCTGTTGCTGAACAGCTGTCCACCTTGCTGGTCAAGGCCGCTGGCGTTGACCAACAGGGCGTCGTCGCTGGCAATTCGGCCGCCATCGCGGTTGCTCAGCTGGCCGGTGATCAGGCCCAGGCTGGCGCCGCTTTCGATCCGGCCTTTGCGGCTGTTGTCGAGACTGCCGGCGTCGATGCTGGCCGGTCCCTTGGCGCTGATGGTTCCCTGGTCGGTGTTGGTGACCTGGCCCGCGCTCAGTTGCAGCGCTGCATCGGTGACCAATTCCCCGCCCTGGTTGAGGACGTTGCCGGTGTGCTTGAGGGTCATCGCCCCCGCGCTGGAAACACTGCCGCCGCGGTTGTCGAGTGCGTTGCTCGCCAGGCCCAAGCTACCTTCGGCACTGATCAGGCCCTGACGGTTGTCGAGTGTGCCTTGTAGCGTGGCATCGATGGCGTGCTGGCTGAGCAGCAGGCCGCCGACGTTGTCCAGGCTGTTACCGGTCAAGCCCAGGCCGGCCTTGCCCGAGAGCATGCCTTTGCTACGGTTGATCACCTCGGCGACGGCGACTTGCAGCTTGCCGTCGGCCAGCACCTTGCCGCCGTCACTGTTGTCCAGGCGGGTACCGCCGAGGATGACGTCCGCCTTGCTCGACAGCTCCCCGGCGCGGTTGTCTACCGCCGCCACCTGCAAGTCCAGGCCCTGGCTCGAACCGATCAGGCCACCCTGGCGGTTGTCGAGCTGGTCACCGGACAGTTTCAGGTACCCAGAGGCAACCAGCACACCGGCCTGGTTATCGAGGGTGCCAATTCGCGCTTGCAACTCGCCCGCAGCGGAAACCTGCCCCTGCTGGTTCAGCAGGCTGCCGGCCTGCATGTGCAGGCGATCATCTGCGATCAGCGTACCACCCTGATTGCGCAGTTCGCCGTCGACGGCCAGGTCCAGGCCGTCGCGGCTGCTGATCAGGCCCAGGTTGTTGTCCAGGCTGGCGCTGCGCAGGTCCAGGCCATTGGCCGCTACCAGGCCCTTGAGGTTGTTAAGTGCCTGGTCGATGCGCAGGGTCAGGCCTTGCTGGCCGATCAGCCGGCCGTTGCTGTTGTCCAGGCTGCGTGCTGCCAGGGTGAATGCTTGGGCACTGGAGATTTCGCCTTGCTGGTTATCCACCTTGGCAAGGTTGTTAAGCACCAGCAGCGGCGCGTTGATCAGCCCCTGTCGGTTGCGCAGCTGGCCGTGGTTCAGGTCGAGGGTCAGCGCAGTTTTGCTGAACAGTTGGCCACCGTCCTGAGCGAGGCCGGTGACGCTGGCGACCAGCGCCTTTTCACTGGCGATGCGGCTGCCCTGGCCGTTATTGAGCTGGCCGGCCTCAAGGTCGAGGCGGTCGCCACTGACCAGTTGCGCGCCCTCGCCGTTGTCGAAGGTGCCGGTAGCGACCTTGGCCGCGCCTTTGCTGCTGAGCAAGCCGGCCTGGCCGTTGTCGAGGCTTTGGCTGGTCAGCGCCAGACCGGCGTCGGTAGTGATCGAGCCGTTGCGGTTGAGCAGCGTGCCGGCGCTGGTCAGCGAAAGGCCGGCAGCGCTGGAGAGCTTGCCGCTGCTGTTGTCCAGCTTGCCGACGGTAACGCCCAGGCGCCCTTCGGCACTGATCAGTCCCTGCTGGTTGGTTAACCCGCCAACCAGGCCAACGTCAAGGTCGCCACCACTGACCAGACGCCCTTGGCCGTTGTCCAGCTGCTGGCCGCTTAGGGTCAGCGGCCCGGTGGCCGACAGCAGGCCCAGGTTGCGGTTGAGCACCTCGGTCATCTGCAGTTGCAGGGCGCTGCCGGCCAGGACCTTGCCGCTGTCGCTGTTGTCCAGGCGGGTGCCTTGCATGGCTAACGCCTTGGTGGTGGAGATTTCCCCGCCCCGGTTGTCGATTTCGGCAACATTCAGCCGTAACGCGCTGGTGCCACCGATCAAGCCTTTGGCGCGGTTGTCCAGGTAGCTGCCGGCCAGCAACAGGTCGCCCTGGGCAACCAGCTCGCCACCTTGGTTGATCATTTGCCCGAACTGGGCCAGCAGTGTGCGCTGGCTGGAAATACGACCGCCGCTATTGTCCAGGCTGCCGGCTTGCAGGCGCACCGGCCCGGCGGCGCTTAGCAGGCCACCACGGTTGTCCAGTTGCAAACCCTTGTAGCTGAGTGCGGCCAGGCTGTTCAGCAGCCCTTGCTGGCGGTTGTCCAGTTGCTCGACATTCAGGCTCGCCTGCTGGCCGGCGCGCAGTTTGCCGCCACGGTTGTCGAGTTTGGCCGCGCGCAGGTCGATGTTGCCTTTGGCGCTGATCTCGCCTTGCTGGTTGTCCAGCAAGCGGGTGACCTCGGCGCTCAGGCCCGCGTCGCTGACCAGGTTGCCGGCCTCGCGGTTGTCCAGGCTGGCGGCATGCAGGTGGACGCCCCCGGCCGATCCGAGCAGGCCTCGGCGATTGTCCAGGGCGTCGCCCAGCGCTACCTGCAAGGCCGCATCGCCGGTGACCTGGCCACCGCGGTTGTCGAGGCTGCCACCTTTGAGGGTGGTGGTACCGACGCTGGAAATCTCGCCTGACTGGTTGTTGCTGTTACCGGTCACTTGCAGCGCCAGGTCGGCACGGCTGGTCAGGGTGCCCGCATGGTTATCCAGGCTGGCGGCACGCACATTGATGCCGTTAGCGGAAACCAGCCCGCCGTCGTTGTTCAGTGCCTGGTCCAGATGCAGGCTCAGGTTCTGGTTGCCGAGCAGCTTGCCAAGGCTGTTGTCGAGACTGCGCGCCACCAGCGCAAACGCTTGGGCGCTGGAGATTTCGCCCTTGTGGTTATCCACCGTGTAGAGGTTGTTCAGGGTCAGGCGTGGCGCATTGATCAGGCCACCCTGATTGTTCAGGTGGCCTTTGTTCAGGTTCAGGCTCAGCTCGCTGACGCTGGTCAGGCTGCCGCCGTTGTGCTGGTCGAGGCCCGTGACACTGGCGCTTAGTGCCTGGTTGCTGGCAATGCGCCCGCTGTCGCTATTGTTTACCTGGCCAGCGTTGAGGTTCAGGGTCTGCAGACTGGTCAGCTGGCCACCACGGTTATCCACCGCGCCGCTGGCTGTCAGAGCCAGGTGCTGGCCCGCGCGCACGCTACCGGCGGCGTTGTCCAGCTGGCCAACCTTGGCGTTCACGCTGGCGCCGTCGATCAGCCCGCCTTGGGCATTGTTCAGGCGTGAGGCTGTGAGGTCCGCCTGGCCGCTGCTGAGCAGCCTGCCGGCGTTGCGATTGTCGAGGGTATCGGCGCTTGCGCTGAGGCGAGACCGGGCGCCGAGCGTACCGCCCTGGTTGTTCAGGCTTTGCTGCGCCGTGACGCTCAGATCGCGGCTGGCCACCACGGTGTTGCCATGGTTATCGATGTGCCTGGCGTTCAGGCGTGCGTCGCCGGTGGTGTTGCGGCTGTTGTCGGCGTTGACGCCCGCTTCGATGATGCCTTGGTTGCTCAGCCGCCCAGCGCTGTCCAGACTGATGCGTTGCCCGGCAGCGAGCGACTGGCGATTGTTCAGGTCGCCCTGGGTGCGCACTTTCAGTTCGTTGCCGGCATATACCCCGCCCTGGGCATCGAGCTGGCTGGCCGTGATCGCCACCGAGCCCTTGGCTGCGGTGGCCTCGGCCATGCGCAGCTGGCCGTTGGCGTCGAGTTGGATATCGCCGCCGCTGGCAATCAGCTTGCCGTCGAGCTTCACCCCCACGCCGGCTTCGGTACCTACCAGCTTGATGGTGTTGGCGTACATGCCGCCCAGTGCCGAGGAATCGATGGCCAACTGCGGCGCCTGGGCCGAGTCGGCGGCACGTGCGGTGGCGGCCAGGCTCTGCGCATCGACGTCGTTGCTGCCGGCGACCACCGCCAACTGGCGGGCCTGGATCTGGGCGTTGATTTTGGCGCTGCGGGTGATGATCTCGAACTGGTCGATGTTGCTGGCATTGAGCCCGGCGCCTTCGATGGCGACAGTGCCTTGCTCCACCTGATAGCGCTGCAGTTGCCCATTTTCGACTACTGGCTTGCCGGTCGTCAGCGTGGCCCTGGGCGTATTGATGAAACCGCAACCGTTGCAGGTTACGCCATAGGGGTTGGCGACGATGACATGCGCCGACTGCCCGGCCACCTCGGTGTAACCCTTGAGCTGGCTCGGATTACCACCATTGACCTCGTTGAGGATGGTGCTGGCCGCACGGCCGCCCAGGTTGCTGTTGCCGAGAACGATGCCGCCCAGCTGGGTGGCCTGGGTGCGGCCAGTGGCGTTGTTGAGGATTACGCCTTGCTGGCCGACGTTGTAGTCACTGAACTTGTTGTGCGACAGCCCGGCGCCGCTGGGTGCAGCGATATTGACGATGGGCACGCCGTTGCCTGCCTGGCCGAGGCTGGTGCCACTGCCGTTGACCACGATGCCGTCGGCCATGGCCACCAGCGGCTGCCAGAACATCATGTTGGCCAGCATGAAAGCCAGCCCACGCTTGGACAGGCCCCAGAAGGTGCGGCGTGTTTGCAGGGCAGCCGAAGGCTGACGGGCCAGGAAGGCGAATTGACGAACGTCCATGTCGGTACTCGGGAAAAGCGCTGTTAAAGGAAGATGTCCAGGCGGAAATAAACCGGTGCCTCGCGTGCTTCGATTGCGGCGGGCCGCTCGAGGGAGTGGGCAAAGGTCACGCTGGCGGACAGGTGCTTGCCGCGAGCGAACAGCTCGACCGCATCGCTGGACAGCCGGCCACTTTGCCCGCTGTTGTAGCGATCATGGCGAATCGCGCCGACGTCGTAGGCCAGCCCCAGGCCGTATTCGGCCAGCACGGGTTGCAGCCAGTCCCAGGCCACCGGCCGGCTCCAGCGCACATCGTTGCGCCAGTAATAGCCACTGTCTCCGTTCAGGCTCTGGTCCTTGTAGCCACGGATCGAGGACTGGCTGCCCAGGCTCATGCGTTGCGAGCTGAACAGCAGGTCTTCACTGCGCTGGCCAGTGACCAGGCTGCTGAACACCAGCGACTCACCCCACAGCTTGAACGGCTGGAGGTAGCTGACCGTAGCGGTGTACTTGCGGTACCGAGCGTTGGGCAGGCGCTTGCCGGTGCTGCTGCGCTGGTCTTCGCCCTGGGCATCGAAGGCACCGATGCCGTTCTGCATGCCCAGGTCGATGTTGACGAACGCATTGCCGACCCGCCGCCCGTGGTTGATGCCGAACTGCGCTTCACTCAAGCGGTTGCTGCTGGTGTCCAGCTTGCTGTCTTCGATGAAGTTGTTGGTGCGCAAGTAGCTCAGGCCGGTGTTGAGCGAAGTCTTGCTCATTGCATCGCGGTGTATCACCCGTTCCAGCCGCAGCTGGTGGTTCTGGCTGTCACCGTCCTGCTTGAAATTGAAGCCTGAAGCCTCGCCCAGCGAACGGTACTCGCTCTGGCTGTAGCTGTAGCTGAGGTTCCACCAGCCGAATGGCAGGTTGTAGTAGAGCATGGCGCTGCGCGAGGTCTTCTGGTGGTCGCTGATGGCATCGTGGCTGCCACGCAAAACCAGTTGGTCGGCCAGGCCAAACGGGCTGTCCCATTCCAGGCTGCTGCCCCATTGCTGCTCGCCGGTGCTGCGCTGGCCATCGTTGCTTCGCGACAGGCCCACGCGCCATGGCTTTTGTGGGGCGTTGCGCACCACCACTTCGCTGCCGCCCACCGCCTTGCCCGGGGTCAGTTCCATTTGTGCCTGGTTCGATGGCAGGCGGTTGAGCTGATCGACCATCTGTTCGATCTGGCGCAGGTTCAGCAGCTCGCCGGTGCCGCCCGGAAAGCTCATGGCCAGCTCACGAGGGGAAAGCTTGCTGCCTTCTGCCGGCTTCAGGCCTTCGAGACGGCCCTCCACCACGATGACCTTCAGGCGGCCGTTGGACAGGTCCTGCTGGGGCAGGTAGGCACGGCTGGTGACCAGGCCTTTCTGAATATAAAGATCGGTAACGCTCTTGAGCAGCGCGTTCAGCTGCGTGACGCCCAGGCACTGGCCAAGATAGGGTTTGAGCAGGCGCTCGCGTTCCGACGTGGAGAGCGCATCAGCACCCTCCAGCACGATATCGCTGATCGGAAAACAGCGGCTGTCATCGGGTTCGACCGGCGCGACCGGCTCGGCGCCCCGGCCAGGTAGCTCCTGCAACTGTTCCAGACGCCGCTGCTGCTCTTCAAGCAGGCGGTTCTGACGGTCACGAATCAGCTCCTGGTCGCCGGGCGTACCCATCGGCGCAGCGGAGGCAACATTTGCCAAAGTGGCAAGAAACGCGCATGCAAGCCAGCCCATGCCGCGCTGAACCAGGGAGGGGAAAAACATGTTCGATCCTTCGAAATAGAGCGGTAGAGCGAAAAGCCGACGAGTTTATTCGGGCATTCCCATGGCATCAATAAGCCATCGACGCACGGTAGGGTAAGCAAGGGTTGAAGGTGGAGGCAGGATCGATTGAATGATTGGAAAACTCATGACCTGTGCCGGCCTCTTTCGCGGCTGAAGCCCCACACAGGGACCGCACAGGTCTTGAGATGGCTCAGACGTGACGCTGCCTGGCCTTGCCGCGCGGCAACCGGCAGCGCTCGCCCTGCTCGGCCAGGCGCGCGGCCCAGGCGGACTTCACGCTGAAGCCACCGCTACGAGCCGGCTGCTGCTCGGCAGCTTTGGCCGGTTTGGCTGCCGCAGGCACACTGCTGACGACCTTGGCCGCCGGCTTGACCTCGGCCACGGTAACTGCCGGCTCAGCTGCCGCTTTGGCGGTCTTGCGCAGTTCAGCCAGCGATGGGCTCTTGCTCTTGGCGACAGCTGCCGCCTCGGGTTTGCTCAGCGAACGCTGGCAGGACTTGCAGGATACGTCCTCGGTCACGGCAGTGCTGACAAGGGTCTGACTGCTGCGCCCGCAGGCGGAATCGAGGCCATTGGAGGAAAAGTGAGTAACCAAAACCGAACATCTCCGATGCGTTGTCATTTGAAGCGGGCGCTATTCTCGCACAGGTTGCAGGGGCTTGCCGAACCACCGGGCAGGCACCACCGGTCATATTGGCTGGCACTTTGCCATAATCCTAGGCATGCTAGCTCGTTTGGGGTGTCCGGCCTTATAGTGCGCCACCGCGGTCTGGCAACCAGACACCGGCACACACCGTGCATGATCCATACCTGCCATCGCCAGCTCAATCGCAGGATCAACGCTTGACCAATCTTACTCATCCGTCGTCATTGCGTTCCGCGCCACAGGCGCCCGTCGCGTCGCTGCGCGGGTCGATAAAGGGTGCGCTGGCGCTGCTGGCCCTGATACTGCTGGGCCTGCTGCTGTGGCAGCTGTTCGCCCAGTTCAACCATACCCAGGCCGACCTGCGCAAACAGAGCCTGGATGCCACCGCCGAACTGGCAGACCACCTGAGCCTGAACATGGCCTTCAAGGCCCAGCAGGCCATGAATGTGGTGCAGCCCTACGTCAAGGCGCCGACGCCCTCGGCCCTGCCCAGCCTGCTGGGTACCCTGCGCGAGCGCCTGCCGGCCCTGCAAAGCATGGCCTGGCTGGACGCTACCGGGCAGGTGCAGGCCGACAGCCTGGCCGGCAGCCCCGACCGCCATTTGCTTGACGAGCTGCTCAGGCTAACCCAGGGCAGCCCGTACTTCTTCACCAATTCGGCAGACAACAGCACCCTCTACCTGCTGCTACGCCAGGCCACCGAGCAAGGCCGCGGCTACTGGCTGCTGCGCCTGTCGCCAGACTACTACCGCACCCTCACCTTCCACCTGGATGGTGCCGGCCACCCGCTTTGGTTGCTGGAAAACAGCCGCAACGGCGAGGTACTGCAAAGCCATGCCCCAGCCGATACCAGCAACGAGCCGCTGCAAAGCGTGATGCTGGCCTTCCTCGACAACAGTACCTGGCAGTTGCGCGGCCTGTTCGACGCCAAGCTGGCCCAGCAGAAGCTGCTGCCGGCGCTGCTCGGCAAATGCCTGCTGGTGCTGTTCTGCGCCCTGCTGCCAGTGCTGGCCCTGATCAACATGCGTCGCCGCCAACGGGCGCTGCAGGAAGACCGCCGGCGCTACCAGGAAATCTTCGAAGGCACCGGTGTGGCCTTGTGCGTGCTCGACCTGTCCAGCCTGCCCGGCCAACTCGACCGGTACCACCTGCGCAACCGTGCCGCGCTCAAGCACAGCCTGGCCCTGGACCCCAACCTGCGCCGCTCGCTGCTGCTGGAGCTGAAGATCACCGAGATCAACCAGGTGGCCCGCCAGTTGTTGAACATCGACTGCCACGAAGGTGCCTGGCAGCGCCTGATCGACGGCACTGGCGATGGCCGCGACAGCATCGGCATGCAACTGATCGACGCGCTGATCGAGCAGCGCCCGCTGCTGGAGCTGGAAGCGCGCCTGCCGGCGCCGCTGGGTGGTGAGCTGCACCTGTGGCTGATGGCCCGCCTGCCGCAGCAGCGCCGTGACTACCAGGCGGTAATCCTCAGCATCAGCGACATCACCAGCCGCAAGCAGGTGGAGCTGTCGCTGCTGGAGCGCGAAAGCTTCTGGTCGGACGTGGTGCGCACCGTGCCCGACCAGCTGTACGTGCAGGACGTGCTCAGCCAGCGCATGATCTTCAGCAACCGCCACCTCGGCCAGACGCTGGGCTACGACCGTACCGAGCTGGCGCAGATGGGCGACCGCTTCTGGGAGCTGCTGCTGCACCCCGAGGACGCCGCGCACTACCAGGCACTGCGCCAGCAACAGCGCGACAGCGGCCATGACCAGCCCCTGCACTGCCAGCTGCGCTTCCGCCACCGAGATGGCGGCTGGCGCTGCTATGACATCCGCGAACAAGTGTTGACCCGTGACGCCGATGGCCTGGTGACGCGCATCATCGGCGTGGGCAAGGACGTGACGGTGCAGATCGAGGCCAGCCAGTCGCTGCGCGACAGCGAACAGCGCTACCGCATGCTCGCCGAAAGCATCAGCGACGTGATCTTCTCCACCGACAGGCTGCTCCAGCTCAACTACGTCAGCCCCTCGGTGAAGGGCGTGCTGGGCTACCAGGCCGACTGGATCTTTGCCAATGGCTGGCAGTCGATCGTCGCCAACCCGTCGCAGCTCACCGGTATCTACAGCCTGATGGAGCGCGTCAGCAAGGCCATGGGCGACCCGGCCCAGCTGGCCCAGCTGGCCCAGCTGCGCAGCCAGCTGCCCACCCAGCTGTTCCTGTTCGACTGCCTGCGCGCCGATGGCCGCAAGATCCCCATCGAACTGCGCCTGGTGCTGGTATGGGACGATGAAGAGCGCTTCGAAGGCGTGCTCGGGGTAGGCCGCGACATCAGCCAGCAACGCCGCGCCGAAAAAGACCTGCGCATGGCCGCGACGGTATTCGAGCACTCCACCTCGGCCATCCTCATCACCGACCCGGCCGGCTATATCGTCCAGGCCAACGAAGCGTTCAGCCGCGTCAGTGGCTACGCCGTCAGCGAGGTGCTCGACCAGTTGCCGGGCATGCTTACCGTCGACGAACAGCAGGAGGGCCACCTGCGCTACGTGGTCAAGCAGCTTTACCAGCGCGGCAGCTGGGAGGGCGAGGTGTGGCTCAAGCGCCGCGACGGCGATCACTACCCGGCCTGGGTCGGCATTACCGCGGTGCTGGACGATGAAGGCGACCTGGCCAGCTACGTGTGCTTCTTCACCGACATCAGCGAACGCAAGGCCAGCGAACAGCGCATCCATCGCCTGGCCTACTACGACGCCCTCACCCACCTGCCCAACCGCACGTTGTTCCAGGACCGCCTGTACAACGCCCTGCAGCAGGCCGAGCGGCAAAAGGCCTGGGTGGTGCTGATGTTCCTGGACCTGGACCGTTTCAAGCCGATCAACGATTCCCTCGGCCATGCTGCCGGCGACCGCATGCTAAAGGACATGGCCCAGCGCCTGCTGGCCTGCGTGGACAACGACGACACCGTGGCGCGCATGGGCGGCGACGAGTTCACCCTGCTGCTGCAACCGCGCGCTACCCGTGAGATGGCACTCAACCGCGCCATCCACGTGGCCGAGAACATCCTCGGCAGCCTGGTGCGGCCGTTCGTACTGGAAAACCGGGAGTTCTTCGTTACCGCCAGTATCGGCATCGCCCTCAGCCCGCAGGATGGCAGCGAGCTGAGCCAGCTGATGAAGAACGCCGACACCGCCATGTACCACGCCAAGGAGCGTGGCAAGAACAACTTCCAGTTCTACCAGGCGGAGATGAACGCCAGTGCCCTGGAGCGCCTGGAGCTGGAGAGCGACCTGCGCCATGCCATGGAGCAGAACGAGTTCATCCTCTACTACCAGCCGCAGTTCAGCGGCGACGGCAAGCGCCTGACCGGTGCCGAAGCCCTGCTGCGCTGGCGGCACCCGACCCGCGGCCTGGTGCCGCCGGGCGATTTCATCCCGGTGATCGAAGAGCTGGGCCTGGTGGTGGACGTGGGCGACTGGGTGCTGCGCGAGGCCAGCCGCCAGCTCAAGGCCTGGCACAAGGCCAAGGTGCGCGTACCCAAGGTGTCGGTGAACATCTCGGCGCGGCAGTTCTCCGACGGCCAGCTGGGTACGCGCATCGCAACCATACTGGAAGAGACCGGCCTGCCACCCGCGTGCCTGGAGCTGGAGCTGACCGAAAGCATCCTGATGCGCGAAGTGAACGAAGCCATGCAGATTCTCGCCAGCCTGAAAAACCTCGGCCTGAGCATCGCGGTGGACGACTTCGGCACCGGCTACTCGTCGCTGAACTACCTCAAGCAGTTCCCGATCGACGTGTTGAAGATCGACCGCACCTTCGTCGACGGCCTGCCTGAAGGCGAGCAGGATGCGCAGATTGCCCGGGCGATCATCGCCATGGCCCACAGTCTCAACCTGGCGGTAATTGCCGAAGGGGTGGAAACCCACGAACAGCTGGAGTTCCTGCGCGAGCATGGTTGCGACGAGGTGCAGGGCTACCTGTTCGGGCGGCCGATGCCGGCGAACCAGTTCGAGGCGCAGTTCGCCAACGAGAAGCTCTTCATGTTCCATTGAGCAGTTGCCTGCACTGGCCCTATCGCCGGCAAGCCAGCTCCCACTTCGACCGCATGGACCCTCAAGCCCTGTGCAGTATCTGTGGGAGCTGGCTTGCCGGCGATGGGGCGCAAAGCGCCCTCAAAAACGGACCTGCGAGTCAACTCCAACCCCCGCCCAGCCCAGACACGGCGCGGGATGCAACATGAAGCCCATTGGTCCGCGACTTGATGCCACTTCATATGCCAGCCGCGAATCAATCGGTTAGAATGCCCCCCCAATTCACCCCGATCCTTGAGGACCGCCATGTTCAGCCGTGATTTGACCATTGCCAAGTACGACGCCGAGCTCTTCGAAGCCATGCAGCAAGAAGCTCTGCGCCAGGAAGAGCATATCGAGCTGATCGCTTCGGAAAACTACACCAGCCCGGCAGTCATGGAGGCCCAGGGCTCGGTCCTGACCAACAAGTACGCCGAAGGCTACCCGGGCAAGCGCTACTACGGTGGTTGCGAGTACGTCGACGTCGTCGAACAGCTGGCCATCGACCGTGCCAAGGAACTGTTCGGCGCCGACTACGCCAACGTTCAGCCGCACGCCGGCTCCCAGGCCAACGCCGCCGTCTACCTGGCCCTGCTGTCGGCCGGTGACACCATCCTGGGCATGAGCCTGGCCCACGGCGGCCACCTGACCCACGGTGCTTCGGTAAGCTCCTCGGGCAAGCTGTACAACGCCATCCAGTACGGCATCGACAGCAACGGCCTGATCGACTACGACGAAGTCGAGCGCCTGGCTGTAGAGCACAAGCCGAAGATGATCGTTGCCGGCTTCTCGGCCTACTCGCAGGTGCTGGACTTCGCCCGCTTCCGCGCCATCGCCGACAAGGTCGGTGCCTACCTGTTCGTCGACATGGCCCACGTTGCCGGCCTGGTTGCCGCTGGCGTGTACCCGAACCCTGTTCCGTTCGCCGACGTGGTCACCACCACCACTCACAAGACCCTGCGCGGCCCGCGCGGCGGCCTGATCCTCGCTCGCAAGAACGAAGAGATCGAGAAGAAGCTGAACTCCGCCGTCTTCCCTGGCGCCCAGGGTGGCCCGCTGGAGCACGTCATCGCTGCCAAGGCCATCTGCTTCAAGGAAGCCCTGCAGCCTGAGTTCAAGGCTTACCAGCAGCAGGTAGTGAAGAACGCCCAGGCCATGGCCAGCGTGTTCATCGAGCGTGGTTTCGACGTGGTTTCCGGTGGCACCCAGAACCACCTGTTCCTGCTGTCGCTGATCAAGCAGGAAATCTCCGGTAAAGACGCTGACGCCGCCCTGGGCAAAGCCTTCATCACCGTCAACAAGAACTCGGTACCGAACGACCCACGCTCCCCGTTCGTCACCTCGGGCCTGCGTTTCGGCACCCCGGCCGTTACCACCCGTGGTTTCAAGGAAGCCGAGTGCCGCGAGCTGGCTGGCTGGATCTGCGACATCCTGGCTGACCTGAACAACGAAGCGGTGATCGATGCCGTGCGTGAGAAGGTCAAGGCCATCTGCAAGAAGCTGCCGGTTTACGGCAACTGATTGGCAATTGCCTGACAGGAAAAAGCCCGGCCTAGTGCCGGGCTTTTTTGTTTACCGCCGCTGCGCGGAACCGGTTCCGAATGGGTGCATTACCACGACAGGGATAACTTGCCGCTTCTTGTCCCCCCTTCGGAAATACGCCATGACCGATCATAAATCACTGTCATTCACCGCATTCCTGCAGATAGCCGGCTGCCCACTCAATACACTCGACAGTATCTGCAAAGGCCCCATTATCCTCACCAGCCCCACCAATGGCCTTGGCCCCGGCCTCGATGGTAGCCGCGCTCTGGGCATGCTTGATGGCACGGATGAAGACTGGGAACTGGGCAAAGACACTGGGCTGATCACTTTTGACAAAGGCCCCGATGCATTACCGCTGCTACTGTATTTTCGCCATTTCGATAACGGCTACAGGCTTTATGTGCGCAGCGGCAAACATTTTGGTGAAGGCATTTTCAGCAACGCCAACGGCTTGATAACGGCTCAGCCCATAACAGACCGTGATCCTGGCCTGTGGAAGTTGATCGATATCCAAAGTGGTCGGCCATTCGACCTTGCACGGTGCGAGGGTTCTGAGTTCGATGTCCAGATGGCAAGCGCCGAAGGGCACCCAGTCGAGGCCCATTTCCTTTATCCCGTCGGCGCCTTCCTGGCTTCTTATCCTGCCGCTCATCAAGGGGATGTGACCTTGATCATTCAGGAGCGGGAGGTGGACTGGTTGAGCGCAGGTTGAGAGGCCTGGGCAAGTAATTGAAGGCGCGCCCTCAAGGGGCGAAGCGTATTAACCTGTGTCCCTTTCCACCAACGGACACAGGGCCTACCTTGACAAGAGAACAGCTCGAAACCCAGCAGATCCCGATCTACTTCGCCGCCGTGCTGGCCGCCGTCGCCTTCGGCGTGCTGACCAGCGATACTGCGCGCCATCTGGAAGTCCTGGTCACCCCCGCCATCGCCGTGCTGATGTACGCGATGTTCCTGCAGATCCCTTTCCTCGACCTGCGCCAAGGCCTGAGCAACCGGCGCTTCATCGCTGCCCTGCTGCTGGCCAACTTCGTCCTCGTGCCGCTACTGGTCTGGGCCGTCACCCGCGGGCTGGTCGAACACCCGGCAATCCTCATGGGTGCGCTGCTGGTGCTGCTGACGCCGTGCATCGACTATGTGGTGGTGTTCACTCACATCGGCAAAGGCGACGCCCGCCTGACTCTGGCCGCTACCCCCGTGCTGCTGTTGGTGCAACTGGCGCTGCTGCCAATTTACCTGGCCCTGATGCTGGGTGACAGCAGTAACGTGGCCATTTCCGTCACCCCGTTCGTGGAAGCCTTCGTGCTGCTGATCGTGCTGCCGATGGTCCTTGCCGTGCTCACCAGCGCCGGCGCCCGTCGCTTGCGCACGGTCTCGACCTGGAACGACGCCTGGGCGTGGATGCCGGTACCGGCCATGGCCTTGGTGCTGGTGGTAGTGATCGCCTCGCAGATCGGCGTGGTGCTGCGTGATTTCGACCGCTTGCTGCCGGTGATTCCGGTGTACATCGGCTTCATGCTGCTGGCGCCCGCGCTGGGCTTATTATCGGCGAGGCTGCTGCGCTTGCCGGCCACCGAAGCACGCTCGGTAACCTTCAGCGCCGCCACGCGCAACTCGCTGGTCGTACTGCCGCTGGCGCTGGCGTTACCGGAGGACATGCGCGGTTTGGCGGCGGCAGCTGTGATTACACAAACATTGGTGGAGCTGGCAGGTGAACTGGTCTATATCAGGGCGGTACCCCGAGTCGTGCGCTGACCCGGGGCCTCGGTCACTCACGGTCAGGAGCGCTCAGGGCACACGGCAAACACCTGTACCTCGACCAGGTAACCCTCTCCCAGGTCTGCGCCTACGCAAGCCCGTACTGGTTTCGGACAACCCTGCAACCAGGCGTCGTACACTTCATTGACCAGGTCGAAGTGGCTGTAGTCGGCAATCCATAACTGAACCCGGGTCAAATGTTCCTTGCCGACGTTAGCCTCAGCCATCAGCCCATCGATCGTACTCAACGCCTGGCGCAACTGCCCCTGCACATCCTGGCGCAGGTCGTCCGCGACCACGCCTGCCGTTTCGAACAGGCCCCTGTAGCTCACCGCCAGCGACATCCGTTCGCCTTGGCCATACCGTTCGATCATCAAGATTCCTCCTCTTAGCCCATCTGGTTGAGGCAGACGACTTTGGGCTGGGTCATGTCCTCGTAGGCGAACCGCACCCCCTCGCGCCCAAGGCTCCCATATTTGGAGCCACCGAATGGCATGGCATCGAAGCGGTAGTCGGACGAGTCGTTGATCATCACGCCGCCCGTCTCGATACGCCGCGCCAGGCTCAACGCCAAGGACAGATCGCGGGTAAACACACCGGCGTGCAAGCTGTACTCCGGGGCGTTGGCCAACGCAATCGCCTGCTCGATATCCTCGAAAGGCGCCAGCATCACCACCGGTGCGAATACCTCTTCACGCCACAGCCGGCTGCCATGGTCAACGCCTTCCAGCACCGTCGGCACATAGGTAGCCCCTTGCCGCTCATGGCCGCAGAGCAGGCGAGCACCGTCCTGAAGGGCCTGGTTCACGCGCTCTTCAATCTGGCGGGCCGCGCCTTCGGTGATCATCGGCCCCATGTCGGTTTCGCGCAGGCCAGGATCACCCACCACCATCGCCTGGGTCAAAGCAACGAAGCGCTGGCGGAACGCCTCATAGATCGAAGCGTGCACCAGGATGCGCTGGGTGCCGATGCAGTTCTGCCCGGCCGCCCAGAATGCGCCTGACACACAAGACTCGACAGTGGCCTCGAGGTCGCATTCCTTCAGTACCAGCACCGGGGCGTTACCGCCCAGGTCCATGGCAAGTTTTTTCAGGCCTGCCCCGCGGGCAATCTGTTCACCCGTGGCGAAGCCGCCCGTGAAGGAAATCATCCGCACTTCACGCACGGCCACCAGAGCCCTGCCCAGTTCGGCACCGCCAGTGGCCACGGTGACGACAGCCTCCGGCAGCCCTGCATCAACCAGGTACTGCACCAGCTTCAAGGCAGACAGCGGGGCCAGCTCCGAAGGCTTCAGAATGACCGCATTGCCTCCGGCAATCGCTGGCCCCAGCTTGTGCGCCACCAGGTTGAGCGGGTCGTTGTAGGGGGTGATGGCCAGGATCAGCCCCAACGGCTCGCGAGTGAACCAGCCCTGGCGTGACTCGGAGCCTTCATAGGCATCGAAAGGCACCACCTCGCCGGCGTTGCGCCGCGCTTCCTCGGCAGACAGCTTGAGCGTGTTGATGCAGCGTTTCACCTCCTTCTCGGCCTGACGCAGGGTCTTGCCCGCTTCGTCGACAATCAGGCCGGCAAAATCCGCGGCGTCACGTTCGATCAGCCGGGCGGCCTGCTCCAGAATGCTGGCGCGACGGTGCCGGGGCAGCGCTGCACTTTCGCGCACGCCCTGGCGGGCACGGACAAGCAGACCTGGCACCGCATCGGCAGCAAGGTTGGCGACGCTGCCGACCAGGCTACCGTCGAAGGGGCTGTACACATCGATCAAGGCGGGTTGCTGGGCGGCTACCCGGGACACGGAAGTCAGGCTCATGAAGGTTGCTCCTCAGGCCGAGCGGCCAGCGTTGTGGATGGCGACGATATCCGACAGCAGGGCGAATGCCGTTTCGACACGCCCCGCACCCGGGCCGGACACGGTCACAGCGCCCAGCAATTCGGTGTTGAACGCAACCGCATTGGTGGCACCGGAAATACCCGCCAGGGGGTGGTTGCCGGGCAGCAGGCGCGCTTCGACGCTGGCACGCACCGAGCCATCGGTTTCACGGCTGGCACTGCCGATCAGTTTCCAGCGCTTGCCCGCCGCCTGCGCCTGCTGGATAGCCGCGCTGTCGAGGCTGCTGATGCCGCTGCAGGTGACATCGTTCACCTGCAAGCAAGCACCGAGCAGCTCGTTGGCGAGAATCACCACTTTGAGGCGCACGTCATGCCCCTCCACATCGGCGCTCGGGTCTGCCTCGGCGTAGCCAAGTGCTTGCGCCTGGGCCACCGCATCGGCAAAGCCAAGCCCCTCTTCCATACGCGTCAGCACATAGTTCGAAGTGCCGTTGAGGATGCCCTCGAACCCCACCAGGCCTGCGCCGGCCAGCGTCTGGCGCGCCATGCGCAGCACCGGTGTACCGCTCATCACAGCGCCTTCGTATTCGAACGACACGCCATTGGCCTTGGCCAAGGCCTTCAGCGCCTGGGCATGCAAGGCGATCGGCCCCTTGTTGGTAGTGACCACATGCTTGCCCGCTTCCAGCGCCCAGCGGCAGAAGGTTGCCGCCGGTTCACCGTCCTTGGGGTTGGTGAAGGTGGCCTCGGCGATGATGTCGGCACCGGACTGCTTGATCACCGACTCGTTGAACGCCTCTGCCGAACCCTGAGGGATCTGCGCCAGCGCGCCCTTCTGAGCGGGCAGAGCAGCCAGCGTGGCCGCGTCCAGGCCATTGCGGTCGATTGCCGAACCCAGGAACAGGTCGGTGACGCCAACGATCTTCAGGCCAAAGCCCAGCTCTTTCTGCCAGCGCGCATTGCGTTCAGCGATCAGTTGGGCCAGGGCACGGTTCACGCCGCCAAAGCCAACGAGTGCGATCTTGTATTCGGTCATGGTTTGCTGTCCTTTCCAGGCGATTGGTCGATGAGGACAAGCCTAAGAGCCGGGCAATGCCAGTTGAATATGGCAATCCGCTGTATTTACTGGCCAATCTGACCAGTGCCCGATGCACGCCCGAGCGACGCCAGAATGCACAACGCCGCCAGGGCGCAAGCCCGGGCGGCGTTGTTGTAGCGAGGGTTGCCAAACGCGAGTGCGCGGCTCAGATCACCGAGGCCAAAACGAACGATGTCACGGTGTTCTCGACCCCTGGCATGGCGGCAATCTCCTTCCATACATGGTGCACCCGTTCCGGGCTGGAAGCCTCGACGCGCAGCAGCAGGTCGAACTCGCCGCTGAGCACTTCACACTGGATCACCTCGGGGATCTGGCGCAACGCCTCGAGCACAGCTTCTCCGCGCATGCGGTCATAGCGGTAGACGAAGATGACCGCGTTGATCAACGAGGTCGGTCGTCGCCCCTCACCGATGCGCAAGGTGTAGCCCTGGATGGCCCCGTCACGCTCCAGGCGCTCGATGCGCTGGCGTACCGCATTACGCGACAGGTTCACCTTCAGCCCCAGCTCGGCATGGGCAATGCGTGCATTGGCGGTGAGCTCGGCGAGGATACGCTCGTCCAGGGGGTCGAGGATGCGCTTCATCGTCCTGCCTGCAACCTGGCCAGTAATTCATGAACCCCCGCCAGGTCGTCGGGTGCCAGCAGCGGCCCGCCGCCTGCAGCATCCACGACACTGGCCGGTACTTCGCCATGCCAGGCCCCCAGCTCCGCCAGCAACCCGGCGGACTTTTCCGGGGCAAACTGCCCCAGCGTGACGATGGGCGCGCCAATGTTGCGCCGGTGCAGACGCCCGGCGAATGCCCCGGTGGCAGCGTGTGGGTCTACTGCGCTGCCGGTTTCGTGGAACAAAGTGACGATTTCTTCGCGGATCAGCGCGTCATCCACGGCATAGGAGTCGAACAGCATGCGCGCATGCAACCACTGGCGGTTGCCGATGCTCAACTCGCCACAATCCTCGAAGTGCTCCATCAGCGCCCGGGTCGCTTCGCCATCGCGGTCATACAGCTCCCAGACGAAGCGCTCCAGGTTGGAGAACAGCGAGAAGTCCATGACCGGCGACAAGGTCTGGCTGGTTGAGCCACGACTGTAGCGATTGCAGTGAATGAACCGGTGCAAGGCATCGTTGCGGTTGGTGGAGACAATGATCTGGTTGATCGGCAGGCCCATTTTCTGGGCAATGAACCCTGCGTAGATCTCGGCAAAACTGGCCGTGGGGATGCTGAAACCCACAGGCCGATTGCCCCCACCCAGCTGAAGCGCCGCGTGGAAATAGAACACGATCTGCGCCAGCACGCCGACCCAGTTGGTCGAGTTGAAGCTCACGGGTATCAGCCCGGGGCATGGCCATGCACGCAGCAACGCCGACACCAGCGACTGGCAGTCATCGAAGCTGCCGTCCACGGCCACGCAGCTGACGCTGTCGGAAGCGGCACTGCGCATCACCGCCGCCCGGTCGGCCGGTGTCCCTGCACTGGGGTACAGCGCCAGCAAGCGTGCCGTAGGGCAATGCCGCAAGGCTTCGATAGCGGCCACCGCCGTATCGCCGTTGCTGGCACCGACCAGCATGACCCGTTCGCAATCGGCCCCCAGGAAATGGCGGATGAGCCGCGCCTGCAACTGCGCGGCGAAATCCTTGGAGGACCGGGTGGGCCCGTGAAACAGCTGCAGGATCCATTCGTTGTGGCCAATCTGCTGCAACGGCGCGATGCCACGGTGCTTGAACCCGCGATAGCTGTCGCTGACCAGCGCCCTCAGGGTCGGCTCGTCGAGCGTGTCGCCGACAAACGGTGCCATCACCCGCCAGGCCAGTTCGTCGAACGGCAACCACGACCAGCTGGCAATCTCTTGCTGGCTGAAGGTCGGCACCGCGGCAGGCACGTATAGCCCGCCATCGTCGGCCAGCCCGGAAAGCAGCGCCGTGCGAAAATCAACCCGTATCTCGTTGCCGCGCGTGGATGTGTACTGCATCGGTGCTCCAGGTAACTATTTGATTAACGGTGGGCCATCGCCACCAACCAGTGGCTGAAGGCTTGGGCATCCGTGGACAACGCCTCACCCAGGCCACGTACCAGGTAAAACGACTCGCTCGCCTCGATGCGCTGGGCAAAAGGCGCCACCAGCCGCCCCTCCTGCAGCAAGTCCTCCACCAGCGACGAGCGCGCCAGCGCCACCCCAAGCCCCAGTTCCGCCATGCGCAAGGTCGCCACCAGGGTGTCGAACTGCAGGCCGCTGGAGGAGTCGACCTGATCGGCGCCAACCCGCTCCAGCCAATAACCCCACCCCTCCTCGTAACCCAGCACATGCAGCAACGGGACGCGGGCCAGGTCGCGCGGCTCGCGTAGCGGGGAGCCGGCAAGCAGCGCAGGCGAGCAGACCGGCACCAGCACGTCGCGGGTCAGGCGCTGCGCTTCCACTCCCGCCCACTGGCCGCTGCCCCAGCGGATTTCCAGGTCATCCTCGGCATCCAGTTCCTTGACCCACAGGTTGCTGATGTAGCGGATGTCCACCTGCGGGTGCGAACGGCGAAAATCGGCCAGTCGGGGTGCCAGCCAGAAGTGCAGGAACGACAGGCTGCCGCGCACTTTCAGGGGCCGACGCTGGCGTTGCCCGAAAATTTCATTGGTGCCTACCGCCAGCCGGCTTATCGCATCCTGCACCACCGGCAGGTAGGACTGGCCCTCTTCAGTCAACCCCAGCCCCCGGGGCAGGCGCTTGAACAGCGCCACCCCCAACTGGCTCTCCAGGTGGCGGATCTGCTGGCTCACGGCCCCCTGGGTGAGGTGCAGTTCCTCGGCTGCATGGGTGAAGTTCAGGTAACGCGCCGACACTTCGAAGGCTCTGAGCCAGTTCAAGGGGGGCAGGGTTTTCTGGGTCATCGGCGGTTTCTCGTGGCAACGTTCCGGAGGCCTAGTATCACCCTGCTCTGGCGGCCTCGGAACCTGGCGCGACGACTTCCAGCGGGACTGCTTGGCGGCGGCGGAACTTGCACGTCAGCCAATAGGCCAGGTAGCACCAGGCAATGAAGGGCAAGCCGAAGTACAGGGCAACGCGCTGGGCGGGGTCGAAGGCAATGCCGACGCAGGCCAGCACGCAGCAGAAGATGGCGGCCAGCGGGACGAACGGGTAGCCGCGCACCCTGAACTTCAGCTCTTCGAGCTTGCCGCCATTGGCGATGTAATGGCGACGAAAAGCCATCTGGCTGGCCGCGATGCTGATCCACACCACCACCACCGCCAATCCGGAAATGGACACCAGCGCCAGGTAGATGGTGTCGGGGGCAAACACACTGCTGAGCAGCGAAGCCATGCCACCCGCCATGCTCAGGACGATGGCATTGAACGGCGTGCCACGACGCGACAGTGCCGCATACCGGCGGGGCATGTTGCCTTGGTCGCTGAGGGTCCACAGCATGCGCGCCGCAGCATAAAGCCCGGAGTTGGCCGCCGACAGCAGCGCAGTGATGATGACGAAGTTCATGATGTCCGCTGCATAGGGGATACCGATCATGGCAAAGACCATCACGAACGGGCTTTCAACCACACCGGCCTGTTCACGCGGCAACAAGGTAGCCAATACAAAGATGGTGCCGACGAAGAACAGCGCCAGACGCAGGACCGTGGTGCGGATGGCCTTGGGTACGTTCTTTTCCGGGTCACGGGTTTCGCCGGCGGCGATGCCGATCAACTCGGTGCCCGAGAACGCGAAGGCCACCGCCAGCAGGGTCATGGCGATCGACCAGAAGCCCGTAGGGAACAGCCCTTCGCGGGTGAAGTTGCCCAGCCCGACACTGTGCGCCTGGGTAATTTCGAAAACGCCCAGGATCGCACCGCCGCCCACCACCAGGAAGGCAATCACCGCCAGCACCTTGATCAGTGACAGCCAGAATTCGGTTTCGGCAAACGACCGCACCGAAATGATATTGCTGATGAATACCGCAAACCCGAACAGCGCACTCCATATCCACACCGGTGTATCGGGGAACCAGCGCACCATCAGGATACCGGCGGCGGTGAATTCCGAGCCGATGGCCACGGTCCAGGTCAACCAGTACATCCAGGCCACCATGTAGCCTGTACCCGGCCCGAGGTACCGCGTGGCGTAACTGCTGAACGAGCCGACTTCCGGCATGTGTACCGCCAGTTCGCCCAGGCACATCATCACCAGGTAGACCATGATGGCGCCGAGCACATAGGCGATGACCGCCCCCAGCGGGCCCGCCTGGTTGACGGTATAGCCCGACGTCAGGAACAGGCCGGTACCGATGACACCGCCCAGCGCCAGCATGACGATATGGCGGGCTTGCATATCCTGCTTGAAGCTGTGCGCCGAAGCATTTCTCGTTGTCGTTGTCTGCAGGGACATTGTGGTTTACTCATGAAAGTTGGCGGGCAAGGACGTTGCAACGACCTCGTCTTGGCAGAGCGAAGCGAATTGCCTTGCATATTGTTTTTGTTCGACTTCATGAAGTGGCACCCACTGCAAGGAGCGGGTGCTACGCGCCGGCCTCAGGCCTGTGCTTCGGCCAGGCAGGCGTCTTCGTCACCGTACAGTTCCTTTGCTGCGGCCATCTCCTGACGCACCGATGCACAGGCCTGTGCCAGGTCTGCCAGCAGGTCCTCGGTGTCCTCGATGCCCACCGAAATGCGCACCAGCCCTTCGGAAATGCCAAGGGCCAGCCGTTCTTCGAGGGTGTTTTCCACATGGCTGGTGGTGCGCGCCGGGCCGTAGATGGTTTCTACCGCGCCCAGATTGCCCGCCCGATGGGCGTACTTCAGGCGCGGCAGCAGTCGCGCCACGGTGGGCATGCCGCCCTTGAGCACGAAGCTGACGATGGCGCCGAAGCCACGCATCTGCGCCTTGGCGATCGCATGGCCGGCGTGCTGGGGCAACCCGGGGTAGTTGACCGCTTCGACCAGCGGTTCGGTGGTCAGGTAATGCGCCAGGGCCTGGGCGCTGGCCTGCTGCTGACGCACACGCAGGGCCAGGGTCTTGATACCGCGGATGATCAGGTAGGCGGAAAACGGGTCCAGCGCCGCACCGTTGATCTCGCGGTAGTGGCGTACCTGCGCCATCAACGGCTCGGCACCGCACACCACCCCGCCCAGCACGTCACCGTGCCCGGACAGGAACTTGGTCGCGCTGTGCACTACCACGTCCACGCCCAGAGCCAGCGGGTTCTGGTTCAGCGGGGTAGCGAAGGTGTTGTCGGCCACTACCACGGCGCCGGCCTGCCGGGCGGCAGCGCTCAGGCGCTCGATGTCCAGTACCTTAAGGGTGGGGTTGGTTGGGGTTTCCAGATACAGCAGGTCGCAACCTGCGGCGATCTCGCGCTCCAGCGCCTCGGTGTCGAGGGTGTCACACAGGCAGACCTGCACGCCCATGCGCGGCAGGAACTCTTCGAAAATCTTGTTGGTGCCGCCGTAACTGTCGCGGGTCGATACCACTCGCTTGCCGCTTGAGAGGAACGTGTGCAGCACGGCACTGATGGCAGCCATGCCGCTGCTGAATGCCACCGCCGACTCGGACTGCTCCAGCTCGCACAGCTTAGCTTCCAGCGTGGCGACTGTCGGGTTGCTCATGCGGCTGTAGATGTAGCCCGGCAACTTGCCCTGCGCCACGTCGTACCAGGCATCGATGTCGTTGTAGCCGTAGGCGGCACTGACCACGATCGGGGTCTGGGTAGCGTTGTACGGGTGCTGGACCTGTTCCCCGCTCCACACCACTCGCGTACCGATACCGGCCGCTGCATTGCCCTCGATTTTTTCGTTGTTGTTCATATCCGGTTCCCGCACCGCTGAGTTGTGTACACCGATTCGGCATCGGCTTTCAGCGGACTATAGGGGCATGGCGGGGGGACTGAAAAACGATGGAATCCGGGTCTGAGTAACGTTTTTTTTAATGGCTGGATGCCGAGCGGGCGCGGAAGCCGCCCGGCACCCTGCCGGCTTCACGCCAGGTTGCGTTTCAGCTCGGCAATATGCTCCGGGCCGATGCCACAGCAGCCGCCGATCATGCTGGCACCCCGCGCGCGCCAGTCGTTGGCCCATGCCAGGTAACCCGGCGGGTCCAGGTCTTCGCGCAACTCATCCAGGCCGTCGTTGGCGGTGGCTTCCTTCGGTTGCGGCGGGAAGGCGTTGGCATAGGCGCCGATGGCGATGTCGGCGTTATGTCGCTCGGTGACCGAGCGCGCTACCTCCAGTGCAGCGCCAATGACCTCGGGCTGGCTGCAGTTGAACAGCACAGCCGCCGCCCCCAGACCCACCACGGCTTCGATGGCATCGGCCACCGGCTCGCCGGAACGCAGGCGTGGCACCTCGTCGACCTCTTCATCCTGCAAGGTGAACGATACCCAGAACGGCCTGCCATCTGCCGGCAAGTGGCCGTGGATGGCCCGCACCTCGGCAACCGAGCTCTGGGTTTCCGCCAGCCACAGGTCAACATGCGGGGCCAGGCCCTGCAGCAACGGGGTCAGCACCTCCTCGACGCGCTCGGGCTGGAACAGGTCCGGACGATACGAGCCGAACAGCGGCGGCAGCGAGCCTGCCACCCTGACCGGGTGCGCACCGGCATCGGCGGCATGCCGCGCCAGCTGGCCGGCGATATTGGCCAGTTGTCGCCCTTCCTTGGCAAAACGCTCTTCGCCGATGTGGAACGGCACTACCGCATAGCTGTTGCTGGTAATGACCTGGGCACCGGCAGCGATAAACGCTGCGTGCACGCCAACCACCGCTTCCGGCGCCTCGCTCAGCGCCAGCGCCGACCACTCGGGCTGACGAAACGGCGCCCCGCTGCGCTGCAGCTCACGGCCCATGCCACCGTCGAGAATTACCATCGCTCGCTGTTTCATATAACTACTCTAAAGGTACTTATGAATAAAATTCATTATGTGGGTGACACTTATAACTATTAAATACAGCTTTCTATAATTGGCCAACATTTCAGGTATGTCCATGCGATTTTCTACTGTGCTCGGTGCGGGCCTTGTGCTGCTCGCAACTGCTTCCCAGGCCTTTGCCGGTGCCACGCTGGAGCGGGTTGAATCGCGCAAGGAGCTGGTCAACGTCCTGATGGAAAGCTACCCGCCGTTTTCCTTCCTCAATGACCAGAACCAGCTGGACGGTTTCGACGTGGATGTGGCCAAGGCCGTGGCGGACAAGCTGGGCGTCAAGCTGCGCCTGGAAACCCCTTCGTGGGACGTGATCGCCGCTGGCCGCTGGAGCGGCCGCTACGACATCTGCATCTGCTCGATGACCCCGAGCAAGGCCCGCGCCGAAGTGTTCGACTTCCCGGTGGAGTACTACGCATCGCCTGCGGTGATCGTGGTCAACGCCAAGGATGAACGCATCCTCGGCGCCAAGGACCTGGAAGGCCGCAAGGTGGGTTTGACCAGTGCCTCGAGCTACGAGAGCTACCTGAACAAGAACCTGGTGATCGAAGGCAACGAAGACAAGAAGCTCGAATACCCCTTCGACTTCGTGCAGATCGCGCCTTACGACACCGACAACGTTGCCTTCCAGGACCTGGGCCTGGGCGCCGGCGTACGCCTGGATGCCATCCTCACCAACCTGGTGACCGCACAGCCGCGCCTGGACCAGGACAAACGCTTCAAGCTGGCCGGCGCCCCGCTGTATGAAGAGCCGAACTCGGTGGCCATCGAGAAAGGCGACCCTGAGTGGGATGCCAAGGTGCGCCAGGTGTTTGCAGAGTTGAAGGCCGATGGCACTCTGGCCAAGCTGTCGCAGAAATGGATTGGCGCCGATATCAGCAAATGAGCACCTTCCCATCGTCCCCCAAGCCCGTGGTCAAGCCCACGGGCGCCGGCCTGTTCGGCTTTCGCACCCGGCTGCTGCTGACCTGGCTGGCGCTGTTCGGCCTGTTCGTCGCGTTTTTCCTCAGCTTCGACCTGAAGTTCTCGATCATTCTGGAGAAGTTTCCAAACCTCGCCGGTTTCAAGCTGGGGCCCAACGGCTTTCTGCAAGGCGCGGCGCTGACCCTGTTCCTGTGCCTGTGCTCGATGCTGGTATCGGTGCTGTTCGGCTTTGCCGCCGCCCTGGCGCGGTTGTCGAACAGCGCGGTGCTGGTGGGTGTCGCCAGCTTCTACACCTCGTTCTTCCGCGGCACGCCGCTGCTGATCCAGATTCTGCTGATCTACCTGGGGCTGCCGCAACTGGGCCTGGTACCGGGCGCCATCAGCGCCGGTATCATCGCCTTGTCGCTGAACTATGGGGCCTACCTGAGCGAAATCTTCCGGGCCGGCATCCTCGGCGTCGCGCGCGGGCAACGTGAAGCGGCACTGGCGCTGGGCATGCGCACGCCGCAGATTTTCTGGCATATCGTCCTGCCGCAGGCCATGCGGGTGATCATTCCGCCTACCGCCAACCAGTTCATCTCGATGCTGAAGGACTCATCGCTGATATCGGTGATGGGGGTGTGGGAGGTGATGTTCCTGGCGCAGTCGTACGGGCGGTCGAGCTATCGGTACCTGGAGATGCTGACCACGGCGGCGGTGATCTACTGGGTGCTGTCGATCTTGCTGGAGCTGGTGCAGGCGAGGCTGGAGCGGCATTTTGGCAAGGCTTATCTGCGCTAGGGGCCAGGCTGGGTTAGCTGGGACACTGTGGGAGCGGCTTTAGCCGCGAACACCGGCGCAGCCGGTGCCATGCACCGCGTTGAGTTCTTCGCGGCTAAAGCCACTCCCACAGCGTTACAGCGCCTTCATTTCAGCAATATCCCGCGCCACCTGATCAGCAGATTGGTCGAACATCCCCTGCTCCTGCGCATCCAGCGGCAACTCGATCACCCGCGCCAGCCCCTCTTCTGCCAGTACGCAGGGCACACCCATGGCAATATCCGTGCGCCCGTATTCGCCCTGCAGAATCGCCACCGCCGGCAAGATGCGGTTTCGCCCGTTGGCGATCGCATCGACCATCTGCGCAATCGCCACCCCCGGCGCATCACAGGCGCTGCCCAGTTTCTTCAGCCCCAATATCTCGCCACCACCCTTGCGCGTGCGCTCCACGATCTGCTCGATCTGCTCACTGGACAGGAAGTGTGACAGCGGCACCGAACCGATCTGGCAGTAGCGCATCAGCGGCACCATGCTGTCGCCATGCCCGCCCAGTACCAGCGCCGTGATATCCCGGGCGGAAAACCCGGTCTGCTCGGCGATGAAGCACTTCATGCGTGCGGTATCCAGCACGCCCGCCTGGCCGAAAACCTTGTTGCGCCCCTGCCCGCTCAGGCTCCAGGCGCGATAGGTGAGCACGTCGACCGGGTTGGACACCACCAGCACGGTCGCGGTGGGTGCATGCTGCTTGATGTCGGCCATGATGCCGTCGAGGATGGGCAGGTTGATACTCAGTACATCCTGCCGCGACTGCCCAGGCTTGCGCGGCACCCCTGCGGTGATGACCACCAGCTCGGAGCCCTGCAGCATTTCAGCCTTGGCCCCGCCGTAAACCCGGGTATCGGACCCCGACTCGACTGCCGCCTGCCACACGTCCAGCGCCTTGCCTTGTGCCATCTCGCCCTGCACATCCATCAACACCAGCTCACGGCACAACTCATCCCGGGCGATGATCTGCGCCGCCGCCTCGCCGACCATGCCGGCACCCACGATTGTCAGTTTGTTCACGTGACACCTCCCAGCGGCGCGCGCCACCAGGAACACGCCTGCAATACAGAGAAGTATCGCCTGCTGAGGCGAAAAGACCACACAAAGGCAAATGTAAGCTCCGCAGCAGGAGCGAGTTCACTCGCGATCACCTGGAGTCGACTAAAGCTAGCGCGGTCCCTGTGGGCTGTGCTGTCGCGTAGAGAACCGAATTTGCAAGCGATACGCGTACCCTGTGGGAGCGGGCATGCCCGCGAAGAATCCAACGCGGTGCATGGCACCGGCTGCGCCGGTGTTCGCGGGCACGCCCGCTCCCACAAGGTCCCTGCCAACTCAATAAGTTATGTGCAGTTCTATGGGAACTGGCCTACCTGCGATGGGCTGCGCAGCAACCCATAACCCTACCCGACAGGAATAGACCACCAGGTGGCCTTTAGCGGGCCAGCCGCAATGGTGGAATACCAGCCGTGTTTCGAAAGCTCACCGACCCTGTCCTTGCACGGCGATTTCCCATCTGGCAAGGTTGCCATCAGAACGCCCACCGATTGACCAGCGGTGCGCCACATCAAAGGAAACCGGACCTGTCGCTGCAACCCTCCGTTCGACGTGATCTGCTGATTCTGTGGCTTTCCATTGCCGCCGTTGCGCTGGTGCTGGGATGGCTGCTGCTGGTCATCAGCCGCCAAGGCGCCGGCCCGCAGATTGCGCAGGCGCGCCAACTCACCTCGACCAGTTGCCAGGCGCTGCAGGCAGGTGCAGTACGCCTTCGCCAGCAACTTCCGTCTGCGCAAGATCAACCCTATCTCATGACCCCAGCTGCAGCGCAGGCGGTGCTTGATCTGGCACTGCGCGACCAGCCGGGCATGGAGGGCGGCTTCTGGCGAGCGGATGCGGGCGTGGTGGCCTACGCGTTCCCAACCTACGACGGCACGGGAATCAAGCGCGATCCGCCGAGTGCCGAGTTGGAGCGCATTGCCTCCACGGCCCAACGCGCACAGGATTCCGCAAGCCTCGTGGCAGACGTGCGACCGGGTTTACGCGAAGCCGTGGCTTTCGCCGCATGCCCTGTGGAGAGCGCAGACCGGCAGCTGATCGCCTGGACCCTGATGCGCGTGCCGCTTTTGGCCACAGAAACAGTCAACACCTTGATCCTCGCGGTGAGCCTGCTGCTGGCGCTGGTCGTGGTCTCCGGCGCATGGCTGGGCAGGATGATTTCGCGTTGGCAACGCCAGTCCACCCATCTGCGACAGCAACTGGCCCAGTCCGAACGCCTGGCCACGTTGGGGCGTGTTTCCGCCGGGCTCGCGCACGAAATCCGCAACCCATTGGGCACGATGCGCATGAAGGTGGAAAACGCGATGGCTGCCCCGGCCGACCGGCGCGAAGCACGTGTGGCTGGCGCCCTGGAAGCCGTACTGTCGCAAACGGCACGCCTGGAGACGCTGGTGTCGAGCCTGTTGGCATTGACGCAACCGTTCCACGCCGAGCGCCAGGCGGTTGACCTGCTGGCATGGCTGGAGGAGCGGCGCAATGCCCACGCCGAAGCAGCGCAAAAGAAAGGCGTACGAATCACTCTGGCGGTTGAACCGGGGCTGACCGCCAGCGCAAAGGAAGTTGCGCTGTTCGACCCAGCACAAATGGCGCGGGTCTTTGACAACCTGCTGCTCAATGCGCTGACGCACACGGGAGAACACGGTGAAATCGAACTCGGTGCGCATCGCACGCGCCGTGGCGCATTGCTGTTGTGGGTGGCGGACGACGGCTGCGGCATTCCGGCCGACTTGCGCGATACACTGTTCGAACCGTTCTCCACCACCCGCACAGGCGGTACCGGCCTGGGACTGGCGCTGGTGCGCGAGATCGTGCAGGGGCACGGCGGGCGGGTCGGTCTCGCCAGGTCGACCAAGGGAGCGCGTATAGAAATGGAGCTACCGTGGCCCGAATCCTGATCGTCGACGATGACGCCGCGTTCCGCGACAGCCTTGCAGAAATGCTGCAAGACCTGGGGCATGCGGTGCTGCAGGCTGAAACCACCGATGCAGGCCTGCACCGACTGCGCACCGAGGCCGTGGATGCGGCCATCGTCGATCTGCGCCTGCCGGGCGAGGATGGCCTGGTGTTCCTGCGCCGCGCGGCGCGCATCTCGCAGGTGCCCTGCATCATGCTCACCGCCTATGCGAGCGGCGGCAACACCATCGAGGCGATGAGCCTGGGCGCGTTCGACCATCTGACCAAGCCCGTGACCAGGGCCGCCCTGCTCGAAACGCTCGAACGGGCCCTGCGGCGAACAGCCCACACCCCGGACAGGCCCCAGGCGGCCGGGGCCTCAGCTGCCGCAAGAGAACCCGTGGATGAAACCGAACTGGTCAGCAGCAGCGAGGCCATGCGCCAGGTCTTCAAGCGAATCGGGCTGGCCGCGAACTCCGATGCCACCGCCTTGATCCTCGGCGAGACGGGCACCGGCAAGGAACTGGTGGCGCGCGCCCTGCATCGCAACAGCGGCAGAGCCAGCGGCCCCTTCGTTGCAGTGAACTGCGCCGCGATCCCGGCCGACCTGATGGAAAGCGAGCTGTTCGGGCATGTCAAAGGCGCGTTCACCGGTGCCGTCAATGACCGCACCGGGCGCTTTCGTGAGGCCGATGGCGGCACCCTGTTCCTCGACGAAATAGGCGATATGCCGCTGGCCACCCAGGCGAAGATCCTGCGGGTGCTGCAGGAACGCGAGATCACCCCCGTGGGCGCCAACCGTGTCCAGCCGGTGAACGTGCGCATCATCGTGGCCACCCACCGAGACCTGCCCAGCGCGGTCAAAGAGGGGCGCTTCCGCGAAGACTTGTGGTACCGCCTGCAGGTAGTGCCCCTTTGGCTGCCGCCGCTGCGTGAGCGCCTGGGCGACGTGCTGCTGCTGGCCGAACACTTTCTACGCCTGCTGGGCGGCGACTCGCCGAAGCGCTTGAGCGCAGCAGCAGCCCGCTTACTGCTGGCCCATCCCTGGCCTGGCAACGTGCGCGAACTGCGCAATGCCATGGAGCGCGCGGCCATCCTCAGCCACGGCCCAGTCATCGATGTCGAACACATCGGGTTGCAGCCAGCGGCTGCGCTCCCCCCGGGCCTGGACATCGACTGGGAAGGCCCCATGGCACAGGCCGTTGCCCGCCTGGAGCGCGAAATGATCGTTCGCGCCCTGGCTGCGACGGCAGGCAACCGCGCAGAGGCGGCGCGGCGTCTCGGCCTGTCTCGCCAGCAGCTCTATCGCAAGCTGGCCGAGTTCAATCTGGACTAACCCCTTCGCACGCAAACCGGTGTCCGATTCCGTGACACCCTGGCGTCCCGAGATCGGACGGCACATCGCCTGGAAATTTCATAACTATTTGATTTTAATGAAAATATTATTTGGCATGGCGCTTGCCCTGCAGGTTGGGTGCTTTTCCCGACCAAGGAGCTTCTCCAATGTCCAGGTATTTCATCGCCACGTCTGTTGCGCTGGCATTCGGCCTGTGTAGCCTCAGCGCACAGGCCGCGCCCGCCGATCCGCCCTACCCTCTGCCGGCAACACCACATCAAGGGGTCGACGCCCCCGGCCTGACGGGCCAGTACACGGTGGAAGGCCAAGTGCAACGGATGCTCATCAATCCCTACGGTGAGGTCGACGGCCTGCGCCTGAGCGACGGCACCATTGCCAAGTTTCCACCGCACATGGCCGATGCGCTCACGGCCACGGTCAAGGTGGGGGACGCCGTTCGCATCATCGGACGGGCGGAAACGCGAGGCACGGTCAAGGCCGACGCCATCATCCATGCCGACAGCGGGCGCACCGTGTACGACCAACCGCCGCCGGTTGACCAAGGCCGAGTGCTGCCGCCACACCTGCGCGCCCAGCGTCTGCAGCCCCAACAGGTGGAAGGCCATGTGGACACCGTGCTCACTGGCCCCCGGGGCGAGGCCAACGGCGTCATCCTGAGCGATGGCAGCATCGTTCGTTTCCCGCCAGAGAGCCTGCGTCTTTCCGTGCAGACGGGGGCACCGTTCGCGGCATCCGGGCTGGGCACGCGCAATGCGTTTGGCACCGCTTTGGAAGCGGTCAGCATGGGCACCACGTTATCCACCCTGCAGCCGCTCTACGACCGTGCGCCATAAGGGAATGCCGCTATGCACCCGGCAACACCTTCCATACCCCCGCCGCATGCCAGCTCGCGGCGCTGGCTGTCCGGCCTCAACTTCTTCCTGGCCGACGTCCGCGATGGCCTGGGCCCCTTCCTCGGCGTGTTTCTGGCCAGCCAGGGCTGGCGCGCCGATGACATCGGCTACGTGATGGCCGCCGGCGGCATCGCAGGCATGCTGGCGACCACGCCGATGGGCGCCTGGATCGACGCTTCGCGCCACAAGCGACTTGTTCTGGCAAGCGGCACCCTTGCACTCATGCTCGCCACGGCAGCGCTATGGACTGCGCCATCGTTCGGCGTCGTCGTCGCCTCCCAGGTGGTGACGGGTGCTGTGGGCGCGTTGATGGGCGCCGGCATCATGGGCATCACCTTGGGCATCGTTGATCAGAGAGACTTGTCTCGGCAGCTCGGCATCAACGAGGCCTGGAACCATGCCGGCAACGTGGTCGCGGCTGCATTGGCCGGGCTGGCAGGCTACCGCTGGGGGCTGTCAGCCGTATTCGTGCTGATGGCCCTGATGGCATGCGCAGCCCTTGCATGCTTGCGCAAGATCAACCCACAGGACATCAACCATGAGCGGGCCCGCGGTGGTGACCTCACTGGCAACCAGCCTGCGCAAGGCAGCAGCCCCTCGCCTTCCCTGGTGCGGGTTTTGACGGACTCGCGCGAGCTGTGCCTGCTCGCGGTCACCATGCTGCTGTTCCACCTGGGCAATGCCGCGATGCTGCCCTTGCTGGCGCAGTCGGTCGTCACGCGCGGGCTGGCCGACCCCAGCGTGTTCACGGCATCGACCGTCATCGTGGCGCAGCTGGTGATGATTCCTGTGGCACTTGGGGCCGGGAGGTATGCCTCTCGGCACGGGTATCGGGCACTGATCATTACCGCCCTGCTGGCCTTGCCCTTGCGAGGGCTGATCGCTGGTTTCTGGGAGTCGCCGTGGGCACTGATTCCGGTACAGGCCCTTGACGGCATCGGGGCGGGTCTACTGGGGGTCGCCTTGCCTGGGCTTGTCGCTTGCATCCTGCGCGGCACCGGGCACGTCAATGCAGGGCTTGGTGCAGTGATGACGATCCAGGGGATAGGCGCGGCCATGAGCCACGCACTCGCCGGCTGGATCGCGCAACATTTCGGCTATGGCGCAGCCTTCGTCGTTCTGGGTATCGTGGCTGCACTCGGACTGCTCACCTATCAGACAGGCCTTCGCAAGGGACATCCAAGTCGGCAACAGTCAGCTCAGCCCAATCACTTTGACAAGATATAGCGTGCTGCACACCCCCCAAAGGCCGGCACGGCCATGCCGCGCCAAGTCATTCATTCACCTGAGTAAACTGCATGCCCGTATTTGATCCATCCTCGCTCATCTGGACCGTCGCCGCCGTGGCGACCGGCGGGGTAATCCTGCGCCCCTGGCGGGTGCCGGAATATGTCTGGGCAGTCGGCGCCGCTGTATTGCTGACCGTGTTTGGCCTGGTGCCACTGCACACAGCCCTCGCCGCTGTCGCCGAAGGTGGCGATGTGTACTTGTTCCTGATCGGTATGATGGTGCTGGCCGAACTGGCGCGCCAGGAAGGGCTGTTCGACTGGCTGGCCATGTACGCGGTGCAGCATGCCCGGGGCTCCGGCCAGCGCCTGTTCGACCTGGTGTTCCTGGTGGGGGTACTGGTAACGGTGTTCCTCTCCAACGATGCCACGGCGGTGGTGCTGACCCCAGCGGTGTACGCCGCCTGCAGGGCGGCCAAGGCCGAGCCGCTGCCCTATCTGTTCATCTGTGCCTTCATCGCCAACGCCGCCAGTTTTGTGCTGCCCATTTCCAACCCGGCCAACCTGGTAGTGTTCGGCAGCCAGATGCCGCCGTTGCTGGAGTGGCTGCGGCAATTCACCTTGCCATCGCTGGCCGCCATCGGCCTGACCTACCTGGTGCTGCGGTTGGCCCAGCGCAAGCAGATCCGCCAGCCCCTGGCAACGGCCATCGACGTGCAACCGCTGTCCAGCGGTGCACGCTTGTGCGCACTGGGTATCGTGCTGACAGGTGTACTGTTGCTGCTGACCTCCGCCCTGGACCGGCAGCTCGGCTTACCCACCTTCTGCGCCGGCATCGCCACGGCCGGGCTGATTCACCTGCGCCAGCGGCGCAACCCGATGCCGGTGCTCAAAGGCGTGGCATGGGGCGTATTGCCGTTGGTGGCGGGCCTGTTCGTGCTGGTGGAAGCGGTGGCACAGACGGGTGTGATCGAGCACCTGGCCCATGGCTTGGCCGCGCTGGCGCACAGCTCCGAGACGCAGGCGAGCTGGGGCGCCGGCGTTGTCGCGGCTATCGCCGGTAACCTGATGAACAACCTGCCGACCGGCCTGATCGCAGGCTCCGTTGGGCATATTGTCGATTTACCCGCGAGGACTACTGCGGCGCTGCTGATTGGCGTCGACCTTGGGCCGAACCTGTCGATTACCGGCTCCCTGGCCACTTTGCTCTGGCTGGTTGCCGTTCGCCGTGAAGGCGAACACGTCGGTGCCTTGGACTTCCTGCGCCTGGGGGCGCTGGTAATGCCGCCTGCCTTGATCGGGGCGCTGGGGTTGCTTCATGTATGAAGCGGCGGATCTCGTTCAGAGCGCTCGATTGATGTTGCGCTGTCGGTAATTGCGCCCTACCACCCCACTGCCACAAGTTCGACACATCACCCAGAAGCTGCGCGGTCGGTGTAGGAGCTGGCTTGCCTGCGATGGGCTGCGCAGCAGCCCCATAACCCTACCCCGACAGGAATAAACCACCAACCGACCTTGAGCAGAGGGCCAGCCGCAAGGGTGATATCTGGCCCGCTATTCATCAATGATCCTGCCTAACTAACAGGGTCCTGCCCGTTTCGCTCCATCACCTTCCCACACTGCTCACTGGCCAAACGGCTGATGATCCGGATCGCCTGATGGATACCGGCCGTGTTGCGAAAGCTCAGGTGTGGGTTGTGTTCGCACTCCAGCATTTCGTCGTGCTGGACCAGGGCTTCGCCTAGCAGTTCGAGGGTCCAGGCGTAGCTTTGGATGGTGGATAGGCGTTCTTGGTCAGTCATGGCGTGCCTCCCTTGTTGCAGAGACAGAGCGAGATTGACTGGAGGTGAGATCGTTGAGGGCCGTCGAGGAACGACGGTGGAGAACGAATGCGAGGATCCTGGACGGACTTGAGATAAGCATGCATGACACTCCAAGTTTTAGTTGGAGCTGCCACGATCCTTCCTACGGGATTGGGTGGCAGCTGTGTATGGGGTAGGAATACCGGGAAACTTGGAAACCCGGCCAGGCCGAAGCCTGCCCACACACAGCCGCCATGACACAGCACGGCAGGCACAAAAAAAGCGCCAGCTGTGGTGCAGGGGCGCCTAGTGCGTGCGCCAAGTTTACCAACGGGTTCCTACGCCCGGTCACGGAATTTTCCGCGACGGAGGAAATTTAGCCTCATGTATCTCGACCAAGCAAGTGTCGAAGTTGTAGGAAACGTCTCTGAATTATGTGCGAACAGCGTTGAATGTAGCGATTAAGGCCATATCCGTTCATCTGCATAAAAAATCCATTCAAACTTCGAATGCTGCGACATAGGCTCAGCTGAAATCGCCAAAGTGGGATGAGCTGCATGGTATGAATTGAAAGTGCTGCCAAGGCAGTTGAGCTAGAGTTTGGTGACACAGGGACTGACGGGGGTAACCGTGGAGTCGAAACGGATAGCACTGCTGATTGACTGCGACAATGTGAGCCATGCTTCCATCGGGGGCGTGCTCGATGAGTTGGCCAAGTACGGCATGGTCAACATCAGGCATGCACACGGGAACTGGAGTTCTCCTCTCCTCGCTGGCTGGGTCGAGAAGATCCACCCGTTCGCCATCCGCCCCATGCAGCAATTTGCTTTCACCAAGGGCAAAAATGCCACTGACTCAGCGATGATCATCGATGCGATGGATTTGCTATACAGCAAAAACGTCGATGCCTTTGCGCTAATGACAAGCGACAGCGATTTCACACCGTTGGTGCTTCGGCTGCTGGAAAGCGGCTTGCCGGTCTACGGCTTTGGGGAGAAAAAGACACCGAAGCCTTTTGTAGATGCCTGCTCGCAGTTTATCTACACAGAGAACCTGCTTGGCGATGATCAGGAGAAAGCAGTTGAAGGCGAAGCGTCGAAAAGCAGTAAACGCACCCGAAACGAGCTTCGCAATGACACATCACTTGTGCGCTTGCTGAGAACTGCGGCAGAGAAGACCGCCGATGACGCAGGCTGGTCGCACCTCAGCCAGGTCGGCACTTTTATACGCAACAACAGTTCGTTTTCTGCCGTGAACTACGGGCACCGGACCCTTGGCGATCTGATTCGAACCTCGGGGCTGTTCGAGATCGATATGCGGAATGGTGGAACGGCGATGTTCATCAAAGCTGCTCGGAAATCAAACCCGGTACTGCATTCCCAAACTGAGGTATCCATCTCATGAATCCGTGCTTCGGCTGCGGAGACAGACGGACGGTTGTTGGCCGTGAGGGCCCGGTTTTCGCGGGACTGGAATTTGGTGGATTTTTTGGCGTACCTCATAGGGTATCTATAAAAATCAGCTAGTTATGGCTTTCAGTGGAATCGAACCGGGATTGGTAGACAATGAAACTTTTGCTCCAGTTGAAGATGAGCGTAGCTCAGTTGAATGCTGCACTGACTTCAGTGAAACCTGCGACCACCTGTTACAAATACAAATTTAGGAAAAACCAAAAGCCTTATATTAATATTTCATCAAACAGCGATAGAACCAGACAAAGCCAATACGCCCTCAAAACGGTTATAGCTGAAATGCAGGAGCTGAACTCAATCAAAAATTGTTTACAAAAAACAGGATGTAGAGATGGTCAATTTTGGCTCAAGCACGCACCTCGGCGAGTCACACTCGCTGCAGAAAACCCAGTCGCCCCTATTTGCAACTAACCTAAACCGGGCATGCTTACGATTAGCAAAAAAAAACGTGAAATATAATAAAACACATGAAAACGAAACACAGAACAATAATCACCTTCAAAAATTTAGTACTTTCCTACAGCTGAAAATCCTTTCCTGTGCTGATGCGACAGGTGAACAGCGTACACAAACGAAAGAACCAACAATCTAGCGATAGAAAATTTTATTACTTTATCCTAGGACAATTCTGAGAATCAGTGATAACCTATGCTATCAAAGGAGTGCCAATGATAGCACTCCAAACCCATGTCAGCATTGGAGCTACTAGGATGCGCCTGACGACTCTCCAGCTAAAGAACTTTAGAGGATACGAAGATAGAGAGTTTCATCTTCATCCGGAATTCAATTTGGTGGTAGGTGAAAATGGCACAGGTAAAACTTCGTTCCTGGAAGCTGTAACCGTGGCAATCGGCTCATGGTTTTTGGGCATCCGCGGGTATGACTCAAGAAATATTCGACCCCGTGATATCAGGGTCGACAGAGGGATGATTAACACCCAATACCGGGTCACTCCAATATTTCCAGTTGTTGTTCGTGCCTCTGGCGAAATAAGCTACGAGAAAGCTACTAATACGAATAAATCAAACAAACCAAAACTAGAGTTACACCATGTAAAAAGCATTGCATGGGAACGTTCACTAGAAGGAACTAACGGGCGCACAACACAAATTCGAGCAAAAAGCATTAAACAAGCAGCTGAGTCGATGGCAGAAGCTGTTAGCGATGGCACTCCGTACATCCTTCCATTAATTCGTTACTTCGGAGCCGGACGTCTTTGGGAGTCAGTCAGAGATAGTGGAAAGAAAACCATCAGTAATACGAAAGCAAGAGGACTGACCGATTATAACGATGACGTGGATAACGATCCGGATCTGACAGATCCCTTCTACGGCTATCACATGAGCGTTGATAAACGCTGTAATCCTGACGACTTAATAAGATGGATGGGTTTCGAACGGAGAGCTGAAATTGATGATGAAGAAGAATCTATTCCTCTTCGCGCCGTTTACAAAGCAATTGACGGAATGCTTCCCAATGCTAAGTCTGTACGATATAGCGTAAGACTCCGCACTCTTATAATCCATCTAGAAGATGGACGAAGACTGTCTTTTGAAGAGCTTAGCGACGGATATAGAAATGTGCTAGCTATAGCAGCAGACCTCGCTATAAAATCTGTCATGCTTAATCCGCAGCTAGGAAAGTTTGCACTCATCCAAACGCCTGGCGTAGTGCTCATCGATGAGCTTGACTTACACCTACATCCAATCTGGCAACGCCAGATAATTGAAAGCTTACGGACCACCTTTCCTAAGCTGCAATTTATATGTACAACCCACTCGCCATTTCTAATACAATCGCTTCGCACAGGAGAAGAGCTAATTGTGCTAGATGGACAACCGACTGCAGACGTTGCAAACATGAGCCTTGAAGATATTGCGCAAGGTCTAATGGGAGTAGAAAACTCTTCTGTAAGCCGTCGATATGACGACATGAAAAACGTAGCAACTGAATACTTAAAAAGCCTAGACTCCGCAAAAATCAACTCGGAAGCAGATGTAAAAAGACTAAAGTCCGAACTTGAAAAGTCGATTCGGCCTTACGCAGACAATCCAGCATTCCAAGCATTCCTTGAATTGAAGCAAGCAGTTAAACTTGGGGAATAACAATGCGCCCAGTATTCAGAGGCAAGTCCCCTCAAACTGAAGAATTCACTCCCTACACCAATGCTCAACAATACTTAGTATCTAGGCTGGGCCACTACTGCTCATACTGCGAGCGTCGGGTAGCTACAAACCTTGCGGTTGAGCATTTACAACCAAAGGGTGATAATCGTTACATTCATCTTATTGGCTCCTGGGAAAATTTCCTACTGGCCTGCGTTAACTGCAATTCCACAAAAGGAGAAAAGGATGTTGTTTTCAAAGACCTTTTCATGCCAGACAGAGACAACACCTTCGCTGCATTTTCTTATCCTCCAGATGGATCGGTAGTGCCGTCTGAATTGTGTAATACCCCTCAACTAATAAAGCAGGCTCAGTCCACGCTAGCGCTGACTGGATTAGACAAGCCTGTCAGCTATGCCACCGATGAAAATGGCATTCAGGTATATTTAGATCGTGTAGGACAGCGACAAGAAGTTTGGTTGATGGCATTGGAAGCAAGGAAAGACTTAATTGAAAACCCGACTGTAGACGCAGTAAAGCGAGGCATTATCAATACAGCTAAAGGATATGGATTTTTCAGTATTTGGATGTCTGTTTTCTCTTCGGACACTGAAATGAGAAATCGTCTTATAGATGCATTCTCAGGAACTCGAGGAAGCGGCTGTTTTGACTCAACCACCACTGAGATTGTATCCCCTTCCCCAAATTTAGGCACTTTACACGAAGGTGGAAAAATATAAGAACATTCAGACTAGTTGAGTGCAAGTCTGACTGACAACCGTAGCTATGTGTAACATTTAAAGAACGACCTCGACTTATGATGCAACGCTCTGTACGAAAAGATGTGTCGCAAACACCGCATGGAACAGGCCGGTGAGACCATGCCGGCGTAGCTTTTCGCGAGTATGTCAAAGCGCGTCACGATCCGGCGGTTCTATTTCAACCAGCCAAACAGCGTTCAATGATGTTGCGCTTTCGGTACATGGGTCAATCAAACAGCCTAGGTACGCCTAGCTTGGGATTTCGTACAGAGCCTAGGTTCCGTACGAAAAGAGATGCCTGAGACACCGTATGGAGCAAGCCAGCGAAACCATGGCGGTGTTTTTTTCGCAAGCTTATCAAAACTTTGTTCATTCAGCTTGAGCATTGGCTGAGGGTTCCGCGGTTGCGTTAGTCCTAAAACTGCCAGCGCTGCCTTGACCAAGGCCCAAATCCCCTGGCATACCTCGCCAAGATGCGCCAGAGCAGAGAACCCAGAGCAGACCATCGAGCATCAGCCGATCACTGAGAGGTGGCCGGCTCCTGCTATGCAAAAAATAAATCCGTCCCCCTTTGATTAGGTCCCTAGCAAATCATCCGATTGTGCTTGGAGCACTCTCGGCACCTGAACCAATTAATATCACAAAATTCAAATTACCTCAGACGCTTTGGCAGCTATCTTTTCCGAAAGTTGAACTCTAACTTTTAGATCCGCGGTTTCCAACATCCAGTCCTGACCAATTTTTTTCGGAAAAAGAATTGTCAACTCCGGCATGCTCAAGCATGCCCTAACCATGCAGACCCGATAAGAAAAAGCGTTACTCTGCATCTGGATGTATTCATTGGGGGTGAGTTCAAATTGAACTACGCTGCCAATATGCCCTTTAACTTCAAGGAGAAGTAGCTCGGCATCTTTGAGCGCCTCAAGATCCCAACCTCTGTTATCTTTCTCAACGGATGTGAGCTTATAGCCAAGACCTTCATAATAATCCCAAGTGGTGCTTATTGCTGCCTTCTCGATACTTGCTATTAATTCTTTGTCATACTGGCTTGATCTTGATCCAGATTTGCCCGCTCCATTCGGCTTTCCAGCAGCCTTGGAGTATTGGTCAATATAATTGCCGAGGTTTTTTAAGAATTCTTGGCTTCTGGGTTCTTTTGCGTCTCCGTACCAAACATTGGAGTGCCCTGGATATCCCTTGCCATGGACGGGTGCGTAAGGTACTTCGAAAGTCCGATCTGACTCATCAAGGAGCACTGCGTTCTCCGCATCCACCTCACACAAATAGTCGAGCTTTTCCCAGTCACCGTACGTTTTTAGACCTCGTCTTTTTCGATATTTCTTATGGAATACAGTTGCATTTTTATACCAGCCAATAACCTTTTGCCCACCCTCAGGTTTTTTGGCGAAGAATACTATATTTACGCCCTCCAGCTCTTCATTTACGTGCCAAGATTTTGAGCCGTCTATACGGGAAAGGTCAATTCCGCTGAAGTGCCGAGTCATAACATAGCCGTAGCACCTCCCACTTTCAGGCCGGAAATTCCACATCTCCCCACCCTCTCCATGCTTCTCAATATGAGAGCCGCCACCTTTAATATCGGCAATGCCATCATACTGCAGCATGTATCCGACACGAAACATAAGAATCGGTTTTTTGATTGGCATTCGCTGACTCCTGACTATGAAGTCAAAACAGATTAAGTGTCTTTTTCTTTTGGCTAGAGTAAGTGCGCGCAATGCTCAAGTCGCACGTCAGTTAATCTCTAGGCATCTCTGGCAGGACCAAGAAGCGGACGATCTACACTTCCGATGCAAGACAATTACTGATGGCAGTGCTGATACTGTCTGCTTTAGCGCGTGCGCTATCGACATATTGGTTCGCCTCCATCGTTCCCGGCAACGGAGCCTCATTGGCAGTCCACGTCCCTCTAATTTTCAAATTTGCAAATACATAGACTTGAGCATTGGCAGACTGACTTTGAGTAAGGGAAAAAGCCATTTCATATGCCAACGGCGTACCCATCGTCATAGGAACAATGAAGGTCACCTGATCCTTACCCTGAACGGTGATTCTGGTCTTCGATGGATTGAACAACGGAGCGCCACTAATTCCAGGTACATTCTGTGCAAAGCAGAATTGAAGTGCGTCAGCTCCTGCTTTTTGGCCTAGCTTTGTAATCCTAATGGATTCTACGCTGTAGCTGCCGTATTGATTTTTTACAATCGCAACACCTTCAGGTGCAGGCTGATAGGGTTTAACTTCCATCGCAGCACACCCCATAAGCGACGCCGTGATAGCGTAAGCACCCAGAACTGGGACAATTTTCATAAATTCCATTTCCAATAAGCCAAAACAACTGGAAGGTAGCAAATTGCCACCCATCTAGTCTAGATCTAGTCACTGAGTCCACACAATGCGTAATTGATACAGCGGCGGCGACTAACACCGCAGCGCCTGACTAATCCCTGCAAGGAGAGAACTACCGTCATTCACGATTATCGGCACGCTCAGCTTTGGGTCGAGACTTGCCGTTCGTGGATGACCGTTATCGACCCATTGCCGTCCTTGATTGGAGGGTAGCTATCGGCCACTGCCGGTCCGTCGTGACAAGCGTCGGATTAACACCTCTCAATCCCAATGCCAAATTGGCCGCATTTCATGTGGCAGATCGGCAAGCACCCACGACAGAATCGCGCGACATCGCAAAGCCGTTACCATCAGTCTCGAATGTGTCGTGGTATAACTTAAATATTAGATACATCGTTGATATTTTTTGCATAGCGATCACGTTAAGAGTGGCCTTCACGCCCTCAAAACTAGCGCACGAACGATTTTAATCAGTTTCTCATCTGCATTTCACCACAGAAAGGCTGCTTTTTACGCCATTATAAAAACAGCCCTTAAGAGCGAGTTTTTATTGTATAGACCTAGAACGGTATATCCGAATTTAAATCAACAGTATCTACTTTTTTACTTGCCTTACGAAGCAACTCCTCGTTTTCCAGCAAATAATCAATGCCATCGGCAGTTATTGTGAACGCATAATATTCAGAACCATTATACTCGTGATCTATAGCGATACTCTTATCTAAAAAACCTACCCTTTCCAGCTTAATCGCGGCTAAACTCAGCATCCCTTGCTCGACCCCTTTTAGATTGTTGAATGTGCTCCATACAGATACACCATCTGGTGAGCTAGCGTAGCTTTCAAGAACTTTTGCCAATAGGCAATGCTCAACGTCGCCAAGCTTGTAATTGTATCCAGCCTTCCTCCGCGGTTTCGTGTGAATATTAAGACCCTGTGAAAGCAAGCCTAAATTTGCTATTTCTTTCTTAATTAAAACGCATGGGTGATTTACAGCAGCCTCCAAATTCCCATCAGACCTTCCTCCATTGTAGTCTGCTGGTGTAAGTCCCAAAAGATCGGTGGGAAAGTGCAGTTCGGTGTCTCGGGGCTTGACGATGAAGCATCGTTCCTTACCTAAAGTACCGACAAACAGGCCAAGTTCAAAAAGAACGTTATCACGAACAACGTGCTTTTGTTGGTCTCTGATTTCTGCAATATCATCTGGTGTAAAAATGAAAATTGCAAAGTCAACTGATTCCGCCATTTTTACCAGGGAGTCAATCGTATTCTGAGAAAGGTTAAACCCATGTTTCCAAACCGTCACCTCAGTCTGATGATCTAGATTTACGTTAAATGCATCAGCTACATCTAAGCTTTCTACAGCTGAAGCTATAAATATTCTAGGCTTTCTCATATGACTTCCTTAAAAACTCGACTGGGACCCAAAAAGGGGACTGATTCATTTCCTGATAAGTAAACCAGTACCCTTTTTTTTGGCTACAACTGAATGACCCTCACCTTTCTCTTCTCCCTCTTCGAGTCCCGCTAAACTTCCACACGAAACTGTTGACCAATGGGAAGTTCTGGCTTAGGCCGTGGCACGCGTGGTTTACGCATCTTATTGTTAGGTTGAAGGACAGAGTCTTTCTCAAGATTATTTAGAGGTAGGTCCAGCTGCCTAGTTATCAGCGCCATACTTTCAAATGAGTCTTTTAGTTCAACCATGAAGCTTGGCTCAGAACTTACTTCATCACCAAAAATAAGTTCAGCCTTCAGCATTGCCTGCTCAGCAGTAATTTCACCCTGCTGAACTTTATTAAACAATCGCTGCAACTCACCCAAAGCACCATTATATTTTTTGATTTTTGGCTTGACTTCACCATAAGAAAAAGGTGTAGATGCCTGAGCAGCCAAAAAACTCCCTACTGCGCTTACCTGACCTCGAATAGCTTGCAATCCTGAAATAAACGAACCGTACTGACCTATGCCAATATAAATTGCGCCAAGTGTAGCGGCAATTTTAGCACCGCCCTTTATTGAGCCTTCTTCAACCTCAAGCGCAAGTGAATAATCTGGAATTTTTAGTGCATTTTCAACATACGCCTCCCACTCATCAAACAATTTAGTAGAGTATTGTTCGAATTCGTGCTGAGGCAAACTCGGTACGTCGATATAAAAATCCGTGCCCCGAGATAAATCATACTCAATCCATGTACAGTTTTATACTTACCAACACTAAGAGTAGGCAACATGATTGCTCACTCCTAGCCGCAGGCTATCCTTTTGCCATCACGGTGTCCACTGATGGCTCCCCCCCTTTTCTGGCAGCCCCTAAGCAGCAGCTGTGAATCGCATTCTGCCAGCCGAAATCCCCCGTACAGCGAACACGGTGTGCCAGATCTCTAACGCCTTGCTTGTGATAGCCACACTCGGTTGATGCCCGCGAAGCGGCCCCGCTGGGCCGATTTACATCGGCAGAATTGCGCACGATCCTCATGTCACGCGACTCAATGACCAATCCACATCTGCAGCCGTGGGATCGTCCCCCACGTCATCCCGCCAAGAATGTTGAGTGTTATCAGGGATCAAGGCCCCTGCGACCTGTGGGGAATGTCCTCTACGCGGGACTGGCGGCTCCTTACGTCCGGGAGCAAGGGCATCTCATGATCTGGCCTCCTGAGCACCGTTGCCGGTGGGCGGGTGGAGGCTGCATTGATTGACGAGATCAGTGCCGCGAGATCCTGAGCCATGTGCAAGCAGCAATGCGATGACCGGGGCATGCCCGACTGTCAGTCAGGTGCAGTCCATTCCTTGGTCTGCGGCACCATCATCTATAGCGCTGTTGCTGGTGACATCGGCGTTTGTCACGCCGATTGTCACGAGGGGGAATGCCGCAAAGCCTTGTGCAATGAGGGCTGCAGCAGTGGTAGAAGTGCCCGTCTCTTTCCAGAAGAAAGAGACGGGCACAGGTTGGCGCAATATTCGGCCAAGCGGATAGGTTGCTGCAGGGCAGCGAGGTACGGTGTGTCTGGCGCACGAGCGCTATAGGTATAAGAGCATCCATCACATGGGTAGTGACCGGGCGAGCTGCCGGATGCTAATCGCCCTTGGGGGAGAACCACCGCCAGAGCGGCGTGACCTTTAAGGCTCGGGTCACCTGGGGTGCTGTCAACGACAGCCTTTGCACTGTCTTTTCTACGCCCGCAATCCGGGAGGGTCAAGCGACTCGCCCGCTGGATTTTGCAGTTGAAAATGGCATTGGGCGTGTACGGAATCCCGTGGTTTCCAGTGGCCGATTGGGTGCTTTTGTTTTTTTAGGTGAGGTCCATCCAAACAGGGCGGCTTTGCAGCCCTGTTTGGATGGAGCCGCATGGAAAGCAGATCACCAAAATTTTCAAAGCCGTGCGCTCACTCGCCTGCGCCACGCCTTGCTCTTAGGCTAGAAACGTTTGCCCCGGTCTGATTCGCGAACTCATGCGGCGAGATATGCTCCTGCCGGTTCGCTTCGAGGTAACGGCTCCACCAAATCATGATCATTCGCCGTTCCTCCAGGAACTCGGCCTTGTGGATATACGCCGCGCGAACATTGTTGCGCTCCCTGTGGCTCATCTGCCGCTCGATAGCCGTCTCTGACCACAGCCCGGATTCGACCAAGGCACTGCACGCCATGGACCGGAAGCCATGCCCGCAGATTTCGGTCTTGGTGTCATAGCCCATGTTCCGCAAAGCGCTGTTGACCGTGTTCTCGGACATAGGCTTCCACGAGCGTGCGTTACTGGTGAACACCAGGTCGAAATACCCCGTGATCGCATGAATCTGTTCGAGTAACGCCACCGCTTGCGGTGACAGAGGGACAAGATGGATGTCACCTGCCATCTTCGTCCCTCGTGTCGAATACGGGACGCCGTCCAACGCGGGCCGCGTATCAGGTATCTCCCATATACCGCGCTTCAGGTCGAACTCACTCCAACGTGCGAAGCGCAATTCGCTGGAGCGCACGAACACGTGTAGCGACAGCATGACTGTCAGCCGAGTGAGCGTGCGTCCCTTGTAGTTCTCGATGCGATCCATCAACTCTGGCAGACGTGAGAGCGGGAGTGCAGGCCGATGCGTAACCCGTGGCGCGCTGATGAAGCCCTCAAGGTCATATGCAGGGTTCACTGTGATCAACCTCAGCCGCTTCGCCTCACGCATGATGCTTTGTAGGTAGTTTTGCACCCTCAAAGCCACATCAATCGTGCCGCGCTTCTTGATAGCCTCAAGCGGCTGCATGAGATCGAAGGTATCCAGATCAACGATGGCGCGTGCCCCTAGCAGCGGGAATACGTGAGTCTTCAAACGACTGAGCACAGTCCGCGAATGGCCAGGCGCCCACTTCACGGACATTTCCTTATGCCAGTCCAAGGCAACGCGCTCGAATGTGTGGCCTCTTACAACCGCCTCGGCCTTGGCCTGCTGCTTGGACGCAATCGGATCAATGCCCTCAGCCAGCATCCGCTTGGTCTCCAGACGCTTCTGCCGAGCATCTGCAAGCCCGATGACGGGATAGTTGCCAAACGAGGTCAGCCCCTCTCGCCCATCCGGTTTCACATACCGGAAGCGCCAGCCTTTGCGGCCATTGGGGTAAACGAGGAGGTAAAGACCGTCACCGTCGAAAAGCTTGTAGGGGCGGTCAGTAGGCTTGGCCGAGCGGCATGCGGTGTCAGTCAGGGGAGCAGTAGTACGAGCCATAAGGGTAAACCCCTTTATCGAATCGACTTTATCCCAAACGTTACCCCTAAATCGGCTGGCAGCTGTCGGAATCCAACGGAACGCCATAACGAAAAAACCCGCCAGAAGGCGGGTTTTACGGGGGGTCCAGAGATTTTGGTAGCCTTCGCTGGAACCTGGACTGGTGCCGGAGACAGGAATCGAACCTGCGACCTTCGCGTTACGAGTGCGCTGCTCTACCGACTGAGCTACACCGGCGTGTAGCGCAACGTACCACTGCTCGCACCTGTTACGCAAACCCCTGTTTCCGCTAGTTTATTGCCCTACCCTCAAGGCGCCTTGCACCCCTTCGGCGCCAGGTCTTCCTCGATGTCGGTCGTACACGCCCACCCGCTAGCCGAACGCGTCAGGGTCAGTGCCTTGCCCAGCACAGTGGCCGGCGCATCCACCAGCGTGCAAACGATGCTCCCGCTGCCATCCGCCGCCTTGCCGCTAGCCGTGATCGCACAGTGCGCCGTCGCCGGCTGGCCACCCAACGCGGCCACATCCGCCACATCCTTCCCATCATTCAACCGCAGGTCCATCGCCGTCTTCAGCGCGCTGATCTCCAGCAATCCGGCCGCGGCCTTGGAGCGTGACTGGTGGTTGGTGTACATCGGTAAGGCGATGGTCGCCAGAATGCCGATGATCGCGACGACGATCATCAGTTCGATCAGGGTGATACCGCGTTGCCCTTTCATGAACGTTTTCCTTTTGATACGCGTACTCGTTGAGGTCAGGCTCGACCCCGGCTGGCAGCGGCGCAGTAGGCCTGAACAGACACCTTTTGTCACCCCTGCCCGCTCGGGCGTCGTCTTCGCTGAACTACTCTAGTGAGCATCTCGGACGCACGCCCTTGCATGGGCACGGCAAGCTGTTTCCAGGCTTGTCGCACGGGCAGAAAAAGGACCTTTGCATGACCCAATCCACACTCCTCTACACCTGGCACGGCACCGACGCCAACGGCGCGCCGGTCAGCGGGCAAACGTCCGGGCGCAGCCCGGCCTATGTGCGTGCCGGGCTTATCCGCCAGGGCATCAAGGTCGCCAGTTTGCGGCCTGCCGGCGGGCTGACATTCAGTTTGCCGAAACGGCGGGCAAAGGCCGACCCGGCGGGGTTCAGCCGGCAGCTGGCTACCTTGCTCAAGGCCGGGGTGCCGCTGCTGCAGGCGTTCGAGGTGATGGGGCGCAGTGGCTGTGATGCGGCGCAGGCGGCATTGCTGGATAGGTTGAAACAGGATGTGGCCTCGGGCCTGGGGCTGGCGGATGCGTTGCAGCGCCACCCGGGGTGGTTCGATGCGTTGTACTGCAACCTGGTGCGGGTGGGGGAGCAGTCCGGCACGCTCGACCGGCAGCTGGACCAGCTGGCAGGCATGCTGGAGCAGCGTCGGGTGCTGCACAAGAAGGTGCGCAAGGCGATGATCTACCCGTTGCTGCTGTTGCTGACGGGGCTGGGGGTGTCGGCGATCCTGTTGCTGGAGGTGATACCGAAATTCGAGAGCATGTTCTCTGGCATAGGCGTGGCGTTGCCGGCATTTACCCAATGGGTGATCGACTTGTCCACGGGGCTGAGCCGGTTTGCGCCGTTGTTGCTGGTGATGGGCTTGGTCCTGGGCTTTGCCATGCGCAAGGTCTACCGGCAGCACGCGCCAGCGCGCCTGTGGATATCTCACCGGGTGCTGGGCTTGCCGGTGTTCGGCTCGCTGCTGGGGCAGGCGGCGCTGGCGCGGTTTGCGCGTAGCCTGGCAACGTCCTACTCCGCCGGGGTGCCGTTGCTGGATGCGCTGGGCACGGTGGCCAGGGTCAGTGGCGGCGATCTGCATGAACAGGCGGTGTTGCGGCTGCGCCAGGGCATGGCCAATGGGCAGGGGCTGCACCAGGCGATGGCCGCTGAGCCGCTGTTTCCGCCGCTGCTGGTGCAACTGACGGCCATCGGGGAGTCCAGTGGCACGCTGGACCAGATGCTGGAAAAAGCCGCCAGCCATTACGAGGAACAGGTCAGCCAGGCGCTGGACCAGTTGACCAGTCTGCTGGAGCCGGCCATCGTGCTGGTCCTGGGCCTGCTGGTGGGCGGCCTGGTGGTGGCGATGTACCTGCCGATCTTCCAGTTGGGTAGCTTGATCTGAACATGACTTTATGGACTTTGCTGGCTGAGCAGCCGGCGTACTTTCTCACCCTGGCCACGGTGCTCGGCCTGCTGGTGGGCAGTTTTCTCAATGTGCTGGTGTACCGCCTGCCTATCATGCTGGAGCGGCAATGGCAGCGTGAGGCGCAGGAAATGCTGGAATTGCCGATCACGCCACACGAGCGTTTCGACCTGTGGTTACCCGCCTCGCGCTGCCCGCATTGCGCGCATCGGATTCGCGCGTGGGAGAACATTCCGGTCATCAGCTACCTGGCCTTGCGCGGGCGTTGTTCAGCCTGCAAAACCCGCATCAGCCCGCGCTACCCGTTGGTGGAGGTGGCCAGCGCGCTGCTGTCGCTGGTGGTAGCCTGGCGCTTTGGTGCTTCGCCCGAGGCCTTGCTGGCGCTGCCGCTGACCTGGTGCCTGCTGGCCCTGAGCCTGATCGATGCCGAGCACCAGTTGCTGCCGGATGCCCTGGTGCTGCCGATGCTGTGGCTGGGGCTGATCGTCAACGCCTTTGGCCTCTACGTCCCGCTGACCAGTGCGCTGTGGGGCGCGGTTGCCGGTTACCTCAGCCTGTGGACGGTGTACTGGCTGTTCAAGCTGGTCACTGGCAAGGAGGGCATGGGCTATGGCGACTTCAAACTGATGGCGCTGATCGGGGCCTGGGGGGGCTGGCAGGTGTTGCCGTTGACCCTGCTGCTGTCGTCGGTGGTGGGGGCGCTGGCGGGGCTGTGCCTGCTGCGTCTGCGCCGGCATGCCATGGGCACGGCAATCCCGTTCGGCCCTTATCTGGCGATTGCGGGGTGGATTGCCGTGCTCTGGGGTGATGAAATATACGCTTCATACACACAACTGCTTGGATTCTGATGACCACTGCGGCCTTTACCCCCTGGATTCTCGGCCTGACCGGCGGCATTGGCAGCGGCAAGAGCGCCGCTGCCGAGCGTTTCGTCGAGCTTGGCGTGCACCTGGTCGATGCCGACCAGGCGGCGCGCTGGGTTGTCGAGCCTGGCCGCCCTGCCCTGGCCAGCATCGTCGAGCGCTTTGGCGCCGGTGTGCTGCAGGCGGACGGTCAACTCGATCGTGCGGCCCTGCGCCAGCTGATCTTCGCCGACCCGGCGCAGCGCAAATGGCTGGAGCAATTGCTGCACCCGCTGATCGGGCAGGAGATTTTCAGCTACCTGGCCAAGGCGGAATCGCCGTATGCGGTGTATGTGTCACCGCTGCTGATCGAGTCGGGCCAGTACCAGAAGACCCAGCGGGTGCTGGTGATCGATGCACCGCAGGAACTGCAGGTGGCACGTACCCTGGCGCGTGACAACACCAGCGCCGAGCAGGTGCAGGCCATTCTCAAGGCCCAGCTGGCCCGTGAGGAGCGCCTGCGCCATGCCGATGATGTGGTGGTCAATGACGGCGACCTGGCCGCGCTGCATGAGCAGATTGACCGCCTGCACCACTTTTACCTGACTTTACGAGGAGGCCAGCCATGAGCCAGCCATTGACCGTCGATTGCCCGACCTGTGGCGCACCTGTGGAATGGAACGAGAAAAGCCCGTTCCGGCCGTTCTGTTCGGACCGTTGCAAGCTGATCGACCTGGGGGCCTGGGCGGCGGAGGAGCACAAGATTCCGGGGGCAGAAGACTCCGAGGATGAACTGTATTCGGGGGACCTGGAGCCGCGGCATTGAGCCGATAGCAAGGTGTCCTTCCGGGCCCTTTCGCGGGTAAACCCGCTCCCACAGGGACCTCACGGTTCTCAAGGCTGGTGCAATACCTGTGGGAGCGGGTTCACCCGCGAAAGGGCCAGTACAGCAACCACAGAATCAACGATCATCCTCCTTCCACGGCGCCTGCAGATACCGCGTGCGGTTGAAGGTTTCCAGCCACTCCGGGCAAAACACCACCAGCGCACTGATCACCGTGCCGTTGATGAACGCTTCGGGGAACATCATCAGCCACAGGTAGCCGACAAAATCGCTGAGCCACTCCGGCATGGCGAAGCGCTCGTCAAGCCACAACAGCCCCAGCGCGGTCGACAGGCAGGCCAGCACGGTCAGTGCCGCCGGGAAGAACCCTGAACAGAAGATATACACAAACAGGTTCCGCGGCTGGGCACGCTCGACGCCTATCGCGCACGCCTCGGCTATCAGTACCGGCAGGCCAACCAGCAACAAGCCATTCACCCCTAGCGCCGCCAGGTCCTGACGCCCCAGCGCCAGCAATCCGAGCTGGGCCATGAACCCACCCAGCACCGCCAGCGGCCAGTCCAGCAACAGCGTGACCGCCGTCATGCCTATGAAGTGGTACGACACACCGGTATCGAAATCGCGCCGCACCAACCATAAGGCAAACAGGCAGAACACCGTACCAAACAGCAGATGCTGGCGGCGTCGGTCAGTGAACAGCTCAACCCAGCGCACCTGGCTGACCGCCCAGATCAGCAACGGCACATATCCCAGCCAGCCAAGCGTAAGGGTGGTGCCGGACAACACCTGCGCGCTGATCACCTGACGAATGCCCCTTGCAGCCATGTGGATAACGCCGAGTCTACACCCATTCTGCGTTTCATCTGGCGGGGCTAGCGCAACAGTGCGCCGGTACCGGGCTGATTTCTGCGCACAAACAGCATCTTATCGTCATCGATTAGCGGCTAAGCTTGTCTGCATGGATGACTCAGACTACCTGCGCCTGCTTACCATCCAGGCGGAACAAGCCAATGCCTTTCTCTCCAACGCCCGCAAGTGGGAGCGGGAGCGTTGGGTGTGCCAACGCCTGTTGCAGGGGCTGAACATCCCCTACCGCAGCGAGGACTTCACCCCGGCCGGGCAGGAGCCGCCAGACGTACTGTTCCGCGACGCGGCGTTCGAGGTGTTTTTCGTGCTCGACGAGGGCCGCCGGCTGAACGATGAATGGCGCGAAGAACTGCAGCGCCGGCGCAGCGCATTCTCCCTGGCGCAACTGGTGCGCCGCGAAGCGCGCCCGCGGCGCATCAGTGCCACCGAGCTGCTGGGGCGGCTGGCACCGACCTTGCGCAAGAAAGCGCACAACTACCGGGAACGCGGGCTGGAGCTGAACGAGCTGGACATCATTGCCTTCGCCAGCCTCAAGCGCGAAGTGCTGGACCTCAACACCCACTTCCCGCCGCCTACCGAATACCTGCGTCAGGGCTGGCGCTCACTGTCACTGGTCGGGCCGACATTTGCCCGGGTGCTGTTCGCCCACCCCGACGCGCCGGACTTCCTGCGCGGCAACCTGGGCCGCAGCATTGTTTTCGACGTGGGCATCAGTCTTTGATCCAGTGCCGCGAATGTTTGCGATGGCGTACACTCGGCGCCAGATATAGAAAGCATTATCATTTGTTTCAAGCGCTTGCGTGAACGCTGTAGCGTTTACGCAGTCACAAACGTCTACCTGACGAGGCCCCACCATGACCAGCCGCCTGAATCCGGAAGATCAGCGTCGTGTCGATGAGTATCTGCGAGCCCCCCAGCACCAAGTCGAGCGCAGGCCCTTCCGGCCGTGGCTGCTCCTTGTGCTGGTGGTGGCCGTGACCATCGGGTTGGGTCTCATCAGCCGCCTGCTCAGTGGACTGGTGCTATGAGCTGCTTTGCGCTCGCCCTCCCCTCGTGCAGTTTGCGGCCGGCCCCCGGGGCCACGAATTCCGTAAACCTTATGAGATATCCCCATGACTCATCGCATCGTGATTGTCGGCGGCGGCGCCGGCGGCCTGGAACTGGCGACCCGCCTGGGTAAAAGCCTGGGCAAGCGCAAGCAGGCCGAAATCACCCTGGTCGACGCCAACCTCACGCACATCTGGAAACCGCTGCTGCACGAAGTGGCCGCCGGCTCGCTGAACTCCTCGGAAGACGAACTGAACTACGTGGCCCAGGCCAAGTGGAACCACTTCAACTTCCAGCTGGGGCGCATGAGTGGCCTGGACCGTGAAGGCAAACAGATTCAACTGGCCGCCACCCTTGATGAGGAGGGCCGCGAGCTGCTGCCTGCGCGCACCCTGGGCTATGACACCCTGGTCATTGCCGTGGGTTCCAACACCAACGACTTCGGCACCCTGGGCGCTGCGCAGCACTGCCTGTTCCTCGACACCCGCAAGCAGGCCGAGCGTTTCCACCAGCAGTTGCTCAACCACTACCTGCGTGCCCATGCCGGTGATGTGGCCAGCGAGAAAATCAGCGTGGCCATCGTCGGCGCCGGTGCCACCGGTGTGGAGCTGGCAGCCGAGCTGCACCACGCGGCGCACGAACTGGCGGCCTATGGCCTGGACCGCATCCAGCCCAAAGACATGCACATCACCCTTATCGAGGCGGGCCCGCGCGTGTTGCCGGCGCTGCCAGAGCGCATCAGCGTGCCGGTGCACAAGACCCTGGAAAAGCTCGGGGTGAAGGTGATGACCAACGCCGCCGTCAGTGAAGTGACCGAGGATGGCCTGAAAACCAAGGACGGTGAAGTGATCCAGGCCAGCCTGAAGGTGTGGGCGGCCGGTATCCGTGCGCCGGGTTTCCTCAAGGACATCGATGGCCTGGAAACCAACCGCATCAACCAGCTGGTGGTGCGCCCTACCCTGCAGACCACCCGTGACGACAACATCTTTGCCTTCGGTGACTGCGCCGCCTGCCCGCAACCAGGTAGCGACCGCAACGTACCGCCACGCGCCCAGGCGGCGCACCAGCAGGCTTCGATGCTGGCGCAGAGTTTGAAGGCGCGGCTGGAGAACAAGCCGCTACCGACCTATGAGTACAAGGACTACGGTTCGCTTGTGTCGCTGTCACGCTTCTCGGCGGTGGGCAACCTGATGGGTAACCTGATGGGCAGCGTGAAGCTTGAAGGGTGGCTGGCGCGGATGTTCTATGTGTCGCTGTACCGGATGCACCAGATGGCGTTGTACGGGTTCTTCCGTACGGCGTTGATGATGCTGGGTAGCAAGATTGGCCGGGGTACCGAGCCGCGCCTGAAACTGCACTGACAGACACCAGCATGCCCTGTGGGAGCGGGTTTACCCGCGAATGCGATGGTGAACCTGCTGCCGCATTCGCGGGTGAACCCGCTCCCACACAGGACTGTGTGGGCCCAAGAGCGCATTCTTGTGGGATAAATTCAACGCAAAAAAAAGGGCATCTCATGCGAGATGCCCTTTTTTTCATGGTGGGTCGTGTAGGATTCGAACCTACGACCAATTGGTTAAAAGCCAACTGCTCTACCAACTGAGCTAACGACCCGGAAATGGTCGGGGTGAGGGGATTCGAACTCCTGACATCCTGCTCCCAAAGCAGGCGCGCTACCGGACTGCGCTACACCCCGTGATACTTAAAGAAAAAGGGCATCTCGCTTGAGATGCCCTTTTTACATGGTGGGTCGTGTAGGATTCGAACCTACGACCAATTGGTTAAAAGCCAACTGCTCTACCAACTGAGCTAACGACCCGGAAAATGGTCGGGGTGAGGGGATTCGAACTCCTGACATCCTGCTCCCAAAGCAGGCGCGCTACCGGACTGCGCTACACCCCGAGATTGGCTCCGCGACCTGGACTCGAACCAGGGACCCAATGATTAACAGTCATTTGCTCTACCGACTGAGCTATCGCGGAACTGAACTTCGGCACAACTTTACAGCTTCGAAGCTTGTGTTAGCTTCGGTCTCTTTGGCTATCCGCTTTCGCGTTGCAGCTGCTGAGGCCGGCTATTCTACATTCTTCGTTTTGCTTGTCAACCACTTTTTTTCATTCAACTTACTGATTTGTAAGTGTTTTGCGGTCACCGGTGTTGCTGGTGATTCGCTTAGTGCCTGACAACGCGGCGTATATTAGGGGCACTCGTTTTTAGATGCAAGCAAAAATTTCAAAAATTTCAGCAAGTTATCCAGGAAGGTTGGAAAGACCCGGATTTGCTGGGGCTGTGCCGGCCTCTTCGCGGGTAAACCCGCTCCCACAGGTGCTGCACAGGCAAAAAAAAGCCCCGCAGATGCGGGGCTCATGGTGAAACAGATCAAGCGAAGACGATTTCGTCGCCTTCCACCTTGGCGGTAATCGCCGTCCCCGGCATGAACTTGCCTGCCAGGATCAACTGCGCCAGCGGGTTTTCGATCCAGCGCTGGATCGCGCGCTTCAGCGGCCGAGCGCCGTACACCGGGTCGTAACCCACGGCAATCAGCTTGTCCAACGCCTCCGGGCTCAGGCTCAGCGACAGTTCGCGCTCCAGCAGGCGGCTGCGCAGGCGGCCCAGCTGGATTTCGGTAATGCCGGCAATCTGCTCGCGGCCCAGCGGCTCGAACACCACCACTTCGTCGATACGGTTTATGAACTCCGGACGGAAGTGCGAACCCACCGCATCCATCACCGCCGCACGCTGTGCCTCGCGGTCACCCACCAGTTCCTGGATCTGCGCCGAGCCCAGGTTGGAGGTCATCACGATCACGGTGTTGCGGAAGTCCACGGTGCGCCCGTGGCTGTCGGTCAGGCGGCCGTCTTCCAGCACCTGCAGCAGCACGTTGAACACATCCGGGTGGGCCTTCTCCACCTCGTCCAGCAGCACCACCGAGTATGGCTTGCGCCGTACCGCCTCGGTCAGGTAACCGCCCTCTTCATACCCGACATAGCCTGGCGGGGCGCCGATCAGGCGAGCCACGGAATGCTTCTCCATGAACTCGGACATGTCGATGCGCACCATCGCCTCTTCGGTGTCGAACAGGAACTCGGCCAGCGCCTTGCACAGCTCGGTCTTGCCCACGCCGGTCGGGCCAAGGAACATGAACGAGCCACTCGGCCGGTTCGGGTCGGACAGCCCGGCGCGCGAACGGCGCACGGCGTTGGCCACGGCGGTTACCGCCTCGCCCTGGCCGATCACGCGCTGGTGCAGCAGCTCTTCCATCTTCAGCAGCTTTTCACGCTCGCCTTCGAGCATCTTGGCCACCGGAATACCGGTCCACTTCGATACCACTTCGGCAATTTCTTCCTCGGTGACCTTGTTGCGCAGCAACTGGTTCTCGGTCTTGCCGTGCTGGTCGACCATCTGCAGGCTGCGCTCCAGGTCCGGGATCACCCCGTACTGCAGCTCGGCCATGCGGCTCAGGTCGCCTTTGCGACGGGCGGTTTCCAGCTCCTGGCGGGCCTGTTCGATCTTTTGCTGGATCTGCGCCGAGCCCTGCACCTCGGCCTTCTCGGAGGCCCAGATTTCTTCCAGGTCGGCGTACTCACGCTCCAGCCGCTCGATTTCCTCGGTCAGCTTCTCCAGGCGTTTTTTCGCCGCTTCGTCTTCTTCCTTCTTCAGTGCCTGCGATTCCACCTTCAGCTGGATCAGGCGACGGTCCAGGCGGTCGAGCACTTCCGGCTTGGAGTCGATCTCCATGCGGATGCGGCTGGCCGCTTCGTCGATCAGGTCGATGGCCTTGTCGGGCAGCTGGCGGTCGGTGATGTAGCGGTGGCTGAGCTTGGCCGCAGCGATGATGGCGCCGTCGGTGATGGCCACCTTGTGGTGTACTTCATAGCGCTCTTTCAGGCCACGCAGGATGGCGATGGTGTCTTCCTCGCTCGGCTCCTCGACCAGTACCTTCTGGAAGCGGCGCTCCAGGGCTGCATCCTTCTCGATGAACTGGCGGTACTCGTTCAGCGTGGTGGCACCAACGCAGTGCAGCTCGCCACGGGCCAGGGCCGGCTTGAGCATGTTGCCAGCGTCCATGGCGCCCTCGCCTTTGCCGGCGCCGACCATGGTGTGCAGTTCGTCGATGAACAGGATGATCTGGCCTTCCTGCTTGGACAGCTCGTTCAGCAGGCCTTTGAGGCGTTCTTCGAACTCACCACGGTACTTGGCACCGGCAATCAGCGCGCCCATGTCCAGCGCCAGCAGGCGCTTGCCCTTCAGGCCGTCGGGCACTTCACCATTGATGATGCGCTGGGCCAGGCCTTCGGCGATGGCGGTTTTACCTACGCCAGGCTCACCGATCAGCACCGGGTTGTTCTTGGTACGGCGTTGCAGCACCTGCACGGTACGGCGGATTTCGTCGTCACGGCCGATCACCGGGTCCAGCTTGCCTTCTTCGGCACGCTTGGTCAGGTCGACGGTGTACTTGTCCAGCGCCTGGCGCGATTCCTCGGCGTTGGCGTCGTTGACGGCCGCGCCGCCGCGCAGGTTGTTGATGGCATTTTCCAGGGCCTTCTTGGTCACGCCCTGGCCCAGCAACAGCTTGCCGAGCTTGCTGTTCTCGTCCATGGCGGCCAGCAGCACCAGCTCGCTGGAAATGAACTGGTCGCCTTTTTGCTGGGCCAGGCGGTCGGCCTGGTTGAGCAGGCGCGCCAGGTCCTGCGACATGTTCACGTCGCCGGTGGGGTTCTGGATTTTCGGCAGCTGGTCGAGTTCTTTCACCAGCGCCTGGCGCAGGCTGTTGATGTCGAAGCCCACCTGCATCAGCAGTGGCTTGATCGAACCGCCCTGCTGTTCGAGCAGTGCCTGCAACAGGTGCACGGGCTCGATGGCAGGGTGGTCCATGCCAACGGCCAGGGATTGGGCATCGGATAATGCAAGCTGCAGCTTGCTGGTCAAACGGTCTATTCGCATGGGGTACCTTCCTTTAAAGGGCAGGTCGGAGCGATGGACAGCGCCTGTTTATGAAGAAACCTGCCTGAGATGACCTTATAGATAAGGCTGATTCTGGAAGATTCAAGCGTAGCGGGGTTGACCGGGGTCAACCTGTTGGATTAGCGGTGAGGCATTCGCGGGTGAACCCGCTCCCACAGAGACTGCACCGCTCTCCAGCCCTGTGATAAACCTGTGGGAGCGGGTTTACCCGCGAAGAGGCCGCTACAGGCTAGCGAGGTTCCAGCCACACCAGGGAAGCGAAGCGCCCACCCTGCGGGGTACGGCGATAGGAGAAGAACCGCTCGTCGCTGACCGTGCACCAGCCACCGCCATGAACGGCAGTCACCCCACGCGCCGCCAAACGGATACGCGCCAGCTCATAGATGTCGGCCATCAGCTTGCCCGGCCGGGCACCAACGACAAAGGCCCTGGCCGCTTCCGGGTGCACCGCCGTGAAGGCGTCACGCACCTCCAGCCCCACTTCGAACGCCTGCGGGCCGATCGCTGGCCCCAACCACACCAGCACCTCTTCGGGCGGCAGTGCCAGGCGATCCAGGGTGGCTTCCAGCACACCACCGGCCAGCCCGCGCCAGCCAGCATGCGCCGCGGCCACGCGGGTACCGGCCCGGTCGCAGAACAGCGCAGGCAGGCAATCGGCAGTCATCACGGCGCAGGCAATACCAGGCTGGTCGGTCCAGCTGGCGTCGGCCTCGGCCACCACGGCCGGGTCAGCATCCGCCACTACCAGCCCGTGCACCTGCTTGAGCCAGGCCGGCTGGATGGCGAATTCGTCGCTCAGGCGCCGACGATTCTCAGCCACCGCGGCAGGGTCGTCCCCTACATGGTCGCCAAGGTTGAAGGTTTCATAGGGCGGCAGGCTGATGCCGCCCTGACGGGTGGTGACGCAGGCGCGCACCGAGGCCGGGGCCGGCCAGTCGGGGAACAGCAGCGACTGCGTCAGGCCACTCATCCGACAAAGCTCTCGCGGTCCTGGTTCAGCAGCGACAGCAACCAGACGAAGTCATCCGGCAGCGGCGATTCCCACTTCATGACTTCACCGGTAATCGGGTGGGCCAATGCCAGGAAGCGCGCATGCAGTGCCTGGCGCGGGAAGGTTTTCACCGCCTCGACCATGGTCGGGCTGGCTGCCGGCGGAATGCGGAAGCGCCCGCCGTAGGTCTGGTCGCCGACCAGCGGGAAGCCAACGTGAGCCATGTGCACGCGAATCTGGTGGGTACGGCCGGTTTCCAGCTTGACCCGCACATGGGTGTGCGAGCGGAAGCGCTTGAGCACACGGTAGTGGCTGACTGCCGGCTTTCCGCCGTCGGTGACCGCCATGCGCTGGCGCATGCCGCCGTGGCGCCCGATCGGGGCGTCGATCTTGCCGCCGGCGGTGACCACGCCAATCACGATGCACTCGTAGATGCGGCTGACCTTGCGCGCCTGCATCTGCTCGACCAGCCGGGTCTGCGCCTGCAAGGTCTTGGCCACCACCATCAGGCCGGTGGTGTCCTTGTCCAGGCGGTGGACGATACCGGCGCGTGGTACGTTGACGATGTCAGGCACGTGGTGCAGCAGTGCATTGAGCAAAGTCCCGCTGGCATGCCCGGCGGCCGGGTGCACAACCAGCCCGGCAGGCTTGTTGATCACCATGATATGGTCGTCTTCGTAGACGATATCCAGCTCGATATCTTCGGCGACCCACTCCCCCTGGGCCTCTTGCTCGGCCTCCAGGACAAGTTGCGAGCCACCATGGACGAGGTCTCGAGGGCGCACCACGGCGCCATCGACCGTCAGGCGGCCTTCTTTGATCCACGAAGTCAGCCGGGAACGCGAGTACTCGGCGAACAATTGGGCGGCGACCTGGTCGAGGCGTTGACCGCCCAGTTCGGACGGCACCTCTGCGCTAAGTTGAATGATCTCGGACATGCTCGATTCGGCGGGCGCACAGCCTTTGGTTTCGGCTGCGAGCTTGTGGTTAAATACGACTTCTTTTGTCCCGGGGTTGGCCGGGGCGCTCATCATAACAGGACGGCACCGCCCAAGACAGCGGCCGTCAAAGGGACGCAAGCCGCCATGCAAGTGAAACACCTGCTGCTGATCGCCATCCTCGGGCTCACCGCGGCCTGTTCCTCCAATAAAGAAGTGATTGACGAGAACCTCAGCGAGGCCGAGCTGTACCAGCAGGCACAAGCTGACCTGGACAATTCCAGCTACACCAGTGCCGTGAACAAGCTCAAGGCCCTGGAGTCGCGCTACCCGTTCGGCCGCTATGCCGACCAGGCGCAGCTCGAGCTGATCTACGCCAACTACAAAAACGCCGAGCCCGAGGCTGCCAAGTCGGCTGCCGAGCGCTTCATCCGCCTGCACCCGCAGCACCCGAACGTCGACTACGCCTACTACCTCAAGGGCCTGACCTCGTTCGACCAGGACCGTGGCCTGGTGGCGCGCTTCCTGCCGCTGGACATGACCAAGCGTGACCCGGGCGCTGCCCGCGACTCGTACAACGAGTTCGCCCAGCTGACCAGCCGCTTCCCCAACAGCCGCTACGCACCCGACGCCAAGCAGCGCATGATCTACCTGCGCAACCTGCTGGCCTCGTACGAAATCCATGTGGCCGACTACTACCTGAGCCGCCAGGCCTATGTAGCCGCCGCCAACCGTGGCCGCTACGTGGTGGAGAACTTCCAGGAAACCCCATCGGTCGGCGACGGCTTGGCAGTGATGGTCGAGGCGTACCAGAAGATGCACCTGGACGAACTGGCCGCCACCAGCCTGGAAACCCTCAAGCTCAACTACCCGGACCACCCAAGCCTGGCCGATGGCGAATTCCAGCCCAAGCAGACCGAGTCTGACGGCCGCGGCTGGCTGTCCAAGGCCACCCTGGGCCTGATCGAAACCGACACCCCGCTGCCGCCGGGCGAAACCCGCGCCAATCAGGACGTGGTCAAGCAGTTCCAGGACGCACGCGACGAGATGCCGCGTGAGCTGCTGCCGACGGACGAGAACGGTGACCCGATCGTGCCGGAAGGGCCGAAGGAAGCCGAGAAGGACCGCTCCTGGTTCAGCTACATGACCTTTGGTCTGTTCGACTGATACGCAGCGGTACATGAAAGGGAGGCCTTGGGCCTCCCTTTTTTATTGGCCGCGTCCTAGACTGTCGGCTTCTTCAACCGACAAGCTGGACACCATGGTTCGCCTACTTTTCTGGATCGCCCTGATCGCCGCCGCGTTCTGGCTGTGGCGCAAGTTCAAAGCCAGCCAACAGTCGCACCCCGAGGCCAAGCTGGACGCGCCGCTGAAGATGGTGCGCTGCGCCCATTGCGGCGTGCACCTGCCCAATGACCGGGCGCTGCAGCAGGGCAACGAGTGGTATTGCAGCCAGGCGCACCTGCAGCAAGGCCCAGGCCGCCAGAACTGAACCTGAATCACCTGAACCCCTTCGCGGGCACGCCCGCTCCCACAGGAACCCTGCAGGCCTTGAGCCTTTTGCAGTACCTGTGGGAGCGGGCGTGCCCGCGAAGAGGCCAGTGAATCCAACACCACTTATCCCTCCCCGACCCTTTCGCACCATTTGCGACCCCACCCCCGCCGCCAGCATTGACCCACTCCGGCAAAACTCGCTAAATCCTATTTATCCGCATAAATATGACAAATAGCGAAATGCTCAAACCCAAACGCAAACGCCAGAAGCTGTCCGATGTGATCGTCGAATCGGTAAAACGCTCGATCGTCACCGAAGCGCTGCACCCCGGCGACCGCCTGCCCACCGAGCGTGAGCTGATGGAGCATTTCGAGTGCTCCAAGGGTACCGCCCGCGAAGCGCTCAAGGCCTTGGAGGTGGAAGGCCTGGTCAGCACCCGCACCGGCCCGAGCGGCGGCGCCTACCTGAATGAAGTGGGGACCGAACCTGCCAGCCGCGCGCTGCGCAACTACCTGCATTTCCAGCACCTGGACGGCGAACAGGTGTACCAGCTGCGCAAGGTCATCGAGGTGGAGCTGGCGGTATCGGTCATGGGCAAGCTGAGCGAAGCCGACTACGCCGCGCTGCAGGCCAACATCGATTTCTGCAGCGCCCCGGAAGACAGCGAGGAAGGCCAGCGCGAACAGCGCCTGGCGGAGCTGGAATTCCACACCCTGCTGGCCGACCGCTGCCCCAACCCGTTGCTGCGTTTCATGGCGGTGTTCCTCAACGACCTGCTGCGCGACCTGGTGGTGCTGAAAAAGGCCTACCTGCCCAAACGCCAGCAGTTCGCCGCTGCCAACATCGCCTACCACAAGCAATTGCTCATCGCCCTGCGCGCCAGCGACGAGCCCGCCGTACGCCGGCTGATGCACGAACACATGTGCGACGCCGAACACCACATGACCGCGCTGGAAGGCGAGGTTGCCCGCAACTTCCTGCTGGAGTTCGAACACAACCACTGATCCGCCTGGAAAGAGGCCTGCACACAGGCCCGGCCGTACCCGCTTTGTCATTGCCACTCCTGCCTAATAACCACAACCAAGGAGTTACTCATGCAAAGACGTACCCTGCTCAAGGCAGGCCTTGCCCTGGGTGCCTTAGGGAGCCTCCCCCTGGGGGCGCACCGGGCATTCGCCGACCAACCATTGACCTTCTATGGGCTCAAGTCCATGTCTGGGGCCTTCGCCAGCTACGGCAAGTACGCCGACATGGGTTCGCGCCTGGCCATCGCCGAGTACCCGCAACTGCTCGGCCACCCGCTCAAGTACAAGGTCATCGACACCGAAGGCAACGCCGGCAAGGCAGTGCGCAAGGTGCAGGAAGCCATCGGCCAGGATGGCGCCCGCTTCTTCCAGGGCTGCACGCTGTCGTCCTCGGCTCTGGCGGTGTCGAAGGAAATCCACAAGGCCGGCGGCGTGTTCATGACCCCGGTCGGCGCCGACGAAATCACCGGCAAGGACTGCAATGCCTCGACCTTCCGCTGGTCGGTGCCCACCTACGGCGCCATCCGCGAAACACTGGTGCCGATGATCCGACAGCTGCCACAGGCCAGGCGCTGGTACACCATCACCCCGCAATACGTGTTCGGCGATGCCCTGCTGGACAACGCCCGCAAGGTGTTCGCCGAGCTCGGCGTGGAACACATCGGCAACAGCTACCACTCGCTGCAGGAGCAGGAGTTTTCCGGCTACCTGACCAACGCCATCGCCGCCAGGCCTGACGTGCTGGTGCTGCTCAACTTCGGCAGCCAGGCGTCCAACGCCCTGCGCCAGGCAGTGAACTTCGGCATCAAGGAGCGCATGAAAGTGCTGATTGTGTGGTCCGCCGGCCTCGACCAGTTCCAGGAGCTGGGCAGCGACGTGCTCGAAGGCGTGTACCTGGGCGCGCAGTACTGGCACCAGGTCGATACCCCACTGAACAAGCAGCTGGTCGCAGCCACCCGCAAGGCCTATGGCATCAACCCCAACTACCCGCTGGCAGCCGACTACATCGGCACCAAGGTCATGCTCGAAGCCATCATCAAGGCCGGCAGCCTGGATGGCGCCGCCGTGTCCGCGGCGTTGCAGGGCATGCGCTTTCAGGGCCCCACCGGCGAAGAACTGATCCGCCCGGGCGACCACCAGGTGCTCAAGGATTACTACCTGCTGCGCGGCAAGCCCCAGGGGCAGATGCGCGACGAGGACGACCTGGCCGAAGTCATCAGCTCGGGCCGCTCGTTCGTCGAAGTCGACCACACCGGTTGCGCCCTGGCCTGAAGCCGCGGCGTCAGTCACAAACACTCGTACAGGCAGCCGCACCACGCGCTGTCGAGGGCACGCTCATGCTCGATTTGTACCTGTTCCAACTGCTCAACGGCCTGGGCCTGGGGATGATCTACTTCCTCATCGCCGTGGGCCTGACGATCATTTTCGGCTTGCTCAACTTCGTCAATTTCGCCCACGGCGCGTTCTTCTTGCTGGGCGCATACCTGTGCTACACCGCCGTGGCCATTACCGGCAACTTCTGGCTGGCCCTGCTGATCGCACCACTGGTGGTGGCGGCGCTGGCCTGGGCGGTCGAGCGTCTGTTGATCAAGCGCATCTACCACCTGCCGCACACCTTCCAGATCCTCGTCACCCTCGGTATCGCGCTGATCATCCAGGAAGCCTCGGTACTGATCTGGGGCCCGGTGGGCAAGAACATCGCCGTGCCGCCGGAATTGCGCGGGGTGCTGATCGTCGGTGACTTCATCTACCCCTACTACCGGCTGTTCCTGATCGGTTTCGCCGGGCTGATCGGCCTTGGCCTGTGGCTGCTGCTGGAGCGCACCCGCTTCGGCGCCCTGGTGCGGGCCGGCAGCGAAAGCACCGAAACCGTGTCGCTGCTGGGCACCAACATCTTCCGCCTGTTCTCCCTGACCTTCGCCCTGGGCGTGGGCCTGGCCGGCGTGGCGGGCGTGCTGTTCGCACCGCTGCGTGGCGCCCAGCCCTTCGTCGGCCCGGAAATCCTCGGCATCGCCTTCGTGGTGGTGGTGATCGGCGGCATGGGCTCGTTCGGCGGTGCCCTGATCGGCGGCCTGCTGGTGGGTGTGGTGCAAAGCATGATGACCAGCCTCTGGCCGCAAGGCGCCAGCCTGATGATCTACGGCGCCATGGCCGCAGTGATCCTGGTCCGTCCCTATGGCCTGTTCGGGAGAGCCTGAGATGAGCGAGAAAAACCCTTTGCCGGTCGCCAAGGGCCGCGCCCCGGCCCTGCTGTTGCTGGTGGTCGCCAGCCTGGTGGCACTGCCGCTGCTGCTGCCATCGGCCACCCTGGCCACCGAGATCCTGATCTTTGCCCTGGCGGCGCTGGCCTGCAACCTGCTGCTCGGCTACACCGGCCTGCTGTCGTTCGGCCAAGGCATCTTCTTTGGCGTGGGCGCCTATGGCGCGGCGCTGCTGATGATCCACCTGCAGTGGGGCATGTTCGCCGCGCTGCTTGGCGCAGCCGTGTTCGGTGCCTTCCTGGCGCTGCTGGTAGGCGCCCTGGCGATCCGCCGCACAGGTATCTACTTCGTCATGCTGACCCTGGCCTTCAGCCAGATGGCGTACTTCCTGGCCTACACCCTCAGCGGCTGGACCGGCGGTGACAACGGCCTGCTCGATGTGCCCCGGCCCAACATCGAAATCGCCGGCCATGTGCTGGTCGATCTGGCCGACCCACGGCACTTCTATGTGTTCGTCGCGGTGCTGTTCCTGCTGATCTTTGCTGGCGCCCTGCGGGTGATCCGCTCGCCATTCGGCAGCACCCTGCTGGCCATCCGCGAAAACGAGACCCGCGCTGCAGCAATCGGCTACGACACCCGCCACTTCAAGATCCTGGTGTTCATGCTGTCGGGCGCCATTACCGGTATCGCCGGGGCGCTGTACGCCATGCTGTTGCACTTTGCGCCGCTGTCGAACATCGACCTGATGATGAGCGAGAACATCCTGATCATGACCATCGTCGGCGGCACCGGCTCGCTGTTCGGCTCGCTGCTGGGGGCCGGCGCCATTGTGCTGCTGGGCGATGTGCTGTCGGAGCTGTGGCCGCGCTGGCTGATGCTGCTGGGGGTGATCCTGATCCTGGTGGTGGTGTTCATGCGTGGCGGCCTGTGGGGCGGCCTGGCCGAACTGGGCAAGCGCCTGCTGGCTAACCGCAATGCCGATGACAAACCCCAGGCCAAGACCAAGGAGACCCTGTGATGAGCGACTACCTCCTGGAAACCCGCCAGCTGGAACTGGCCTACGGCCCTTTCAAGGCAGTTGCGGGCGTCGACCTCAAGGTTCGCGCCGGCTCCATCCACACCATCATCGGCCCCAACGGCGCCGGCAAGACCAGCCTGTTCCACTGCCTGACCGGCGAGCGCCAGGCCACCGCGGGCAAGATACTGTTCAACGGCCAGGACATCATCCGCAAGCCTTCCCACGGGCGCGTGGCGCTGGGCATGGCCCGTTCGTTCCAGCTCACCAGCCTGTTCCAGAACCTGTCGGTACGCGAGAACCTGCGTCTGGCCGCCCAGGGCCGCGATGGCCTGGGTGCGCTGAACTTCTGGCGCAGCGTCGAGCACAAGCGCAGCCACTGGGACACCGCCGACCGGGTGCTGGAGCGCCTGAAGCTCACCGCCCGCGCCGAGACCCTGGCCGGCGAGCTGTCGCACGGCCAGCAACGGGTGCTGGAGGTGGGCATGTCGATCTGCGCCAAACCCACCCTGCTGATGCTCGACGAACCCACTTCGGGCATGGGCATCGACGACATCCCGGTGATGACCGACTTGATCAGCGACCTCGGCCGCGACCACACCGTGCTGCTGATCGAGCACAACATGAGCATCGTCATGTCGATCAGCCAGCGCATCACGGTGATGAGCCACGGCCAGATCCTGGTCGAGGGTACCCCTGAACAGGTGCGCAACGACGAGCGTGTCCGCACCGCCTACCTTGGAGAGGCCGCCTGATGCTCAACGTCGATTCGATCCATTCCTACTACGACAAGAGCCATGTGCTCGAAGGCGTCTCGCTCAAAGTGGAAGCTGGCGAACTGGTGACCCTGCTGGGGCGAAACGGCGCCGGCAAGACCACTACCCTGCGCAGCATCCTCGGCATCGTCCGCCCACGGCAGGGGCACATCAGCTTCGACGGCCAGCAGTTGGTCGGCCGCGAAATCTTCGATATCGCCCGGCTCGGCATTGCCCTGGTGCCGGAGCACCGCGGCATCTTTCGCCAGCTCAGCGTGGAGGAGAACCTGAGGATTGCCGTTCGCAAGGACAGCCGCTGGCAGCTGGAAGACGTGTACAGCATGTTCCCGCGGCTGAAGGAACGGCGACGCAACGGCGGTTTCGCCCTGTCCGGCGGCGAGCAGCAGATGCTGGCCATCGCCCGCGCCCTGCTCAACGGGCCCAAGCTGCTGATCCTCGACGAGCCCACCGAAGGCCTGGCCCCGGTGATCGTCGACGAACTGGTGAGGATTCTGCGGCGGATCAAGGACGAAGGCCTGTCGATCCTGCTGGTGGAGCAGAACCTGATGGTCTGCGATGCCCTCGCCGACCGCCACTACGTGCTGGAGCAGGGCCGCGTCGCCTACCAGGGCAGTGCGGCGCAGTTCCGCGAGGACCCGAGCATCAAGAACCGTTACCTGGCCCTGAGTGCCTGATACAGGCCTCATTTACCTGTACTGGCCTCTTCGCGGGTAAACCCGCTCCCACACCTGAAGGCAGTGATGTCCCTGTGGGAGCGGGCAAGCCCGCGAAGAGGCCAGTACAAGCAACCCAGTCATTTCAGGAGAGATGAACCATGAACACCCGCATCGTTCCCTCGCAGCACCTGCTCGGCCAGGGCCCGCTGGTCAACCGCGAACGCCTCTGGCAATCGCTGATGGTCCTGGCACAGCTCGGCGCCACCGCCAAGGGTGGCGTATGCCGCCTGGCCCTGACCGACCTCGACCGCCAGGCCCGCGACCTGTTCGTGCGCTGGTGCGAAGACGCCGGCTGCACGGTCAGCATCGACGCCATCGGCAACATCTTCGCCCGCCGCCCGGGGCGCAACCCGGCCCTGCCGCCAGTCATGACCGGCAGCCACATCGACACCCAACCCACCGGTGGCAAGTTCGACGGTTGCTACGGGGTGATGGCCGGCCTCGAGGTGCTGCGCACCCTGAACGACCTGGACCTGACCACCGAGGCCCCGCTGGAAGTGGTGGTATGGACCAACGAGGAAGGCTCGCGCTTCCCGCCGTGCATGATGGGCTCGGGGGTGTTCGCCGGTAAGTTCGGTCTGCAGGAGACCTTGGCCAAGGTCGACGACCAAGGCCTGTCGGTAGGCGCGGAGCTCCAGCGCATCGGTTACGCAGGCCCACGCGTGCCCACCGGGCATGCGGTCGGTGCCTACTTCGAGGCGCATATCGAACAAGGTCCGGTGCTGGAAGACCAGCGCACCACCATTGGCGTGGTCCAAGGCTGCCTGGGACAGAAATGGTTCGACCTGGTACTGACCGGCGTCGAGGCCCATGCCGGCCCCACCCCGATGCACCTGCGCAAGGATGCCCTCGTCGGCGCCGCCGAGGTGGTGGCTGCGGTCAACCGGGTGGCCCATGCCCACCAGCCGCATGCCTGCGGCACCGTCGGCTGTCTGAACCTGCACCCGGGCTCGCGCAATGTCATCCCCGGCCGGGTGCAGATGACCATCGACCTGCGTCACCTCTACCCCGAGCACCTCGCCACCATGGTCAGCGAAGTACGCGCGGCCATTGAAACCAGCACGGCAAGGCACGGGTTGAGTTACGAACTGACGCCAACCGCCGACTTCCCGCCGCTGTATTTCGCCGAGCAGTGCGTGGACGCCGTGCGCCAAGGCGCGCGGGAGCTGGGCCTGAGCCACATGGATATCGTCAGCGGCGCCGGCCACGACGCGATCTTCCTCGCCGAACTGGGCCCGGCCGGGATGATCTTCGTGCCCTGCGAGGGCGGCATCAGCCACAACGAAATCGAAAATGCCGCGCCACAGGACCTGGCCGATGGCTGCGACGTGCTGCTGCGCGCCATGTTCCAGGCCGCCACCCAGGGAGCCCATTGAGATGACCCAGAAAACCGCGATTGGCGAGTTCACCGCCGTCGAACTGCTCGAATTGTACCAGTGCCGCCAACTGTCACCGGTCGAGGTGATCGACGATGTGCTGGCGCGCATCGACCTGCACAACCCGGCAGTCAACGCCTATTGCCATGTCGACGGCGAAGGTGCCCGCGTCGCCGCCCGCGCCAGCGAACAGCGCTGGCGGCGTGGCGAGCCCTGCGGCCGGCTGGATGGCGTACCCGCCTCTATCAAGGACCTTACCCTGACCCGTGGCATGCCCACACGCAAGGGCTCGCGCACCACCTCGGGCGCCGGCCCGTGGGAAGTCGATGCGCCCTTCACGGCCTTCATGCGCGAAGCCGGCGCCGTGTTGGTGGGCAAGACCACCACGCCGGAGTTCGGTTGGAAGGGGGTGACCGACAACCCGCTGTACGGCATCACCCGCAACCCGTGGGATACCCGGCTGACCGCCGGCGGCTCGTCTGGTGGCGCCGCGGCGGCAGCCGTGCTGAACCTGGGCGTGCTGCACCAGGGCAGCGATGCCGGCGGCTCTATTCGAATCCCTTGCGCCTTTACCGGCACCTTCGGCATCAAGCCGACCTTCGGCTACGTACCGCAATGGCCGGCCAGTGCCATGACCGTGCTGTCGCACCTGGGGCCGATGACGCGCACCGTCGACGATTCGGTACTGGTGCTCGACTGTGTAGCCCGCCCCGATGCGCGTGACGGGTTGGCCGGCGCCCCCAGGCAGGCGCCGTGGCTGGGCCAGGAACAGGACCTGAGCGGCCTGCGCATCGCCTACAGTGCCAACTTCGGTTACGTGCAGGTCGACCCGCAGGTCCAGGCACTGGTGGCCCAGGCCGTGCAGCGCCTGGCACGGCTGGGCGCACAGGTTGAGGAAGTCGACCCAGGGTTCGGTGACCCGCTGGAGACGTTCAATACCCTGTGGTTTGCCGGGGCGGCGCGGTTGGCCGGTGCGTTCAGCGATGAACAGCGAGCGCTGCTTGACCCAGGACTGCGCTGGATTGCCGAACAGGGAGCGCGAATCAGCCTTGGCGAATACACCCAGGCCCTGGAGGCACGGGCAGATTTGATCGCGAAAATGAATGCCTTCCACCAGCGTCATGACGTACTGGTATCGCCGATGCTACCGCTGGTGGCATTCGAGGCCGGGCACAATGTGCCGCCTGGGTCGAGGATGACGCAGTGGATGGAATGGACGCCGTTCAGCTATCCCTTCAACCTGACTCAGCAGCCGGCGGCTTCGGTGCCGTGCGGGTTCACCCGCGAGGGGTTGCCGGTGGGGTTGCAGGTGGTGGCCGGGCGCTTTGCCGATGAGCAGGTGCTGCGGGTGTGCAAGGTCTATGAGCAGCATTACCCTAGCCGGCACTTGCAGGCACCGATTACCGGCTGAATAGTCTACTTGCCTCTCCGGCCCTTTCGCGGGTAAACCCGCTCCCACAGGGATCGCACAGTTTTCGAAACCTGTGATGTACCTGTGGGAGCGGGTTTACCCGCGAAGAGGCCCTCAGTTCAATCGCCCGGCTGGCGCATACGGCGCCGGGTCAATGATCGGCTCTGCCCCGGTCAACAGGTCGGTAAACAGCTGACACGAAGCCGGCGCCAGCACCAGCCCGTTGCGGTAATGCCCGCAGTTCAACCACAACCCCGCATGCCCCGGCACCGGCCCGATAAACGGAATACCTTCCGGCGACCCCGGCCGCAGCCCGGCCCAGTGCGCCACCACCGTGGCCCCCTCGAGCTCAGGCAACAACTCCACCGCCGAGGCCCTCAGGCTCTCCAACGCCTCCTCGGTCGGGGTCTTGTCATACCCGGCATACTCAAGCGTGCTACCTACCAGAATATGCCCATCCCGCCGAGGGATCGCATACCGCCCCTTGGCCAGCACCATGCTCGGCAGGAAGTCTTCGACACATTTGAACAAAATCATCTGGCCCTTCACCGGCTCCACTGGCAGCTCCAGGCCGAGCGTACGCAGCAGGTCGCCACTCCAGGCGCCGGCACTGAGCACCACCTCATCCGCCGCAAGCACGCCGTCTGCCGTCTGCACACCGGTCACGCGGCCGCCTTGCTCGGCGAAACCGGTAATCTGGCAGTGCTCTCGCAAGGTCACGTTGGGCAACGCCAGCAACGCAGCCTTGAGCGACTTCACCAGGCGCGGGTTGCGCACGTTGGCCACGTCGGCCATGTAGATGGCACGCTTGAAGCCCGGGCCCAGCACCGGCACCGCGTCATAGGCCGCCGAGATATCCACGGCACTCAGCGGCCGCTGCTCACGCTCGGCCCAGGCCAGCGCTTCGGCTTCGTCGTCCAGGTCGAGCCAGTACAAGCCGGTGGTGTGCACCTCGGGATCAACGCCTGTGCTGGCGAACAAACGCTCGCCCAGCTGTGGATAAAAGTCTTGCGACCAGTGTGCCAAGGCGGTCACGGCCGGGCTGTAGCGCCACGGGTACAGCGGCGAGACGATGCCACCGCCGGCCCAGGACGACTCGCGGCCGACTTCCCCCTGATCACACACCACCACCTGCCCGACCTTCGCCGCCAGGTTGAATGCCGTCAGCAGGCCAATCACCCCGCCACCGACCACCACTACTTGCTTGCTCATCTGTCGATCCAACACCTGAAGTAAATCCGCGATGCGCCGGGCATCATTCAATCTTCAGCTTCCCCAGCAGTGCACACTGTCTTCGACGGCACCCGGATTGCGCTGCACGCCGGATTGGTCGAGCTGGAAATCTCCACAGCGGTCCTGCGCCATCAGCCCGCTCGGCAGCCGCCGGGCGCGCAGCGTGAAGGTGTCGCTGTCGCGCTGGGCCTGCAGGCTGTAATAGCGGGTACCGCCAGGCAAGGCAGGGTCGCCCTCGGCGTATTGGCCAGTGCGTACGCGGTGGCGCTCCAGGCGCAGGGCGGCGTCATGCAGCAGGCCAACCACTTCGCTGCGCGCGGCTCGCCGTAGCTGGTCGCTGTAACTGGGGTAGGCAATGGCTGCCAGAATGCCGGTCACGGCCAGCACAATCAACAGCTCGATCAGGCTCAAGCCTTGCTGCATGTCAGTCTCCTCGCAATCTCTGGCGCCAGGCAATGCGCCGGGTCGTGTCCTCGCCCATGGCATAGACCGCTTCCAGCACATGCCGTGACTGGGTTTGCAGGCTTACGGCGGTGACGCGGTACAGGGTGACCTGCTGCCCTTCCGGCATATGCGCGGCGTATTCGCTGGTACCCAGATTCTGCAAATGGAAGTAGCCGGTTGGTGTGCGCTGCCACTGCCCCTTCAGGTCATGCGGTCGAGTTGGTGGTGGGCACGCTTCACAAGGGTCGGGGGGAGCCCGTTCGAGCTCCCCAGCCCCTGCCAGCAACGTGGCCTCGGCCTGCTCCAGCGCCAGCAGGCCTTCGCTCAGATAGCCGGTCATCCGCGTTTGCGCCAGCGCATCGCGCAGGGCGGATGCCGCAAGCAGCCCCAGCAGCAGGCTCAGGACCAAGGCCAACAACAGGACAATGCCACGCTGACGACTCATGAGGCCGGCACCGGGTTGCGGATTGCGACGCTCAGTTCATGGTGCTGTTCAAGTTCGAGCGTGGGTTCGTAAAGCGTCAGGGCAATATCCACCCCCTCACCCTGTGCCATTTGCACACGCTGCAAACGCATTGACCGCACATTTTCAACCAGCGGCTGGAAATTGCTGTCGTTGCGTTTGAATCTCAGCGTATTGCCCTTGAGTTGGTAGACATATCTGCTGATGGGGTAAACCTGTGGGTAGCCCTCCTTCAACTCATCGTCCACAGACACTTTGCTAGTACAGTCCGTGTGCAGGAACCACTGCGGCCCCCCGGCTTGCCCAGGTAACTCCGCAACGACCAGGCTGAGGGTGGATCCTTCGACTTCCATAGGCCGGGCGAATGCGTGCTTTGCGCTCGAACTGCCGAAGTGCTTTGGCTGCAGTCGCAAGCAGCCGAACATCCCGGTCATGCGGATATCCTGGGCCATTCGCAGCAATGCCAGGCGAGCCTCATCCTGCATGCGTACTGCCGTGCTTTGCAGCCGCCAGGTATGGTGGGCCGAGGTAAATAGCTGGCTGGCCGCCGCCAACAGCAGCAACCCGATGGTCAGCGCCAGCATCAGCTCAAGCAAGCCGAAACCACGTTGGGCGCGGCTCATGGTCGCGCCCTTTCATGCTCACTGTGCGCCGCCATTGCCGCCTGCCCATCGCGGCGCGCGTCCTCCGCAGCCTGCAATGCCTGCAGTTGCAGGCCTGCCGCTGCGAACATGCCCACGGCCACCACACCCACCGCCAACAACACTTCCAGAAGCGTCATGCCTCGTTGTCTTGCGTGCATCCCTGCACCTCCTGCGACTTTTCCTGCAATTGCATTGAACCCGGGCGACTGGACCGCCAGTCCAACGACCGTGAAGCTACAGCCAAGCACTTCCAGGGAGGAATGCACGGTGAAGCAACGAGGTGTAACACTGATTCAAATGTTGTCGGCCTTGGGCGTGGCCGTATTGCTGACACAGCTTGGCATGCCGGCCTACGCCAGATTGAGCGACGACCTACACAGGGCGGCAGCCGCACGAGACCTGGCGCAGGCGCTGCGCAGTGCGCGCAGCCATGCCATGTTGCAAAACCAGCCGGTGCTGGTGCAGGCATTGGACGGTAATTGGGGAAATGGTTGGCGGGTGATGCTGGAGCATAACCAGCAGGTGCTGCGTGAGCAGCGCCTTTCACGGCCACTGAAGATCACGAGCAACCGCGGCGAGCAACTGAAATTCAGTGCGCAGGGGGTTCCGCTTGGGGCAACCGGTAATTGGTTAGCTTCAACGATGGAGATTTGCGAGCGCTTGACCGCAACTAGCCAGTATCAAGTGGTGATGGCATCGACTGGCAGGGTCAACGTACAGATGGGAGAGCCAAAAAAATCCCGATGCAAAGACACCACTAGCAGATCAGAGCGGTCAACGTAGGAGCGGCCTTGTGTCGCGAACGGGCCGCAAAGCGGCCCCGGCAATATCAGCTCTAACGCTGAAATCCTGGGGCTGCTTTGCAGCCTGCTCGCGACACAAGGCCGCTCCTACAGTGGGATCGCGCAAACTGCGGTCAGATCAGCGACCGAACTCGCAGCTCCTTGGGCATGGAGAAGGTGATGTTCTCTTCCCGCCCATCCAGCTCTTCAGCACCGGTAGCGCCCCAGGCCTTGAGCTGCTCGATCACGCCACGCACCAGCACCTCAGGGGCCGACGCACCGGCAGTGATGCCGACCCGCGCCGTCTGGTCGAACCAGCCACGCTGCAGGTCCTCGGCACCGTCGATCAGGTAGGCCGGGGTGCCCATGCGCTCGGCCAGCTCGCGCAGGCGGTTGGAGTTGGAGCTGTTCGGGCTGCCGACCACCAGTACCACGTCGCACTCGTCCGCCAGTTGCTTGACTGCGTCCTGGCGGTTCTGGGTGGCGTAGCAGATGTCGTCCTTGCGCGGGCCGCCAATGTTCGGGAAGCGCGCACGCAGGGCGTCGATGACGCGGCTGGTGTCGTCCATCGACAGCGTGGTCTGAGTGACGAACGCCAGGTGGTCCGGGTCCTTCACCTGCAGGTTGGCAACATCCTCCTCGTCTTCGACGAGGTAGATGGCGCCACCGTTGCTGGCGTCGTACTGGCCCATGGTACCTTCGACTTCCGGGTGCCCTTCGTGGCCGATGAGGATGCACTCACGGCCGTCGCGGCTGTACTTGGCCACTTCGATGTGCACCTTGGTCACCAGCGGGCAGGTGGCATCGAACACTTTCAGGCCACGGCCAGCAGCTTCCTGGCGCACGGCCTGGGAAACCCCGTGGGCACTGAAGATGACGATGACATCGTCCGGTACCTGGTCCAGCTCTTCGACGAAGATGGCACCGCGGTTGCGCAGGTCTTCCACCACGAACTTGTTGTGCACCACTTCGTGACGTACATAGATCGGCGGGCCGAAGACTTCCAGCGCGCGGTTGACGATCTCGATCGCCCGGTCGACCCCCGCGCAGAAGCCGCGAGGGTTGGCGAGTTTGATTTGCATGCTCGGCTCCAGGCTTACAGGGCCTTCACCTCGAGGATCTCCACCTCGAAGGTCAGGGTCTTGCCAGCCAATGGGTGATTGAAGTCGATGGTCACCTGGTCGTCATCGAACGCTTTGACCACACCCGGCAGCTCGGTGTTGGCGGCGTCGTTGAAGATGATCAACAGCCCTTCGGACAACTCCATGCCCTCGAACTGGGACCGCGGCATGACTTGTACGTTCTGCGGGTTGGGCTGGCCGAAGGCGTTTTCCGGGGCCACCACCACGGTACGCTTGTCACCGCCCTTGAAGCCGAACAGGGCGTTCTCGAAACCTGGCAACAGGTTGCCATCGCCAACCTTGAAGGTGGCCGGGGCCTTGTCGAACGTGCTGTCGACGGTGTCGCCGTTTTCCAGGTGCAGCGCGAAGTGCAGGGTGACTTCGGTGTTCTGGCCGATACGGGTGTCAGTCATGGACCGGATCCTCGGACTTCTTGCTCTTGAACATATCCAGCGCCAGCATCACCGCACCAACGGTGATGGCGCTGTCGGCCAGGTTGAAGGCCGGGAAGTAATGGCGGTTCTGCCAGTGCACCAGGATGAAGTCGACCACATGGCCGAGCACGACGCGGTCGTACAGGTTGCCGATCGCGCCACCCAGCACCAGCGCCAGCGCCACGGCCAGCCAGGTCTCGTTGCGCCCCAGGCGCTTGAGCCACACCACCAGCACGGCACTGACCACCACGGCGATCAGGGCGAACAGCCAGCGCTGCCAGCCGGAGCTTTCCGCCAGGAAGCTGAACGCCGCGCCGGTGTTGTAGGCCAGGGTCCAGCTGAAGTAGTCAGGGATGACTACAACCTGCTGGTACATGGTCAGGGCATTGTTGAAATACAGCTTGGTGGCCTGGTCGAGGACCAGTACCACCAGGCTCAGCCAAAGCCATGCAAGGCGCCCGAAGCGCCCCGCTGCAGGGTTAGGCATAGTGACGCACCTCGCCCGAGCCGCTCAGGTTGTCGACGCAACGTCCGCAGATTTCCGGGTGCTCCGGGTGGCTGCCGACGTCTGCGCGGAAGTGCCAGCAACGGCCGCACTTGGCGTGGCCGGACTTGAGGACCTGCAGCTTGAGGCCTTCGACTTCGGTGGCCACTGCTTCGGCCGGCGCCTGCGCGAACGGCACCACGCTGGCGGCCGAGGTGATCAGCACGAAGCGCAGTTCATCGCCCAGCTTGCCCAGGTCGGCGCTCAGGCCTTCGTCGGCGTACAGGGTGACTTCGGCCTGCAGGTTGCCACCGATGACCTTGGCGGTACGCTGGTTTTCCAGCTCCTTGTTGACCGATGCCTTGACGGCCATCACGCGGTCCCAGTAGGCGCGGTCCAGTTCGGTGCCTTCCGGCAGCTCGCTCAGGCCTTGGTACCAGCCGTTGAGCATTACCGACTCGTTGCGCTCGCCTGGCAGGTACTGCCAGATTTCGTCGGCGGTGAACGCCAGGATCGGCGCGATCCAGCGCACCAGCGCCTCGCTGATGTGGTACAGCGCGGTCTGGCACGAACGGCGGGCGACGCTGTTGGCGCCGGTGGTGTACTGGCGGTCCTTGATGATGTCGAGGTAGAAGCCGCCCAGTTCCTGTACGCAGAAGTTGTGCACCTTGGAGTAGACGTTCCAGAAACGGTACTCGCTGTAGTGCTCTTCCAGCTCGCGTTGCAGCAGCAGGGTGCGGTCTACGGCCCAGCGGTCCAGCGCCAGCATGTCTTCCGGGGCCAGCAGGTCGCGGGCCGGGTCGAAGCCGGACAGGTTGGACAGCAGGAAGCGTGCGGTATTGCGGATACGGCGGTAGGCGTCGGCGCTGCGCTGCAGGATCTGCTCGGAAACGGCCATTTCACCGGAATAGTCGGTAGCGGCAACCCACAGGCGCAGAATATCTGCACCCAGGGTGTTGTTGACCTTCTCCGGCTCGATGGTGTTACCCAGCGACTTGGACATCTTGCGGCCGTTCTCGTCGACGGTGAAGCCGTGGGTCAGCAGCTCGCGGTACGGCGCGTGGCCGTCGATGGCGCAACCGGTCAGCAAGGACGAGTGGAACCAGCCGCGGTGCTGGTCGGAACCTTCCAGGTACAGGTCGGCACGCGGGCCGGTGGCGTGGCCGATGTCGTGCGAACCACGCAGCACGTGCCAGTGGGTGGTACCCGAGTCGAACCACACGTCCAGGGTGTCGGTGATCTTGTCGTACTGCTCGGCTTCAGCGCCCAGAAGTTCGGCGGCGTCCAGCTTGAACCAAGCCTCGATGCCTTCCTGTTCGACACGCTTGGCCACCGCCTCCATCAGCTCGACGGTGCGCGGGTGCAGCTCGCCGGTCTGCTTGTCCAGGAAGAACGGGATCGGTACACCCCAGTTGCGCTGACGCGAGATGCACCAGTCCGGGCGGTTGGCGATCATCGAATGCAGGCGCGCCTGACCCCAGGCCGGGACGAACTTGGTGTCCTCGATGGCTTTCAGTGCTCGCTCACGCAGCGGCTCGCCGGTGGTCGGCTGCTTGTCCATACCCACGAACCACTGCGCGGTGGCGCGGTAGATCAGTGGGGTCTTGTGGCGCCAGCAGTGCATGTAGCTGTGGCTGATGGTTTCGGTGTGCATAAGCGCACCGACTTCGCTCAGTTTCTCGACGATGGCCGGGTTGGCCTTCCAGATGAACTGGCCGCCGAAGAATGGCAGCGAGTCGATGTACACGCCGTTGCTCTGCACCGGGGTGAGGATGTCGTCGTTGACCATGCCGTAGCGCTTGCAGGTAACGAAGTCGTCTTCACCATAGGCTGGCGAGGAGTGCACCACGCCGGTACCGGCACCCAGTTCGACGTAGTCAGCCAGGTAGACTGGCGACAGGCGGTCGTAGAACGGGTGGCGGAAGTTGATCAGTTCCAGTGCCGAACCCTGGGCGGTAGCGATGACCGAGCCTTCCAGGCTGTAGCGCTTGAGGCACGACTCGACCAGTTCTTCGGCCAGAACCAGCAGGCGCTCGCCGGTGTCGACCAGGGCGTACTTGAACTCCGGATGGATGTTCAGAGCCTGGTTGGCCGGGATGGTCCACGGGGTGGTGGTCCAGATCACGATGGCGGCCGGCTTGGCCAGCGACGCAAGGCCGAAGGCAGCAGCCAGCTTGGCCTCGTCGGCTACCGGGAAGGCAACGTCGATGGTCTGCGATTTCTTGTCGGCGTACTCGACTTCCGCCTCGGCCAGGGCCGAGCCGCAATCGAAGCACCAGTTCACCGGTTTCAGGCCCTTGAACACGAAGCCTTGCTTGACCATCTCGGCCAGGGCGCGGATTTCGCCGGCCTCGTTGGCAAAGTTCATGGTCTTGTACGGGTTGTCCCAGTCACCCAGCACGCCCAGGCGGATGAACTCGGTCTTCTGCCCTTCGATCTGCTCGGCGGCGTACTCGCGGCACAGCTCGCGTGTACGGTCGGCGGACAGGTGCTTGCCGTGAGTGACCTCGACCTTGTGCTCGATCGGCAGGCCATGGCAGTCCCAGCCCGGTACATACGGCGCATCGAAGCCGGCCAGGGTCTTGGAACGGACGATCATGTCCTTGAGGATCTTGTTCAGCGCATGACCGATGTGAATCTTGCCGTTGGCATAGGGCGGGCCGTCGTGCAGGACGAACTTTGGACGATCCTTGCCAATTTCGCGCAGCTTCTGGTACAGGCCAATGCTGTCCCAGCGCTGCAGGATCTGCGGTTCGCGCTGAGGCAGGCCGGCCTTCATGGGGAAGGCGGTGTCCGGAAGGTTAAGCGTGGCTTTGTAGTCGGTCATTTCAGGCTCTTCGTTAGCGGTTGAGCGTGCCAATGTGCACGTGCGGCGGCGATATCCGCATCGATCGCCGACTTCAGCGCCTCCAGGGAGGCGAATCGCTGCTCTTCACGCAGCTTGTGGTGGAACTCCACCGTCAGGCGCCGGCCGTAAAGGTCGCCGGCATAGTCCAGCAGATGAATCTCAAGGTGCGGGCGCCCGTCACCGGCAACGGTGGGGCGCACGCCGATGTTGCCGACACCCGGCCAAGCCTTTCCGTCGATTTCGATGCTGGCCAGGTAGACCCCGGACAGCGGCACGCGGCGGCGCTTGAGTTGGATGTTGGCGGTAGGTGTACCGAGCTGGCGGGCCAGCTTCTGGCCATGCAGCACGCGGCCGGTGATGCGGTATGGGCGGCCCAACAGGTGCTCGGCCAGCTCGAAGTTGCCTTCGGACAGGGCATTGCGCACTTCGGTGCTGCTGACCCGCAGGCCGTCCTGGATCACAGTGTTGGCAGCCTCGACGGTGAAGCCGTACTGCTCGCCGGCCTCGACCAGAAAGGCGAAGTCGCCGGCGCGGTCGCAGCCGAAGCGGAAGTCATCGCCCACTTCGAGGTGACGCACACCCAGGCCGTCGACCAGGATGGCCTTGACGAAGGCATCTGCACTGAGCTTGCTCAGGCGCTGATTGAATGCCAGGCACAGCACCCGGTCGATACCCTCGGCCGCCAGCAGCTCGATCTTGTCGCGCAGGCGCGCCAGGCGGGCCGGCGCGGTATCGGGGGCGAAGTACTCTCGTGGTTGCGGTTCGAAGATCACCACGCAGGTCGGCAGGCCCAAGGCCTGGCCGCGCTCGCGCAGGCGCGCCAGGATCGCCTGGTGGCCGCGGTGAACCCCGTCGAAGTTGCCAATGGTGGCGACACAGCCCCGGTGCTCGGGGCGCAGGTTGTGAAGACCTCGAACCAGCTGCATAACGCGCTTCTTGCTCATAAAGTGGCCGATTATAACCACACCCGGGCGCCGGTGACAGGCAGCAGCGCCCAAGGGCGGCGTGGAATGCGAAAAACCGACGCCTGACCCGCCCGATGCCTTAGTGCAAAGCCTTGCGGGCGAAATGCCGAGGCCGGAAGCCGCACAGGTACAGGCAGCCGAAATAGGTCACGACGCCCGCAAGTACCAGAACCCCAAGGCGCAACAGGCGCTCGAGCATGTTGCCCTGTTCCCAGGCCGGCAGGTAATGCATGCCGGCCAGCAACACCGCCGACATCAGCCCCACCGCCAGCACAAGCTTGAGCAGGAACATCGCCCAGCCTGGCTGCGGCTGGAACAGCTGCTGGCTGCGCAGCTTCCAGAACAGCAGGCCGGCGTTCAGGCAGGCCCCCAGGCTGATCGCCAAGGCCAGGCCGGCATGCGCAAGCGGGCCGATCAGGGCCAGGTTGAACAGTTGGGTGCAGACCAGGGTGAATACCGCGATCTTCACTGGTGTACGGATATTCTGCTGCGCATAGAAGCCGGGTGCCAGTACCTTGACCAGAATGATCGCCAGCAAGCCCACGGAGTAGGCAATCAGCGCTTTCTGGGTCATGGCTGCGTCGACGGCAGTGAACTTGCCGTACTGGAACAGCGCCACGGTCAGTGGCTCGGCGAGGATGGCCAGGGCCAGGGTGCAGGGCAGCACCAGCAGGAAGCACAGGCGCAGGCCCCAGTCGAGGATACGCGAGTACTCCTCGCGGTCCTTGTTGGCGTAGGTCTTGGCCAGGGTAGGCAGCAGAATGGTGCCCAGGGCCACGCCCAGCACGCCGGAAGGCAGCTCCATGAGGCGGTCGGCGTAGTACATCCACGACACCGAACCGGCCACCAGGAAGGAGGCGAAGATGGTGTTGATGATCAGCGAGATCTGGCTCACCGACACCCCGAGGATCGCCGGCAGCATCTGCTTGAGCACCCGCCACACACCGGCATCACGCAAGTTCAGGCGTGGCAGCACGAGCATGCCGATCTTCTTCAGCGCTGGCAGCTGGTACAGCAACTGCGCAAGGCCGCCCGCCAGCACGCCCCACGCCAAGGCCATGATCGGCGGGTCGAAATACGGCGTGAGCAGCACGGCGAAAGCGATCATCGCCACGTTCAGCAGGGTCGGGGTAAAGGCCGGCACCGAGAAACGGTTCCAGGTATTGAGGATCGCTCCGGCCAGGGACGACAGCGAGATCAGCAATATATAAGGAAAAGTCACGCGCAACAGGGCGGTGGTCAGCTCGTATTTCTCGGCGCTGTCGACAAAACCTGGTGCGGTCGCCCACACCACCCACGGCGCCGCCAGGATGCCGATGGCGGTCACCAGCGCCAGAACCAGGGTCAGCAGGCCGCTGACATAGGCGACGAAGGTGCGGGTCGCCTCCTCGCCTTGCTGGGTCTTGTATTCGGCCAGGATTGGCACGAAGGCCTGGGAAAACGCGCCCTCGGCGAAGATGCGCCGCAGCAGGTTGGGCAGCTTGAAGGCGATGAAGAAGGCATCGGTGGCGATGCCGGCACCGAAAACACGCGCCAGAATGGTGTCGCGGACAAAGCCCAGCACCCGCGAAATCATGGTGATCGAGCTTACCGCAGCCAGGGATTTGAGCAGGTTCATCGAAAAGATTCACGCCAAGGGCAGAGGACGCTGCCAGACAGCGTCCGAATGTGCGATACTCCCGCGCCTTCGCAGGGGAGCCAAAAATTCCCGAGTTTACAGGTCGCGCAGCAGAAAGGAATATTTCCCTCTTGTTGGCGCACCGCTCGGCGGAACCTTGCAGGTGGCCTTGACATCCGTTCGACTGATCGGCATGATTCGCGGCCTATTTTGTTTGCTATTTACCTAAAGTCTTTCGAGGAGCTCGACGGTGGCCAACACACCTTCCGCCAAGAAACGTGCAAAACAGGCTGAGAAGCGTCGCAGCCACAACGCCAGCCTGCGTTCCATGGTCCGCACCTACATCAAGAATGTAGTTAAAGCCATCGACGCAAAAGACGCCGAAAAAGCGCAAGCCGCTTACGTTCTGGCTGTGCCTGTAATCGACCGTATGGCCGACAAGGGCATCATCCACAAGAACAAGGCTGCTCGTCACAAAGGCCGTCTGAATGGCCACATCAAGGCGCTGAAAGAAGCTGCAGCTGCCTAAGCGACGCGCTAGTCGAAAAGCCGACCCCAGGGTCGGCTTTTTGTTGCCTGCGATTTGTGCAAGCATCCCGCCCAGTTGATTACGATCGGCTTTTTGTAGGAGCAGCCTTGTGCTGCGAATGGGCTGCATAGCAGCCCCGACAATGTCCGCTGCCAGCTGAAGCCTGGGGCTGCTACGCAGCCCATTCGCAGCACAAGGCTGCTCCTACGGAAAAGCGCAAGGCTGCACTTGGCAGCCCTGCCTCCACATCACTTGGCTATCTGAATCTTCGGCGCCCACTGCAGCCATTCATCCTCGGCCTTGTCGAACAAGGCGAACGTCTGCTGCGGCCGTGCCGGGTTGCCCATCTGCTCACCATCCGGCGTGGCAAAGGCGATACCGCCGTCGATCATGGTCTCCACCGACTCGGTACGCACCGTAGCCCCCTTGAACAGCCCCCAGTCGAAACCGAAGCCGCTGCTGTTCCAGAAGCGGCTACCGCTGCGCACCAGGGCCGCATAGCGCGGTTCGATCAGGATATGGATCAACACGCGGTCAGCGCTCTGGCCCAACTCGAAGCCCGTAACCTTGCCCACCGCAACCTCACGGTAGGTCACCGGCACGCCCGGCTTGATCGAGCCACGGCGCGGGGCGCTCAGCGTCAACGGCAGGCCGACTTCAGGCCCTGCCACCTGCGGGGCGTCGGCCAAGGCGATGAAATCGCGCTGCGGGCCACGGTCCTTGGCAGCCGGCTGCACCTCCAGATACTGCCCGCCCACCAAGGTGTCGAGGTTCTGCGTGCGCACCAGGCCAAAGGCGGGCTTGACTACCCAGAACTGCGTACCGACGCGGGCGATTCGATCCGCCGCTTCGGTAATGCGCGCCCGCAGCAGCACCGCCTGCAAGTCATCGGTCAGGTCGACGCTCTCGATGCTGCCCACATCCAGGCCGCGGAAGCGAATTGCCGTACCTGGCTTGAGGCCGTCGGCACGGTCCACACGAATGGTGATCAACGTACCTGCGCGGTTGACCGCGTCCTGGCTGTCATGCAGGCGGAAGCGTGGGATGTGGCGCTTGAGCGGAACATCGGGCCGTGGCGTGTCGAACGCGATACCACCAGCCATCAGGGTCTGCAGTGATTCACTCTTGATCTTGATACCCGACAGACCGCCCGTAAGGGTGATACCACTGACGTTCCAGAAGCGCGACGAACCGTTGACCAGCTTTTCGTATTCCTTCTCGATATGCACACCGATCAGGATGCGATTGCTGTTGCGGGCAAACTGGTAGCTTTGCACGCTACCCACCTTCACCTGGCGGTACATCACCGGGCTACCGACTTCCAGCGAACCCAGGGTGTCGGCGAACAGCACCATGTGCAGGCCTGGCGCCTTGAGGTCGAGCGGCGGCGCCTTGGCGCGGGCTTCGAACTCACGCTCTGGCCGCGCCCCCTTGTCACCTGGGCGAATGGCGATGTAGTTACCCTTGACCAGCGCCTCCAGGCCGGTGATACCCGCCAGGGAAATCGACGGTTTGACCACCCAGAACTGCGTGCCCTCGACCAGATAATCCTCGGCCAACGGGTCCAGCGTAAGCTCGGCCGATGCGCTGGCCAGGTTGTCTGCCATTGTCAGGGCTTTGAGCGAGCCCACCTGGATGCCCTTGTACATGACCGGTGTACGGCCCGCCTGCAGGCCCTCGTAATCGCTCAATTTCACCTTTACCCGGATACCGGCCTGGGCCGCATCAAAGTCCTCATACAGACGGAACGGCAGGTTCGAGTCGGTAGGTGGGCTGTCCTTGCGGTGTTCCGGCGTGGCAAAGGCGATACCACCGGCAACAATGCTCGACAGCGATTCGCTACGCACTTTCACGCCCGAGAGCGAGGCATCGATGCTGACGCCGCTGGCATTCCAGAAACGCGTGTGCTTGCGCACCAGGCTGGCATAGGCCGGCTCGATGAAGACTTTGATTTCGACAGTGCTCTGGTCCTCGGACAGGCGGTAGCTTTTCACCCGGCCAACCTGGATCTGCTTGTAGAACACCGGGCTGTCACGGTTGAGCGACCCCAGCCGCTCGGCCTTGAGGGTAAGGTGCAGGCCCGGCTCGGTATCCGACAGCGGCGGCGCCACCTTCAACGCGGTAAAACGCTTGGTACGCTCCCCCTCGCCCGGGCTGACGGCGATGTAGTTGCCTGACACCAGTGTTTCAAGGCCGGAAATACCGGCCAGGCTGACGCTCGGCTTTACCAGCCAGAAACGCGTACCTTTGGTCAGGTGAGGCTCGGCAGCCTTGTTCATCTCGATGGTGGCGATCACCCCCTGGTTATCACCCTTGGCGTCGAGCACCAGGCTTTTGACCTTGCCAACAGGCATGCCCTTGTAGATCACCTCGGTCTTGTTGGCGACGATACCCTCGCCTGACTCGAAGCGGACTTCAATTTCCACACCGGCATCACGATAAGCCTGCCATGCAAGCCAGCCACCGATCATCAAGGCGATCAAAGGCAGGATCCATATGGCCGACCAGTTCGAGGCTGGGCGGGTTTTAGCCGTTGGCAGGTCACTCATGGTCGTCATCCGACTCCGTGTTATCCCAAATCAGTCGGGGATCGAAAGTTAAAGCGGCAAGCATTGTCAGGATCACCACAGTTGCAAAGGCGACAGCGCCCAGGTTGGCTTCGACACTGGCTATTCGGCCGAAATTCACCACCGCCACCAGGATGGCGATGACAAAGATATCGAGCATGGACCAGCGCCCAATGAATTCGATGAAGCGGTACATCAATATCCGTTGCCGCGCCGAAAGCGGCTGCCGGCGCTGAACTGAGTACAACAGCAAGCCGATGCCCACCAGCTTGAACGTAGGCACCAGGATACTGGCAATGAACACCACCGCAGCAATGGGCACCATGCCATGCTTGAGCAAGGTGATGACGCCGGACATGATCGTGTCGGGGCTGCCTTGGCCCAGGGTGCTCACAGTCATGATCGGCAGCATGTTGGCCGGGATATACAGGATCGACGCGGCAATCAGCAGCGCCCAAGTACGCGCGATGCTGTTCGGCCGACGGGCATGCACGATGGCACCGCAGCGTGTACAGGTTTGTGAAGTGCTGTCTGGCTGTTGCCTGTTCAGCTCGTGACACTCATTGCAGACAAGAATGCCTGCATCAATCGCCCGCATGCAGGTCCTCCCCCGATAGCGCACTCCAGATCTGGTGCGGTGACATCACCACCTCGAGCCACACCTGGATCAATAACAGGCTGATGAAGCAGAACAGCCCCAGGCCCACAGTCAGCTCGGCCAGGTCCACCAGCTTGACGATGGCCACCAGCACGCCCATGAAATAGACCTCGAGCATGCCCCAGTCACGCAAGTGGTGATAGATGCGGTAGAACAGCAGGCCGAAACTACGCCCCACGTTCAGGCGGATGCTCAGGAGCACGAGCAGCTGACAAAGCAGTTTTGCCAGAGGGATGGCCATGCTGCACAGGAACACCACCACAGCTACGCCGCGCATTTCCGAGTTGTACAGGCCCAGCACGCCGCTCCAGACGGTATCGTCCGATGTCTGGCCAAGCAGGTGCAGCTGCATGATCGGCAGGAAATTGGCAGGCACAAACAGCAGCAAGGCGGTGAGTACCAGGGCCAGGCTGCGGTTGACCACATTGTGCCGATGGGCGTAGAGCTCGTAGCCGCAGCGCGGGCATTGGGCCTTCTCATCATGCTGGAGCACAGGCTTGCGCAGCAGCAAGTCGCATTCATGGCAGGCGACAAGCTGGTCCAGCGGCAACTGGGCCAAGGTTTCAGGTTCGACAGGATTGGGCATATAGCGCTTCTGAATAGGTGCGTGGGCCTATTCTAGTGTTCTGGCTCGAATTGTGGGAGTTATGGGAGCGGGCAAGTCGAGGCATCGAACCGCCGCGAAACCGGCAACGCGGTGAATGGCACCGGCTTTGCCGGTGTCCGCGGGTGAACCCGCTCCCACAGAGGGGCGTGTGCAGGCCTGGGATTGGTAGGCCAGAAAGACAAAACCCCTACCTGCATGCGCAGATAGGGGTTTTGCGAAATGAATCTTGACGATGACCTACTCTCACATGGGGAAACCCCACACTACCATCGGCGATGCATCGTTTCACTGCTGAGTTCGGGATGGGATCAGGTGGTTCCAATGCTCTATGGTCGTCAAGAAATTCTGTTGCCAGAATGTCCAGATGGACAGCCCAGCGAATTCGGATATGCGATATTTGTGATGTTGCGAACTTTCGGTTCTTTCGTCTTCACCACCGCAATCTGCGCTAGCAAATTGCTTGGGTGTTATATGGTCAAGCCTCACGGGCAATTAGTATTGGTTAGCTCAACG
>NZ_JADLJS010000009.1 GCF_015680405.1 Pseudomonas pudica
GCCTTGTGTCGCGATGGGCTGCAAAGCAGCCCCGACGATTGCTGCGTTGACGCTGAAGCCCCTGGGGGCCGCTTTGCGGCCCATCGCGACACAAGGCCGCTCCTACAAGGCTCTGCGCAAAGTCCAGATAGCAGAATGCCTCACCCCGCCACCCGCACCACCCCCAGATCAATCCCCAGATGCACCAGCTCGGCATGGGAGCTGACCTGCAACTTGCTCTTGAGCAAAGTCAGGTGGTTGGACACGGTCTTGGCGCTGATGCACAGCTGCTCGGCAATCCCCCGCACCGGTGTGCCCTTGGCCAACATCACGAAAATCTCCAGCTCACGCTGGGTCATGCGCTGCAGGCGCGGGTCGCTGGCATTGTACTGTGAGGTGCAGGCCAGCTGGGTGGCCAGGGGCTGTTCGATATAGGCATGCCCGGCCAACACCCGTTGCACCGCCTCGATCAGCACTTCGGGCGCCGAGTTCTTGGTCAGGTATCCCGAAGCCCCGGCATCCAGCGCCTGGCGTACCAACGGCAGTTCGTCATGCATGCTGAAGAACAGCACCCGCAGTTGCGGCAGGCGCTGACGCAGGCGCCGGGTGGTTTCCAGGCCGCTGATACCTGGCAGGCCGAAATCCATGATCACCAGGTTGGGCACTTGCTCCTGAACCCGGGCCAGCGCCTCTTCGCCACTGGCAGCCTCACGCACCTGTACTGTCGGCAGCACCGCACGCAACAGGCTGGCATAGCCCTGGCGGACCACGGCGTGGTCATCGACCAACACGATATTCATCACACCTCCATGGGAATGTTCAGGTCCAGCGCCCAGCCGGCACCCGGGCGGCTGAGAATGCGCAGTTCGCCGCCAAGGCTGCGGGCGCGCTCGGCCATCGAATGCAGGCCTACACCGGGGCGCTGAGGCTGGCTCGCACCGCAACCGTTGTCGCGAACCAACAGGCGCAAGCCCTTGGCGCTGCGTTGCAGGCGCACCCGTACCTGGCTGGCGCCAGCGTGCCGGGCGACGTTGGTCAATGCCTCCTGCAGCAAGCGATACAGATGCGTGCGGCTCGGCCCGGGCAACGCCGGCAGCCGCTCGCCGACCCTCAGGCGGCAATCGATACCCTGGCTGGCCTGCCATTGGCTAACCAGCAGGCCAAAGGCTTCGGCCAGTGGCATGTGCTGCAGCGCCAGCGGGTACAGGTTGTGTACCAGGGCGCGGAAACCTTGCTGCAGGCGTTCGCAATCGAGCTCCAGGGTGCGGGTCGTCTGCGCCACCGCGGTTGGCTGGTCGGCCACCATGCGCAGCAGGCAGAGCTGGGCCCGAATACCCGCCAGGTATTGTCCAAGGTCGTCGTGCAGGGTCTGCGCCAGCTGGGTGCGCTCCTGCTCCTGCACCGCCAGCAGGGCCTGGGTAAGTTGGGTATTGTCGCAGCGGGCCTGCTCCAGAGACGCGGTCATGCGGTTGAAGTGCTCCGCCAGTTGGCGCGCCTCTGGCAGGCCGGCCTCGCGCAGGCGTGTGGTCAATTGCCCACCCGAGACCTGGCGCAAGGCCTGCAGCAGATCGTCCAGCAAGCCCATGCCCCGCCGCACCGCCCAACGGATGGTCAACAAGCTCAGCAGCAACGCCAGACCGCACAGGATCAACAACTGCTGCAGGGAATCACGCACCTCGTCTATCTCATCCCGTGCATCCACGGTGATCATTACCCGGCGGCCATCCCCCAGCTCCAGCAGCCGGCTGCTGTCGTGGCGCTGGCCAAGCAGTTGGCGGCCCAGCCAGGCATCCAGGCCGGTTTCTTGCGGCAGCCGCGCAGGTTCATCCGCCGCCAGCCAGTGCACCCGCACATGGCGCAGGCTTTGCGTCAGCCGTGGTTGCAGGCTCTGCGGGTCGCGCTCGGCAGTGTCGCCGAGGTATGCCACCACGGCTTGCGCCGACTGCAACTCCCGCTCCACATCAGCCACCGCCTGGTGCAACAGCACCCCGGCACAGGCCAGCGTCAACATCGCGAAGCAACAAGTGACCCAGAGGTTGATCCGCCACAGGGCCGAAAGGTTGACAAGGCGCATGGGCAGTTCTCCTCGGGGTTGCTGCGGCCATCGTAAAACCCGCGCCCATGTGGTGAATTACTACCTTGGTACCGGGCGAGCGCTACTTTCTGCATATTTCCCGCTCCCGGCGGGCTTCCTATGCTGGCGCCATCTGCCGTGGAGTTGCCTTATGCGCCTGCCTGCCCACCTTGCCATGACCTGCCTGCTGGCCCTGGCCGCGACGCTTGCTGCAAGCCCGGCTCCCGCCGCGCAGGCCCAAGGCGGGGAACCGTTGCAGGTGCGCATCGGCTATCTCGGCTATCGCCCCGATCCCGGCCCGCTGCTGTCCAACATCATTCCCGAACCCACCGATGCCGGGCTGCAGGGCGCCGAACTGGCGATTGTCGACAGCAACAGCAGCGGGCGTTTTCTCAAACAGGAATTCCACCTGGCCAATGCCACCGTCGAAAGCCCCGAAGCCCTGCTGCAAGCTGCCAAGGCCCAGCATGACCAGGGCCTGCGGCTGTTCGTGGTAAATGCCCCCGCCGCCAGCTTGCGCGCGCTGTCTGCCGCCCTGCCCGACAGCCTGCTGTTCAACGCCGGCAGCCCGGACGACAGCCTGCGCAGCAACCAGTGCCTGGGCAATGTGCTGCACAGCCTGCCAAGCCGCGCCATGCTGGCCGATGCCCTGGCGCAATTCCTGGTGCTGCGCAAATGGCAGCGGGCGCTGTTGGTCGTCGGCCAGACCGACGACGACCGCGCCTATGCGGCAGCCCTGCGCCGCGCCATGAAGCGCTTCGGCATGCAGCTGGTCGCGGAGAAAGCCTGGACATTCGACAACGACCAGCGCCGCAGCGCCCAGGCCGACATGCCGCTATTCACCCAAACCGCCGAGTACGACGTGGTGCTGGTGGCCGACGAGCGCGGCGACTTCGGCGAGTACCTGCCCTACCAGACCTGGTACCCGCGCCCGGTGGCCGGCACCCAGGGCCTGACCCCTACCGGCTGGCACAGGACCGTGGAAACCTTCGGCGCGGCGCAGTTGCAAAAGCGCTTCGAAGCCCAGGCCGGGCGCTGGATGAACGACCGCGACTTCGCCGCCTGGATGGCCGTGCGCAGCATCGCCAGCGCAGCAAGCAAACTGCGCCAGGCCGAGCCCCGCGCCCTGCAGCAACTGCTGCTCAGCGAGCAGTTGCCGCTGGACGGTTTCAAGGGCCGCAAGCTCAGCTACCGCCCGTGGAACGGCGAGCTGCGCCAGCCGATCCCGCTGGTGCAGCCGCGGGCCCTGGTCAGCACTTCGCCGCAGGAGGGCTTCCTGCACCCGTTCAACGAAATGGACAGCCTGGGCTACGACAAGCCCGAAGTGACCTGCGGCTACCCCTGACCCGATAACCACAACAAAAAGGATTTCGCCATGCGTCGCTCCCCGTTTCACCGGGCACTGCTTTACCCCAGCCTGCTGTCGGGCGCCCTGGCGCTTGCCGGCGGGCATGCGGTGGCCGCCACCGCCTGGGTGTCGAACGAGAAGGACAACAGCCTCAGCCTGATCGACATGCAGACCCTGCAAGTCACCGAGACCCTGCCGGTGGGCCAGCGTCCGCGCGGCCTGCTGCTGTCCCACGACAACAGGCTGCTGTACATCTGCGCCAGCGATTCGGACCGGGTGCAGGTGATGGACGTGGCCACCCGCAAGATCATCAAGGAACTGCCCTCCGGCAAGGACCCGGAGCAGTTCGCCCTGCACCCCAACGACCGCTGGTTGTACGTGTCCAACGAAGACGACGCACTGGTGACAGTGATCGACACCCAGACCGACAAGGTGCTCGGGCAGATCGACGTCGGCATCGAGCCCGAAGGCATGGCGGTGAGCCCGGATGGCAAGTGGGCGGTCAATACCAGTGAAACCACCAACATGCTGCACTGGATCGATACCAGCACCCAGACCCTGGCGGACAGTATCCCGGTGGACCAGCGACCACGCTTCGTCGAGTTCAGCCAGGACGGCTCGCGGCTGTGGGCCTCGGCGGAAATCGGCGGCACGGTGACCATCCTCGACGTGGCCAGCCGCCAGGTGCTGAAAACCCTGAACTTCCAGATCAAGGGCGTGCACCCGGACAAAGTCCAGCCAGTGGGCATCAAGCTCAGCGACGACGGCAAGTACGCGTTCGTCGCCCTGGGCCCGGCCAACCATGTGGCGGTAGTCGATGCCAAGACCTATGAAGTACTCGACTACCTGCTGGTGGGCCGGCGGGTCTGGCAGCTGGCGTTCACCCCGGACCAGAGCCAGTTGCTGGCCACCAACGGGGTCAGCGGTGACGTTTCGGTGATCGATGCCAAAAACCTCAAGGTGCTCAAGTCGGTGAAGGTCGGGCGCTACCCCTGGGGCGTGGTGGTGACGCCATGAATACCCTCGATGTCAGTGACGTGAGCTTTGCCTACGGCCAGCGCGAGGCGCTCAGGCAGGTCGGCTTCAGCCTGGCCCCCGGGCGCTTCGCCGCCTTGCTGGGCCCCAATGGTGCCGGCAAGTCGACCTTGATCGCCCTGCTCACCCGGCTGTACGACCTGCAGCAGGGCGACATCCGCGTGTGCGGCTGCTCGCTGCGCAACGCGGCGCGCCCGGCCTTGCGCCAGCTGGGTGTGGTGTTCCAGCAAAGCACCCTGGACCTGGACCTGAGCGTGGAGCAGAACCTGCGTTACCACGCCTCGCTGCATGGCCTGTCGCGGCGCCAGGGCAGTCTTCGAGTCGATGCCGAGCTGGCCCGCCAAGGCCTCGATGAACGGCGGCGCGAGCCGGTTCGGGCGCTGAACATCGGCCATCGGCGCCGGGTGGAGATTGCCCGCGCGCTGCTGCATGAACCGCGCTTGCTGTTGCTCGACGAGGCCAGTGTCGGCCTTGACCCGGCCAGCCGCCTGGCGCTCAACCAGCACCTGCGGCTGCTGTGCCGCGAGCAGCGCCTCAGTGTGCTGTGGACCACCCATTTGCTGGACGAAGTGCAGCCCAGCGACGACCTGCTGATTCTGCATCAGGGGCGCCTGGTGGCCAGTGGCACGGCCGATGCCCTGAGCCTGCAGCACGGCGGTGACCTCGACCATGCCTTTGCCCACCTGACCAGCGCCCCCACAGGAGTCAATGCCCGATGAATGCTTACTGGCAGTGCTTCAACGGCATTCTCCTGCGCGAATGCCTGCGTTTCGTCCTGCAGCGCACCCGTTTTCTCAGCGCCCTGGTACGTCCGTTACTGTGGTTGCTGGTGTTCGCCGCCGGTTTCCGCGCGGCCCTGGGTATCGCGATCATCGAGCCCTACGACACCTACATTCCCTACGAGGTGTACATCATTCCGGGCCTTGCCTGCATGATCCTGCTGTTCAACGGCATGCAGGGCTCGCTGTCGATGGTTTATGACCGGGAGATGGGCAGCATGCGCGTATTGCTGACCAGCCCGTTGCCACGGCCCTTCCTGCTCGGCAGCAAGCTGCTGGCAACCTCGTTGATTTCCCTGCTGCAGGTGTACGCCTTCCTTGCCATCGCCTGGTTGTATGGCGTGCAGCCACCGGCTGCGGGCCTGTTGCTGGCGCTGCCCGCGTTGCTGCTGGTGGCGCTGATGCTCAGCGCCCTGGGGCTGTTGCTGTCGAATGCGATCCGCCAGCTGGAGAACTTTGCCGGGGTGATGAACTTCGTGATATTCCCGCTGTTCTTCCTGTCCTCGGCGCTGTACCCGTTGTGGAAAATGCGCGAGGCCAGCCAGTGGCTGTACTGGCTGTGTGCAGTGAACCCGTTCACCCATGCCGTGGAGCTGGTGCGCTTTGCCTTGTATGAGCGCTTCAACCCGCTGGCACTGGCGGTATGCCTGGGGCTGACCGTGCTGTTCACCCTGCTGGCGATCCTTACCTTCAACCCCCAGCATGCGGCGCTGCGCAAGCCGCGCTGAGCGGCAGCGATCCATCGCTTAGCGCGAACCCTGTGGGAGCGGGCGCGCCCGCGAAACAGGCGACGCGGTGTATGGCACCGGCTTCGCCGGTGTTCGCGGGCACGCCCGCTCCCACAAGGGAAGGTGACACGCTCTCGAACATTGTTCCCTGTGCGACAGCGTAGCCCAAAGGGTTGGGCAATCTCCCACAGGTTTGCGCGCACGGCTTTCTACTACTTTGGTACTGCCTTTGCTGTCTGATCGTCGCATTCACAATGCACCGCCACTGGCATGTAATGGGTCCATAACAAAAAGGATAAGCCCCATGCCACGTGCCCTGCCCCGGCTGCCACGCCCATTGCTGGTGGCGCTTTCCCTGAGCCTGACGCTGGGCATCGCCCAGGCCGACACCACGCCGCTATTCTCCGCCGACGGCTATCGCACCACCCTCTACCGCAGCCCGACCCCACAACAGGTCGAGGGCGGCCAGGTCATCGACACTGCCACCCTGCAAGCCCTGCTGGGGCACACCCCAAGGCCGGTACTGATCGACGTCTATCGCCGCCAATGGCTGCAAGGCCGCTTCATCGAAGATGAGCCCCACGCCAACATTCCCGGCAGCCGCTGGCTGGCCAACACCGGCGATGGCGAGCTGAGCCCGGCGTGGCACGATTACTTCGTGCGCAACCTGCAACAAGCCACCGCCGGGCGCCCGGAGCAACCGCTGGTCTTTTACTGCCGCTCCGATTGCTGGTTAAGCTGGAACGCGGTAAAACGCGCGAAAGCCCTGGGCTATAAGAACCTGTATTGGTACCGCGATGGCCTGGACGCCTGGCAGCAGGCCAACCTGCCGCTGCAGCCAGCGCAGCCAGAACCCTTCCCCTGAGTTCATCGCCTGCAAACGCGTGCCCGCTCCATCCAATAAAAACGAGGTGAAAAGGCCATGTACAAAATTCTGATTGCCGACGATCACCCCCTGTTTCGCGAAGCCATCCACAACGTTATCAGCGATGGCTTCCAGGGCAGCGAAGTCATGGAAACCGCCGACCTGGACAGCGCCTTGGCGCTGACCCACGAGCACGACGACCTCGACCTGATCCTGCTCGACCTGAACATGCCCGGCATGCATGGCCTCAATGGCCTGATCACCCTGCGCAACGAGGCACCGACCACACCGGTGGTGATTGTCTCGGCCGAGCAGGAAAAGCAGATCGTGCTGCAGGCCATCACTTATGGTGCGGTGGGCTTCATCACCAAGTCCTCGCCACGCTCACAGATGATCGAAGCGATCGAGCAGATCCTCAACGGCAACGTCTACCTGCCGCCCGACATCATCCGAGCCCAGAAAAGCAGCACCAGCCGGCGCCTGAACGATGCCCCGAGCGTCCCGCCGGAGATGCTCCAGGCCTTGACCCGCAAGCAGCTGCTGGTACTCGAGCGCATGACCAAGGGCGAGTCGAACAAACAGATCGCCTACACCCTGGATATCGCCGAGACCACGGTCAAGGCCCACGTTTCGGCGATCCTGCGCAAACTCAACGTGCACAACCGGGTGCAGGCCATCCTCAGTGCCGGTGATATCGATTTCGGTGATTACCTGCGGCGTTGACCTGTTCCGGCCTCTTCGCGGGCTTGCCCGCTCCCACAGGTATTGCGCAACACTGAAACCTGCGGGAATCCTGTGGGAGCGGGCAAGCCCGCGAAGAGGCCGGCGGCTATGCCACGCTGCTGCCCAGCAAATGGCTCATCGCCGCCTTCAGCTTCATCGGCCGCACCGGCTTGTGCATCAGGGTGTGGCCCAGCTCGCGGATCTGTTGCTTGAGCTCGTTGCTGTAGTTGGCGGTGATCATCATCGCCGGTAGCGGCTGGGCGCGGCGGGCATTTATCCGCGCCACGGCGTCGACGCCATTGCAGTCGTTGTCCAGATGGTAGTCGGCGATCAGCAGGTCGGCCTCGGCATGGTAGTTGTCCACCTGGCGCGCCAGGTCCTCCTCTGACAGCGCGGTGACCACCCGGCAGCCCCAACCCTCCAGCAGGGTGCGCATGCCGGCGCAAATAGCCGCGTCGTTATCCAGCACCCACACCCGCGCCCCGCGCAGGCGCTCGAGCATCGGCTCGCTGATCGCCAGGCTGGGCTGGGCCTTCGGCGCGGTGGCGCTCAGCGGCACTTCGACCGCGAATACCGAGCCTTTGCCAAGCCATGAACGCACCCGAATCCGGTGGCCGAGGATGCCGGCGATCTTTTCCACGATCGCCAGGCCCAGGCCCAAGCCGCGGTCCTGGTCCGGGCGCTGCACATCACCGCGCCTGAACTCCTGGAACATTTCTTCCAGGTGCTCCTCGGCAATGCCGATCCCGCTGTCCCATACCTCGATCCGCAAGCCGCCACGCAGGCGCCGGCAGCCCAGCACCACACGGCCACTGCGGGTGTAGCGGATGGCATTGCTGAGCAGGTTGCGCAGGATCCGCGCCAGCAGCTGGATATCACTGCGCACCACGGCGGAACAGCCCACGAAATGCAGCTCAAGCCCTTCGCTGCGTGCCACCTGGGCGTATTCGGCAGCGAGGTTTTCCATCAGTTCGCGCAGGGCGAACGGGGCGACATCGGCCTTGATCACGCCGGCATCGAGCTTGGAAATATCCACCAGTGTACCTAGCAGGTTCTCCACATCCTCCAGCGAATTGCTGACATTACGCACCAGGTGAGCACTGTTGTGCGGCTCGCGGTGTTCGAGCAAGGCACTGGTGAACAGCCGCGCCGCGTTCAGTGGCTGCAGCAGGTCATGGCTGACGGCGGCCAGGAACTTGGTTTTCGACAGGTTGGCCTGTTCGGCCTCGCGCTTGGCCTCGCGCAGGCGCGATTCCACCCGGCTGCGCTCCTCGATTTCGCGCAGCAGCTGCTCGTTGAGGCTGGTCAGCTCGGCAGTGCGCTCGCGTACCCGTTGCTCAAGGTGCTGATACGCCTGGTGCAGCGCCTGCGCGGTATTGCGCCGCTCGGTGATGTCGCGGATCAACACGAAGATGCCCACCACTTCGCCATTGGCCAGGCGGTTCGGCACGTAGGAGCGCAGCATGTAGCGTTCCTGGCCGTTGATGTTGGTTTCGGCAAACTCGAAGGTTACGCTCTCCCCCGCCAGCGCCCGCGCCACGTAGGCCTCCAGGCGCTGGTAATGCTGTTCGCTGTGGGCATCGCGCAGGCTCTGGCCCAGCATCACGCCGCGAGGCCAGCAGTACCATTCTTCATAGACCTTGTTGGTGAATTCGTAGACCAGGTCGGCATTCAGGTAGGCGATCAGCGCCGGCACATGGTCGGTGATCAGGCGAATCTGGTGCTGGTGTGCCGTCTCGGCCCGCTGCCGGGCCTCGCTGAGCAGGTGGTTGACGGCCTTGAGCTCGGCCATGGCCTGGTTCAGCGCTTCTGTGCGTTCGCGCACCTGCTCGGCCAGCACCACCGAATGCTGGAATGCGGCATAAGGGTCGTTGCCACGCGTTACGCCAGACTCGATACGCTCGATCAGCGCGCCGTTGATACGCTGCAGCTTGTGGTTCTGGTGCTGCAGCCGGGCGACCTCGGCCTGCAGTTCAGCGACCGACAGGAGGCCGGTTGCGGGCAATGGCGACCCCGGTGAAGGTCTGGTTGATGTGCATGCCATTGAACTGTTCTCCGTAGGTGTTGAAGCCGATCACCCGCTGCTCGCGCAGGAACGCGCCAATCGGTTCCAGGCCGTGCCGGGCTTCCAGCTCCAGCCGCCGCAGGAAGCAATCGCAACCGATGGTCAGCAGCAGCTGGCCGAGGCGCTGCTGCAAGCCGTCGAACAACTGGTGCAGGTTCGGCAACAGCGGGCCTGGGGTCATCGCGGTGAGCACGATGCCGTTTTCCACGGCGCAGTAGAAACTCAGGCTCAGGTCCGGGTGCACTTGCTGGATTGCCCGCACGTAATACTGGTCATGGATACGCACGGCCAGCGGATGGGCGGCGAACACTTGATGATCGAGCTCGGCCACCGGTACGCCGATGTGCCGGGCGTATTCCTCGGCAGCAGGCTCGGCATTCAGTTCGTATACCCGGCGCTGGGCACTGTCGGCGCCGGTAACCACCAGCTTTTCCTGGCGCGGCAGGATGTGGTGGGTGGTGAACACTTCGAAGTCGAGCCAGGTGTTGACCAGCACCACCACGGCCGCGCCGTGGTGGAACGCGCCACCGAAATACACGTGGGTGCGGGTCAGGTAGTTGTCGTCGCCAGCCGAACCGCCGAAATGCGGGATGTCGCCCAAGGCCGCACTGAGGGCGGCGAGCACCATCTCCTCGCGGCTGGACAAGCCGTCAAGCAAGGTCAGGGCGAAGCTGTGGCCCTTGATCGGCGCCAGGGTATTGCTGCGGCAGGTGCCGACCAGGCGCTCGACCATCTGCTGGGCGTCGATCAGGCTGAAGCGCTCCATTTCATCGATCAGCTCGGTGGCGATGGAAAAGTGCCGATGATCGAACCCGACTGCCGTTATGCAATTGCGGCCGTAGCCCAGCGGGGTGATTTCGCCGGCGCTGGTGCAACCGACCAGGCGGATGCCGCCAAAACCCTGCTCCAAGGCTTCGCCCAAGGCTTGCAGGTCGTATTCGGCGGAGCAGAAGAACAGCACGAACCCAAGGTGCGGGTGCAGCAACTGCGCCGCCAGCTCCTCGGCTGCCTGCCGGGCGTCGGTTGCCTGGGACATGGCGCTGACCACACCGTCGTTGTGAGCCTGCTGCATCGTGGTCTCCGGCGCGGGGTGGCTGAGTGATGAGTGTACGAAGGCGATCATCGAGGACGAATGCTACTTGGGTAGCGGGTGGGCAGTTCCATGGTTGTAATAGCCTTTCCTGAAGATTGCCGGGGCCGCTGCGCGGCCCTTTCGCGACGCAAGGCCGCTCCCACATCGACCGCGCAAGCCCAATTCACGAACCCTGCGCGGACATTGTGGGAGCGGCCTTGCGTCGCGAAAGGGCTGCACAGCAGCCCCAGCAATCTTGAGCCGAGGCCGAGGGCTACCAGGTGAGCACCGCCCCCACCGCAAAGGTATCGGTGTCTTCGTTCTGGTCACTGGTTTCATGCCCATCGATGGAGAACTGGTTGTACTCGGCAACCAGCTTGAGGTTGTCGTTGACGTCATGGAACAGCGCCACGCCACGAGTCTCGTAATCCGCACCGCTGCCCACCGCGCCGTTGCCATCGTCCTTGGTCTTGCCATAGGACAGCGCCACCCGGTTCTTGCCGACCTTGTAGGAGCCCTGCAGCAAGTAGCCATCGCTGTCGACATTGCGCAAGGTCGGTTCGCCAGCATTGTTGGTGAAGAACGGGTTGATACCCTTGGCCTGGAACCCCGAGCCGGTCAGCGACAGCCCTCCCATCTTCGCCTGCACACCGTAGCCGACCCCTTTGGAGGTGACCGACTGCACCGCCGGGTCGGTGTTGTCGGAGGTCTGGTAGCTGCCGTTGACCCAGCTGTAGATCTGCGCCCCACCCAGGTCGAACTGGTAGGTGATCTCGCTCTCGGTACGCGGGTTTTCCTGGTAGGCCTTGCCGGTCGGGCTGCTGTCGTTGGTGTCCACCGGGTCCATGATGCCCACCGCCACCCGCAGGCCGTCCATCACTGGCGTGCGGTAGGTGATCTGCGATGTGGGGAACGGGTACGGGTAGCCGCTACCGATGTTGCCGAACGATACCCCGCCGCCGTCCACCAGCCCCAGGGTGTCGCTGACCTGGCCATAACCGGCCAGCAGTTCGTCGAGCAGGATGTTGGAACGGGCGAACAACCCGAAGTCCTTGCCGATCAGCACCTCGCCCCACTCGGGGTTGGCCACGGTACCGTAGAACTGGCGCACATCGATGGCGGTGTCGGTACCGTTGGTTTCGCTGTCGTTGATGGTCACCCAGAACGAGGCACGCGCGCCGAGCTTCAGGTCATCCACCTGCTTGCCCATGTTGAAGCCCAGGTAGTTGGGCAGAAAGCCCATTTTCACCCGAGACTGGCGGCGATCGAACTGCTCGCCCTGCCGGTCGACATCGCTGTTGACGTAGAAGGCGTTGATATAGCCGTCGGTGGAAAACGTCGTCTGGTCCTTGTCGTACAGCATGATCTCGGCCTTGGCTAAGCTGCTCAGGCAAAGGGTCGACAGGCTGACGGTAACAGCCGCCAGCAAGCGTGGGGACAGTTTCTTATTGTTGTACATGGCGCGCTCCGAAACGGGGACGGGATGTCGGAGGCGATTATCAGAAGCAGGCAAACAGCCAGAAACGCTGCCTTGGAATGGGCTGCCAGGTGCTTTGGGCCAGCGCATGGGGCGTGATGATTCCGGCCCAGGACCGGGTTACACCCAGAGGCAAGACTTCTGGCGTAACCCACAGGAGCAGGCGAGGATCAATACGGCAGACTGGAGCGGGCCCCGGTCAAAGGTCCAGTGCACCACTGAGCAACGCGCCTAGCGTGCTTGAGGCATCAGCCCGTTGCTCGTCCAGCAGACACAACGGCAGGCCTTGCCAGGCGGGTGGCGAATCGGCCAGCCCCTCGCCAATCAAGGCCAGCGGACAAGCGATCCGCATTTGCAGCGAACGCAGGCGCCTGGCCAAGGCAGGGTCCACCGGCACCTGAACCTTGATCACCAGTGCCGCAGGCTGCATCGCCGCACATAGCATGGGGAGTTCTTCCAGCGGCTGCCCGCACCCGAGTACTTCGATGCGTTGCTGCTCGCCGCTCAACAACAGCCCGGTACACAATACCTGCAGTTCGGCTTGCCCCTCGGTGCCTGCCAGCAGCACGCGCGGCGCATCGGCCTGGTTCATCTGCAGACGCAGCAGCAGGCGGGCGCGCAGGAACATGTCCAGAAACAGCCATTGGCTACGCTGGCCCGGCGCAATGCCTGAAGCCAGGCCATGCCAGACCGGCATAAGCACTTCGCGCAGCACGCTGGCCTTGGGCAGGATGGTGAACAACTGCCCGTGGATGGCTTCCAGCGCTTGTGTATCGAATGCCTTGGTGGCGCGCTCCACGGCGACGCGCCAGTCGTCGAAGCCCGAGTGCTGCTGCACCGGCGCATCTGGCTGACCTGCGAGGATGTCGCCTACCTTGCTGATGGGCACGCCATTGCAGGTCCAGTGCAAGATGTCGCGTATGCGCTGGACATCCCGGGCCGTGTACAGGCGATGGCCACCCTCGGTGCGCTGCGGGCTTATCAACCCATGGCGCCGCTCCCAGGCCCGCAACGTCACCGGATTGATGCCGGTCAGGCTGACCACATCGCGCATGGGTAACAAATCGGCTGGGGTGGCGTCAGTCATGATGAGGGTTTATCTGGGGGGTGGCACATTCTAAACCCATATGCACCTTCTGCGGCGAGCCTCGTTGGTTCATCATGCAACAAACGGCGCCGAGGCCTTCTGCACGCAGGCCAGGCTGCGCACTTCGCATACAAATGCCTGTAGGTGGGCCCCATGATCAACGCGAAACTCCTGCAACTGATGGTCGAGCATTCAAACGATGGCATCGTCGTCGCAGAGCAAGAAGGCGACGACAGCATCCTTATCTACGTCAACCCCGCCTTCGAGCGCCTGACCGGCTATCGCGCCGAGGAAATCCTGTATCAGGACTGCCGTTTTCTGCAGGGCGAAGATCATGACCAGGCGGGCCTCGACAGCATCCGCGAGGCAATCCGTGGAGGCCTCCCGTGCTGCCAGGTGCTGCGCAATTACCGCAAGGACGGGAGCCTGTTCTGGAACGAGTTGTCCATCACGCCCGTGCACAACGAAGCGGACCAATTGACGTACTACATCGGCATCCAGCGCGACGTTACAGCGCAGGTTTTCGCCGAGGAAAAGCTGCGCGAGCTGGAGGCCGAGGTAGCTGAATTGCGCCGGCAACTGGGCCAGGCGGAGCGCTGAACAAAACCTATACAAGGTCGTTGACTTGTATAGATTTACGCTTAGACTTCAGCTATACCTGTACAGCAAGCCATTTCTGTACAGGATTTCCTGGAGCCCAGCATGTCAGCGTATCTGCAGCAATTCGCCGAGCATTTCACCCGCCTCGACGGGGGCAACCTCGGCACCCTTGAAAAGCTGTACAGCGACGATGTCACCTTTCGCGATCCGTTGCATCAGATCCAGGGGCTGCCGGCTCTGCGGGCCTATTTCGCGCAGTTGTACGCCAACGCTCACGATATCCGCTATGCCTTTTCCAGCATCGACGAAGTGACGCCCGGGCAAGGTTACCTGCGCTGGACCCTGCAGTTCCGCCATCCACGCCTGGCCGGTGGTGAGCAGATCACCTTGCAGGGATGCAGCTACCTGCAATGGCATGAACGGGTCCATTTCCACCAGGACTATTTCGACGCAGCAGCCCTGCTCTACGAACACGTTCCGGTCATGGGCAGTGCGATTCGATGGCTCAAAGGCAGGGTCGCATGAGCCGTTGCTGGCTGACTGGCGCAAGCAGCGGTATCGGTGCCGCACTTGCACGATGCCTGCTGGAGCAAGGCCACCAGGTTGCCTTGGGCGGACGCAATGCGGATCGTCTCGCGCCGTTGGCTGAACACTTTCCCGGGCAGGTGCTGCTGGCCATTGGCGACCTCGACGACCCTGTACAGGTATCCGGGATCGCAACCCGTATCGAGCAGGCCTGGGGAGCGCTGGACCGGGTGATCCTCAATGCCGGCACCTGCGAGTACCTGGAGCCGGGCCATTTCGACCCAGCCCTTGTCGAGCGCGTGGTGCGTACCAATTTCCTTGCCGTCAGCTACTGCCTGGCTGCGGCCCTGCCCTTGCTTCGCGCCGGTCAGCACCCTCACCTGGTAGTGATGGGCAGTTCGGTAACCTGGCTGGCCCTGCCCCGCGCCGGTGCCTATGGCGCGTCCAAGGCAGCCGTGCGCTATCTGGTGGAATCGCAGCGCATCGACCTGGCCCGCGAAGGCATCGCCGTCACCCTCGTCAGCCCTGGCTTTGTAGATACGCCATTGACCCGTCGCAACGATTTCCCCATGCCCCAGCTATGGTCGGCACAGCGCGCAGCCAGCCATATCGCCAGACGCCTTCCCGAGCGCCCGCTGGAAATCAACTTCCCCCTGCTTTTCACCCTGGTATTGCGACTGCTCGGCGCACTGCCCGCACGCCTGCGCCTGGCGCTAGGGCAACACCTTGCCCGTCATGAACAGGAATGATGATCCATGCGTATAGCAATCATCGGCAGCGGCATCGCAGGGCTATCCTGCGCTCATCTGCTGTCACGCAGGCATGAGGTTACGGTTTTCGAAGCCGAGCAATGGATCGGGGGCCACACGCATACCCTCGATGTGATCTGGCAGGGTGAACGCCATGCAATAGATACCGGCTTCATCGTATTCAATGACTGGACCTATCCGCACTTCATCCGCTTGCTCGATCACCTGAAAGTCGCCTCGCAGCCGACCGAAATGAGTTTCTCCGTGCATGATCCGGCCACCGGCCTGGAATACAACGGGCACGACCTGAACACCCTGTTTGTCCAACGCCGCAACCTGGTGTCCCCGGGGTTCTGGGGGATGCTAAGGGACATTCTGCGTTTCAACCGTCAGGCGCTCGCCGACCTGGATAACCAGCGTATCGATGCCAACGCTACCCTGGGCGCCTACCTCCAAATGCAGCGGTATGGGCAGCGCTTCATCGATCATTACATCGTACCGATGGGCTCGGCGATATGGTCGATGTCCCGCGCGGACATGCTCGGCTTCCCGCTTGCGTTCTTTGTGCGGTTCTGTCGCAACCACGGCTTGTTGTCGGTCAACCAACGCCCACAGTGGCGCGTGATCGAAGGGGGCTCGCGCAGCTATGTCGGTCCGCTGTGCCGACCGTTTGCCGGGCGCATCCGCCTCGGCTGCAAGGTTTACCGGGTCAGCCGCGACGAAGGTGGCGTCACCTTGATGAGCGCTGCCGGTACCGAACGTTACGACAATGTGGTGTTTGCCTGCCACAGCGACCAGGCCCTGGCGCTGCTGGAAGCGCCGAGCGTGCAGGAGCGGGAAGTGCTCGGCGCCATCGGCTATGCCAGCAACGATGTGGTGCTGCACACCGATACCCGTCTGCTACCCCGCCGCAAACGCGCCTGGGCCAGCTGGAACTACCGGCTCGGCGGGCCACAGCAGGCGCCTGCCGCGCTGACTTACAACATGAACATTCTGCAAGGCATCCAGGCACCGACGACGTTCTGCGTGAGCCTCAACCAGACCGCGCTGGTGGATCCGGCGCAGATCATTGCCCGCTTCCAGTACGACCATCCGCAGTACAGCCTTGCGGCGTGCGCCGCGCAGGCGCGCCAGGAACAGCTGCAGGGCTATCGCCACAGTTACTTCTGCGGCGCCTACTGGGGCAACGGTTTTCACGAGGATGGCGTGGTCAGTGCGTTGAAGGTGGCCGCGCTTTTCGGAGAGCACCTGTGAACAGCAGCCTTTGCGTGGGTTGGGTCAGCCACCGGCGCCTGGCGCCGCGCCCCCACGCCTTCCGCTACAGGATCGGCATGTTCTACCTGGACCTGGACGAGCAAGCCTGGCTGACAGGCCTGTCACGTTGGCTGTGGCGCTGGCGTCTGGCGCCGCTCAGCTGGCACCCGGCAGATTACCTGCCAGCTCGGACCCGCCGCGGCGAGACGCTGGCCCAGGCTGCACGTTCGCTGGTGCACAACGCGACGGGAGAGATGCCTGAGGGGCCGGTGCACCTGCTCACGCAATTGCGTTGCTGGGGGCTGTCGTTCAACCCGGTCAGTTTCTATTTCTGCCATGACCGCGACGGACGACTGACGGCAATCCTGCTGGAGGTGCGAAACACGCCATGGCGCGAACGCTTCCATTACGTGCTGCCGGTCAGCGAAAACCTTGCCAGGCCTTTCACTGTCACCAAGGCCTTTCATGTGTCGCCTTTCATGCCACTGCACATGGACTATCGCTTGCACTTTGCCCTGGACCCAGAGCGTGTGCGCATCCACATGGAGAACTGGCAAGCCGATCGCAAGGTCTTCGAGGCCGACCTGGCCCTGCAGCGCCAGCCGCTGGATAAAGCCGCCGTGCACCGATACGTACTGGCCTTCCCCTGGATGAGCCTGCGCACGGTCGCGGCCATCTACTGGCAGGCACTGCGCCTGTTGTTCAAACGCACGCCCATCCATGACCACACGCCCAGCCAGAGTGACCTGGCGCTCGGCCATTCCTGCGAGGCCCCTGATGATGTCGAACCCCACCCTGAGCGTTAGCAAGTTCGCCGGCCTCGGGCCGTTGTTCGGTGGCCTGGCACGAAATGCCGTGCTCGCCCGCCTGGGCAGTCTGCGCCATGGCCATTTGCGCCTGCTCAGCCACGGGCAGCAATGGAGTTTCGGTGACGCCGACAGCCCGCTGCAGGCCGAGGTGGAAATCCTTGATGACATCACCTGGAGCCTGATAGCCGGCAATGGCTCGATCGGTGCTGGCGAAGCCTACATCCACGGCTATTGGCGAAGTCCCGACCTGGCGCTGGTGACTCGCCTGTTTGTCGCAAACCTTGAGGTACTTGACACCCTCGAGGGTGGCCTGGCCCGCTTCGGCCGCCCTGCCCTGCGGTTGCAGCACAAACTCAACCGCAACAGCCGGCGCGGTGCCCGCCGCAATATCCTGGCGCACTACGATCTGGGCAATGCTCTGTTCGAGCGGCTGCTGGACCCCACCATGATGTATTCGGCAGCCCAGTTCGAACACCCTGAACAAACGCTGGAACAAGCTCAGTTGCACAAGCTGGAGCGCATCTGCCAGAAGCTGGAACTGTGCCCTGACGACCACCTGCTGGAAATCGGCTGCGGGTGGGGCAGCCTGGCGATCCACGCCGCCACCCGATATGGCTGCAAGGTGACCACGACGACGCTCTCCGAGGCGCAATACAGCCACACCCTGCAGCGCGTTCAGGCGCTGGGGCTGGAGCAGCGCGTGAAAGTGCTTCGCGAAGACTACCGCGACCTTCAAGGCACCTTCGACAAACTGGTCTCCATCGAAATGATCGAAGCCGTGGGCCATCGTTACCTGCCGGTGTATTTCCGCCAGTGTGCCTCGCTACTCAAGCCCGACGGGCTGATGCTGTTGCAGGCGATCACCATCCGCGATCAGCGCTATGCACAGGCGCGGCGGTCGGTCGATTTCATCCAGCGCTACATCTTCCCCGGTGGCGCACTGCCTTCGTTGAGCGTGTTGCTGGATACTGCCAGCCGGCACACCGCACTCAACCTCTTGCACATGGAAGACTTCGGTCAGGACTATGCCCGCACCCTGCGGCACTGGCGAGAAAACCTGCGCCAGGCACGCGCTGCGTTGACGGACCTGGGCTATGACGACATGTTTCAGCGCCTGTGGGAATTCTACCTGTGTTACTGCCAAGGCGGTTTCGAGGAGCGCGCCATCGGTGTCGCGCATCTGCTCTGGGCAGCGCCCCAGGCACGGCGCGCGCCCTTGCCTGGCAGTGCCTGATGAGCCGTCGCTGGCTGCTCGCCAATGCCTTGTGGCTACAGGCTGGCTGGTGGCTGTGCGTATTGGGGGCCGAAAAACCCTTCCTGTCATTGCTTGTGATTCCTGGCCTGGCCGTGCACCTGAGCCTGTGTCCGGACGTCCACGCAGAGGTCAAGGCGCTGTTGCGCGTAACGCCGGTGGGATGTGTGCTGGACAGCGTGCTGGGCGCGCTGGGCGTGTTCGGTTTCGACACCTGGCCACTGCCGCTGTGGCTTGCGCTGCTGTGGCTGGTGCTGGCCAGCGGCATGCGCCACAGCCTGGCATGGGCCGACAGGCACTGGCGGCTCGGTGCGCTGGTGGGTGCAGTTGGCGGCCCTCTGGCCTATCTGAGCGGTGCGAGGTTGGCAAATGTCGACTTGCCCATGGGCACGCTGGAAACCGGACTGTTACTGGTGCCGATATGGGCCGCTACCCTGCCCCTGCTCGCGCGCCTCGCGGTGCGGTGCTGACTTGCGGCATCGTTCGGAGCAGTAGCGCACCTGCGCCCAGCAACGCGCCCAGCGCTTGCGCCAGTTGAACGGCCGCCCACACACCACGCAGATCTTGCTGGGCAAAAGACCCTTTTTCATATCGGCTGCGCCGCATCGAGTTGTGCCAGCAGTGACTGGCCACGCTGCCACACGGCATCGCGACGGTCAGCCGCCATGCCATCCAGGCTTCGATAGACCAGCGCCAGACGTGGGTTAGCCGAAAGTTCGGAGCGATGGCGAATCAGAAAATGCCAATACAAGGCATTGAACGGGCAGCCATCCTCCTCGGTCACGTGGTCAACCCTGTAACTGCACGCCTTGCAATGGTCGGACATGCGCTGGATATAACGACCACTGGCGCAGTAAGGCTTGGACCCCAGGTAGCCGCCGTCGGCGTACATCACCATACCAAGCGTGTTGGGCAGCTCGACCCAGTCGAAGGCATCCATGTAGACCGCCAGGTACCACTCACAAATCGCGGCTGGGGCGATACCGGCCAGCAAGGCGAAGTTGCCGGTGACCATGAGCCGCTGGATATGGTGAGCGTAGCCCAGGCGAAGGGTCTGGCCGATGGCCTGCTGCATGCAGCGCATGCGGGTTCGCCCGGTCCAGTAGAATTCCGGCAACGCTCGCTCGTTGCCCAGGTAGTTGAGCGCCGCATACTCCGGCATGCGCAGCCAGTAGATGCCGCGCACATATTCGCGCCAGCCGATCAACTGGCGAATGAAGCCCTCTGCTGCATTGAGCGGTACTCGCCCCTCGCGCCAGGCCTTGTCGACCTCGTCGCACAGGCAACGTACGTCCAGAAGCCCGATGTTCAGCGCCGCACTGATGCGCGCATGGAACAGGTACGGCTCGCCCTCGGCCATTGCGTCCTGGTAGTCACCGAACGCCGCCAGGCCGAACTCCAGAAAGTGTTGCCAGAGCTGCAGCGCCTCGGCATGGGTCACGGGGTAGTCGAAACCGTCGATGGGTCCGTAGTGGTCGCTGAAGCGTTGGCGTACCAGGGCTATTACCGCGGCCGTGATCTGGTCCTGCTCGAAATGCGCGGCGAAGGGGCCACGCAGCTGTCGGGGCAAGGCCTTGCGATTGTCGCCATCGAGATTCCAGGTTCCACCTGCCGGGCTACCATCAGGCTCCAGCAGCAGGCCGGTACGCTTGCGCATGCCACGGTAGAAGTGCTCCATGCGCAGTTGGCCGCGCTCCCGCGCCCAGCGCGCGAAGGCTTCGCGAGAACAGAAAAATCGCGTGTCGCGATGCCACACAAGCGGCAGTGCGGCATCGCGCAACGCCTGCTCCAGGCGCCACTCACCGCATTCGGTCAGGTGAATGTGCGTGGCTCCCAGGGCTTGCTGCCAGCGCCGCAACTCGCCAACGATGCTACAGCTGTTGCCGTCATCGTCGAGTTGCACATAATGCACTTGCCAACCGCGCTCACGCAGCGCCTGGGCGAAGTGCCGCATGGCGCTGAAGATCAGGACGATCTTCAATGGATGATGCGGCACATACCTGGCTTCCCCTTCCACTTCTGCCATCAGCACAGCATCGCGGGCAGGATCGAGGGCTTTCAGGCTTGCCAGGTCGAACGAAAGCTGGTCACCCAGTACCAGGCCCAGGCGCATCGTTCAGGTTACCCCAGGCTGGTAAACGTTACCGCTATACAGATTCATGGCACACCCTCCAGCAGACGCTGACGCAGTTGTTGATCCCTGGCCCGTGGATCGAGCCAGATGGCGAAGAACGCCCGGGCAAAGTCCGCGTCGGCGATCACCCGGCTGAGTTTGCCATCGACGTAGAAACGGCAGCCCTGCCCCGGCATGTACAAGCCGGTGATGCGCATCCCAGGGCGTACATCCACGAACGCCTGCTGCATGGCCTGGGACCACGCCGCGCGTCGCTGCGGCGTCAGGCCAACAGGATCCAGGCGGTACATTTCCTCGAGGCTGGCCTTCACCAGCATGTCTCTGGACAGCCTTCGGTGATAGGCGAGTTCAAGGGCAAAAGGCCGGTTCCAGTCCTGAACCGGCCCTGCTGCCCATAGCTGTGCGGTGTAAAGACGCAGGCCAAACCAGGTGAACTCACCGGAGCCCAGCCGTTGCGCCGCCGGGAGCTCCGCTCGCCAGTCCGCCGCCTCGGACAGGCCTGTCAGTAGCAGGCAAAGCCAGGTCCAACGAGCAGTGCGCCCCATGGTGACCTCGAGCACTCCAAAATACCTGTACAATATTGGCAATTATGTACAGCTTTTACCCGTATTGTACAATTTTACGTGCCGACCCCGTAGCGACATGTCGGCGCAAGTGGTGAACAGGCGGACATACGGTGGTGCCAGGAAAAGGAGGCAGTTCAGTGAGCCTTGTCAATGACCTTCACTCTCCCGCCAACGTACTGGTCTGCGGAGCCAGCCAGGGGATTGGCCTTGCACTGTGCACGCAGTTGCTGGGGCGCGCCGACATCGGGCGGGTGTTTGCCGTCTCGCGACATGCCACCAGCAGCCCCGCGCTGGAAGCCTTGTTCGCCGAGCACCCGCGACAGTTGGTTCGCATCGATTGCGACGCCTGTTCCGAAGCGGAACTACAAACACTGGCGGCGCGGGTGAGCGCCTGCTGCGACCAGCTGAACCTTGTACTGTGCACGCTTGGCGTGCTGCAAGAGGCACCCGCACGGGCCGAAAAAGCGCTGACACAGGTGGACATGGCTGGGCTGCTGGCCAGCTTCACGACCAACTGTTTCGCCCCTGTCCTGCTGCTCAGGCACTTGCTGCCCTTGTTGCGACAGCAACCGATGACCTATGTGGCACTTTCGGCGCGGGTCGGGTCGATCAGCGACAACCATCTTGGCGGGTGGTACAGCTATCGCGCCAGCAAGGCCGCGCTCAACCAGCTTCTGCACACTGCGAGCATCGAACTCAAGCGACTGAACCCTGCTTCCACGGTACTATTGCTGCATCCCGGGACCACCGACACCCGCCTTTCCCAGCCCTTTCAGGGCAATGTACCGCCGGGAAAACTGTTCTCACCGGCATTTGCAGCGACATGCATCCTGGCGCTGGTGAGCCGACACGGTCCCGACCAGAGCGGTACATTCTGGGCGTGGGACGGCACACCGATTGCCTGGTGACGCCAGAGCCAGCATGGCTTGGCTTCTCTTGTCAGCTGAACACCCAGAGCACGCGGGTGGGCTTGTCGGTGAGGTTGGCGTAACGAAAGCTTGCGTGGGGTTGCAGCTGAAAACTGTCACTGGCGTGCAGCGTTACAGGCTCGCCGCCATCCAGCCAGACGGTCAGTTCGCCTTCGAGCACGAAGCAGCCCTGTTCCGAGCTGTCGTCCAGGTACTCCTCGCCACTGCTGGCCCCCGGCTCCAGGTGGCTGTCGAGCATGGAGAACGCGCCCGTTATGGTCGGGGATGCCAGCACATCGGTGATGCCACCGGCCAGGTGAAGGGTACGGCGCTCGTGAGGGCGGGTGACCCAGTCGAGCTCGCGTGGCTTGTCCAGCTTGTAGAAATAGGCCGTGGAAACACCGAGCTCTTCGCTGATTGCCGTGAGGTCGGCCACGGTTGGGCGGGATACGCCCCGTTCGACCTGGGAAAGAAAGCCCACCGAACGGCCGATGCGCTGGGCCAGTTCGCCCAGTGTCAGGCCTTTGAACTTGCGCAGGTCGCGAATCAGTACGGCCAGGCTTTCGATCTCTTCGTGCACTTTCATGGTTGAATCGCGACTTTCGGATGGGAAAATTGATGCCCTGAAAAGTACATGATTCAACTCACAAAGCAAGATTCTTCATCGCGATATTGGGGCTGCTTTGCAGCCCTTCGCGGGCACGCCCGCTCCCACAGGGATCTCGCTTCTCCTGAACCCGGCGCCGCACCTGTGGGAGCGGGCGTGCCCGCGAAGGGTCGCAAAGCGACCCAAAACCATTCAACTGACTGGCACCAGCCACAGGGCTCTTCCCTTACCGAACAGCCTCGTACGTCAGGTCCAGGCACTTGCGGGCCTTTGCCACCAGTTCGTCGATCTCCTCGATGCTGATCACCAGCGGCGGCGCGATGATCATGGTGTCGCCCACGGCACGCATGATCAGGCCGTTGTCGAAGCAGTACTGGCGACAGATCATGCCGACACCTTTGCCTTCATGACGCGCGCGGGTGGCCTTGTCCTTCACCAGTTCGATCGCGCCGAGCATGCCCAGGCCACGTACCTCACCTACCAGCGGGTGGTCGGCCAGCTCGCGCAGGCGTTGTTGCAGGTAAGGAGCGGTCTTGTCGTGTACCTGCTCGATGACCTGTTCGTCACGCAAGATCCGCAGGTTCTCCAGGCCCACCGCAGCCGCCACCGGGTGGCCGGAATAGGTGAAACCGTGGTTGAAGTCACCGCCTTCGCTGATGACCTTGGCCACTTCATCTCGCACGATCACGCCGCCCATGGGGATATAGCCGGAGGTAAGGCCCTTGGCGATGGTCATCAGGTCGGGCTTGAGGTCGTAGTAGTCGCTACCGAACCACTCACCGGTACGGCCGAAACCGCAGATCACTTCGTCGGCGACGAAGAGGATGTCGTACCTGGCCAGGATCTCCTTCACCTTCGGCCAGTATGTCTGCGGTGGAATGATCACCCCGCCAGCACCCTGGATCGGTTCGGCAATGAAGGCGGCAACATTGTCCACGCCGACTTCGAGGATCTTCTTCTCCAGCTGTTCGGCCGCCCACACGCCGAAGTCGGCCTCGGTCATGTCGCCGCCTTCGCCATACCAGTATGGCTGCGGAATGTGCACGATATCCGGGATCAACCCGCCCTGCTGGTGCATGCCGCTCATGCCGCCCAGGCCCGCGCCGGCCAAGGTTGAACCGTGGTAGCCGTTGATGCGGCCGATGATGACCTTCTTGTTCTTCTGGCCCTTGAGCGCCCAGTAATGGCGGACCATGCGCAGCACGGTGTCGTTGCCTTCGGAACCGGAGCCGGTGAAGAACACATGGTTCATGCCTTGCGGGGCCACATCGGCGATCGCCTTGGCCAGTTCCAGCGCGGGCGGGTGCGCGGTCTGGAAGAACAGGTTGTAGTACGGCAACTGCTTCATCTGCTGGCTGGCGACGTCGGCCAGCTCATCGCGGCCATAGCCCACCGCCACGCACCACAGGCCTGCCATGCCATCGAGAATCTTGTGGCCTTCGCTGTCCCAGAGGTACACGCCCTTGGCCGAGGTGATGATGCGCGGGCCTTTCTCGGCCAGTTGCCGAACATCGCTGAACGGGGCCAGGTGGTGGTCGCGGCTCATGGCTTGCCAGGCAAGGGTCTGCGAATTCTGCTCACTCATTGACTTCACTCCATCAGGTTGCGCAGCCGTGCTGCGCAGGTACTTTTTTGTAATTGGTAAAGATCGCTGTCAGGCGGACTTCAAGAGCATCTGGCGCAATACCGAGCGATGCCGGCAAGCCTTGCCAAAGGACTGGAAGATGGTCAGGTAGTGCGGGTTGTCCATGACCTGATACTCGGGGTGCCATTGCACGGCCAGGGCAAAACCTTTGCTGTTCTCGACCGAAATCGCTTCCACCAGGCCATCGGGTGCCAGCGCCTCCACTTTCAGCCCGGGGGCCAGTACATCGATGCCCTGGCCGTGGATGGAATTGACATCGATGACCGCCGGCAAGCCCATGCGGTCGAGCATGCCGCCGGGCTCTATATGCAGGGCGTGTCGCGGGCCATATTGCTTTTCGATGGGCTCACCCTTGCTTTCGCGGTGGTCCATGAACCTGCCGGTCTCATGCACCTTCTGGTGCAAGGTGCCGCCCAGCGCCACGTTCATTTCCTGGAAACCACGGCAGATGCCGAGCACCGGCACACCGGCGGCGATGGCCGCACGCATCAGCGGCAAAGTGGTGGCATCACGCAGCGGGTCGTGATGGGTGCCCGCTGCACTGGCCGGGCCGTTGTAGTGCAACGGTTCGATGTTGGACGGCGAACCGGTGAAGATCAGCCCATCCACCACGTCGAGAATATCGGCGCTGTCCATCAGGTCTGCGAGGCTGGGTATCACGATGGGCAGCCCACACGCTGCCTGGGCCGCCGCGCGCGCGTACTTCTCGCTGATGGTCTGGGTTGCATGCAGCTCGATCATGCTGGTGCATGCGGTAATGCCGATAACGGGCACACGTGGCATATCTTCCTCCGGCAAATCCATATTGCGCGTTGTATTGAAACGGTAGAAAGGCAGGGGGCAGCGGGGCTGCCCCAACCTCGCACCTACAGGAACCAGCGGTATTCGCGGGCATCGATGTGGCGCATGAAGTCCAGTTGCTCCTGGTATTTGTTTTCGCAGTAGACCATCACGAATTCACTGCCCAGGCCCTCGTTCACCACCGGGTGGTGACGCATGGCGGCCAAGGCACTGAAGGCATCCTTGGGGAACTCGATGCCGCTCTGGCGGTTGTCGTTCAGCGGGGCGATGGGCTCGACGCCACGTTCCAGGCCATGCTCCATCCCGGTCAGGATGGCCGCCAGCACCAGGTACGGGTTGGCGTCGGCACCGGCGAGGCGGTGTTCGATGCGCAGGTTGCGCGGGTCGGACTCGGGGATGCGAATACACGCATCGCGGTCTTCGAAACCCCAGCTGGCCTTGCTCGCCGCGTTGACCATGGCGCCGTAACGGCGGTAGGCATTGTGGTTGGGGGCGAAGATCGGCATGCAGTGCGGCAGCAGCTCCAGGCACCCTGCCACCGCATGGCGCAGCTTGCGCTGGTCATCGCCGGCCAGGATGTTGTTGCCGGCGTTGTCGTACAGGCTGACGTGCACATGCATGCCGCTGCCCGGCGCGTCGAGGTACGGCTTGCTCATGAAGCTGGCTCGGTAGCCGTGCTTCATCGCGATACCGCGGGTGCTGCGGCAGAACAGCGCCGACCAGTCCGCCGCGCTCATGGCATCGTCGCTGTGCGAGAAGTTGATCTCGAACTGGCCCGGGCCCAGCTCCGCGGTGATCACGTTCGCCGGCACGCCCTGCTCGTTGGCGCCATCGACCATCTCGTGCAGCACCGGTGCGAAGCGCGACAGCCGCTCGATGTGCATGTTCGGCTGGTCGTCGTGGTCGTCGGTCGCCTTGTCGCGAGGGTACTGTGGCAGCCCGTTGTCGAGCTTGCGGTCGAACAGGTAGAACTCCAGCTCGAAGGCTACCACCGGGCGAATGCCGCGCCTGGCCAGGCGCTGGATCACCCTGGCCAGCACTTCACGGGGCTCGAACTCGATGGGCTTGGCGGTGCCGTCAGAGGTGATGAGCATCTGCGCGATCGGTTCCTTTTCCCAGCGCACCGGCTTGAGGGTACCCGGCACCAGGCGGCGGGCGGCATCCGGGTCGCCATCGGCGAAGCAGTAGTCACCGATCGGGTAGAGGCCACCTTGGGTGCCGAGCAGCACGCAGTTCTGCGGCAACTTCAGTGGCGCGCCGGCTGCGACTTTTTCCAGCATGTCCATGGGGTAGCGCTTGCCGTAGAAGTGCCCGGGGATATCCAGCGCAATCAGGTCGACATAGCGTATTTCTGGGTGCTGCGCTCGGAACGAGCGCACTTCAGTCAGCAGATCCGGAAAGACGACACTCATCTTCTTGTCCTTGTGAGGTGAACGAATTCAGTTGAAGACCCAGAGCACGCGGGTGGCTTTTTCCGTCAGGTTGGCGTAACGGAACTGCGCGTGGGGGTGCAGCTGGAAGCAGTCATTGGCCTGCAGGGTCACGGCGTCACCGTGGTCCAGCCAGACCGTGAGCTCGCCTTCGAGCACGAAACAACCCTGCTCGGAACGGTCAGTCAGGTACAGCTCGCCACTGCTGGCGCCTGGTTCGAGATGGCTGTCGAGCATGGAGAACGCGCCGCCGATGGTGGGCGAAGCCAGCACATCGGTGATACCCGACTCGAGGTACAGCGTGCGCCGCTCGTGGGGGCGCGTGACCCAACTGACGCTGCGTGGCTTGCTCAGGTTGTAGAAGTACGCGGTGGAAACGCCGAGCGCTTCGCTGATGGCGGTGAGGTCCGCCACGGTAGGGCGCGATACACCGCGCTCGACCTGAGACAGGAAGCCTACCGAGCGGTTGATGCGCTCGGCGAGTTCGCCCAGGGTCAGGTTCTTGAATTTGCGCAGGTCGTGAATAAGGATCGCGAGGGCTTCAACCTCTTCGTGCATCTTCATCGTTTGAGACTGCCGTGAAATTTTTAGAGTTATTTTTCATGAAAAATTACATGAAAAATTTCACGAGTCAAGCCGAAGCTGAAAATGTGAAGCCGCGAATGGAGATGTGGGGGGCAACTAGCAGCGAAGAGGCGTAACGAGAAAAGTACCTTGAAGCCCTCAGGAAGCCAGGGCCTGCGAACGCGGCCGTACCGGCATTTCATAGCGGTGCGGTTGCTGCCAGGCCAGCTGTGCCTGGACATCGACCGCCGCATCCATCACTTTCTGCGCCCAGTTCTCATCCTTGGGGCACACCACCACCACGCGAAAACCGTGGTCGACGCCTTCCAGCCGCACGCCTTCGGAATCATCGACATGCAGGTCGATATCGAAGGCCGACGGCAACTTCGAGGGCGCATTCTCAAGCCCGTTCACGGCAAGGATATGCTGGTGCCGGTCACTGTTGACCACGCCATCGACACGGATGCCGTAGAGCATCAGCCAACGGCGGATATAGGCCGGGGTGCGCCCCGACGAGGTGTAGATCCAGATGCTGCAGCCCTGGCGGCGCAGGTCGCGGATCAGCGCACGCGTGCCACTGCGCAGGGGTTCACCCAACCAGCGGTGGACGAACGCCGGCAGCTTGCTGTCCTCGGCGGCGGCGTGGTCGGCCTGGCAGGCGAGCGTGTCGTCGATATCGAACGAAATGCGTACCTGCGGGCGATTGAACGCGCGCTCGAAGGCTTGCCGCCCGCGCTGGAACAGAGAAGGGCTTTGCATCAGCGGCACCTCTCGTGCGCAGGCATGGATGTGCCGCCGAGGAAGAACTTGCCGGGCTCGGGCGCGTGCGCTTCAAGGAAAGCTGCATACTTTTTCTTGATCTTGGGTAGTTCGTACAAAGCCTTGACACCATGCTTGGCGGAGTTGCGTATGACCGAGGACGGGTTGAAGTAACCCTCGGCGTTGTCCAGCGACAGCACGAATGGCGGTAGCCCCGCGCGCATCAGCAAGTAGCTGACAATGAGCGACCCGGTGCGGTTGTTGCCTTCGATGAACAGCTGCGGCTTGCTCAGAATTCGAACGTAGACACCCGCCGCGCGCTTCCAGATCGAGTCGCTGCCATACGAGCAATACCAGTTGTAGAGGTCCTTGATGCCGCCCTCCACATTATTGAAAAAGTGCGCCTCGGTCGCCGCCAGGTGCGGGGCGAACTCCAGCCGGCGTGCCGGGTCGCTGCCGCACAGCACGGTGGCATTGATCTCCAGCATCAGGTTCAGTTGCTGAAGGTCGAAAAGGTCGACACCCCGGGCGACATAGTCGTCAATCAGGGCATAGCCTTCAACCACATTCAGCAGCACCTCGTCGGTGAATGGATCCCGCGGTTCGGTGAAATGCTGGCTGAGTTCGGCGAAGCGGGCCTGCACCTCACGCAGTGCGCGCTCTACCGCTGGCAGATCAAGACGACGCGTCGCTGGCATTGGAAATCCCTGGTAACACTTGAAGGAAGGTAACGCGGCCGGGTGTTGCAGCCTCCCTGACTGCAACACCCGGCCACCTTGGCAGGTACGGCCTCAGCTGAACTTGCCGCTGATGTAGTCGGCGGTCAGCTGCTCACGCGGGTTCTGGAAAATCTGCGTGGTCGGGCCCATTTCGACCAGGTAACCGGTACGGGTGCCTTTGGAGATGTCGACCGAGAAGAACGCGGTGGTGTCGGCCACACGAATCGCCTGCTGCATGTTGTGGGTCACCAGGGCAATGGTGTAGTCCTTTTTCAACTCGACCATCAGCTCCTCCACCCGGCGGGTGGCAATCGGGTCGAGTGCCGAGCAGGGTTCGTCCAGCAACAACACTTCCGGCTCGGTGGCGATGGCGCGGGCGATGCACAGACGCTGTTGCTGGCCGCCGGACAGGGCCAGGCCGCTGACCTTGAGCTTGTCCTTCACCTCGTCCCACAGCGCGGCGCCCTGCAGCGCGTGCTTGACGCGGTCGCCGATGTCGCCCTTGTAGCGGTTCAGGCGCAGGCCGAAGGCGACGTTGTCGAAGATGCTCATGGAGAACGGGTTGGGCTGCTGGAACACCATGCCGATGTAGCGGCGCACCACCACAGGGTCGACGCCCTTGCCGTAGACATCCTGGCCCAGGAAGTGCACATGGCCTTCGAAGCGGAAGCCCTTCACCAGGTCGTTCATGCGGTTGAGGCTACGCAGCACGGTGCTCTTGCCGCAGCCGGACGGCCCGATGAAACCGGTGATCTCGTTCTTGCGGATCGGCACATGGCTGTCGCGAACGGCCATGAAATTGCCGTAGAAGATCTTGTCCAGCTTGCAGTCCATGACGATGGGGGCTTCGCTGACCACGGGAGCGGCTTTTGGCGCAGTGGATACGTTCAAGGTCGGATGCTCCCTTTCTCAATACTTGGGCTTGCCGAATATTCGGCTCAGAATGTTGATTACCAGCACGATCATCACCAGTACCAGCGAGGCCGCCCAGGCGAGCTCGAGCTGGTTGTCGAATGGCATGCCGGAGAAGTTGTAGATCAGTACGGCCAGTGAAGCCGTCGGGTTCATGACCGCCAGGTCGCCGTCATGCAGGATCCAGTAGTTGCTGAACAGCGCGGTGAACAGCAGCGGCGCGGTCTCGCCGGCGGCACGGGCCACGGCCAGCATGACACCGGTGAGGATGGCCGGCAGGCCGGTGGGCAGAACGATTTTCCAGATTACCTGGGCACGGGTGCAGCCCATGCCGTAGGCGGCATCCTTCATGATCTTGGGCACCATCTTCATCGACTCTTCAGCGGTCAGCACGACGATGGGCAGCATCAGCACCGCCAGGGCCACACCACCTGCCGGCGCGGAGTAGGTGCCGGTGGTCATCACCACCAGGGCGTAGGCGAACACGCCGGCCAGGATCGACGGCAGGCCGGTTAGCATCTTGGCGGCGAAGCGCGCGGCGTTGGCCAGCTTGCTGTCCGGGCCGAGTTCGGCCAGGAACACCGCGGCAAGGATACCGACCGGCACGGCGATGGCGGCAGCGATGCCGACCATGACGAAAGTACCGGCCATGGCGTTGCCAAAGCCCCCGCCCATCTCGAAGCCGGTGGGTGGCAGCTCGGTGAACACCTCCAGGTTGAGGCGTGCGCCGCCGCGAGTGATCAGCATGTACAGCACGGAAATCAGCGGCACGCTGGCCACCAGTGCCGCGAACCATGCCAGCGTGGTCAACAACAGGCTGCGCAGGGAACGGCCTTCAAGCTTGCGCTGCAGGCTGGGCAACGCGTTTGCAGGGGTGGTGAGGTTGGTCATCATTTGTTACCCCGCTGGGCGTAGAGCATGATCATCGAGCCGAGCACGTTCACCAGCAGGGTGATGAACATCAGTACCAGTGCGGCGTACATCAGCACCTCGACCTCGTTCGGGCCGGCCTCCGGGAAGTTCAGGGCCAGCAAGGCCGCCAGCGTGTTGGCCGGGGCGAACAAGGACAGGGAAATGTTGTTGGCATTGCCCACCAGCATGGCCAGCGCCATGGTTTCACCCAGCGCACGGCCCAGGCCGAGCACCAGCGAACCGAAGATGCCGGTGGCTGCCGATGGCACCATTACCTTGAGGATGGCCTCCCAATGGGTGGCGCCCAGGCCGTAGGCGGCCTGCTTGGTCTTCATCGGCACGCTGGTCAGGGCGTCCTGCGAAACGGCGGCGATGGTCGGCAGGATCATGATCGCCAGCACCAGCGCGGCAGGCAGCAGCCCGGGGCCGCTCAGGGAAGTGCCGAAAAAGGGAATCCAGCCCAGCTCGCTGTTCAGCCAGGTGGTCAGCGGGCGAATGGCCGGGATGACCACATAGATCCCCCACAGGCCGTAGACGACGCTGGGGATGGCTGCGAGCAGTTCGACGATGGTGCGGAACACCGCCGCCAGCCTGGCCGGGAGGAAGTCCTGGGTCAGGAAGATGGCCATGCTGACGCCGAAGAAACCGGCGATCAACAGGGCGATCAGGGCGCTGTAGAGCGTGCCCCAGATCGCTGGCAAAATTCCGTACTTGCCTTGGTTGACGTCCCAGACACTACCGAACAGCACGTCAAAGCCGTGCTTCTCGATGCCAGGCAGTGCCTTGCGGCCCACTTCGTAGACCAGCGCGAAGACCAGCGCCAGCACCAGCACCACACCGATGCGTGCAAGCGCACGGAAGGTGCGATCAACCAGGAAGTCTTTCGCAGACGGTGGCTGGCACGCGGAGTCGGGATTGGCCGGGATGGCGAAAGGAGTGTTCATTGGCAAGTTCCGGGACAGAGGGCAAACACACCCGGTATGGCCACCAGACCACACCGGGAGCGCCTGGGCGTGTTACTGGATGTTTGCGGACGCTTTGCGTACCTGATCGACAACCGACGGTGGCAGCGGGATGTAGCCCATCGAGTCGGCGATCTTCTGGCCTTCGGTCAGGCTGTATTCGACCATTTCGCGCATGGCCTTGGCCTTGGCCGGGTTACCGTTGTCCTTGCGGAAGATCATCCAGGTGTAGGAGGTGATCGGGTAGGACTTGGCACCGTCCGGGTCAGGCAGCCAGGCCACCAGGTTTTCCGGCATCTTCACCGCCGCCAGAGCCTCGGCACCGCTCTCGGCGTTCGGCACGACGTATTGGCCGGCCTTGTTCTGCAGCTGGGCGAAGTCGACCTTGGCCAGCTTGGCGAAGCCGTATTCGATGTAGCCGATGGCACCTGGGGTCTGGCGGACGGTGGCGGTTACACCGTCGTTTTTCGGCGACTTGATGAACTTGTCGCTGGCCGGCCAGTTGACGGTATTGCCTTCACCCAGCGCTTGCTTGAAGTCAGCGTTGATGGCCGACAGGTGCTTGGTGAATACCGCAGTGGTACCGCTGGAGTCGGCACGCACGACCACGGTGATCGGGGTAGCTGGCAGTTTCAGCTCAGGGTTGGCCGCGACGATCTGCGGGTCGTTCCACTGGGTGATCTTGCCGAGGAAGATGTTGGAGTACACATCGCGTGGCAGCTTCAACCCTTTAGGGTTGCCTGGCAGGTTGTAAGCCAGGACGATTTCACCGGCGGTCATCGGCAGCAACTGCACGCCCTCGCCGACCTTGGCGATTTCTTCGGCTTTCATGGCCGAGTCGCTGGCGGCGAAGTCGACGGTCTTGTTCAGAAAGTCCTGGACACCCGCCCCGCTCCCCTTGGACTGGTAGTCAACGGTGACACCGTCGGTTTCCTTGCTGAAGGCCTTGAACCAGGTCAGGTAGATCGGTGCCGGGAAGCTGGCGCCGGAACCGGTCAGGCGGACGTTCTCTGCGGCGAAGGATGCCGAGGTGGCGCAAACAGAAACGGCAACGGCGAGTGCAGCAGACTTCATCAGGCGTATCATCGAAAAGTGCTCCGTGTGATGGCCGGCACACTTTGCAGCAGCAATGTTACAGCTTTGTGACCAATGAATGGCAGGCCCCACGGTAGAGCCGTCTGGCGGCGCCATCACGGCAACATCAGTGACCATAGCCCTGGACGGGTTCCTGTCTCGACCCTAAGGCCTCGATGTGTCGGTTGAATGACTGTTTGCAGTGGGCAACCGGTTTCCGGGCACCGCTGGTCGGATACCGGGCACTTGGGCGTCGCTGCGGCATTCAACCGCTCATGCAAACCAGACGGGAGCGAATGCCATGCCACGCGGCGACAAGGACAAATACACCGACAAGCAGAAGCGCAAAGCCGAACATATCGAGGAAAGCTACGAGCACAAAGGCGTACCGAAAGACCAGGCTGAAGCGCGCGCCTGGGCCACCGTAAACAAACAGTCCGGGGGTGGTGAGAAGAAAGGCGGCTCGGGCAAGGCCACCTCTTCCAGCGAGAAGAAGACTGCCCGCTCGGACTCGGCCAAACGGGCGGCGAAGTCACGTCAAGGTCATTCCCGTACATCGGACAGTTCCCTGGAAACCCAGAGCAAGCAAAGCCTGATGAAGGAAGCGCGCAGCAAAGACATCAAGGGGCGCTCCACCATGACCAAGGCACAATTGGTGGAAGCGCTCAAGCACGCATGACGCAAGCCTTTGGCCACCCGCGCAATAGCGCCGCCTGGGCCAGGCGCGATCTTGTGGGAGCGGGCGTGCCCGCGAGAATGCAACGCGGTGCATGGCACCGGCTACGCCGGTGTTCGCGGGTGAACCCGCTCCCACAGGGACCGAGCACGCCTGAAAAAATCGACTCATGCAGACATGTAGATGCCACTACGAGCCCGGCAGCGGTACTGCCTCAGAGGGCAAAAAAACTCACTACCCTTGCTGTGACAACCACGCAAAAACCCAGCAAGCAGATCACCCCGATGCCATAAAGCACGGTACGCAACGGCTGCACCCTCGCCAGGTAGGCCCACGTATACAAGAGCTTGGCCGCAGTGAACACGATGCTCAACCAGACGTTGGGCCCCGCCGCTGTCTCGAGGTCAATGGCGAGCCCGCAGAGCGCGAAGAATACCGGGATATTTTCCATGTCGTTAGCCCACACCCTGGCGGCCTGGGGGACCATTTGGCCAATGCAGAGGAGAATGCTGGTGGCGAGTGGTGAGCTCGAGATCGGTGCCCCACTCCATTGATGCAAATCAAGCCGCCGGCCCCGGTTCGCGCGACGATGGCTGTCAGCAAGGAACGAATCGACAACCGCCATGCGCATCGTGCTCAAGGTCATCGCCATCGATCACCGCGCGCGGCTTTGGACAAGGAGCCCCCCACATGAGCCCGCTGGACCACATACTGGTAGCCACCGACCTGTCTACCTCCGCCCGCAACGCGGCAGAGCGCGCTGCGCACCTGAGCAAGGAGCAGCAGGCAGCGCTGGACCTGCTGTACGTTGCCAATCCGGCCCCCTTCGAGCGCCTGAAGCAGTTGGTGGCACCGGGTGACGATCTGCTGAAGCGCGTACTGGATACCGCTGGCGAAAAAATTCGCGCACTGGCTGCAATGCTGTTCCAGCGCCATGACATCGCCGCTGGCGTGCAGGTCGCGCATGGTTCGGTGACCACAGAGATCACCCGTGTAGTGCAGGACAAGCGCAGCGACCTGCTGGTGTGTGGGGCGAAGGGCCAGAGCGTGGCGCGGCGCCTGCTGCTGGGCTCCACTGTACAGAAGATGCTGAACTGCATGCCCTGCCCTTTGCTGGTGGTCAAGCAGGCGCCTCGCGATACCTACCGGACCTTGCTGGTTGCAGTTGATTTTTCGCCTTCGTCACTGCGCTCCATCGAACTGGCAAGGGCCGTTGCTCCACAGGCCGAGATCATTCTGTTGCATGTGTACGAGGCACCGTTCGAAGGCAGCATGCGCTTCGCCCACATCGACCATGACACGCTTACGCACTACCGCAATGTCATCCGCAAGGATGCGCTGAAGCAGCTCGCGGCCTTGAGCGAAACCGCCGGAGTGGCAGATGCTCGGCAAATCGTGGTGCATGGCGACCCAGGCTGGCGGATTGCCGAGCAGGAACAACAGCTGGAATGCGACCTGATCGTGATCGGCAAGCAAGGGGAAAGCGCGCTTGAAGAGCTGCTGATAGGCAGCGTCACCAAGCATGTGCTGAACGAATCCCAGTGCGATGTGCTGGTGTCGCCATAGGATGCAGGTGATGTGGAGGACGCTTGCGTGTCCTTCGCGGACAACACATGACTCATTGGTTCAGTGAGGTTTTGCAGGAGTAGCCTTGTACTGCTCCTGCAAGAAGCTTCGAGCGGCGATGGGCGCTCTGCACAAGGCGTTTCATCGATTACGCTGATGATTACTATCGAGCGACCCGCATGTTGGCCAGGCGAAAGCGCCCCCTATAATCGCCAGCAAATTTCCCCCGCTCCTTGCGCCTGCTTCAGGCGACATCCCTCTCTTGGAATCCAATACCATGCCAAGTGCCAACCAGGCCCCTAGCGGCCTCCCCGAACATGATCAACAAAGCGTCAGCCAGCAGTGGCTGGCAATCCTTTCGGTCGCCGTCGGCGCCTTCGCCCTGGTGACCAGCGAGTTCCTGCCGGTTGGCGTACTCAACGATGTCGCCAGCGACCTGGGCATCAGTGCAGGCCACGCCGGCCTGATGGTCACCCTGCCCGGCATCATGGCCGCCCTCGCCGCCCCACTGCTGTCAGTGGGGATTGGCGCTCTGGACCGTCGCTATCTGCTGATCGGGCTGACACTGATCATGATCATCGCCAACGCGGTAGTGGCGTACGCCAGTGACTTCAACCTGCTGCTGTTCGGCCGCGTGCTGCTGGGCGTGAGTATCGGCGGTTTCTGGGCGACAGCCATTGCCCTCAGCGGTCGCCTGGCGCCCAGGGGCGTGGGCGTAGCCCAGGCCACCTCCATCATCATGGTCGGCGTAACCCTGGCCACCGTGCTGGGCGTGCCGGTAGGCACCTGGTTGAGCGGCCTGCTGGGCTGGCGCATGACCTTCCTGGTAACCGCGCTGCTGGGCGTACCGGTGCTGCTGGCGCAGATCCTGTTGCTACCGCGGCTCAACCCGGACAAGGCCATTCGCATCAGCGACCTGCCAGCCCTGTTCATCAACCCACAGGCGCGGGTTGGCCTGATCGCCGTGTTGCTGATCGGTCTGGCGCACTTTGCCGCGTACACCTATGTCGCCCCTTTCTTCAAACAAAGCTCCGGCTTCGATGGGCCGACCATTGGCTCGTTGCTGCTGCTTTATGGCGTGGCCGGGGTATTCGGCAATATCTTCGCCGGTTTCGCCGCCAACCGCAGCGTACGTCACACCCTGCTGCTGGTAGCGTTGATGATTGGCAGCAGCACCGCCCTGTTCCCTCACTTCGCTACCGGCATGACCGGTGCGGCGATGCTGATCGGGTTGTGGGGCTTCGCCTTCGGCGCATTCCCGGCCTGCGCCAGTATCTGGATGTTCGTCGTCGCGCCCAAGGATGTCGAACGTGGCATGCCGCTGTTCGTTGCAATGTTCCAGGTGATCATTGCGCTGGGCTCGTTCTTCGGCGGGCGGATCGTCGACCAGCTGGGCAGCTCGGTGCTGTTGAGCCTGGCCACGGCCCTGGTGGGCTGCGGTTTCGCTACGGTGCTGGTGTTGGGCCGTAATGTCAGCAACAGCCTGGCGGCGCAACCTGGCTGAGTACCCCATCGCCGGCAAGCCAGCTCCCACAGAGCCCGCGTAAGTACTCTTGAAGTCTGCGCTGTACCTGTGGGAGCTGGCTTGCCGACGATGGGCGGCAAAGCGGTTCCCGAATTGCTTGACTGACAGGTATTGGGGCGCTGGCTGATTTTTTTACGCTCTTTTTACGGCTGAGCCAACACGCAGAAGGAATACTGGGCGCGCGATGCTCAGGGATGGCATGCATTTTCTACCCGCCAGTCCAGAGAAGCCCTTCGTGAGCCAGTCCACCGTCATCGCAAATCAGTCTCTTCCCGGCAAGTCCAACCCCATCGGCATGCTCGTCGCCGCTGTCGGCGTAGTGTATGGCGACATCGGCACCAGCCCGCTGTACACCCTCAAGGAAGTGTTCGCCGGGCACTACGGTGTGCAGGCCAACACTGCCGGTGTACTCGGCGTACTGTCACTGGTGTTCTGGTCGTTGCTCTGGGTGGTATCGCTCAAGTACGTACTGTTCATCCTGCGCGCCGACAACCAGGGCGAAGGTGGCATCATGGCCCTGACTGCCCTGGCGCATCGCGCAGCGGCTCCCTACCAGCGACTGGGCAGGATACTGGTGCTGCTCGGCCTGTTCGGCGCTGCGCTGTTCTACGGTGACAGCATGATCACGCCGGCGATTTCCGTGCTATCGGCCGTGGAGGGGCTGCAATTGGCCTTCGACGGTATCGAACATTGGGTCGTTCCTCTGTCGGTGGTGGTGCTGGTGGCGCTGTTCCTGATCCAGAAGCACGGCACCGCGCGCATCGGCATTCTATTCGGGCCGATCATGGTGCTGTGGTTCGTCGTGCTGGGTGCGCTTGGCCTGCACGGCATCGTCCAGCGGCCGGAGGTGCTGCAGGCACTCAACCCGCTCTGGGCGGTAAAGTTCTTCGTGCTGCACCCAGGCATGGGGGTGGCGATTCTGGGCGCGGTGGTGCTGGCGTTGACCGGCGCCGAAGCACTCTATGCAGACATGGGTCACTTCGGCCGCAAACCCATCGCCCGGGCCTGGTTCCTGCTGGTGCTGCCCGGCTTGGTGCTGAACTACTTCGGCCAGGGCGCGCTGATCCTCGGCGACCCGCAGGCAGTGCGCAACCCGTTTTACCTGCTGGCGCCCGAATGGGCCCTGCTGCCCATGGTCGGGCTGGCCACGCTGGCCACCATCATCGCCTCCCAGGCCGTGATCTCCGGTGCGTTCTCGTTGACGCGCCAAGCCATCCAGCTGGGTTACGTACCGCGCATGTTCATCCAGCACACCTCCAGCGAGGAACAAGGGCAGATCTACATCGGCATGGTGAACTGGGCGCTGATGGTTGGCGTGGTGCTGCTGGTGGTCGGCTTCGAGTCGTCCGGGGCGCTTGCGGCAGCCTACGGCGTAGCCGTGACCGGGACGATGCTGATCACCACGCTGCTGGCCTCGGCAGTGGTGCTGTTGCTGTGGAAGGCACCACGCTGGCTGGCGGTGCCGATGCTGCTGGCGTTCCTGCTGGTCGACAGCCTGTATTTCGCCGCCAATGCGCCGAAGATTCTACAGGGCGGCGCATTTCCGGTGATCGCGGGCCTGGCGCTGTTCACCCTGATGACTACCTGGAAGCGCGGGCGGCGGATGATCGTCGAACGGCTGGACGAAAGCTCGCTACCGCTGGAGCTGTTCATTACCAGCCTCAAAGCCCAGCCGCCTCACCGCGTGGGCGGCACTGCCGTGTTCCTGTCCGCCAGGCCCGAGGCGGTGCCTCACGCCTTGCTGCATAACCTGCTGCATAACCAGGTACTGCATGAACAAGTGGTGCTGTTGACTGTCGTGTTCGAGGACGAGCCACGGGTCAGCGCTGGCAAGCGCTTTGGGGTCGAGGCTTTTGGGGACGGTTTCTTCCGCGTGAACCTGCATTTCGGTTTCATGGAGGAGCCCGATGTGCCGTTGGCGTTAAGCCGCTGCCAACGTGCCGACCTTGAGTTCGGCCCCATGCGCACCACTTATTTCCTCAGCCGCGAAACGGTCATTGCAGGCAGGCAGATGGGCATGGCTCGCTGGCGGGAGCACTTGTTTGCCTTCTTGCTGAAGAATGCCAACAGCAACCTGAAGTACTTCAAGCTGCCACTGAACCGGGTGATCGAGCTTGGCACGCAGGTCGAGATATGAGCAGTCAGGAGCCACGATCCTTCTGTCAGGGCGACAGAACTTGCAAGGCCGCCGCATGTCTTACCAGCACCTGAGCTCTACCCGCGCCGTTGGAGGCGAAACAACATGAGAAAAACCCTGGTGGCCGTCTTTGCGTGTGCTCTGGCATTCGGCGCAACGGCATTGTTACCTGCCGATATCTCGCCGATGGGGTCTGCGTATGCCAAGGGCGGTGGTGGCGGTGGTGGTGGCGGTGGCGGTGGCGGTGGCGGTGGCGGTGGCGGTGGCGGTGGCGGCCACGGTGGTGGTGGCCACGGCGGCGGCAATGGCGGTGGACATGGCGCCGGCATGGGTGGGCACAATGGCACTGGCAATGGTGCGGGCCTCGCGGGTGACCACGCCGGCAAGGCTACGCGCGATCATGGTGTGAGCGGCAATCATTATGGGAGCTCACGTAACCAGGACAACGGCCATGGGACTACCACCTCAGGTATTGCCCAGTCCAAGGATACTCGCGGCTTGACGAAATCTACCGCTATCTCGGGGACTACGCCCGGTGACCATAATGCCAAGGGGCTGAGCGGCGCGGTACAAAACTCCTCCAAGAATGATCGATGAACTGAAGGCTGCCAGGTACTGAATGGGCCTGGCAGCCGCTTCGTCGAACGGCTGCGCACCGCGGAACTTAAAAGGCAACCTTATGTCGTATCCGCACTCAAGCTCCCCCCTGCGCCTTCTGGAGGCGAAACAAACATGAAAAAAACCCTGGTAGCCGTCTTTACTTGTGCCCTGGCGCTCGGCGCAACTGCATTGTTGCCTGCCGATGTCTCGCCGATTGGTTCCGCATATGCCAAAGGTAATGGCAATGGCGGCGGCAAAGGTGGGTTCAATGGTAATGGCGCCGGCTACGAGAGTGATCATGCCGGCAAGGCCACCCGCAACCATGGCGAGAGCGGCAATCACTATGGCAGCCTGCGCAATGATGACAACGGCCGTGGCACTACCCGGTCCGGTATTGCCCATTCCAAGGAACACAACAAGGCCGGGCGCTCCTCTTCGAAGCATGATCGATAACTGAAAGCGCACATGGCGTGCCCGCGAACCGGACGATGCGGTTGGTGGATGGCACCGGCTGCGCCGGTGTTCGGGGGCTCGCCCGCGCCTGCAGTCTGGTGCCCGCCAGACCTCAGACCCTGAACCGCCCTACCAACGCCGTCATCTCCCCCACCAACCCCGACAACGCCTTGCTCGCCTCACTGGTCTGCTGCGCCCCCGCTGCCGAGGATGTCGACAGCTCGCGAATGTTCAGCAGGTTGCGGTCCACCTCTCGCGCCACCTGGGCCTGCTCTTCGGCTGCGCTGGCAATCACCAGGTTACGCTCGTTGATCTCGCCGATCGCACTGTAGATACCCTCCAGCACCTGCCCCGAAGCCAGGGTCACGTCCAGTGTCGACTGGGCGCGGCTGGTACTGGCCTGCATCGAGGCCACGGCCGCTTCGGTACCCGCCTGCACGCGCCCGATCATCTGCTCGATTTCCTGGGTCGACTGTTGCGTGCGGTACGCCAACGTACGCACTTCATCGGCCACCACCGCAAAGCCGCGCCCGGCTTCGCCGGCACGGGCGGCCTCGATGGCGGCATTGAGCGCCAGAAGGTTGGTTTGCTCGGACACCGAGCGAATCACTTCCAGCACCTTGCCGATATCCCGCACCTGCCCGACCAGTTGCTCCAGATGAGCGCTGCTGGCCTGGATTTCCCGAGTCATGGCCTCGGTGCCGTCGATGTTGTCGCTGACTTGCCGCCGGCTTTGCGCTGCCAGCTGGTTGGATTCGCTGGTGGTCTGCGAGGTGGTGATGGCATTGCGCGCGACCTCCTCCACGGCCGTGGTCATTTCGGTGACGGCGGTGGCGGCCTGCTCAAGCTCCTGGCCCTGCTGGCGCAGGTTGTTGGCACTTTCCTCGGTGACGGTATTCAACGCCGCGGCAGCTGCGTCCAGTTGCCTGGCACAGCTGCTGATCTGCCCCAGGGTGTCGCGCTGGCTCTGCTGCATGCGTTCAAGTTCATGGAACAGCTGGCCGATCTCGTTACCGCCCTGCCCCTGCACCGGCACGCTCAGGTCGCCACCGGCAATGCGCTGGAAGTGCCGCCCTGCTTCGCGCAGCGGGTGCAGCACGCGCTGGGCAACAAAGGCCCAGCACAGCACCGCCAACAACAGCGTCACGCCCAACAGCCCCAGGCTCAGCAATTGCGCACGCGCCAGGCGCCGGTCGGATTCCAGCATGATCTGCTGACCGCGCTCACTCAATGCCCCTACCAGTTGCTGGCGCAAAGCCTGCAGCCGGCCCATGGCGTTACCGGCGTCGGTATTGACCTTGAAATACTGCTCGAGCGAACGTTGACGGGTTGCCTCACGCTGCCCCGCGACCGCCTTGGCGTACTCTCCATAGGTGGCCTGCAGGGCGGTTGCCAGCGCGTGCAGCCCAGGCTCGCGGGCGTTTTCGACAAACTCGTCCACCAGCTTCTGGCTCTTGTCGTTCAGCTCGACCGACATCGCCATGCGCTTGCTGGCACTTTCCTCATGGCCACCCAACTGCTCGATGAAGCCTGAAGATACATTGGCGCTGGCGCGAATCGCCATCAGCAACGCATTGTTCAACCGGTCCGACTGGTGCGCGGTCTGGTCCAGTTCGTTGATCTGCTGGTCGCTACCCACCGCAGCCCGCCAGGCACTGACGGTGGAAAACAGCAGGGTCACGCTGAACAGCGACAGCACCCAGAACATTCCGGTGCGGATCTTCAGGTTGGCAAGCATGCGGGCAGTACTCCTTGTTGGCACCACTTCTGGTCGATGATTCGACGGTGGGTGTGCTGCTATCGGAGGTACTGCCCCAGGCTTGAGGCGCCGGAGTGCGGTTTTGGGCGGTAACCGAACAGATGTTGTCGAGGCAAAGACCGGGCTACAGGCAACAAATCGACCAGGCGGGAACTTCAACGCTCGGACTCGGTCGATAACATCCCCTCGCCCTCAAGCCAAGGGCTTGCCCAAGCCCTGCCGAGTCTGCCGCCGATGCCCAGCACACCTGTTCTGTCGACCTTGCTCCTGTTATTCAGCACAATCACGGCACAGGGCGCATTGGCTGGTGAACGCTACGCGCCCGCACGCAGCAACAATGCCTCGACCGTGCTGATCGAAACCGCCTCGCAACAGTATGCCGACGGCCAACTGGACAAGGCGGCGGCCACCCTGGAGCGCGCGCTGCACATTCAGCCGAACAACCCGGCAACGCTGCACTACCTTGGCGTTTTGCGCCTGCAGCAAGGGCAGTATGAACAGGCCGAAACGCTGGCGCTGCGCTCCAACCTGCGGGTGGGCAACAATCACGCCCTGCGCAGCCGCAACCTGCAGTTGATAGAAGCCGCGCACAAGGCCCAAGGCTCCGGCATGCTGCCGACGGCTGCACACTGACGGTGATCAGACGCTGCGCGTCAGCCCACCATCGACCTGCTTTGCACCCACGCGCATTACCCGGTAAAGTCGGCGCCAGGGCGCTGGCTGCGCCTGCGGTCCGCGCCAAGGGGTTTCCCGAGCCATGCGTCATCATATTTCCATACCAGCTCCCGGTTTGTCGGCGGACCGAGCCCCAGAGGAGTTGGCATGCCCGCCATCAATGCATCCCGCCACCACGGCCTGCTCGACCTGCCCGCCTTGCGCAAACGTGCCAAACGCTTGCTCACCGCCCTGAAAAACGACGAGGCCGACGACACCCGCGAGCAGCTGCGCGCGCTCGGCCTGTCCGGCCCTGACTACCGGCTTGCCGATACCCAATGGCTGGTGGCCCGCCAGGCCGGCTTTGCCAGCTGGCCCAAGCTCAAGGCCCATGCCGATGCCGTCGCTTTCGCGGCACGCCACCCTGGCTTCACCGCCGATGACGAAGCAGCCGTGCAGCATTGGCGCTGCGGCAACGACATCGCCCAAAGCTTGCGCACGGCCGGTTTTGCCGGTGCGTTCCAGATGTTCGACGACCCCATGGTCATGGGGCCCGTCTGCGCACTGCCCGAGGAACAGTATTGGCAGGTTCGGGCCGCTTACATACAGCAGGCGTTCAACCTGAGCATCCAGGACGTCGAGCAACGCCTAGCGGCGCAACGCACCGCCCTGGCCGGGTTGAACAGCGACAGCAAGATCGTGCTGTGGTGCGAGGGTGACGCTTACGACCAGCTGTTCCTGATCCGCGTACTCGCCAGCCTGCCCAGCCTGCCGCGCCGCTTGGAGCTGATCGAAATCACCCAAGTACCTGGCGTCGAGCGCTTCATCGGTATCGGCCAGCTGGCCCCGGACCTGCTCGCCTGGCTATGGCCACAACGTCGCGCGCTGGGTGAGGACGTGCTGGCCCTGGCCCGGCAGACATGGGCGGCCTATACCGCGCCTGACCCAAGGGCCTGGGCTGCCCTGGCGGACATCCAGCATGCCGCCTTGCCGTTGCTGGGCCGGGCCCTTGCGCGGCAACTTCAGGAGCTGCCGGGGGCGAACGACGGTTTGAGCCTCACCGAGCGCCTGCTATTACGCGTTCTGGAGTCACGCGGCGAGCTGCCGGCCGGACGTGTGTTTGCCCAGTTGATGATGCAGGATGAACCCCTGCCTTACCTGGGCGACATGATGTTCCATGTTTTGCTGCAGCCCCTGATCCATGCACCGCACCCGCTGCTGCTGGAAGGCCCGGGCGAGTCTTGGGCACAACGGCCGTTGCGGCTGACCGCTCTTGCCGAGCAGCTGCTCGCGGGGCAGGCGCATTGGCTTGACCACAACCCTGCGCAGCGATGGGTGGGTGGAGTGCTTATCAATGCCGCGGACAAGCCCTGGGTGGTCAGCGAACAGGGCGAAGTATGGCAGCGCAAATAGCCCGCTCGAGCCTGATCAGGTAAAGCGGTGGATGGCACCGGCAAGTCAGCTCTCATGGAACTGCCCATCACTCATTGCATTAGCAGGGATCCTGTGGGAGCGGCTTTAGCCGCGAACAACGGCGCAGCCGGTGCCATGCAGCGCGTTGGATTCTTCGCGGCTGAAGCCGCTCCCACAGGGTACGCGGACCGCTTGCGAATTCAGTTCTTTACTCGACAGTGCAGCCCAAAGGGCTGGGCGATCTAGCTTTCAGAGCTTGAGCAACACCGTCGCGCCTACGGGACCGATGTTGCAATTGCCTTCGCCGCTTGCGCCAAACGTTGTGTAGCCAGCCGGATTTCATCCATGTCCAGCGAGGCGAAACCAAGGCGCAAGGCATTTTCGGCATGACCAAACGGCGAAAACTGCCGACCACTGCGTACCACCAGATCCAACTCCAACGCCTTGCCAACCAACTGATCCACATCGATTCCGTCAGCAAACCTCACCCACAGCGCCAGCCCACCTTCCGGCTCGCGCACGGTTACCTGCTCGCCAAAGGCATCGCGCAAGCAAGCCAACAGGGTATCTCGACGTCGGCGATACTCCCGGTTAACCCGACGCAAGTGCTTCTTCAGCTCGCCATCATTGATCAAGTCCGCCAGCATCTGCTGCATCACCGCATCGCCCTGCCCCAGGGTCAGCGTCGCCCTGCGTTCGAGCGCCGCGGCCACCTCCGCCGGCGCCACGATGAAACTGCAACGGAACGTACTGCCCAGGGACTTGGACAATGAGCCAATGTAGATCACGTGCCGCTGCTGACGGTCGCTGGCCAACGGCAGGTAAGGCCGACCGGCGAAGTGGTACTCATGGTCGTAGTCTTCCTCGACCACGCAAAAGGCGTGCTGCCGCGCCAGCTCCAGCAACTGCTGCCGGCGCCCGGCAGGCAGGCTGACCGTGGTCGGGAACTGGTGATGGGGAGTGATGTACAGCATGCGCACCTGGTGCAGCCGGCAAAGTGCATCGATCTGCTCGACCCGGCAGCCCTCGTCATCCAGCTCCACAGTCACCAGCCGGGCGCCCAGCTGGCGGAAGATCTCCCACGCGGGCGGATAGCTCAGGCGTTCGACCAGCACAACGTCACCGGGCTTGAGCAGCACGCTGGCCACCAGGTACAGCGACATCTGCACGCCCTGGGTCAGGCAGATATGCTCGGCGCCAACGTTCAGGCTGCGATTGTTCCGCAGCATGTCGGCCAAGGCGCTGCGCAGGGAGTGGCTGCTGCACGCGCTGCCATGGCGCACGGTGTTGGCGGCAAAGCTGTTGCGCAAGGCATTACGGTAATAACGGTGCAGAACGGTCTGCGGCAGCAGGCGGTGGTCACAGGCGCCGTTGTCGAAGAACAGCGCACCCGGCCGATTCTGCTGCGCGGCAGCCTGTTCGTTGGCCGCGAAGTAGGCAACGGCAGGCTCCTCCTGTAGCACCAGGGCAAAGGGCTGCGCTGCATCGGGCTCGGCCAGCGTACCAGCCGCCAGCTGCCGACTGACGAAGGTGCCACGGCGCTGCACGCTTTCCAGCCAGCCTTTGGTCTCGGCTTCCTCGTAGGCGAGGATCACCGTCTTGCGGTTGACGTTCAGCAGTTGCGCCATTTCCCGCGTGCCGGGCAACGGCGTGCCGGGGCGCAGGCGGCCCTCGGAGATCGCGGCTACCAGACCCTCGACGATCTGCCTGTACGAAGCCTGCGGCTGCGCCCCGTCGAGCTTGAGCAGTGGCTGCCATTTGCGAAGCTGGACCATGTGAATTAACCGAAACTGGAGGTTCTACTGGTCCTGGACTATAGCAACAATCGAACCTCCACTTGCCCCGAGGTGCCCATGCAGAACCGCCACGTGATTGAATTGTCGCCCTCGGGCAAAACCTTCGACGCCAGCCAGGAGCTGCTGCTCGATGCCATGCTCGCCAGCGGCCTGCCGGTGCCCTTCTCCTGCCGCCGCGGCGCCTGCGGGTCTTGCAAGGTCAAGGTGGTGGCAGGGCAGTATCGGCACAAGCAGCGGACGGCAGACATGCCCGCGCCCTGCTACCCCCTCGCCGCCGACGAAATGTTGCTGTGCCAGAGCCATGCCTGCAGCGACATGCGCCTGGAGATCCCCGGCTGGTCCCTGGAAACCCAGGCGCTGGAAATCCACGCGCAGGTTCATGGCAAACGCGAACTGAGCGCCGATATCATCGAACTGGTGCTGCAGCCTGCACAGCCGTTGGCGGCAAGGGCTGGCCAGTACGTACGCTTTCGGCTCGACAACGGTGATAGCCGCTGTTTTTCCATAGCCAACCTCCCTGCCCAGGACCAAGGGCAACTGGTGTTTCACATCCGCAAGGTAAGCGGCGGCCTGTTTACCGAACGCCTGCTGCCAACCCTGCAAGCAGGTGACACCTTGAAACTTGAAGGGCCGGTGGGCGCCTGCACCTGGCAGCACGAGGACCAGCGGCCCCTGGTGCTGTTCGCCACTGGCACAGGTTACGCCGGCATCAAGCCATTGCTGCTGACCGCCCTGGCAGGTGATGCCGAGGTCACGTTGTACTGGGGCGGCAGATCGGACGCCGACTTCTATGACCGTGAGTTTCTCGAGAAGGCCAGCCGTGCACACGCTCACTTTCGCTGGCACCCGGTGCTGTCGGACCAGGCGCGCGTGCAGCAGGTGGCGCTGGCCCAGGCCCATCGCTGGGCCGACACCCAGGTCTATGCCTGCGGCAATGTCACGATGATCAGCCAGGTTCGCGAGCAGTGCCTAGCAGCAGGCCTGCAGCCCCATCGTTTTGTCGCGGAGGCTTTCGTTGCCAGCGGCGCACAGGCGCCCGAGGCGTCAACAGCCAGCCCATTGCACCCGGAGCTGGAAAAAGTCGGCCCGCGCTACTCGCTGGACGGCATGCTCGCTGCCCGCGAGCAGTCGGTACGGGCCGTGACGGCTATCGCCAGCCAGCTGAAAGTCGGCATGACCACCGCCCAGGCGCTGGAGATGGCCGCGCAAACCTTGCAGGCGATGGGCGCATCGCACACCTGGCACCCGACCTACATCCGCTTTGGCGACGACACCGTGCGCACGCCACGCCAAGGCATTGATCCGCAACGTGTATTACGTAACACGGATATCGTCGTGGTCGATGTCGGCCCGGTATGGGATGGCTATGAGGGCGACTATGGCGACACCTTCGTGTTCGGCCAACACGAGCTGCACCACGCCTGCGTCAAGGCACTGCATGAAGTGTTCGACGAAACCCGCCAGGCCTGGGGCCATGGCCTGACCGGGCGCGAGCTGTACGACTTCGCCGAGCGCAGTGCCCAGGCAAAAGGCTGGCAGCTGGAGCGCAATCTGGCCGGGCATCGCATCGCCGACTTCCCGCACGTGCTGTATGGGCAGGACAAACTGGCCGAGGTGGAAATCGTCCCGAGCGAAGTGGTGTGGGTGCTGGAGATCCAGCTGTGCCACCCTAGCGAGCCGGTCGGAGCGTTTTTCGAAGACATCCTGATTGGCGAGGCCAGGCCGCTCTCATAGATTCAGCAAGGCCCTGGCTAGCCCTTTGGGCTGCGCTGTCGAGTAGAGAACGGAATTCGCAAGCGATCCGCATACCCTGTGGGAGCGGCTTTAGCCGCGAAGAATTCAACGCGCTGCATGGCACCGGCTGCGCCGGTGTTCGCGGCTAAAGCCGCTCCCACAGGGGCCCTGCTGATTCAATGAGTCATATGCCCTTCTATCTCAAGCACCGAGCGAATCCAGCACGCCTTGCAGCTTGCCCCGGGTCATCTCGGTGCACGGCTGCATGGGCTCGCGCAGTTCGTCGCTCATCAGCCCCTGTAGCTGCAAGGCCGCCTTGACCACAGCCGGGTTCGGCTCGGCAAAGGCCATCTTCATCCACGGCAGCAACTGGTAGAACGTGCCGCGCGCGGCTAACCAGTCGCCATGGTCGACCTGCTGCAGCATGCGCACGTACAGGGCGGCGCGTACATGCGCCGAAGCCGAAATGGCCCCTGCACCACCCAGGCACAGGTTGTTGAAGATCTGCGCGTCCTCACCGGCCAGCACCTGGGCGTGGCCGTCCTGGATCAGGGCCATGGTGGTCTCGCTGTCGCCGCTGCAGTCCTTCACCGCCGCGATGCGCGGGTGGCGCACGATGCGGCGCAGGGTTTCACGCTCGATGCGTACCCCGGTGCGGTAGGGGATGTCGTAGACGATCACCGGCACGCTGGCGGCATCCGCCACGGTGCTGAAGAACGCCTCGATGCCGGCCTGCGAAGGCCGGATGTAGCACGGTGCAGGGACCAGCAGCCCGCCAATGTCGCGCCGCTGGATTTCAGCCTGGAAGGCCAACAGCTCGCGCAGGTTGTAGCCCGACAGGCCCATCACCACCCTGCCCGGCTCCACCCAGGCCAGCACGGCATCCAGCATGGCCAGTTGCTCGGCCTTGGACAGCGCCGCAGCCTCGCCCGTGGTACCGCATACCACAAAACCGGCCACACCATCTTCGAGCAGCTTCTTCACCAGCTTTTCCAGGGCGGCGAAGTCGATTTCATTGGCGCGCATTGGTGTGACGAGGGCGATCCAGATACCACGGAAATTCGACATGCAAAAACTCCTGATGTTGACCGAAAGTCAGCGTCAGCAGGGCGAAGAGTCGAAGTGGTCTGGCAGGGATACCTGGCGCCTTCTGTCTCGTCAGCCCACCTGACGAGACAGCGCGCCTCGGTCAGATGAGCGGCTGTTTCTTGGATTTCTTGGCAACGGCAACGCACGCGCCTGCCTGGGCGATGAAGCCCGAAGCGAAAATGGCGTGGTTGGAAATGGACATGCCGGCAAGCCCGTTGCGTGGATATGGCTGGATAATGGTGGCGCGGCGTACCCGGTGTCAACACCGAGATCGCCAACCCATTGGGCTGCGCTTTTGCCCAGGGAAGTGAATTCACAAGCGGTGCACGTACCCTGCAGGTCCGATCTTGCACAAGAGGCATTTGATCAATCCAGCAGCCACCCGGCATCGCCCTCGTCCAGCCCCCCCCCGTGATCCGTCCTGTCACCTTTACGCGCCACGGCCGCGCCTTCGATCAGGAAATGCTCAGCCCCACTTTCGATCACGGCGCCGCACGTGGTCCGATCCCCCACCCTGGCAACCGCCCTGCCATTGAAGGTGTACGTGGCACTGCCGCTTTCTACCTGGTTGGTGCCATGTAGCGGGCAGACATGTCGATGACCTACAAGTACGACAGGGTTCATTGAGCTTCTCCTTCTGATGGCCCAGTACGCGATTCACGGTCCATTTCCTGAGGCCAATCAACCTTCGGCGCCAGGCAGTGCATGTGGCTGAGGCCATCGTCATCGTTCCAGTCGCGGGGTGGGTGCACGAATTTCGGCAGGGCTTCGGGGCCTTGCTGCATGAATAGCCGGGCGATAGCCCAGTAGGCTTCTCCGTGGTAGAGGTCGTGGGTGAATAACACGCGGTCGATGACTTCGTCGGTGTCCGGGTTGCGAACCGACAGCATGACGTTTTCGATCAGCCCACCGTAGCCGGGGGCGTAGACTCGGTAGACTTCGGCGGTTACGTCGTCCCAATTGTAGGCGACAGGTTTGACGCCCCAGTGTTTGCGGCTGAACAGGAAGAGGTAGCTGCATCTGAATTGATAAACATAGATCTTTCGACGCAAGCGATTAAAACGTATTGGTTCGTCTCGTGGAAGTGCCAAGTCTAGCCGGACAAATGAAAAGACGACCCATACGCAGATTAGAGGCCCGAGTATCAAGATTAGCTTCATAATCCAATCGAAGGCCTGACTGTAATCAATGAGCCCCCAATACACTTGTCCAGCTACAAAAAACAAGAACAGCAGCGTCGGAATGCCAAGCAAGGCCAATACACCTCGTAGACGGACTGTAGATCGAGGCAACTCCATGTATACATCATCAGCATGGTTTGGCGGCGGATTAATATCGTTCAAATTCAAGAGAGATGTGGGTGCTTCGTGGGCGCTCGGTAGATCGTAGCGCCAGGCTGGCGCACGTCTCATTAGCACTCTTGGCTCATGCGTCGTCATTTGCCCTCCGGTTACATGTACATCACCAGCAATGTTGCTGCGACAATGGAGTGCGCTCCAATTGTCGGCATGAGTTCTATAAGGCCTGAGATAGCCAATTGGGACCGGTCATTACCGTCCGAGGCGGCTCGTAAGGGTTGAAGCGGCGCAGGTGGCCCTGCTCGCTGACGGCATAGGCATGCCAGACCTGCTGGTCGAGCAGGACATACAGGTAGCCCATACGCAAGGTGCGCAAGCCGATCATTGTCGAGATATGCCGGTTATCCGCGACGGTGAAAACACACTCGGGGCGGGTATCCGGCACCAGGGCGCGGCGCAGCGGCAGGATCGGCAGGCCCTGGCGCTCGCAGGACATGCACTGGTCGTGCGGGAGCCCGGCTTCGGCGATCGCGAGGGCGATACGTTGACTGATGGTCATGAGCGACTCTCGGATTTCGGCAGGCATTCGATCAGGTGGCGCCATTGCGCCTCGGAGTAGCGGGCAAGCAACGCGGCGAGAGGCGCCTGGCCTCTGGCCGCTGCGTCGATCATTTCGCCGACCACAGGTACGGTATGCAGCCTTGGGTGAATGCACAGGTGATGGAGAGCGAAAGCCACGATGTCCTCCGTCTCGCTCAAGCCCAACCGGCGTGCATCATCGATATGGTTCGAAGCGCGCACCGCTGCAAAAGGTGGGATCTGGCACTGATTGACGCGGCGCGAACCCGCCCGCAACACTCGCCAGATAGCCAGCACACGCTCGATCAGCCCCACGTCATCCTGAATTCGCCGCGCAGGTGCCGGCAAAGGGTGTCGCTGCCCGCCCTGCCCTTTCAGGCTTGCCAACCGCCCCCCGCTACTCAGGAACAACCAGTCACTGATCGGCCACCATGGGCCTTGTTCGAGCCGCTCGAACACCGCTGCGAGCAACTCCAGACGGACGGGTTCGTAGACCGGGTAGCAGCCAAACTCCCGATGGGAATCGGGTAGCCGACACAAGGCCGTGAGATGGGACGCGACAGCGACCGAAGGCGCCTCACTGAACAGCCAGCCACACAGGTAACGCCGTTGCTGAAGCAACGCCTTTTGCGCTGCTCGGGCCGTGAGTTCCAGCAGGCAGCGACTGGGGACCGTGCCGGGCGAAGCCAGGCAGGCCAGTACGGGATGCAGTTGAGGGGCATGGGCCAGGTCGTCCCGGTGCACACGGGTCAATGCATGCTCACCCAGGGCATTGCGCAACTGGGCAAGCACGGCGTGGTCGCCATTGTGAGCAGTCGCAAGCGGGTCTATCAGCACATGGCAGTACAGGTGCGCCCCATGATGGCTTTCGATGAGCCTGGCCAGGTTGTCAGTGCGCATCAGACCTTGGCCTCGCACTTTTTGCTGGTATCAGGCACAAGCGAGAGTGGCTGGCTGTTTCCAGCCCCGGACGCAGCCGCGCTGGTTTGCCCTAGCAGGTCGAGCTTGAGCCCGTTGATGGTGATGCCCTGCTCATCCAGCACAATGCTGCCGCCCGCAGTTCTGAACTCGATGCGCTCACTGGCGCGCAGCTGATAGATCGTCGTATGTTGCTCAATGCCCTGCCCGACGGTGACCTTTTGCGCACCTTTGACGACAAGCTCGGCATCCTTTCCGACAACGGCCTGGTGATTGGCCCCTGTTGATTCGCTACGGTCGTTGCCTACTTTCTCGATAAAGTCATGCTTGATGTCTACGTTGCAGGTTTGCCCAATGAGCTGGGTATGGTCACCCCCGGTTTCCTGGCGGAAGTCATGGCCGATGTTCAAGTGCTCATCATTGCCGACCTGCTCGACACGATTACGTCCCACCCGCGTGGTCTCATCATTGCCGACTACATTGTTCTGGTCCCGCTGGGCATGGATGAACACTTCTTCCTTGCCAAGCTCGTCCTCGAAACGCAACTCGTTGAAACCATCGCCCTTGTGGGTCTGGCTCTTGATGGTCATACGGGTCTTGTGTTCGGGCAGGTCGTAGGGCGGCAGCTGGTCGCCGCAATAGGTACGCCCGGTGATCATCGGCTGGTCGGGGTCGGCGTTGACGTACTGGATGATCACATCCTGGCCGATGCGCGGGATGGCCATCGCCCCCCAGCTGCCGCCTGCCCAACCTTGCGACACGCGCACCCAGCAGGAGCTGAACTCGTTGTTCTCGCTCTCCCGGTCCCAGGGGAAGCTCACCTTGACCCGGCCCCACTCGTCGCAGTAGATCTCTTCCCCGGGTGGCCCGACGACCGTGGCCATGTGCGGGCCGTCGATGCGTGGCTTGGGCAATGGTGCCGGACGCCATTCGATCCGGCCAGGCACCAGCACGGCTTCCTGCGAATAGCGCGTTCCTTGTGCAGCTTCGGCAGCTTCTTCTTGCAGGCTGGTGAACTGGCTGCCCTGGTGATGCACGCGCATCACGCGCCAATGGGCGTTGAGGTCGTTGCGCGGGTGTTCGACAAGGGTGAAGCTCAGGCCTGGTTGCAGCCGTACATCGTCACCCTCGACTTCGGCAATACGGGCGTCATGGCGCAGGCCCGTCAGGCGGGTGGCGGTGAAGGGCACTCCGACCGCATCGCGCTTGTAGCGGCCGGGGTAGTCGAAGCGCTCATAGTCCCGGGACTGATGGGTGATGCTACTGTCACCTGCGCGATGTTCCTGCCGGTACTGCGGGTTGGTGAAGGTGTAGTCCCGCTGCACCTGGCGTGCGGTGCGCACCTGCTCGCTGTAGCGCAGGCGGCGCAGGCAAGGCCTGGCCTGGTCGCCACCGCTGTTGGCGCGGTACAGCACCTGATCGGGGCCGATGTCGTCTTCGTCGAAGAAGTCTTCATCTGCGTCGTCGGCCTTGAGCGCGCTTCGGCTGATCTGCCCCAGTGCCAGAAGTCGGTCGGTGATGACCAGCTGGTGGTGTTTCGGCGTGTGTTCGAAGCGATAGACAAAACCCTCTTCACCCGCCAGGCGGGCGATGAAGTCGAGGTCCGTTTCACCGGCCTGTACGCAGAACTCGCGCACCTGATGCTCGCCCATGCTCTTGATTTCGAAACGGGCAATGCCCTGGCGCTTGAGCATCAATTCAAGGATCTGCGGCACGGTCTTGTGCTGGAAGATGCGCCAGTTCGAACGCAAGCCGGCACGGGCCAGCACGGGCTCGACCAAGGCGCGGTAACGGGTGCGACAGAACCCTGTCTCACCCTGGCTGAAGCTGCTGACCAGGCCGTGCACATAGCGCAGGGGGCGCTCACCGCGCCAGATCGTGAACAGCACCGGTTTGTCGAGCAACTGGCCGAAGTCGACCTCGTCTTCAAAACTGATCAATTCCAGTTTCAGCTGAAACGGTGAGCTGATCATTTCGTCGAGTTCGAACGAAACCACCTCGAAGTCAATCTGGCCAGCCAGCGGCTGGAAGGTGAAGCGCAAGTCGGATTGGCTAGGCATGCGTATCCCTCCCGCTACTGCTGCAAGATGCCGTTGAGCGATTCCAGCACCTCGGCGGTGATCAAGTTCAGGCGGTAGCTGTAGAAGCAGTAGGCGCAGACCATGGCGATGGCGGAGATCACCAACGGGCTCCACCAGGGCCATTCCCGGCGCCGCATGCGGTAGGGACGGTGGACCACGTTGGTATAGGGATCGCCCGGGAATTCCGGCGTGGGGCCGCGCAGTTCACGAATGACCTTGTGCATGCGCGAAATCAGGGCATTGATGATTTCATCGCACTTCGGGTCCAGGGCGTACTTGCCCTTCAGGCCCAGACAGAAGCAGAAGTACAGGAACTCCAGCACATCCTGGAACTCCTCGGGCGACTGCATCAACCGCTCCAGCAACACGAAGATCTTCTCGCCGCCCTGGGTTTCGTCGTGGAAGATGCTGAGCAGCGGTTCGTGGCTCCAGCACGAATTGTTCCCCCAGGGGCGGCTCATCACGGCCTCGTCCAGATAAAGGCACAAGGCATAGGAATAGACTTCCAGGTGCACGGCGGAATAACCGTGCTGCTGTATTTCCTCGCGGATGGCGCTGACCTGGGTCTGCAGGGCCTTGTGCACCTGTTCGATGTTGGGCAGGTCATCCAGCGTACGCAGTCGAATGACCAGGCCGAACAGCGGGTTGGCCGCGTCGAGCATCAGGTTGGCGAAGCCGCCGCGTAGCTGGAAGCCCGGGTCGGCCGGATAACCCTCGTGATCTGCGCGCCTGCCTTGACCGGGCAGATAGAGTGAATCGGAGCCCGCCGGGACATCGAGCATGGCATGCAGGCTGCTTTCGGTTACGTCATGGGCAGCGTTGGCGGCCTGGAATTTTCCAGGATGAACAGCAGATGGGCCGGGCATGAAGAGGTCCTTGTCTTCCAGTAGGCTGAAGACATGAACACTATCGGGGAATCAATTCTTCGAGGAGCGTGGGGCGTCCCAAAACGCTGTAGGAATTGTCTCCTTTTGGCTTGTCTGAACGCTGTGATGCCGGTATCTGGGGCCCTTTCGCGATACAAGGCCGCCCGCGCAACGACCGCGCCAGCCTTTGCGTGGGTGGCGCAGCGCTGCAAAAGATCAATCAGCCAAACAACCTGGCCAGAAAGCCCAGCTTCTTCTTGTAGGAGCGCCGGGCTTCCAGTGCGTCCTCCAGACTGACTTCCAGGAACCGCGCCTGCTGGTTGGGCTGCATCTGCCCGATCAGGTCCAGGTCGGCACTGATTACCGTGCCGATCATGGCGTAGCCGCCACCCGACACCGCGTCACGGTGCAGGATGATCGGCTCCAACCCCGCGGGTACCTGGATCGAACCGATCGGGTAGCAGCTGTCGACGATGTTCGACGGGTCCGAGCCGGCCCCGAACGGCTGCTCACGTGGCTGGAAGCTCAGGGCACTGCCGCCCTTGTAGCGATAGCCGATACGGTCGGCCTCGGAGCCTACCGTCCAGGCTTCGGTGAAAAAGCTTTGCGCGGCAGCCTTGGTCAGGCGGTGAAAATACAGCCCCGGCACCACCCGTAGCACCACCTCGCCGCCCAAGGCCTGGCGCAGGGCCATGGGCAGGCTCGCGCCGGCACGGGTCTTGCCGCTGGGTACGCCGACCGGCAACAGGTCACCCGCCATCAGCTTGCGCCCATGCAAGCCACCCAATGCACCCAACGCATAGGTGGAACGGCTGCCGAGCACCTCGGGTACATCGATACCGCCGGCCACCGCCAGGTAGGCCCGGGCACCTGCGGTAGGGAAGCCGAAACGCAACACCTGCCCGGCACGTACGGCAAACGCCGTATCCGGGCGTTGCTCACGGCCATCGAGCAAGGCCGGCATCTGCGCACCGCAAACCGCCACCAGCGTATCCTGCTGGAACTCCAGCTCCGGCCCCACCAGGGCACATTCGAGGCCGGCGGCGCCGGCCGGGTTGCCCACCAGGTGGTTGGCCGCCCTCAGGGCGTACTGGTCGAGGGCGCCGGACGGCGGGATGCCCAGGTGGTAGTAGCCTTCACGGCCCAGGTCCTGCACCGAAGTAGCCAGGCCGGGTTTGAGTACCTTGATCATGCCAGCACCTCCTGCAGGGTCCGTGGATAGCCGACCGGGTCGGCGAGGAACGCATCCAGGGAGAATTCCACCGGGCGAATGCGCAGGTCGAAGCGGCCTTCCTCGACATCCGCCACCGCCTGGTCGTAGGTGCGGCGGTCGATTGGCTTGAACTGCACGATGTCTCCCGGGCGGAAGAACACCATGTGCTCCTTCAGGTAGTTCAGTGTCTGCTGCGGGTCGTAGATCGGTGCCGGGGTGACGCCGAACATCTGGTAGCCGCCTGCCCCGCGCACCGAATAGATGCAACCGAAACAGCCACCATGGCCAAGGGTGAGCTTGGGGGTGTCCGTACGTGGGCGCAGGTACTTGGGCACCTGCAGTTGCCGCTCGCGCTCGACCATCTGGAACATGAACGGCAGGCCGGCAACGAACCCGACCATCGACACGAACCACGGCGCGCCGCTGTGCGCGGCAATGAACGCCTCGACATCGGTCAGGCCGTTGATCCGCGCGGCGTACTCCAGGTCGGTGCTGCCCGGGTCCTGATGGCGGTCACGAAAACGCATCAGCGTTTCATGGGTCCAGGGGTCGTTGTACAGCACTGGAATCTCGATGATCCGCGTCTGCAACGAGCGCTCGGCCACCGCCTGCGCTTCGGCACCGCGCACCGCCTCCAGCAGCGCCTGCGGCGCGATACGGTCCGGGTCGAAGCGGATCTGGAACGAGGCGTTGGCCAGGCACACATCCAGCACCCCGTCCAGGGCCAGCCGCTCCACCGCGCGGGTGACGGCCATGCCCTTGAAAAAGGCCTGCAGCGACATGCTCTCGCTGACTTCGGCAAACAGGTGCTCGTCGGCGCCAAAGCTATAGCGGATAGGGGTTGTAGCGAGCGGTTCGGCCATGACTGTTCCTTTTCTTGGAATCTTTATAGAAAGGCAGGCGAAAGCAAATTGCACGGGCTCCGGCGTATACCTGCCGGATGCCCCACGGATTCAGCGTGGCGCACGCACCACGATACCGGCAGCGTCCAGCGCCTGGCGCGTGGCCTCGACCAGGTCGAGCGCCCCCGGGGTATCGCTGTGCAGGCAGATGGAATCGAATTCGATGGCCAGGTCCTGCCCCTCGACCGTGCGCACCACGCCTTGCTGACAAGCCCGCAACACCCGATCGGCGACCGCCCCGGGCTCATGGCCCCGCACGTTGCGGGTGAACACGATCGACCCGCTCAGGTCGTACTCGCGGTCGGCGTAGAACTCTCGAATTACCGGCTGGTCAAGTTCCTGGGCAATCCGGCAGATCACCGAACCGGGCATGCAGTACAGCAGCAGCTCCGGCTCGATCACCCGCAGGTTTTCCACCAGCAGCCGTGCAGCTTCCTCGTCACGTGCCAGATGCATGTACAGAGCACCGTGCGGCTTGATGTGTTGCAGGTGCACACCTTGGGCGCGGGCAATTTCCCGCAGGGCACCGAGCTGGTAGAGCATGTCGTCGACCAGTTCCTGGGCCGGGGCATTGATGTGCCGGCGACCGAAGCCGACCAGGTCGCGGAACCCAGGGTGTGCACCCACTGCGACGCCCAGGGCCTTGGCCCGCTCGACGGTACGGCGCATGGTGCCGGGGTCACCGGCATGGAAGCCGGTGGCGATGTTGGCCGTGCTGATGTAGCCCATCAGCTCGTTGTCGACGCCATCGCCAATGGTCCACGGGCCAAAGCCCTCACCCATGTCCGAGTTGAAATCCACCACCTGCATGATTGTCTCTCCTGGCGCTTGTGACCGCATGCAAGCCACGTTAGATTCTCCGCACCCCCTTGGGAAGATCTATAAACAGATAGGGTGTCTTCGGAAAATCAGATACACCAGGAGCCTACCGTGTCACTGACCCTGCGCCAGGTCCGCTACTTCGTCGCCACCGCCGAGATCGGCCAGATTTCCCAGGCGGCAATCCACCTGAACATTTCGCAGTCTGCGGTCACCACGGCGATCAAGGAGCTGGAGGCGATGCTCGGTGTGCTGCTGTTCCAGCGCTCGGCCCAGGGCATGAGCCTGACCGAGGCCGGCCGCCACTTCCTGAACCGCGCCTACGTGATTCTGCGTAGCGTGGACGATGCGCTGAACAGCCCGCTGCCGGATGTTCGCGCCAGTGGCCTGCTGCGCCTGGCGGCCAGTTATACGGTGATCGGCTACTTCCTGCCGCATCACCTGCAACGGCTGGAACACTGGCACCCGGACGTGACCCTGGAGCTGTACGAGCAGGAGCGCAGCGCCATCGAGCAAGGGTTGCTGGAGGGGCGTTTCGACATGGCAGTGGTGCTCACCGCCAACCTCACCCACCCGGACATCGTCTCGGAAACCCTGTTCAACTCCGAACGCCGACTGTGGCTGCCTGGCCATCATCCGCTCTGCGAGCGCTCGGCGGTAAGCCTGGCCGACGTGGCCTGCGAGCCGTTCATCCTGCTGACCGTGGATGAGGCCGAGCAAAGCGCCATGCGCTATTGGGAACAGGCCGGTCAGCGGCCGCAAGTACGGGTGCGGACCAGTTCGGTGGAGGCCGTGCGCAGCATGGTCGCCAATGGCAGCGGTGTGGCGATCCTGTCGGACCTGGTGCACCGGCCCTGGTCGCTGGAGGGCAAGCGTATCGAGACAGTGACCATCAGCGACCCGGTGACACCGATGAGCGTCGGGTTGGCCTGGCACCGGGAACGAGCGTTCAGCCCGGCGATGCAGGCTGTGCGCAATTACTTCCATGGTGCATTCCTGGCGCCGCAGCAATTGTCGGCACGGCGCTGACCGCCCTGCAGGCCTGGGCCTTCACGGGCAAATCCACACACAGCGCCTGCATTCGAAATCAACGCCACTCGCTATAGGGCTCCAGCGGTGTCACCGGCAGCGCCAGGTTGCCCCGCCACGGCTCGAACAGGTAGCGCAGGTAGAGCATGCCATGGCTGGGCGCATAGTCATCACTGTGCTGCCAGTCGAAGCCGGCGCCCAACACCCAATGGTCGCTCAGGCGCCGTTCGAACAGCCCACGCAGGCGGTAGCCCAGGCCGCTGCTGTCGCTGGCGTCGTTCATGGCATCGATATTGGAGCCAACGTCATACTGGGCCAGCACCTTGCGGTTGACGTGCGCATCCGGGTACAGGCGGCTACGGCCGCTGTGGGCCTGGGACCAGCTGACAGAGCCTTCCAGCAACACCGACCAGTCGTAGTTGCGCCAGGCATAGCTGACCGGCACGCCAACCGATGTGTAGCGCTGCGGGCTGTAATAGCCGCCCTGCCCCAGGCTGTAGCCGCCCAGGTCCTTGTCGTGACGCCAGTGCATCAGCGTAAGGCCCACGCGCACACGCTCATCGGCTTTTTCCACCACGCGGTGGTACCAGCCGGCCATGGCTCGGGTGCGCTGGTTGTCGGCGACGTTCTCGCCATACAGCCAGTGGTGCCCGAGGCTGGCCCAGACGCCATTGTCACCGCCCTGGTCCCAGCTCAGGCCGAGCGTGGCGCCATTGGCCGTGACCCCGCCCCAGCGCACGCCCGTACGCGGGTCACGTGCCCCGGCAAAGGACAACAGCGAGTTGCTCATCGGCCGCCGCGAAGCGGTCAGCGACCAGCCGACCTGACCGAGGTCGCCATTGACCGTCGCGCCACCCAACCAGTTGTTGATGGCGTAACCCTGAGTGGTTCCCAGATCAAAGGCCCAGCGGCTGCCCTGCCAACCCAGCGCCAGCACGCTGCCGTCCGCCGTCTGCGAACCACCATCGCAGGCGGGGAGCGACTTCCCGTCGGCGGTGCGGCCAACAAACTGGCAGCTACCGAAATCCGGGGTATAACCCCTTTGGTCGTTCTGCTCGAACGAGCCCGCATCCATGCCGATGCGCTCCACCCGCGCAAAGGCGGTGCCGTCCTGCCAAGGGGTATCGACGTGCAGCAACGTCGACTGGGTACTCAATTCGGACGTGCCCGGCGTACCGTCGTCCTCGCGCCAACCGTAGTCGTGCATCAGCGTCACATGGGTATTGCGCTGGCGATACAGCGCATCGACGTCGCTGCGCAGGCTGCGTGCCAGCCAGTCGTCGTCATCCTGCTCCCGGCTGGCCAGCGTCAGTGCACGGTCGTCTCGTGGCGACACGGCAGTACGCTGGAGCAACTGCGCATCGGCCATCGCTGCAGCGTAAAGGTCCAGCGCCCGTTGCGGGTCATCCGGCGCCACCAGGCGGGCAGCGTCGCGCCGCAACAAGGGATCGGGGCGAGCCTGCTGCGCTGCTATCTGGTCGAGCATTCTTGCCGCCTGGTCGTGTTCGCCCAAGGCCACCCAGACAGCCGCCAGGCGCCGTTGGGCGTTGCTGTCATCGGCAGCCAGTTGCGGTACCTGCACAGCCAGCATGTGCCGGGCCTGTGCCAGGTTGCCTTCGGCCACCGCGCTTTCGATCACGCCCAGGCGCGCCTGGGGTTGCCCAGGCTGCACGGCGAGCACGCGCTGGTAATAACCGCGCGCCTTGCCAGGCTCACCATTGGCCGCCGCCCAGTCAGCCAGCAGCATCAGGTCATCGGTGCTGCCTTCGCCACGCGCCAGGCCGGCTTCGAGCAGGCGGGTCGCTTCAGCCGTACGGCCTTGTGCCTGCAGCTGCTGCGCCGAAGCCAGGGTCATGCGGCGGCGGATACGCTGCTCCAGCGCATGCATGTCAGCGTTCCAGGCCCCCTGCGGCACCGCGCCCAGGCTGTCCAAAGCCAGCGCATCGCGGTCACTGGACTCCAGGAACAGGCCATGGGCATAACGGGTAGATGGATCGCCCGGCTGGCGCTGTACGATCCTGGCGAATGCCGCATCGGCTTCGGCGGTGCGCCCCAGGTGACGCAAGCTGTTGGCCAGCTGATAGACCAGCCATGGCTCATCGGGTGCCAAGGCCGTGGCCTGGCCCAGCACCTGGCTGGCCGCCGCCCAGTCCTCACGCTGCATGGCCTGGTCACCTTGTTGGCGCAGGCGTGCGAGTTCCAGGCTGCGGCGCAGGCTGGCGAACTGTGCCTGCTGCCGAAGCGGCAGGCTGTCGAGGTACGCCCGCGCCTTGTCGGGCGATTGCGCCTGGTACACACGCACCAGGCCGCGCACGGCACTGTCGTTATCCGGTGCCATGCGCCGAACCTGCAGGAATTGCCGCTCGGCGGCAGCGGTATCGCCCTCGGCCAGCGAGACATCCGCCAGGCCCAGCAGGGCGTATTCCTCTTTCGGGCGCTGCTGGCGAGCCTGCTGGTAGAAGGCGCGGGCCGCGCGCAGGTCTTTCGCCTGCAGTGCCCGCTCCCCTTTGCCGAGCAGGGCCCAATACTGGCTGGACGACTCCAGGTCCTTCCACTGGCTGATCCAGTAAGTGTCCTGTTCCTTGGCACTTGCCGCCCGGAACGCCGCATTGGCGTCTTCGTAGCGGCTCTGGCGCATCAACGCATAGCCCAGTGCCCCCTGCAGGCTGGCATCATCCGGATACTGGCGCAGCGCCCGACGCAGTTGTGCTTCGGCTTCAGCGTTGCGGCCCTTGTCGAGCAATGCCAAGCCCCGTCGGCCAGCCTGCCAGGACGGGTCGGCCAGCAGTTTGCGCTGCTGTTGCAGAGTCTCGCTGGCCTGCGCCTGCAACGGTGAGGCCGGGTAACGCTGGAGAAACGCTTGCCAGGCCGCCGCGCTGGCGGCGCTCACCGCTTGCCCGGACAGGTAGTCGAACTCACGCTGGGCAGCGGCATCCCGTGCGCCGGGGTCGCGCGACAGCTGGTCGAGCAAGGCCAAGGCTTCACGGTCGCGATTTTCGGCGAACAGCCAGCCGGCGAGGGTCTGGCGCAAGCCGGCACTGCCGGGGTACTGCCGGTCCAGCTGCTGCAACTGCCTGATCGCCTCGGGGCGCTGGCCCGGGAGGTTGCCGCGCACGCGCCAGTAGTCCAGGGCCAATTCCAGGCTTGGCGGTTCACCAGCGAACAACTGTTCATAGGCCGCCAGCGCCTCTTCATTGCGCCCGGTGACCGCCAGCAGGCGAGCCTGCTGCAATTGTCGCACGCGCTCAGGCTGCTGCAGCTCGAGCAGGCGCCTGGCCTGGCGAGCCTGCAGACTGCCAGGCGCGATAGCGCTGATCCGGGCGCTCAACTGCTCGGCATCGGTACTGTTCTTTTCGCGCAATGCCAGGCTCAGGGCCGCCAGCAACACATCCGGGTTGCGCGGCTCGAGCAATTGCAGCCGCCCCAGTGCATCGCGCACCAGGTCATCACGATGCAGCGCCTCGCCACGACGCACCTGGTCCAGCAGCCATTGGCGCTGTTCATCGGCATCCTTGGGTTGCGCGGTGGCCTGGCAGGTCACTGCCGCCAGCATCAGCACACCGATCATTCGCTGCATGGCGCGCTCCAGGCCGGCAACAGTCGGCCATGCGAGTCGAAACGGTAACGGCCTTGGTCCCAGCCTTGGCCAAACAGCGCCAGCACCTGGCTGTAATAGGCCTTGGCTTCGACTGGCTGATCGCGCAGGCGCTGACGCTGGGCCGCCAGGCCCGCGACGTGCTCCGGCGATGCTGCCAGCAACGGCAGCAGCGCCGCGGAGAAACCTGCCGGGCCATGGCCACTGGCAACACCGCTGTGCGCATCCACATGCTCTGGCGGCAGCCCCTGGCGCGTGGTCAATGCCGCCATCGGGGCATAATGGGCCACCAGTTCGGCGCGCTGCGCCGCGTCCTTGGCCAGCATGCCGACCCACAGGTAGACGCGGATGGCGTCGTAGTCACCTTCACTGCCATGTTGCGGGTCCGCTGCCAGTTCACCGGCGGGCGTCCACAGCAGCCAGTCCGGGGCAAAGCCCTTTGGCGACGAAGCCAGCCACAGACGCCGCGTGTTGGCCGCCAGCTCGCCCCACAACGGGTCGACCAGGCTGAAGCGATCGAACAACTGCAGCGGCAAATAGCTGGGATTCAAGCGGGCACCGCGGGCATCCTCGAAGCCGTAGTCCCCCGGCAGCAGCATCACCCCCAGGCCCGGCAGCTTGCGCACGGTCTGCGCGGCGATACGCCACAGCAGGCGCTGGCCCAGTTGCGTATAGGCCGGCTCGTCCCACAGGCGCCCGGCTTCAAGCAGGCTGTAGGCAATCCACAGGTCGGCATCGCTGGCGTTGTTGGCATCCAGCACCTGCCACTGCTGCTGGCCGTTGCGGCCCCACAGCCAGGCGGGCAGATGCCGGGCCAGGTCGCCCTCCGCCAGGTTGTTGCCGGTCCAGCGCAACAACTGCGCGAAGGCTTGCCGGTCATTGCCCACCAGGGCGAAGAACAGCGCATAGCTCTGCCCTTCCGAGGTGGTGATCAGGCGCTCGTCGCTCGGGTCGATGACCCGACCGTCGACACTCACCAGCTCGGCCTTGAAGCGGTCCCAGGCCGGCCATGGGCAAGCCGGTGCGGCACTCGTGACAACGGGCAGGCCCAAGGCGACCAGCCCTATCAGCAACTGACGCATCATCACTCCGCCTCACCCAGGCGGCGCTTGCCTGCCCAGCGCAGTGCCCGCCACAACAGGAAGGCGAACAGCACCACGCAAATGGCCGCGATCGCCGCCAGCAGCACCGGGTGCTCGGACAGGTGGAACCACAGCAGCAGCCACCACGGCAGCGCGCCGACGAAGTAGTGCTCGCCGACGAACTGGCTGGTGACGCCACTGCTGCGCACCAGCGTCACCGAACCGGCCACCGCATCGAGCTTGCCCACATCGCCGAGCACGTCGCGCAGCAACGCTTGGTCGCTATCGCTGTTGGCCAGCAGGGCGACCACACTGCGCTGCTCGTGGAATGGTGACTTCAGCCCGGTGATGGCGGCAATCGGCGCCTGCGCGCTGACGGCCACACGGCTGCTCGCTGCGACCGCTGCGGTATCGAAGCGCTGGCTGCCCGGCAGCCCGGTACTGCGGCCCTGGAGCAGCCAGTCCCGCTGGGCGCTGAGCAGCAGACCAAGATTTGGCGCATCCCCCAGGGCCTCGGGCAGGCTGCCGAGCAGCAGCAAGTCGGCATCGGCCGCTGCGGCCTGCGCCCAGTCATCGACCAGCCGCAGGCCAAGCGCCGGGTAGCCGATCTGCCCGGCCAGCCCGCCGACCGCATCGAGCAAGGTGCCCACCTGCATCGCCGTGGGCTTGGCCGGCATGACGACCAGCGTTTCGGAAAGGTCGGCCATGCGGCTGAACGGGAAACCGCTGCGGGCGAATGCGCGCAGGTCGGGCATGGCGATGTAGTGGTGGTAACCGGACAGGTCGATGGTCGAGTTGTCGTCGATCGCCGCGCGCACATCCACTGGCAACGAGGTCTGGCAGCGGTCGCGCTGGGCGCTGCCCAGGGTGCTGGCAAAGCTGAAATCGAAGCGCAGGCGGTTGCGGTCGCCGATCTTCAACGCCGGTACCAGCGACTTTTCGGTCAATGCGCTGTTGTCACCCGGTAGCACCGCCAGGCGCATTTCCTCGAGCGTACCGCCGCGCCGGTCATTGCCCACCAGCGGCATGCTGGTGATGTACTGGTCATTGACACTGATGCTCAGGCGCGATTCGTCGCTCACTGCCGGGGCCGTGTAGCGGTACAGCGTACGCAGCGGAATGCCCTGGTTGCGCCACACGAACAGGTCCGGCGGCAGGTTCAGCTCCAGCGTCACCGGCCGCGGTTGCAGGCCGCTGACCTGCAACTGCTCGGGGTAATCGAGCAGCTCGGCGAAGCGTACCGGGCGGTCGGTGCGTGTCCAGTTCGGTGCATCATAGGGCTGGCGCGGCTGCAGTGCCGTCATCTGCTCGACCTTCACCCGGGCACCGCGGAACAGGTTGTTGCCAACCGCCAGCGCCGAAGCGGCCTTGACCAGGTCATCGTCGTTGCGGCCCAGCACCAGCAGCACCTTGCTGAAGCGATCGTCCGGGTGGTCGATCATCTGCAGTACCGGGCCGTCTACCGGTGGGAACTGCTGCAAGTCGGCGAGGAAGGCCGGGCGACGGTCGTTGCTGGCAAACACGATGCTCGGCGTGGGTCTGTCGCCACGGGCCGGCAGGCTGTCGTACAGCACCGGGAAGGTCGCCTTGCGCCACCCGGCCTGGCTGCCGAAGTAGGACGCCAGGATCGCCGCCGCACGCTGCTCGCCCAGGCTCGGCACGCCGCTGAACACCACCGGCAGGGTTACCTTGCCAGTGTCGCGCACATCGAAGAACGGCAGCGGGAAGTACGCCAGGTCGTTGTCCAGGGCCAGGGCCTGTTCGTGCAGTTGTACCTGGCTCTTGCGGTTCAGGTTCAGCCAGAGGCCGCTGTGCGCAGGGTCTTCGCAGATGTCGGTGTAATGCCCGACGAACTCCAGGCGTACCCGGTTGAAATCGCTGAGCAGCTTCGGGTCCAGTGGCAGTTGCCGGCGCACGCGCTGGCCAAGCTGGTCCTTTTCCACCGGCACCACGCCCATCAGTTCGTCGTTGAGGTACACGCGCAGGTGCGACAGGTTCGGCAACAGCGCGGGCGATGGCGTGTAGTCCAGCTGCAGGCTGGCGTCGGTGGCCAGGCGGTCGCGCCGCAGGCCGAATTCGACATGCTCGCTGTTGCGTACCCCCAGCAGCAGGCTGTCGGACGCATGCCCGAGCTGCTCGAAGGTTTTCGCAACCGGCCAGTTCGGTACCGTGGGTACAGCTGGCTCGGCAAGCGGGGCTACGGAGGCGGCAGCGGCGTTCTGCGACAAGGCAGCAAACAGTGCCATCGCCAGGCCCCAGGTACGCGCGGGATAACCAGTCATCATGCGTCTCGATCAACAGGGTTCAAGGAAGGGACAGGCAGCGGTGTGCGGGGCCTGTAGCTGGCCAGCCAGTTCGCCAGCACGTGAAGTGGGCGCAGCCACGCACGCACCCATGGCGGCAAGTGCTCGACCAGCCGCAGGTAACCGACACCGCCCAGCTTCAGCACGTCGACCAGGCTGCGCAGCGGGCGATCGACCTCGTGCTGCTCGCTCCAGCCCAGCCAGGCATCGGCGCGGGCGAAGGTGCAGTGGACCAGGTCGATACGCTGTTGCTGGCCGAGGTCGTGAAACACCAGGCCAACGTGTTGCCCGACGGTACGGGTGACACAGGCCTGGAAGGCGAACTCGCGCTGGCCGCGGTTGAGCAGCAGGCGTACCCGCTCCCCCGCTTGCAACTCAAGGCCCCGGTGCAGCTGCAGGCCGACACCACCGTCGGAGTAGTCAACCAAGGTACAGGGGTAGGCGTGACCGCTGGCCAGCACCAGCCCGGCCGGCAAGCGCATCTGCACCCGGTGGGCGCGGCGCACCTGGCGCACTTCGGCAGCCACGGCGACGGCGGCGCCGATGATTAGCAGGTTGTAGATCACCCATAGCGAGCTGACGATCACCGTGCCGATCTCCGCCGCCGGGCCGGTGAACAGGCGCCACACGGCGAAACCCAGGCCCGCCACGTTGAGCGCCGCCAGCCACAGGTAGGGTTGGGCGATGCGCCAGTCGAACTGCTCCTGCTCCATCAGGCCGCCCTTGGCGGTGACGTTGAACTTGCCCTTCTTCGGCGCGAACAGCGCGACCGTGGTCGGGCGGGCGATGTACCAGGCCAGCACGGTCTCGTAGACCTCGCCCCAGAAGGTCTGCCGGTACTTGCCCTGCATGCGCGAGTTGGTCAGGCTGGCGTGGATCATGTGCGGCAGCACGTACAGCAGGATCATCAGCGCCGGTGCGTAGATGATGTAGGCATGCAGCAACAGGAACGCCAGCGGCGCGGTCAGGAACACCAGCCTTGGCAGGCCGGCCAGGAAGTGCAGCATCGCGTTGGCATAGCACACCCGCTGGAACAGGCTCAGCCCACGGCCGAACAGCGGGTTGTCGGTGCGGAAGATCTGCACCATGCCACGGGCCCAGCGAATGCGCTGGCCGATGTGCGCCGACAGGCTCTCGGTGGCCAGGCCGGCCGCCTGCGGAATGCTGAGATAGGCCGATGACCAACCCTGGCGGTGCATGCGCAAGGCGGTATGGGCATCTTCGGTCACGGTTTCGACGGCGAAGCCGCCGATGCTCTCCAGCGCGGTACGGCGCAGCACGGCACACGAGCCGCAGAAGAACGCCGCGTTCCACATGTCATTGCCATCCTGGATCAGGCCGTAGAACAGCTCGCCTTCATTGGGGCGCCGGCGAAACGAGCCCAGGTTGCGCTCGAACGGGTCGGGCGAGAAGAAATGGTGCGGCGTCTGCACCAGCGCCAGCTTCGGGTCCTTGAGGAACCAGCCCACTGTCATTTGCAGGAAGGAACGCACCGGCACGTGGTCGCAGTCGAAAATGGCGATCAGCTCGCTGTCGGTCACGCCCAGCGCATGGTTGAGGTTGCCGGCCTTGGCGTGGTTGTTGTCCGGCCGCACGATGTAGCCCACCCCCACTTCGTCGGCGAACGCACGAAACGCCTCGCGCCGGCCGTCGTCGAGGATATAGATGCGCAGGCACTCGCGCGGCCAGTCCAGGCCCAGGGCAGCGAGCACCGTGGTGCGTACCACCGACAAGTCTTCGTTGTAGGTGGGGATCATCAGGTCGACGGTCGGCCAGTGCGCCGGATTAGCCGGCAGGTTCGCCGGCTTGCGCTGCAACGGCCAGCTGGTCTGGATGTAGCCCAGGATCAGCACGAACCACGAATAGGTTTCTGCCGCCAGCAGGATCACCCCGCACACAAGGCCCGTGGTGTCGTTCCAGTTCAAGGTCGACGTATAGCGCCACCACAGGTAGCGGCAGGAGATGAGGGTCGACAGCACGATCAGCATCAAGGTCGGGAAACGACCCGGCATGTGCCGCACCAGCAGGGCGATGCCCAGCAACAGGCAGATGAACACCAGCTGCGCCAGGTAGCCGAACGGTTCGGTCACGCACAGCACGGCCAGGCCGATGGCGCCCAGGGTCAGCACACCGTAGAAAACCCACCGGGCGAACACGCTCAAGCCGCGCAGGCGTGCCGAGGCTCGCTGCCTGAAAGCGCTGGCGCGGTAGCGCGCAGGCAGCTGCTGCAGGCGGTCGATCAGCAGGCCATGGTGGCGGCGCAGCACCTGGCGCATACCGCGCAGCTGCGCCTGCACTGCCCCCCAGGCACGGCGGGAAAACCCTGGTTGGCGAGGCAGCGGTTGGCGCCGGACCAGCAGCCACAGGCTCTGAATCAGCAGGCGCAGCGGGTCGCCCAGGCTGGGGCGCTTGCCCGCCAGTTGCGGGTACAGCCGCTGCCGCTCGGCCAGCAGGGCTTGCCAGGCAGGTGACTCCAGGCGCAGAAACAGGAAGGCCAGCCACACGCCAAGGGTAAACAGCCACGCGACCGGCTGCCGCGCGCCACGTGTGCGGAACCAGGCGTAGGCCGACAGAGGGGTCAGGGTCACGACTGGCGCCTCGTCAGGCAGCGCACCGCCAGGCTCTGCACGTCCCGGCAAGCCAGGCTCTGCGGCGCGTAGTGGCCAAGCGGTGCCTTGTGCGCCAGGGCTTCGAGAAACGCCTCGTCGCGGTGCACCACCTGGATCGGCAGGCGATCACGGAACAGGTCGCGCCACACCATCAGCAGGTCGCTCTGCAAGCGGCTGGCGGGGTCGTAGCGGTTGACCAGCAACAGGTCGTAGTGCTCGACCTGCCGGCGCCCGAGCAGCAGGTGGCTGGCCATTTCGGCCTCGGCCACCAACACACGCACGTCAGTCTCGACACTTTGGCCAGCGGTATCGGTCGGCAGTTGCGGCAGGTCGAACAGCAACCAGTCGAAGTGCTCGGCCAGCTCGGCCTGGCGCGCGCGCCAGGCTTCAGCGTCGGGCAAAGGCGGCCGCGTGCCGGCAGGCAGATTGCCGAACGGCATCAGGCACAGGCCATCGAGCACCTCATACATGGCATCGCTGTATGGCCGCCCTTCCCGCTCGGCAAGCGCCCAGCCCTCGCGCGTGTCGAGGGGCAGGTTGAAGTGCAGGCCGAGCAGGTTGCTTGGGCACAGGTCGACCAGCAGCACCCGCTCACCTACGCCCTGCAACGCATGCCCCAGTGCCGCCAGCAAGGCACTGCGCCCCAGGCCACCGCGAACGCCGTGCAACGCCAGGCTGGTCATGGCGACAGTACCTGGCGCCGCGGCGCCGCCGTGTACAAGGTGCCCTGGGCGCTGCTCCGGCAGCTTTCACCCAGCAGCGGCCAGCGCTGCAAAGCCTGCTGGACACCCACCAGCAACGAAATGTCCTGGTAGTTCAGGTCCGGCATGTCCAGATGCTGGCGCAACTGGGCGATATCGTCGCTGCGGTCGGCAGGGTCTGCCTTGCCAGTGATCATTGGCGCTCCTTCGGAACAGGTTGCCAGTCGGGCTGGCCTTGCAGGCGCATGTAGGCACGCCCCTGGTAGTTAATTACCTGCGCACCTGCGGTTTCCGCGACCTGTTCGGTGGTCGGCAGGTCGCTCAGCAGGCTGGGCACATCCAGCACCTGCTGCTGGCCCAGGCCCGCATACACGCGCGAGATCAGTTCGGACAGCGCCAGGTAGCTGGTGGGTGCCGAGACGTACAGCGGCTCGTTGCGGGCAGGCTGGCCCATGCCGATGAACTTCAGGCCGACCGGCACATGGGTAATCGATGGGGTGGGGATTTCACGCATGCCCGACAGCTGCATGCGGTCGCCATGCAGCGCGGCGCCATGTTCCGGGACAATGGCCACGACCACGCGGCGGCCGCTGCGCTCCAGTTCATCGAGGAAACTGCCAAGCTCACCGAACAGCCGGGTGGCGCGCGTTGCGTAATCAGCCACGCGGGTACCGCCGTCGGCGGTGACGATCCGGTTGCCGTCATGCAAGCTGATGCTGTTGTAGAACAGCGACACATGCTCGGCCGGCGCGCCTTTGCGCTGGCCCCACCAGCGGCGCAGCACCTCCAGGTCGCTGGCGATCGGCGAACCGTCGAAGCCGACCAGTGCCCGCGGGAAATCGGTGTTGCGCAGGCCGGGTTGAGGCATGTGCTGCTGGGTGATGTCGCCGATGAAATTGTCGAAGCGGCCGCTGTGGTTGAGCAAGGTGTTGCTCTGGAAGCCGAGCCTGGCCAGGTTCTGGAACAACAGGCACTGCTCCGGGGCAGGCTGGTACAGGCCGGCGTGGGACGACTGCCCGCAGCTGGCACGCAGCACGCGGATGGCCGCCGGCCCGCTGTAGGACGTGGCCGAGTTGAACTGGTCGAAGATCACGTCCAGGCGCGAAAACAACGGGTTGTCACGCAACCCCACGGCAGACAGGTCATCCCAGGCCAGCGAGCAGATGTTGATCACCAGCAGATCGAACGGCTGCTCATCGGCCTTCACGGCCGGGAATGCTGTCACCCGTTCACGCTCACTGGCAAAGAACCGCTCGAGCCAGCTGTCGAGCGTGGCATTGTCGGCAACCGCGGTGGCCTGCGCCTGCTCGGTGGGGCTGGCAGCCGCGGTGCCAGGCGCCTGGCCCGGATGGAACCCCAGCGCTGGCAGGCCGCCGATCGCCAGCCACGCCAGCCCCAGCAGGCTCAGGGTACTCAGCCGCAGCCAATGGCGCAGGTACAGGTAACCCACCAGCAACAGTGCCAGCGCGCCCAGCAGGTTCCAGTTGATGAAGCGGCCGAGCAGTTCGAGCAGGTAGTCCCACGAGAAATCGAACACCCCCGGCTGCGCCAGCAGGCGGCTGAAGGGCGGCAGCCAGGTGTCCTGGTAGAACAATGCGATGCCAACCGGTACGGCCACCAGCTGCCGCGCGATTCGCAGCCACCTGCCTGGCAGCGGCACCAGCAGAAACGCGGCGAACAACAGGTTCGGCAGCGCCTGAAAGTCGAGCATGCCAAGGGCGACCAACAGGAACTTGGCCAGGAAATAGAGGTTCCACCCGCCCAGTCCAGGCCAGCGGGCCGGTACCGGGAGGGTGGCGGATAAATTAGTCATTACGGAGTTCCTGGCGTGCCGCGCGGTGGCGTACGCCCAGCGGTTTCAGGTAACGGGGTGGAAGGCGGCGGCGCAACCAGCCGCGCAGCGTGGCGCGCAGGCGTAACAGCAGCAGGGCCAGCGCCAAGGTGACCAGCGCCGTAATGCCGACCACTTGCAGCAGTTGCGCGAAGTTCATGCTGTACCCCGCTTGCCCAGGGCCACCCGGCGCGGCGCCAGGGCCGGCCTGGCCTGGGCGGTCAACTGTGCCGCCGCGTCAAGCCGGGGTGGCTGTGGCACGCGCTCGTCGAGGAAGGCCGGGGTGGCCAGGCTGTCGACACCGGCAAGCACCTCCTGGCTGATGAACAACTCTTTCCACGACAACTGGAAGATGTGGTCAAGGGCTTGCTCGACGCCTTCGGAGCGGCAGGCGAAAAGGAACAGGAACAGCACATCGCCCACCACGCAGGCGATGTCGCCGTCACGGCGGAACACCGTGCGCGAGCAGGCTTGCAGCGGGGTCAGGCCAGGGGCCGGGCGCAATACCAGCAACTGGTGGGCGATTTCGCCGTTGCGCACCCCATGCCACATGGTCTGCACGGCTTCGGCGAACGCGCGCGGCGCCACCAGACCACAAATGGCCAGCGGCCGCAGGCGTGCGAGCAAGGCATCGAAATCGCTTGGCAGGCGCCGGCGCCAGAGGTAACCCTGGATGCTCTCGACCATGGTCAGGAAGCGCGACAGGCTGGCACCGAACGGCACGATCTGGCTGGCCCCGCAGGCCAGCAGCAGTTGTTCATCCTGGTAGCGCAGGGTCGGTGCCATCTCGCGCACCACCAGCTTCAGGGCATTGCCACGCAATTGGCGCAAGTGGTGCAACTGGCGCGCCAGGCTATCCAGGCGCTGCCCGCCGTCCATGGCGAAGATGACCGTGGCGGAAACCGCCCTGCCAGCTTTGGCCCCCAGTTCCTCGAGGCTCTCGCAGACCTGCCAGTGCTCGGAGAAGGCTGGCGCACCTTCCAGTACCGGGCGCTGGGCCAGGTACAACAGCTCGTCGCCACCGGTGTCGCTGGGGGCCTGCGGCGCCCCGGCGGCGGCGAAGCCTGTTTCAAGCCGCGCCAGCTCCACGTCGCGCGTACCGGTTTTGCCGAGCGGGTTGCTCCAGAAATGCTGCAGGTAGCGCACCCCGCCTTTGCCGCGATACACCTGGGCCAGGCCATCGACGCCCTGGTTGAACGCACGCAGGCGTTCTACCAGCCCGGCACTCTGGCCGCTGCTGATGACCAGCAACAGCGATGCCTCGGCCAACAGGACCGGGCGCAGCGCGTTGCACCAGCCTTCGACGTTGCCAGCACCCCAGACCTCGGCAGGCGCCAGCAGCACCAGCACACGCCCGGCGGCGTCGATACGCGGCAGGTCATCGACCAGGTGCCGGGCGGCTTGCGGGTTGGCTTCGTACAGCGCCAGTTCGCCGGGGCCCTGCGCGGCATCGAGCGCACCCAGCACATCACCGATCGCTTGCGCATCGGCGATCAGGGCTGCGCGCGCGTGCTCCGGCAGCCCCTCGACCACTTGGCGGCATAGCAAGGTGGCGTCTTCTGCGTTATCACAGGCCAACCAATACAGTCCTTGTACATGAAGCTGGTTGCTCTCGGCGTCTAAGCCGGAGATAGCCAACCACGGCGTTCCGTTCGTCAAAACACTGGCTCTGCAAAAGTAAATTGAGGCGGGTTGAAGGGTAACTTTGACTTGCCTGCCGCTGAGCGCACATGACGCACGTCAAAAAAACGGCAAACAAGACATCCATCTTTAAAAGTCGTCAATTCTACAGCAGTAAGGCAAAATGAAATCAAGCGGAAATGTAATAATTTGCAAACTTTTGTTAACAACAAGCGTTGGGCCAGTGTCAGTCAGTTAAGGTCTGTCGGCTTGCCGGGGCTGCCCTGCAGCCCACGCCCGGCTTGTCGACAGCGAATGCTTCGCTGGGTCATGGCCACCGGCCAGGCAAGAATTGATCTTCCGGAGACAAGCATGTTTCGTATCTTTGAGCGCTGGCTCGACCCTTTCCCACCCGACGAGATACCTCCGCCACCCGTTGGCCTGCTGCGCTTCATGTGGGCCTGCACCCGAGGGGCGCGCGGCTACATCCTGGCACTTGCGCTGCTCAGTGCCGGGGTATCGATCTACGAAGCCTGGCTGTTCGCCTTCCTCGGCCAGGTCGTGGACCTGCTTTCGGTCTGGCAGGCCGGCGGTAACATCGGCCCCGAAGAAACCCGGGTGCTCTGGGGTATCGGCATCGTCCTGCTGGTCAGCATCGGATTGGTGGCGCTGCGCACCATGCTTCAGCACCAGGTACTGGCGATCAACTTGCCGCTGCGCCTGCGTTGGGACTTTCACCGGCTGATGCTGCGTCAGAGCCTGTCGTTCTTTTCTGACGAGTTTTCCGGCCGGGTCACCACCAAGGTGATGCAGACGGCGCTGGCGGTTCGCGATGTGTTGTTCACCCTCATCGAGATCCTGCCCGGGATCGGCGTGTACTTCATCGCGATCATCGCCCTGGCAGGTGGCTTTGCCCTGAAGCTGATGCTGCCATTCATTGCCTGGGTCGTGCTGTTCGGCCTGGCCATGCTGTATTTCGTACCGCGCCTGGGCAAGGTCGGCCAGGAGCAGGCCAACGCCCGATCATCGATGACCGGGCGGGTTTCTGACGCCTACACCAACATCACTACGGTGAAACTGTTCTCGCACGCCAACCGCGAAGCGCATTTCGCGCGCGCAGCCATGGAGGACTTCAAGCAGACCGGTTTTCGCCAGATGCGTCTGGTCAGCCAGTTCGAAATCGTCAACCAGGCGCTGGTGGTGGGCCTGATCATGGCTGCCGGTGGCTATGCCCTGTGGTTGTGGCACCAGGGCCAGGTCGGCACCGGGGCGGTGGCGGCGATCACCGCCATGGCCTTGCGTATCAACGGCATGTCGCACTGGATCATGTGGGAGATAACCTCGCTGTTCGAGAACATCGGCACCGTGCAGGACGGCATGGCCACCCTCACCCGCGGCCCCAAGGTGAAGGATGCGCCCGGCGCTACCGAACTAGTAACCAAGGGCGGCGCGGTGAGTTTCGACAAGGTCGGCTTCAACTACAACGGCGAGCGCCAGGTGCTCGACGACCTGAGCCTGCACATCCGCCCGGGCGAAAAAGTCGGCCTGGTCGGCCGCTCCGGGGCCGGCAAGTCCACCTTGATCAACCTGCTGCTGCGCTTCTACGACGTGGACCGTGGGGAAATCCGCATCGACGGGCAGAACGTGGCCAAGGTCACCCAGGACAGCCTGCGCAGCGCCATCGGCATGGTCACTCAGGACACCTCGCTGCTGCACCGCTCGATTCGCGACAACATCGCCTATGGCCGCCCCGATGCCACCGAAGCGCAGATCCGCGCCGCTGCGGCCAATGCCCAGGCCGATGGTTTCATCAGCCAGCTCAGCGACCGCCAGGGCAACACCGGTTACGACACTTTGGTGGGAGAGCGCGGCATCAAGCTGTCAGGTGGTCAGCGCCAGCGCATCGCCATTGCCCGGGTGATGCTGAAGAACGCGCCGATCCTGCTGCTGGACGAAGCCACCAGTGCGCTGGACTCGGAAGTGGAAGTGGCCATTCAGGAGAGCCTGGATGAAATGATGCAAGGCAAGACCGTCATCGCCATCGCCCACCGGTTGTCGACGATTGCCGCCATGGACCGGCTGATCGTGATGGATGAAGGGCGCATCATCGAACAAGGCACCCATGCGCAACTGCTGGCGAAGAATGGGACTTATGCGCGGTTGTGGCAGCACCAGAGCGGCGGGTTCCTGGGTGAGGACCAGGGCGTGGCCGAGGCGATGGAGTAGGCCTGTATGGGAGCGGGCCCGGCGAACACCGGCAAAGCCGGTGCCATGCGTCGACCGCCATCAGTTTTCCATCACGACGATGGACTGAGCTCAATCCTGGCCCTCAACCAAACACATGCGAAGGCCGGCGCAGCACCGGGTCGAACGGGTTGACCCGCTCGCCAATCGCCGCGGCCTCGCGCTTGAGCAGCGCTACCACGGTCGGCATGCGGTTGGGCCCCAGGCGGTCGCTGATGGTCGCCACGCTCAGGGCCGCCACCGCATGGCCGTTACGATCGAGGATCGGCACCGCCAGGCCGGCCATGCCATCGAGCACTCCGGTATTGCGCCCGGCATAACCGAGGCTGCGCACATTGTCGATTTCGGCGCGCAACATGACTTCGTCGTAATGGTGGAAATCCTTCAGCCGCGGCAGGTTGTAGCGGATCACCTCGTCGCGCTCCTCCTCCGGCAGAAAGGCCAGGATTGCCAGGCTGCCCTGCCCCACCCCCAAGGCCACACGGCCGCCGATATCACCGGTGAAGGTACGAATCGGGTATGGCCCTTCGCTGCGGTCCAGGCACACCGCATCGAACCCTGAGCGCGCCAGCAGGAACAGCGAATCGCCCAGCGAGGCCGACAGCCGCAGCAGGCTGGGGCGCACCACATCGCGCAGATTGCCGGCTTGCCCGGCCTTGGCCGCCAAGGCAAAAAAATCCAGGCTCAGCCGGTAGCGCTTGCTGGTCGCGCACTGGTCGACCATGCCTTCTTCAATCAGGCTGCGCAGCAGGCGGTGGGTCGTGGGTTGCGCCAGGCCAACCCGCTGCGCCAGTTGGCTGACCTTCTCGCCCTCGCCACCGCAATCTCCCAGCGCACGCAACACGGCGAACAAACGCGACACTGCACTGACACCTACTTCCTTGGCCTGCTCATTTCGTTTATCGGAATCCATTTTTCGTCAAACCTTAGAAAATTCCAGTCAGCGGAATAATTTCAAAATAGCTGTCACCCAGTGAAATTACCCTTTGTCGCCATCCTAATCATTGCCCTACTCTCCGGTCCATAGGGCGATATCACAACATCGGCCGCCGCCACAGCAGCGAGCGCCAACGTCCGTAAAAGCATTGCTTTTCGCCGCTGGCGCTCTGCCCACCCTGAAACTGCCGGTTGACCCCGGTTCCGTTTGCGATGGAGCACAGCCATGACCTTTCTGTTGATCGACAAGCTTTGCAAGCGCTATGGCGCCACGGAGGCAGTGGCCAGCTCGTCACTGGCCATCGAGAAAGGCGAGTTCGTCTCCCTGCTTGGCCCTTCGGGCTGCGGCAAGACCACCACCCTGCAAATGATTGCCGGCTTCGTCGAGGTCACCAGCGGCCGCATTGTCCTCGACGGCCGCGACATCACCCACGCCAAGCCGGCCAGCCGAGGCCTGGGCGTGGTGTTCCAGAGCTACGCGCTGTTCCCGCACATGACCGTGCGCGACAACGTCGCCTTCGGCCTGCGCATGCGCAAGGTGGCCAACGCCGACATAGCCCGCCGGGTCGACCAGGCCCTGGCGCTGGTGCGCCTGGACAAACATGCCGAGCGCTACCCGCGCGAACTCTCCGGCGGCCAGCGTCAACGGGTGGCCCTGGCCCGTGCACTGGTGATCGAACCGCCGGTGCTGCTGCTGGACGAACCGCTGTCCAACCTGGACGCCCACCTGCGTGAAGAAATGCAGTTCGAGATCTGCCGTATCCAGAACGAGGTCGGCATCACCACTTTGATGGTCACCCACGACCAGGCCGAGGCGCTGTCGATCAGCGACCGGGTGGTGGTGATGGAAGCCGGGCGCATTACCCAGGTCGATGACCCCTACCGCCTGTATGAACACCCGGGCACGCCTTTCATTTCCGACTTTGTCGGCAAGGCCAACCGCCTGCGCGGCGTAACCGGCCCCGGCGGGCAACCGCAGGCGGATGCCCAGGGCCCGCTGACCCTCAGCCTGCGCCCGGAAAAGATCAGCCTCGGCCCGGCCGGCAGCGGCAAGCTCGCAGGCCGCATCAGCTGCCGCTACTTCCTCGGCAGCCAATGGCTGTACAGGGTCGACACCGCCCTGGGCAACCTGGCCGTGGTGCGTGCCAACGACGGCAACACACCGCTGGATGAAGGCACACAGGTCGGCCTGGACTGGAACGATGCCCTGCTGCGGGTGCTGAACGCTGGCGAGGTGGCGGCATGAGCGCGGCAAAGCTGCGCAGCAGCGCCTGGGGCTATGGCTTGAGCAGCCCGGCGCTGCTGTTGTTCCTGGCCTTGCTGGTGGTGCCATTGGGGCTGACCGTGCTGCTGTCGTTCAACGCGTTCGACTACAGCAGCGGCATCCAGGCCGGCCAGTACACCTTCGGCCATTACCTGAGCCTGGTGACCGACACCTACTACTACGAGATCTTCTTCCGCACCTTCTGGATCAGTGCCCTGGTCACCCTGCTTTGCGTACTGATCGGCATCCCCGAGGCCTTGGTGCTCAGCCGCATGGGCGCGCCGTGGCGCTCGATCTTCCTGATCCTGGTGCTGACCCCGCTGCTGATTTCGGTGGTGGTGCGAGCTTTCGGCTGGAGCCTGCTGCTAGGCGCCGACGGCCTGGTCAACCAGGGCATCACTGCTCTCGGCGGGCAGCCGGTGAAGCTGCTGTATACGCCGTTTGCAGTGATCATCGGCCTGGTCCACGTGATGCTGCCGTTCATGATCATCCCGGTGTGGACCTCGCTGCAAAAACTCGACCCGGCTGCCGAGCAGGCTGCGCTCTCGCTGGGTGCCAGCCAGTGGACGGTGTTCCGCCGCATCGTGCTGCCACAGATCATGCCCGGCGTGCTGTCGGGGACGCTGATCGTGTTCGGCCTGGCCGCCAGCTCGTTCGCCATCCCAGGCCTGCTGGGCGGTCGCCGCCTGAAGATGGTCGCCACCATGATCTACGACCAGTACCTGGCCGAACTGAACTGGCCGATGGGTGCAACCATCGCCGTGGCCCTGCTGCTGATCAACCTGCTGGTGATGCTCAGCTGGAACCGATTGGTCGAACGCCGCTACAAACGCGCACTTGGAGTCTGAACCGATGACCCGTAACGGCCCGCTGGCCCTGTCCTTTCACGCCCTGGTGATGCTGTTCATGCTCGCCCCGCTGGTGGTGGTGTGCCTGGTGGCATTCACCCCGGAAAACACCCTGAGCCTGCCCACTGCCGGCTTCTCGCTGCGCTGGTTCAGCGCCGTGTTCGAGCGTGCCGATTTCCTCGATGCGTTCTACAACAGCCTGAAACTCGCGGCCCTGGCTGCCTCGCTGGCCACTCTGATCGCCGTGCCGGCGGGCCTGGCGATCACCCGCTACAGCTTCCCCGGCCAAGGCTTTCTCAACGGCCTGCTGCTATCGCCGATCATCATCCCCCACCTGGTGCTGGGTGTGGCCTTGCTGCGGCTGTTCGCCCTGCTGGGGGTCAATGGCAGCTTCGCCTGGCTGGTGTTCGCCCATGTCGTGGTGATTACCCCCTACGTGCTACGCCTGGTACTGGCTGCAGCCATCGGAATCGATCGCAGTGCCGAGCAGGCTGCGCAAAGCCTGGGCGCTGGCCGGGTCACGCTGTTCTGCAAGGTCACCCTGCCGATGATCCTGCCCGGTGTAGCCGGCGGCTGGCTGCTGGCCTTCATCAACAGCTTCGACGAAGTGACCCTGTCGATCTTCGTCACCTCGCCTGCCACCCAGACCCTGCCAGTGCGCATGTACGTATACGCCACCGAATCCATCGACCCGATGATGGCCGCCGTCTCGGCGCTGGTGATCGCCGTCACCGCCCTGACCATGGTCGCCCTGGACCGCGTATATGGCCTGGACCGCGTGCTGGTGGGCAAGCAATGACAAGGAACGCTCCCATGCCCCTGTTCAAGCGCGTGGCCGAACACGACCGCGAGCCTGTGCCTTTCCTGCTCGACGGCCAACCGGCCAAAGGCATGAGCGGCGATACCCTGCTGACTGCCATCCTGACCAATGCCGGGCACCTGCGCGGCAGCGACTTCAACGCCGAACCACGCGCCGGCTTCTGCCTGATGGGCGCCTGCCAGGACTGCTGGGTACGCCTGCAGGATGGCCGCCGGGTACGCGCCTGCTCGACCTTTCTGGAACCGGGCCAGTGCGTGACCCGCGACCCGGGGCGCCAGCCATGAGTGCGATCGTGATCATCGGCGCCGGCCCGGCCGGCATCCGCGCCGCGCAAACCCTCGTAGCCCACGGCCTGCGCCCGGTGCTGCTGGACGAGGCCAGCCGCGGCGGCGGGCAGATCTACCGCCAGCAGCCGGCCAATTTTCGCCGCTCGGCCAAAGCCTTGTACGGCTTCGAGGCCGGCAAGGCCCAAGCCCTGCACAACACCCTCGAGCAACTGCGCGGGCAGGTCGACTACCGCCCGGACACCCTCGTTTGGAACGCCGAGAACCAAGTGCTGGACACCTTGCAACAGGGCCACCTGGCCGACCGCCTGGCGTTCGACCGGGTGATCGTCGCCACCGGTGCCACCGACCGGGTGTTGCCGATACCCGGTTGGACCCTGCCTGGGGTCTATACCTTGGGCGCTGCGCAAATCGCCCTGAAGTTCCAGGGCTGCGCGATCGGTGAACGGGTGGTGCTGGCCGGCAGCGGGCCGCTGCTGTACCTGGTGGCCTACCAGTATGCCAAGGCCGGTGCCAGGGTCAGCGCGGTGCTCGACACCTCACCGTTCAGCGCCCAGGTGCGTGCCCTGCCACGCCTGCTTCTGCAACCGGGCACCTTTGCCAAGGGCCTGTACTACCGAGCCTGGCTGGCCCGCAAGGGTGTGCCCGTGCACCAGGGCGTGACCCTGCTGGGTATCGACGGCGAGCAACGCGCCAGCGGTGTGCGCTGGTTGAGCAATGGCCAGCAACACGACCTGCCGTGCGACGCCATGGCATTCGCCCACGCCCTGCGCAGTGAAACCCAACTGGCCGACCTGCTGGGTTGCCAGTTCGCCTGGAGCGCGCTCAACCGCGCCTGGCTACCGGTACGTGATGCCCAGGGCCGGGCCAGCAGCCCCGGCGTATACCTGGCAGGCGACGGTGCCGGCATCCTCGGTGCCGACGGTGCCGAGATGAGCGGTGAACTGGCCGCCCTGACACTGCTGGCCGACCTCGGCAAGCCCGGCAACCCGCAGCGCCGGCAGCAACTGGAAAGGCGCCTGGCCACCCTGCAGCGCTTCCGCCAGGGGCTGGAGCAGGCCTTTCCGTTTCCCGAGCAGTGGGCACGGCAAGCCCCGGACCAGCTCACCGTGTGCCGCTGCGAGCAGATCAGCGCCGGGGAAATCCGCGCCACCGTGCGTGCCGGGCACTGGGAAATCAACCGGGTCAAAGCCATGTGCCGAGTCGGCATGGGCCGCTGCCAGGGCCGCGTGTGCGGTGCTGCTGCCGCCGAGTTGATCGCCTGCGAAAGCGGTCGGGCCATTGATCAGGTCGGGCGCCTGCGTGGCCAGGCTCCGGTCAAGCCCCTGCCCTTTGGCCTGGAGATAAAACCATGAAGCTGATCGAAGTGGATGCCATCATCGTCGGCGGCGGCATCGTCGGCAGCAGCGCTGCCTTGACCCTGGCCCGCGCTGGTCGGCAAGTGGCATTGCTGGAACGCGACTTCTGCGGCTCGCATTCCAGCGGGGTCAACTACGGCGGTGTGCGCCGTCAGGGCCGCTCGTTGGCGCAGCTGCCATTGTCGATGCGCGCCCATGCCATCTGGGGGAATCTGCGCGAGTGGATCGGCATCGATGGCGAATACGCCCGCAGCGGCCACCTTAAGCTGGCACGCAGCGAAACCGACTTCGATGCCTTGAAGGCCTATGCCCAGCGTAACCAGGCTTTTGACCTGCGCCTGCAACTGCTTGAACGACGCGAACTGCGCCAGCGCTTCCCCTGGGTGGGCGATATCGCCGTCGGCGCCTCGTACTGCCCCGAAGACGGCCATGCCAACCCACGGCTGGTGTCACCGGCGTTCGCCCAGGCGGCCAGGCGCAGCGGCGCCCAGGTGCATGAGCAGTGCAAGGTGCTGGAGGTGGATCACGACGGCTACCGCTTCAGCGTACACACCAGCAGCGGCCAAGGCTTCAAGGCGCCCTGGTTGTTGAATTGCGCCGGCGCCTGGTCGGCGCAACTGGCCGAGCGGTTCGGCGAGCCGGTGCCGCTGACCGCAGCCCACCCGGCCATGCTGGTTACCGAGCCGCTGCCGCTGTTCATGACCGCCAGCACCGGGGTCGAAGGCGGCGGCATCTACGCCCGCCAGGTCGCGCGTGGCAACTGCGTGCTGGGCGGCGGGCGCGGTTTTGCCCTGACCCCGACCACCGCACGCCCGGGCCAGGCCGCAGTACTCGACATCCTGCGCAACGCCACCGAGCTGTACCCGGCACTGGCGGGCGCCCAGGCCATCCGCACCTGGAGCGGCACCGAGGGTTACCTGCCCGATGACGAACCGGTGCTCGGCCCCAGCCTGCGCCAGCCTGGCCTGCTGCATGGTTTCGGCTTTGCCGGTGCCGGCTTCCAGATAGGCCCGGCTGCCGGTGAAGCGTTGGCGCAATGCATCCTGCACGGCGCGCCGGCCCTCAGCCTGGCGGCTTTTTCCATCAACCGCTTTCAGCCCAACCACTACAAGGAAAACCTGTCATGACGCACAAGCAACGTTTGCTCGCCCTGTTCTGCACCGTGCCCGGCCTGTTCGCCTGCCTGCCCGCCATGGCCCAACCCACGCTGTACCTGGGCATGAACGGCGGCACCATGGAGCGGCTGTTCAGCGACAATATCCTGCCAAGGTTCGAGCAGGCCAACGGGGTGAAGGTGGTGATCGTTCCCGGCACCTCGGCCGACATCCTGGCCAAGGTCCAGGCCACGCCGAACAAGCCGTCGATCCATGTGATGGTGCTGGATGACGGCATCATGTACCGCGCCATCGGCATGGGCCTGTGCAGCACGCTCAAACCCAACCCGACCTTGGCCCAGTTGCCGGAAAAGGCTTTGATCAAGGACAAGGCCGCCGCAGTCAGCCTGGGCGTGACCGGGCTTGCCTACAACAGCCGCCTGTTCAAGGCCAATGGCTGGGCAGCGCCTACCTCATGGAACGACCTGGCCGACCCGCGCTTCAAGGACAAGGTGGTGTTCCAGTCGATGGCATCGTCCACCTTCGGCCTGCATGGTTTCCTGATGTACAACCGCCTGCACGGCGGTAGCGATACCGACGTCAACCCGGGCTTCGCCGCCTGGCAGAAGAACGTGGGCCCGAACGTGCTGGAGTACATCCCCAACTCGGCCAAGCTCTCGGAAATGGTGCAAACCGACGAAGCCGCGCTGTTCCCGCTCACCCCCACCCAGGTGACGGCGCTGAAGCTCAAAGGCATCCCGGTGGAGTACGCCGCGCCCAAGGAAGGTGCCGTGGTGCTCAACCAGGCCGAATGCGTCACGGCCCACAACGACCAGCCGGAGCTTGCGCAGAAGCTCGCCGAGTTCCTGCTCAGCCCCGAGGCGCAGTCGCCGGCACTGGAGCTGGGTGACCAGATCCCGTCCAACCCCAACACGCCCACCAGCGACAAGACCCGTGGCCAGGTCGAAGCCATGCAGACCTACCTGCAGACCGCCGTGACCATCGACTGGGACCAGGTCAACACCCAGCGCCCCGAGTGGAACGCGCGCTGGAACCGCCAGATCGAAAGATAAGCCGATGGCCTGGGCCGCTCCCACCCCTTTGCTTACCCTGTGGGAGCGGCTTTAGCCGCGAAGAATCCAGCGCGGTGCATGGCACCGGCTGCGCCGGTGTTCGCGGCTGAAGCCGCTCCCACAGGGTCCCGGCTAGCTCAATGAATCATGTTCAGTTCTATGAGATCCAGTTTCCCGGGAAGACGGCAACACGCCTCCAAACCCTAACACCTCAATCCAGCACCGGCCGCAACAACGCCTGCGCCTCGTACAGGGTCGGCAGATACCGCAAGCGTATTTCATCCACACTCAACCGCGAAGCATGGGTGGTGATGGTCAATGTCGCTTTCAGCCGGCCGGCCCGGTCCAGCAGTGGCACACCCAGCACGCGCATGCCGACTTCATACTCCTGGTCCACGATACAGAACCCTTGCTCCCTCACCCGCAGCAACTCCGCCTCCAGTTGCAACCGGTCCGTCTGCGTATAAGGCGTCAACCCCCGCAGCGGGTTACGCGATAAGTAGGCATCCCGTTCTCCCTCATCCAGCCAGGCCAGCCAGACACGCCCGCCGGCGGTGCAATACATCGGCACCCGCGAACCCGGCCGGATCGACAACGAGGCCACATGGCTGTAGCGGCTGCGTACCAGGTGGATGATCTCGTCACCATCACGGGTACCCACCGACACATGCTCCTGCGTCTGCCTCGCCACCTGCTCGACGATCGGCCGCAGCATGCGCGGCAATTGCGCCGAGTCCACATACGCCTGGCCGAGGCGCAGCGCCTTGGGCGTAAGCCAGTACTCACGGCTGTCGGTTTCGGCAAACCCTTCGTGCACCAAGGTCAACAGAAACCGCCGCGCGGCACTGGGGGTAAGGCCGGACAGCCTGGCCGCCTGCGGCACGCTCAGGCGCGGCTGCTCGGCGCTGAACAGCTGCATGAGCGCCAGGCCTTTCTGCAAGCCGGCGATCAAGTCACGAGGATGGATAGCGGGGGTGTTCATCTATTCGACTCGCAAGCAGGGCAAAAACAGCCGATTACCGCGATAACCGGATCAAGGATGCGATTATCGCATTAAACGCCCGATCAGCGCATTGTTGCCAACGACCCCCTTGCCTCACCCTTGGCCTCCATAACAACGCCAATAAGGAGGTCAGCATGATTCGTGGTTCCACTGAACTGGTCGCCATCGTCGGTTCGCCCATTGCCCAGGTGAAGTCCCCGGACAACTTCAACACCTGGTTCGCCAACAACAACTGCAACCTGGCCATGCTGCCCATCGACCTGCATGAGGCTGCACTGGATACCTTCGCCGGTACCCTGCGCGGCTGGCAGAACCTGCGTGGGTGCGTGGTCACCGTGCCATACAAGCAGGCCCTGGCCAGCCGCCTTGATGGCCTGAGCGAACGTGCAGCCGCGCTGGGCTCGGTCAATGTGATTCGCCGTGAGCGTGACGGTCGCCTGCTGGGCGACAACGTGGACGGCGCCGGCTTCCTCGGTGCTGCGCGCAAACATGGTTTCGAGCCGGCAGGCAAGCGGGCACTGGTGATCGGTTGTGGCGGGGTCGGCAGTGCCATTGCCTATGCACTGGGCGAGGCCGGCATCGCCAGCGTCACCCTCAGCGACCCCAGCACCGCACGCGTGGGCGCTGTTTGCGAGCTGCTCGGCAATGCCTTCCCCAAGGTCGAACTCGCCACCCGGGTCGACGGGCTGGAAGGCTTCGACCTGCTGGTCAACGCCTCCCCTGTCGGCATGGGCGGTAGCGCGGAGCTGCCGCTGCCTGCCGCCCTGCTCGCCACCTTGCAGCCCGAAACCCTGGTCGCCGACGTGGTCACCTCGCCCGAGATCACCCCGCTGCTCAACCGGGCACGCCAGGTTGGCTGCACAGTCCAGACCGGCCCGGAAATGGCCTTCGCCCAACTCGGGCACCTGGGCGCCTTCATGGGCGTCACGCCGCTGGAGATCTGAAGCCATGCCGACGCATGAACATGCGCAACACAACTTTGACCTGGTCGTGCTGGGCAGTGGCGCCGGTGGCTTTACCGCTGCCGCCACGGCCGCGCGCCATGGGCTGAAAGTGCTGGTGGTGGAAAAGGCCGAACACTTTGGCGGCACCTCGGCAATTTCCGGCGGGGCGGTGTGGCTCTACGGTACCGATCAAGCCCGCGCCGCCGGTGCGGTGGACTCCTCCGAGGCCATCCGCACCTACCTCAGGCAGGTCATCGGCGACGGCTACGATCCCGCCCTGGCCGACGCCTTCATCGAGCATGGCCACCAGGCGCTGCGCTGGCTGGAGCAGAACACCGAACTGCGCTATGCCCTGCGCCCGCACTCGCCGGACTATTATCCGGACGCCCCGGGTGCCACCCAGTTTGGCCGGGCGCTGGAAATGGTCGAGTACGACGGCAAGCAGCTCGGGCAGCACTTCAAGAACCTGAAGATGCCGCCGCCCGGCATGCTGCTGTTTGGCGGCATGATGGTCAACCGCGTGGATATCCAGCATTTTCTCAGTATCCGCCGCTCGCCCCGGTCGCTGTGGCATTGCCTGAAGCTGATGGCGCGTTATGCGCGGGACCGCCTGAGCCACCCGCGCGGCACGCGGCTTACCACCGGCAACGCCTTGATCGCCCGCCTGGCCAGCAGCGCCTTCGCCCATGGCACGCAGCTGTGGTTACGCAGCGAAGCCCTGGAACTGATCGTCGAACGCGGCGTGGTCACCGGCGTGGTGGTGCAACGCGAAGGGCGCCGTGAGCGGGTGCTGGCGCGGGGCGGAGTGGTGTGCGCCATGGGCGGGTTCGCTGCAGGCGCGCTCGCCGACAGCTACCGGCCGGCCCGGCAAGCGCCGCACCTGACCATGTCACCGCCCACCAATGACGGCGCTGCCCTGCGCCTTGGCCAAGCCGTGGCCGCGGCCCAGGGCGAAGGCCTGGTGGCCAACTTCTTCTGGGCACCGGTTTCCGAATTGCGGCATGCCAGTGGCGAGCATGAACGCTTCCCGCACCTGGTCACCGACCGCGCCAAACCAGGCGTGATCGCGGTGAGCCCGGACGGGCGACGCTTCGTCAACGAATCCGATTCCTACCACCACTTCGTGCAGACCATGTTCGCCAAAGGCATCGCCAGCTGCTGGCTGGTCTGCGACGCCGAGGCGATGAACCGCTACGGCCTGGGCCTGGCGCGGCCAAAGCCGGTGGACAACCAGGCATTGATCGACGCCGGCTACCTGTACCGCGCCGCAACAGCGCAGGCCCTGGCCAAGGCCATTGGCGTCGACCCACAGGTGTTCATGCAGACCCTGGAGCAGTTCAACGCCGACGCACGCAACGGCATCGACCGCGCGTTCGGCAAAGGCGGCAACAGCTACAACCGCTACATGGGCGACCCACAACACATGCCCAACCCATGCCTCGCGCCGCTGACCAGCGGCCCGTTCTACGCCATCCGCATCCACACCGGCGACCTCGGTTCGGCCTGCGGGCTGGTGACCAACGCTCAAGCCAACGTGCTGAACCGCGATGGCCAGCCGATTGCCGGGCTGTATGCAGTCGGCAACGACATGAACTCACTGATGAAAGGCACCTACCCTGGCCCCGGTATCACCCTGGGCCCTGCCCTCACCTTCGGCTGGCTCGCTGCCAACCACATCGCCGCGCGCCTGCAGGCGCCAACCACCCACATGGAGACTCCAGCATGTACTACGAACTGAGAACCTACACCCTCGACCCACTGAAAATGGCCGACTGGCTGAGCCTGTACCAAAGCCACGCGCTGGAGGTGCAACGCGAGCACCTGGGTAACCTGGTCGGCTTTTTCACCAGCGAGTTCGGCGAAGTCAACCAGGTGGTGCATGTCTGGGGCTATGCCAGCCTCGACGAACGCATGGCACGCCGCGCAGCCATGGCAGCGGACCCGCGTTGGGCAGAGTTTTCAAGGCGCAACCGCGAGTTGGGCGCGGTGTTGCACTTGCAGTCACGCCTGCTGCGGCCCACCGGTTTTTCGCCGCTGCAGTAAAACCTCTTCCTCCTACGCCTGAGCGGACCCCAACATGCAACCCCTCGAATGTGACGTACTCGTCATCGGCTCCGGCGCCTCTGGCCTGGCTGCCGCCGTTACTGCCGCCCATCACGGCCTGCAGGTGATCGTCGCGGAAAAAGCCAGCCAGTTGGGCGGCACCAGCGCCTGGTCGGGGGGCTGGCTGTGGATACCGCGCAACCCGCTGGCCATTGCCGAAGGCATCGTCGAGACCGACGATGCCCCGGAGCGCTACCTGCGTGAGCAAACCCACGTCAGCGAACTGGACCCGCGCCAGCGCGCCTTCCTGCACCATGGCCCGGAGATGGTGGCGTTCTTCCAGCAACATACCGCCGTACAGTTCCAGTGCGGCAGCCGCATGCCCGACATGCGCGAAGGCGACGGCAGCGCGCGCGGTGGCCGATCGCTGTGTGCGCTGCCATACGACGGGCGCCTGCTCGGGCCCTGGCTGCACAAGCTGCGCCCACCGCTGGACATCGTCAGCCTGGCCGGCATGGGCATTGCCGGCGGCGCCGACATGGCCGCCTTCTTCAACGCCACGCGCTCGCCCGCGGCCGCGCTGCATGTGGGCAAACGCCTGCTGCGCCATGGTCGCGACCTGCTGCTGCACCGGCGCGGCCTGCACCTGGTCAATGGCAATGCCCTGGTGGCACGGCTGCTGCGCAGCGCCCTGGACCTTGGCGTGACGCTCCTGACCGACAAGCCGGCCAGTCGCCTGCTGGGCGATGGCCGGGTCAGCGGCGCACAGTTTGCCGATGGCCAGATGATCAACGCCCGCCGCGGTGTGGTTTTGGCCTGCGGTGGCTTTGCGCATGATCGCCAGCGCATCGCGCAACTGATGCCGCATGCGCCGGAAGGTACCCAGCATTACTCCGCAGCCCCCAGGGAAAACAGCGGTGACGGCCTGCGCCTGGGCGAACAGGCCGGTGGCCTGGTCCAGGTGACTGCGCCCCATGCGGGTGCCTGGGCACCTGTGTCGCGGGTGCCGCGCAGCGATGGCAGTTTCGGCCATTTCCCGCACTTGATCGATCGTGCCAAGCCCGGTTTCATCGCCGTGCGCCGCGATGGCCGGCGCTTCGTCAACGAGGCAGATTGCTACCACGACTTCATGAACGCGCTGTTCGCCGCCACCCCGCAGGGGGAAGCGCCGGAAGCATGGCTGATCTGCGACCATGCCGCGCAACGTCGCTATGGTATCGGCTGGGCCAAGCCCTTCCCTTTCCCCACCCGCCACTATCAACGCTGCGGTTACCTGCACAGCGGTCGCACGCTGGAGGAACTGGCGCAGCGCTGCGGGATCGACGCCGCGCAGTTGCAGCGCACGGTGAACGGTTTCAACCGCCATGCAGCCCAGGGTGAAGATCCGGTTTTCCGGCGTGGTGTATCGGCCTACAACCGTGCCCAAGGCGAGCCGCTGCAAGCCCCCAATCCATCGCTGCGGCCACTGCTGCACGGTCCGTTCCACGCAGTGAAACTGTTGCCGGGCAGCCTGGGTACCTTCGCCGGCCTGGGCACGGATGCCTCGGCCCGGGTACTGGACCGCCATGCGCGGCCGATCCCCGGGTTGCATGCGGTGGGCAACGACATGGACAGTGTGATGGGCGGGCATTACCCGAGTGGCGGTATTACCTTGGGGCCGGGGATGACATTCGGTTATCTGGCCGCAAGAGCGTTGAGTACCTTGACCACCTGAGTTTACGTTGCCCCTTGCTTCGCCCGCAGGCCCAACGCAAACGTTCGGTAACCGAACACTAGCCCCTACCTCGAATTGACGCTGCCGCCTCCACTGCTCACCATGCACCGGCCTTGCGTGCCCCCTGCCTGGGACTTGGTCACGCACCTGTAGCACCGCAGCTAATACAATTTCAAGAAACGAGCAGTCTATGAACCACTCCAAGATCACCCCCGCCGCCCCCCGGATGCACCAGGGTTCGATCGGCGACAAGCTTCGCGGCGCCTTCGGCGTCGGCAAGACCCGTTGGGGCATGCTCGCCCTGGTGTTCTTCGCCACCACCCTGAACTACATCGACCGTGCCGCGCTCGGCATCATGCAGCCCGTCCTGGCCAAGGAAATGGGCTGGACGGCCATGGACTACGCCAACATCAACTTCTGGTTCCAGGTCGGCTACGCGGTCGGCTTCCTGCTGCAAGGCCGGCTGATCGACAAGGTCGGGGTAAAACGCGCGTTCTTCTTCGCCGTGCTGCTGTGGAGCCTGGCCACCGGCGCTCACGGCCTGGCCACCTCGGCGGCTGGCTTCATGGTCTGCCGCTTCATCCTCGGCCTGACCGAGGCCGCCAACTACCCGGCCTGCGTGAAGACCGTGCGCCTGTGGTTCCCGGCTGGCGAACGAGCCATCGCTACCGGCCTGTTCAACGCCGGCACCAACGTCGGTGCCATGGTCACCCCCGCCCTGCTGCCGCTGATTCTGGCTGTGTGGGGCTGGCAGGCCGCGTTCATCGCCATGGGCAGCCTGGGCCTGGTGTGGGTGGTGCTGTGGGTGCTGAAGTACTACAACCCTGAAGATCACCCGCGCGTGCGCCAGAGCGAGGTGGAGTACATCCAGCAGGATGACGAGCCCGAGCCGACCCGCGTGCCGTTCAGCCACATCCTGCGCCTGCGTGGCACCTGGGCGTTCGCGGTGGCTTACGCGATTACCGCACCGGTGTTCTGGTTCTATTTGTACTGGCTGCCACCGTTCCTCAACCAGCAGTACAGCCTGGGCATCAACGTGACCCAGATGGGTATCCCGCTGATCATCATCTGGCTGACGGCAGACTTCGGCAGCATTGGCGGCGGCATCCTGTCGTCCTGGCTCATCGGCCGTGGCGTGCGCGCTACCACGGCGCGGCTGGTGTCGATGCTGATCTTCGCCTGCACCATGGTCAGCGTCATCTTTGCCGCCAACGCCAGTGGCCTGTGGGTCGCGGTGGCGGCCATCTCGCTGGCGGTGGGCGCACACCAGGCATGGACGGCGAATATCTGGAGCCTGGTGATGGACTACACGCCCAAGCACCTGGTGAGCACGGTGTTCGGTTTCGGCAGCATGTGCGCTGCGATTGGCGGGATGTTCATGACGCAGATTGTCGGTAGCGTGCTGACCGCTACCAACAACAACTATGCCGTGTTGTTCACCATGATCCCGGCGATGTACTTCCTGGCGCTGGTGTGGATGTACTTCATGGCGCCGCGCAAGATCGAGAGCGCCTGAACGCGCTAGCCACTTACCTCTACGGGGCCCTTGCGGGCCCTTTTTTTGGCCAGTCAGCAATCAGTAATTTGCCTGCCCGGCCTCATCGCCGGCAAGCCAGCTCCCACAGGTACAGCGTTGTTCTCGAGGTTGTCGCTGTACCTGTGGGAGCTGGCTTGCCGGCGATAGGGCCATCAGCCTCACCGCAAATCTGCAGCTCCCACAAGGCCCCTGCCAGGGCAGTGAATCATGTGCAGCTCTGTAGGAGTAGCGTGCCCGCGAACACGGGCGGTAGCCCGTGCCATGCGCCGCATTCTATAAATCAGACTCTGGCCAACACTGCCATGGCCTTCTCCAGCGCCATGCGCGCACGCTGTTCGCCGCTTACGCCCTGTTCCAGCAACTGCCGCGTGGGGATCTCCAGGCTCAACGGCACACTGGGCGGCAAGCCGCGCAGCAGGCCGACCAGGTCGGCATCGCCCTCGCCCGGGAAGCGCCGCTCGTTGCGTGCCTGGCGCAGGATCTCGTCCATGTCGGCCGGCACCGGGCCGGCAACGTCGCACAGCTGGGCATAGCGCATGCGCTGCGGCGCCAGCTGCGCCAGATCGCCCAGCGAAGAGCCGGAGCGGTTGAAGTGGAAGGCATCCACCAGCACACAACCATTGGCACGGTCAGCGTTGGCCACCACCCGCATGGCCTGGCGCAGGTCACGCACATCAGTCCAGGGCATGAACTCCAGATGCGGATGAATGCCATACCCCGCCGCCAGGTCACACAACGCAGCAAAGCGCTCGGTCAGCCGCGCTTCATCCGGGTCGTTGCCAGCCACCAGCAGCTCCGTGCCGCCCAGCTCGGCACCCACTGCCAGGATCGGTTCGAAATCGGCGACACAGGTTTCCGGCTTCAGCCGCAATATTTCGAGGTCGAGCACCCTGATGCCCGTGTCGCGCAGGCGCGCCTGGGTCTGCCGGCGCAGGCCGGCATCGTCCACCAGCGGAAAATGCTGTTCCTGCTCGGTGGCGGGCACCAGGCGCAGGCCTACGTGGCTGTACCCGGCGCGGGCTGCTGCCTCGACCATGTCCGGGGGTGGCAGCTCGAGTACCGTCAGGGCCGCCAGGGAGAAAATTCGATCAGTCATTATCGTCACCAGACAAGTCAGGCAATGTGCTCGGGCGCACAGGCCCGGCCAGTTTCCGCTGCCTGGCGGATCGCCTCGATCAGCGCCAGGGTACGGCCACCGTCGGCGGCATCGATCAGCGGCGCCTGTTCACCCCGGGCAACCCGCACGAAGTGTTGCAACTGCAAGGTCAATGCCTCGCCGGCGGGGATGCTTTCCTCGCTCTGCAACAACGGCGTGTGCCAGCCCGACCCGACCTCGGCGTAGTGCCAGCGCTTGAGTTGCGGAATGCTCAGGGCCCCTTGGGTGCCGGCCAGCAGGTAGCACGGTTGGCCATCCTGACGCGGATAGACCGGGCTTTCGCCAGAGTCCAGCTCCCAACTCCATGGCGCAGCCACCGCGTCGGAGCCAGTCAGGCTGCCCAATGCACCATTGGCAAACTGCAGTAGCACCGCGGCGCTGTCTTCGTTGGCAAAACCGCGCACATCGTTGCGGGTGAATGCCTGCACCTGCACCACCTCGCCGCACAGGTGGCGCAGCAGGTCCAGGTCATGAATCAGGTTGGTCAGCAAGAAGCCAGCGCCCGGCTCGCGTCGCCAGGGGGTTTCGAAATAGCTGTCGGGCTTTTGCAACTGCCACAGTGCGGTGACGTTGATCAGCCGGCCCAGCTTGCCGTCGGCGATCACCTGGTGAGCCTTGGCGATCAGCGGGTTGTGCCGGCGGTGATGGCCCACCAGCACCGGCACATTGTGGCGGCGCGAGGCTTCCACCAGCGCGCGGACTTCATCCAGGTGCACGCCCACCGGTTTCTCGACTAGCACCGGTACACCGACCTCGACGCAGTCGAGGGCAGTGGCGACATGCAGGTTGTTCGGGTTGGCAATGATCACTGCCTCGGGGCGCGCGTGCTCCAGCATCTGGCGGTGGTCGGCAAAACAAGGCACGCCGCATTCGGCGGCAAAGGCCTCGGCCTGGGGGCCCGGGTCGGCCACAGCGCACAGCTGGGCCTGCGGCACATTTAGCAAATGCTGGTAATGCTGGCGGCCCATGATGCCGGCGCCGATCAAGGCAATACGTAGGGGTGCGTTCAACAGCCTGTCCTCTTGTCATTGTTGTAATGCAGTTTCCGGAACTAAATTCCACATTCCGCATTGAACAATTTAGAACCAGGTTCAGCTTTTCAGAAGAAGCCGCAGAACACAGTGTGCGGTAATCGACCGGAAATGCACTTCAGGCGAACAATTCACTGGCCCGGCTGGCCGCCGACAGCTCCTCCGCCGCCGCCAGCAACAGCGGCGCCAGGTCTGCCAGGCGGCTTTGTGCCAGGCGCGCACTGGGCCCGGCGATGCTCAGCACACCGATCACCTCGTCGCTTTGCGGGCGGCGCACCACCGCAGCCAGGGCCGAGGTGCCAATGGCCGAGGTTTCCTCGACCCAGGCGTAACCGCGCTCGCGTGCGCGGCGCAGGTAGGTGAGCAATTCGTCGGTGGAGCGCGGCGCATTCGGGCCGAACTGCGCCGGGTCGGCAATGCCCTGGCGCAACACCATCTGCAGCGCCCGCTCATCGTCCAGACTGGCCAGCCAGGCATGCCCGGACGCGGTATAGAACAGCGGTGCGTCACGGCCCATGTCCGGGTCGTAGCGCAGCCCGGAGCGGGCGCCCTGGGACTTGGCGATCCAGGTCTGGCGGGCACCATCGATCACGCCAAGGCGCACCAGTTCGCCGCTGTCCTGGGCCAGGCGGTCAAGAATCGGCTGGATGATGTCGGCACCACTGCTGGCCAGGTAACGGAAGCCCAGCGCCACCAGCTTGGCCGACAGCTGGTAGCGGCTGTTGTCACGGTTCTGCCGCACATAGCCCAGCCGCACCAGCTCGGTGAGCATGCGATGGGTGGCGCTCTTGGGGATGTCCAGGCGCTCGGCCAGGGTTTGCAGCGGCAGCCCCTGCGGCTCGCCGGTAAGGCTTTCTACAAGACTGAAGGCGCGTTCGATCTGACTACCAGCCATGACACAGGTCCCTGAAATTTTTGCGAATTCTAGAAGATGATTCCACACCGCCGATAGCGGCCGCAGCCCGGGCAACACGAACTGTCCGGTTATCGCCCAATAATTGCCCACCAATGCCGCCACGCCCTTGCAGGCCGATTCCCTGCCAATAAGAATGTGGAACCTTGTTCCAATAACAATACAGGAATCCCGCAATGCCTTCCGCTCCCTACGAAACCGAATGCGATGTACTGGTCATAGGTTCTGGTGCCGCCGGGCTGGCTGCGGCCGTGACGGCTGCCTGGCACGGGCAGAAGGTGATCGTGGTGGAGAAGGAGCCAGTGTTCGGCGGTGCCACCGCCTGGTCCGGCGGCTGGGCCTGGGTGCCGCGCAACCCACTGGCACGCCGGGCCGGCATCGAGGAAGACATCGAGCAGCCGCGTACCTACCTGCGCAACGAACTGGGGGCGTACTACAACGCCGAACGCGTCGACGCCTTCCTCGAAGCCTGCCCGCACATGGTGGCGTTTTTCGAAAAGCACACGGCGCTGCAGTTTGCCGACGGCAACGGCATCCCCGACATGCATGGCGACACACCGGGAGCGGCCCAGGGAGGGCACCAGGTGATTGCCGCGCCCTATGACGCGCGCGAGGTCGGTGCGCTGCTGCCACGCCTGCGCAAGACCATGCGCGAAACTTCGTTCATGGGCATGCCGATAATGGCAGGTGCCGACCTTGCCGCGTTCCTCAACATGACCCGCTCGCCAAAGGCCTTGCTGCACGTGTGCAAACGCTTCGGCCGCCACCTGTACCACCTCGTCCGGTATGGCCGGGCGATGCACCTGGTCAACGGCGTGGCGCTGGTGGCCCGCCTGGCCAGGTCGGCGCAGGATTTGGGCGTGCGCCTGCAAGAGTCGGCACCGGCCAAACGCCTGCTGGTCGAGGATGGCCAGGTGCGGGGGGCGCTGGTTGCGACACCGCAGGGCGAGCAGTTGATCCGTGCCAAGGCCGTGGTACTGGCGGCGGGTGGGTTCCCCAACGACAACGCCCGCCGCCGGCAACTGTTCCCGCGCGATGCCAGCGGCCACGACAACCTGGCCCTGCCCCCCAAGGGTTGCTCGGGCGACGGCCTGCGCCTGGGCGAGTCGGCCGGCGGTGTGGTCGCCACCGACCTGAAGTCGCCAGTGGCCTGGGCACCGGTTTCGCGGGTGCCGCACCGTGACGGCAGCGTCGGCCACTTCCCGCACATCATCGAACGCGGCAAACCGGGCATCATCGGTGTATTGGCCAATGGCAAGCGTTTCGTCAACGAAGCGCATGGCTATTACGACTATGTGTCAGCGATGGTCGCGGCGGTGACGCAAGGCGAAGAGGTGTGTTCGTGGCTGGTTTGCGACCATCGCTTCCTGCGCCGCTACGGCCTGGGCCATGCCCGCCCGGCGCCGCTGCCGGTGTGGCCGCACGTGCGCAGCGGGTATCTCAAGCAGGGGGCCACCCTCGAGCAGTTGGCTCAGGCCTGCGGCATCGACCCGGCAGGGTTGTGCGCTACGGTCAGCGACTTCAACAACCATGCCCGCAACGGCCAGGACCCGGCGTTCGGCCGTGGTTCCACACCGTTCAACCGCAAGCAGGGCGACCCGCAGCACAAGGGGCCAAACCCTTGCGTGGCGCCCATCGAGCAGGGGCCGTTCTATGCGGTGAAGGTGCAGCCCGGCTGCTTTGGCACCTTTGCCGGGCTGCGCACCGACGGCAATGCCCGGGTGCTGGATGAAGCCGGGCAGCCGATTGCTGGCCTGTATGCGGCGGGTACCGACATGGCCAGCGTGTTTGGCGGCTGGTATCCGTCGGGTGGCATCAACCTGGGTCCGGCGCTGACCTTTGGCTATGTGGCCGGGCGGCATATTGCCGGGGCGCAGGGGTATGAATGAGGTGAGCGATCACTGATGGCCGTGCCCTGTTTCTCATGGACGGCGCGATTCCTGTAGGAGCGGCGTTGTGTCGCGAAAGGACCGCAAAGCGGCCCCGGCGTTTTTGCGGTGATGCACAGATCGTTGGGGGCGCTTCGCCCCCCTTTCGCGGGCACGCCCGCTCCCACAGGTACTGTGCAACTCTTGAGTATGGTGAAGATCCTGTGGGAGCGGGCGTGCCCGCGAAGAGGCCAGAGCAGGCAACACATTACTTCTGCCCTGGTGCAAAGTGCTTCGCCCATTGGGCATCTGCACCTGGATCAAGGTGTCTTCGAAGGAATGGGGAAGGAAGGGGCTGAATCCGATTTTTCGCTCAAGCCGGGCAACGCATCTGCTCCAACCAGTACGCCACATCCACCTCGTCGATCTGCTCGGCACGCAAGAACCGCTCGGCATACTGGCGGTATACCCCGCTGCTGAGGAACAGCTCCAGCAGCTGGCCGTCGATGTGCCCGCCACGGGCCATGCCCACCAGGATCTTCACCGACTCGGACAAGGTCTTCGGTGCCTTGTAAGGCCGGTCGGCCGCGGTCAGCGCCTCGAAGATGTCGGCAATCGCCATCACCCGCTCGGCAACGCCCAGGTCCTGCTCGCCCAGCCGGCGCGGGTAGCCACTGCCGTCCATTTTCTCGTGATGGTTGCCAGCGATGTCCGGCACCCGCTTGAGCTGGCGGGGGAACGGCAAGGAGCTGAGCATGATGATGGTCTGCACGATATGTTCGTTGATCTTGAAGCGTTCCTCATCATTCAGCGTGCCGCGGCGGATCGCCAGGTTGTACAGCTCGCCATGATTGCTGGCGTAGGCCGGCAAGCGCATGTCGAAGCCCCAGCGATTGCGCGGGTCGTCCTTGGCCACCGGTGGCTTGCGGGGGCCCCAGGGCACGAAATGCTCGGGGCGGTCGGCCAGCAGTGGTTCGTCAACCGGTAGCGCGGGCGGAGGCATGTCGGCAAAGCGTTCCGCTTCATCACGGGAGATGCCCAGGCGGTTGTCAAAATGGCGCTGCCAGCAGCGTCGGCCAATCTGCTGCAGGCGTTCGATGTCGGCGTCCTGCATGAACTCGCCGCCGATGTTGGCCTGGGCGACGAAAGCGAAGTCGTCCTGCAGCTGGACCTGGCTGCGCGCCAGGGTGGCTTGCAGCGCCTGCTGGTCGCCACCGCTGGCCAGGCCTTGCCAATAGACCAGCTCGGCATCCCGCCAGAGCACCTCGAAACGCATGCGTACCTCGTGGATACGGTTGTACAAGGTTTCCAGCTTGGTCGCCTTGTCCACCACATACTCAGGGCTGGTGACCTTGCCGCAGTCGTGCAGCCAGGCCGCCACATGGAACTCGTAGCGTTCAGCCGCGCTCATGCTGAAGCTGGCATACGGGCCGGTTTCGGCCGCCACCGCCTGGTCCAGCAGCATTTGCGCCAGTTGTGGCACCCGCTCGCAATGGCCGCCGGTATAGGGGCTCTTGGCATCGATGGCATCGGCCAGCAGCTTGATCATGGCATCCAGCAGGCGTTGCTGGGCTTCGACCAGCTGGCGCGTCTCGATGGCCACCGCTGCCACCCCGGACAGCTCCGCAACAAAGCTGCGAAACGGCTGGCCGGCCTGCTCGTGTGCAGGTCCATCGCCCAGTTGCAGGACCAGGATGCCCAGCAGCGCCTGGCTACGGTCATTCAGCACCAAGGCCAGGCTGTGCTCGGGCAGGCCGAGGGCCTGGGTCACCGCCGTGGCGAGGTGTTGCTGGGCAGTCTCATCCACGGCCAGCTCGCCAGGGTACTGCTCGCCACGGCAGGCCGCGGCCAGGCGCAGCAAGGCGTGTTCGGCATCGAACAGGTAAACCACGCCAGCGTTGGCCCCGGCGGCTTCCACCAGATGGGTCAGCACACCGTCGAGCATGCGCTCCAGGTCGCGCTCGCGGCTGAGCGTGAGGGTAATCGCCTGGAAGCTGCGGATGGTGCCCGACATGCGGCCAAGCACGCGGCTCAGCTCACGCACCTCGGACACCCGCGAGCGCACCCCGACTTCGCGGCTGAAATCAAAGCCGGCCAGGCCTTGCACCTGTTCAGCCAGCAGCCGCAACGGGCGACCGATGCGCCGACCAATCACACCACCGAGCACCAGCAGCACGCTAATCAGGACGGCGGTCCAGAGCAGTTGTTCGAGCAGTACCTTGCGCGCACCGGCCAGCAACTCATGGCCTGGCACGGCGATCAGCACCTGCAGGTCCTGGCCGGCCAGGTTGGTCAGTTGCACACGCATGCCATACCAGGTCTGGCCATCCACCTGATAAGGGTGCGGCCGGGTGCCTTGCGACAGGTTTGCGTAAAGGTGCTCCAGGCTGGGAATGCCCAGTTCGCCGATGCGCGACAAGCGCACGGTCTGCCCTTCGTGCACGATGACCCGCTGCAGGTCCGGGTAGGCCACCACGCTGCCCTGGTCGTCGACCACGACGATCTCGGTGCCGGGAGTCATGCGCAGGCCCTGCGTCTCGCTGACCAAGTCGTCGACCGAAACGTCCATGCCAATCACCGCACCGCCGTCGACGCTGCGCTGGGCCATGGTCAGGCCGATCTCGCGGGTGGTGAAGAACACATAGGGGTGGGTCAGCACGGTTGTGGGTTGGGCGCTGGCTTCGACAAACCACGGGCGCGTACGCGGATCGTAGCGGTATTCGGGCTTGGCCCGGGCCTGCAGCAGGTTCAGCGCGTGGTCGTAGAAGCGCCACTCACCCTGCACCGCCCCACCCTCACGGCTGACGCTCTGCACCAGAAATGCCGACCCCGGCGGTGCGGCGAAACGCTGCAGCACCTGCGGGTCACGCAAGCGGCGCACCAGCAGGAAATCACCACTGGGGTAACCCATGTAGGCGGCACTGAGCATGCGGTTGGCGTCCAGCGTCTCGACCAGTTGCGGCAAGCGTTCCAGGCGCTGCGCCGGGGTTTGCGCGGCTGGGTTGTGGGCGAGCAGGCGGATACTGCTTTGCACCGGGTCGATCAGGCGCCGGGCGCGTTCGTCGATGGTCTTGCCAATTTGCTGGGCCGAATCACCCGCTGCGGCCACCAAGGTCTGACGAATGCCGTGATAACCCTGCCAGGCCAGGGCGGCGCCGAGCAGCAACATGCCCAGCACGATGGCGAGTGCCACCAGCCACTGTAGTGAAATGCCACGTCCGGCGTTGCCAGCAGCACGACCATTCGACACGCAGCCCATCTCAGGTACTCCATGTATGGCACATTGCCTTGGCTGATACCCGCAGGAGTGTAGAGGGCGGACGGGCTTTTTGCCGGGCTAGAGAAGAAATTTAGTCTTGCATGGCTCCTCTAGCCAGCACTGGCCCTTGTAGGAGCGGCCCTGTCGCGACACAAGGCCGCTCCTACAGGTCCTGGGTATGCCTTCAGGGTTCAGGCACGCAACTGGTACCAGGTGGTCTTGAGCTGCGAATACTTGTCGAACGAGTGCAACGACAGGTCGCGGCCAAACCCGGACTGCCTGCCGCCGCCGAATGGCACCGTCACGTCCAGCGCATCGACCGTGTTCACCGACACGGTACCGGCCTTCAACGCCCGCGCCACGCGGTGCACCTGGTTGAAGTCATCGCTCCACACCGACGCCGCCAGCCCATAGATGCTGTCGTTGGCCAGGCGCACGGCCTGCTCTTCACTGTCGAAGGCACTGACCGCCAGCACCGGCCCGAATACCTCCTCCTGGGCCAGGCTCATACGGCCATCGACCCCGGCAAAGATGGTCGGCTCGATGTAATTGTCCGAACCATCGATAGTCAGGCGCCGGCCACCGCACACCAACCGCGCCCCGTCCTGCCCGGCACGGGCGATGGCGGCTTCGATCCGGCCAGTCTGCCCGGCATCGACAATCGCACCGGCACGGCTCGCCGGGTCCAGCGGGTTGCCTGGCAGCCACTGGCGGGCCTTGGCCTGCAGGCGCTCGATGAACTCGTCATGGATGGAGCGCTGCACGTACAGCCGCGAGTTGGCCGAGCACACCTCGCCCTGGTTGAAGAAGATGCCGAATGCCGCCTTTTCCGCAGCCAGGTCCAGGTCCTGGCAGTTTTCGAACACCAGGTTGGGGCTCTTGCCGCCGCACTCCAGCCATACCTGCTTGAGGTTGGACTGTGCCGAGTACTGCATGAAGTACTTGCCCACCTGGGTGGAGCCGGTGAACACCAGGCAATCCACGTCCGGGTGCAGGCCCAGCGCCTGCCCGGCCTGCTCGCCCAGGCCCGGCACCACGTTCAGCACGCCCTCCGGTACACCGGCCTGCAGCGCCAGCTGGGCCAGGCGCAGGGCCGAGAACGGTGATTGCTCGGCGGGCTTGAGCACCACGCTGTTGCCGGCGGCCAGCGCCGGGGCGAGCTTCCAGGCGGCCATGTCGAGCGGGAAGTTCCACGGCACCACGGCGGCGACCACGCCGAGGGCTTCGCGGGTGATGGTGGCCAGCGCGTTGGGCGCGGTGGGCGCCACCTGGTCGTACACCTTGTCCAGCGCCTCGCCGTACCAGGCGAACACCTGCGCCGAGCCCGGCACATCGATGTTGTAGGCGTCCATGACCGGCTTGCCCATGTTCAGCGAGTCCAGCAGGGCCAGTTCTTCGCGATGGGCCATGATCAGTTCGGCCAGGCGCAGCAACACTTTCTTGCGCTCCCCCGGTGCCATGCGCGGCCACGGGCCTTGCTCGAAAGCCCTGCGGGCGCTGGCGACGGCCAGGTCGACCTCGGCCTGGCCGCAGGCGGTGACTTGGGCCAGTACCTTGTTGGTGGCGGGGTTGATGGCGGCAAAGGTGGCGCCGCCCTGCGCGTTGACGGGCTTGCCGTCGATCAGTGCATTGGCCGGAAGGTAGAGGTCCGAGGCACGTTGTTGCCAGAATTCGAGGGTGTACATTTGTACTCCAGGCGACCGTCGTGGCGGTCTTCTTGCAATTAACAGATACCACACAGTCCGCAAGCACGCCGCACTCCCTCTGTGGGAGCGGGCATGCCCGCGAAACAGGCGACACGGTGGATGGCACCGGCTTCGCCGGTGTTCGCGGGCTTGCCCGCTCCCACAGGGATCAGCGGTCTAGAGCTTGCCGACCAGGCGCGCCGTGCGGTCCACGGCAATGCGGGTCTTCTCCACCAGCTCATCCAGCTCGCCGTGGTTGGCGATCAGCGCCGGCGCCATGATCATCCGGCCCAGGGTGGAGCGAATGATCACCCCTTCCTCGAAACCGAAGGTACGGCACTGCCATGCCAGATCGTTCTCGTTGGCGAAGCGCTTGCGCGTCGGCTTGTGCTCGGCGAACTGCAGCGCCGCCACCAACCCGGCACCCTGCACCTGGCCGATCAACGGGTGGTCGGCAAACACTTCGCGCAGGATGCGCTGCAGGTACGGCCCGGTGTCGTCCTTTACCTGGCGTACGATACCTTCGTCACGCAGCGCCTTCAGGTTGGCGATGGCCACCGCCGCCGCCACCGGGTGCCCGGAATAGGTCAGGCCGTGGGCGAACACCCCGCCCCGCTCCACCAGCGCCTCGGCAATGCGCTTGCTCAGTACCAGGCCGCCCATGGGCACGTAGCCGCTGGTCAGGCCCTTGGCGATGGACAGGGTGTCGGGCTCGAAGCCGAAGTATTCGTGGGCGAACCATTCGCCAGTGCGGCCAAAGCCGCCGATCACTTCATCGGCACACAGCAGCACGTCGTACTGGCGGCAGATGCGCTGGATCTCGGGCCAGTAGCTTTCCGGCGGGAAGATCATGCCACCCGCGCCCTGGAACGGTTCGGCGATGAAGCCGGCGACGTTCTCGGCACCCAGTTCGAGGATCTTCTCCTCCAGTTGCAGGGCGCAGCGGCGGCCGAACTCGGCCGGGGTCAACTCACCGCCCTCGGCGTACCAGTAAGGTTCGTCGATGTGCGCCACATCCGGGATCAGACCGCCCATTTCGTGCATGAACTTCATGCCGCCCAGCGCCGTGGCGGCCAGGGTCGAGCCGTGGTAACCGTTCCAGCGGCCGATCATGATCTTCTTGTTCGGCTGGCCGACCACCTGCCAGTAGCGGCGCACGGTACGGATCAGCACTTCGTTGGCCTCCGAGCCGGAGTTGGTGTAGATCGCGTGGCTGTAGTGCCCCGGCAACAGACTGAACAGCAGCTCGGACAGTTCGATCACCGCCGGGTGGGTGGTGTGGAAGAACATGTTGTAGTAGGCCAGCTGGTCCATCTGCGTGGCAGCGGCGGCGGTCAGGTCGCGACGACCGTAGCCGAGCTGGGTGCACCACAGGCCGGACATGCCGTCCAGGTAGCGCTTGCCCTCGCTGTCCCACAGGTGCAGCCGTTCGCCACCGACGATCACGCGCGGCCCTTCGGCGTTCAGCGCCTTCTGGTCGAGAAAGGCATGGATGTGGTGTGCGGCATCGGAGGCCTGGTAGTCGCGGGTCTGGCGTTGCGGGGCGAAAGGCGCATTCATTGTTGGTTTTCCTTTGCGGTGGGTTGCAGGGCGGCTGACGCTCAGCGCAGCTTGCCCATGTAGCTTTCCAGCGGGTCCTTGCCCAGCACGCCCTGGGCATTGGCCAGCGCGTCGATGAACAGGGAGAACAGCTCGGACTGGGTACCGATATCGAGCTTGGCGTAGACGTTCTTGCGGTGTGACTTGATGGTGTCCTCCGACACCCCCAGGCGCTCGGCCAGCGACTTGGTCGAGTGGCCCCGCAGGATCAACTGGGCGATACGGCATTCACGCTCGGTCAGCAGCGAGCTGCCGAAGTTGTTCAGCGCCGCGTGGATGCGCTGCTCGAGGATGTTCTCGAAGCGCCCGGTACGGCTGTCCAGCCCGGCGAAGTGCTTGCCGAGCACCGCCAGCACCCAGGGCGTGATACGCCCGAACAGCGCACGGGTTTGCCCATCGAGCTTTTCGGTGAACGCCAGCGATACCGCAAGGCTCTGCCCGGGTGCGACCTGCAGGATGTAGTTGAGCTCGTCCTCCAGGTGCGAGTGCCGGTAGAACGACTGGTAGTACTCGCTGACCTCGAAGTGGTCGGGCGCCACTTCGAACAGGCCATAGCAACCGGACTCGACCTGCTCCACACAGGCCCCGTAGAACGGGTCGAGCAGATAGAAGCCGGACAGGTAGCGGCTGACATTGCCCTCGGGCTGCCAGGGCGCCTTGTCGTCCTGCTCGAACAGCGCGCAGGGCATGCCGTCGTGGGGGTACAGGTATACCGTGGTCGCCTGGATAGGCCGGATCACGCCAAGTGCAGCAAAGAGATTGGCGGCAAAGCCCGGCCGGCCGATCGCCTCGGTGACCTTGGCCAGGTGCTCGAACCACTGTTGCGAAAGCAATTGATCAGTCACTGTGGGCCTGCCGTCTCAAGTAAAGGCACCGCCGCCAGTGCGGTGCGTCGTTGGCCAGATACTCCCATGGCACTGCAAACACCGAAATCACCCTTTGGGGTGAGCAGGCAAAGCCCTCTGCCGGCTCACCCCAAAGGGTGATTCCGGGTACCAGCGGGGTGTGGGAGCATCAACCCGCCCCAGCGCTGCGAGCCACCCGCTCGACCTCCTTGCACAACACCCACCGGTATCGAGCCCGCTCGCATACCGCGGCGTCCTGCATCCCTTTCCAGGAGTTAGCAATGCATACAACAACAAGTACAGCCCATAGCCCTGCACATAGCCCGTCGCAACCCACCGCCAGCAACGGCCGTTTCCGCAAGTCCATGGGGCTGCCCGCCCTGGTGCTGTTCGGCCTGGCCTACATGGTCCCCCTTGCAGTTTTCACCACCTACGGGCTGGTCACCCAGATGACCAAGGGGCACTTGCCCACCGCCTACCTGCTGACCCTCGCCGCCATGCTGCTGACCGCCTACAGCTACGGCCGCATGGTCCAGGCCCACCCCTACTCCGGCTCGGTCTACACCTACACCCGCAAGGCCTTCGGCAGCCACATCGGCTTCATCGCCGGCTGGACCCTGCTGCTCGACTACATCTTCCTGCCGCTGCTCAGCTACCTGCTGATCGGCATCTACATGTCGGAATACTTCCCGGCCATCCACGCCTGGGTGTGGGTAGCGGGTTCCATTGCCCTGGTCACCTTCCTCAACCTGATCGGCATCGAGTCGATCACCCGGGTGAACTGGATCCTGGTGGTGGTGCAACTGGTGTTCATCATCGTGTTCGTCGCCCTGTCCATCCAGAACCTCAGTGGGCAGGCACATCCGGTGTCGCTGCTGGCGCCGTTCCACCACGAAGGTTTCAGCGTGCCGTTGATCATGACCGGCGCCGCCGTGCTGTGCCTGTCGTTCCTGGGCTTCGATGCGGTCTCGACCATGGCCGAGGAAACCAGCAACCCCACCTACCGCATTCCCGTGGCGATCCTGGCCGTGTCGCTGATCGGCGGCATGTTGTTTCTGGTGGTGTCGTACTGCGCACAGATGGTGTTCCCCGACTGGGGCAGTTTCGCCGACCCGGACTCGGCGTCGGTGGACGTGATGCGCCGGGTTGGCGGCGAGCTGCTGGTGACCGCCTTCACCGCCACCTACGTGGCCGGCTGCTTCGCCTCGGCCATGGTGTCCCAGGCCAGCGTGTCGCGGGTGCTGTTCGCCATGGGCCGCGACGGTGCGTTGCCCCGTGCCTTCGGCCAGCTGGTGACGAAAAAGCGCGTACCGGCCACGGCTATCCTGCTGGTCAGCCTGCTGTCGTTGATTGCCCTGGTGATCAGCCTCGACACGGTGGCCAACATGATCAGCTTCGGCGCGCTGTTCGCCTTTTCGGCGGTGAACCTGGCCGTGGTCAAGCACTACCTGATCGACCACAAGCTGCGTGGTGCTCGCAACTACCTGCTGTATGGCGCCATTCCCGGCCTGGGCTTCCTCAGCACGCTGTGGCTCTGGAGCAGCCTGACCAGCCTGTCGTTCACCATCGGCTTGTGCTGGATGGGCATGGGCCTGGTGGTGTTGCTGGGGCTTACCCGAGCGTTCCGGGTGAAGCTGCCGGAGTTGCAGATGGCCGAGTGACACGCGCGCTGTCGAGCATTTGCGCGGTCCCTGTGGGAGCGGGTTTACCCGCGAAGCAGGCGACTCGGTGGATGGCACCGGCTTCGCCGGTGTTCGCGGGTGAACCCGCTCCCACAGGGGGCCGTGCATACGATGAAAACTTTTGGAGAAGGCCTTTGCGATAACGATCCGTTATCACCTGATCCGCATTAATCATTATTCAGCACGCATTTCGCCCCCTACAGTCCCAGCCCATCGACTGTCATTGCCAACGGGAAACGAAATGTCCATCGAACACCGCCTGAACCACATCGCCGGCCAGCTCAGCGGCAACGGTGACGTGCTGCTGAACAGCGTCGACGCCCACACCGGCGAGCCACTGCCATACGCCTTCCACCAGGCGACCAGCGACGAAGTCGAAGCCGCCGTGCAGGCCGCCGAGGCTGCCTACCCGGCCTATCGCAGCACCAGCCCGGCCCAGCGTGCCGCTTTCCTGGATGCCATTGCCAATGAACTGGACGCACTGGGCGATGACTTCATCCTGCATGTGACGCGCGAAACCGCACTGCCCGAGGCACGCATCCGCGGTGAGCGTGCCCGCACCAGTAACCAGCTGCGCCTGTTCGCCGATGTGGTGCGTCGTGGCGACTTCCTCGGCGCGCGCATCGACCGCGCGCTGCCCGAGCGCACCCCGCTGCCACGCCCGGACCTGCGCCAGTACCGCATCGGCGTCGGCCCGGTGGCTGTATTCGGTGCCAGCAACTTCCCGCTGGCCTTCTCCACCGCTGGCGGTGACACCGCCTCGGCGCTGGCGGCTGGCTGCCCAGTGGTGTTCAAGGCCCACAGCGGGCACATGCTCACCGCTGCCCACGTGGCCGCGGCCATTGACCGCGCGGTGGCCGGCAGCGGCATGCCGGCAGGCGTGTTCAACATGATCTATGGTGCCGGCGTGGGCGAAGCACTGGTCAAGCACCCGGCCATCCAGGCGGTCGGCTTCACCGGTTCGCTGCGTGGTGGCCGCGCCCTGTGCGACATGGCGGCTGCGCGTGCGCAGCCGATCCCGGTGTTCGCCGAAATGAGCAGCATCAACCCGGTAATAGTCCTACCCCAGGCCCTGCAGGCCCGTGGCGAGCAGGTAGCCGGCGAACTGGCCGCCTCGGTAGTGCTGGGTTGCGGGCAGTTCTGCACCAACCCGGGCTTGGTGGTGGGCATCAAGTCGCCGCAGTTCGAACGCTTCGTACACACGCTGGTGGCACGCATGGCCGACCAGGCGCCGCAGACCATGCTCAACACCGGCACCCTGCGCAGCTACCAGAACGGTGTGCAGCACCTGCTGGCGCACCCTGGCATCCAGCACCTGGCCGGGCAGCCACAAGCCGGCAACCAGGCCCAGCCGCAGCTGTTCAAGGCAGACGTGAGCCTGCTGCTTAACAGCGACCCGCTGCTGCAGGAAGAAGTGTTCGGCCCAACCACCGTGGTGGTGGAAGTGACCGATGCCCAGCAACTGGCCGAGGCGCTGCGCCACCTGCAAGGCCAGCTGACCGCCACCCTGATTGCCGAACCCGACGACCTGCGTGCCTTTGCTGCGCTGGTGCCGCTGCTGGAGCGCAAGGCCGGGCGCCTGCTGCTGAACGGCTACCCGACCGGCGTAGAGGTATCGGACGCGATGGTGCATGGCGGGCCATACCCGGCCACCTCCGATGCCCGTGGCACTTCGGTCGGTACCTTGGCCATCGACCGCTTCCTGCGCCCGGTGTGCTTCCAGAACTACCCGGATACGCTGCTGCCGGATGCGCTGAAAAGTGCCAACCCGCTGGGGATTGCGCGGTTGGTGGATGGGGTCGCCAGCCGTGGCGCGGTTTGATCTGACATTGAGGTAGCCTGTACTGGCCTCTTCGCGGGTAAACCCGCTCCCACAGGTACTGCACAGAATTCCAGAACTGTGCCGTACCTGTGGGAGCGGGCGAGCCCGCGAAGAGGCCGGCACAGGATCACCGGCCCTGTATACAATCCGCAAAAACCTTGCTTACAATGCCATGCGCCTATGACATCGGTAATCGCCGATGCGTATTGCGGCAGGCTCAAGCCATGTCATCTACAAATGCTCCAAGAACGCTACTGGTCAAGAACGCCCAACTCCTGGTCACCATGGACGGCGAACGCCGCGAGATCAAGAACGGCGGAATGTTCATCGAAGGCAACCTGATCCGCCAGGTCGGCCCCAGCGATACCCTGCCACAGCACGCCGACGTGGTGCTGGACATGGCCGGCAAGGTGGTCATCCCTGGCCTGGTCAACACCCACCACCACATGTACCAGAGCCTCACCCGCGTGGTGCCGGCAGCCCAGGACGGCGAGCTGTTCAACTGGTTGACCAACCTCTACCCGATCTGGGCACGCCTGACCCCCGAGATGATCGCGGTGTCGACCCAGACCGCCATGGCCGAACTGATCCTGTCCGGCTGCACCACCTCCAGCGACCACCTGTACATCTACCCCAACGGCTGCAAGCTCGACGACAGCATCCATGCCGCCGACGAGATCGGCATGCGCTTCCACGCCGCGCGCGGCAGCATGAGCGTGGGCCGCAGCCAGGGCGGCCTGCCGCCTGATTCGGTGGTGGAGAAGGAAGCCGACATCCTCAAGGAGTCCCAGCGCCTGATCGAGGACTATCACGACGCCAGCCACGGCTCGATGCGCCGCATCGTGGTGGCGCCCTGCTCGCCGTTCTCGGTCAGCCGCGACCTGATGCGCGAAGCCGCCGTGCTGGCGCGCCAGTACGGGGTGTCGTTGCACACCCACCTGGCCGAGAACGTCAACGACATCGCCTACAGCCGGGAGAAGTTCGGCATGACCCCCGCCGAGTATGCCGAGGACCTCGGCTGGGTCGGCCACGACGTGTGGCACGCCCACTGCGTGCAACTCGACCAGCATGGGATCGAGCTGTTCGCCCGCACCGGCACGGGTGTCGCCCACTGCCCATGCTCGAACATGCGCCTGGCCTCGGGCATCGCCCCGGTGCGCAAGATGCGCGACCACGGTGTGCCGGTAGGCCTTGGGGTCGACGGTTCGGCATCCAACGATGGCGCCAGCATGATCGGTGAAGTGCGCCAGGCCTTGCTGCTGCAACGGGTGGGCTTCGGCCCCGACGCGATGACTGCACGCGAGGCGCTGGAAATTGCAACGCTCGGTGGTGCCAAGGTGCTCAATCGCGATGACATCGGCGCCCTCGCCCCAGGCATGGTGGCCGACTTCGTCGCCTTCGATCTAGGCCACGTGGCCTATGCCGGCGGCCACCACGACCCGTTGGCGGCGCTGGTGTTCTGCACACCGACCCAGGTGCACACCAGTGTCATCAATGGCCGTGTGGTGGTGAAGGATGGCCAGCTGGCCACGGTCGACCTGCCACGGGTGCTGGAGCGCCACAACCAGTTGGCACGCCAGCTGGTCAGCGGCGAATAAGCTGCCATTTGGGCCGCCCTGCGGCCCATTGCCTATCAGAGGACCATGACCATTTCATGCCAGGCCATGCCGCCGTGGTCCGATGGCGATGGTTTGATGTACTGATACCCCAGCTTCTGGTACAGCGCCACGTGCTGCTCCTTGCACATCAGGTGAATGGTCAGCTTGCCCGCAGCTTTCATGCGTGCGATGAATTCATCCATCAACCGCTTGGCGTAGCCTTGGCCCTGGTGTGCCGGGTCCACCACCACCGACATGATCACCACGTTTGGCGCCGCCGGGTCATGCCCGACCAGTTCCTTGAATGCCTCGTCGGACATCACCACTTCGTGGGCGCAGCCGCTGTTGATGAAACCGACGATCTCACCCGCGCTTTCCAGCAGCAGGAAGCCCTGCGGATACTGCGCGATGCGGGTGCGGATCTTCTCCAGCGTGGCCGCCTCATCGCCTTCATAGGCACCGATTTCGATGGCGTAGCAACGTTCGGCGTCGGCGGCCGTGGGGGTGCGAAACTGAGGGGCGCTCATGGCGGGTTTCCTTGGTAATGGCTGAAAACAGCCGCCATGGTAAATGAGCGCTCGCCGGACTTCACCACGCCATACACCCGGTAGAAAAAAATCCTACAACTTGTTGCCGCTGCGAACTTTTTCCCGTTTACCGGTCTATGTGGGAGGCACAGAAAGGTAGCGGAACGCGAGAGAAGGTTCGCCGACCACCTGCTGGCCAGATGGCTCAATTGTTATCAGAGGTTGGCTTCGCTCATGAAAATACATGTCGCTAGGTTGATGCTGCTCGGCCTGTTCTCGTTCGCGGCAATGGGCACGGCATCGGCAACACAAATGAAGGCGCCCGAAGTAGCCGCCCCGGCGGTTGAATCACCGTTGCAGCCTGCTGGCAACCCTTGGTCCAGGGTGGCCAGTATTGCCGACGAACAGCCAGCCACGCTGCTGGCCCACGATGACGACCGCTGGCATGACCACCGCAGCGACTGGCGCCGCGAACAGTGGCGCCGCGAGCAGGCCCGCCGTGACTGGGAGCGCCGGCGAGACTGGGAACGCCGACGCGACTGGGAGCGGCGCCGCGACTGGGAGCACCGCCATGAGCGGGCCATGCACCACCGCTACCATGATGACCACCGCTACTATCGCCGTTGATCGCAAGCCGCCAACGCGCCCCCTGTAGGAGTGGCCTTGCGGCCTGATCGCGACACAAGGCCGCCCCTACAAGGTCCGCGCCAGTCTGTCAGGTGGGGGTATCCCCCGCCGCCTCGGCTTCCATCTTCAAACGGTCGGCCTTGCAAATGTACTTGGGCTTGCGCGGCGCCAGCTTGGCGCTGGCCTTCTTGGCATGCGCCTGCAGTAGCTGCTTGATCTTCTTGCGACGGTTCATTTTCACTCGACCTGTCAGTCCGGTTTGGCGGAACACATCATACCTTGCCTGGGCCAGCGTCTCGTTGACGTTATTTTCACGCTCGGCAGATTAGCGTCACGCCCTTTCCGGCCACGGGCACATCCGTTGGCCGCCAAGCTACGACGAGGCATACGTGTCACACACTGCATCCCCCTCCTCGCCCAACCCCGTGGACTGGGCCGGCCTGGGCTGGCTTTTGCTGTTCTTCTGGTACTTCTCGGGCGTGACCCAGGCGTTGCTGCTGTTCAGTGGTACCACCGGGTTCGCCGGTTTTCGCGATGCATTCTTCCTCAGCAGCCTGTGGCTGGCCCCGGTACTGCTGCTACCGCGCTTCACTCGCGCCACGGCAGCGGTCATCGGCCTGGTGCTGTGGGCTGCTTCGCTGGTGGGCTTGAGCTACTTCGGTATCTATCGCCAGGAGTTCTCGCAAAGCGTCATCTTCGTGATGTTCGAGTCCAACACCGCCGAGGCCGGTGAGTACTTCAGCCAGTACTTCAGCGCCTGGCTGGGCCTGGCATTGCTGTTATACACGCTGGTGGCAGTGCTGCTGTGGAAGCGCGTACGCCCGGTCAGCCTGCCGCTGCGCAGTCGCCTGCCGGTGGTCGCCCTGCTGTTGCTGGCCAACCTGGTGTACCCGTTCTACAAGCAGATGGTAACCCAGCAGCGCAGCTTCGCCGATGCGGCAGAAAAGGTGCAGCAGCGCATGGAACCCGCCGTGCCTTGGCAACTGCTGGTCGGCTACCGCCAGTACCGCCAGCAGCTGGACAACATGCAGGAGCTGCTGGCCCAGAATGCCGCGCTGCCGCCCCTGCAGAACCTGCGTGACAGCAGCGGTGCAGCGCCACGCACGCTGGTGCTGGTGCTGGGTGAATCCACCACGCGCGAGCACATGCACCTGTACGGCCACAACCGCGACACCACGCCCAACCTCGACGCGCTGGCCGCCAGCGACAAGGGCCTGACGGTGTTCCGCAACGTGGTGTCGCCACGCCCGTACACCATCGAAGTGATGCAGCAGATCCTCACCTTCGGCGACGAGCAGAACCCGGACCGCTTCCTCACCGCCCCGTCGCTGATCAACCTGATGAAGCAGGCCGGCTACAAGACCTTCTGGATCACCAACCAGCAGACCATGACCAAGCGCAACACCATGCTGACCACCTTCTCGCAGCAGACGGACGCACCGGTGTACCTGAACAACCAGCGCAACCAGAATGCCAGGCAGTACGACGACGTGGTGCTGCCACCGTTCGAGGAGGCCCTGCAGGACCCGGCGCCGAACAAGTTCATCATCGTGCACCTGCTGGGTACGCACATGGATTATCGCTACCGCTACCCGAACGACTACGCGCATTTCAACGACCGCCAGGGGGTGCCCGGCAAGCTGACCGATGACCAGGTGGAAACCTACAATTTCTACGACAACGCGGTGCGCTACAACGACTACGTGGTGTCGAGCCTGATCAAGCGTTACTCGGCCGGCAACCCCAATGGTTTCCTGCTGTACCTGTCCGACCATGGCGAAGATGTGTACAGCTCTGGCAACCACGACCGCCTGGGGCGCAACGAAGGGGCGCCGACCCGGCCGATGTACACCATTCCCTTCCTGCTGTGGACTTCGCCCAGCTGGCAGGCCGGGCACCCCCGCGACTTGCAGGCGATGGCCGACCGCCCCTACAGCAGCTCGCACCTGATCCATACCCTGTCCGACCTGGCCGGGCTGAGTTATGACCGTTACGAACCGGCCAAGAGCCTGGTGAGCCCGCAATTCGTGGTGGCACCACGCTGGATTGGCGACCCGTACCGCAAGGATGGCCTGCGCGAGTTCGACCACCTGCCGCTGGACAAGGCCGAGCGGTTGCGGGAGACGGTCAGTAGTGGCAAGACACAGAATGCTGGACGCCTGAACTGATTGCTTGCTCAGGATGCAGAACAGCTGCCATGCCGGGCACTCCCCCGCACCGCCTCGGCCAGTTTGCGCAGGTTGGCCTGGTGGGCATTGACCAGGCTGGCGATGCTGTTGTCCGCGGGCGTCTGCAGCGAGGTACGGCAGGTCAGTTCGGCTTCGCCCGAGCGCGTCAGGCGCCATACCGCCTCCAGCGAGGCATAGCGCCCCGGCACGCTATCGAAGCGCTGCACGTCCACCCGCAGCAACGCCTTGCCGCCACCCACCGGCCCGCCCAACTGGTCCTGCAAGGCGCTGCGGAACTCATCCACCAGGTTGGCCCCCCACCACTCCGTCTCAAGGATGGCCAGGCCGCTCTGCCCCTGTCGCACCACCAACTGCGGGCGGTCCACCTGCGGCGGCACGGCCACCCTCGCCACCTGAATGCGCTGGCCACCGTCGCGCACCGGTTCGCTCGGTACCAGCGTGTGATAGTTGTTCGGGGTACTGCTGCAGCCCCACAGCACGGCCAGCAGGCCGGCGCCACACACATTGCGCAGTCGATGCATCGGCTGTCTCCTCAGGGTTCAAGGTCAGCGGCAGCGGCCGCTTTCGGCCGGCCGCGTATCAGCGACTCGGGGTGCCGGCCCAGGTAATCGGCAAGGTCACGCAGCGAACGTGACATGCGCTCCAGTTCGTCCAGGGTTTCGCCCATCCGCTCGCGCTGCGGCGAGTCCTCGGAAATGGCCGAATTGGCGGTGCGCAGGGTCTTGTGCACCTCGTCCAGCGCCACCTTCACGTCCGGCAGCGTCTGGCCATTGAACTGCTTGAGGCTGGCGCGCAACTCTCGCAGGCTGCCATCCAGGTTGTTGGCGATACTCTCCAGCGGCAGTTTGCTGATGCGCTCCACCACACGCTGCAACTGCTCCTGCAACTGCTCCAGGCTGCCGGGCAATGTGGGTATGGTGATAGGGTCTGCGGTCTTGTCGAAGGCCACCTTGGGGGCATCGGGGTAGAAGTCCAGGGAAATGAACATCTGCCCGGTGATCAGGTTGCCGCTGCGCGCCTGGGCCCGTAGGCCGTGCTCGACGAAGGTGCCGATCAGCCTCCGCGCGCCATCCATGTCGCCTTCGGCGTGCTTGAACACGGCCAGCATCTTGCGGTGCACCGGCCCCAGCCGCTGCGGGTAGATCACCGCATCGACCACCACGGGGAAGCTCTGCCGGGTGGCATCGTAGTCGAGCTTGACCGAAGTGACCCGGCCAAATTCCACACCCTTGAACTCCACCGGCGCGCCCACCGACAGGCCGCGCATGGCCTGGTCGAAGCGCAACTGCAGGTACTGCGCCTGGCCACTGGGCGGTGCCAGGGCGGTGTCGCGGTCGGCAAACAGCTGAAAGCGCGCCTGGTCGGCAGCGAGTTCGGCCTGCGGGGCGAAATCTGGCGAGCCAAAGGCCAGCCCGCCCACCAGGATGGACGACAGCGATTCGGTATCGATCTTCAGGCCGTTCGCACTAATCTGCATGTCGACGCCACTGGCGTTCCAGAAGCGGGTATCGGCGGTGACGAAGCTGTCGTAGGGGGCCTGCACGAACACGCCGATCTCCACGCCCTTGCCATCGCCCTGCAGGGCAAAGGACACCACCTCGCCCACCGGTATCTTGCGGTAGTAGATCGACGAGCCAATATCCAGCGACCCCAGGTCGCTGGCGGTCAGGACAAAGCGCTTGCCCTTTTCGTCGTAGGTGATCGGCGGTGGCAGCTCCAGGCCGACAAAGGACTTCTCCGGCACTTTCGACTCGCCGGAATCCGCCCCAATGAAACTGCCCGACAGCAGTGTATCCACACCGGACACACCACCCACGCCAATGCGTGGCCGCACTACCCAGAAGCGCGCCCCCTGGGTGGCGAAGGCACGGGCGTCGTTGGACAGCTGGACTTTGGCGACCACGCTCTTCTTGTCGTCGGCCAGGTCCACCGTGGTGACTTCGCCGATCACCACGCTGCGGTACTTGACCTGGGTCTTGTGCGCCACCAGCCCTTCCCCGGTGTGGAAGGAAATGGCGATGACCGGCCCCTGCTGCATCCAGTTGCGCACCACCAGCGAAGCGCCGATCAGGATCGCCAGTATCGGCACGATCCATACCAGCGACACACTCCAGCGCCGGGTGTGCACTTCAACCTGCCCCGCGCCCTCGCGCTTGTCAGTCTGTTGCACCATCAATGCGGCCTCCCTCGTTGGCACGGCTATCCCAGATCAAGCGTGGATCGAAGCTCATCGCAGAAAACATGGTCAGTACCACCACCATGCCGAAAAACAGGATGCCCACCCGCGGCTCGATGGTGCCCAGCCCACGCAGTTGGACCAGCGCCGCCACCAGCGCCACCACCATCACATCGAGCATCGACCAGTAGCCGATCAGCTCGACGAAACGGTACAGCTGCGAGCGCTGTCGGCAAGCCCAGGTGGAACCGCGCTGGGCGGTAAAAAGCAGCAGGCCGAGCGAGAAGAACTTGATGGCCGGTACACCCACGCTGGCGATGAAGATGATCAGCGCGATATCCCAGGCACCGGCCTCCCAGAACTCCAGCACGCCGCCGCCAATGGTGCTTTCGCTGCCGCTGCCGAGCATTTCGGTGCGCATCACCGGCAGCAGATTGGCTGGAATGTAGAAAACCAGGGCCGCCAGCAGAAATGCCCAGCCGCGGCTGATGGCATTGGCCTTGCGCCGATGAATGGCGGCGCCACAGCGCTCGCAGGTGTGCATGCCGCTGCCCAGTTCGCAGGCCTGACCGCAACCATGGCACAGGCACAGGCCCAGATCATCGGCGCTGGCCGGGGTATTCATACCTGCTCCCACAAGTCGCGGATGTCCTTGCCGGCGACATGGATGATCAGCATGCTCAGCGCGGCCAGGGCCAGCAGGCCGATGCCGGGGATCACATCGAGCAGCCCCGCCAGCTTGATCACGGCAACCATCGCCCCCAGCAGGCACACCTCCAGCATGCTCCATGGCCGCAAGCTCTCCAGGCTGCGCATGCACACGGCAAAGCCGGGGGCGCGCTGGCCGGCCAGGGCGAAACTCAGCAGCCAGCACAACAGGGTAATCTGTAGCACCGGCGCGAAGATGATCGCCAAAGCCATGACCAGGGCGATGAAGGTGATACTGCCTTGGCTGAGAATCTGTACCGAGTCCCATAACGTCGCCGAGTGGGTCAGCCCTTGCATGCCGATGGTCATCACCGGGTAGAAGTTGGCGAATACCAGCAGGATGCCACCCGTCACGCTCAGGGCCAGCCGCTGCTGCACGGTCAGCGAGGTGTGCCGGTACAGCACGCCGCCACAGCGCGGGCATACAGCGCGCTGGTGTTTGAGCAACGGCGCACGGTGGTACACCGTGTCGCAGTATTCACAGATGATCAGGTGCTGAGTCTGGCTCATGGGGGTTCCACAGGCAGCTTGGTTTCAGGCCGTCATATGCAGGCGAACAACATCTGATATCCGGTTTAGACCATCCCGGCGAAACTGCCATCAGGGGCAGCAAAGCCGGACTATCCTCTGAAACGGGATCCCCACTTGCTGGAGGTTTGCCATGCGTACGTTCACGTGGAGTTGCCTGCTGGTGCTGCTGTGCGCAGCATCGGCAGCCCAGGCGCAGTCGGTGGTGCCGCTCAAGGGCCAGAGCAGCCAGCAGATGCAACTGGATATCAATGACTGCAATACCGTCGCGACCAATGCCGCGAACAGTGCCGCGACCTCCAGCGACCCCCATGTCGGTGGCCGCGTACGCGGTGCCGCCGCCGGCGCGGTTGCCGGTGCGGCAGGCGCGCAGGTGCGCGGCAACCAGCACGACGAGCTGTATGACCGGGTTGGTGACGATGCCAAGCAGCAATACCGGCAGAACCGCGCGGGCGAAGTGGCTGCCGCCGGTGCTGCGGTCGGTGGCATGCGCCAGCGTCAGGACCGCCGTCAGGACCGGCGCGGCCAGGACGAAGCGAAAGCCCAGGCTCATGCCAGTGCCTATGCCGGGTGCCTGCAAGGGCGCGGTTATCAGGTCAGCCCCTGACCGCCGGGCACGCCACGCTCCTGCATGGCGTGCCCGTTTCAGAACGTCGCCAGCTGCTCCCGGCAGAACTCCACGAACAGCTGCGCCGGCTTGGTCAGTTGCACTCGCTTCAACCAGGCTGCTGCCAGCCCTGACAGCGCTACTGGCTCGGCAATATCCAACATGGCCAGGCGTTGCCCGTCGTAGGTGTACTCCGAGTGAGGCCGCGTTACCAGCAGCGAAAAACCGAAGCCCTGCCCGACCATGCCGCGCACCATCTCGATCGACGGTGAGCTGAAGACAATGTTGGGCGTAAGGCCCATTTCGTTGAACAGGCTGACGAAGTAGGTACGGCTGGGGGCAACGTCCAGCAGGATCATCGGCTCCGGGCACAAGTCGCGCAGCGACACCTGGGCCTGGCCAGCAAAGCGGTGGTTCTCGGGCAGCAGCACATAGGGTTTCTGCGGCGGCATCAGCGGCTCGGCCTCGATGGTGCCGTCCAGGTCATGGTCGTAGAGGAACGCCAGATCGAAGGTACCTGCGGTCAGGCCTTGGATCAGGTCCTGCTGTTCGCCGTCGCGCAGCCGGATATCCACCCCCGGGTAACGCTGGCGAAAGCCGGCGATCAGGCGCGGCAGGTACAGCGGGGCCACGGTTTCGAAGCAGCCAATATCGATTTGCCCGGCCACGGTGTCGTTGTCGGCCAGGGCGTTCTGCTCGAATTCGTGGGCCATCTGCAGCAGCGACTTGGTCTTGGCATAGAAGCGCTTGCCGCTGGGCGTCAGTGACACACCCTGAGCGTGGTGGCGGATGAACAGCTGCACACCGAAGCTTTCCTCCAGGCCCTTGATGGCCGTGGAGATGGAAGGCTGGGCGATGTAAAGCTGGCGTGAAGCCTCGGCCACGCTGCCGGCTTCCACGGTGGTGACGAAGTACTTGAGTTGTCGCAATGTGTAGGCCGCCACGGGCACCTCTCTGACGCCGGTCTGGGCGCGCTGGGATCATGCCTGTCACTTTACCCTTGGCAGCGGCTGGTTGGGGGGCGGGTAATGAAGGATTTACCTATGGCTTGAGCAGGTTTTTACGAAGGGGGCGCCGGGCGCCCCCTTTGCTTCACTCGAAATCGATATTAGCGATTACACAGTCATCACCAATCAATTTGTACCCTGGCGCGCAGGGCATGCCGACTACGGGCCCTATACCGCGCTTGCGCCGGGACAGTGTTGCCTGCGGTTCTGCATTTTCCAGCTGCTCCTGGTCGAGAGTGTCGTCTGGCTCGTTCATGGGTTTTTCTTGCATGGGGTTCACTCCTTGGGTTGTGTGGTATTGCCCGATCGAAGCTACAGCCGCCATTGCCACCAACCCATCTGGAACTTTGACCGGAAAGAGAAATGCTGTCGGACCGTATCGTGATATTCGCAGGCGCCCCAAGAGAGACCTGGCCAAACGCCCCCGATTGTCTTTACTGATACTCAACGGTTCCAGGCATAGGGCGTGCATTCATGAAGATCGTGGTCACCAGCATTCTCGTCGATGACCAGGCCAAAGCCCTGGCTTTCTACCACCATGTACTCGGTTTCGAGCCCAAGCACGATATGCCCATGGGTCGACACCGCTGGCTGACGCTGACCTCCCCCAACGACCCCAACGGCGTCGAGCTGCTGCTCGAACCCGACGCGCACCCGGCCGCCAAGGACTACAAGGCCGCACTCAAGCAGGACGGTATCCCCGCCACCTCGTTCGGCGTGCGCGACATCCAGGCCGAATACACCCGGCTGTGCGCGGCGGGCGTGCAGTTCACCCAGCCGCCTACCGCCATGGGGCCCGTCACCGTAGCGGTGTTCGATGACACCTGCGGCAACCTGATCCAGATCCTACAGAAACACTAGCAACGTTCAGGGCCCCACGGGCAGGCGCAAGGTCGCGCGCAGCCCGTGGGGCGCCTGGTTGCGCAACTGCACGCTGCCACCCAGGCGGGTCATGATGGTGCTGACGATCGACAAACCCAACCCGGCGCCATTGGTCGAGCCCTTGCTGTAGAAACGCTCGAACACCCGCTGCTGGTCCACCTCGGCAATGCCCGGCCCTTCGTCGTCGACACTGACCAGCAAGGCCTGCCCTTCGCGCTGCAGTGTCACCGTAACCCGACCGCCTGCCGGCGAATGGTCCACGGCATTGGCCACCAGGTTCTGCAAGGCGATACCCAGCAAGCCCGCGTCGGTGTGCAAGTGGTAGTCGCCTGCAGCGATGTCCAGCGAAGGCTCAAGCCCGCGCTCCAGAATCCATGGAGTCAGCTCGGCCAGGGTTTCGGCCACCACGCCCTCCAGGTCCACCCGCGGCCAGTCACGGCGGCCTGGACGCGGCTCCAGGCGAGCCAGGGTCAACAGCTGGTTGACCACCCGGGCAAGGCGGTCGACGCCGCCCATCAGGAACTGCAGGGCCTTGTCCCGCTCGGCAGCGCTGTCTGCATTGAGCGCGTTCTGCGCATGCAGGCGCAGGATGGCCAAGGGCGTGCGCATCTCGTGGGCAGCGTCGGCGATGAAACGGTGTTCGCGGCGCAGCAAGTCATCGATCTGCCCGAGCAGGCGGTTGATCGCCGCCTGCATCGGTTCAAGCTCCTTCGGCAGCGGCACCAACTGCAGCGGCTCCAGCGACTCGGCGTGGCGAGCGCGGATCACCCTGGCCATGTTCTGCAGCGGCTTCAGCCCCCAGCCAATGGCCGCCCACACCAGCAAGGCCAGGGCCAGGCTGCCGAACAGGAAGGGCAACAGCGTGTGCCGCACGATGCGTTCGATCAGGTCGTCACGTACGTCGTTGCGCTCGCCCACCCAGATCACCCAGTGTTTTTCCGGCACCGGCAGGACGAAACTGCGCCAACGGCGCCCTTCCACCACCACATCGGCAAAACCTGGCACCCGCGGTGCCTGCTCCAGCTGGGGGGCGCTGGGTGTATGCACCAGCAGCCCGTTGTCGTCGGCCCACACCTGAAAGGCCAGCTTGCTCTCGTAGCGGTGCCCCACCTTGTGGTGCCCGGCCTTGCTCAAGGCCTCGTCGAAGGCGCGGTACAACTCGTCACGGCTCTGTTCCTGCACCGGCAGGCTCATGATGCCCTGCAACAGCCGAGCGTTCTGCGCCAGGTGGGCGTCGTACACCTCGTTTATTTCGTGGCGGCTGTCGTGGTAGTTGTACAGCGCCAGCAACCCGCTGCCCACCAGCAACAGCAGCATCACCCGCCACAAGGTACGTTGGCGCAGCGAGCTCATGCCTTGCGTTCCACCAGGTAGCCGATTCCGCGCACGGTGCGGATCAGGCTGTTGAACAGCTTCTTGCGCAGGTGATAGATATTCACTTCCAGGGTGTTGCTTTCCGGCTCTTCATCCCAGCCATACAGCAACTGGGTCAAGCGTTCGCGGGTGAACACCTTGCCCGGCTGGGCCAGCAGTTCGTGCAAAAGCAGGTATTCCTTGGGCGTTAGCACCACCGGCTGGCCTTGGTAGTGCACCTGCTGGCTGACCGGGTCCAGGCACACACCGGCATGCTCTATCAGCACCCGGGCGCGGCCGCTGCTGCGCCGCAGCAAGGCCCGCAAGCGGGCCTTGAGTTCGTTGAGGTCGAAGGGTTTGACCAGGTAGTCGTCGGCGCCGGCGTCCAGCCCGGCGATGCGGTCCTCGGTGGCGTCGCGGGCGGTCAGCACCAGCACCGGCAGGCTCTTCCCGGCTGCACGCAGGCGCCGCAACAACTCGATGCCATCCAGGCGCGGCAAGCCCAGGTCGAGAATGGCCAGGTCGAACTCCTCGTGGCACAGGGCATGCAGGGCGCTGGCACCATCCTGCAACCAGTCGAGGGTATAGCCCTCGCGGCGCAGGCCGTCACAGATCCCCTCCCCCAACGCGGCGTCGTCTTCTACCAGCAGCAGGCGCATGCTTAATCCTGTTTGTCCTTGATCGCTTTGAGTAAAGCATCGATTTCACCGCGCCGGCCTTGGTCGGCCAGCTCCCGCCCGGGCCGGGGCGGTGCTTGCAACGCCTTTTGCAGGGCGGCGCGGGCTTCGTCGTAGCGGTTCTGCCGGTACAGGTGGTCAGCCCAGAAGTAATTGCTGTCGATACCGTCGGGGTTGATCACCAGCGCCTGGCGCAGCATGGCCTCGGCCTTGGCCTGGTCACCGAAGCTCAGCGGCCAGCCGGGCACCTGGTCGTACAGCGCGCCCAGGCTGGTGTAGGCCGAACCTTGCAGAGCCTTGGGGTCAACGGCCAGGGCCTTTTCCAGGCTGGCGCGGGCAGCCTTGACCTTGCCCAGCGCCCCCAACCCGCCGGTGGCACCGGCCCAGCTGCTGTTGACGATGCCGTCCCAGATCAGCGGCTCGGCCGAGCCCGGCTGCTGGCGCACCAACGCCGCCGACTGTACCGCCAGGGCCTCGAACGCCCCGGCACGTTCGGCTTCGGGCAGGTTGTAGCGAATCACCGCCCAGCGCTGCTGGATGGCATTGAGTTGCTGGGTACCATTCTGGTCGAGGGCCCAGGTGAACGGGGCGATGGCCAGCAGACTGGCCAGAATCAGACGTTTCATTTGCTCGACTCCTTGCTGTGCCAGGCGCTGTAGCGACGGATCAGCGGCAGTTGCTTGCGCAAGGCGCGATCAACCACGCCCGGCAGCATGCCGTTAAGGCGCACGAAGAGTTTTTCCGGCCAGCCCAGGTACAGTTCGCTACGCTCGGCCTGTACTGCGTCGAGCACCGCCCGGGCGACATCCTGAGGGTCATCGACGCCCACCTTCAACGCCTGGTTCAGGGCCTGCGCGGCGCTACTGTTCATCGTCGTGCGGGTGGTGCGCGGTGCGGCATACAGCACGTTCACCGAAGTGTCGGCAAGCTCGCGGCGCAATGCCTCGGAGAACCCGCGCAAGGCAAACTTGCTGGCGCAGTACGTGGCATAACCGGGGTAGCCGATGGAGCCGTAGATCGACCCCACGTTCACCACCAGTGCACTGGGCTGCGCGCGCAGCAACGGCAGGCACAGGCGGGTGAGCTGCACGGCGGCCTTGATGTTGAGGTCGAACAACTCGTCCAGGGCGGCCTCGTCCATCTGTTCGAGCAGGGCGAAGCGGTTGACCCCGGCAGCATTGATCAACAGGTTGCAACTGCCCATGTCCCGCGCTGCCTCCAGCACTTCACGGCGGCCTTCGGCGCAGCGCAGGTCGGCCTGCTGCCAGCGCAATTGCCCGGGGTAGCGCGCCATCAGTTCCGCCAGCTTGCCCTGCTGCCGGCTGACCGCCAGTACGCGGGCCCCGGCACTGCAAAGCTGGTCCGCCAGCTCCAGGCCGATGCCACCGCTGGCGCCGGTGAGCACCGCCACGCAATCAGGCAAGCGCATGCTGTACCTCCTGCTTTGCGGCACGCGGCAGCCCTTCGAACATGGCGGTGTACAGGCGGTACACCACTTTGGCAGCGTGGATTACCGCCTGCTGGTCCTCGGGCTGGTCCAGGCGGTTCATCAGGCCACGGTAGGTGGCCATGTGGTCCTGGTCCAGGGCGCCATGGGAACTCAGGTAGCTGAATGCCTGGTCCGGCAGGCCCAGGCTGCCCTGCAGGGCACCGGCAGCCTGGGTGGCCAGGGCAATGCTGGTGCCTTCGAGCACGTTGACCATGCCGAACAGCCCGACCGGGTTGCCACGGGCAATCTGGTCGTAGAGAAAGGCCACCATCAGCTCGATAGGCAATGCCGGGCAGCCGCCCGCCACCTTGTGTGGGTCGCCACCACAGGCGGCGATGTCATCGAGAATCCAGCGCTCATGGCCGTATTCCTCCTCGATGTACTCGCACACCGCGCCGCGCAGCCACTCCAGCCGAGCCGGCAAACGGGCTCCGCAGGCCATCATCAAGGGTACGGTGTGGCGCACGTGGTGGTAAGCCTGGGTCAGAAAGGCCACATAGGCCTCGAGGCTGGCCTTGCCGGCCAGCGCGTCGCGGATGACCGGAACACTGAACAATGCCGTACGCTCGTCGGCGGTTTCCTGCTGCAGCGTATCGAAGAAAAGCATGGCAAACCTCGTGGGTCATTGAAGGTCGGATAACAAGGACTGGTAACACCGCAGGATCTGTTCGCGGCGTGGCCGGCCGTTGGCGGTAAGGGTTTGCCCGGCGGCACTCAAGGGTTCGGGCAGGCGCCGCCAGGCATGCACCCGGGCATAGTCCGGCAGGCCGGCATTGGCCTGACGGATGGCCTGCTCGAGGGTGTGGTCGTCAGCCTGCGGGTCCAGCGGCCAGATCAGCGCCAGGTTGTGTGCCAGGCCTTCGCCGTGGACAAATGCCTGGGCGATCACCCCGCCCTGGGTCAGTTCGGCCTCGACCCACTCGGGGTTGACGTTGCGCCCGAAGCTGGTGCTGTACTGGTGCTTCTTGCGCCCGGCCAGGTACAGGAAGCCGTCGCTGTCGAAGTGGCCCAAGTCACCAGTCGGCAACCACGGCTCTTCGAAGGGTGGCTCGCCCAGGTAGCCGAGCAACGCCGAACCGGCCACCTGCACTTCGCCGTCCTCGGCAACGCGCACCTGCACATGCGGCAGCGGCCGCCCGACACTGCCCGCGCGGTGCGCCCCAGGGCGATTGAGGCAGACCACCGAGGCACATTCGGACAAGCCATAGCCCTCGAACACCGGCAGCCCGACGGCCTCGGCCCGGGCCAGCAGGCTCGGCGCCACCCGCGCGCCGCCTACCGCCACGAAGCGCAACGGGCCGACCCGCATCAGGCCGCGCTCGATGGCGGTGACCAACCCAAGCAGCAATTGCGGCACCAGGATCAGGCTTTCGGCACCACTCAAGGCGATGGCGCCCAGCAATTGCTTGAAGTCGACCTGGCTGGCACCGCGAAAACCCAGTTGCGCCTGCGGGTACAGGGCAATGCTCGCCCCGGCCAGCAGGGCTGCGTACAGGCCCAGGTTTTCCAACAGCACCGCCATGGGCAATACCGCCAGGTACTTGCCTGGTGCCGTGGGCCGGCTGGCGGCCTCCAGTTCAAGCGCTACCCGCAGCATGGCATCAGCGCTCAGGCATACGCCCTTGGGTGCACCGGTGCTACCGGAGGTGTAGGTAACCTTCGCGGTGCCCGGGGGCAAGGGTGCGGCCGCTGGCAGCTGCCGGCTCCAGAAGCGCTCACCGCTAGTGAAGCCGCTGGCATGCAAGTCGTCAGCGAAGGCGTCGTCGGCCAGCGCCAGTACCGCCCCGCTCTGTGCCAGGCAGTGGCGGCGCTGGGCGCTGCTGAAGAACGCCGGCAGGATGACGATGGGGCGCGCCGCGAACAGCGCCGCCAGGTCCCAGAACAGCGCCTCGGGGCCGTTCTCCAGGGCCAAAGCGAAGGTGCCCGGTGGCTGCACGCTCAACCAGGCCTGGCGCTGCTCGACCTCGTCCAGCAACTGTTGATACGTGAACGGCCCACCAAGGCCCAGCAACGCCGGTTGCGCCCCTCGTTGGCGGGCATGCAGTTGCAACACATCGCTGAACAGCTGGCATTCACGCGGCATGGCCGGCCTCCTGCACGCTCGCGGGCAAGCCCAGCCGCTCGAACACGCCGCCGCGGGCCAGGGCTGCATGGCCGTAGTCGATGTTGCCGACGAACACTTGCGGGTGCTGCGCGTAGTAGCTGCCCCAACTGTCGGCATCGCCGTTCAGCCGGCCAGGGTCGGCCACGGCCAACGCCGTGGGCACCAGGCCCAGGCGATGAAAGCTGTTGACCAGCGTCGCGGCACCGGTGAAGGCCACCCACTGCAAGCCGCGGGCGGCCAGCAACCAGGTCACGGCAATGATCATGATCCGCGCGCTGCCGGCGCTGAGCGCAGCCAGGTTGCCCACTTCGACCAACTGCGCACGCCTCACCGGGCTGGCCGACAGCCGGGTCACAGCCGCTTCCAGCGGTTCATCCAGGTAACGCTCGATGAAGGTCGGGCCACTGCTGGCCAGGCGTATGCCGGCAGCGGCCATCAGGCGCCCGTGGCTGTCATGCAGGCCGAGCAGTTCAGGCAGATAGTGCTGCACATCGGCGTGGTGCGCGCAGGCAAAGCGGGCGTGAATGAACTGTTCCAGCTCGTCACGCCCCGGCGCCCCCGGGTGTTTCAGCGTCATGTAGGCAAGGCGATCGCCGTGGCTGCCGATAGCCAGTGGAAACAGGCTGGCGCTGTCTGCCTGGGTCATGGCTGTCCCCCTTTCAAGTCAGGTCCAGGGGGCAGTATCAGGGGGCAATCTGAAGCCAATCTGAAGTGCTACATTTGCCATTGCCCTCATGCGCACCAACAAGGAAAACAGATGCGCCACGAATTCAGCGAAGTGCTCAACGACCTGGTCGACTACTTTCTGCTCGGCGATATCCAGTTGCTCGAGCGCTTCAAGCAACAACATGAACTGCCCGACGACCTGGCCCATGCGTTCACCCACGGCGACAGCGGCGACCAGGCGGTGCGCGAAGGGATTGTGCTGCCACTGGCCGGGGTCGATAACCTGCCCTACCGCATCCTGTTCACCCTGGACAACCATACCCCGGCCCTGCGCGAACCCGGCAGCCGCCTCAAGCACCGCCGTAATGGCTATGTGCTGCAGGTCGAGCACGGTGCGCTGATGCTGTACACCTGGCGCATCCTGCAGCACTTCACGCCCAAGACGCTGGGTGACCTGATGGCGCGCTACCAGGTACCCGGACGGCCGATCATCGAGCTGGACAATGGCTGGTATGACGTGGAGGTGCTGGCGGGTGCGCTGGTGCGGGACGGGCTGTACGAGCCGGCGTTCGAGTTCGTGTTGAAGAAGCGCTGGAGCCGGGGTGAGGCTGCCGGAGTGGATACCGGGTATGCCTTTGGCTTGCGTGGCTATTTCGACTGATGGGTTGACTGTGCCGGCCTCTTCGCGGGTGAACCCGCTCCCACAGGTACCTCACTGCCCTCAGGCACAGTGGTATCCCTGTGGGAGCGGGCATGCCCGCGAAGAGGCCGTTACAGGCAGCCTCAAACTTCAAGTGTGGTTGATATCACGGTCCTTGGTCTCCGGCAGGAAGAAGATCCCCAGCACCGCCGTCATCACCGCAATCACGATCGGGTACCACAAGCCGTAATAGATATCCCCGGTCGCCGCCACCATGGCAAACGCCACGGTCGGCAGGAAGCCGCCGAACCAGCCGTTGCCGATATGGTAAGGCAGCGACATCGAGGTGTAGCGGATACGCGCCGGGAACAGCTCCACCAGCCAGGCCGCGATCGGCCCGTAGACCATGGTCACGTAGATCACCAGAATGGTCAGCAGCAACAGCACCATCGGGTAGTGGATCTTCGCCGGGTCGGCCTTTTCCGGGTAGCCAGCCTCTTTCAACGCCCCGCTCAAGGTCGCGGTAAAGGCGTCGCTCTGTGCCTTGAAGTCCGCTGCCGCCAGGCTGCTGCCATCAAAACTTGGCAGTACCCGTTCACCAATGCGGATCTGCGCCACGCTGCCGGGTTCGGCCGCTTCGTTGGTATAGGGGATGGCCCGCTTGGCCAGCAAGCTCTTGGCGATGTCGCACGAGCTTGTGAATTTGGCCTTGCCCACCGGGTCGAACTGGAACGCGCACTGGGCAGGGTCTGCCATCACCACCACCGGATTCTGCTCCTGGGCGACGAACACATCCGGGTTACCGTACTGGGTCAGCGCCTTGAAGATCGGGAAGTAGGTCAGCGCGGCGATGATGCAACCGGCCATGATGATTTTCTTGCGGCCGATGCGGTCGGACAGGCTGCCGAAGAAGATGAAGAACGGCGTGCCGATCAGCAGCGAACCGGCGATCAGCAGGTTGGCGGTCTGCGGCTCGATCTTGAGCATCTGCAACAGGAAGAACAGCGCATAGAACTGCCCGGTGTACCACACCACGGCCTGGCCGGCGGTGCCGCCCAGCAGCGACATGATCACCACCTTGAGGTTGTCCCAGCGGGCGAACGATTCGGTCAGTGGCGCCTTGGACGCCTTGCCCTCGGCCTTCATCTTCATGAACACCGGCGACTCGTTGAGCTGCATGCGGATGTATACCGAAATCGCCAGCAGCAATATCGACAGCAGGAACGGCACCCGCCAGCCCCAGGCCTCGAACACCTCGTTACCCATCGCCGTGCGGCAGGCCATGATCACCAGCAGCGAGAGGAACAGCCCCAGGGTGGCCGTGGTCTGGATCCAGGCAGTGAAGAAGCCGCGCCGGCCTTTGGGTGCATGTTCGGCCACATAGGTGGCCGCGCCGCCGTATTCGCCACCCAATGCCAGGCCCTGCAGCAGGCGCAGGCTGATGAGGATGATCGGCGCGGCCACGCCGATCGTGGCATAGCTGGGTAGCAGGCCCACCACAGCGGTGGACAGGCCCATGATGACGATGGTGATGAGGAAGGTGTACTTGCGCCCGATCATGTCACCCAGGCGGCCGAACACGATGGCGCCGAATGGCCGTACGGCAAAGCCGGCGGCAAAGGCCAGCAAGGCGAAGATGAACGAGGTGGTTTCATTGACCCCGGCAAAGAAGTGCTTGGCGATGATCGCCGCCAGGGAGCCGTACAGGTAGAAGTCGTACCATTCGAATACCGTGCCCAGGGACGAGGCGAAAATGACCTTGCGCTCCTCCCGGGTGATACCGCGTTGGGGCGCGCTGCCCGTGGATGTGCTGTCGAGAACCGCCATGGGGTGCCTCCGTCTTGTCGTCATTCAGGCCGGGAGCACCTCATGTCATTTACACCATCGCACCCAGGCCCTGGGGGCTTGCTTTGGATATGCGAAGCACGACGAGGCAGGCCGCCTCGGATCGCAGCAAGGTAACTGAAGCATAATAGGCTTTGGCGGGATATCCACTTGGCTTACACGGCCCCTGCAGGACCGCGCCAGCCTGGAGAGAGCCACAGCTTGCCTTGTGCGTTATCGACCCAGTGCTCGGGGGTGTGCAGGTTACTCATGGGGCCTTGGTTGCCGGTACCGACCCTTTCAGCTCGACCTGGTTGCCATCGGGGTCGTAGCAGTACAGCGACAGCCCCTCACCCTCGGCGCCATAGCGCTTTTCGGCAGGTTCTACTTCAACTCCCGCGGCTTGCAGGTAGGCCGTAAGTGCCGCCTCGTCGAACGGCTCGATGCGCAGGCAGAAATGGTGCAGATTGCGCCCCTCGGCCCCAGGAGCCGCCCCACCAGGCTGCCCCAGGGGGCCGTCTAGGGTTACCAGGTCGATCATCGCCGTGCCCGTGGCCAGGTGGACCATGCCCAGGTCTTCGCGCACGCGGCTGACCGTGCAGCCGAGCAGTTCGGTGTAGAAGGCGACGCTGCGCTCCAGGTCGCTGACCCGCAGGACGAGATGGTCGATATGCTTGATGGCGAATGGTCGCATGCCAAGGCTCCTTGTGGCCGGTGGATTCCTGAGGCTCACCACCATAGCCCACGCGCGCATGGCATGGCCATATGCAGTTACTCGTTTACCAACCGTTGCAGCACGCCCCCTTCATGGCGAGCCAGGATGCGCAGCAGTTGGTCGACCAGCGCCCGGTCCGGCGCATCCAGGTGGAAGTGGTGCCCGCCCGGATGCCAGGAGATCTTCGCCTGGATGGGCAAGGCCGCCTGGCGGCGGGTAAAGGCTTCACCGGTGAATGCCCCCTGGCGGCCGAACAGCAGGTACAACGGGCAACGGATCTGCCTGAGCAAATCGCAGGCTTCGCGCTCGGTCAGCGGCATGGGTTCGGGCAGCACCAGCCGTGGGTCGTGGCGCCAGCAATAGCCCTCGCCCAGCTGCAGCAGGTCACGCATTGCCAACAGCCGTGCCGCCTCTTCCGACAGCTCGGTGTCCAGGCGCTCGCGGCGTTGTTCCAACGCCGTGTCCAGGTCCTCGAAACGGTCGACGTCCGGCTCGGCAAAACCCTGCAGCTGGCTGCGCTGCACCATGCGCTTGAGCCGGTAGGCCCGGGCCAGGTGCTGCACGCGGTCATCCTCGGCCACCGTGAACGGTGCGCCCATGCCGTCGAGGAAGGTCATGCTGGCAATACCGCTGGTCATCGCTGCCAGCAGCGACGCCACCCCGGTGCCCATGCCATGGGCCAGTACATGGAATTGCGCCAGGCCCAGGCTGTCGGTCACCGCCAGCATGTCCTGGGCATGTTCCCACAGGTAGTAGCCACTGTCGTGGCGGCGGTGGTCCGAGCGGCCGTGGCCGACCAGGTCGGGGGCCACCACGAAGCAGCCGTCCAGCATCGGTGCCAGGCGCTCGAACGAGGCGGCGTTGTCCAGCCAGCCATGCAGGGCCAGCACCGGGATGCCATCCTCCGCCCCCCAGGTCCGTACCGCTATTTCAATACCGTCGAGGTCCAGCAGGTGATCCTTGGGACTGCACAGCGAATGCATCGTAGTTCTCCCTGATAGAACGCCGGCCCATGGCCAGGCATCACATGACATCGGCCCATACCCCACACGCCGGCATCATCCACACGACATGCCTACCCCATGTCTTGCTCCACCATCTCCCAACGACCCTGCCCGCGCTGCTCCCCTACCGACGCTCTCGTGCACAGGACCGACCTGTGCATCCAACTAAATACCACCGCATGCCGAGGTGAAACCTGTCGACTGGCGCCTCCATTGACCACGAGTATCGAGCATGACCAGCAAACCCATGCCTTTCCATCAGGCCCAGATTGTCCGTAACCTGCCTACCTGGTGCCGAACGATGCACCCCGACCATACCCGCCGCATCGTGCAGCGCGTGCGCAAGGACTACCTCGACGAAAACGGCTCGCCTTACACCTGGTACGCTGCTGCCAGCGACGAAGACCAGGCGCATGTGCGGCAGCTGATCAGCGCCCGTGATGCCGCGTTCAAATCGCTGCGAATCTTGCTCGAGGACTTCAGGCAGATCAGCGAATTCTGCAAGCCTTTGCTCGAGAGCCGGTTGGGCCCCGATATCAAAGCGGACAAGGCCCAATACCTGCACCAGCCGTTCAAGGTGTACACCAAGCTGGAAAATGCCCCCAGCCTCGATTTTTCGCTCGGCGGTGACGATACGTACATCAAGCGCCCCGAAGGGCCGCCACAGAAGCGCTCGCTGCTGGAGGCCGCACTGCACAATTTCGAAGGGCCCGACGAAGTGGGCCCGTTCGACACCCTGACTCTTGGCCCGGACAACGACGCCTCGCTTCCCGGGCTCGAGCCCGAAGCGTTCGTCAGCCTTTGCCGCAGCCTGGACCTGGGCCAGCAGTATCAAGACCACTTGCAGAGCATTTATGAAGGCCCGAGAAAGGCCGCGATCGAACAGCAGTGGATCGATGCAAGCCAGCAGGCGCTGAAAACCGAGACAATGATCGCTTACCTCAAGAACCTGGTAACGCTCAAAGGTCACGATGCCTTGGTACAGCTATGCGACAACGAAAGCACGCCGCGTTACGGCGAACACAAGCTTCACTGCTGGCGCTTCAGCCTGTTCGGCATCCCGCTTCATGGCGTACTGCTGACAGGCCCTGATGAAGCCGACCAGATCAATCCGTGCATGCTCTACATTCCCCACGATACCGAACACCCGGTGAGGGAGTTTGCTTCTTTGCAAAAGGCCGGCTCATTCATGCGTCAACGTCTGGTGCAAACCACGTTTCGCCAGCACTTGATCAGCTTCGCTGACCAGGACAACCAGGACGAGCTCAGCCGCAAGCTCGAAAATGCCCTGTTCAAGCACGACGCCTCCACACGCAAACCCAGGGACAAGCCTGAGCTGCACTTCAAACGAACGCGCCTGGCCCTTCCTGTCTGGCAGGTGCTTTACAGGGACCACAAGCGCCGCGTAAAGGCGACTGCCAGAACGATTGCGGTACCGACCGCCGCTGCCGACGCCAAGGCACGCAAGGAGCGCCTGCAGCACTGGCTGGACGCAGGCATGAACATACTGAACGTGGCCGCCTTCTTCGTGCCTGGGCTGGATGCCGCGATGCTTGGGGTATTTGCCTACGACCTCATGAATTCGGTGTTCACCGGGTTCGAAGCCTGGGAAGAAGGCGATACCCAGGAAGCGCTGCAACAACTCGAGTCACTTGCCGTCAATGCCGCCGTGATTGCCGGTTTCGCCGTCGGCAGCAAGGCGCTCAAGGCATCAGGGTTCGTCGATGCGCTGGAAAGCGTCTGGAAAGATGGCCGCGAAAGGCTTTGGCACCCTGACATGGGTCCCTACAGCACTTCGAGCTCGTTGCCGGTGGGTGTGCAGAAAAACGCCCAAGGGCTCTACGTCATCGATGGCAAAACCCATGTTTGGCTTCAAGGCACCCTGTATGAGGTGTTCGAAACCGACGGTCAGTGGCATGTGCGCCACCCGAACGCCCCGGATGCGTACACTCCGGCCTTGCACTACCTCGGCGACCAGCGCTGGCAGCTGGCCCACGACAACCCGCTCGAATGGGACGAATCGCAGCTGCTCGAAGGGCTGGGCCAGTTCGCCCAGGGGCTGGAGGCATCGGAGCAACTTGCCGCCTTGCGCATTACCGAAGTCGACGCAGACACCTTGCGTCGCAGCCAGGTCACCGGCTCGCGGCCGCCGGCTCTGCTGGCCGATACCTTGCTGCGCCTGCGACTGGCTGACGACATGGATGGCATCATCACCAAGGTACGCCATGGCCAGCCTTTGGCTGCACATATGAACTTCGCGCTGCCGGAACTGGTACAGCTGCCTGGCTGGCCCGCGAACTACAGGCTGAAAGTCTTCACCGGTGCCGAAAAATGGGGGGACGCAGTCTACTTCGGTGCGCAGCCAAAAGCCGACACGCTGCAGATCGAGATCGGCCGCACAGAACTTGACGAAGGCGGACTGAGCCAGGTTGTCCTGGCGCAGATGGACGAAGATGTCATACAGCAACTGCTACCCGATATACCAGCAGAGCAGCGCCCGGGCGCCCTGAACGAGCTACTGGCCAACCACCTGAAAGCGCGTCGTCGCGAAGTCTACGCGAGCATGCTGGAAAGCCATCGACTACCGCTTGGCGACGAAGCACAGACTTTGGGCCGCCAATTCCCCGGTTTGCCCGACAATGCCCTTCAAGAGCTGGTCGCGCATACCGACAATGCCGAACGCGAACGCCTGAAGAGTGGGCGCGTGCCCTTGCGCGTGGCTGAAGAAGCCCGCTACCTGCAAGCCCGCGCCCGCCTCGATCGTGCCCTGACCGGCCTGTACCGACCAGCCCTGGCCAATGCCGACAGCCAACTACTGCGTGACGCATTGGTAACCGAACAGCCGCAGGCGAATGACGCCGAACTGTTCGCCAGCGCACTCGCCGACCGCTCGGGCTGCGCCGTGCTGCTTGGCCAGCAACCAATCAAGCCAGGCTTTCGCTCGCCCATGCGCCTGGCACATGGGCGATTCGGTTACCCGCTCAGTGGACGGGGCCCAGGCCCTCTTGACGAAAGCGCCGCGACACGCCGACTCAAGTCATTGTTTCCCTCACTGAACAACAACCAGATCAGAGCCCTGCGGAACGAACTGAGCCAGACCGGTGACCTGGGCGCGGCAGTACGGCAACTGCAGGCAGAGTGGCAAGATCTGAAACGCTATCTGGAGACCTGGTACCTGACCCCACCCGACATCAGCGAGCGCTTCGAGCGACAACGATGCGCCGAGCGCCTCAAGGATGCCTGGCGGCGAGAGGGCCCCGGCAACCTGGGCACGCTCGTTCTGGAGCGAATGGGGTTACGTGAGTTGCCAGCGATCACTGCCAGCCTGCCTCACATCCGTGAGCTCAAGCTGAACGAATTGCAACTGCAACGACTGGACAGGGCGTTCCTGTCACGCTTCCCCAACCTGCAAGTGCTGGAAGTGACCAACAACCGGGGAATCAACGCGCAAGCGCTGTTCCAGGCACTTGAAGCGGTACCCAGGCTGCGCTCCCTGGACCTGACCAACAACACCCTTGCTGCCCTCTCACCCACCGCACAGCGAGTGCTGGCAGCGATGCCAGACCTGCGCCAGCTGAACCTGCGGTACAACCAGCTGACACTGGATCAAGCGTCATTGACGTTCCTCTGCAGCCGTCCACTGGATGTCCTCAAGCTGGGGCACAATCGCATCACGCTCGATGAAAACCTCGCCATGCGCTTCCAGGACATGATCCATCCGCAGCAACTGGACCTGGACTTCAACCCGCTGCAGCATGCGCCTGATGTGCGCTACATGGCGCGGCTGCAGCGCCTGAACCTGTCCAACGCTGATCTGCAGGCATTTCCCACTGGCCTGACCACCCTGATGAACCAGACACAGTACCAGTTGCGCTACCTGGACCTCTCATTCAACCGCATTCACCATGTTCCGGACCTGGCAAGCATCCTGCGCAGCCCCTATGCGCGGGACGTTGCCGCCCGTTTGCCCGAGCGCCGCTGGCTGTTCAACTACAACGATCTGGAAGCCGAATCGGCCAGACGTCTACGAGCCAGCGGCGTCAATATCTTCGAGCACACGCCGGAACGGCCGGAATGGCAAGGGTTCTGGCGCGATTCCGCGACCGACCATCAGGAGCAACTGTGGTCCGACCTGTTCGATCAGAACGACAATGGCGACCTGCAAGCGGTGTTGGAGCGCCTGACCCAATCGCGAGAAGCGCAAAGGGATCCGGAGGGCCTGCGTGCGCGAGTATGGGAGCTGTTGGAGCACGCCCATGGGGACACGGCGCTGCGCGAGCGTTTGAACGAGGTGGCGCAAACCTTCCCGCCAACTTGTGGTGATGCCGGCGCCGAAGCGTTCAGCGCCCTGGAAGTGGAGTTGCTGGCCAATCAGGTGTCTGGGTGGGCACACGACACGGCCAAGCCGCTGCTCGACCTTTACCGCAAGCTGTACCGTCGCGAGAAAGTCAACGAACTGGCCGATCGCATCAGCCTGCAACGCAGTTTGCGCAAGCGGGCGCTGCAGGACCATGCCGGTCAGTTACCGGACCGTCACGTGCTGGATGTCGCGGCGGCGTTCCCCGATGCGGACCTGGCCACAGGCCTGGTCGACGATATAGAAGTGCGCCTGGCATTGCGCCAGTCCTTGAGCGAGGACCTCGACTTCCCCGAACCCAGCAGCGACATGCTCTATCGCGATGCCGCAAGGATCAACCAGCAAATCATCGACAACGTGCGCGATGCCGTGGTCGAACTCGATGCCGACACCGCTGCCCGACAGCAGTGGACAAGCGAACAGCCGGTCTGGGTTGACTATCTCAAGCGCCAGTATGCCAGCCAGTTCGAAGCCATTACCGACTTCTGGCGCCCAGGCCTCGATTACCTCTTTTATTGCCTGGATGAAAGCCAGGAGCCGATCACTCACCTGGACAACGCGATCATAGGTGCATTGGCCCCGCAAATGCCTACCTCTGCGCTGGACGAAAACGGCACGCTACGTCGGGTTCCCCTCAATGAGGAAGCCTATGTCAAGGCTACGAACGCCCTGACCCAGGCACAGCAGGAGGTGGAAGCCGGGCTACTGCTGAGCCTTACCCGGCAAGCGGACATCCTCGATGCCTGAACGCTGATCAATGACCCCGCAGGTCTTCGAAGAAGGCCTGCCGCCCATCCACCTGGCTCGACGCACGCGGCGCTGCCGCCGCCTCTGCGTTGGCCGCCTCCACATGCCAATAGCAGTGCCTGACCGCGCGGGTTACCGCCACATAGGCCAGGCGCTGCACCTCTTCTTTCTGTGCGGTATCGAACGGCTGGGCATCACCGGCCTTGCCCAGCCCGGCCTGGCGATACACCTGGTTCTTGTAGGGCGAACTGGTCAAGTACTGGCAGTCGCCCAGCATGAACACTGCATCGGCCTGCAAGCCCTTGGCACTGTGGTAGGTCAACTGGCGCAGCCGGCGCTGCTCGGTCGGCAACGCCGCCTCGGCGTGCAGCACGCCTTGCAGGTGCTCGTTCATCAGCGCCCTGTCGCTGCCCTTGCGGTACAGCATCATCACTGTCTCGCCACGCTGGTAGTGCTCGAGCAGCGTTTCACCCAGGGCAGCTTCGTCTCGGTCGAACACCTTGACCGGCGAACCTGGCAGCTCGGCCGCCGGGCCGCTGGCCCGAGCTTTCTTTCCGGCAATCGCCGGGGTGCCCTTGACCAAGTGTTCGGCCGCGTCGATAACCTGCTGCTGGCAACGGTAGTTGTCGACCAGCATCACACGGGTGTTGGCCGGCGACGGGAAGGCCTTGGTGAACTCCATGAAGTATTTGGGCGAACTGCCACGCCAGCCGTAGATCGACTGCCAGTCATCGCCCACGCACAGCAGTGACGAGTGCTGGGCATGGCGCCCGGTGTGCATCGCCGGCCCGCGACGACGGATCTCGGCGAGGCTGGCACGCAGCCAGCTGACAATCTGCGGTGACACATCCTGGAACTCGTCGATCATCAGGTGCGCCAGCGGCCGCAGCAACGGGTCGGGCAGCAGCTGCAGGTTTTCCGGGTTGTTCTCGCCGAACAAGGCGAACATGCGGTTGTAGCTCATCACTGGCGGCGACTGGTCCAGCAGGTGCGCCTCGAGGGCCTTCCAGTACAGAGCCAGGGCCTCGAAGAACAGTGCATCGCTGTCGCCGGACGGGAAACTCATCGCCGCCACGGCAGTATTCACTTCCAGGCCGAGGTTCTCGATGAAATTCGCCGCACCGACAAAGGCATCGAGCAGCGGCGCCGGGGCCAGCTCGCCCTTGACCTTGTATTCGAAACCGGGGCCGGCCACGGCATCACCGGCCAGCGAAGCCGCCAGGCGCCGGGCCATGGCGTAGTTGTCGAGCCAGATCAGCGGCTGGTCGCAGAAGGCCTGCAACAGGGTGCGCTTGACCGCCCACTCGGCGCGCACTGTCAGCTTGGCACCAGGGCGCTGATACTGCGCGCTTTCCGCCGGGTCGAAGCCGAGCACGAGCAAAGGCCCCTGGCCGGCCAGGCGGCCATGTACATGGAAGCGGCTGCCACGGATCTGGATGGTCTCGCGGCAGGGTTCGATGCCCTTGATCGGCCAGGCGCCGGCGGCGAACCACAGGTCTTCGATCACGTCACACAGTTCTTCGTCGCGCTGGGCAGCCAGTTGTGTTACCTGGGCGCGCTTCTGCACTTCGGGATTGTTCGGGTCCAGCGGCTTCAGTTGCAGGGCTTCGCTGCGCAACAGGCCGACCAGCTCGGCAAAACGCGGGCTCTCGCCCAGCAGGGTGCTATAGCACTGGTTCAACTGCTGGCGCTGGGCATCGTTCAGGCGCAGGTCGAACGGGTTGCTCTCGGCTTCGGCCTCACGCCCGGCCGGCATCTCGTTGCCCAGCGTTTCGAAGGCGCGCACCTGGCCAAAGCCCGGCAGGCTGCGCACCAGCGGCAGGATGCGCGAATGGAACGTGCGCACCAGCTCGCGGGCCTGCAGCGGTTGCAGGTTGATCTGCCACAGGGCGAACACTTGCAGCAGGCGCTTGATGAAGTCCTTGCGCGACTCGCGGGTGAAGGTGACCACGGTCATCGCATCCAGCTCGTAGCCCAGGTAGTGGCGCAACAGCAGGATGCGCAGCACCAGCGAGGTGGACTTGCCCGCCCCGGCCCCTGCCACCACGCAGGTGGATGGCGTGTCGCTGAAAATCAGCTTCCATTGGGCGGCACTGGGTTGCGCCTCGGCGGGCAGGCGCTGGGCGACATCGGCCTTGAAGCGCTTTTTCAGCTCGGCAGTCAGCGGCAGGCGCCAGTCATCGAACAGGTTGTCATCCCGGCCCGGCACCGCGGCGGTGTCGGGCCGGGTATCGCGGATCACCAAAACCTGGCGCCCGGCCTCGTAACCTTCCACCCGCCCGCGTTCGTACCCTTCACGCACGCCATCGGCATGGCCACTGCGCTGGCCGCTGACATGGCCGAGGAACCAGGAGTCGCGGTGCTGGGCCTGCAAGCGGGTCAGGCCACGCCCCAGCAGGCGGGCCGCCAGGCGGCGAAACCAGGGCAGCTGGGCAGGAGGGGCAAGGTCGGCGGGGGCCTGGGGTTGCTCGTGGGCCACGGTCACTCCGTTGAAAAACAAAAACAGCGGGCATGTTCGCCGCATCGACAAAAAATCGCCAGCGAATGCATGCAAATCAGTGGATTAGGCGATGAAACGGATAAAACACGCCATGGCAACAAATCTATTTTACTGATTATTTTAAGCCGATATTTACGCTTATTTTCGATGCTTCTTTGACGCATCATGGCCTCATTCCACTGATTCAAGGAGCACGACCATGCTGCAACTGCGACCGTTCGAAAGCCTCGGCCACGCCAACCACGGCTGGCTCGATGCCCACCATCATTTCTCGTTTGCCGAGTACTACGACCCGGCGCGCATGCACTGGGGCAACCTGCGGGTGTGGAACGACGACCTGATCGCCGCCGGCAGCGGCTTCCCGCCGCACCCGCACCGCGACATGGAAATCATCACCTATGTGCGTGAAGGCGCTATCAGCCACCAGGACAGCCTGGGAAACAAAGGCCGTACCGAAGCCGGTGACGTGCAGGTGATGAGCGCCGGCACTGGCATCGTGCATAGCGAGTACAACCTGGAAGACGTCGACACGCGTATTTTCCAGATCTGGATCGTGCCGGAGCGCACCGGCGAAGCACCGCAATGGGGTACCCGGCCGTTCCCCAAAGGTGAGCGTGGCGAAGGCTTCGTAACCCTGGCCAGCGGCCGTGCGGGCGATGAGGACAGCCTGCAGATCCGCACCGATGCGCGGTTGGTGGCTGCCACCCTGCGGGCCGGTGAAACTGCCGAGTACCGCTTCGATACCGCTCGCCGGGGTTACCTGGTGCCAGCCAAGGGGCTGGTGGAGGTCAACGGGCTGCGTGCCAAGGCGCGCGATGGCGTGGCGATCGAGCAGGAGGAGGTGCTGCGGGTTACCGCCATCGAGGACAGCGAGATCGTACTGGTGGATGTGGCCTGATGGATCGGGCCAGTTCAGGCTGCCTTGTATTGCCTGTGCTGGCCTCATCGCCGGCAAGCCAGCTAACACAGGAACCATGCAGGCCTGAAAATTGATGTAAGGCCTGTATGGTCCCTGTGGGGGCTGGCTTGCCGTGGCACGAACCGCGGCGATGGGCTGCACAGCAGCCCCTTTTCAGAAGGGCAAGGTCAGCTTCAACCAGTAGGCATCACCCTGTGCGCGGTTGCGCACTCCGGTTTCCTTCGACCATTTCGCCGTCACGAACCAGCCATCCTTGCCGCTGTACTTGATTGACGGGCCAACGGCAAAGCTGCGCCCTTTGTTGTCGTCGATGCGCTCGCCATCCTGATTGTCGTCTGTCGTCTGCCGGTAGTAATACCCCCCTACCCCCAGCACCCAACCATTCCCAAGCCCCCAACCCACGGCATAGTCCACATGAAATTCCTGGCCCGAGCGGTAATCGGTGGCCGGGTTGCGGCGATTGAAGTCGTACATCACCTTGGCATCCAGATTGAGCCCGGCCGGGTCGACATAGCTCATCGCATACACCGGCTCGAACACCCAGTAGTTGCGCCCGGGATTGGCCAGGTCATTCTTGTCGTAGCGGCCGGTGGGGGCAATCATGTCGAAAGCCAGGATGCTGTGGAACTTGTCGCTGTGGTGAAAGCCCAGCGCCGGGCCGAAGATCACGTCGCCCAGGCCGCTGTTGCGCTGCGACTGACCATTGAGCGACACCTTGACGTCCACCAGCGGCACGATCGCATGCAGCGCCAGGCTGGCGCCCAGCACCGTGTAGTCACTCACCCAGATCAGCCGCGGCACGATGGCGTTGGCGCGCACGCGAAAGTCCACCGGCAGCTTGCGCCCGTCGTTGCCACGCAGGTTGTCGGCTTCGTAATGGTTGACGAACAGCTGGCCATAGAAGCCCGGCGGCGGCATGGCGCCGGACATGTAGTTTTCGGCACCCAGCGGGTACGAGGTGCCGCCCCCTTCGGTGGCATGGGACAGGTTGGCAGCGCCAAACAACGAGGCGCACACGGCAAGGCGAAGCAGGTTCGCTAGGGTCGGGTTCATCGGGTCAACCTTTGTTGTTGTTATCGGTCGGGTGCACGCAGGCCCCCCGCAGGTCAGGGAGCCGGGCAGCACAGGGTTCAGATGCGCTTGAACAGGGCCGAACGCTGGCCGTCGGCGGCACCGTCTGCGGCGCTGTAGAAGCGCTCCATGAAGATGTCGCGCTCGAACAGGCGCCCCTGCATCAGGCAAGTGATGGCCGCATCGATCATCGGTGGCGGGCCGCAAAGGTAGGCCTTGTGGCCGTTGAAACGGCCCTCGAAATGCTGCCTGGCCGCGTCGTGCACGTAGCCGCGCACACCTTGCCACTGCACGTCCTCGGCGGCCTGGCTGAGGGCCGGCACGTAGCTGAAATTGGCATGCCGGGTAGCCAGCGCCTCGAACAGCTCGCGGTTGTACAGCTCGGCACGGGTGCGGGCGCCCTGGAACAGGGTGATGCGCCGGGTGTCGCCACGCGCCAGCAGGTCGAGGATCATCGACTGCGGGCTGGACAGCCCCGAACCACCAGCGATGAAAATCAGGTCCCCCGGCTGCGAGCTGCGCACGAAGAACTGCCCGTAAGGGCCGGACAGCTCCAGTGCGTCGCCCACCTTGAGCTGCCGGTGGATGTGCCCGGTAGCCACGCCGCCTTCCACCAGGCGCACATGCAGCTCCAACTCGTCGGCCTGCTGCGGCGGGTTGGCCAGGGAGAACGCCCGGGTGCCTTCAATGCCCGGCAGTAGCAGGTTCACGTACTGCCCGGCCTGGAAGGCCATCGGCCGGTCGAGCTTGAGGTGAACACCGCGGATGGTCGGCGACAATTCCACAAGCCGGGTGACCACGGCGCGGTAGTCCTGCACCGGCAGGCCGGCGAAGTCCGGGTCGACATCGATGTCGGCTTCGATCACCAGGTCGCTCTGCGGGATGGCACAACAGGCCAGCACCTTGCCCTCGTCGCGCTCCATGTCCATCAGCGCAAATGACGAGGCCCCCCCCAGGTCGACTTCGCCTTCGAGCACCTGACACTTGCAGGTGGCACAGGTGCCGTGGCCGCAGGCAAACGGCAGCCACACGCCTTGGCGCAGGGCGGCCTCGAGGATAGTCTGGCCCTCCTCCACTTCAATCTGTTCGCCGGTTGGTTCGATGGTGACTTGGTAGCTCATGGCAGCATTCCTCAGTTATGGCTGCCGCCCAGGCCTTCGAGGCCAGGGGTATGCAGGTGCAGCAGGCTTTTGTGGGCGATACCGTTGGCGGCCAGGCCACAGGCCAGGTCAGGGCTGAACGGCTGCTCGTCCAGGCGCCAGCGCGCCACGGTAAAGTCGACCCGGGCGGCATCCGGGTGCAGGGCAATGGCCGGCTTGACTACCTGCTCGATGAAGGCGGCGAAGGGTTGCGCCGGGTCCACCGGCAGGGTGAAGGGTGCGCAGAACAGCAAGTGGTTTTCCCAGCACAGGTACACCAGCTGGGCGCCGTGGAAGTTGGCCTGGCGGTCCAGGGGTTGGGCAGTGTAGGTGCCGATGGCGGTCACGGGCATGGCAATGTTCCTCTTGTTCTTGTCGGAACCAGGGCGCAGCAACGGCGCCCTGGCGCTTCAGTGGCTCAGCCGGCCTGGCGCTCGGTGCCCTGCACGGCCTGCCAGCGCTGCTGTTCGGGTGAGCCCTGATACTCGAAGTTGTCCTGCCCGGGGGCGATGTTGTAGTAGTCGCGCACCACTGCCTCGACATCACCGCCACCGCAGTTGCCCTGCAGGATCTGGTGCACCGGCAGCCAGGCCTGCACGTACTTTTCCGGTTCGAAGGCGAAGATGTCGCAGCAGCCATCGGAGCAGAAGTGGTAACGCTCGCCTTCATGCACCAGGCTGCGGTGGCTCAGCTGCGTGGGCGCATCCGGCTCGGTAAAGGCCAGCGGAATCTGGCACACCTGGCACAGCATCGGCAGCGTCGGGTTGTAGAAGCGCTCGCCGCGCGCTTGCAGTTCGCGCCAGTGCTCGTAGCGTGGCCGGTAATAGCGGTCGAAGGTGTCCGGGTACTTGGCCGACAGCCAGTCCAGTTCCTCGTCGGTGGGGATCCAGGTGTGAAAGTTGGTGGCCTGGCTGTATTGGTAGAAGATCGACCAGGCCTGGTGGCTGATGTGTTCCTTGCCGATGGTGGTCTGCTCTACATACTTCGGCGGGCGAATGCCGTAGCGTTCCAGGTCCTTGAACAGCGCGCCGCCGGCCTGCTCGAAGTACACCTCCCAGGCTTCGGCCCAGGACATCACCTTGTTCGGCAGCATGTAGTCCATCATCATCCCGACCAGGGTCAGCAACCGATAGCCACGCCAGAACCACTTGTCGATCCAGCGCTGCACGATGGGCACGTTGTCCTCGTGCTGTTCCAGCAGGAACTTGATCACCTCCAGGCCCAGGGTCATGTGCCTGGCCTCGTCGGACTGCGCCGAGAAGCCAAAGGTGACCGTGGCCATGTCGCCATTGAACGCCGCGCCCGACATGAACGGCACGAACAGCAGGTTGGTCAGCACGTACTCGAACGAGAACGAAATGGCAGTGAGGAACTCGAACGGCCCAGCCGTGCGCGCATCCTCGAAGAACGACTTGGGCACCGACAGGAACCACACCCGGTCGTGCATGTGGGCAAAGTCATGCAGGCCGTTGAAGTGCTTGTTGTAGTGGCTCATGGCGTGCACCTGGGTCTGCACGTGGCGCAGTTCGTCGATGGCCTGCATCTGGCAGGCCACCCGCGCACCGGCGCCGCCAAAGTGCCGGCCCACCCGGGCAAAGCCTTGGTAGGCCTGGTACTCCAGGGGCGTGACACCGCTCAGGAACAACTTCAGGGCATTGACGTAACGGGCGTCGGAGATGTTCTGGTGGCCGTTGTTCTGGGCAAAGGCATCGAAGATGGCGTACAGCTTCTTCTCTTTTTCGGCCTGGTATTTCCAGTAGGCGTCCATGGTCAGGCGGAACGGGTCTTCCCACTTGTCCCAGTCGGTGATCTTGATACCTTCGAACCGCTCGTAGGGGTAGATGGCGTCCTTGCTCTGGTAGCTCGGCTCCCAGCCCAGGTCTCGGGTCAGGCAGCGGTACTTGTCTTTCTGGTTGAGGCGCTTGGCGGCCATGGTGGTCTCCGGGTTCTTGTCGTGTGCGGATCAGTTCCAGTGCAATGCGAAGCAGTCTTCGTCTTCCTCGACGTTGCCACCCAGGGTGATCACGTCGATCAGCATTTCCTGCACGTCCCATTCACGGCCGATTTTTTCTTCCACCGTGGCACGGTGGATTTCCAGGCGCCCTTCGGCCTGTACGCGGATCATCGCCGGCTGGTGCTGCACCTGGGCGTGGGGGTTGTCCTGGGTGATGGCCTCGACGATGTAGCGGGCGCTGTCGTTGTCCTGGAAGGCGATGTAGACGAGGGAAGTCATGCGGCGTCTCCACTGAGGCCGAGCTTTTTCAGGCGTGCGCCAAAGGCGCTGTCGCAGGCATCCAGCGCGTCGCGGCCGGGGCCGGTCTCGGCCAGCGGCAGCAGCGCTTGCACGGCTCGTCCGCGCCATTGGCTGACCCAACCTTCGATCAGTTGGCGGTTGTGCGGGCTCTCGGCGACCGCGGTCTTGACCAGCGCATCTACCCAGCGCTGGCTCTCGGCGAACCACAGGCGCATGAATTCGGTGAGCATGCCCAGCTGCCCTGCCCCGGCGGCTACCAGCTGCGCATCGAAGTGTTCGAACAGCAACGGGTACACCAGGCCGTCGCTGACCAGGTTCTGCGCCAGGCTCAGCTCGAACCAGTCGCGTATCACCAGACTGTCCTCGACATAGCGCCGCACCCCTTGCCAGGCCGGATCGTCCAGCCAGCGCTGCTTGGCCTCGGCCAGCAGTGCCAGGCCATCGTCCTCCAGCAGCAGGCCGATGCGCGACAGGTACTGGGCGATGGCCAGGCGGTCCATGGCCTGGAACATGTGCATCTGGGTGACGCTGGTGCCGAAGGCGTCGGCGGCGATGCCGCTGTTGTTCATGTTGGCGCCCAGTTCGGCGTGGCGCAGCGGCAGCAGCAGGCGTGCGACCAGGGCACGGGTTGCCGCCGGCAGGCTGGCCAGCAGCTCGCGCTTTTCACAGAAGGCAAAGCTGTGCTCGGCGTTTTCCTGCATGCGCGCCCGGGCCTGCACGTAGGTGCCGTAGTAGTACTGGCGCGGGTCGCTGACGGCGTACCAGTCGGCCATCTGCAGCGCGGTGCGGCTGGGGTCGTTGAGCAGCTTGTCGGGCTGCCACAGCGGGCGGTAGTGGAAGTTGGTGGCCGCTTCGATGTCGAAACTGGCTTCCTGGTAGCGGCTGGCCGGCTTGTCGCCGAAACGGCGGCGGGTATGGCTGAAGGTCTGGCGGATCGGCTCGACCGTGGCCGTCTTGATCTCGATACTCATGCAAGGCGTCCTGTACTTGTTGTTGTGGGGATGCAACGTGCCGACAAACGGCGCTTCATTCGTCCTCGTCGCGGCTTTCGCCATAGCGCCACTTCTGCATGTCGGCATCGACGGCGGCGGCCATCGCAGCGTCCATGTGGCGGACCCGGTTGCTGGCGCAGAAGCTGGCGAAGGCAGTACGCGGCAGGACCAGTTCGACGAACAGGTCCGGGTAACCGATGGCAAAGTCGAACTCGACAAAGGTGGAGTCCGGCTCGCTGCGTACGCGGACGTAACGCGGCATCTGCTCGAAGGGTGTGGTGGCTGGGGTCATGCGCAGGTGCTCCGGTTGGACGTGCCAAGGACTAGAGCAACGGCTGTGCCAGGCGCTTGAAAAACCTCAAAGCCAAGACATAACCAATTGTTTTTAATAATCTTTTAATCATGGATGGGTTGACCACCGCCTGTGCGGCCGACGCGCCACAGCCGGCCCGATTGATCATTTGCTCAATCGGGCCAGGGCGCTTCGAGCAAATGGCGAACAAGACCGGCGATTGACTTTTGCGCCGCTTTCAGGCGGTTTAGTAAAAGAGCGACCCGAGCCTTGCCTGCAGCGCCGCGGTCGTCCCGGCGCGCCCAGTACCCGCCTTGCCTGAGCGGGGCGCACGCCACCTCCCCATACAACTACAAGCAAGGGGCGCAAGCGAATGATTACCCAGTACAGGGCGCCGGAGCCTGCACCGGCGCTGAAGGACCTTACCGAGCGGGTGCGGTTCCTCGGCACCGAAGGCAAGATCTGGCTGGACGAGCAGCGAATGCTGCTGGTACAGGCCGCGACCATGGCCAGCATGCGCCGCGAGCTGATCGAAATGCTCGGTGTGGAGCGGGCCAAGGGCTTCTTCCTGCGCCTGGGCTACCAGTCGGGCTTGAAGGACGCCGAACTGGCGCGCAAGCTGCGCCCCAACGGCAACCCGGTGGAGATGTTCTTCATCGGCCCCCAGCTGCACTCGCTCAAGGGCATGGTCAAGGTGCGCCCGCTACAGCTGGAAATCGACATGGACAGCGGCCACTTCTACGCCGACATCGAGTGGCAGGACTCCTTCGAGGTGGAAAACTGCCAGTCCGAAGGCCTGCATTCCGAGCAGCCGGTGTGCTGGATGCTGCTGGGTTACGCGATCAGCTACAGCTCGTTCTTCCTCGGTCGCCAGGTGCTTTACAAGGAAGTCAGCTGCCGCGGCTGCGGTGGCAGCGAATGCCGCATCATCGGCAAGCCGGTGGAACAGTGGGAAGATGCCGAGACTTTCCTGCGCTACTTCCAGAGCGACCCGGTGATCGACGAGCTGCAATCGCTGCAGGTGCAGGTGGCCAACCTGCGCCAGCGTCTGCAGTACGAGTCGGGACAGTTCTACGGTATCGGCCAGTCGGCGGTGTACCGGCGCTGCTGCGCACTGACCGACAAGGTGGCCCCGGGCAAGGCCTCGGTGCTGCTGCTGGGCGAAACCGGGGTCGGCAAGGAGGTGATCGCCCGCAGCCTGCACCTGCGCAGCGAGCGCGCCGGCGCGGCGTTCGTGGCGCTGAACTGCGCGACCATCCCGCCCGACCTGATCGAGGCCGAGCTGTTCGGCGTCGAGAAAGGTGCCTACACCGGCGCCCAGCAGGCGCGCATGGGCCGCTTCGAGCGGGCCAACGGCGGCACCCTGTTCCTCGATGAAATCGTCGAGCTCACGCCGCGCGCGCAGGCCAGCCTGTTGCGCGTACTGCAGGAGGGCGAGTTGGAACGGGTGGGTGACAGCCGCACGCGGCCGGTGGATGTACGGGTGATCGCCGCCACCCACGAAAACCTCGAACAGGCGGTCAAGGACGGGCGTTTTCGCGCCGACCTGTTCTACCGCCTGAACGTGTTCCCGGTGCATGTCCCGGCGCTGCGCGAGCGCCGCGAAGACATCCCGCTGCTGATCGAGCACTTCCTCGGCCGCCTGCACCAGAGCTACGGCAAGAAAACCCGTGGCCTCAGCGACCGGGCCTTGGAGGTGTGCCTGCAGTACGACTGGCCGGGCAACATCCGCGAGCTGGAAAACCTCATGGAACGCGGCGTGATCATCACCGACGAAAACCAGAGCATCGGCCTGGATGCACTGTTCCCGCATGCGCCACCGGCCGCCGACAGCATCGGCCTGGCCAGCGATGGTCGGCTGGTGGCGGCCAGTGACCAGGCCGCGCCCGGCTGGGTGGCACAGATTCTCGACAGCGGCGCCAGCCTGGATGCCGTCGAGGAAGCGCTGATGCAGGAAGCCATGCAGCGCTGCCGGCAGAACGTCTCGGAAGCCGCGCGCCTGCTCGGCATGACCCGCCCGGCCCTGGCCTATCGGCTGAAGAAAGCCCCAGGCGAAAGCGTGACCGACAAGCCTTGAGCATTTGCGCAATGGTGCTGGTGCGAATTGATCATATGATCGAGCGCGCGCCGGCACCCGGTGAGTGAAAAATAAAAATTCTTTATATATCAACCAGTTATGAATATGGCATCGCATTTGCCTCGAGCCTTGCACCGCAAAACAACAACGACCGGTGAGGCAACCATGACAGTAGCGATTTCCCATTCCCCCGAAGTACAAGCCTTCTTCGCGAAAGCGGCAGGCGTTGGCAACGACCAGGGCAACCCACGCCTGAAGCAGATCGTGCTGCGCATACTGCAGGACAGCGCGAAGCTGATCGAGGACCTGGCGATCAGCGACGACGAATTCTGGACCGCTGTCGACTACCTCAACCGCTTGGGCAGCCGCAACGAAGCCGGACTGCTGATGGCCGGCCTTGGCCTGGAGCACTTCCTCGACCTGCTCAGCGATGCCCGCGACAGCCAGGCTGGGCATACCGGCGGCACCCCGCGCACCATCGAAGGTCCGCTGTACGTGGCCGGTGCGCCGCTGTGCGAAGGCGAGGCGCGGCTGGACGACGGCCGTGACCCAGGCCAGCCGATGCTGCTTGAAGGCCAGGTGCTGGACCTGGCCGGCCAGCCGCTGGCCGGGGCTATCGTCGACGTGTGGCACGCCAATACCCAAGGCCTTTATTCCTACTTCGATTCCGGCCAGTCGGCCTACAACCTGCGCCGCCGCATTGTCACCGACGCCCAAGGCCGCTACCGCGCCTACAGCATCGTCCCGAGCGGCTACGGCTGCCCGGCCGATGGCCCGACCCAGGCCTGCCTGGACCAGTTGGGCCGGCATGGCCAGCGCCCTGCGCATATCCACTTCTTCATCAGTGCACCGGGGTACCGGCACCTGACCACACAGATCAACCTGGCGGGTGACGCGTACCTGTGGGATGACTTTGCCCATGCTACCCGCGACGGGTTGGTGGGCGAGGTGGAACGGCTCGAGGGCGGCGTGGCGCGGGTGGTGTTCGACTTCTGTCTGCAGCCGGCAGCGCATGCGGATGACGAGCAACGCAGCCAGCGGCCGCGGGCCATGCAAACAGCTTGAGATTGCCGGGGCTGCCATGCAGCCCTTTCGCGACAAAGGCCGCTCCCGCAGAACTGCACACGACTCATTGAATTGGCAGGGACTCTGTGGGAGCGGCTTCAGCCGCGAACACCGGCGCAGCCGGTGCCATGCTCCGCGTTGGATTCTTCGCGGCTAAAGCTACCCCGCATGATGACGACATGCACTAGCCTCGTGCGGCCAGTTCAGCGAACACCTCGGCCGAGGTGGTGACCTGGCGGAAGTGATGCTTCCAAAGGTCGATGCCCAGCTTGCCCGACCTGTCCAGCGAAGATCCTACTGTCATGTCCGTGACCAGGGTGGGCATCAGCCCCGCGTCGAACAGGGCAAAACCCGCGGCCAGCACGCAGGTTTCGGTCTGCAGCCCACATACCAGCACTCTCTCCACGCCCAGTTGCCGAATGTACTCGATGGCCTCTGCACTCTGCCCGTAGCCATGCTTGACGAACACCTGGTCGGCCTCGACCAGGCTCTCGTCCTCGGCCGCCGGGTGCCAGGCAAGCTGGCGCTCGAACGGCGTGACCTGTTCGTCGTGCAACTCGACCGAGGCGATGGTGGGGATGTTCGCCGACAAACGGCGCAGCCCATCGACCAGCCACTCGGGCGGGCTGAAGGTGGACTGGACATCGACGATGAGCAAAACCTGGCGCATGGGCGGATTCCGGTGCTGGCAAAAGGCGCGGAGTATAGCGTGATGCAAGTGCCGTGGTCGCCCAGCGAGCCAGGACACGATACGCCTGGCCAACCCCACGCCTCACGAAGCAGCCATCTTCTCACCCACCTCCGCGCACGCCGGATGACCGGCAGCCACCGAACTGACACATATATTTTCATTAATATTGATTTGTGAAATTAAACGTGTCATTTTTCTTCCTGCCGAACCGAGCCCCACAATGGGCCCAGGCTGATACCGCCCTATCCACCGGAGTCAAGAATATGAACAAGACCGGACTTCTAGGCGCATTGGCACTCTGTGCCTGCAGCGCACTTTCCCAGGCTGACGAAGGCAGCCTGCGCATCGGGATCGAAGTGGCGTATCCGCCCTTCTCCTACCGCACCCCCGAAGGCGAACTCGCCGGCTTTGACTACGACATCGGCAACGCCCTGTGCGCGCAGATGCAAGTCAAGTGTCAGTGGGTGATCCAGGAGTTCGACGGGATGATCCCGTCGTTGAAGGTGCGCAAGATTGATGCCGTGCTGTCGTCAATGTCGATTACTGAAGACCGGCTCAAGTCCGTCGACTTTACCGACAAGTACTACCACACCCCGGGCAAGTTCGCGATGAAGTCCGGCAGCCAGATCAGCGACCCGATGCAGGACCTCAAGGGCAAGAAACTCGGCGTGCAGCGCGCCTCCACCTATGACCGCTTCGCTACCGAGCAGCTGGAGAGTGCAGGTGTCGAGGTCGTGCGCTACGCCTCGCAGAACGAAGCTTTCCTCGACCTGGCCGCGGGGCGGCTGGATGCCACCCTCGCCGACATCGTCAATACCGAAGAGAGCTTCATCAAGACGCCCGCCGGCCAAGGTTTTGCGCTTGTCGGTCCGGATATAAACGACCCCCGCTACTTCGGTCGGGGTGCGGGAATTGCCGTGCGCAAGGGGGACAGCGCCAACCTGGCGCGCTTCAACGCCGCCATTGCGGCCATTCGCGCCAACGGGACCTACCAGCAAGTGCAGAGCAAGTACTTCCCGTTCGATATCTACGGCCAATGACCCCGGCTGACGAGGACTTTCATCATGCTTCACGGCTACGGATCGAGCATTCTCGATGGCGCGTGTTTAAGCATCAGCCTGGCCCTGATGGCGATGGCCCTGGCCATCAGCCTCGGCCTGGTCGGCGCCGCCTGCCGGCTGTCACCACTGCGATGGTTGGCAGCCCTGGGCGAGATCTACACCACGGCAGTGCGCGGTATTCCTGACCTGGTCCTGATTCTGCTGGTGTTCTATGGCGGACAGGACCTGATCAACCGTCTTGCGCTGGCACTGGGCTACGAGCAGTACATCGACATCAACCCGTTCATCGCCGGAGTCTGCACCATGGGTTTCATTTTCGGTGCCTATCTTTCGGAGACCTTTCGCGGGGCGTTTCTCGCCATTCCCAAGGGCCAGGCCGAAGCGGGGGCCGCTTTTGGCATGGGCAGCCTCCAGGTGTTCTGGCGGATCAGCGTGCCGCAGCTGGTGCGCCTGGCCCTGCCGGGTTTCACCAACAACTGGCTGGTATTGATCAAGTCGACTGCACTGATTTCCGTGATCGGCCTGCAGGACATGATGTTCAAGGCCAAGAACGCAGCCGATGCCACCCATGAACCGTTCACGTTCTTCCTCACCGTGGCTGGGCTCTACCTGCTGCTGACCAGCCTGTCGCTGGTCCTGCTGCGCAGCGTGGAAAAGCGTTATTCGTTCGGCTTCAAAGCCGCCGACCTATGAAGGGAAGGTTTGCATGATGCTCGACTACCCACTTATCTGGCAGAACCTGCCGCTGTACCTGAACGGCATTGCGCTGACCCTGAAGGTGCTGCTGATTTCCCTGGCCTGCGGCCTGGCACTGGCTATCCCACTGGCACTGATGCGCGTTTCGCACTCCTGCCTGCTGCGCTACCCGGCCTGGCTCTACACCTATGTCATTCGTGGCACACCGATGCTGGTGCAGTTGTTTCTGGTGTATTACGGCCTGGCTCAGTTCGAACTGGTGCGTCAGAGCCCGCTCTGGCCGTACCTGTCCAGCGCAACCTTCTGCACCTGCCTGGCGTTCGCCCTCAACACCAGCGCCTACAGCGCCGAGTTGCTGGCCGGCAGCCTGCGGGCCACGCCGCACGGCGAAGTTGAAGCCGCACGTGCCATGGGCATGTCGCGCCTGGCCTTGTACCGGCGCATCCTGCTGCCGTCGGCCCTGCGTCGATCGCTGCCGCAGTACAGCAACGAAGTGCTGATGATGCTACAGACAACCAGCCTGGCTTCGATCGTCACCCTGGTCGATATCACAGGCGCGGCAAAAACCTTCAACGCTCGTTACTACCTTCCGTTCGAGGCATTCATTACTGCGGGGCTGATCTACCTGGGCCTGACGTTCCTGCTGGTTCGCCTCTTCAAGCTGGCCGAGCGCCGCTGGCTGACGTACCTGGCCCCACGCAAGCACTGAGGAGCATCCATGCAGCAAATCGACCATATCCTGCCCTGGAGTGCCTGCGGTACCCAGCGCACTCTGCGCCTCTTCCGCTTCGGCAACGGCCCGCGCAAAGCATATATTCAGGCCTCTCTGCACGCTGACGAACTGCCCGGCATGCGCGTGGCGGTGGCATTGAAGGCCCGTCTGACCGAGCTGGAAGCCCAGGGCCGACTCACGGGCGTGATAGAACTGGTGCCACTGGCCAACCCGATCGGTATCGGCCAGATGTTACAGGCCACCCATCAAGGCCGTTTCGAGTTCAGCAGCGGCAAGAACTTCAACCGCGATTTTCCGGCACTGACCGAAGCGCTTATCAGGCGCCTGGAGGGCCGCCTAGGCAAGGATGGCGAGGCCAACGTGGCCATCATTCGCCGCACCATGCTCGACATCCTCCACGACTTGCCTGCTGCGCCATCGGAGCTCGAAGGCCTTCGTCGCCTGCTTCTGCAGCATGCGTGCGACGCCGATGTGGTGCTGGACCTGCACTGTGATTTCGAATCGGTGATGCTGCTGTATGCACTGCCGCAAAACTGGCCCCGTTTGCGCTCGCTGGCGGCACGCCTGGCTGCTGAAGCTGCATTGCTGGCCGAGGATGCTGGCGGCAATGCGTTCGACGAAGCCTGTGCGCTGCCATGGGTGAAGCTGGCCGAGCATTTTACGCAGGCAAACATCCCGTTGGCCTGTATCGCCACCACCATCGAGCTGCGCGGCATGGCCGATACCGAGCGAGAACGTTGCCAAGCCGACGCAGAGCACATTCTTGCCTACCTGGCCGACCAGGGCTTGGTCAGCGGCCCATGGCCGGAGGCACCGACCCATTGCTGCCAGGCCACGCCGTTTGCCGGCGCCCAGTACGCCTATGCCGAACACCCCGGCGTAGTCAGCTATCTGCAACCTCTGGGTGCCCAGGTTAGAACCGGGGACCCACTGTTCGAAGTCATCGACCCGCTCAGTGACCGCCACAGCGTAGTCAGGGCCACAACCGACGGCATTCTCTATGCCCGCGAACGCCTTCGCTTCGCCCAACCGGGCCTCTGGCTGGCGAAAGTCGCTGGCAGCCTGCCCATTCGCCATGGTCGCTTGCTCAGCGACTGATACCAACGAGTACCCATCGATGAACAAACTGGAAATTCAGGACCTGCACAAAAGCTACGGCAACCACCAGGTACTCAAGGGCGTCTCGCTGCAGGCCAAGGCAGGCGACGTGATCAGCATCATCGGCTCCAGCGGCTCGGGCAAAAGCACCTTCCTGCGCTGTATCAATCTGCTAGAGCAACCCAATGCCGGGCAGATCATGGTCAATGGCGAACGCCTGAAGTTGCGCACCTGCCCACGCGCCGGGCTGCGGGCAGCTGACCCGAGCCAACTGCAGCGCCTGCGCTCGCGGCTGAGCATGGTCTTTCAGCATTTCAATCTCTGGTCACACATGAGCGCCCTGGAGAACGTCATGGAAGCCCCGGTGCATGTGCTGGGCATGAGCCGCAAGGACGCCCGTGACAAAGCCGAGTACTACCTGCACAAGGTCGGCGTCAGCCATCGCAGTGACACCTACCCTGCACACATGTCCGGTGGCGAACAGCAGCGCGTGGCGATCGCCCGGGCCCTGGCCATGGAGCCGGAGGTGATGCTGTTCGATGAACCGACCTCGGCGCTCGACCCGGAACTGGTCGGCGAGGTGCTGAAGGTCATGCAGGAGCTGGCCCAGGAGGGCCGGACCATGGTGGTGGTCACCCATGAAATGGGCTTCGCTCGCGAGGTCTCCAACCAGGTCATGTTCCTGCATCAGGGGCTGGCCCTGGAGCGTGGCGATCCGCGCGAGGTACTCGTTCGTCCGCAGTCCGAACGCTTGCAGCAATTCCTTGCTGGCAGCCTCAAGTAAGCCTCGACAAGCGCCCCCGGCTGCTGCCGGGGAAGCCTTGGGATACACTACGGCACTCATTCAGGGAGTGTTGAGCCGCATGCCGAGCAATTCGAAAAACACCACCGTGTACGCCTCGCCAGTCATGCGCAAGTTGTCGGAGAGCCTGACCGACCTGCCGCCTTCGCTGCGCAAGGTTGCCGATTACATCCTGCGTCACCCGCTGAAGGCAGCGACCCTGACGATCGAAGACATGGCCCAAGCCACGGGCACTTCGCCAGCGGCCGTCAATCGCCTGGCCAAGGCCCTGCAACTGGGCGGCTACAGCGGCATGAAAGCCGAGCTGGTGACGACCTTGCAGCAAATGGTCTCGCCCGTGGACAAACTGCGCAATGAGCTGGCCCAGCGGCCCGGTGGCGATTTTGGGCTGCATGAGCAGATCCAGAGCGCCAGCAGCAACCTGGCCACTGCCGCCAGCAACAACCAGGCCGATGCGTTCGAAGTCTTCGTCAGCAACCTGATCGCGGCACGCAAAGTCTACGTGCTGGGTTTCGGCAACAGTGTCTACATGGCCGGCCTCGCGGCCTCGACGCTGGTACCGTTCTGTAAGGACACATGTGCCATCAGCATGGAGGGTGGCAACGAGAATGCCGCCTACCGTCTGGCTGCCATCACCGAGCAGGACGTGCTGCTGGCGATTACCCTGCCCCGCTACTCCCAGGACACCCTCCAGCTGTCGCGCTTTGCCCGCGAGCGCAATGCCACGGTGCTGGCGATTACCGATTCGCCCGCTTCCCCCCTTACAGCCATCGCTCACCATGTGTTGTTCGCGCCCGCCGATCATCCGGTGCTTACCAGCTCCAACATTGCCGTGCTGGCACTGATAGAAGGGCTGGTAGCCGGCGTCATGGCGCGCAACAAGGAAGCGGTGAAGCTGGCGACAGAATTGACAGAAAGCGTGATGTCCTATCTGCATGTGCCCAGCGGCAAGGCTTCAAGAAAGTAGTCACTGCATGATCGGAGGCCGGCTGGGCAATTGCAGTGCTTGCCAACTTCCTGACACGGCCTTACTGCCACGCCGCCCGGCTGTCGCCCTGGCGGAAGAACGCCCTCAGGTGCTCGACGAAGCACGACACCTTGGCCGACAGGTTGAGGCGCTCCAGGTACACCGCATAAATGTCCGCAGGCGGCGTCTGGTAATCGCCCAACACTTCCACCAGGCGCCCGCTGCGCAGGTGGTCGGCCAGGTTCCACTCGGCCCTTAGCAGGATACCCTGCCCGTCCAGCGCCCAGTTCAGGGCGACCTCGCCATCGTTGGTGCTGAGGCTGCCATGCACCTTCACTGACTCGCTCTGCTTGCCGCGGCTGAGCCGCCAGATACCGAACGCGGCGTCGTTCTGGCGCAACACGATGCAGTTGTGGCTGGCCAGGTCCTTCGGCGCCTCAGGGGTACCGTGGGCCTCCAGGTAACCGGGCGACGCGCACAATCGCCGGCGGTTGGCCGCGATCTTGCGGGCGATCAGCCGTGAGTCGGGCAACTCGCCAAAGCGGATGCCCACGTCTATGGCGTCGTTCGGCAGGGCAATGGGGCGGTCGGTCAGGTGCAATTGCACCTCCACCTCGGGGTAGCGCTTGGCAAACGATGACACCGCCGGCCCCACGTGAGTTCGGCCAAAGCCCAGCGGCGCATTGACCCGCAGCAAGCCCTTGGGCTCGGCGCGGCTGCTGGACACCTGCCGCTCCATTTCCTCGATCTCGCCCAGTATACGCTTGGCATTCACCAGGTAAGTCTCGCCCTCGGCGGTAAGGCTGATGCTGCGTGTGGTGCGGTTTAGCAGGCGCACGCCCAGGCGCTGTTCCAGCTGCGCCAGGCGCTTGGAGACAGCTGGCGGGGTCAGGTTCAGTTCGCGAGCAGTGCCCGCCAGGCTTCCCACCCTGATCAGTTGGGTGAAGAACGCCAGCTCCGATACCGGATTCATAATTAACCTGAGGGAAATAATGAGTTGAATTTCATTGTATTACAGCATTTTTGAAAAACCATTACCTTTTGCCCTGCGTGATTAACCACAACAAAGCTGGGCTCTTCGGCCGCCAAGGCCAGGTGTGACCTGCACCCTCACGAGCAGCCCGGCCGCCAGATAAATCCGACTCACAACAATAATTCGGAGACGGCAATGGCCAAGCGATTGTTCGGCAAGCTCTACGTACAGGTATTGATCGGCGTAACCCTCGGGGTGCTGATCGGGGTGTTCTGGCCACAGGTTGGCGCTGACCTGAAGCCCATTGGTGATGCCTTCATCAAACTGATCAAGATGGTCTTCGCCCCGATCATCTTCGCCACGGTGGTGCTGGGCATCGCCAAGATGGAAAACATGAAGGAACTCGGCCGTGTCGGCGTGCGCGCGCTGATCTACTTCGAAGTGCTGTCCACCTTTGCCCTGGTACTGGGCCTGGTGGTGGTCAACATCGTGCAGCCCGGCCAGGGCATGAACGTCGACCCTGCCACCCTGGATGCCAAGAGCATCTCCACTTACACCGCCGCGGCAGCCGGCAACAGCGGCGGCTTCATCGACTTCCTGCTGCACGTGATACCCGGCAGCGTGACCGATGCCTTCGCCAAGAACGAGATCCTGCCGATCCTGCTGTTCAGCACCCTGTTCGGCATCGCCCTCTCCCACCTGGGCCCGCGCGGCAAGCCAATGGTGGATGTGCTTGAAGCGTTCTCCCACGGCATGTTCTTCATCGTCGGCATGATCATGCGCGTGGCACCGCTGGCCGCCTGCGGGGCCATGGCCTTCACCGTGGGCAAGTACGGGCTGGGCTCGATCGTTTCGCTGGGCAAGCTGATGGCGACCATGTACCTGACCTGCTTCCTGTTCGTGGTGGTGGTGCTGGGCGCCATTGCCCGGCTGTGCGGCTTCAACCTGTGGAAGTTCCTCAAGTACCTCAAGGAAGAACTGTTCACGGTACTGGGTACCAGCTCATCCGAGTCGGTGGTGCCGCAACTGATGAACAAGCTGGAAAAGGCTGGCGTGTCCAAGCCTGTGGTCGGCCTGGTGATCCCTTCGGGCCTTACCTTCAACCCGGACGGCCAGTGCATCTACTACACCATGGCCGCCATCTTCATCGCCCAGGCCACCAACACACCGTTGACCCTGATGGACCAATTGATCGTGCTGGGTGTGCTGCTGCTCACCTCCAAAGGCTCTGCAGGCGTAACCGGCTCGGGCTTCATCACCCTGGCCGCGACCCTGGCGACCATGGACAACATCCCGGTCGCCGGCATGGTCCTGCTGCTGGGCGTGGACCGCTTCATGTCCGAAGCCCGGGCCATCACCAACACCATCGGCAACGCGGTCGGCACCGTGGCCATCGCCAGCTGGGTGGGTGCGCTGGACAAGCAGCGCATGGCCCAGGCCCTGGACGGCCAGCTGCCGGCCGACCCCGAACGCGAAGCCGCTGCGCCGCACCCTGCCCTCGCACGCATGGAGGCCGGCACACCCGCACCCTGACCTTTCGAAAATCAGCAAAAAGAACCCGCCTTGTGATGCAGTGAGGAAATAATCATGGACAAAGAAACAGCCGTGTCATCGCTTACCGACGTGATGGCCAAGTTCACCGCTTATATCGGCAAGCGCCTGCCCCGCGACGTCAAGGAAAAGACCGCCAAGTTGCGCGCCGCCGAAACCAACCCGCTGGCCATCGCCGTGTACGACTCGATGGCCGACAACCAGGAATACGCCGACAAGCTCAACCGGCCCAGTTGCCAGGACACCGGCGTCATCCAGTACTTCGTCTCGGCAGGCGCGCGCTTCCCGCTGCTGGGCGAGATGGAAGGCATCCTCGAGAACGCCACCAGGGAAGCCACCATCCAGGGGCCGCTGCGTCACAATGCGGTGGAAACCTTCATCGAGAAGAACACCGGCACCAACACTGGCTCGAAAATCCCGTGGCTGGACTGGGAAATCATCCCCGATGCCGACTACGCCATCATCGACGTGTACATGGCCGGCGGTGGCTGCACCCTGCCGGGCTCGGCCAAGGTACTGATGCCGGGGCAAGGCTATGAAGGGGTGACCGAGTTCGTCTTCGATGTCATCACCTCGCGCGGTGTCAATGCCTGCCCGCCACTGCTGGTGGGTGTAGGGGTATCGACCTCGGTGGAGACAGCGGCACGCCTGTCGAAGAAGGCCATCCTGCGCGAAGTGGACTCCAGCCACCCCAACGAAAGCGCGGCGATGATGGAAAAGTTGCTGGAGGAAGGCCTCAACGAAATCGGCATCGGCCCGCAGGGCCTTACCGGCAACAGCAGCGTGATGGGCGTGAACATCGAGTCTTCGGCCCGCCACCCGTCCACCATCGGTGTGGCGGTGTCCACCGGCTGCTGGGCGCACCGCCGCGGCAAGATCCGCATCAACGCCGACCTGTCCTACGACATCCTCTCGCACGAAGGGGTAGTACTGTGAAAAAGATCCTGAGCACACCTATCAGCGACGAAGACCTGGCCAACCTCAACGTGGGCGATGTGGTCTACCTCACCGGCCAACTGGTGACCTGCCGTGACGTTGCCCACCGCCGGCTCATCGAGCTGGGCCGCGAGCTGCCGGTCGACTTGCGTGGCGGCGCGATTTTCCACGCGGGCCCCATCGTCAGGAAGAAGGACGATGGCAGCTTCGAGATGGTCTCCATTGGCCCGACCACCAGCATGCGCATGGAAAAGTTCGAGAAGCAGTTCATCGAGCAGACCGGCGTCAAGCTGATCGTCGGCAAGGGCGGCATGGGCCCGGAAACCACGACCGGTTGCCTTGAGAACATGGCAGTGCATGCAGTGTTCCCGGGCGGTTGCGCGGTGCTGGCAGCGACCCAGGTGGAAGAGATCGAGCGGGCGGAATGGCAGGACCTGGGCATGCCGGAGACGCTGTGGGTTAACCGCGTGCGCGAGTTCGGCCCGCTGATCATCTCCATCGACACCAAGGGCAACAACCTGTTCGAGCAGAACAAGGCCCGGTTCAACGAACGCAAGGGGGCGGTGATCGAGAAGATCAACAGCCAGGTGCGGTTCATCAAGTAACTGCGTGCGACATGGGGCCGCTTTGCGGCCCATCGCGACACAAGGCCGCTCCTACAGGGGATCTCCTGTAGGAGCGGCCTTGTGTCGCGATGGGCCACGCAGCAGCCCGTGCATTTCAAGCCGACAGCTTATCCTTCGGTTCCTCAAACCGACAGGTTGAAGTCCGCTGCAGTCACTGTGGTTGCATCCGCCACTCCCACCAGGCGGATGGAGTCGGTAGCACCGATGCTGACCAGCGTGTCCGCGCCGTCATCGGCGATGGTAACGTTGGCGGCAAAGGTAGCCGCGGTGATGTTGAAGGCAGTGATATCCAGCAGGTCCTGCCCACCCGTCGCATCGCTATCGAAGTTGATGATCAGGTCATTGCCGAAGCCTGCGGCGAACTGGAAGACATCATTGCCATCAGTGGCCATCATCGTGTCATCGCCCGCACCGCCGTTGACCGTGTCATCGCCTGCTGCGCCGTTGAGGAAGTCACTTCCGCTACCACCCGACAGGATGTCGTTGCCATCATCGCCGAACAGCGTGTCGTTGCCTGCCCCGCCGTCCAGGATGTCGACACCGAGGCCACCATCCAGGCTGTCGTTGCCGTCGCCACCGTTGAGGGTGTCGTTACCTGAACCACCGGTGATGACGTTGTTCAGGGCATTACCGGTACCGGTGAAGTTGCCGACGCCGAAGTACCTCAGATTCTCCAGGTTGTTGCCCAGCGTCCAGCTGGTCAGCGTCGTGCGCACGAAGTCGGTACCACCCCCGGCCTGTTCCACGATCACGTCGCCGGCATTGTCGACTACATAGCTGTCATTGCCGGCACCGCCCACCAGTTGGTCGATACCCGCACCACCGTTGAGGAAGTCGTTGCCGGCTCCGCCGACGATGGTATTGGCCACGGCATTACCCACACCAGTGAAGTTGCCGGTGCCGGTAAAGGTCAGGTTCTCGAGGGTCGCGGCCAAGGTGTAGGTTGCCAGGCTGGTCTGCACCTGGTCCGTGCCACCGCCAGCAGCCTCGATGACAGTGTCACCCACGTTATCGACAACATAGGTGTCGTTGCCGGCCCCCCCTGTCATGGTATCTGCGCCTGCCCCACCGTTCAGGACATCATTGCCCGAGCCGCTGGTAATGACGTTGTTCAGGCTGTTACCGGTTCCGACGAAGTTGCCGGCACCGAAGTAGGAGAGGTTCTCCAGATTATTGGCCAGTGTCCAGCTGGTCAGCGTCGTACGCACCAAGTCGGTACCTGCCCCTGCCTGTTCCACGAGCACGTCCCCGGCATTATCGACCACATAGCTGTCGTTGCCGGTACCGCCTATCAACAGGTCGATTCCCGCGCCGCCGTTGAGGAAGTCGTTGCCGGCCCCTCCGACGATGGTGTTGGCCAGACCATTACCTACACCTACAAAATTGCCGGTGCCAGTAAAGCTCAGGTTTTCCAAGGTTGCCGCCAGGGTGTAGCTCGCCAGGCTGGTGCGCACCAGATCGGAGCCACCGCCCAACACCTCGACGACGATGTCTGCGGTGTTGTCGACGACAAAGGTGTCGTCACCAACTCCGCCGATCATTGTGTCCGCACCGAGCCCACCGTTGAGTGTGTCGTTGCCGGCGTTGCCAGTGAGGATGTCGTTACCTGAACCGCCAGTGATGACGTTATCCAGGCCGTTACCAGTACCGACGAAGCTGGCAGCGCCGAAGTAGGTCAGGTTCTCCAGGTTGTTGCCCAGCGTCCAGCTGGCCAGCGTCGTGCGCACCAGATCGGTACCACCGCCTGCCTGCTCCACGAGCACATCGGCTGCATTGTCGACCACATAGCTGTCGTTACCGGCACCGCCCACCAGCTGGTCGATACCCGCACCACCGTTGAGGAAGTCGTTGCCGGCACCACCCACGATGGTATTGGCCAAGGCATTACCCACACCAATGAAGTTGCCGGTGCCAGTAAAGCTCAGGTTCTCCAGGTTGGCACCCAAGGTGTAGCTTGCCAGGCTGGTCTGCACAAGGTCCGAGCCTCCGCCAGCCGCCTCGCTGACAGTGTCACCAGCGTTGTCGACGACGAAGGTGTCGTTGCCAGCGCCGCCCGTCATCGCATCTGCACCAAGCCCACCATTGAGCACGTCGTTACCGGCGCCGCCGTCGAGGGTATCGTTGCCATCACCGCCATCGAGCGTGTCGTTGCCATCGCCACCGAACAACTGATCGAACCCGGTCAGGCCGATGAGCGTGTCGTTACCAGCCAGACCAATCAGGATGTCGTCACCCACCGAACCGGTCAGCGTATCTGCAGCGGTTGTGCCCACCAGCGTCACGCCTGGGACCGCCGGCACCTCTGCCGTAGGTGCAGAGGTCAACGTTTCCTGAGCGCCGAACCCATCGGTGTAGCGCACCAGCACGCGCAGTTGGAAGTGGCCCTGCGAAGGACCAGGGGTGAAGGTAGCGGCAGTCGCACCAGCAATGTTGCTGAACGAGGTACCATTACCTTGCTGCCACTGGAAGCTGAACGCCCCCAGCCCGTCCAGGTCGGCAATACTGCCGGTAAGCGCCGTCAACGTCTGCCCCTGGGCTGGCGTGGTGTCGCTGATCAGCACGGCACCGGTAGGCGCGTCGTTGACGTTGGCCACCGGGTCGAGGATGTCGGAGGCGATGCTTTCCTGCACGCCGAAGTCGTCCACATAGCTGACCACCACCCGCATGTTCTGCCCCACCTGTTCCTGGGTAAGGACAAAGGTGCTGCTGATGGCGCCGGCAATATTGACCCAGCCGAGCCCTCGGTTGGACTGCCACTGGAAGGTGAACTGCGGGTTGCTCAGGCCGTCGGCATCGACGATGGTCGCCGTGTTGGCGGTGAGCGTCTGGTTCTGCACCAGCAGCCCGGTCACGGTCGGCCCGGCGGTCGGCGCGCTGTTCGCCGCCGAATCGACGATTTCCAGCGTGCCCTTGGCGTCCTGATACACCGCCCGAACGCGGATGTTCAGCCCCGCCACATCGTCCGTGACCCGGTAGGTGGCGCCGGTGGCCCGGGAAACTTCGCCGGCAGCGACGAAGGTGATGTCTTCATAGACACCCGAACCTGGCAGGGTCTCGACTTGCCAATAGTACGCCACAGGGCCGTTGATGGCGCCGCTCGCATTGGTGGCGCTGACATTGTCGGCATCGTGTACCGCCAGGTTGCTAACCCGCAGCAACTGACCGCTGACCGATGTGTCGTTACGCAGGCCGGTGACAGCGTCGAGGATCGCCAGGTGGCCCGTTGGGCCGGCGTTGACCGCAGTACCCACACCGGAGGCCTGGGCGCTGTCGGCGAACTGCAGGCGTTCGATACCGGTCAGGCGGTCGACACCATCACGCCCGTCCACCAGGTCAGTGACGATCACCGAGTTGCCATCGACCACCACGCTATAGTCGCTGGCCACCCCCGAGAACACCGCCGTGTCGTAGCTGTCGGTGCCGCTCAGGATTTCACGGACGATCACCAGCTGGCCCGGGTTGTAGGTGCCATTGAGCATCAGCGGCACCATCGGCTCCATGCTGTCGTAGCTGGCGATTTCCGGGCCGGTGCCGTCGCTGTTGGCGCGCACGCTGATGCGCACGTTCAGCCACTTGTCACCGTCGAGGATGTCGTCGCCACCACGGCCTTCGATCAGGTCGCTACCACTACCGCCGAGGATGATGTTGCCACCATCGTAGAACGTTGCCCCGGCAGCCAGCAGGCCGGCCAGGCCGTCAATCAGGCTGATGTTGGTCAGCACGCTGCCGTTGGCGCCATTGGTAGGCAAGGTGGCAGAAGTTTCGCTGTCACCGCGCAGGAAGTCGCCATGGGCCGAACCCGACAGGCCTTCCATGATGTCGAAGCGCACCAGCGCAGACGCGCCCGAACCCGGTACCGGCGGCACATCGAAGAAGCGGTCGCTGAAGTCGACGGTCACGCCCTGGGCCAGCCCCTTGAAGGTCGCCCAGTCGTAGCCGGAACCACCGATGTAGCGGTCACCGAAGCCCAGGCTGCCAACCATGATGTCGTCGCCGCCTTCACCGTTGAACTTGTCGTTCTCGTTGCCTCCGATGAACACGTCGTTGCCGATGATCGGGTCGTTGCCGAGCGGGTCGAAGTTGTCGCCAGGCGCACCGTCCGAGGTGCCCTTCTCGATCCAGTCGTCACCTTCGTTGCCCATGTCCTGCTCGTTGGCCTTGCTGCCCAGGATGAAGTCGTTGCCCTGGCCGCCGATGGCTTCGGAGGCGTCCTCACCGGTGACGATGAAGTCGTTGCCGAAACCGCCGATGATCAGGTTGACGCCATTACCGCCGTGCAGCACATCGTTGCCGTCGCCGCCCTGGATGTTGTCGTCACCACCCATGTCGCTGATGATGTCGTCGCCGGCACCACCACGCAGCTGGTCGTTGCCATCGCCACCTTCGATGCGGTCGTTGCCACCATCGCCCCAGACCGTGTCGTCACCCTCGCTGGAGACCAGGATGTCGTCACCGTCGGTGCCACCCAGCACGATGTGCTGGTCACCGGCATAGCGGATGTAGTTGGTGTCCGGGCCTGCTGTCAGCGGGCTGTCGCGGAACACCACCTGCTCGCCGTTTTCGCCCAGTGGGTCGGCATTGCCCAGGCCTTCGTTGAACTGCTTGCTCTGGTCCACTTCCAGGTAGAAGCCCGGGTCGGAGAACACCAGGCCCGGCAGGTGGGTGGCCGAGGTGTTGGCCATGATCAGCTTGGCGAACGAGTTGCTTTCCAGTTCGGCGTTCATCGACAGGCCAGCAGTGCGCTCCAGGTAGTAGAAGCGGTCGCCGTCCTGCAGTTTCTCCATCTGGTTCTCGAACACGAAGTTGAAGGTGGTGCCGAGCATGCCGCCGAACGGGGTTTTCGCCTCCGCCAGGCCGCCGATCCACAGGTCGATGGCATCGACCCCGGTCACGGTCACCGCCCGCAGGTCATCGACGGTGCCGAGTACGCCATCCTTGCCAGGAAGCGTGACATTGGCATAGGCACCGGTGCTGTTGAGGAAGTCCAGGCGATCGGCTGGTGCGCCGTCGCCGCCGAACACCAAGGCCATGGCTGCCGCACGTTTTTCCAGCAACGTGGTAGCCCCGGTGATGGTGCTGTGGGTGCCGTAGGCAGCAATGAAGTTGATCAGCGACTCCGGATGCTTCAGGTGCTGCACCAGGTCGACCCAGCTGGTGTAAGGCTTGAGCTGGGTATCGCCGGTTTGCGCGTAGATGTCGCGGCGCACAGCGTTCAGCGAAGGGATACCGACGTCGCGGCCGCGGGCGATGTTGATCGCCGGCAGGTCCAGGGGCAGGCCGAGCAGGTTGTTGCGCAGCGCCTCGGTGACGAACTCGTCGATCTCGTTACCGGCCTGGCGGGTGACCCCGCGCACGATGGCGCTGGTGGCATCCTCGGGGGTGACACCGCTGGCGGCATACGCCAGCGGGTTGAGGAACGCCGCGATCAGGCCCAGTTGCTGGTCGGGATTGGCGCTGGCCGGGTCGCTGATGACGTTGAAGTCGACGTCGAAGCGGTCGACGGTCTCGGTCAGCATCGAGTGGCCGAAGCGGTACACGGTGTGTGCGAACTCGGCAACGATCGACGCATCGAGGTCGACGTCATACACCTGGGTCGGGGCGAAGAACAGGTCGACACGCGGTTGCACGGTGCGGGCGAACTCCTCGAACACCAGGTGCTGGTACTGCATTTCGGTACCGAACTTGGCCGCCTGGAACAAGCGCTCGCCATTCCACACCAGTGCGTCGATTGCGGCCTGGTCGGCCGGCAGCACGGCTATCGGGTTGAGCAACCACTCGTTGATGAAGGCCAGGTCACCCGAATCGAGCACGGTGTCCATGGTCTGCGCCACCAGCCGGTTGTGCTCGGAGTGGAAGATCGCATGCACGGCAGTCAGGCCGATGTTCTCGTTGACCCGGCCGTCGCCGGCGATGTAGTGCGCATCGAGCAGCTCGTTGTCGTAGGCCAGGTTGGCGCCGGTCTGCGGGTTCACCGGCACGGCGTTGCCCACGTCGGTATCGGCATCAGGCACCAGTATGCCATTGCTGAACACCGGCACGGCATTGTGCGCGATGTCGGCAAGGAACTGGTGGCCGGTGCGCACGGCGTTGGTCAGGTCGATCGGCGCTAGCGGGTTGCCTTCGACCTGTTGGTCGTCGGCCGTGCCGGCAATGCCATCGGCCCCTTTCATGATCACCATCGGGAAGCCGTTGGGCCCCTTGATGAAGTTGCCGTAGGCATCGGTCGCCAGCAGCGGCACGTTGTCGACGTCAGCATCGGTCAGGTTGATGCCCAGTACGTCACGGGCTTGGGCCTTGACCACCTTCCAGGTCGCCATGCCACCAATTTCGGTGTCGTCGGCGGTACCGTAACGGCCGTCGGCGCCCAAGTCCCGGTTGGTGATCAACCGGCCAGTAGCGACAGGCCCGTCGTCGGTCAGCACATAACCGCGCAGGAACACCTGGTGCGAAGGATGCGAGCTGTAGGTCTGGTTCTGGTCCACGAACGGGGTGGTGGTATTGGTGTGCTCGTGGATGTCATCGGCATTGCCGAGGATGCCATCCGGCCCGGGCAGGTTGGTGGCACGGGTCACCACCATGAAGTTGGTGAAACCGCCCTCCACGTACAGCGGGTCATCCGGTTGCAGCGGGATGTAGATGGTGCCGGAGCCCCCCTTGGTGACCAGGTCCAGGCCATGGTCGAAGAACTGCCCGAAGAAGGTCATCCAGGCGTTGAACGGCGCGGACAGGCCAGCATCGGCGGCGGTGTTCTCGAACAGGTACACGTCGTGGTCGTCGGCGGTGCCGAACTGGCCGTCCATGCCCGGGCTGGCGACGATGCGCACGCCGTCCTTGAGCACGTCGTCGTTGCCCACGGCGCCGAAGTTGAGCACGCCGTCCGCACCGGGGTCATACGCGGTGGCATAGGCCGCCGGGTTGTTGGAGGTCTGGTCGACCACCAGGTTACTGATGGTGCGTGGTTGCGAGTCGAATACCGGGCCGCTGGTCTGCTCGTACGACGAGCCCGGAATGGCCGGCGAACCAGGGCCGAAGAAGCCGGCCGGTGCACCCTCGGCCGGGTTGAACACTGGGTCGGTCACGCGCGGGAAGACGTTGTCGGCAGCACCGTACTGCGTGTTGTTGATACCGTTGAGGTTCATCAGGTTGTTGTTCGAACCATCCACCGCCCGCAGGCCCAGTGGCGCGCGAATGTTGGGCAGCAGCGAGAGGATATCTGCCCCGTTGGCGTCGGCCTCGGCAATCTTGATCTGCTCGAGGATGAAGTTGAGGTCGGAACGCACCATGTGCAACCCGGCACCGCCAGCCGTGGCATCCGCCACCGGCGTGGCTGGTGTCGGTACCACAGGCGCGCCCGGTTGCACCACGGTGGTGGGCTGGGAGAACAGCACTTCGGTGGTGCCATGGGCGTCCTGGTAGATCGCCTTGACCCGAAGGGACAACCCGGCCAGGTCTGGTGACACCTTGAACGAGGTGCCGTCGGCACTCTGGAACGCCAGGTCGCCGGCCGGCAGCAGGATGATGTCTTCGAACACACCGCTGCCCGGGGTAGCCTCGAACTGCCAGTAGTACGACACCGACCGGTCGGCGAGCGTGCCCAACGGGTTGCCGGCACTGATGTTATCGGCATCCCGCACGCCGGCCACGTTAACCGTAAGCAGATCGCCCACGGTTATAGCACCGCCGTTGCCGTCGGTAATGGCCGGGCTGCCGACAGGTTGCGCATTCACGCCTTCCACCAGCACCCGCTGGCTGTCGGCGAACTGCAGGCGTTCGATGTGCAACAGGGTATCGACGCCATCGCGGCCAGCCACGTTGTCGGTCACCGTCCAGACATCATCGGATGTGTCGAGCGTACCTTTGGTGTTCTGAGTCACCGTGTACTCGCTCTGCACCCCCGAGAACACCGCCGTGTCGAACGCCGCTCCACCTGTCGAGGTGCCAGGCAGGATTTCCCGCACGGCCTTGAGCTGCCCGGGGTTATAGGTACGGTCGAGCATGAACGGAATCATGTCGACCATGCTGTCGAAGCTGGCGATCTCGGGGCCGGTGTGGTCGACGTCTCCCGGGGCATACACGGCAATGCGCACGTTGAGCCACTTGTCGCCGTCGATCAGGTCATCCCCCCCGCGGCCTTCGATCAGGTCGCTGCCGTTGCCGCCAAGCATGATGTTGCCGGTGGCAAAGCCGGTGGTCGGCAACCCGGCATCGGCCAGGAACTGCTGCAGGCCACGGATCAGTGCCACGTTGGTCAGCGCACTGCCGGTGGCACCGCCGTGGTTGAGGATGGTCACGGCATCGACATCATCGCCCTTGAGCACATCGGCGAAGTTCGAGCCGGACACGCCCTCGACTTCGGCGAAGCGGTCGAGGATGGAAGCCGGCGAAGCGCCGACCGGGTTGAAAATGCCGGTGTTCTGGTTCGGTGCGTTGCCATGGGGTTGAGCCAGGGCAGCCAAGCTCAGGTCGACGGTGACACCAACCTGGTCATTCTTGTTGGTAATCCAGTCGAAGCCGGACATGCCGTCCATCTTGTCCTGGGCGTCGCTGCCGACAAAGATGTCGTCACCGCCCTCCCCGATCATTTCGTCGAAGCCACCGCCACCGACGAAGATGTCGTTGCCGATCACTTCGTCACCCAGCAGCGGCGCGAAGTTGTCGCCAGGTGCACCGTCCTGGGTGCCCTTCTCGATCCAGTCGTCCCCCTCGTTGCCGGTCGGTGGCAGGTTGGTCTTGGCGCCGAGGATGAAGTCGTCGCCCTGGCCGCCGAATGTGGTGCTGATGTCTTCGGTGGTGATGATGAAGTCCTGGCCGTTGCCGCCCAGGATCAGGTTACCGCCCACCAGCATGCTGCCGGCGACGATCACATCGTTGCCGTCGTTGCCTTCCAGGCGGTTGTCGCCGAAGGAGTCGGTGATGATGTCGTCACCGGCGCCGCCCAGGACCGCATCGTTGCCCGCACCGCCTTCAAGGGTGTCGTTGCCGGCGTCACCGTATAGGGTATCGTCGCCCTCACCGGAGATGATGATGTCGTTGCCGGAGGTGCCGCCCAGCACCACGTGGTCTTCGCCGGTGTAATGCAGGAAGTTCGTGTCGGTACCCACGGTATCGGGGTTGTCGCGAATCACCAGCGGCACCACTTCGACACCGTTGATCATGATGCCGCCCGTCGGGTCGGCTCGGCCGTCGGCGCCCAGGCCGGTGAACTGCTTGGTCTGGTCCACCTCCAGGGTGAAGGTGGGCGTGAGGAACACGGTGTTCGACAGGTGGGTGACATCGGAGTTGAGCATGATCAGCTTGGCGAAGGAGTTGTTCTCCAGTTCGGTGCCGAAGTTCATGCCCGCGGTGCGCGACAGGTAGTAGAACCGGTCGCCGTTCTGCAGGGCTTCCAGCTGGGTCTCGAAGACGAAGTTGAAGCTGGAGCCGAGCATGCCGCCGAATGGCATCTTCTGCTCTGCCAGGCCACCGACCCAGAAGTCGATATCATCGACGCCGGTCACGGTCACCCCGCTGATGTCATCGGCGGTGCCGGGGATGCCGTCCGCGCCGGCCAGTGTCACGTTGGCATAGGCGCCGGTGCCGTTGAGGAAGTCCAGGCGGTCCGCTGGCGCGCCGTCACCACCAAGCACCAGCGCCACGGCGGCGGCGCGCTTGGCCGCTTCGGTGTCCGCCCCGGTGATGGTGGTGTGGGTGCCGTAGGCAGCGATGAAGTTGATCAGCGACGCCGGGTGCTTGAGATGGTCGGCAAAGTCGGCCCAGCTGATGTACGGCTTGAGCTGACTGTCGCCGGTCATGGCGTAGAAATCGCGCCGCGCCTCGTTGAGGGTGGGGATGCCGGTATCACGGCCACGGGCAATGTTCAGCGCGGGCAGATCCAGCGGCAGGCCAAGCAGGTTGTTGCGCAGCGCCTCGGTGACGAACTCGTCGATTTCGTTGCCCAGCTGACGGGTGACGCCGCGGATGATCGCGCCGGCCGCTTCATCGGCGGTAGCGCCACTGCCAGCGAAGGCCAGCGGGTTGAGGAAGGCAGCGATCAGGCCGAGCTGCGGGTCGCCGTTCACCGGGGCGAATGCCGGGTCGAAGCGGTCGACGGTCTCGGTCAGCATCGAGTGACCGAAGCGGTACACCACATGGGCGAACTCGGCGAGGATGGCCGGGTCGATCGAGGTGTCGTAGCCGTTGGGGGCGAGGAATTCGTCGATCTGCGGCTGGATGGTGCGGGCGAACTCTTCGAACACCAGGTGCTGGTACTGCATCTCGGTGCCGAACTTGGCAGCCTGGAACAGCCGCTCGCCGTCCCATACCAGCGCGGCGATTTCGGCGGGCGTGGTGGGGATGGCAGCAACATCATCGATCAGCCACTGGTTGAGGAACGCCAGGTCGCCGGAAGCCAGCAGGGTGTCCTTGGTCTGCTGCACCAGGCGGTTGTGCTCGGAGTGGAACACATGGTGCACGGCAGTGAGGCCGATGTTCTCGTTCACCCGGCCGTCGCCGGCGATGTAGTGGGCGTCGAGCAGTTCGTTGTCGTAGGTCAGGTTGTTGCCACCCGGCCCCACCGGCTGTGCGTTGCCCACAGCAGTATCGGCGTCGGCCTGCAGCACACCGTTCACGATCACCGGCGCGGCGTTGTGGGCGATGTCGTCAAGGAAGCCATGCCCGGTGCTCACGGCATTGGCCAGGCTGATCGGCGCGTCGCGGTTGCCTTCGACCAGCGTGGTGACGTCGTCGGCGGTACCGGCGATGCCGTCGGCGCCATTGTTCACGCGCATCACTACCTGCGGCATGCCGTTGGGCCCGCGCAGGAAGTTGCCGTAGGGGTCGGTGGCCAGCAGCGGCACGCTGTGCACGTCGGCGTCGGTCAGGTTGATGCCGAGCAGGTCGCGGGCCTGGGCCTTGACCACTGCCCAGGTGGCCATGCCACCGTTTTCGCCATTGCCATCGTCAGCAGTGCCGAAGCGGCCATCGGCGCCCAGATCACGGTTGGTGATAAGCCGCCCGGTGGCTACCGGGTCGCCTGCGGCGTTGAGCGTGTACTCACGCAGGAATACCTGGTGCGAGGGGTGCGAACTGTAGGTCTGGCTCTGGTCGACAAACGGCGAAGTGGTGTTGGTCTGGCCATCGTCCGCGGTACCCACCACACCATCGGCGCCTGCGGTACGCACGGCCCGCGACAGCACCATGAAGTTGGTCGGGCTGCCCTCAACGAACAGCGGGTCGTCCGGTTGCAGCGGAATGAACACGAAGTCGGTGCTGCTCTTGGTCACCAGGTCCAGACCGTGGTCGAAGAACTGCCCGAAGAAGGTCATCCAGGCGTTGAAGCCGGCGGTCAGGCCGACGTCGGGCGACACGTTGGGAATGAAAAACACTTCTTTGTCGTCAGCGGTACCGAATACCCCGTCGATGCCGGGGCTGATCACCGGGGCGGCGCCGCCATTGGCTTCGACTGCGGCCGGGTTGTTCGCCGTCTGGTCGACGATCAGGTTGCTGATGGTACGTGGTTGCGAGTCGGTGACCGTACCGGTGCCGGCATAGGCGCCGGTGAAGGACGGACTGAGCAGGCGCAGGAATGAATTGTCGGCGGCGCCGAACTCACTCTGCCCGGTCACCAGGTTGTTGTAGCTGCCGTCCACGGTGCGCAGGCCGAACGGTACCTGGCTGTTGGGCAGCAGGTCGATCAGGCTCGCGCCATCGGCGTGGGCTTCGGCGATGAAAATCTGCTGAAGGATGAACTCCAGGTCCGACTTGCTGAAATCTGCCATTTCAATTGCCCTCGATCTGTCCGGAGATGACACAGGGCAACAGGGTCCTTCCCGCGCCCAGTCAGTGTTGACGTGCGCAGATACTGGTTCGGTATTACAGGTGCAGTGGGCACAACACTCTTGTGCTGGCTCCCACTGGCCTAATCATTCGCAAGCCGGCACCGCTGTCAGGGGGCCTTGTTAAGCATGCGATACAGCTGTAACGCACATGCATCGACCCCAGCTCGCACAGGGCCCGAATACTTCAGACTAAAGTCGTAGGGCAAAACATTGTCAATATCCCGTCAAAAAAATCATCGCTCGATGATAATGCGATGCAACTAGCTGTTTTTTTGGCACTTATGAAAAGTTCAGAGATTTTATAGAGCGAAACGATATTACCGGCCACCCAGCTGCAACCTACGCTCCAGCATGTGGGAGCAGCGCAGCGTTTTGGACCATTCGCCCTTAGAGCGACCCGCCTGCGAGCCGACCAGAAGCCACAACTACCGCTGTACGGGGCGCCGCAAGGGCTTCCCGATTTGCGATAAAAGGGAGGCCCCGATGCACAAGCCACCACGCACTCGCTCAGAGCTGGCCGATGTGCTGTTCCGCCTGCGCCGCAGCTTTTTTACCCTGGCCGCCTTCAGCGGCGTGATAAACGTCATGATGTTGACGCCAGCAATTTATATGTTGCAGGTGTATGACCGCGCCCTGGTCAGCCGCAACGTCACCACCCTGACCATGCTCACCCTGCTGGTGATCGGCTTGTTCATGCTGATGTCGGCCCTGGAGATGGTCCGCACCCGCGTTCTGATCCGGGTCGGCAACTTCCTCGACATGGACCTGAACCGACGCATCTTCAGCGCTGCCTTCGAACGCAACCTGAGCCGCGCCGGCGGCAACCCCGCCCAGGCCCTGCAGGACCTTGCGCAGGTGCGCCAGTTTCTGACCGGCAACGGCCTGTTTGCCTTCTTCGATGCCCCCTGGACACCGATCTACCTGCTGGTCTGCTACCTGATCCACCCGCTGCTGGGGCTGGTAACGCTGATCGGCTCGCTGATCCTGGTAGGCCTGGCCTACCTCACCGAGAAGGCCACGCAAAAACCCTTGGCCGAAGCCAACCAGGCGGCCCTGGCCTCGGCCAGCTATGCCAACAACAACCTGCGCAACGCCGAAGTGATCGAAGCCATGGGCATGCTGCCGGCGATTGGCAAGCGCTGGTACCAGGGGCACTTGCGCATCCTGCAGATGCAGACACTGGCCTCCGACCGCGCCGCGGTGATCAGCAGCACCGGGCGCTTCGTGCGCATCACCTTGCAATCGGTAATCCTCGGTGCCGGCGCACTGCTGGCGATCGAAGGCAAGATCACCCCCGGCATGATGATCGCCTGCTCGATCCTTACCGGCCGCGCCCTGGCCCCGGTGGAACAGGTGATCGCCGCATGGAAGCAGCTGCTGGGCTGCCGTTCTGCCTGGGGCCGGCTAAACGACCTGCTGCACGACTACCCGCAGCGGCCACCGAGCATGTCGCTGCAGCGGCCTATGGGCATGCTGGCCGTGGAAAACGTGATCGCCGGCGCCCCCGGCACCAGCAACAACATCGTGCGCGGGGTCAGCTTCAGCCTGGTCCCGGGTGAAAGCCTGGGCATCATCGGCCCTTCGGCCTCGGGCAAGTCCACCCTCGCCCGCCTGCTGGTAGGCGTGTGGCCGACCCAGGCCGGCAAGGTGCGCCTGGACGGCGCCGACATCTTCACCTGGAACAAGGCCGAACTCGGCCCGTGGCTCGGCTACCTGCCCCAGGACGTGGAGTTGTTCGAGGGCACCATCGCCGAGAACATCGCACGCTTCGCCGAGGTGGACAGCGAAGCGGTGATCCGTGCGGCCCGTAGCAGCGGCGTGCACGACATGATCCTGCGCTTCCCGCAGGGCTACGACACCCGCCTGGCAGCCGACGGCAGCCCGCTGTCCGGTGGCCAGAAGCAACGCATCGCCCTGGCCCGTGCGCTGTATGGTGAGCCGAACCTGGTAGTGCTGGACGAGCCCAATGCCAACCTGGATGACGTCGGCGAAAAGGCCCTGGTCGATGCGTTGGCCGAACTCAAGGCGCGCGGGGCCACGGTAATCCTCATTTCCCACCGGCCCAATGTGCTGTGTGCGGTCGACAAGGTGCTGATGTTGCGTGACGGCGCCGTGCACATGCTCGGCAGCCGCGACGAGGTGTTCGCGGCGCTGCGCAAGGCCAGCGTGATCCCGGCGACGACCGCAGCGCCGCTGGCCTCGGTAAAAGTACGGGAGTGACCGAATCATGCAGATGACCCAACACGCCGAATTGATTCCTGCCGAGGCCCGCAACCTGATCGACCTGGACGCAGGGCGGCCGGCACGCTGGGGGGTATGGCTGGTCATCGCCGGCTTTGGCGGCTTCCTGCTGTGGTCGTGCCTGGCGCCGCTGGACGCCGGCGTGGTCGCCACTGGCACGGTCAAGGTCACCAGCAACCGCAAGGCGGTGCAGCACCTGACCGGCGGCACGGTCGAGGCGATCCTGGTGCGCGAAGGCGATGTGGTGAGGAAAGGCCAGGAAGTGGTACGCCTGGACGCCCTGCGCGCGGTGGCCGAACAGGGCGCGGTCAGTGCCCAGTACATCGTCAGCAAGACCGTGGAAAACCGCCTGGAAGCCGAACGCGATGGCCGTGACACAGTCACCTTCGACCCTGCACTGCTCAAGCACTACGAAGGCGACCCGCGCCTGCTGGCCGCCATGGACCTGCAACAGCGCCTGCTGGATACACGCCGCGCTGGCCTGGCCGGTGAACTGAGCATCCTCGAGGAAAACCTTGCTGCCACGGCGGTGCAGCTCAAGGGGCTGCAGCAGGTGTATGGCGCCCGCGCCTCGCAGATCGGCTTCCTCAACCAGGAACTGCAAGGCACACGCGTGCTGGCCGCCGAAGGCTATGTGCCACGCAACCGCCTGCTGGAGCTTGAGCGCAACAATGCCGACCTGTCCGCCGGCCAGGCCGAAAACCTCAACAACATTGCCCGGACGCGCAGCCAGGCCACCGAGATCAAGCTGCGCATCCTGCAACGCCAGCACGACTACCTCAAAGAAGTGGAATCGCAACTGACCGATACCGCCAAGGAGAACACCACCCTGGCCGATCGCCTGCGCGCGCTGGACTATGAAGTGACCCACACGGTGATCCGCTCGCCGATCGACGGCATGGTCCAGGCCCTGAGCATCGCCACGGTCGGGGGCATCATCCAGCCTGGGGCAAAGATCATGGAGGTGGTGCCGCTCGACCAGCCGTTGCAGGTGGACGCGATGATCCCGGTGCAGGCCATCGACAAGATGGTGCCGGGCCTGGACGTGGACCTGGCCTTCCCCGCCTTCAACCATGCGCAGACGCCAAACATCCCGGGGCGGGTCAAGACGATCTCAGCCGACCGCCTGATGGACGAAGAAAGCAAGCAGCCGTACTACCTGGCCCAGGTGGAAGTGACGCAGGACGGCATGGGCTTGCTGGGCAGCAACCACATCCGCCCCGGCATGCCGGCCACCGTCACCATCAAGACCGGCGAGCGCAACCTGCTCAGCTACCTGCTCAAGCCGATGCTCGAACGCGTGGACGCCTCGTTCAAGGAGCAATGACATGAATCGCCCGTGCCTGATGTTGTGCCTGTTGGGGTTGTCCGTACAGGCCAGTGCCATGGACCTGAAGCAAGCCTGGGACCTGCTGCAGTACCAAGGCCCGATCTACCGCGCCGCGGTGCACGAGAAAGAAGCCGGCAGCGAGAACCGCGCCATCGGCCAGGCCGGCCTGCTACCGCAGATCAACGCTGCGGGCTACTTCAACAAGGTCAATGGCAGCCAGCGTCAGAATGGCCGGGACAGCGACCTGGACTATGACTCCAAGGGCGCCAACGTGCGTTTGCGCCAACCGCTGTTCAACAAGCAGAAGATGGCCGAATACCGTCAGGGCCAGCAACGTGCCGACTACAGCGTGGCGGTGTTCGATGCCAAGAGCCAGGACGCTGCGGTGCGTCTGGCAGACGCCTACTTCGACGTGCTGCTGGCCAGTGAAACCATCACCCTGGCCAAGGCCAAGCTGAATGCCTTCGAAGAGCAGTTGGCGTCGGCTAAGCGGCGCATGGAGCTGGGTGCCGGCACCATCACCGACATCGACGAGTCGGTAGCCCGTCGCGACCTGGCCGAGGCAGACCTGATCGAGGCCCAGGACAACCTGGTCAACGCCCGCCGAAAGCTGGAAGAGTACATCGGTGAAACGCCGGAGTCGCTGACCACCTTGCAGCCGGGCTTCAGCACCCCGCCGCTGATGCCGGGCAACCTGCAGGACTGGCTGGTCAAGGCCCAGGCCGACAGCCCGTTGATTCATGCGCGCCGGCACAATTACGAGCTGGCCGAAGAAGAAGTGAAACGCGCCCGCGCCGGGCACTGGCCGACCCTGGATTTCGTGGCGGGCTATACCGCCGGCAGCAGCCAGTCGATTTCCGAACTGAACCAGCGCAACCACTACAGCTCGATCGGGCTGGAGCTGAACATTCCGCTGTACAGCGGCGGCAGCACCAGCGCCCTCACCCGCCAGGCCAGCGCCAACAGTTCCAAGGCCCTGGATGAACTGGACGCCACACGCGAGGAAGTGATCTCTGGCACCACCCGCGAGTACCGCGGCGTGCAGAGTGGCGCCTTGCGCATTCAGGCGCTGGAAAAGGCCGTGGCATCCAACGAACGCTCGCTGCTTTCGGCCCGCAAGGGGTTCAGGGAAGGCGGCACCAGCACCAACTCGGATGTGCTCAATGCCGAGGAATTGCTGTTTGACGCCCGGCATGACCTGTTCGAGGCGAAGCTGAACTACCTGATGTCGCGGCTGCGCCTGGCATCGTCGGTGGGCAGCCTGGGGGATGACGATATCCAGCAGATCAACGATTACCTCGGGCCGGAACTATTGGTTACCAATTGATGCTGCCTTTGTGGGAGCGGCCTTGTGTCGCGAAAGGGCCGCAAAGCGGCCCCGGCAATTTGTGCATTGGTGCTGAAAACCTGGGGCTGCTGCGCAGCCCATCGCGACGCAAGGCCGCTCCCACAGGGTATGCGGCACCTGCCGCATTTTGTTCCATTTCAGGCTATGATCGGTCACCCTGCCGCGGACGCCCTGCCCCATGCCCGTAGACTTGCAAGCGTTATACCCCAGGCTGATCCACCTGATGCTGGACACGGTGTTCGTGGTCGACAGGGACAACCAGATCGTTTTCGTCAGCGATGCCTGCGAGGCGCTGCTGGGCTACCGGGCCTGCGAACTGATCGGCACCCCGATCACCGACTACATGCACCCTGACGACCTGGTGATCACCCGTGCATCGATCCTCCGGGTGATGAACGGCCAATCCCATTACGACTTCCGCAACCGCTACATCCGCAAGGATGGCGGTATCGTGCACATCCTGTGGGCGGCCTGCTGGTCCGATGAGGCCGATGCCCGCATCGGTGTGGCGCGGGATGTCACCGCCCAACACCAGGCCGAGGAAGAACTGCGCTTCCTGGCCCACCATGACCCCCTCACCCGCCTGGCCAACCGGGCCATGTTCAACGAGCGGCTGGACACCGCCCTTGCCGCGGCCCGGCATCACAACCAGCCGCTGGCGTTGCTGTTCATCGATATCAATGACTTCAAGGACATCAACGACAACCACGGCCACAGCATGGGTGACCGCGTGTTGTGCACTCTGGCGCGGCGCCTGGAAGGCTGCGTAGGCGCGACCGATACAGTGGCGCGGATGGGCGGTGACGAGTTCACCGTGCTGTTGACCGACTACGTGTCGCCAGAGGCCATCGCCGAGCAGCTGGCACGTATCCTGGCCGCCATGGCCGAGCCACTTGGCGCCGAGTTTGCCGGCATCGATGCGCCATCCTGCAGCATTGGCGTAGCCCGTTTCCCCGATGACGGCAACGATGCCGACATGCTGCTGCGCCATGCTGATGGCGATATGTACCGGATCAAGCGACAGCGCGCTGCGGCCGGCTGAGTGCTCTGGCGGCCGCTGGCGAAATCGAGCACAACGGAGATGACCATGCGCAATCCTGAAGACGCCTTGCTCGACAGCTGGCAGTACAACGCTCAGGCCTGGATCGATGCCGTGCGCAGCGGCAGTATCGAGAGCCGTCGCCAGGTTACCGACCAGGCCATCCTGCTGGCCATTCTTGGCCGCCAGCCCGAACGGGTGCTCGACCTGGGCTGTGGTGAAGGCTGGCTGCTGCGCGCGCTGGCTGACCGGGGTGTCGAGGCGGTAGGTGTGGATGGAGACCGGGCGCTGGTGGATGCCGCACGTGCTGCCGGTTCCGCCGAGGTACACCTGGCCAGCTATGCACAGCTGGCCACCGGCCAGGCCTATGTTGGCAAGGACTATGACCTGATCTGTGCCAACTTCGCCCTGTTGCAGCAGGACATCATCCCGCTGCTGGCGGCGATGAATGCGTTGCTGGCGCCCGGCGGTGCGCTGGTGATCCAGACCCTGCACCCGTGGGGCGTGGCGGATGGGGATTACCAGGATGGCTGGCGGGAGGAATCGTTTGCCGGGTTCGCCGGGGATTGGCAGGTGATGCCGTGGTACTTCCGTACCCTGGCCAGCTGGCTGAGCGCGCTGGACATGGCGGGGTTGCGGCTGGCCAGCCTGCAGGAGCCACAGCACCCGCAGAGTGCGCTGCCGCAGTCGCTGCTTCTGGTGGCCGAGGGGCGCTGATCGGCAGTGGCTTTACCGGCCTCATCGCCGGCAAGCCAGCTCCCACAGGGGCTGCAAAAGCCCATCGGGCCGCGGTGATCCTGTGGTAGCTGGCTTGCCGGCGATGAGGCCGATACAGGCAAGCAACTACAGGACCGGCTTGCGCGCCGCCCCGCTGCGGGCCTTGGCCATCGCCGCCAGGCGCACCGCGACGTTGGCCGCACCGTAACCGGCATACCCCCCCTTGCGCTGGATGATCTCGAAGAAGAAACGCTCTTCGAACGGCTCGGTGTACACGTGGAACAGCTCGCCGCCCTGGGCATCGCGGTCGTACAGCACGTTGTAGTAGGCCAGTTCACTGAGGAACTCGTCATCGAAATCGAAACGCGCCGCCAGGTCGTCGTAGTAATTCAGCGGGATTTCCAGCAGCGGTACCCCAGCCAGTTTGGCCCGCGCCACTTCGCGGAAGATGTCGTCGCAATCGAAGGCGATGTGATGCACCCCCGAACCGCGATAACTGGACAACGCATGGGCGATGGCGGTGTTGCGGTTTTCCGAGATGTTCAGCGGCAGGCGCAGGGTGCCGCACTGGCTACGCAGGGCGCGGCTCTTGACCAGGCCGTAAGGGTCCGGCAGGACCACTTCGTCGTCGGCGGCGAAATCGAACAGGCTCTTGTAGAACAGCACCCAGCTGTCCAGCGACTCGGCCGGCAGGGCCAGGGCCATGTGGTCGATGCGGCGCAGGCCGCCGGTGGCCGTGGCGTTCTTGTCCAGGCTGAAGTCGGTGTCGTACAGGGTCTGGCCGGCGGTGCCCTGCTCCACCAGGTACAGCAGGCTGCCATCCGGTGCACGTACCGCCGGCACTTCGCACTCGTTGGGCCCGACCAGGCCACGGAACGGCTGGCCACGGAAGGCGGTGGCGCGCTTCAGGGCGGCTTGCTGGTCCTTGACCCGCAGCGCGGTGGCGCACAGCGACGGCCCGTGGGCCTCGAAGAAGTTGTGGCCGAAGGAATAGGGTTCGGCGTTCAGCACAATGTTGATATCGCCCTGGCGCAGCAGCTGCACTTCTTTGCTGCGGTGCTTGCCGGCTTCGGCAAAGCCCAGGCGCTTCAGCCAGCTGCCCAGGCGCGCGCCGACGGCTTCGTCGACCGCGAATTCGAGGAACTCCACGCCGTCATAGGCACTGGCCGCCGGCGGGGTGAACAGCACACCAGGCTCGATCGAGGTGCCTTCCTGCTCCAGGCGCAGGCGGGTTTGCTCTTCGAGGTACAGCAGCGAACGCAGGCCATCGGCGGCGTTCTGCCGGGGCGGTGCGGCGCGGAAGCCGTCGTTGAAGATTTCCAGCGACAACGGCCCGCGGTAACCGGTGGCAAGGATTGGCGCCAGGAAACCGGCCATGTCCATCTCGCCCTGCCCCGGGAAGCAGCGGAAGTGGCGGCTCCACTCCAGCACATCCATGGCCAGGATCGGCGCGTCGGCCATTTGCACGAAGAAGATCTTGTCGCCGGGGATGTCGCGGATCGCGCTCGGGTCGCCCTTGAGCGACAAGGTGTGGAAGCTGTCGAGGATCACCCCGAGGGCAGGGTGGTCGGCCTGGCGCACCAGGTTCCAGACTTGCTGGTAGGTGTTGACGTGGCGGCCCCAGGCCAGGGCTTCGTAGCCAATGCGCAGGCCGCGTTTGCCAGCGTGCTCGGCCAGCAGGCGCAGGTCGTCGACCAGCAGTTGTTCTTCGCCAAGGGCATCGGCCTGGACGTTGCTGCACACCAGCACCAGGTCGGTGCCCAGTTCCTGCATCAGGTCGAACTTGCGCTCGGCGCGGTCGAGGTTTTTCTGCAGGCGGTCGCGGCGGCAGCCTTCAAAGTCGCGAAACGGCTGGAACAGGGTGATGGCAATACCCAGGTCGGCGCACATCTGCCGCACCTGGCGCGGGCTGCCAGCGTAATAGAGCAGGTCGTTTTCGAAGATCTCGACGCCGTCAAAACCGGCGGCGGCGATGGCTTCGAGCTTTTCCGGCAGGGTGCCGCTCAAGGACACGGTAGCGATCGAACGCTGCATGGCGGGAGTTCCTTGTTGTTAGAGGGTTGAGGCCAGGGCTGCCTGTACCGGCCCAATCGCCGGCAAGCCAGCTCCCACAGGATTGGCGCATACCTTGTGGGAGCTGGCT
>NZ_JADLJS010000010.1 GCF_015680405.1 Pseudomonas pudica
ACATCGGCGGGGGGGGGGGGGGGGCTGGGTTTTGTTGCGCGCCCTGCTAATAACCAAAAACCCGGGGGCCGGGGTGGGGCCCCATCGCCGGCAAGCCAGCTCCCACAGGTACAGCGCTGGCCCCAGGCACAGTGCAATTCCTGTGGGAGCTGGCTTGCCGGCGATGGGCTGCAAAGCAGCCCCCTGCGATTCCCCAGACAGATGAGGAGGCACAGATGCACATTTCCCTGAACGGCAAGCGCGCCATCGTCAGCGGCTCCACCGCGGGCATCGGCCTGGCCATCGCCATCGGCCTGGCCGAAGCGGGGGCCGAGGTGGTCCTCAACGGACGCACCCAGGCCCGGGTCGACGAAGCTCTCAAAGTTGTGCGCGAACGCCTGCCGCAGGCGCGCATCATCGGCATCGCTGCCGACCTGGGCACCCAGGCTGGTGCGCAGCAGCTTTTCGACCAGGTGCCGCACACCGACATACTGGTCAACAACCTGGGCATCTTCGAGCCCAAGCCGTTTTTCGAGATCGAGGATGAGGACTGGCAGCGTTTCTTCGACGTCAATGTGCTCAGCGCCGTTCGCCTGTCGCGTCACTATGCCCAGGGCATGGCCGAGCGCAAATGGGGGCGGGTGGTGTTCCTGTCCAGTGAGTCGGCGCTGCAGATTCCGACCGAGATGATTCATTACGGCATGACCAAGACTGCGTTGCTGGCGGTGTCGCGCGGGTTGGCCGAGACGCTGGCTGGTACCGGGGTGACGGTGAATTCGGTGCTGCCGGGGCCCACACGCTCGGAGGGGGTGGGTGATTTCTTTGCCAAGCTGGCCGAGGAGCAGGGGGTGTCGACTGAAGAACTGGAGGCCAACTTCCTGGCTGAGCACCGGCCGACCTCGCTGATCAAGCGGCTGGCGACGGTGGAGGAGGTGGCGAACATGGTGGTGTACCTGGCGTCGATGCAGGCCAGTGCTACCACCGGGGCTGCCTTGCGGGTGGATGGCGGGGTGCTGCGTTCCATTGCCTGATCTGTTTTGCCTGTACCGGCCTCTTCGCGGGTAAACCCGCTCCCACAGGGATCGCACAGGACTCAAATTCTGTGGGGTACCTGTGGGAGCGGGTTTACCCGCGAAGAGGCCAGCACAGGCTACCCATCAATCAGAGCGGGCGCAGTAGGCCAAACCGCTTGCGTAGCGCCCAGTCCAGCACCCGCCGTGGCAGTAACCGGGCCATCAACGGCAAAGCCGTACTGCCGTTCCCCAACCGTACCATCGCCGGCACCGGCGACTTCCCGACCGCCGCCAGCACGCCCTGGGCAAACACTGCCGCCGAGGTGGGCTTGTCCTGCGAAGCCCGTGCCCGTGCCTGCACGTGCTCGCGCAGCGGCCACCACGCCGAGTCCGCCGCCAGCACCTGCTCGGCCTGACGCTGGGCATTGCTGGCGAACTGCGAGGCAATCGCCCCAGGCTGCACTTCCATCACCCGCACCCCAAACGGCGCCAATTCCAGGCGCAATGCATCGCTCAGTGCATGCACGGCTGCTTTCGAGGCGCAGTAGGCGCCGGCAAACGGCGTGACCAGCACGCCTGATACGCTGCCGATGTTCACCACCAGGCCCCGTGAGCGGCGTAGCTGTGGGAACAATGCGCGAGTAACGCCGACCACGGCGAATACGTTGGTTTCGAACTGCTGGCGCAAGGCATCCACACCGCCATCGAGCAGCGGGCCCATGGCGCCGTAGCCGGCGTTGTTGATCAAGATATCGAGGTTTACCAGTTCCTCGGCCAGGCGGGCCAGCGCTTCGCTGTCGTTCACATCAAGTTGCCGGGCGGTGAAGCCGGCGGCGTTCAGTTGCTCGACATCCTCAGGTTTGCGGGCGGTGGCCCAGACGTGGTGGCCGGCATCGCGGAAGGCGTCGGCCAGGGCGCGGCCGATGCCGCTGGAACAACCGGTGATCAGGACGGTGGGCATGGTTGGGGCCTGTTGTCAGGGGAAGTTGGTGTTGCCTGTGCCGGGGCCGTGTGGGGGGCGGCCCGGGCGGGGGGGGGCGTGTGGCCGGGGTAGGTGGGGGTTGCGGGGCGGGGCCTTTGCGGGGCCACGCCCCGTAATGGCCCGGCACAGGCGATACATTAGTTGGCAAACGCACCTTGCAGGTGCTCTGCACGAAACTCCAAGGTCTGCGGCCGGTACCCAGAGCGCAGTGGCGGCAGTGGCAGGCAGTCTTTCCACTCGGCCCCCGGCTGTAGTTCACCCGGCCCACGGTAGCGCGGGGCGTTGTAGGTGTTCTCCGCCAGGTTCACGGTATCGCCCGGCGCATACGCGGCCACCCGCCAGCGCAGCTCGGTCAGCGGCACGTCGTTGCCGTTCTTCATGCGTACCTGCAGGGCGCGGTCGGCGGGGCAGTGTTCGGGGGCGTAGGCCAGGCGCAGGTCCAGGCGGGCCAGTTGCGAGGTTTCGCGGGTGTCCTGCCAGATGACGAACAAGGCCACCAGGCCCAGGCCACAAACGGCGGCCAGCGAGATCGGCAGGGCCTTGGCCGGGTAGCGCAACAGCAGCACCAGCCAGGTGAGAATGAGGAAGGCACCGATGATCATGGGGCAGGCAGACCTTGGTTGCGCGGGGTCTGACCATCGTAGCCCGAAATGGGAAGTGGCTCAAAAAAGCGGGGCCGCAAAGCGGCCCCAGGGGTTGCATTACTGCGCGATGGTCTTCACCGAAACACCCCGTTCGATCGGCGTGGAGGTACGCCCGTAAACATCTTCGAAGCGCTCGATGTCATCCTCGCCCAGGTAGCTGCCGGACTGCACTTCGATGATCTCCAGCGGGATCTTGCCCGGGTTGCGCAGGCGGTGCACCGAGGCGATCGGGATGTAGGTGGACTGGTTCTCGGTCAGCAGGAACACGTTCTCGTCACAGGTCACCTCGGCGGTACCGGACACCACGATCCAGTGCTCGGCGCGGTGGTGGTGCATCTGCAGCGACAGGCTGGCGCCCGGCTTGACGGTGATGTGCTTGACCTGGAAGCGGCCGCCCATGTCCACCGAGTCGTACGAGCCCCACGGGCGATACACTTCCAGGTGGTTCTGGGTTTCGCTGCGGCCCTGCTCGTCGAGGGTCTTGACCATCTGCTTGACGCCCTGGACCTTGTCCTTGTGGGCAATCATCATGGCGTCCTTGGTCTCGACCACCACGATGTTCTCCAGGCCGATCACCGACACCAGCTTGCCGTTACCGTGGATCATGCAGTTGTGGCTGTCCTGCACCACCACGTCGCCCTTGGTGACGTTGCCGTTGTCGTCCTTCTCGTGCACTTCCCACAGCGACGACCAGCAGCCCACGTCGCTCCAGCCTGCCGACATCGGCACCACGCAGGCGCGCTGGGTCTTTTCCATCACCGCGTAGTCGATGGAGTTGTCCGGGCAGCAGGCGAAGGTGGCTTCGTCGATGCTCAGCACATCACCGTCTTCCTGGCTGCGCTCCAGGGCCAGCACGCAGGTGTCGTAGATGTCGCCGTCGTGTTTTTTCAGCTCTTCGAGGAAGCGGCTGGCACGGAACAGGAACATGCCGCTGTTCCAGAAGTAACCGCCGGCCTGGACGAACTCGGCGGCGCGTTTTTCATCGGGCTTCTCGACGAACTGCGCCACGCGCGCCACGCCTTCTGGCAGCAGGGCGTCCTGGCTGGAACGGATGTAGCCGTAGCCGGTTTCCGGCTTGGTTGCCGGCACGCCGAACAGCACCATCTCGCCACGCTCGGCGGCCACGGTGGCCAGGGCCAGGGCGCGTTGCAGGGCCTTCTGGTCCTCGATCACGTGGTCAGCGGGCAGCACCAGCATCAGCTCGTCGCGGCCTTCGTTGATCAGTTTCATGGCAGCCATGGCCACGGCCGGCGCGGTATTGCGGCCGAACGGTTCCATCAGGATGCCTTGGGTTTCCAGCTTCAGCGCGGCCAATTGCTCTTGCACGATGAACTTGTGGTCCTTGTTGCAGACCACGATCGGGGTGTCCATGCCTTCGAACACCAGGCGCTCGAGGGTTTGCTGGAACAGCGTGTGTTCACTGGTCAGGGCCAGGAACTGCTTGGGGAACTGCTTGCGCGACAGAGGCCACAGACGGGAACCGCTACCACCAGAAAGAATTACCGGGATCATCATGTTTCTCCAATAGTCGTTGAGAGGCAGGGGAATCAGTTGCTAGCCACGGGGCGAGTTACCCACACCGGCGACAAGGCGTTGCCGGAACCCGTTACGTACAGCACTGCGGCTTCGCCGCGCTCCAGGGCGACGGGTTTGACGTCACCCACTTTCTTGTCTCCTTGGTACAGCGCCAGGTTGACCTTGACCGGGTTGATTTCGCGTTCGCCACGGCCGTTGGCGGCAACGGGCTTGACCACTTCGGTCTTGCCGTCGGCGGTCTTCAGGGTCAGTTGCTGGTCACTGAGGTTCTGCACACGAACCAAGGCTTTCTGCTTGTTCTTGAACGGCGGCTCTTCGATCAGCTGCGGGTTGCCGCTGGCGCTGTTGACCAGGGTGTAGTACTTGTCCGCAGCCAGCTTGACCGGCACGCTCTTGCCGCCGACCTGGGCGGTGTAGTCACCCCCTGGCAGGAAGCTGAAGTCGCTGCTGCCCTGGGCGCCAACCTGCTTGATCTGGGTGTTGCCGACCGAGGCTGCAGCCGGTGCGCTGGAAGCGTTGTACAGGCGCACGAAGGTCGAGCCTTTTGGTGCGCTCGGGCCGTACAGCGCGGCGTCGGCACCGGCGAAGGCCTGCATAGAGGCCAGGGACAGGCCGGCCGCGAGGGTGAGGGCTTTGGCAATGGAAGTCTTGGTAGTCATATGTATGTTCCTCTGATTAGTGGTTAGTCCGGGTGGACGACAAAGCCAGGTTTTCTTCGGATTTACGGGTGTTCTTCAGCTGGGCGATCCACTGCGGATCGAAGCTGCTGAGGTCGTTCTTCATTGGCAGATAACGTTCGGGGAATTCCCACACCACCACCTGGGGTGCGGCGTTCTTGAAGGCATCGCTTTGCAGGTACTTGAGCATCGGCAGCAGCGGGCCATGGCCGTCTTCGGCGTAGTTGGCCACGTCGCTGCGCAGGGCCTGCTGCAGCGCGCCGAGGAAGTTCCAGTGCGGGTTGGCGCTGTAGCTGGTGCCCACCAGGGCAACCGGGATCTGCTTGTCGGCGAACAGTGCGTCACCGGCTTCACCTTCGGCCTCGACAGGGCGAGTGGTGCGTTGCTGCAGGTTGTCCGGGGCCGGCAGCAGGTTGCTGAACAGCGGGTCCAGTGGCAGGAAGTTGGTCAGGTCACCCTTGTATGGCGCGGTGCTGCCGGCTTCGGTGATGAACGCCTGCGGGTCGCCGTTGAGCAGGCTCTGGCGGCTGACCGCCTCGGCCACGGCCTGCGCCGCCACTTCGGCACCCATTGGCGTCCAGTGGGTGTCGGTGCGCAGGAACACTTGGCCGCGGGCCTTGGCCTGTTCCATGGGTGCCATCAGGTCCGGAGCGAACACGTTGGCCTGGCGCACCTGGGCATGGAACTGGTTGTACAGGTCGTCATGCAGGCTGGTCGGCAGTTCCTTGCCCAGGTACTCGGCGTACACCCGCGCCTTGGCCGGCACGATCGCCAGCACCAGCTGGCTGCCGTGCTGCTGCAGGGTGTCGCGCACGCCACGGATCAACGCCAGGTTTTCCTGCATCAGCTGCTCGGCACCGGCGGTGGGCTTGAACTCCTCGTCACTGAACAGCCACTGGTCGCGGCCCAGCACCACGCCGGGGCGGCCTTCGTTGAACAGCTTGAAGTCCATCGCCGCCCACAGGTTGGTGCCCAGGCGCTTGATCGGGAACTGCTCGTCGTAATGGGTCTCGGCGGCCTTGGCCAGCTTGCCGTTGAGCAGGGTCATCTGCTCGGTACGCTGGAAGCTTTGCAGGCCACCGGTGGACCAGACGCCCATGCCCACCAGCAGGCCGAGGAACGACAGCGAATAGGTAATGCGTAATGTCCGGGTCATGTCATCAACCTCAGAACTGGAAGTAAAGGAACGGCGAGTAGCTCTGCGCCGAAAGCTTGAGGATCGAGGCCACGAACAGCAGCAGCACCAGGGCGCGGGTCATCACCCGGGTCCAGTCCAGGCCGATCGAACCGTCGCTGTTGACCTCCACCGGGGTGGCCTTGGGCGTTGGCCTGGCGTTGCGGTAGAAGTCGCGCAGGCCGAAGAACGCAAGGGTGATGTAGGCGACAACCAAGGTGGCTACCTGCAGGCCGGTGAGCTGGGCACGGTTGAGTTCCGACAGCTGCCATTCACCGAAGCTGAACATGGCGCCATACATGCGGCCGGCCACTTCCAGGTTCTCGGCACGGAAGATCACCCAGCCGACCACCACCAGCAGGAAGGTGAATGCCCACTTCACCGGGTTGAAACGCTGGGGGTTGGTGTCGATGCCCAGCGCGCGCTCGATGGCCAGCCACATGCCGTGCCAGGCGCCCCAGATGATGTAGGTGAAGTTGGCGCCATGCCACAGGCCGCCCAGCAGCATGGTCAGGAACAGGTTGCGGTAGGTGTTGAAGGTGCCTTTGCGGTTACCGCCCAGGGTGATGTACAGGTAGTCGCGCAGCCAGGTCGACAGGCTGATGTGCCAGCGCCGCCAGAACTCGGTGATCGACTGGCTGATGTACGGCTGCTTGAAGTTCTCCATGAAGCGGAAGCCCATCATCAGGCCCAGGCCGATGGCCATGTCGCTGTAGCCGCTGAAGTCGAAGTACAGCTGCGCGGTGTAGGCCAGGGCGCCGAGCCAGGCATCGCCGGTGGTCGGGTTCTGCAGGGCGAAGCAGTGGTCGGCCACTACCGCCAGGGTATCGGCGATGAACACTTTCTTGATGAAGCCCTGCATGAAGCGGGTGCAGCCTTCGGAGAACTTGTCCAGGGTATGGGTGCGGTTGTTGAACTGGTCGACCAGGTCCTTGAAGCGCAGCACGGGGCCGGCGATCAGGTGCGGGAAGATCGCCACGAACGCCGCGAAGTCGATCAGGTTGCGGGTGGCCGGGGTATCGCCGCGGTACACGTCGATGATGTAGCTGATCGACTCGAAGATGTAGAACGAGATACCGATCGGCAACAGCACGTGGGTGAGGATGAACGGCTCCAGGCCGAACGAAGTTATGATCGCGTTGAGGCTGTCGACACCGAAGTTGGCGTACTTGAAGTAGCCGAGGATCGCCAGGTCGACACCGACGCCGAGCAGCAGCCAGCGCTGCGCGGGCTTGGTACGCACACCGGCAGCGCCGACTTTCAGGCCGATCCAGTAGTTCCACAGGGTGACCCCGGCAAACAGGGCCAGGAAGTCCACCCGCCACCACGCGTAGAAGATGTAGCTGGCGACCAGCAGCAGCAGGTTGCGATAACGTTGCCCGCTCAAGTAGTACAGGCCGAGGAAGATCGGCAAGAACAGGAACAGGAACACGTTGGACGAGAAGACCATCCCGGTTCTCCTTTTTGTTCACAGCATCCGGGGCAAAGCGCCCCCCAAACCCCCCAGCGAAAAACCGGAAGGCAACTTAGGTCCCTGTGGTAGCGGGCAAGCCCGCTGCCACAGGTTCACTCCCAGATGGGAGGTGTCACTTCTTGCTCTTTGCGCTCGGGTCGTAGACCCGTGTCACGTCGCCGCCGAGCCTGAAGCTGTTGAACGGCTGCATGTCGTGCTTGCGCTCCAGGGTGTCACCGACGCAGTGGTACAGCGCGCACCAGGGTTCGAGCCATGAATACTTGCTGTCGATCTTCAGGTCGGTCATGTCCTGCTTCTCGCCGGCGCGTGCCTTGAATTGACTCGGGTCGCGCACACCGGCCAGCACGCCTTCGCCCAGACGCTGAAGGGCGAAGTTGTTCTCGCTGCGCAGGTCGACACCATTGGCCTGGGCGAAGCTGGCGATCATCGCCAGCGGCGGCAGGGCGTAGTTGTGATACGCCAGGGCGCGCTGCTTGCGCTTGATCTCGTTGGGCAGGAAGCCCTGTTCATCCACCTGGTTGGCGCCGACCTTGTATTCCTTCACCGCCCAGTCGAACAGGTCGCGGCGGTCGGTGGCCACGGCGGTAGCCATCACCGACCAGGCCGCCCAGTAACTGTGGTTGTTGATCTTCTCCAGTGGCAGATCGCTCCAGTCGCGCACGGTCTGTTCAGCGAGGCGGGCGAACCACTTCTCGATCAGCTCGGCCTCTTCCCGGTGCGCGGCCAGCGGCTGCGAGTTGGAAAACTTAAGGCGCAGCCAGGACCCGCTCATGCTGCCCAGCGCCCACTTGCGCATGGATTTGCCGGTGTGGTTGTAGTCGGTGGACATCAGCGCATCGGCACGTGCCCAGGAGCCCAGCCAGGTGAGCGCGCAATCCAGCTGGGCCGGGCGGCCGTCACGCATGTACTGGCCGACCATCTTGCTCACGCCCTTCTCGAGGGTGGTGATGCCCTCGGTCGACTTGCGAAAGGCCTTTTCCGAGGCCACGTTGAGCGTCGCCCGAGCCTTGTCCGAACCTTCATACTTGCTGCGGAACTGCAACGCGCCGGTGTACGGCTTTGGCGCCGGCTCGCAATGGAAGTTGCCGTCTCCGGTCTTGAGCTTTTCAATGCCTTCGTAATAACCCTGCGGGGGCACCAGCGCGGCCTGCGCGGCGCCGCCGAACAGGGCCAGGGTGAGCAGGGCAGGGCGGAAGATTCGCTTGAGCATGGTCATGGTCGCCTCACTGGCCGGCCTGCGCGGTCTGCGCGGGCACGGCGAAGTTGTTGCGTTTGCAGAGCTTGGCCTCGACCTTCTGGGTACCGCTTTCCGGCCCCTGCACCTCGAACGCCAGCAGGCTCTGGCTGGCCCAGTCCTCGTCTTCGCGCATCTGGAAGACGAAGCGGCCGTCGGTGTCGGAGGTTTCCGGTTTTTCCAGCTTGATGTCCTCGTGGCGACCGTTGAGGTACCAGAGGGTGGCCTGCAGCACCTTCACCGATGGGTCTTCGAACTTGACGTCCATCTGGATGTTGCGGTTGATCAGGTCTTTGATCACGCCGCCCTTGCCGTTGACCATCAGCTCGTTCTTGCCGGGTTTGAGGGTGGCGCTGGCGCTCATCAGGGCCGGGCGGTCATCGCAGCCGTCGTCGAGCAGACCAAGGATTTGCCGCCAGATGGTTTCCTGGTCCAGGCGATACAGCGGGGAGAATTCCCAGATCAGGATCTTCGGCGGGTTCTTCTGGAATTCCTCGCTGCCCAGGTACTGGATCATCGAGCCTTCCAGGCCGCCGCCGGGGAAGGCGACGTTCAGTACATCGGCACCAATGTACTGTTGCAGGAAGCCCGCGAAGTTGTAGTTCTTGCCACTGTGGCTGGTACCCACCAGGGTGATCTGCGCGTTGCCGGCGTCACCGAACAGGTCGTCACCGCCACTGTCGGAGCCTTTGGGCTCGGTGGCGAACTGGTCCATGTACTGGACGGCGTAGCTGGTACCACAGAGCTGACCGGCGACGTTATGCAAGGTGCCGGTCTTGCCCATGCGCCCGGACTTTTTCGTTTCGAATTCCTTGCGCGGGATGCCTTCGAAGGCCGGCATCTTGTGCACGGTATCGGCCACGATCCTGGCAGCGCGCTCGGCGCCGTAAGGCGTCCAGTGCTGGTCGCCACGGAAGTAGAAGTCCTTGCCCTGGTCGGCAGCGGCCAGCTGTTCGTTGGTCAGCGGCGACAGGTCGGGTACGTTGTAGCCCATGCTGGCAAAGCGCTTGAGCATGGCCTGGTAGTTGCCCAGGGCCTTCTGGTAGTCGAAGGCAGCCTTTTCCGCCGGGTTGAGCATGTTGCGGTTCACCAGGCCACGGGTCGGCTGGTACACCACCACCAGCTCCACGCCGCGCTTCTTGAACGCGTCGTGCACTTGCTGCAGGCGCTTGTAGCCGGCCGGGGTGGTATTGAACTCGGTGCGCAGGTCTTCGCGGGTACGGAACAGCCAGTCGCCCTGGGCCTGCACCAGCGTGGTGAAGTTCTGCTGGTAACGGGTTGTGTAGCGGCTTGGGTCATGCGCTTCAGGGCACAGCTGGCAGCAAGGCTCGGCGCTGAAGGTAGGGGCCTTGACGTCTTCGGCGCGCACGCCCTGGCTGATCGCCAGGAGGGCGGCGGACAGGCCCAGCAGTTTCATCAGATGTGGGGTCATGGTCTGGGCTTCCTTAATCGATCATTTCGGTCTGGCGTTCGACCGGGTCGATCAGCACAGCCTTTTGCTGGCGTACCAGCAGGTCGAGGATTTCGTCCTGGCGTTCGCCCAGAACGCCGTTGAGGCTGATACCGCTGGCCTTGCGCGGGGCGAGCATGGACACCTTGTACAGCTCGACCGACAGCGGCGAGTCGATCGACAGGGGGCCGGAGCCGTTGGCCGACAGTTCGCCACCGACCAGGATCAGCGACACCTTGGTGTCGAACGGGTCGAGGGCGATGTCGCGGTCGGTGTTGGACAGGTCCTTGATGTGGCCGTACACGCCGACCAGACCGTTGGCCATGGCGACGTTTTCGTACAGGCGGATGTTCACGCTGTTGCGCACGCGGATGCCGTGGCGGCGGTTGTTGATCAGCTTGTTGCCCCAGATCAGGTTGTCGCCACTTTCGTACAGCGTGATGCCGTCGGTGTGGTTGCGGTAGATCTCGTTGTAGGCGATCAGGTTGTTGACGCTGTTACGGTCGATCACCACGCCCGAGAGCTTGTTGTCGAAGCTCTTGTTGTTGATGATCCAGCTGTCGTTGACCTCACGCGAAACGATGATGCCGTGCTTCTTCTTGGTGCCGTACACCGTGTTGCCGGCGATGATCAGCCGGTGCGAGCGGTCGTGCGGGTCGATGCCGTAGACGATGTTGTCGCGGTAGGTGCTGTCCTTGACCACGAAGTCCTGGGTCTCGTAGCAGTAGAAGCCGTACCACATGTCGCTGAACTCAGAGCCGATGATCCAACCGGTGGGTTCCGGGCGGCCCATGCGCTTGGCCATGTTCGGCGTGTACTGCGAGATGCTCACGCCGTACGATTTGGACTTGGCGTAGCCGAAGCTGGCCATCTTGGTGTTGACGATGTAGGTCTCGGTACCGCCCCACGACAGCAGGAACGGGCGGAATTCCTTGGGCGAGCGGAAGGTCGCCGGGCCATTTTCCTTTTCCCGCCAGCCGGTCACCTGGGTGTCGGTGACGAACAGCTTGCCGTCGTTGACCAGGAACGAACCGCCTTCCTGGGACAGGCGCAGCTGCTTGACCTTGCCGTCGATCTCGAGGATGCCCTTCTGCCCGACCACGATCGGCAGGCGCGCCAGGTATACACCCGGCTCGACTTCGCTGAGGTACTGCTTGGGTACCTTCTTGCTCAGCTCGACCAGGTCGACATGGCCGTCATCGATGAAGATCGCCTGTGGAATGCCATGCTGGCGCTGGACCCACTCGGCCGCCTTGTTGTCGCCGCCGACGAATTCCTTGAGGGTATCCTCCTGGAACATGCGGCGCAGGCTGACCTTGCCCTTGTGGCGGCGGTCGATTTTCTTCTGCACCGCATCAAAGGTGTAGCCGGTCAGGTCAGGCAGCTTCGGCGGGTCCATGTGCAGCGGCTCGATCGGCGCGCTGGAGACCGTGTAGGTCTTGGCCTGCTGCAGTTCCTTGGCGATCACCTGGGGCTCTGCGGCAGCCACCAGGCCGCTGGCCAGCAGCAAGGCGCTGGCCAACAGGCTGTGACGTAAGTGCGGGTGAAGGTTCATAACGGTAAGTCCTCTACCGGCCTCAGAAGCGCCAGATCACGTCGACGAAGGCGCGGTGCATGTACGAGTCCGCTTCCTTGCCATAGGCATCGCCCGGCTTGAACACGCCAGCACGCAGGCGCACCAGGGCAGATGGCTCGTCGATGGCCTGGCTCATCGAAGCCGGCAGCAGGCCTTGCTTGAAGTACTTGGTCACGACCACGTCCATTTCCTGGCCAAGGTCTTTTTCACCATCGACCAGCGGGCGGTTCACGCCGTTGTCGTTGACCACCGCGTTGATGCCGCTGGAACCGATGTTCTGGTTGCCATCGACACGCCAGAACTTGTGGTAGATGAAGCTGGCGTCGTAGTCGTCGCGCAGCTGCCAGGAGGCGAACAGGGTGGCCGCCTGCAGGTTGCCCAGCTCGCCGCGGAAGGCTTCACCGAAGCGGTGCACGCGCGAACGGGTACCGGTGTAGTTGGAGCGGTTGCTCTCCAGGCCGGTCTGCTCGTAGTTGCTCGAACCGTCGTCGCCACCACCGCCACTGCCACGGGCGTAGGCCGCACCGACCTGCCATTGCGGGTCGAGGCGCAGGCGGATGCCGAGGTCGGTGGCCCAGGCGTTGACATCACCACTCTGCTTGCCGGTGGCCACGGTGTCGTCGCCGACCACCTGGCTGCTGAGGGTGTCGCGGTCACCGGTCAGCCAGGTGACGCTGCCCCAGTAGTTGACGGTGTGGTCGTTGCGCCAGTTGTAGGCGTCGCTGTTGGCTTCCAGGCCCAGCCAGGTGAGGTCGCCGGTGCGGGTCTTGTCCAGCGCATCGACGGTTTCGCCCGGGTTCTTCAGGCTGCCGCCGTCGTGGGTGTGGTGGGCGCGTACACCGACCCAGTGGCCAGGGGTCCACTGCGTGGCGACATTGCCGTAGACGTGCGTACGGTCCTTGTCTTCGGGGGCCAGCTCGGTGAGGTCGGTGCGGTATTCGCTGAAGCGTTGGGCAACGCCCAGGTCGGCCTTGAGCAGGGTGGTGTCGAAGGTCCAGTTCAGCGCCTCGATGTTGGTGTCGCGCCACATGCCATCGTCGCTGCGCAGGCGCTGGCGGCCGAAACGCAGCTGCTCGCCGGGATAGGCGGTGAGGCCGCTGTAGCCGACCCAGAATTCGCGCATGGCCAGGTAGCTCTTGTCCTGCTCACGGCCGTCGGCGGCGGTGTCGGTCGTGGTGCCGTCGTCGTTCTGGCGCAGAGTGTCGGTTTCGATGGTGTCGGTCGCGGTGACGGCTTGGCCCATGGCATAGGCGCTCCAGTTGCCACGCTCGCCATATACCCAAGGGCGCAAGTCGAGACCCAGGCCGTTGACGTCGCCGCCGGAGCGGGTGCCCAGATCACGGTCGTCTTCCGACTGGCCGGTGATCTTCACATCCAGGCCGAAGTTCTTTTCAGCGGTCATTTCCGCCAGGGTCGGGCAGGACCACAGCAGGGCGAAGCTCAGGCCGATGCCGGCTTTCACGAAGGGATTGAGCGTCATAGCGAGTCCTCACCGGTTACTTCTTTTTCATCGTCTTGCAGGGCTTCGATGGCCAGGGTGCTGTTGGCGCCTTGCGCCATGCTGCCGCGTGCCTGCTTCTCTTGTGCCAGCAGTTGCTGGGCCTGGCTGCGCTGGTCAGGCGTAAGTTGCTGGTCGAGCTGCTGCAGCAGTTCAGCGGACTGCGGCGACGGGTTGGCCTGGGCCAGCTGGGCGAATACCCAGGCGTTGCCCGGTTGCGGGCGAATGCCATGGCCTTCGCTGAACAGCTGGGCCAGGGCATAGTCGGCACTGTTCTGCCCACCACGGGCGGCGGCCAGCAGGTTGTCGACGGCCTTTTGTGGCTCGACGTTGCCCAGGTAGCCGCGGCGGTACAGCTGGCCCAGGTAGTAATGGGCGCTGACTTCGCCTGCGTCGGCGGCAGCCTGCAGGTGTTGTTCGGCTTTGGCCGCGTCCGCAGGCACGGTCTTGCCTTCGTAGTACAGGCGGCCAAGCAACAGTTCGGCGCGTGGCTGTTCGGCTTCGCGGCCCTTGTCGATGTAGGCCATCAGCTGGTCGGTATCGCCCAGCTCTGGGAAGTCGTACACCAGTTGCGCCAGGCTGACCCAGGACGCCGGGTTGGCCGGGGCCACCTGTTCGAGCAGGTCCTTGGCGGTTTTCTCGTCGGTCTGGCCAAGGCTGCGGTCAGCCAGTACCCGGGCAACGCTGTCTACCCGGGTGGCCGGTACTGCGCCACGGGCGTAGGCAGCCTTGAGCTGGCCGAGCAGGGCAGCCTGCTGGTCGGCCTGGCCACGCTTCTGGTACACGGTGGCCAGTTCGACGTAGCAGATGTCGGTGCTGTTCAGCGCGGCCTTGCAGATTTTTTCCACTTCGCCCAGATGCTGGTCGTAGGTGCCCTGGGTGCGGTACAGCAGCACCTGGGCCAGGCCCGCTTCCGGGTTGCCGGCGGCGCGCCATTGGTCGATCTGCTGCTGCGCGTTGACCTTGGGGAAGCTCTGCGGGTAGGTCAGGTAGAGCATCGCCAGCGGGATCAGGGTGTTGCTTTCGCCCTGCTTGGCGGCTTGCTTGAGCAGTGTTTCGGCTTCTTCGCGCTCGGCCTGGGTGCTGTCGGGCTTGGCCACCAGCAGGCGGCCGAGGCGCGCCTGGGCACGCGGCGAAATGGCGGCCGCGGCGCGGTAGGTAGCCTCGGCTTCCTTGATTTTCGCCGGATCGCGGGTGGCAACCTTGATGTCGGCCAGGCCCACTTGCGCTTCGCTGTAGCCCAGGTCGGCCAGCGCCTTGTAGTTGCGCTCGGCCAGTGCAGTGTCACCGCGCTTCATGGCTTCGTTGGCCAGGCGCTGGTCGGGCAGGCCCGCACAGCCGGCCAGGGTGATGGCAGCAGCCAGGGCACACAGGCCCAGGCTGGCGCTTTTCTTGTGGGGAATCATGTTGTGATCCTCTTACAGCCCACGGGCCATGGCTTTGTCGATCAGCCAGTTCAGCGATGGGCCACGGTCGCTGTTGACCGAAGCCGGGCGACCGGCGAGTTCGGCGGGCAGGGCGCTGTCAGGTTTGATCTGCACACGGATGTCGGCGGCCAGGTCTTCGCTGTTGAGGCTGGCGCTGCTGACGATCTGGCCGGTGCGTACTTCGTCTTCGCCGGCTACCTGGAAGTTGACCCGGGTGCCTGGCTTGACCTCGTCGAACTGGCGGTAGGTGAAGCGCGCCTCGATCATCGGGTTGGTGGTACGCGGGATCAGCTGGAAGATCGGCTGGCCCTTGGCGGCGTACTGGCCGTTGTCGACCAGCTGGCGGGCAACCACGCAATCACACGGGCTGGTGAGGGTGCCGGACAGCTGCTTGCCGAATAGTTCCTCGATCTTCGCCGGCTCCAGCTGTGCGTCTTCCAGGTTGCCCTTGAGCATGTCCAGCATGCTGGTGGTGAAGCTGGCCAGTGGTGCGCCCTTGGCGATCTGGCCACCGCTTTCGACCAGGCTGTTCACGGTGCCGTCGCGCGGCATGGTGACGTTGGTGGTGGGTACCGCGACCACGCCGGCTTCGGCATGGCTTACGAAGTACATGCCGTACAGCGACTTGGCGATGAAGCCGAAGGCGGCGACACCGACCACGAATACACCGAGGGTGACGGTGACTGCCTTGAGGCGGCCGAAGGCGCTCAGGCCACTGCCGCCATCCTTCTGCTTGCGTGCCTTGGTGAAGTTGTCGCGCTGCAAGGTGCTGAGCACATCGCCAGCAGTGATCAGTTCACCCGAGAGGTGCGAGGTGATGATGTGGCGCAGCGTGGCGATGTCGCGTGGCTCGAGGTTCTGGAACTGCGCGCCGGTACGGCCGCTGTCCGGGTTGTAGGAGCGCACCTGGAACTCGATGTCCATCGACAGGCCGAGGTTGTCGACCGTGAACTGCAGCCGCCCGCGGAGCACGTCGCCAACCGACAGTGGTTGCTTGGTGTGGAAGCTCAGGCCTCCGGCGGAAAGATCGTCGACTTTCACATCGTGGGCTTGGCGCTGAGGGTCGAGGAAGCGCAGCTTGGCGGGGATGCGTACCCGGGCGTGCTGGCGCTGGGCTTCGGACTCATGCACGACGTTGACGTTCACGGCGGTATTCATGTGGTTTGTTCCTGTTAGTTCCGATCCGGGTTGGGCTCACACGACCATGAACAGCACAGCGACGAAGATGCTGGCAGCCGAGAAGGTCATGGTCCGCGAGGACCAGGTGTTGAACCATTGTTGAAAGCTGGCGAGGTCACGCTTGAGGGCAGTGGGCTGACGCGTCCAGGACTGCTTGTCGAGGCGGAAGAACACGTAGATCTTCATCAGCGCGCCGATGATCTGGTTGTAATAGAGAATCAGCGGGTAGGCCGGGCCCACGTTATGGCCGGAGCACAGCAGCATGATGGTGAGGATCAGACGGGTGATGCCGATCCACAGCAGGTACACCAGCAGGAAGCCCATGCCGAACTTGAGGCTGGCGATTACCGCCACGGTCAGGCCCAGCAGGCTGGTCCACATCGACACGCGCTGGTCGAACAGCACGATGCTGGTGAACAGGCCCAGGCGGCGCAGGCCGAGGCCCAGCGCGCGGGAGTTCTGCCGCAGGTTGTTGCCGTACCAGCGGTACATCAGTTTGCGGCTGGCCTTGAAGAAGCTCTTCTCCGGCGGGTGCTCGACCGTGTTGATGGCGGCGTCCGGCACGTAGAAGGTGTCGTAGCCCAGGCGCATCAGGCTGAACCAGCTGGACTTGTCGTCACCGGTGAGGAACTTGAAGCGGCCCAGGCGCCAGTGCATCAGCGAGTCGCTTTCGACGTCGGCGATGAACTCGGGGTTGGTCACCACGCTGGCGCGGAACATCGACATGCGCCCGGTCATGGTCAGCACGCGCTTGGACAGGGCCATCGAGCACATGTTGATGTGGCGCTGGGCGAAGCGCAGCTTGTGCCACTCGCTCATGATGTAGCCGCCACGCACTTCGCAGAACTCGTTGGTGGTCAGGCCGCCGACGTTGGGGAACAGCTTGAACCACGGCACGGTCTTGCGTACCACGCCATCGCCCAGCACGGTGTCGCCGTCGATGACCGCCACCACGGCGTTCTCGTCCGGCAGCATGCGCGAGATGGCACGGAAACCGTAGGCCAGGCCGTCACGCTTGCCGGTACCGGCGATGCGCACGATGTCGAGCTTCACGTGGGCGGGCGGGTTGTATTTGGCCCACAGGCTTTTCACCAGCAGTTCGTCCGACATCTCCACCAGCGAGCAGACCACGGTGGTGGGGAAGCCACAGTTGATCGCCTCGCGAATCACCGAGCTGTACACCTGGGCGGTGGTCAGCGCTTCGATGCGGAAGCTGGTCACCATCAGGTAAACGTGGGACGGGTCGGCGTCCTTCCCCATCTTCTGCACCTTGCGGCGCAGGTACGGGTACACGCCGTAGAGGAAGATCATGCCGCGGATGAAATGGGTGGCGCCCATGGAATAGCGCCAGATGCCGACTGCGCCGACCAGGAAGATGAAGTGCTTCGACTGCGAGTCGAAGATATCGGCTGGCAGGGCCAGGGCGATCAGCATGAGCAGACTCATGTAGAGCAGCCAACCGGCGCACTGCAACAGCACTGTCTGGATCCTTTGCATGTTCAGCATCCGTCGAGAATTCGGGAAAAGGTGGGCAGCGGGGGGGGGGGAGGCCCCCGCTGCCCGGCCAGCACTTACCAGCAGATGCCTTCGGTACGGCTGGTGGCGCAGGTCGGTTTGCTCATGAAGCCGACCAGGTCGATCACGTGCTTGCCGGCCGGCGCTTGCTGGGCCAACGCACGGAACTGCTCGTCACGGTTGCCCAGGACGATGATGTCGGCGTTGTCGATCACCTTCTGGAAGTCGGCGTTGAGCAGCGACGACACGTGCGGGATTTTCGACTCGATGTAGTCCTTGTTGGCGCCGTGGACGCGGGCGTACTGGACGTTCTCGTCGTAGATGTCCAGCTGGTAGCCCTTGCCGATCAGGCGTTCGGCCAGTTCCACCAGCGGGCTTTCACGCAGGTCGTCGGTGCCGGCCTTGAAGCTCAGGCCGAGCAGGGCGACCTTGCGCTTGTCGTGGGCTTCGATCAGTTCGAAGGCGTTCTGCACCTGCGATTCGTTGCTGCGCATCAGCGAGTCGAGCAGCGGTGCGCGTACATCGAGGCTGGCGGCGCGATAGGTGAGGGCGCGCACGTCCTTGGGCAGGCACGAGCCGCCGAAGGCGAAGCCAGGGCGCATGTAGTACTGGGACAGGTTCAGTACTTTGTCCTGGCAGACTACGTCCATCACGTCACGGCCATCCACGCCTACGGCCTTGGCGATGTTGCCGATCTCGTTGGCGAAGGTGACCTTGGTGGCGTGCCACACGTTGCAGGTGTACTTGATCATCTCGGCCACTTCGATCGGCTTGCGGATGATCGGTGCGTCGAGCTCTTCGTACAGGGCCTGCAGGATGTCGCCGCTGGCGCTGTCCAGTTCGCCGATGACGGTCATCGGTGGCTGGTCGTAGTCCTTGATCGCGGTGCTTTCACGCAGGAATTCCGGGTTGACCGCGACGCCGAAGTCGACGCCGGCTTTCTTGCCCGAGCAGTCTTCGAGGATCGGGATCACCACGTTCTTCACGGTGCCCGGCAGCACGGTGCTGCGTACCACGATGGTGTGGCGGCGCTCGCTGTCACGCAGCACGTAGCCGATTTCGCGGCACACCGACTCGATGTACTCGAGGCCCAGGTCGCCGTTCTTCTTGCTTGGGGTACCCACGCAGATCATCGATACGTCGCTGGCACGGATGGCTTCGGCGAAATCGGTAGTACCGCGCAGGCGGCCGTTGGCGATGCCCTGTTGCAGCAGTGCTTCCAGGCCAGGTTCGACGATGGGCGACTTGCCCTGATTGATCAGGTCGATCTTGGTGCTGGACACATCCACACCGATCACTTCATGGCCTCGCGCCGTCAGGCAACCTGCACAGACCGCACCCACATAACCCAAACCAAAGATGCTGATACGCATCGCTATCACCTCATGTGTTTATCACGTCGGCACCTCCGGAGAGAGCCGGACTGGGTTGATTAACAACAGTTTTCGGGCGCACGGATCCATGGCGAAATGCACACTTCGCCGAGCGCAGGCAAAATAAATCCGGAGCGCAAAAAGTTATGCACTCAAATGTGGCAGTAAAAAGCCATTAATTAAAAAACGTGCCCTGGAATGCAGCCGTCTTTATTGCAAGGCGCTACGTGGCGCTTTGCTGTGCTTGTTTTTTCAAGTGGAAAAATCCTTTGAAATCAACCACTAGGACGAATTGAAAGGGACGCGTCTCTCCTGCATGGACAGGCTCTTCGGGGGGTGCCCGTCATACCTGTCGAAGTTGTTGGGCTGGTAGTGGATACCTGCCGTTGTCATCTGTAAGTCATCTCTCACAGCCCGGGGGCAGGAAAATCGTTACGGCACTATGAGCGATTCGTCGTAGCAGAAGTTCCGGGGTGGGTTCGGTGTGGATGAAAGATTTCTAAATATTTTTTCAGTGGCGGACAATTTCAATCTGATAGCACACGGGTGTTTTGCCCCGATATATAAAGGGCGAAACTGTTGCGAGATATTTTTATGCCAGCATCGAAAAATATTTTGAAAAATTCGTCAAAAAAGCTACGAACGGTCTTATGGCGTTTGGCTATAAGTGGCAGAGTGTCGATTTTTTGGCGTCGGATTTGTGGCGTGATGGCGATATGAAGTGCGCCCTGTTGCGGGGCAGGAGAGATGCGTAAATGGCTGCTGGCCTCTTTGCGGCTAAAGCCGCTCCCACAGGTAGTGCACTGGTCTTGCGTTCAGTGAAGTACCTGTGGGAGCGGCTTTAGTCGGGAAGAGGGCGTGACAGGATCACTCGGAAGGATGATCCCGCAGGAACACCAGGTGGTCCGGCTTCGACTGCTCGGCACTGTAGTAGTACCCCTGCACATCGAATTGCTTGAGTTGCTCCGGGTCGCTGATGCGCTGCTGGATGACGAAGCGGCTCATCATCCCTCGCGCCCTCTTGGCGTAGAAGCTGATGATCTTGTACTGGCCGTTCTTCAGGTCCTTGAAGTCGACGTTTATCACCCGGGCCTTCAGCGCGCTGCGTTTCACCGCGCTGAAATACTCGTTGCTGGCCAGGTTCAGCAGCACGTCATCGCCCTGTTCGGCCAGGGCCTGGTTCAGCCATTCGCTGATGCGCGTGCCCCAGAAGGCGTACAGGTCCTTGCCGCGGGCGTTGGCCAGCTTGGTGCCCATTTCAAGGCGGTAGGGTTGCATCAGGTCGAGCGGGCGCAGCAGGCCATACAGGCCCGAAAGCATGCGCAAGTGCTGCTGCGCATAGTTGAAATCGTCATCGCCCAGGCTCTCGGCATCAAGGCCGGTGTACACGTCGCCCTTGAACGCCAGCAGCGCCTGCTTGGCATTGGCCGGGGTGAAGTCCGGGGTCCAGCTGCCGAAGCGCGCTGCATTCAGGCCGGCGAGCTTGTCGGACAGGTGCATCAGTTCGCTGATCTGCGCTGGCGACAGGTCGCGCAGCTGCTGGATCAGTTCCTGGGAGTCGTCCAGGTACTGGGGCAGGGTGAAACGCTCGGTCACCGGCGGGGTGTCGTAGTCGAGGGTCTTGGCGGGTGAAATCACCGTCAGCATCGGGTCGGCTCCTGGCATCGTTGGCCGGGAATTCTACGGGCTGTACGGTGCAAGTCCAAACTATGGCGACGATAGTCACAGACCATGGCCGGTGCAGAGGCTATAGTGCGCGTTTCGCCGTTGCGGAGCCTTCAACCGTGCGTATTGCCTCTGCCTTGCTGGCCGCTCTGCTGAGCCTGGCCGTGCAGGCCGCCCCGTCATCACCCCAGGTGAGCCTGGACCGCAGCCTGTGGCCCGAACAGCTGGACAGCCCGGCGTTGTTCGATGTGGCCTCGCGGGCCGAGATCCTCTCCTTCGCCCAGGTACTTCACGAAAGCGAACTGCTGGACGACGCGGCGCTGGCGGCACGCCTGGGGCTACGGCAAGTCAACCTGCAGAAGGTGCGCCAGGTGCGGGCGCGCATGTGGCAGCGGTTGTGGGAAGGCTATCAACAGGCGCAGCGCAGTTGCGAGCAGGATGCGTCGTTCTGCTATCCGGTGACGTCGATGGCGGAGTTGCGCACGCAAGCGGCGACGTTCGCTGCCGATGTCGGCACTTTCTACACTGGTTGGATCGAGCCTAGCCACCAGTTCCATGTGCGTTACCTGGACGAACAATTGCGCAAGGCGGCGTTGCTGCCGCAGACCAGCAGCGAGGTCGAGCGGCTATCCTCGCGTGAGCGCAATGGGGATGAACTGAACGACCGAATGTTCCTGCTGACCTTCGTCGGCGGGCCAGGGCCGGATGGCGGCAGTACCGACCTGCTGGCGGATTACCTGCGTCGGCAAAAGCTTGAAGGCACGTTCTTCGTGCTCGGCAACCGCCTGCAGCAGCGCCGCGATGCCGGCGCGGCAGATACCTTGCGCAAGCTCTATGCCGGGCAGTGCGTGGGGGTCCAGGGTTGGGAGTACCGCTCCCACGCGCAGTGGACAGGCTGGCAGGACTCGCTGCGACGCAGCCAGGCGCGGGTGCAAGCCGACCTGCCGGAGCAGTATGTGCCATTGTTCCGGCCGCCTTATGGGCAGCGTCGGGCCGATGGCGAGGCGTTCATGGCCAGCCAGCAGTTGCAGGTGTCGTTGTGGGACATCGATGCACAGGATGACGGCGCACTGAGCGCCGAGGCCTCTGCCCAGCGGGTGCTGACCTTGATGCTGCTGTGGCGCAAGGGAGTGATCCAGTTCCATGACAGCCTGCCCAAGGCACAGCCGGCGGTAGAGTGGTTGTTGCGCAATACGGCACAGAGCGGGATTGGTTGGGAAGATTGCCAGGGATATGCCAACCAGGGGTGATAGGGGGCTGCTACGCAGCCCATCGCCGGCAAGCCAGCTCCAACAGGTACCGTGCATGGCCAGCTGGCGATGGCCCCTGCAAGGCCAGCCTGATTTTTGACTGTAGTCCTCACACGCCCCCTCGCCAACCCCTGTTCGTCATTTGGAAAAATAAACTTCACCTGCACGTAAAAAGACTTTTTCTAGTCATCATTTTTGCGGTATGAAGAAACCAGACAGCCGATTCCTGCAGCACAGGTGGCGTCATCCAGGCCCACCTAGCCAGGTTCGCTTCCCGCCCGTAACAACGCGGATACGGGGACAGCGGCAGTCACTCTGCGGCGTAACAGACCACGCCGTGTGGCTTCGACATAAGGTGACCGAGTATGGATGACCAAGGACGCAACCCTTCCTCCAGCAAGCCTATCCTGTATGTGCTCGATACCAACGTCCTGATTCACGACCCCAACGCGTTACTGAACTTCGAGGAGCACCATGTCGCCATCCCGATGACGGTGCTGGAGGAACTCGACAAGCTCAAGACCGGCAAACAGAGCATCGCCGCCGAATGCCGCCAGGCCATTCGCCTTATCGACCAGACCCTTGGTGACTCCTCGCCCAGCGATGTCGAGCAGGGCGTGCCGATTCAGCGTGGCAAGAGTGGGCCCAAGGGCTTCCTGTCCATCCTGATGACTCCGCGCAACGAGCCGAACAAGCTGCTGCCGGAAAACCTCAACGACAACATCATCATCAACCAGTTGCTCGAAGTACGCGCCCGGCGCACCGACCTGGACGTTGTGCTGGTCACCAAAGACATCAACATGCGCCTGAAGGCGCGTGCCTGTGGCATCGCGGCCGAGGACTACAGCACCGATCAGCTGGTCGATGACGTGTCCTTGCTGTCCAAGGGCTACCATTCGGTCACCGGCTCGTTCTGGGACCGGGTGAGCAAGGTCGATACCCGTCAGGAGCGTGGCCGCACCTGGCACCGCGTGCAATTGATCGACAACCTGCCGGCGGTTCACGTCAATGAGTTCATCATCGATGAACAGGGCTTCGTCGGCTGGATCAAGGGTATCCGCAACGATGAGCTGCTATTGCTCGACCTGCACCAGGAGCCGCTGCTGCACCAGGAAGCGTGGGGTCTGAAGCCGCGTGACATCCACCAGAGCCTGGCGCTGTTCGCCCTGCTCGACCCGGATATCCACCTGGTCAACCTGACCGGCGCAGCCGGTTCCGGCAAGACTATCCTGGCCCTGGCTGCGGCGATAGAACAGACCATGGTCAGCAAGCGCTACCGACGCATCATCGCCACCCGCAGCGTGCAGGGGCTGGATCAGGAGATCGGCTTCCTGCCGGGCACCGAGGCCGAGAAGATGGAACCCTGGCTGGGTGCCATCACCGACAACCTCGAAGCCTTGCACATGGATGACGAAAGCACCCATGGCAGCGTCGAGTACATCCTCGAGCGCGTGCCGTTGCAGTTCAAGTCGCTGAACTACATCCGTGGCCGTAGCTTCCAGCAGAGCCTGATCCTGATCGACGAGTGTCAGAACCTGACGCCGCACCAGATGAAAACCATCATCACCCGTGCGGGTTCCGGTTCCAAGGTTGTCTGCCTGGGCAACCTGGCGCAGATCGACACCCCCTACCTGTCCGCGACCAGCTCGGGCCTGACCTACCTGACCGAGCGCTTCAAGGACTTCCCCCATGGCGTGCATATCACCCTGCAGGGCGTGCCACGCTCGGTGCTGGCCGAGTACGCCGAGTCGCATCTGTAACCCTCGGTGCCGGGCGGTTCTCCGCCCGGCCTCTTCGCGGGCGTGCCCGCGAAGAGGCCGGCCCGGTTGACGCACCCTCTGCTCAAACCTGACTCACAGGTTTACACTGCGAATTCCCTTCACAGGAGCAGAGCAGTGCTGACACATCTTGATTCCCAGGGGCGGGCCAACATGGTCGACGTCACTGAAAAGGCCGTGACCGAGCGCGAGGCCACCGCCGAGGCGCGGGTGCGCATGTTGCCGCAGACCTTGCAGATGATCGTCGACGGTGAACACCCCAAGGGCGACGTGTTCGCCGTGGCGCGCATTGCCGGGATCCAGGCGGCGAAGAAGACCAGCGACCTGATCCCGCTGTGCCACCCGCTGATGCTGACCAGCGTCAAGGTCGAGCTCAGCGCCGAAGGGCAGGACGCCGTGCGTATCGTCGCCCGATGCAAGCTGGCCGGGCAGACCGGCGTGGAGATGGAAGCGCTGACCGCCGCCAGCGTGGCTGCGCTGACGATCTATGACATGTGCAAGGCTGTGGATAAAGGCATGGTCATCGAACAGGTGCGCCTGCTGGAAAAACTCGGTGGCAAGAGCGGCCACTACAAGGTGGAAGTGTGATGAAGGTCAAGGTGATGTACTTCGCCCGTTACCGCGAACTGCTGGGCGTGGATGCCGAGCGGGTGGAGGGTGCGTTCAAGGTGCTCGACGATGTGCGCCAGGCCTTGGTGGCCAAGGGCGGGCAGTACGAAGTGCTGGCCGAGCAGAACCTGATGTGTGCGCGCAACGAAGAACTGTGCAAGCTCGATGAACCGCTGGAAGAGGGCGATGAAGTGGCATTCTTCCCGCCGGTGACCGGAGGCTGAACATGGCTGTGCGAGTACAGGAGGGCGCGTTCGATCCGGGGGCCGAGACCAGCGCCATGCACGCGGCGAATGTCGGCGTGGGCGCGGTGGTCGGTTTTGTCGGCTACGTGCGGGATTTCAACGATGGCCGCGAAGTGGCGGGGATGTTCCTCGAGCACTATCCGGGCATGACCGAAAAGGCCTTGGCCAAGATCGTGGTCGAGGCCGAGCAGCGCTGGCCGTTGCTCAAGGTGGAGGTGCTGCACCGCATCGGTGCACTGGAGCCGGGTGAGCCGATCGTGTTCGTAGGTGTGGCCAGTGCCCATCGGCAGGCGGCGTTCGATGCCTGCAACTTCATCATGGACTACCTCAAGACCCGGGCGCCGTTCTGGAAGAAGGAAAATACCCAGGAAGGGGCACGGTGGGTAGAAGGGAAGCAGAGTGACCAGGATGCCGCCGAGCGCTGGTAGATCCTTGTTTGATGGCCGGGGAGGAGCCCCGGTTCGCGGGAGAACCCGCCCACACAGGTACTGCACAGGTTTCGAAAGCTGTGCAGTACCTGTGGGAGCTGGCTTGCCGGCGATTGGGCTGCAAAGCAGCCCCAGCATCAGTGATGCTTGCGCGGCACCGGCTTCAGCAGCTCATCCGGCGGCATTTCACACTTGATCTTGCGCCCCAGCAGCTCTTCGATCGCCGGCAGCTGGTACGAGTCATCCTCACCGGCAAAGCTGATCGACACACCACTGGTGCCTGCACGGCCAGTCCTGCCAATGCGGTGCACGTAGTCGTCCGGGTCTTCCGGCAGGGTGAAGTTGATCACGTGGCTGATGCCATCGATGTGGATGCCACGCCCCGCCACGTCGGTGGCCACCAGCACAGTGATGCGCCCTTCGCGGAAGTTCTCCAGGGTGCGGATACGCTTGTGCTGCGGCACGTCGCCCGACAGCTGCGCGGCATTGATGCCGTCGCGCACGAGTTTTTCCTCGATGCGCCGCACTTCGTCCTTGCGGTTGGCGAATACCATCACCCGTTCCCACTTGTTCTGGGTCACCAGGTTGAACAGCAGCTTGTACTTGTCGCTCCCGGCCACCGCATAGACGTGCTGCTCCACCGTTTCGCTGGCAACGTTCTCCGGCTCGATCTCGACGATGGCCGGGTTCGTGGTCCACTGCTTGGCCAGGTTCATCACATCGTCGGTGAAGGTGGCGGAGAACAGCAGGGTCTGGCGCTCGCTTTTCGGCGGCGTCTGGCGAATGATCTGACGCACCTGGGGGATGAAACCCATGTCGAGCATGCGGTCGGCTTCGTCCAGCACCATCACCTCGACCATGTCCAGGTGCACCTCACCGCGCTGGTTGAAGTCCAGCAGGCGGCCCGGAGTGGCCACCAGGATGTCGCAATGGCGCGCTTCCAGGGCCTTGAGCTGCTTGTCGAAGTCCATGCCGCCGACGAAGCTCATCACGTTCAGGCCGGTGTACTTGGTCAGGGCGATGGCATCCTTGGCGATCTGCACCACCAGCTCGCGGGTGGGCGCGATGATCAGCGCGCGTGGCTCGCCCATGTAGCGTTCCTTCGGCGGCGGCGTCTGCTGCAGCTGGGAAATGATCGAGATCAGGAACGCTGCAGTCTTGCCGGTACCGGTCTGGGCGCGGCCGATGGCGTCCTGGCCACGCAGGGTATAACCCAGCACCTGTGCCTGGATCGGCGTGCAGTACGGAAAGCCCAGGTCGTGGATGGCGTGCATCAGCTCGTTGGATAGCTTGAAGTCGTGGAAGCGGGTCTTGCCTTCCTGCGGCTCGACCACGAAGTCCTCCGGTTTCCACAGGCTGGCCTGTGGCTTGGGCTTGCGCTCGCGACGCGGTTTGTCCTTGGCCGGCTTGTCGGCGGCTGGCGTAATGGTGGCAGGCTGCTCGGCCAGGGGGGCGTGGGTGGCGCGTGAGGCGGCCGGTTTTGCCGCAGGCTGGGCCTCGCTGGCGGGGGCGGGCGCAGGCGGCGTCACGCTGGCAGCAGGAGCGACGGCCTGTGGCGCGGCGTCTCCCTTGCCGAAGATTTTCTTGAGTGCCTTGAGCACGATCGTCTCGTCAACTGGTTAAGGAATGTACGCCGGGCAGTGTAATGCAAGATTCAGGCGCGGCGTAGTGGAATAGCCTTACAACTACATGCGGCCCTGGCTTATTGCAATTGCTTGCTCAGCCAGTCGTGGATGTCGTTCAACTCTTCCACCACCACTTCATGTTCCATCGGGTATTCGTGCCAGCGGGCGGCTACGCCCCAGGTATTCAGGTACTCGAAGGCGGTGCGGCCCATCGCGGGGATCACCACCGGGTCGTGCACGCCGTGCAGGCACAGGGCCGGGGTGCGTTGCTGGCAGGCGCTCAACTGATGCTGGTCGTTGAAGGTGGGGGCGTAGGTGGACAGGGCGATCACCCCACCCAGTGCTTCTTGCCACTTTATATAGGCAGTGTGCAGCACCACCGCGCCGCCCTGGGAGAAACCGGCCAGGAAGATCCGCGACAGGCTGATGCCTTTGGCCTGCTCGGCCTTGATCAGGGCAATGAGCTGCTCGGCCGATTCTTCCAGCTGCGCCTCGTCAATGGCGCGGGCCGGGGTCATGGCCTTGATGTCGTACCAGCTGGGCATGGCGTAGCCGCCGTTGATGGTTACCGGGCGGGTTGGAGCCTGGGGCATGACGAAACGGGTGCTGAGCAGGCGTTCCTGCATGAATTCGGCCACTGGTAGGAAGTCGTAACGGTCGGCACCCAGGCCGTGCAACCAGATCACACAGGCGTCTGCGGTTTTCTGCGGTTCGAGAATCAGCGGATTGGTCATGACTGCTCCGAAAGTGTGCGGGTCTTGTTATGGCGTGCGTGAAAAGAAGGCGCTGGAAATGATTGTCGGAAAAAGAATGTCGCAACGATACAACTTTCCCTACTTGACTTGCGCTTAAACGCTACAGCCAGAAATTTTGGTACGCGCTTTGCAATTCCACCAACGATGCAAAGGGCAGGCCGTGACGGTAACACCCTTTGCACGCGAAGGCTGTCACAGAACAGCCCATTGCGCCATTGACCCAATAACAAGCCAACACGGGTCGGATACGCCTCAAAAGGGTGCGGTGCAATTCCGGCTCGATACAACAAGAGCGATTTGGAGGTTGTGAATGAAGATGTTGAAAACCACCCTGGCAGTCCTGGCCGCTGCTGCCGCGCTGGGCGCCGTGAGCAACGCCCAGGCCGGCGCCACCCTCGATGCGGTAAAGAAGAAGGGCTTCGTCCAGTGTGGCGTGAGCGACGGTCTTCCAGGGTTCTCGGTACCTGATGCACAGGGCAAGATCATTGGTATCGACGCTGACGTCTGTCGCGCCGTGGCTGCCGCCGTGTTCGGCGATGCCACCAAGGTCAAGTTCAGCCAGCTCAACGCCAAGGAACGCTTCACCGCCCTGCAGTCGGGCGAAGTCGACGTGCTGTCTCGCAACACCACCTGGACCAGCTCGCGCGATGCGGGCATGGGCCTGGTATTCGCCGGTGTTACCTACTACGACGGCGTCGGCTTCCTGGTCAACAAGAAACTGGGTGTTTCCAGCGCCAAGGAACTCGATGGCGCGACCATCTGCATCCAGGCCGGTACCACCACCGAGCTGAACGTGTCGGACTTCTTCCGCGCCAATGGCCTGAAATATACCCCGATCACTTTCGATACCTCTGACGAAAGCGCCAAGTCGCTGGAGTCCGGTCGTTGCGACGTGCTGACCTCGGACAAGTCGCAGCTGTTCGCCCAGCGTTCCAAGCTGGCCGCGCCGGCCGACTACGTGGTACTGCCGGAAACCATTTCCAAGGAACCGCTGGGCCCGGTGGTGCGCAAAGGCGACGAGGAATGGTTCAGCATCGTCAAGTGGACCCTGTTCGCCATGCTCAACGCCGAAGAGGCGGGCATCACCTCGAAGAACGTAGAGGCCGAGGCCAAAGGCACCAAGAACCCGGACGTCGCCCGCCTGCTGGGTGCGGACGGCGAGTACGGCAAGGACCTCAAGCTGCCCAAGGACTGGGTAGTGCAGATCGTCAAGCAAGTCGGTAACTACGGCGAAGTGTTCGAGAAGAACCTGGGCCAAAGCACCGACCTGAAGATCGACCGTGGCATGAACGCCCTGTGGAACAACGGCGGCATCCAGTACGCGCCACCTGTGCGCTGATGGCTGCACCCTGCGGCGGCATCCCGCCGCCGCAGGCTGTTCGGAACCCTACTGTCCGGGGCACTTCATGCAAAATCGAATCGGCGCACAAAAGGGTTTATCCCTGAGCGATCCACGTGTGCGCGCGTGGCTGTTCCAGATCCTCACGATAGTCTTCGTGGTCGGTCTGGGCTGGTATCTGTTCCACAACACGCAAACCAACCTGCAACACCGGGGCATCACCTCGGGCTTCGACTTCCTCGACCGCAGTGCCGGCTTCGGCATCGCCCAGCATCTGATCCCCTACGTGGAATCCGACAGCTATGCGCGGGTGTTCGTCATCGGCCTGCTCAATACCTTGCTGGTGACCTTCATCGGCGTGGTACTGGCGACCATCCTCGGCTTCATCATCGGTGTGGCGCGGTTGTCGCCGAACTGGATGATCAACAAGCTGGCGACCGTGTATGTGGAAACCTTCCGCAACATCCCGCCGTTGCTGCAGATCCTGTTCTGGTACTTCGCAGTGTTCCTGACCCTGCCGGGACCGCGGGGCAGCATCAATATCGACGACACCTTCTTCATCAGCAACCGTGGCCTGAACATGCCCGGCGCATCCATGGCCGAAGGCTTCTGGCCGTTCGTCGTGGCGCTGGTCCTGGCGCTGCTGGCCATCGTGGCGATGGTGCGCTTTGCCAACAAGCGCTTCGACGAGACCGGCGTGCCGTTCCACAAGTTCTGGGTGGGGCTGGCAATCTTCATCGCCATTCCGGGCGTTTGTGCACTGCTGTTCGGCAGCCCTGTGCACTGGGAAGTGCCGCAATTGAAAGGATTCAACTTCGTCGGTGGCTGGGTACTGATCCCCGAGTTGCTGGCGCTGACCCTGGCGTTGACCATCTATACCGCTGCGTTCATCGCCGAGATCGTGCGCTCTGGTATCCGTTCGGTCAGCCATGGCCAGACCGAGGCCGCGCACTCGCTTGGCCTGCGCGAGGGCCCGACCCTGCGCAAGGTGATCATCCCCCAGGCACTGCGGGTGATCATCCCGCCGCTGACCAGCCAGTACCTGAACCTGGCGAAGAACTCATCGCTGGCAGCCGGTATCGGCTACCCGGAGATGGTCTCGCTGTTCGCCGGTACCGTGCTCAACCAGACCGGCCAGGCTATCGAGGTGATCGCCATCACCATGATTGTCTATCTCGCCATCAGCATCAGCATTTCGCTGCTGATGAACTGGTACAACAAGCGCATTGCGCTGATCGAGCGGTGAGGATACGCCCGTGAATGCCCATGTTTTCAAACCCGACATGCCGCCACCGGTGAAAACCGTCGGCGTGCTCGCATGGATGCGTGCCAATCTGTTCTCCAGCTGGCTCAACACGCTGCTGACCCTGTTTGCCATCTACCTGGTATGGCTGATCGTGCCTCCGCTGCTGCAGTGGGCGTTGCTTGACGCCAACTGGGTCGGCACCACACGCGCCGACTGCACCAAGGAGGGCGCCTGCTGGGTGTTCGTGCAGCAGCGCTTCGGCCAGTTCATGTATGGCTACTACCCGGCCGAGTTGCGCTGGCGCGTGGACCTCACCGTGTGGCTTGCCGTGCTTGGCGCCGCGCCGCTGTTCATCAAGCGTTTCCCACGCAAGGCCTTCTACGGCCTGGGCTTCCTGGTGCTGTACCCGCTGCTGGCCTACACCCTCCTGCACGGGGGCGTGCTGGGCCTGGAAAACGTACCGACCAGCCAGTGGGGCGGGCTGATGCTGACCCTGGTGATCGCCACCGTGGGCATTGTCGGCGCATTGCCGCTGGGCATCCTGCTGGCCTTGGGGCGGCGCTCGAAGATGCCGGCGGTGAAGGTGGTATGCGTGACCTTCATCGAGTTCTGGCGTGGCGTGCCGCTGATCACCGTGCTGTTCATGTCATCGGTGATGCTGCCGTTGTTCCTGCCTGAGGGCATGAGCTTCGACAAGCTGTTGCGGGCGATGATCGGCGTGATCCTGTTCCAGTCGGCGTACATCGCCGAGGTGGTGCGTGGTGGCCTGCAGGCCATCCCCAAGGGCCAGTACGAAGCTGCCGCGGCCATGGGCCTGGGCTACTGGCGGGCGATGGGCCTGGTGATTCTGCCGCAGGCGCTCAAGCTGGTGATCCCCGGCATCGTCAACACCTTCATTGCCTTGTTCAAGGACACCAGCCTGGTGATCATCATCGGCCTGTTCGACCTGCTGAACAGCGTCAAGCAAGCCGCCGCCGACCCGGCCTGGCTGGGCATGGCCACCGAGGGCTACGTGTTCGCCGCCCTGGTGTTCTGGATTTTCTGTTTCGGTATGTCCCGCTACTCCATGCATCTGGAGCGCAAGCTGGACACTGGCCACAAGCGTTAGGAGTTTCGAAATGAGTGAAGCGATCAAGCAGCCTGCCGGCCCCGAAGGCATCATCCAGATGCAGGGCGTGAACAAGTGGTACGGCCAGTTCCATGTGCTCAAGGACATCAACCTGAACGTGCGCCAGGGCGAGCGCATCGTGCTGTGCGGGCCGTCCGGCTCGGGCAAATCCACCACCATCCGTTGCCTCAACCGCCTGGAAGAGCACCAGCAGGGGCGCATCGTGGTCGATGGTGTGGAGCTGACCAACGATCTCAAGCAGATCGAGGCCATTCGCCGCGAAGTGGGCATGGTGTTCCAGCACTTCAATCTGTTCCCGCACCTGAGCATCCTGGAAAACTGCACCCTGGCGCCGATGTGGGTGCGCAAGATGCCACGGCGCAAGGCCGAGGAAATTGCCATGCACTATCTGGAGCGGGTGCGTATTCCGGAGCAGGCTCACAAGTACCCAGGGCAGTTGTCCGGTGGCCAGCAGCAGCGTGTGGCGATTGCCCGCGCGTTGTGCATGAAACCGAAAATCATGCTGTTCGACGAGCCGACCTCGGCGCTGGACCCGGAAATGGTCAAGGAAGTGCTCGATACCATGGTGGGCCTGGCCGAGGATGGCATGACCATGCTCTGCGTGACCCACGAGATGGGCTTTGCCCGGACCGTGGCGAACCGGGTGATCTTCATGGACAAGGGCGAGATCGTCGAGCAGGCGGCGCCGGATGACTTCTTCGACCGGCCGCGCAGTGACCGGACCAAGTTGTTCCTGAGCCAGATCCTGCATTGATGCAAAAGGGGCCGCTTTGCGGCCCATTTGCAGCACAAGGCTGCTCCTACAAAAGCGAATTTCGCCGCCTCTTGCAGGAGCAGCCTTGTGCTGCGAAGCAGCCCCTGGAGACCAGATCGAAGCCTTACTTCTCTTCCTTGGCGACTGCCGGCGCCGGTGGCGGCCGCAGCCCCACCTCGGCGATCAGCTTAAGCTGCTGCCCATTGCGCATCACTTCGATGGTGATCTTCTCGTTGGGCTTGATCCGCGCCACCTGGTTCATCGACTTGCGGCCGTCGCCGGCCGGCTCGCCGTTGATGCTCAGGATCACGTCACCCAGCTGCAGCCCGGCCTTGGCCGCCGGCCCTTCGCGGAAGATACCCGCCACCACGATGCCCGGGCGGTCCTTCATGCCGAACGATTCAGCCAGTTCCTGGCTCAGCGGCTGCACTTCGATGCCCAGCCAGCCACGGATCACCTGGCCGTGCTCGATGATCGACTTCATCACCTCCAGTGCCAGTTTCACCGGGATGGCGAAGCCGATGCCCTGTGAACCGCCGGACTTGGAGAAGATCGCCGTGTTGATACCGATCAGGTTGCCGTTGGCATCCACCAGCGCACCACCAGAGTTGCCCGGGTTGATCGCGGCGTCGGTCTGAATGAAGTCTTCGTAGTTGTTCAGGCCCAGCTGGTTGCGGCCAGTGGCGCTGATGATGCCCATGGTCACGGTCTGGCCGACCCCGAACGGGTTGCCGATGGCCAACGACACGTCGCCGATGTGAATGTTGTCGGAGCGGCCGATGGTGATCGCCGGCAGGCTCTTCAGGTCGATCTTCAGCACCGCAAGGTCGGTCTCCGGGTCGCTGCCGATGACCCGGGCCAGGGTTTCGCGGCCATCCTTCAGGGCTACGACGATCTGGTCGGCGCCGCTGGTGACGTGGTTGTTGGTCAGCAGGTAGCCCTCGGGGCTCATGATCACCGCCGAGCCCAGGCTTGATTCCCAGCGGCGCTGCTTGGGCAGGTTGTCACCGAAGAAACGGCGGAACTGCGGGTCTTCGAACAGCGGGTGGGCGCTCTTGTTCACCACCTTTGTGGTGTACAGGTTGACCACCGCCGGGGCGGCCAGGGTCACGGCGTCGGCGTAGGATACCGGGCCCTGCATGATCCGCGAGGTCTGCGGCGCCTGCTGCAGGTTGACGTCCTGGCTGGGGAGGCCGACCCACTCCGGGAAGCGCTGGATGATCAGCATGGCGATCAGTACGCCGGTAAGCAGGGGCCAGCCAAAATAACGCAAAGCCTTGAACATGAATGAATCCTGGAAAGAGCCGGGGACGGTGACCGTGCGGTGGGGCATGAGCGCGCGCGATCATACACCGGTTCCCCCAGTGCCGGCGACGGCCCATAATGGCCGGCATTATACGGGCGTTGCATGGGCGTTGTGCCCGAGAAAAACGCAGATTTCGAGGAGATTTTCATGGCCGTCGCTCTCAACACCCTGGTCGAGGAAGCCGAGCGTTACCTGAGCAGCGCGAAGATCCAGGATTATTGCCCCAATGGCCTGCAGGTCGAAGGCCGGCCGCAGGTCAGCCGAATCGTCAGCGGCGTTACCGCCAGCCAGGCGCTGCTGGATGCGGCGGTCGAGGCTGAGGCCGACCTGGTGCTGGTGCACCATGGCTACTTCTGGAAGGGTGAGAACCCTTGTATCACCGGCATCCGGCAGCGCCGGCTGAAGACCCTGTTGAACAACGACATCAGCCTGCTGGCGTTCCACCTGCCGCTGGATGTGCACCCGGACGTGGGCAACAACGTGCAACTGGCGCGGCAGCTGGACATCACCGTCGAAGGGCCGCTGGACCCGGAGAACCCCAAGGTGGTCGGCCTGGTCGGCTCGCTGGCCGAACCGATGACTGCGCTCGACTTTGCCCGACGGGTGCGTGAGGTGCTGGGGCGTGAGCCTCTGCTGGTCGAAGGTGAGCAGATGATTCGCCGGGTCGGCTGGTGCACGGGGGGCGGGCAGGGCTACATCGACACCGCGATCGCGGCCGGGGTAGACCTTTACCTGACCGGCGAGGCGTCGGAGCAGACCTACCATAGTGCTCGCGAGAATGGTGTCAGCTTCATTGCCGCCGGGCACCACGCCACCGAGCGGTATGGGGTGCAGGCGCTGGGGGATTACCTGGCGCGGCGCTTTGCCGTGGAGCACCTGTTCATCGATTGCCCGAACCCGATCTGACATCGGCGTCGCCTTCTTCGCGGGCGCGGCCCCCCCCCCCACGGGGGCCGGGGTCCCCGTGGGGGGGGGGGGGGCCCCGCGAAGGGCCGCAGAGCGGCCCCAATTCCAGCCCAAACCCCCAGTCATATCGTTAGACTTTTTCGATCTAGCCAGCCTCCTAAATAGAAGCAGCTGCTGTGATAAAGTGGCTCGCTCGAACACGGCCCGCAGGCCGTCCATAAGATCGTTTTTCGTGAGTAGCCATGGTCGACAAACTGACGCACTTGAAACAGCTGGAGGCGGAGAGCATCCACATCATCCGCGAGGTGGCCGCCGAGTTCGACAACCCGGTGATGCTGTACTCGATCGGCAAGGATTCCGCCGTGATGCTGCACCTGGCGCGCAAGGCCTTCTTCCCGGGCAAGCTGCCGTTCCCGGTGATGCACGTCGACACTCAGTGGAAATTCCAGGAGATGTACAGCTTCCGCGACAAGATGGTCGAGGAAATGGGCCTGGAGCTGATCACCCACGTCAACCCCGAGGGTGTGGCGCAGGGCATCAACCCGTTCACCCATGGCAGCTCCAAGCACACCGACATCATGAAGACCCAGGGCCTGAAGCAGGCGCTGGACAAGCATGGTTTCGATGCCGCCTTCGGTGGTGCGCGCCGCGACGAAGAGAAATCGCGGGCCAAGGAGCGCGTGTACTCGTTCCGTGACAGCAAGCACCGCTGGGACCCGAAGAACCAGCGCCCGGAACTGTGGAACGTTTACAACGGCAAGGTCAACAAGGGCGAGTCGATCCGCGTCTTCCCGCTGTCGAACTGGACCGAACTGGACATCTGGCAGTACATCTACCTCGAAGGCATCCCGATCGTGCCCCTGTACTTTGCCGCCGAGCGTGAAGTGATCGAGAAGAACGGCACCCTGATCATGATCGACGACGAGCGCATCCTCGAACATCTCACCGACGAAGAGAAAGCGCGCATCGTCAAGAAGAAGGTGCGTTTCCGTACCCTCGGCTGCTACCCATTGACGGGTGCTGTCGAGTCGGAAGCCGAGACCCTGACGGACATCATCCAGGAAATGCTCCTGACCCGTACGTCCGAACGCCAGGGCCGTGTCATCGACCACGATGGCGCCGGTTCCATGGAAGACAAGAAACGCCAAGGCTACTTCTAATTTCAGGGTTACTCCATGTCGCACCAATCTGATCTGATCAGCGAGGACATCCTCGCCTACCTGGCCCAGCACGAGCGCAAGGAACTGCTGCGCTTCCTGACCTGCGGCAACGTCGACGATGGCAAGAGCACCCTGATCGGGCGCCTGCTGCACGACTCGAAGATGATCTACGAGGACCACCTCGAGGCCATCACCCGTGATTCGAAGAAAGTCGGCACCACCGGGGAGGAAGTCGACCTGGCACTGCTGGTCGACGGTCTGCAGGCCGAGCGCGAGCAGGGCATCACCATCGATGTCGCCTACCGCTACTTCTCCACCGCCAAGCGCAAGTTCATCATTGCCGACACCCCAGGCCATGAGCAGTACACCCGCAACATGGCTACCGGTGCGTCCACCTGCGACCTGGCGATCATCCTGGTCGACGCCCGCTACGGCGTGCAGACCCAGACTCGCCGCCACAGCTACATTGCCTCGTTGCTGGGCATCAAGCATATCGTGGTCGCGGTCAACAAGATGGACCTCAAGGGCTTCGATCAGGATGTCTTCGAGTCGATCAAGGCCGACTATCTGAAGTTCGCCGAAGCCATCAAGCTGACCCCGAGCAGCCTGCATTTCGTGCCGATGTCGGCGCTCAAGGGCGACAACGTGGTCAACCATAGCGAGCGTTCGCCGTGGTACGCCGGCCCTACGCTGATGGAAATCCTCGAAACCGTCGAAGTGTCGGCCGACCGCAACTTCACCGACCTGCGCTTCCCGGTGCAGTACGTCAACCGTCCGAACCTGAACTTCCGTGGCTTCGCCGGCACCATCGCCAGCGGTGTGGTGCACAAGGGCGACGAAATCGTCGTGCTGCCGTCGGGCAAGAGCAGCCGCGTCAAGTCCATCGTCACCTACGAAGGCGAGCTGGAAAACGCAGGCCCTGGCCAGGCCGTGACCCTGACCATGGAAGACGAGATCGACATCTCCCGTGGCGACCTGCTGGTGCATGCCGACAACGTCCCGCCGGTCACCGACCAGTTCGACGCCATGCTGGTGTGGATGGCCGAGGAACCGATGCTCCCGGGCAAGAAATACGACATCAAGCGCGCCACCAGCTACGTACCGGGCTCGATTGCCAGCATCACCCACAAGGTTGATGTGAACACTCTGGAGCAGGGCGCTGCCAGCGCGCTACAGCTGAACGAAATCGGCCGCGTCAAGGTGTCCCTGGACGCCTCGATCGCTCTGGACGGTTACGACAGCAACCGCACTACTGGTGCGTTCATCGTCATCGACCGCCTGACCAATGGCACCGTTGGCGCTGGCATGATCATCGCCCCTCCAGTCCTGCCGCACGGCAGCACCGGCCATCATGGCAAGCTGTGCCATGTGGCCACAGAAGAGCGTGCCCTGCGCTTCGGCCAGCAGCCTGCCACCGTGTTGTTCAGCGGCCTGTCCGGCGCTGGCAAGAGCACGTTGGCCTACGCCGTGGAGCGCAAGCTGTTCGACATGGGCCGTGCGGTGTACGTGCTCGACGGCCAGAACCTGCGCCACGACCTGAACAAGGGTTTGCCACAGGACCGCGCCGGCCGCACCGAGAACTGGCGCCGCGCCGCCCATGTGGCGCGCCAGTTCAACGAAGCCGGTCTGCTGACCCTGGCAGCGTTCGTGGCCCCGGATGCCGAAGGCCGCGAACAGGCCAAGGCGTTGATCGGCAAGGAGCGCCTGGTGACCGTTTACGTCCAGGCCTCGCCGCTGGCCTGCCGTGAGCGTGACCCGCAAGGCTTGTACGCTGCTGGTGGCGACAACATCCCGGGCGAAAGCTTCCCGTACGATGTGCCGCTGGACGCAGACCTTGTGATCGACACCCAGGCCACCAGCGTGGACGAGGGCGTGAAACAGGTGCTGGACGTGCTGCGTCAGCGTGGCGCGATCTAAGCGCCAGACTGCAAGAGAAAACCCGCTTCGGCGGGTTTTTTTATGGGGTAACTAGAGGCGCATTGCCTTTTCCTGCGCTAACAAGCAAGAAGTCCGACTATTGCGTAGAAGACCGTTCACTCACCCTGTGTGCTCCTACAATCAAGGAGACGCAACGGTGAAAATCACCAACCATTTTGCAGCATTGACACTGATATTGGCTGTTGGGTTATCGGGCTCGGCAAGTGCCGACTTGGGTTCCAAATGCTGCCCGTTCAGTGATGCACGCCTGAAGACGGATGTAAAGGAACTGCTGAATTCCACCGACACCCTGTTGAAGATTCACGGCGTGCGGATGAAGTGGAAAGAGTCCGGTCGAGATGATATCGGTGTGATCGCCCAGGATGTGCAGAAGATCTATCCGGAGCTGGTACATGAAAAGGACGGCCTGCTGACAGTGGATTACGAAAAGCTGGTTGCGCCGTTGATCGAATCTGTTCGCGAACTGGATCGTCGAATAACGGCTCTGGAAAAATCCAGCATCTCGCACTAGTCGCTGGACAGAGCAAGCCAGGCGCTGATCTGCGAGGAGTGCCTGGTGTTCGCTGTAACATTTCAAGCGTCTATCAGGTCGAGCACCATAAAAAACCGAAAAGTTGCCCTATAAAAAAATGTCGAGTCGAATCGGGCAACGAAGTGCCATTTCCGTGACGATAGTCAGTTCAAATATGTTTTTCCGATACCGGAATTACCCGCCGTTCCTTCACCGCCTTATAGGAAAAGCTCGAATAGATCTCCTTCACCCCCGGCAACCGCTGCAGCACTTCCCGGGTGAACTCCCCAAACGACTCCAGATCCCGCGCCAGAATCTCCAGCAAGAAGTCGTAGCGCCCGGAGATGTTGTGGCAGGCGACAATCTCGGGAATTTCCATCAGCCGCTGCTCGAACGCCAGCGCCATGTCCTTGGTGTGCGAGTCCATCATGATGCTGACGAACGCGGTCACGCCAAACCCCAGCGACTTGGGCGACAGGATGGCCTGGTAGCCGGTGATGTAGCCGTTGTCCTCCAGCAATTTGACCCGCCGCCAGCACGGCGAGGTGGTCAGCGCTACCTGGTCGGCAAGTTCGGCAACGGTGAGGCGGGCGTTGTCCTGCAGGGCAGCGAGCAGGGCGCGGTCGGTGCGGTCGAGGCTTGAAGGCATGTTTTGCCCTCCTGGTCCGGTAATTGTTGTTTTTGTTCCAGAAAGCACGCGTATGCGTGGGTCATTTTGGAAAAATTCGGGCAGCTCGGTGGCATAAGCTTATAGCAAACCACAAGAGGCTGTTGCCATGCGCGACTCCCATAACAACACCGGTTTTTCCACACGGGCCATTCACCATGGCTACGACCCGCTTTCCCACGGTGGCGCCCTGGTGCCGCCGGTGTACCAGACCGCTACTTATGCCTTCCCCACCGTGGAATACGGCGCTGCGTGCTTTGCCGGGGAGGAGCCTGGGCATTTCTACAGTCGCATCTCCAACCCTACCCTGGCCCTGCTGGAACAGCGCATGGCCTCGCTGGAGGGCGGTGAGGCGGGGTTGGCATTGGCGTCGGGCATGGGGGCCATCACCTCGACGATCTGGACCCTGCTGCGCCCCGGTGATGAGCTGATCGTCGGGCGTACTTTGTACGGCTGCACCTTTGCCTTCCTTCACCATGGCATTGGCGAATTCGGGGTGAAGATCCGCCATGTAGACCTGAACGATGCCAAAGCCCTGAAAGCGGCGATCAACAGCAAAACGCGGATGATCTATTTCGAAACGCCGGCCAACCCCAACATGCAGCTGGTGGATATCGCTGCGGTGGCCGAGGCGGTGCGCGGGCATGATGTGCATGTGGTGGTCGACAACACCTACTGCACACCCTACCTGCAGCGGCCGCTGGAGCTGGGGGCGGACCTGGTGGTGCATTCGGCGACCAAGTACCTCAGTGGCCACGGTGATATCACTGCCGGGCTGGTGGTGGGGCGCAAGGCGTTGGTCGACCGCATTCGCCTGGAAGGGCTGAAGGACATGACCGGGGCGGTGCTGTCGCCCCACGATGCAGCGCTGCTGATGCGCGGGATCAAGACCCTGGCCCTGCGCATGGACCGCCATAGTGCCAATGCCCAGCATGTGGCGGAGTTTCTGGCTCGGCAGCCGCAGGTGGAGCTGATTCACTACCCGGGGTTGCCGTCGTTTGCCCAGTACGAGCTGGCGCAGCGGCAGATGCGTTTGCCGGGCGGGATGATCGCATTCGAGCTCAAAGGGGGTATCGAGGCCGGGCGCAGGTTCATGAATGCCCTGCAACTGTTTGCCCGGGCGGTGAGCTTGGGCGATGCCGAGTCACTGGCGCAGCACCCGGCGAGCATGACCCATTCCAGCTATACGCCGCAGGAGCGGGCGCATCACGGGATATCGGAGGGGCTGGTGCGCTTGTCGGTGGGGTTGGAAGATGTGGAGGACCTGCTGGCGGATGTCGAGCAGGCGCTGGAGGCTTGCAGCTAGGTTGCCCGGGCCGGTCTCTTCGCGGGTCAGGCGTAGTATTTGAAACCTGCGCCGACCCTGTAGGAGCGGGTTCACCCTCGAAGAGGCCAGTGAATCCAGCCCACAAAAAAGGCCTCTTGCGAGGCCTTGTTCATGTTCGGCAGATCAGCGCTTGAGCCCGTAGCTCTCGTCGAGCATGCCCGGCGAGTTCGGCGCTTTCGGCGCGTAGTCGCGCGGCACTTCGGCGGTGTCTTTCGGAGGGGTCAGGCGGTCACGTGGGCCCTGGCTGCCTTCGGAATGCAGGGCGGCCAGCAGGCGCTGACGGGTCACGTCGTCGAGGGCCAAGGTATTGGCGCCGTCGGCCAGGTGATCCTGGACGTCCTGGTAGCTCTGGGTCAGTTTCTTGACCAGCACGGCAGTGCTGTTGAAGTGGGTGACCACTTCGTTCTGGTAGCTGTCGAAACGCTTCTGGATATCATCCAGCTGACGCTGGGTGCTGCTCGGCGCGGCATTGGGCAGCAGGCGAGCGACGACGAAACCGACCACCACGCCGATGACCAGGGCCAGGGTCGGCAACAACCAAACAAGGAGCGAGAGTTCCACGAGTCCTTCCTCTATAAACGGCTTTGCTTTACGTTAACGGCTCAGACCTGCGCTGTATACCGCGAGCGATCGCAAATCAGAACAGAATTCCTCACCTAGACGAATCGACCCCTCCCGAGGTCACGGAGTAGTGCCTTGCTTGTCCGCGAAACCCCCTTGTTCATCGATGGCCCCAGCGGCCAGCTGGAAGCCTTGTATCTGGATGTGGCCAACGCACGTGGTGCGGTGCTGATCTGCCACCCCAACCCTGTCCAGGGCGGCACCATGCTCAACAAGGTGGTCTCGACCCTGCAACGCACTGCCCGTGATGCCGGTTACGTGACATTGCGGTTCAACTATCGTGGCGTCGGGCAGAGCGCCGGCACCCATGACATGGGCGCTGGCGAGGTGGACGATGCCGAGGCCGCTGCGGCCTGGCTGCGCGAAAAGCATCTGGGCCTGCCGCTGGTGCTGATGGGCTTCTCGTTCGGTGGCTTCGTCGCCATCAGCCTGGCCGGCCGCCTGGAGGCCGCCGGGGTAGAGCTGCAGCAGCTGTTCATGATCGCCCCGGCGGTCATGCGCCTGACGGCGGAATTCCCCTTGCCGCAGCGCTGCCCGATTACCGTGGTGCAGCCGGACGCCGACGAAGTCGTCGCGCCGCAGCTGGTTTACGATTGGTCCGACAGCCTGTCGCGCCCCCATGAGCTGCTGAAAGTGGCAGAATGCGGACACTTCTTCCATGGCAAGCTGACCGATCTGAAGGATCTGCTGCTGCCGCGCCTTTCGAACTGAGCCAAGCCTGAATAAGCGAACACCCATGACCACGCGCATTCTTACCGGTATCACCACCACCGGCACTCCGCACCTGGGCAACTACGCCGGCGCCATCCGCCCGGCGATCCGTGCCAGCCAGCAGCCCGGTGTCGACTCGTTCTACTTCCTGGCCGACTACCACGCCCTGATCAAGTGCGACGACCCGTTGCGCATCCAGCGTTCGCGCCTGGAAATCGCCGCCACTTGGCTGGCCGGTGGTCTCGATCCGGACAAGGTCACCTTCTACCGCCAGTCCGATATCCCGGAAATCCCCGAGCTGACCTGGCTGCTGACCTGCGTCAGCGCCAAGGGCCTGCTCAACCGCGCGCACGCCTACAAGGCCTCGGTGGACAAGAACCTGGAAAACGGCGAAGACCCGGATGCCGGCGTGACCATGGGCCTGTACAGCTACCCGGTGCTCATGGCCGCGGACATCCTGATGTTCAACGCCAACAAGGTGCCTGTCGGCCGTGACCAGATCCAGCACGTGGAAATGGCCCGCGACATTGGCCAGCGTTTCAACCACCTGTTCGGCCAGGGCAAGGACTTCTTCGCCCTGCCGGAAGCGGTGATCGAGGAGAGCGTGGCGACCCTGCCGGGCCTGGACGGGCGCAAGATGTCCAAGAGCTACGACAACACCATCCCGCTGTTCACCAGCGCCAAGGAAATGAAAGACGCCATCTCGCGCATCGTCACCGACTCGCGTGCGCCTGGCGAAGCGAAAGACCCGGACAACGCGCATCTGTTCACCCTGTACCAGGCCTTCTCGACGCCGGCGCAGTGCGCCGAGTTCCGTGAAGAGCTGCTACAGGGCCTGGGTTGGGGGGAGGCCAAGCAGCGCCTGTTCCAGCTGCTGGACGGCCAGTTGGCCGAGAAGCGCGAGTACTACCATCAGCTGATCGCCCGCCCGGCGGACCTGGAAGATATCCTGCTGGCCGGTGCCGCCAAAGCCCGCAAGATCGCCACGCCGTTCCTCGAGCAGCTGCGCGAGGCCGTTGGCCTGCGTTCGTTCCGCAGCAGCGTGCAGGCCAGCACCGAAGTGAAGAAAAAGGCCGCCAAGAGCGCGCGTTTCGTCAGCTTCCGCGATGAAGACGGCAGCTTCCGCTTCCGCCTGCTGGCCGCTGACGGTGAACAACTGCTGCTTTCGCGCAGTTTCGCCGACGGCAAGAGCGCCGGCGCCGTTAGCAAGCAGTTGCAGCAAGGTGGCGAGGCGGATGTGCGCGTCGAAGGCCTGGGCTTCGGCCTGTGGCTGAACGGCGAACAAGTTGCCGACGGGCCGCAGTTCGACAGCGCCGAAGCCCGTGATTCAGCCATCGAAAGCCTGCGTGCAGCGCTTGCGCCTCAACCGGACTGAGGCATTTCGCCTGTAGGAGCGGGTTTACCCGCGAACACCGGCAAAGCTGGTGCCATCCAGCACTTTGTTGGTCTGGATGAGGCATATTGACGCAAGTCTGATTGCCATTAAGCGGGCCTGTCGCTACAGTGACGGCCCGTTTTTTGTTGCCTCGCTAACGAATCATGACGCCCCTAGAACGATATCAAGCAGATCTGAAACGTCCCGACTTCTTCCATGACGCGGCGCAGGAAACAGCGGTGCGTCACCTGCAGCGCCTGTACGACGACCTGGTGCACGCGCAGAACAACAAGCCGGGCGTGTTCGGCAAGCTGTTCGGCAAGAAGGAGCAGACCCCGGTCAAGGGCCTGTACTTCTGGGGTGGGGTAGGGCGCGGCAAGACTTACCTGGTCGATACCTTCTTCGAGGCGCTGCCGTTCAAGCAGAAGATGCGTACGCACTTCCACCGCTTCATGAAGCGTGTGCACGAGGAAATGAAAACCCTCAAGGGCGAGAAGAACCCGCTGACCATCATTGCCAAGCGCTTCAGTGAAGAAGCCAAGGTGATCTGCTTCGATGAATTTTTCGTGTCGGACATTACCGACGCGATGATCCTCGGCACCCTGATGGAAGAGTTGTTCAAGAACGGCGTATCGCTGGTGGCTACTTCCAACATCGTGCCGGACGGCCTGTACAAGGACGGCCTGCAGCGCGCGCGCTTCCTGCCGGCCATTGCCATGATCAAGCAGTACACCGATGTGGTGAACGTCGACAGCGGGGTCGACTACCGCCTGCGTCACCTGGAGCAGGCCGAGTTGTACCATTACCCGCTCGATGAGGCTGCGCACCAGAGCCTGCGCGCAAGCTTCAAGGCGCTGACCCCTGAATGCACCCAGGCGGTCGAGAACGACGTGCTGATGATCGAGAATCGCCCGATCAATGCCCTGCTTACCTGTGACGACGTGGCCTGGTTCGACTTCCGCGCCCTGTGCGACGGCCCCCGCAGCCAGAACGACTACATCGAACTGGGCAAGATTTTCCATGCCGTGCTGTTGAGCAACGTCGAGCAGATGGGCGTCACTACCGACGACATCGCCCGCCGCTTCATCAACATGGTGGACGAGTTCTACGACCGCAACGTCAAGCTGATCATCTCGGCCGAAGTGGAGCTGAAGGACCTGTATACCGGTGGGCGCCTGGCGTTCGAGTTCCAGCGTACCCTGAGCCGCTTGCTGGAAATGCAGTCTCACGAGTTTCTGGCGCGGGCGCACAAGCCTTGACATTCCCGGGGCCGCAAAGCGGCCCCATTCGCCTCAAGCCTCTTGCATGAACTGTTGCCGATACTGGTTCGGCGACAGCTCGGTATGCTGGCGGAACAGCCGCGCAAAGAAACTGGCATCGTCATATCCGACCTCATAGCTGATGGTCTTGATGCTCTTGCGCGTACTCGACAACAAGCCCTTGGCCGTCTCGATCCGTAGCCGTTGCAGGTAGTGCAGCGGCTTGTCACCCGTCGCGCCCTGGAAGCGGCGCATGAAATTACGAATGCTCATGCCGTGGTTGCGGGCCACGTCCTCGAAGCGGAACTTGTCTGCGAAGTGTTCTTCCAGCCAGTGCTGGATCTGCAGGATGATCAGGTCCTGGTGCAGCTTCTGCCCGCCAAAGCCCATGCGCCCGGGGGTGTAGTTGCGCTGCACTTCGTAGAGGATGTCGCGGGATACGGCGCGGGCCACGTTGGCCCCACAGAAGCGTTCGATCAGGTAGATGTACAGGTCGCAGGCCGAGGTGGTGCCGCCGGCGCAGTACAGGTTGTCCGCGTCGGTCAGGTGCTTGTCCTGGTTCAGCCGGATCTTCGGAAAGCGTTCGGCAAAGCTGTTGAAGAAGCGCCAGTAGGTGGTTGCTTCCTTGCCGTCGAGCAGGCCGGACTCTGCCAACCAGAACACGCCACTGGCCTCGGCGCACAGCACAGCGCCACGGGCATGCTGTTCACGCAGCCACGGCAGCACCTGTGGATAACGTTGCAGCAGGTTGTCGAAGTCGTCCCAGAAGGCCGGGAGGATGATCACATCGGCGTCGTCCAGGCCGCCTTCGACTGGCAGCTGCACATTGCTGAAGCTGTCCACGGGCTGGCCGTCCGGGCTTACCAGGCGGATCTCGAACATGGGCTGAAGGCCCAGGCCCAGCTGCTTGCTGTAGCGCAAGCTGGCGAGGTGGAAGAAATCCTTGGCCTGCATCAAGGTCGAAGCGAACACCTTGTCAATGGCCAGGATGCTGACGCGCCGCAGCGACGCGGAGGGTTGGGTAAACATCATTGTCATTGTTCTTATAGGGTAGAGTGGTCAATCACCGGCTGGATCGTCTTATTTTTTGGCGATTGTGTCTAGCCTGTGCAAGAGAGGGTGAGTGCCAACCTGTAGGAGCAGCCTTGCTGCGAAGAGGCCGGGCTGAAGATTGCCTGCGCAAGCAATGGCCTCTTCGCAGCACAAGGCTGCTCCTGCAGGTGCCCCACAGGCCTTGAAGTGGGCACAGGGTCCGGCTCAAGGCGCTGGGTTCGGTTGCTCCTGGTGAATTGCCTCGATCGCCGCCAGTAGTTCATCACTGAGGTTCAGCTCGAGGCTGGCAAGGTTGCTGTCCAGTTGCTCGAGGCTGGTCGCACCAATGATGTTGCTGGTCACGAACGGCTGCCGGGTGACGAATGCCAGAGCCATCTGCGCCGGATCCAGGCCGTGCTCGCGGGCTAGTCGCACATAGCGGCTGCAGGCAGCCACGGTCTGTGGGTTGGAGTAGCGGGCAAAGCGGCTGAACAAGGTCAGGCGCGCGTTTTCCGGGCGTGCGCCGTTCTCGTATTTGCCGGAAAGCATGCCGAACGCCAGCGGCGAATAGGCCAGCAGGCCGCACTGTTCGCGGATGGCCACTTCTGCAAGGCCTACCTCGAAGCTGCGGTTGAGCAGGTTGTACGGGTTCTGGATCGACACCGCTCGCGGCCAGCCGCGGCTTTCGGCCAGTTGCAGGAACTTCATGGTGCCCCATGGCGTTTCGTTGGACAGGCCGATGTGGCGGATCTTGCCCGCGCGCACCTGCTCGTCGAGCACTTCGAGGGTTTCTTCCAGCGGGGTGAAGTGGTCCTGTGGCAGGTGCTGGTAGCCCAGCTTGCCGAAGAAGTTGGTGCTGCGCTCGGGCCAGTGCAGCTGGTACAGGTCGATGCGGTCGGTCTGCAGGCGCTTTAGGCTCTCGTCCAGCGCGGAGACGATGTGCTGGCGGTTGTGCTTGAGCTGGCCGTCGCGGATGTGGCTGATGCCATTGCCGGGACCGGCGACCTTGCTGGCCAGCACCCAGGCGTCGCGATCGCCATTGTCACGGAACCAGTTGCCGATGATGCGCTCGGTGGCGGCGTAGGTTTCGGGGCGGGGCGGCACCGGGTACATCTCGGCGGTGTCTATGAAGTTGACCCCGGCGGCCTTGGCTCGGGCAATCTGTTCGAAGGCCTCGGGCTGGACGTTCTGCTCGCCCCAGGTCATGGTGCCCAGGCACAGGGCGCTGACATTGAGGTCGGTACGGCCGAGCTGGCGGTATTCCATCGGATAGACACTCCTTGACAAAGAAGCCCATCAAAGCAGGTTGAAATTTTTCGCGCAATCTGGATAATTCGGCCCCTCTCCGTGTGGCGGAAGTGATGCACCACCACACAGGAAGAACCCCGTCGAACATTGGCGTGCCTGACCCGAGCCCCCAAAAGCGTCAGCGTTCGGCTGCGCGCTTGCCCTTGGCAAGCTGTGCACTATCCAGTAAGATTCGCCGTCTATTTTTCGCTGGGCGGCCTCTGAGGCTTTAGAGAATGAAAACTTTTACTGCTAAACCGGAAACAGTAAAGCGCGAGTGGTTCGTAGTCGACGCCGCTGGCCAGACCCTGGGTCGTCTGGCTACCGAAATCGCTAGCCGTCTGCGTGGCAAACACAAGCCAGAATACACCCCTCACGTTGACACCGGCGACTACATCGTCGTCATCAACGCCGAGCAGGTTCGAGTGACTGGTGCCAAGTCTTCCGACAAGATGTACTACTCCCACTCCGGTTTCCCGGGCGGTATCAAGGAAATCAACTTCGAGAAGTTGATCGCCAAGGCCCCTGAGCGTGTTATCGAAACTGCGGTCAAAGGCATGCTGCCGAAGAACCCGCTGGGTCGCGACATGTACCGCAAGCTGAAAGTGTACGCGGGTGCTGCTCACCCACACACTGCTCAGCAGCCTCAAGAACTGAAGATCTAACGGGATAGTTCATTATGTCGGCGACTCAAAACTACGGCACTGGCCGTCGCAAGACCGCAACCGCTCGCGTATTCCTGCGTCCGGGTACTGGTAACATTTCCATCAACAACCGTTCTCTGGACGTGTTCTTCGGTCGCGAAACCGCTCGCATGGTTGTTCGTCAGCCACTCGAGCTGACCGAAACCGTCGAGAAGTTCGACATCTACGTCACCGTTTCCGGTGGTGGTGTCAGCGGTCAGGCCGGTGCGATCCGTCACGGTATCACCCGCGCTCTGATGGAATACGACGAAACCCTGCGTGGCGCTCTGCGTCGTGCTGGCTACGTCACCCGCGACGCTCGTGAAGTCGAGCGTAAGAAAGTGGGTCTGCGTAAAGCGCGTAAGCGTCCTCAGTACTCCAAGCGTTAATACCGCTTCGGCAGTCGAAAAAAGCCCGGTTCCTTGGAACCGGGCTTTTTTTATGTCTTGGACTAACCTGTCAGCATGTCAGTGACCACTTGTCGCATAGACGCAGATCAAGCAAAGCGCGGGTAGTGCCCCATGGCTGGGGTATTCACCTTGTCAGTGTGTGGATTTGTTTCTTACCATGGCGACCAATTTTTAGCGCCACTGACACAACCTAAGTACAGGGTCTGGTTCAACAGGCCAAGCAAGCTGATGGGAGAGGACTGAATGAGCAATGACGGCGTCAACGCAGGCCGGCGCCGCTTCCTCGTAGCCGCGACATCTGTAGTCGGGGCAGCGGGGGCAGTGGGGGCTGCGGTACCGTTCGTGGGGTCATGGTTTCCCAGTGCCAAGGCGAAAGCCGCGGGTGCACCGGTGAAGGTCAATATCGCCAAGGTCGAGGCCGGGCAGCAGATGGTGGCCGAGTGGCGTGGCCAGCCGGTGTTCATCGTGCGGCGAACGGACGAGATCCTCGGTAACCTGAAAAAGGTCGTTGGCGACCTGGCTGACCCCGAGTCCAAGGCCTCGGTACAGCCCACCTACGTCGATCCGCAGGTTCGTTCGATCAAGCCGGAAATCCTCATTCTCGTCGGCCTGTGCACACACCTGGGTTGCTCGCCCACCTTCCGCCCGGAAGTCGCACCTGCCGATCTTGGCCCGAAATGGGTCGGTGGCTATTTCTGCCCGTGTCACGGCTCCCACTATGATCTGGCCGGCCGTGTCTACAAGTCGCAGCCGGCGCCTCTCAACCTGCCCGTGCCACCGCACTCTTACGAGTCGGACGAGATCGTCGTCATCGGCGTTGACCAGGAGAACGCATGATGAGCAAGTTCATGGACTGGATTGATGCTCGCTTCCCCGCCACCAAGATGTGGGAAGACCACCTGAGCAAGTATTACGCGCCCAAGAACTTCAACTTCCTCTACTTCTTCGGCTCCCTGGCGCTGCTGGTGCTGGTCAATCAGATCGTCACTGGTGTTTGGCTGACCATGAGCTTCACGCCCTCGGCGGAAGAGGCGTTCGCCTCGGTCGAGTACATCATGCGTGACGTGGAATACGGCTGGATCCTGCGCTACCTGCACTCCACCGGTGCATCTGCGTTCTTCATCGTGGTCTACCTGCACATGTTCCGCGGCCTGCTCTACGGCTCCTACCAGAAGCCGCGTGAACTGGTGTGGCTGTTCGGCATGCTGATCTACCTGGCGCTGATGGCCGAAGCCTTCATGGGCTACCTGCTGCCGTGGGGCCAGATGTCGTACTGGGGAGCCCAGGTGATCATCTCGCTGTTCGGCGCCATTCCGGTGATCGGTGGCGACCTCACCCAGTGGATTCGCGGTGACTACCTGATCTCGGGCATCACCCTGAACCGCTTCTTCGCCCTGCACGTGGTCGCCCTGCCGATCGTGATTCTCGGCCTGGTGGTGCTGCACATCCTCGCCCTGCACGAAGTGGGTTCGAACAACCCCGATGGCGTCGACATCAAGAAGAAAAAGGACGAAAACGGTATCCCGCTGGATGGCATCCCGTTCCACCCGTACTACACCGTCAAGGACATTGTCGGCGTGGTGGTATTCCTGTTCGTGTTCTGCGCCGTGGTGTTCTTCTTCCCGGAAATGGGCGGCTACTTCCTGGAGAAGCCTAACTTCGAGCAGGCCAACGCCTTCAAGACCCCGGAGCACATTGCGCCTGTGTGGTACTTCACACCGTTTTACGCGATCCTGCGTGCGGTGCCTGACAAGCTGATGGGCGTCATCGCCATGGGTGCGGCCATTGCCGTGCTGTTCGTACTGCCCTGGCTCGACCGCAGCCCGGTGCGTTCCATGCGCTACAAGGGCTGGATCAGCAAGCTCTTCCTGCTGGTGTTCTGCGTGGCCTTCGTCATCCTCGGCGTGCTGGGCGTACTGGCACCGACACCTGGGCGTACCTTGCTTTCGCAGGTGTGCACGGTGTTGTACTTCGCCTACTTCCTGCTTATGCCGTTCTACACAAGGCTCGAGAAGACCAAACCGGTTCCGGAAAGGGTGACTGGCTGATGAAAAAGTTGATTGCAGTATTTTTGCTGGCAGTGATGCCTGCCTTTTCCTTTGCGGCCGAAACGGGCCTGGAGCTGGACAAGGTCGACATCGACCTGACCGACAAGGCCGCCATGCAGGACGGTGCGCGTACTTTTGCCAACTATTGCATGGGCTGCCACAGTGCCAAGTTCCAGCGTTACGAGCGGGTGGCTGATGACTTGGGCATCCCCCACGAGCTGATGCTCGAGAAGCTGGTGTTCACCGGTGCCAAGATCGGTGACCACATGCAAATCGGCATGAAACCCAGTGACGCCAAGACCTGGTTCGGCGCTGCACCACCCGACCTGACCCTGGTAGCCCGGGTGCGTGGCACCGACTGGCTGTACACATACCTGCGCAGTTTCTATGAGGACCCGTCGCGGCCTTATGGGGTAAACAACAAGGTGTTCCCGAACGTCGGCATGCCCAACGTACTGGTTGGCCTGCAGGGCAACCAGCACATCGGCTGCAAACAGGTGCAGACCGTGGCCGATGGCAAGAAGCAATTCGACCCATTGACCGGCACCCCGATCACCCATGAAGCGTGCGACCAGCTGACCATTACACCGAATTCCGGTACCCTGACGACCGAGCAGTTCGACGAGAAGGTCAAGAACCTGGTGACCTTCCTGGCCTATTCGGCCAACCCGGTCAAACTGGAAAGCCAGCGCATCGGTACCTACGTGTTGCTGTATCTGGCTTTCTTCTTCGTATTCGCCTACTTGCTCAAGCGTGAATACTGGAAGGACGTGCACTGATCACGCAGTAGTTTCTGGTTGTTGAACGCGCCCGTGGTGGCCTGGCAGATCTGCCAGGTCACCACGGGCGCGTTTTCATTTACAGTTTCACAAGCATCCCGTGCGAGGAGGCGCTACATGGGCGCAACCAACAGGTTAGCCTGCTATTCCGACCCCGCTGATCACTATTCTCATCGGGTACGCCTTGTGCTGGCCGAGAAGGGTATCAGCGTGCAGGTCATCGATGTCGACCCCAGCCGCCTGCCGCCCAAGCTGGCCGAGGTGAACCCTTACGGCAGCGTGCCGACCCTGGTCGACCGTGACCTGGCGCTGTATGAATCGACCGTGGTGATGGAATACCTCGAGGAGCGTTATCCGCATCCGCCGCTGATGCCGGTGTACCCGGTTGCGCGGGGCAACAGCCGCTTGCTGATGCATCGCATCCAGCGTGACTGGTGCTCCCTGGCCGATACCGTGCTCGACTCGCGCAGCAGCGAGGCTGCCCGAGCCGAAGCGCGCAAGGAATTGCGTGAGAGCCTGACCGGGGTTTCGCCGTTGTTCGGCGAATTCGCCTGCTTCATGAGTGAGGAGCAAAGCCTGGTCGATTGTTGTCTATTGCCCATACTCTGGCGGTTGCCAGTGTTGGGCATCGAGCTGCCGCGGCAAGCCAAGCCGCTGCTGGATTACATGGAGCGGCAGTTCGCCCGCGAGCCTTTCCAGGCGAGCCTGTCCTCCGTAGAACGTGAAATGCGCAAGCTTTAAGGAGCCGTTGATGAACTCCAGTCGCCCCTATCTGGTTCGAGCACTGTACGAGTGGATCGTCGACAACGATTGCACGCCCCATATGCTGGTCAATGCCGAATTCCCAAAGGTACAGGTGCCGGACGGTTTCGCCAGTGATGGCCAGATCGTGTTGAACATCTCGCCAAGCGCCGTGCGCAGCCTGCACATGGACAACGACGCGGTCAGCTTCGAGGGCCGCTTCGGTGGCGTGGCTCACTCGCTGTTCGTGCCGGTTGGCGCCATTCTGGGTATCTACGCCCGCGAAAATGGCCAAGGTATGGTCTTCGAACTGGAGCCGCCCGTGATGGATGACGATGAGCCGGAAGATGATGATGTGCAGCCGGACGACAATGGCCCGCCAGAAGGTGGTGGCCAGCCGCCACGCCCGACTGGTCGACCAAGCCTGAAAGTGGTCAAGTAACAAAAAAGGCGATCCAACCGGATCGCCTTTTTTGTTGCTGCCAACCCTGGCTTACAGGTCGCTGATGGTGCGTACCTGATCCTTGTTGATGCGGGTACGCTTGCCGTCGAGTTGCTGGAACTCGTAGAAGCCGGCGTCGCGGTCGAACTTCGGTGCGTCGACGGCCTGGATTTCACGGCCATCGTTGAGGGTGATCAGGCTTGGGGTGGAGCAGCCGGCCAAGGTGGCGAAAGTGCCGAACAGCAGGGCGGGCAGCAGAAGCTTTTTCATGCGGTGTTTCCTGGATTTCTGAAAGGTGGGGCAGTGTTGTCGCCTGTGCTGGCCTTTTCGCGGGTAAAGCCGCTCCCACACAGGAATACAACAAGCCTTGAAAGCTGTGAGATCCCTGTGGGGGCGGGTTTACCCGCGAAGAGGCCGACGCAGGCAATCAGTGAATCAGTCGATGTACTCGAACAGCTTGACGATCTTCTGCACACCCGACACGCCCTGTACCACGGCCGTGGCCGAGTTGGCCTCCTGCTGGGTCACCAGGCCGAGCAGGTAGACGATGCCGTTCTCGGTAATCACCTTGATACGCGAGCTTGGCACGGCATTGTCGGTCAGCATCTGGGCTTTGATCTTGGTAGTCAGCCAGGCGTCGTTGTTGCGGGCCAGGATGGAGGAGGGCTGCATTACCTGCAGCTCGTTGTGCACTTTCTTGACCCGCTGTACCTGGCTGGCAGTCTGCTCGGCAAGGCTCTTGAGGTCGGCGCGCGGGGTCTGGCCGGCCAGCAGAACGATGCCGTTGTAGCTGCTGACAACGATGTGCGAACCTTTGTCCAGGTCAGGGCTGGCTTTGGCGATGTTGACCGAGGCCTTGGTTTCGATCAGCGAGTCGTCGATCTTGCTGCCGATGGTGCGAGTGCCGCGATCGTCCTCGATCGGCGAATTGCGGGTAGAGGTCAGTACCGAGCTGCAACCAGTGACGCTCAGGCACAGGGTCAGGGCCATAAGGCCGAGGCGCATAGGGGTCATTCTTCACTCCCGAACAGTTGGCTGTCGATCAGATCACACAGGCAGTGGATCGCCAGCAGGTGGACTTCCTGGATACGCGCGGTAACCGTCGAAGGCACGCGGATTTCCACGTCTTCGGGCAGCAGCAACGAAGCCATGCCGCCGCCGTCGCGACCAGTCAATGCTACGACAATCATTTCACGGTCATGTGCGGCCTGGATCGCCTGGATCACGTTGGCCGAGTTGCCGCTGGTAGAGATCGCCAGCAGAACGTCACCGGGCTGGCCCAGCGCGCGGATCTGCTTGGAAAAGACTTCGTTGTAGCTGTAGTCATTGGCGATCGAGGTCAGGGTGGAGCTGTCGGTGGTCAGCGCAATGGCCGGCAGGCTCGGGCGTTCGCGCTCGAAGCGGTTGAGCAGCTCCGAGGAAAAGTGCTGGGCATCGCCAGCCGAGCCGCCGTTGCCGCAGGCGAGCATCTTGCCCTCGTTGAGCAGTGCATTGACCATGACCAGGCTGGCCTGCTCGATGTGCGGTGCCAGGATGTCCATTGCCTGTTGCTTGGTATCGATGCTGGCCTGGAACAGCCGGCGAATTCGGGATTGCATGTCCATCTGGTGACCTTAAGTGGGGCGGTGGCCTTTGCTACGCGCAACAACGACCAGCCCGCGAAACATAGAGCAAAAAAACGGAGTGGGTTCAGCATTCGAAGGCGTTTTTCAGCCATTGAAGCGGTCTGCCTGCATGGTGGCTGCCCTGCAGGGCGACTACGTCGAAGCGGCAAGGGTGGTTGCCCCAGTGGGGCTCCTTCTGCAAGAACAGGCTGGCGGCAAGCACCAACCGTTTCTGCTTGCGCCCGTCGATACTGCCGAGGGCGCCACCGAAGCCGGCGTGCAACCGGTAGCGGACTTCGACGAATACTACTGTATCGGCGTCGAGCATGACCAGATCAAGCTCACCGCCTTTGCATCGCCAGTTGCGCGCCAGCAGTTGCAGGCCCTGCCCTTGAAGGTACTCAAGGGCCTGGGTTTCCGCTGCCTGGCCGGCGCTGGTAGGCGACGCTGCTGCCATCAGCGAGCGGTATCAGGCAGGCGCTGGACCTGGCCGCCGACGAACTCGGCCCAAGGCAGCTGGCGCTCGACACGCTGGTTGGCGTTCATGCTCAGGCTGCCCGAAAGGCCCAGTACGCGATTGTCCGGCAGCGCTTTCAGCTGGCCCAGGCGCGGCGCCAGGCTGTAAGCGTCGACGCCCATGGCATACAAGCGGCCCAGGCTGCCGGCGGCTTGCGGCCACTGCTGCACGACCTGCTGGCGCAGGCTGTTGCTGGTATCGAGCAGCCACGGGGTTTCGCAGAAGCGGATACCGTTCATGTCTTTGTACTGGTTGACGTCACCACTGGCACTGTACAGGTTGGAGGTGGCGTAGACCGGTACGTCACCGGCGTATTGGAAGTTCAGGGTCGGCTTGATCTGCTGCGCCTGTTGCGGGGTCGAGGCGAGGAAGATGAAGTCGATGTCCTGGCGGCGCGACGGCTGTGCGGCGATGCTGCCGCCTACCGTGCTCTGCAAGCTCTTGGCGCGGCCTTCGCTCTGGCGCAGCTGGAACAGGTCGGCAATCTGCTGTGCCAGTGCAACCGGCTGGGCGATGCGCTCGGCGGCGAGCAGGGTGCCACCGTTGCCTTCCCAGTCCTGGCGGAAGGCGGCAAGCACGCGGTCGCCCCATTCGCCGCTCGGCACCAGGGCCACGGCGCGGACCATGCCATCGGCGCGGGCGCGGCGGGCCACTTCACGGGCTTCGTCTTCGGCAGCCAGGCCGAACTGGAACAGTTGCGGCGGCGCCTTCTGGCCGGCGTCGGCGTAATTCAGGGCCAGGGTGGTGATCGGTAGTTGTGGCTTGGCAGCCAGTTGCTTGACCAGCGGTTTCTCCAGCGGGCCGATGACCAGCTGTACGCCTGCGGCCTGTGCCTGGCGATAGAAGTCGTCGAGCGAGCCGATGCGCGAACTGTCGAATACCTGCACGGCTGGCGCCTGCTGGCCGGCTTGCTGAGCCTGGAAGTGCGCAGCCATGAAGCCGTCACGCAGGGCGCGGGCAACACCAGCCAGTGGGCCTTCCTGGGGCAGCAGCAGGGCAATCTTGGTCAGCGCCTGGCTGGCCAGTTCCTTGAGCTTGGTCAGTGCCAGCGGCAGTTGCTGGGCGGCCGGGTGGTCAGGGTGCTGTTTGACCCAGGCGTCGATAGCCGCTTGCTGCTGCTCCAGGGTGCCGGCACTTTTTACCGCGAAGGCCAGGCTGGTCCAGCCGGCCAGGGTCTGGTCGTTGCCAGGCTGCTGCAATTGCTCTGCCGGCAGCGAGGCGACCAAGGCCCAGATGGCGTCATTGTTGGCGCTGGCGGCCTGGCCGCTGAGCAGCGGAGCCAGCAGCACGCGCTGTTGCGCGGCGGCCAGGGTCTGGCCATCGGCTTCGAGGGCGGCCGCGTGCACGCTGTAGGTGCGTGCTTGTAGGTCTTCCGGCAGTTCGGCGACGCGCTGCAGGCTGGGGTGGGCCAGGGCGGTCAGTGCAGCCTTGGGCTGGTTGCGGCTCATGGCCAGCTCGGCACCGAGGGTGCTGGCGAACACTTGCTGGGCCGGCTTGAGCGTTTCCAGCGGCACCAGCTCGAGAATGCGTGCGGCGCGTGGGAAGTCCTTCTGCTTGTAGGCCAGGTCGGCTGCGCTCAGGCGCAGCAGCGCGGCGTCTTCCGCGGACTTGCTGGACGCCGCCTTTTCGAGCAGTTGCTCGATGCTGGCGTCCGGGGTGCGCGGCAGCTCGCCCAGGCTGGATGAGGGCGAGCTGGCGCAGGCTGCCAGCAGGGCGGCAAGGCAGAGGGCTGTGAACAGCCGCAGGCAAGCGATCATGTAAAGGTCCTGTTACTCGATCAAGTTGGCCGGCAATTGTACCCAAGCGCTGGCCGGGGCGCGATGTTGCCGTGTCGATCCTTCACTATAGGTGGCCTGCCATCGGTCGTCGGCGAAGTTCTTTGCGCCCTGTTGCAGGCGCTCGGGCTACAATGGCGCCTTTGATCCGAACGACAGGTGTGCGCAGTGACTGATGTGGCAGGGGCTTCGAAATCCACCGTGGGGACGCTGTATGTGGTCGCAACCCCCATCGGCAACCTCGACGACATGAGTGCCCGGGCGCTGAAGGTGCTGGCGGACGTGGCCCTGATCGCGGCGGAAGATACTCGTCACTCGATCCGCCTGTTGCAGCACTTCGGCATCGACACGCCGCTGGCAGCCTGCCATGAGCACAACGAGCGTGATGAGGGCGGTCGTTTTCTCACCAAGTTGCTGGCGGGCGAAAATGTGGCGTTGGTCTCCGATGCCGGCACGCCGCTGATTTCCGACCCGGGGTACCACCTGGTTCGCCAGGCGCGGGCTGCGGGTGTGAACGTGGTGCCGGTGCCGGGCGCCTGCGCTCTGATCGCCGCGCTGTCGGCGGCCGGCCTGCCTTCGGACCGCTTCATCTTCGAAGGCTTCCTGCCGGCCAAGGCAGCGGGGCGCCGGGCGCGCCTGGAGCAAGTAAAGGAAGAGCCGCGCACGCTGATCTTCTATGAGGCCCCGCACCGTATTCTGGAATGCCTCGAGGACATGGAGGCGGTGTTCGGTGGAGAGCGCCCGGCGCTTTTGGCGCGCGAGCTGACCAAGACCTTCGAGACCCTCAAGGGCCTGCCCCTGGCCGAGCTGCGCGCGTTCGTTGCCGGTGACAGCAATCAGCAGCGTGGTGAGTGCGTGGTGCTGGTCGGTGGCTGGAGTGCGCCGGAGGGCGAGCAGGCAATCAGTGCCGAAGCGCAGCGGGTACTCGACCTGCTGCTGGCCGAGTTGCCGCTCAAGCGGGCAGCGGCGCTGGCTGCGGAAATTACCGGGGTGCGCAAGAACCTGCTCTATCAACTTGCTCTGGAAAAGCAGAAAGCCGAGTAGTGGCAAATTGATATAGATGTCGGTATTGCTTGTTCTCGGGCGCGCGTGCCGTTAATCTTGGCGGCGGAGAGTCGATCGGACAGTCGCTGCCTGCTTTTGTTCCGCAACAGCAGGGGGAGGAAAGTCCGGGCTCCATAGGGCAGAGTGCCAGGTAACGCCTGGGAGGCGCGAGCCTACGGAAAGTGCCACAGAAAATAACCGCCTAAGCACTTCGGTGCCGGTAAGGGTGAAAAGGTGCGGTAAGAGCGCACCGCACGGCTGGCAACAGTTCGTGGCTAGGTAAACCCCACTCGGAGCAAGACCAAATAGGGTTCCATCAGGCGTGGCCCGCGTCGGAACCGGGTAGGTTGCTAGAGGCGTCCAGCGATGGCCGTCGTAGAGGAATGACTGTCCTCGACAAAACCCGGCTTACAGATCGACTCTCCACCTTTCCCTCCCTGCTTTATTCGATAGCAGATGCCCTCTGGTAATACCGAAAAAATCTTACTCTTAATAAATCACTTTAACTTTGAACTCCATCCGCTTGCGTGGGTTTGATTTTTCTCGTGTTTTTTTCCCCTCGGTAGTCCTTCCGCATTCCTTTATTGCGCTAAATCTCGGTCCTGTAAGGCTTTTCCTTCCGAACGTGCCTTGACGGTGCTGCGGGCGGATTCCTATAGTGTGCGCAAGTGGCAGAAAGTGGGATGAAGTGGGTTTTCTGGCACAAAAAAGCTAACATTGTGGGGAATCGCAGCCGTGTTCCGCGGAGCCAACGCCGTCAGCCTCGATGCCAAGGGCCGTCTCGCCATGCCGAGCCGGTACCGTGACGAGCTCGATTCGCGTTGCAATGGTCAGCTGATCGTGACCATCGACGCCGTTGACCCCTGCTTGTGTGTTTATCCCCTCGATGAGTGGGAACAGATAGAAGCCAAGTTGCGTGCCTTGCCATCGTTGCGTGAGGAAAACCGCCGCCTGCAGCGTTTGCTGATCGGTAATGCGGTTGACCTGGAGCTCGATGGCAGCGGGCGTTTCCTGGTGCCGCCCCGTCTGCGTGAGTACGCCAAGCTCGACAAGAAGGCGATGCTGGTGGGGCAACTGAACAAATTCCAGCTGTGGGATGAAGATGCCTGGAACGCGGTTTCGGCAGCCGACCTTGCAGCTATTCAACAACCGGGCGCCATGCCCGACGAATTGCGTGACCTGATCCTGTGACCATAGATAGCGGCTTCAACCACATTACCGTCCTGCTCGACGAAGCTGTCGAGGCATTGGCCCTGCGCGCCGACGGTTGCTATCTGGACGGCACTTTCGGCCGTGGCGGGCACAGCCGGCTGATTCTCAGCAAACTCGGGCCGCAAGGGCGGCTGCTGGGTTTCGACAAAGATCCACAGGCGATTGCCACGGGGCAAGCGCTGGCGGCCGAAGACGGCCGCTTTGTCATTGTGCAGCGCAGCTTTGCCGAGCTGGGCTCGGAAGTGGCTGAGCGCGGCCTGGATGGCAAGGTCAGCGGCGTATTGCTGGACCTGGGCGTTTCCTCGCCGCAGCTGGATGACCCCGAGCGTGGCTTCAGCTTCCTCAATGATGGCCCGCTGGACATGCGCATGAACCCGGATCAGGGCATCAGCGCCGCCGAGTTCATCGCCACTGCACCTGAAGAAGAAATCGCCCGCGTGTTCAAGGAATACGGCGAAGAGCGTTTCGCCAAGCGCATGGCCCGCGCCGTGGTGCAGCGCCGTGAACAGCAACCGTTCACCCGCACCAGCGACCTCGCCGAGGTGCTGAAGGTGGCCAACCCGGCATGGGAGAAGGGCAAGAGCCCAGCGACCCGCGCCTTCCAGGGGCTGCGCATCCACGTCAACAACGAACTCGGTGATCTGGAGGCAGGCCTCGAGGCCGCGATCAATGCGCTGGAAGTGGGTGGCCGCCTGGCAGTCATCAGTTTCCACTCGCTGGAAGACCGTATCGTCAAGCTGTTCATGCGCAAGCTGGTCAAGGGCGAGGCCGACAACCTGCCACGCAACCTGCCGGTTCAGCACAAGGCCTTCGAGCCGAAAATCAAGCTCATCGGCAAGGCCCAGTTCGCCTCCGAAGCTGAGCTCAAAGCCAATCCGCGGGCGCGCAGCGCCGTGATGCGGGTGGCGGAGAAGCTGCGGTGAGCAGGCTGTTTGCCAAACCCTTGCCAGGCGGAAGCTTCCTGATGCTTCTGCTGTTCGTTGCCGTGCTGATTTCGGCCATCGCCGTATCCTACAGCGCGCACTGGAACCGTCAGTTGCTCAACACCCTTTACGGCGAGTTGAACGAGCGCGACAAGGCCCAGGCCGAGTGGGGCCGGCTGATCCTCGAGCAAAGCACCTGGACCGCCGCCAGCCGCATCGAAAACCTGGCCTCCGAGCAACTGAAGATGCGCGTACCTTCGGCTGACGAAGTACGGATGGTGGCGCCATGATGAAGCTCGAAGGCGCACTCTACCCATGGCGCTTCCGCGTGGTGATCGGCTTGCTGGCGCTGATGGTCGGTGCCATCTGCTGGCGCATCATCGACCTGCAGGTGGTCGACCGTGACTTCCTCAAGGGCCAGGGCGATGCGCGCAGTCTGCGTCACATCCCTATTCCGGCTCACCGCGGGCTGATCACCGACCGTAATGGTGAACCGCTGGCAGTCAGTACCCCGGTCACCACCTTGTGGGCCAACCCAAAGGAAATGCAGGCCTCCAAAGACCGCTGGCCACAGCTGGCCGCAGCACTGGGGCAGAACCCGCAGCAGTTGGCCGAGCGCCTGACCCAGCAGGCCAACAAGGAGTTCATCTACCTGGTTCGCGGCCTGACCCCGGAGCAGGGCCAGCATGTACTCGACCTGAAGGTGCCGGGCGTTTACGGCCTGGAAGAGTTCCGTCGCTTCTACCCGGCCGGTGATGTCACCGCGCACATGGTCGGCTTCACCGACCTCGACGATCACGGTCGCGAAGGAGTGGAGCTGGCCTATGACGAGTGGCTGGCCGGCGTACCCGGCAAGCGGCAGGTGATCAAGGACCGGCGCGGTCGGCTGATCAAGGACATCCAGGTAACCAAGAACGCCAAGGCCGGGAAGACCTTGGCGTTGTCGATAGACCTGCGCCTGCAGTACCTGGCCACCCGCGAGCTGCGCAACGCCATTGCCGAACAGGACGCCAAGGCCGGTAGCCTGGTGATCATGGACGTCAAGACCGGTGAGGTCCTGGCCATGGTCAACCAGCCGACCTACAACCCCAACAACCGCCGCAGCATGTTCCCGGCCGCCATGCGTAACCGCGCGATCATCGACGTGTTCGAGCCGGGCTCCACGGTCAAGCCGATCTCCATGAGCGCGGCGCTGGAAAGTGGCCGCTGGAAGCCGACCGACAAGGTCGAGGTGTATCCGGGCAGCCTGCAGATCGGACGCTACACCATCAAGGACGTGTCCCGGAGCGAGGGGCCGATCCTCGACCTGACCGGTATCCTGATCAACTCCAGTAACGTGGGCATGAGCAAGATCGCCTTCGACATCGGCGGCGAGGCCATCTACCGGGTCATGTCCCAGGTCGGCCTGGGCCAGTACACCGGCCTTGGCTTCCCCGGCGAGCGCGTCGGCAACCTGCCCAACCACCGCGAGTGGCGCAAGGCCGAGACCGCGACCCTGTCCTATGGCTATGGCGTGTCGGTGACCGCCCTGCAGCTGGTGCATGCCTACGCGGCGCTGGCCAACGACGGCAAGATGGTGCCGTTGTCGATCCTCAAGGTCGACAAGGCCCCGGAAGCCGTGCAGGCCATTCCGAAGGAAACCGCCGAAACCGTCCAGGGCATGCTGCAACAGGTGATTGAAGCGCCACGTGGCGTGTTCCGCGCCCAGGTGCCGTTCTACCACGTGGCCGGCAAGTCCGGTACCGCGCGTAAAGCCACCGTGGGCTCCAAGGGCTACACCGAAAACGCCTACCGCTCGCTGTTCGCCGGCTTCGGGCCGATGAGCGACCCGCGCTACGCCATCGTCGTGGTCATCGACGAACCAGGCAAGGGCGGCTACTTCGGTGGCCTGGTTTCGGCGCCGGTGTTCAGCAAGGTCATGTCCGGCACCCTGCGCCTGATGAACGTGCCGCCAGACAACCTGCCGCCACCAGCACCCGTCGAACAATCGCAAGTCAATGCAGCAGCAACAGCCAAGGGAGGGCGTGGATGATGACAATGCCATTGAGCAAGCTTTTCGCTCACGCCAGCCGTGACCCGCTGATCCGTGAACTGACCCTGGACAGCCGCAATGTGCGCCCGGGTGATCTGTTCCTGGCCGTGCCGGGCACCAAGGTCGATGGCCGCGAGCATATCGCCGATGCCCTGGCCCGTGGTGCCGCCGCCGTGGCCTACGAAGAGCAGGGCGCCAGGGTCCTGCCGATCACCGATGTGCCGCTCATCCCGGTCAAGGGCCTGATCGCCCAGCTTTCGGATATCGCAGGTCGCTTCTATGGCGAACCGAGCCGCCAGCTGAATCTGGTGGGTGTGACCGGTACCAACGGCAAGACCAGCGTTACCCAGCTGGTGGCCCAGGCGCTGGACTTGCTTGGCCAGCGTTGCGGCCTGATCGGCACCCTGGGTACCGGCTTCTATGGTGAGCTGCAGAGTGGCCGCCTGACCACGCCCGACCCGATCGCCGTGCAGTCGACCCTCAACGACCTCAAGAAAGGTGGCGCCAAGGCCGTGGCCATGGAGGTTTCCTCCCATGCCCTGGAGCAGGGCCGGGTCGCCGCGCTGGAATTCGACATCGCGGTCATGACCAACCTGTCCCGCGACCACCTGGACTACCACGGCAGCATGGAGGCCTACGAGGCCGCCAAGGCCAAGCTGTTCGCCTGGCCGAGCCTGCGCTGCCAGGTGGTCAACCTGGATGACGATTTCGGCCGCCGCCTGGCCGCCGATTTTGCCCGCCGCCCGAGTGTCGACCATATCGAGACCCGGTTGCTCAGCTACAGCCTGGAGAACTCGGAGGCCTCGCTGTACTGTCGTGAAGCCGTGTTCAATGACGATGGCGTGCGGGCCACCCTGGTCACCGCCCAGGGCGAACGTACCCTGCGCAGCCAGTTGTTGGGCCGCTTCAACCTGAGCAACATGCTCGCCGCCGTGGCGACCCTGTTGGCGCTGGACTATGCGCTGGACGAAATCCTGAAGGTCACCCCGCAGCTGCAGGGGCCGATCGGCCGCATGCAGCGCCTGGGTGGGGGCGACAAGCCGCTGGTGGTGGTCGACTACGCGCATACTCCGGACGCCCTGGAGAAAGTGCTCGAAGCCCTGCGCCCGCACGCGCACGGCAAGCTGCTTTGCCTGTTCGGCTGCGGCGGCGACCGAGATCGCGGCAAGCGCCCGCTGATGGCCGAAGTGGCCGAGCGCCTGGCCGATCGCGTGCTGGTCACCGACGACAACCCTCGTACCGAAGACCCGCTGCGCATTTTCGATGACATCCGTCCCGGTTTCGCCAGGCCTGCCGAGGTCGAGTTCGTTGCCGGTCGTGGCGAAGCCATCGCACACCTGATCGCCACTGCCGCTGCCAATGATGTGATCGTGCTGGCCGGCAAGGGGCACGAGGATTACCAGGAGATCAATGGCGAGCGCCATGACTTCTCCGATTTGACCGAGGCCGAAAAGGCACTTGCAGCCTGGGAGGCTCCACATGCTTAAGCCGATGTCACTCAGCCAGCTGACCAGAACGCTGGGTGGTCAACAAGTCGGTGCCGATGCCACCTTCACTGGCGTCAGTATCGACAGCCGCAGCGTTGGCGCCGGGCAACTGTTCGTCGCCCTGGCCGGCCCGCGCTTCGATGGCCACGACTACCTTGCCGACGTTAAGGCCAAGGGCGCTGTCGCGGCCCTGGTCGAGCGTGAAGTGGCCGATGTCGACCTGCCGCAGTTGCTGGTCGCCGATTGCCGCCTGGCCCTCGGCCAGCTTGGCGCGCTGAACCGTGCTGCCTTCGACAAGCCGGTGGTGGCCATCACCGGTTCCAGCGGCAAGACCACGGTCAAGGAAATGCTCGCCAGCATTCTGCGCACCCGTGGCCTTGTGCACGCCACCCGCGGCAACCTGAACAACGACCTCGGTGCGCCGCTGACCCTGCTGGAGATCGCCCCCGAGCACAGCGCCGCGGTGATCGAGCTGGGTGCCTCGCGCATTGGCGAGATCCGCTACACCGTCGGCCTGACCCAGCCCCAGGTGGTCATCATCAACAACGCCGGTACCGCCCATGTTGGCGAGTTCGGCGGCCCGGAAAAGATCGTCGAAGCCAAGGGCGAGATCCTCGAAGGCCTGGGCGAGGGTGGTATCGCCATCCTCAACCTGGACGACAAGGCCTTTGATATCTGGAAGGCACGCGCCGGCACGCACAAGGTCTTCAGCTTCGCCCGCAGCAATGCAAAGGCCGATTTCCATGCCAGCGACATCGGTCGCGATGCGCGTGGTTGCCCGTCGTTCAAGCTGCATGGCGCTGGTGGAGTGGTAGACGTGCAGCTCAATGTGCTTGGTGAGCACAACGTCAGCAACGCCCTTGCTGCCGCCGCTGCTGCCCATGCCGTTGGTCTGACCCTGAGCGGCATCGCTGCCGGCCTGGCTGCCGTGCAGCCGGTCAAGGGCCGTACCGTGGCGCAGATCGCGCCGAACGGCGTGCGTGTGATCGACGACAGTTACAACGCAAATCCCACCTCCATGTGCGCGGCCATTGATATACTCGCCGGCTTTTCCGGACGCACCGTCCTGGTGCTTGGAGATATCGGCGAACTGGGGCAATGGGCGGAAGAAGGCCACCGTCAGGTGGGTGACTACGCGCGTGGCAAGGTCGACGCCCTGTATGCAGTGGGTTCCAACATGACATACGCGGTCAAGGCGTTCGGCGCCAATGGTCGCCATTTCGCTACTCAAGCTGAGCTTATCGACGCGGTTGGCGCCGAGAATGCCAGCGACACCACTATCTTGATCAAGGGCTCGCGCAGCGCTGCGATGGAAAACGTCGTGGCGGCATTGTGCGGTGCCAGCGGGGAGAAACATTAATGCTGCTGCTGTTGGCCGAGTATCTGCAACAGTTCCACAAAGGCTTCGCGGTCTTCCAGTACCTGTCCCTGCGCGGGATTCTGGGTGTGCTGACCGCGTTGTCCCTGGCGCTGTGGCTGGGGCCGTGGATGATCCGTACCCTGCAAATCCGCCAGATCGGCCAGGCCGTACGTAACGATGGCCCGCAATCGCACCTGTCCAAGTCCGGCACCCCGACCATGGGTGGGGCGCTGATCCTGTCCGCCATTGCCGTCAGCACCCTGCTGTGGGCCGACCTGACCAACCGCTACGTGTGGGTGGTGCTGATCGTTACCCTGGCATTCGGTGCCATCGGCTGGGTCGATGACTACCGCAAGGTGATCGAAAAGAATTCGCGCGGCCTTCCAAGCCGCTGGAAGTACTTCTGGCAGTCGGTGTTCGGCCTGGCTGCAGCCATCTTCCTGTACAAGACCGCGCCGACCAGCGTCGAAACCACGCTGATCCTGCCGTTCATCAAGGATGTCACCATTCCGCTGGGCATCGGCTTCGTCGTGCTGACCTACTTCGTCATTGTCGGTTCGAGCAACGCGGTCAACCTCACCGACGGCCTCGACGGCCTGGCGATCATGCCGACGGTGATGGTCGGCGGCGCCCTGGGCATCTTCTGCTACCTGTCGGGCAACGTGAAGTTCGCCGAATACCTGCTGATCCCTTATGTGCCAGGTTCGGGCGAGCTGATCGTGTTCTGCGGCGCGCTGATCGGTGCCGGGCTGGGCTTCCTGTGGTTCAACACCTACCCGGCGCAGGTATTCATGGGTGACGTCGGCGCGCTGGCCCTGGGCGCCGCGCTGGGCACCATCGCCGTGATCGTCCGCCAGGAAATCGTGCTGTTCATCATGGGTGGCGTGTTTGTCATGGAAACCCTGTCGGTGGTGATCCAGGTTGCCTCCTTCAAGCTGACCGGCAAGCGCGTGTTCCGCATGGCGCCTATCCACCACCACTTTGAACTCAAGGGCTGGCCAGAGCCACGGGTGATCGTCCGCTTCTGGATCATCACCGTGATCCTGGTGCTGGTCGGCCTTGCCACCCTGAAACTGAGGTAGATGAGCGTGTCCCTGATCGCTTCCGACCAATTCCGCATCGTTGTCGGCCTCGGCAAGAGCGGCATGTCCCTGGTTCGCTTCCTGGCGAGCCGGGGCATTGCCTTTGCGGTCGCCGACACCCGCGAGCAACCGCCGGAACTGGACACCCTGCGCCGTGATTACCCGCAGGTGGAAGTGCGCTGTGGTGAACTGGACGTGGACTTCCTGTGCCGCGCCAACGAGCTGTACGTCAGCCCTGGCCTGGCCCTGGCCACCCCGGCCTTGCAGCAGGCGGCCGCACGTGGCGTGAAGCTGTCCGGTGACATCGAACTGTTCGCCCGCAACGCCAAGGCCCCGATCATCGCCATCAGCGGCTCCAACGCCAAGAGCACGGTAACCACCCTGGTCGGCGAAATGGCCGCCAAGGCTGGCAAGCGCGTAGCGGTGGGCGGCAACCTCGGTACCCCGGCGCTGGACCTGCTGGCCGATGACGTCGAGCTGTACGTGCTGGAACTGTCCAGCTTCCAGCTGGAAACCACCGACCAGCTCAACGCCGAAGTGGCTACCGTGCTGAACATCAGCGAAGACCACATGGACCGCTACAGCGGCCTGCCGGCCTACCACCTGGCCAAGCACCGGATCTTCCGTGGTGCCCGCCAGGTCGTGGTCAACCGCCAGGACGCCCTGAGCCGACCGCTGCCGGTGGAAGGCCGCCCATGCTGGACCTTCGGCCTGAATCAGCCGGACTTCAAGGCCTTCGGCCTGCGCGAAGTGGACGGCGAGAAATACCTGGCGTTCGAGTTCGAGACGCTGATGCCTGCACGTGAGCTGAAGATTCGCGGTGCCCACAACCAGAGCAACGCCTTGGCGGCGCTGGCTCTGGGGCATGCTGCCGGCCTGGCGTTCGAGCCGATGCTCGAGGCGCTGCGCGAGTTCGGCGGCCTGGCCCACCGTTGCCAGTGGGTGCGCGAGCGCAATGGTGTGAACTGGTACGACGATTCCAAGGCCACCAACGTCGGTGCTGCCCTGGCCGCCATCGAAGGCCTGGGTGCCGACATCGAAGGCAAGCTGGTGCTGATCGCCGGTGGCGATGGCAAGGGCGCCGACTTCGCCGCGCTGCGCGAACCGGTCAAGCGCTTCTGTCGCGCCGTGGTGCTGCTCGGCCGTGATGCCGAGCGCCTGGCCGAAGCCCTGGGCGATGGCGTGCAACTGGTCCGCGTCAAGACCCTCGACGACGCCGTGCAGCAATGCGCCGAACTGGCCCAGGCGGGTGATGCAGTACTGCTGTCGCCGGCGTGCGCCAGCCTCGACATGTTCAAGAACTTCGAAGAACGCGGGCGCCTGTTCGCCCAGGCAGCGGGAGGCCTTGCATGATCTTTGGCATCCTCAAGCCCTATCCGTCGCCGCTGATCAGCGGCCGTGGCATCGATCTGGACTTCGCGATGCTCGCTGGCTGCCTGGCATTGCTGGGCCTGGGCCTGGTGATGATCACCTCGGCGTCTTCGGAGGTGGCTGCGGTGCAGTCGGGCAACCCTCTTTACCACATGTTCCGCCACCTGGTGTACGTGTTCCTCGGCCTGGTCGCCTGTGGCGCCACCATGCTGGTGCCGATCGCCACCTGGCAGCGCATGGGCTTCCTGATGTTGCTGGGTGCCTTCGGCCTGTTGGTACTGGTGCTGGTACCGGGTATCGGCCGCGAAGTGAACGGGTCCATGCGCTGGATCGGCTTCAGCTTCTTCAACGTGCAGCCTTCGGAAATCGCCAAGGTGTTCGTGGTCATCTACCTGGCCGGCTACCTGGTGCGCCGGCAGACCGAGGTACGCGAAACCTGGATGGGCTTCTTCAAGCCGTTCATCGTGCTGCTGCCCATGGCCGCCCTGCTGCTGATGGAGCCGGACTTCGGTGCCACCGTGGTAATGATGGGCGCGGCGGCGGCCATGCTGTTCCTCGGCGGCGTGGGGCTGTTCCGCTTCAGCCTGATGGTGGTGCTGGCGGTGGTCGCGGTGTTCGTCCTGGTACAGGCGCAGCCTTACCGGATGGCGCGCCTGATTACCTTTACCGACCCGTGGTCCGACCAGTTCGGCTCGGGCTACCAGCTGACCCAGGCGCTGATTGCCTTCGGCCGTGGCGAGTGGCTGGGCGTTGGCCTTGGCAACAGCGTGCAGAAGCAGTTCTACCTGCCTGAAGCGCACACCGACTTCGTGTTTTCGGTACTGGCCGAAGAACTCGGCGTGGTCGGCTCGCTGCTGACTATCGCGCTGTTCGTATTCGTGACTGTGCGTGCCCTGTACATCGGCCTGTGGGCCGAAAAAGCCAAGCAGTTCTTTGCCGCTTATGTTGCCTTCGGCCTGGCCTTCCTCTGGATCGGCCAGTTCCTGATCAACATCGGTGTGAACGTCGGCCTGCTGCCGACCAAGGGCCTGACCCTGCCGTTCCTCAGCTACGGGGGCAGCTCGCTGGTGATTTGCTGTGCCTGCGTGGGCCTGTTGCTGCGAATCGAGTGGGAAAGCCGCACGCACCTGGGCAGTGAGGAACACGAATTCAGCGAAAGCGATTTTGCCGAGGAGACCAATCATGGCCGCTGACGGCAAGAACGTACTGATCATGGCGGGCGGTACCGGGGGCCACGTGTTCCCGGCCCTGGCCTGCGCCCGTGAATTCCAGGCGCGCGGTTACAGCGTGCACTGGCTGGGCACTCCGCGTGGTATCGAGAACGAACTGGTGCCCCAGGCCGGCCTGCCGCTGCACCTGATCCAGGTCAGCGGCCTGCGCGGCAAGAGCAAGCTGTCTTTGCTCAAGGCGCCGTTCACCCTGGTCAAGGCCGTACTGCAGGCGCGGCGTATCGTGCGTGAGCTCAAGCCGGTATGCGTGGTCGGCTTCGGTGGCTATGTGACCGGCCCCGGCGGCGTGGCCGCACGCCTGTGCGGTGTACCGCTGGTGATCCACGAGCAGAACGCCCGCGCCGGTACCACCAACCGCCTGCTGTTGCCGCTGGCTGCGCGTGTGTGCGAAGCCTTCCCGGCCACCTTCGCCGCCAGCGACAAACTGCGCACCACCGGTAACCCGGTGCGCCCGGAATTGTTCATGGATACCCTGCGCGCGCCCCTGGCCGAGCGCCGTGCGCGACTGCTGGTGATGGGCGGCAGCCTGGGTTCGGAACCATTGAACAAATTGTTGCCTAAGGCCCTGTCCGAAGTGCCCGCTGCGCTGCGGCCAGAGGTATTCCACCAAGCCGGCAAGCAACATGCGCCGGTCACCGCCGAGCGTTATCGCGAGGCGGGCGTCGAAGCTCAGGTAGAGCCCTTCATCAAGGACATGGCCCAGGCCTATGGCTGGGCCGACATTGTCGTGTGCCGGGCCGGCGCCCTGACCGTCAGCGAGCTGGCGGCAGCGGGCCTGCCTTCGATGCTGGTGCCGTTGCCCCATGCGATCGACGACCACCAGACCCACAATGCCCAATATCTGGCCCGGGAAGGCGCAGCCTTCCTGATGCCACAAGCGACAACTGGCGCAGCGCAGCTCGCTGAACGCCTGAACGAGGTGCTGATGCAACCCGAGAAACTCAACGTCATGGCAGGCACCGCACGGCGCCTGGCCAAACCTGCCGCAACCAGCACCGTGGTCGATATCTGCCTGGAGGTGGCCCATGGTTGAGAGCCAGAAAGCCATGCCCCAGCCGAAGATGGGCCGTATCCGCCGTATCCACTTCGTCGGTATCGGCGGCGTGGGCATGTGCGGCATTGCCGAAGTGTTGCTGAACCTGGGCTATGAAGTGTCCGGCTCCGACCTGAAGGCCTCGCCGGTCACCGAGCGCCTGGAATCGTTCGGCGCCGAGATATTCGTCGGCCACCGCGCCGAGAACGCCGCCACCGCCGATGTGCTGGTGGTGTCCAGCGCCATCAACCCGGCCAACCCGGAAGTCGCCACCGCCCTCGAGCGGCGCATTCCGGTGGTGCCGCGTGCCGAGATGCTCGCCGAGCTGATGCGCTACCGCCATGGCGTGGCCGTTGCCGGCACCCACGGCAAGACCACCACCACCAGCCTGCTGGCCTCGGTGTTCGCCGCAGGCGGCCTGGACCCGACCTTCGTCATCGGTGGGCGCCTGACCGCTGCCGGCACCAATGCCCAGCTGGGTACCAGCCGCTACCTGATTGCCGAAGCGGACGAGAGCGATGCCAGCTTCCTGCACTTGCAGCCAATGGTTGCCGTGGTCACCAACATCGACGCCGACCACATGGCGACCTACGAAGGTGACTTCAACAAGCTGAAGAAGACCTTCGTCGAGTTCCTGCACAACCTGCCGTTCTACGGCCTGGCCGTGATGTGCCTGGATGACCCGGTAGTGCGCGAGATCCTGCCACAGGTCAAGCGCCCGACCGTGACCTATGGCTTCAGCGACGAGGCCGACATCCGCGCCATCAACGTGCGCCAGATGGGCATGCAGACCCACTTCACCGTGCTGCGCCGCGACCGCGAGCCGCTGGAGGTGTCGGTGAACATGCCCGGCAACCACAACGTGCTCAACGCCTTGGCCACCATTGCCATCGCCACCGACGAAGGCATCACTGACGAAGCCATCGTTCAGGGCCTGTCCGGCTTCCAGGGCGTTGGCCGCCGCTTCCAGGTGTACGGCGAACTGCCGGTCGAAGGCGGCAGCGTGATGCTGGTCGACGACTACGGCCACCACCCGACCGAAGTGGCTGCGGTGATCCAGGCCGTGCGCGGCGGTTGGCCAAGCCGTCGCCTGGTGATCGTCTACCAGCCGCACCGCTACAGCCGTACCCGCGACCTGTACGACGATTTCGTCCAGGTGCTGGGCGATGCCAACGTGCTGCTGCTGATGGAAGTCTACCCGGCCGGAGAAGAGCCGATCCCCGGTGCCGACAGCCGCCAGCTGTGCCATAGCATCCGCCAGCGCGGCAAGCTGGACCCGATCTACATCGAGCGTGGCGTCGACCTGGCGCCAGTGGTCAAGCCACTGCTGCGCGCTGGCGACATCCTGATCTGCCAGGGTGCCGGTGATGTCGGCGGCCTGGCCCCTCAATTGATGAAAAGCCCGCTGTTCGCTGGCGCCAAGCAGGAGAAGTCGAAATGACCAGCGCCTACGACAAGCTGCACTCGACCCTGGATGTCAAGGCGTTCGGCCGCGTCGCAGTGCTGTACGGCGGCAAGAGCGCCGAGCGCGAAGTGTCGCTCAAGTCCGGTGCCGCAGTGATCGACGCGCTGACCACCGCCGGTGTCGACGTGGTCGCCATCGACGTGGGTGACGACCTGCTCGATCGCCTGCAAAGCGAGAAGATCGACCGCGCCTTCATCATCCTCCACGGCCGTGGCGGCGAGGACGGCAGCATGCAGGGCCTGTTGGAGTGCCTGGGTATCCCCTACACCGGCAGTGGCATCCTTGCCTCGGCACTGGCCATGGACAAGCTGCGCACCAAGCAGGTGTGGCAGAGCCTGGGCATTCCGACCCCGCGCCACGCGGTGCTGGCCAGCGAAAGCGATTGTTTGCAGGCCAGTACGGAACTGGGCTTCCCGCTTATCGTCAAACCCGCCCATGAAGGTTCCAGCATCGGCATGGCCAAGGTGAACAGCGCCCAGGAACTGGTCGCCGCCTGGCAGGACGCAGCTAAATACGATTCCCAGGTACTGGTGGAGCAGTGGATCCACGGGCCGGAGTTCACCGTCGCGGTATTGCGCGGCCAGGTGCTGCCGCCGATCGCCCTGGGTACGCCACACGTGTTCTACGACTACGACGCCAAGTACATCGCCAACGATACCCAGTATCGCATTCCGTGCGGCCTGGACAGCGTCAAGGAACAGGAACTGATCGACCTGACCGCGCGTGCCTGCGATGCCATCGGTATCGAAGGTTGGGGGCGGCTGGACGTGATGCAGGACGAGCAGGGCCGGTTCTGGCTGCTCGAAGTCAACACCGCACCCGGCATGACCGACCATAGCCTGGTGCCCATGGCGGCCCGCGCGGCCGGCCTGGACTTCCAGCAACTGGTGCTGGCGATCCTGGCCGAGAGCGTGGCGACGCGAGGTTAACGACCATGCAAGGCGCGATGATACGTCAGCAGCAACCCGTTACCGGCCGAAGCAAGCCGGTACCGCGTGGTGCCAGCCGGCTGGTGGCCGACGAGCCCGTATCGGCGCGCCTGCCGCGGCCAAGCTTGGGTGGCCTGAAGCGTCTGCTGTGGCCGGTGGTCCTGGTGGCAGCCGGGTTCGGCGCCTACGAGGGCGCCATTCGCCTGATGCCGTACGCCGACCGGCCGATCACCAAGATCGATGTGCAGGGCGATCTCAGCTACATCAGCCAACAGTCGGTGCAGCAGCGTATCGCGCCCTACGTGGCAGCGAGCTTCTTCAGCGTCGACCTGCCGGCGATGCGCGCAGAGCTCGAGCAGATGCCGTGGATTGCCCATGCCGAAGTGCGCCGGGTGTGGCCCGATGAGGTGGTGATCCGCCTGGAAGAACAGTTGCCGGTGGCGCGCTGGGGTGACGAAGCCTTGCTCAACAACCAGGGTCAGGCTTTCACCCCGCGCGAACTGGCCAACTACGAGCACCTGCCGCAGCTGGCCGGGCCGCAGCGTGCTCAGCAACAAGTGATGCAGCAGTATCAGGTATTGAGCCAGATGCTGCGCCCCCTGGGCTTTTCCATCGCTCGCCTGGAGCTGCGCGAGCGAGGCAGCTGGTTCCTGACCACGGGCGCGAGCAGCGCCGGGCCGGGCATCGAGCTGCTGCTGGGGCGCGACCATCTGGTGGAGAAGATGCGCCGTTTCATTGCCATTTACGACAAGACACTCAAAGACCAGATCAGCACTATCGCCCGCATTGATCTGCGTTACTCCAACGGACTTGCCGTTGGTTGGCGGGAACCGATTGCACCGACGACGGCCCAACCCGCCGTTGCGAAGAATTAGAGAGAGGCAGGACCATGGCAAACGCGCATAGCGGCAAAATGATCGTCGGGCTGGACATCGGCACCTCCAAGGTGGTGGCGCTGGTGGGTGAAGTGGGCGAGGACGGCACCCTGGAAATCGTCGGGATCGGTACCCATCCGTCCCGCGGCCTGAAAAAAGGCGTGGTGGTGAACATCGAGTCCACCGTGCAGTCGATCCAGCGCGCCGTGGAAGAAGCGCAGCTGATGGCCGGCTGCCGCATCCACTCGGCCTTCGTCGGCGTGGCCGGCAATCACATTCGCAGCCTGAACTCCCACGGCATCGTCGCCATCCGCGACCGCGAGGTCAGCCTGGCCGACCTGGAGCGCGTACTCGACGCCGCCCAGGCCGTGGCCATCCCGGCCGACCAGCGCGTGCTGCACACCCTGCCGCAGGATTACGTGATCGACAACCAGGAAGGCGTGCGCGAGCCGCTGGGCATGTCTGGCGTGCGTCTGGAAGCCAAGGTCCACGTGGTCACTTGCGCGGTCAACGCGGCGCAGAACATCGAGAAATGCGTACGCCGCTGCGGCCTGGAAATCGACGACATCATCCTCGAGCAGCTGGCCTCGGCCTACTCGGTACTGACCGACGATGAAAAAGAGCTGGGCGTGTGCCTGGTGGACATCGGTGGTGGCACTACCGACATCGCCATCTTCACCGAGGGCGCGATTCGTCACACCGCGGTGATCCCGATTGCCGGCGACCAGGTGACCAACGACATCGCCATGGCCCTGCGTACCCCGACCCAGTACGCCGAAGAAATCAAGATCCGCTACGCCTGCGCCCTGGCCAAACTGGCTGGCGCCGGCGAGACCATCAAGGTGCCGAGCGTGGGTGATCGCCCACCGCGCGAGCTGTCGCGCCAGGCCCTGGCCGAGGTGGTGGAGCCACGTTACGACGAGCTCTTTACCCTGATCCAGGCCGAACTGCGCCGCAGCGGCTACGAGGACCTGGTGCCGGCCGGCATCGTCCTTACCGGCGGCACCGCCAAGATGGAAGGCGCCGTGGAACTGGCCGAGGAAATCTTCCACATGCCGGTACGCCTGGGCGTGCCGCACAGCGTTCGGGGGCTCAGCGACGTGGTTCGCAACCCGATCTATTCCACCGGTGTGGGCTTGCTCACCTACGGCCTGCAGAAGCAGACCGAAGACCTGCCCCTGACCGGCAACAGCAGCAACAACAGCTATGGCGATGAACCGAAGGCTCCAGTGCTTGAACGCTTCAAGCGCTGGGTCCAGGGCAATTTCTAAGTTTCAAAGCAGTAGTGGTAGGCGCGACAACTAGAGAACTGTAAGGAGAGGGAAAATGTTCGAGCTCGTAGACAACGTCCCGCAAAGCCCGGTCATCAAAGTGATCGGTGTTGGCGGTGGTGGCGGCAACGCCGTGAACCACATGGTCAAGAGCAGCATCGAGGGCGTGGAGTTCATCTGCGCCAACACCGATGCCCAGGCGCTGAAAAACATTGGCGCGCGCACCATCCTGCAATTGGGCACTGGCGTGACCAAGGGCCTGGGTGCTGGTGCCAATCCGGAAGTCGGCCGCCAGGCCGCGCTGGAAGACCGTGAGCGCATCGCTGAAGTGCTGCAGGGCACCAACATGGTGTTCATCACCACTGGCATGGGTGGTGGTACCGGTACCGGTGCAGCGCCGATCATCGCCGAAGTGGCCAAGGAAATGGGCATTCTCACTGTTGCCGTGGTGACCCGTCCGTTCCCGTTCGAAGGCCGCAAGCGCATGCAGATCGCCGATGAAGGCATCCGCATGCTGGCCGAAAGCGTCGACTCGTTGATCACCATTCCCAACGAGAAGCTGCTGACCATCCTGGGCAAGGATGCCAGCCTGCTGTCCGCCTTCGCCAAGGCTGACGACGTACTGGCCGGTGCCGTGCGCGGTATCTCCGATATCATCAAGCGTCCGGGCATGATCAACGTCGACTTCGCCGACGTGCGTACCGTGATGGGTGAAATGGGCATGGCCATGATGGGTACTGGTTGCGCCAGCGGCCCGAACCGTGCGCGTGAAGCCACCGAAGCAGCGATCCGCAACCCACTGCTGGAAGACGTCAACCTGCAGGGCGCCCGCGGCATTCTGGTGAACATCACCGCAGGCCCTGACCTGTCGCTGGGCGAGTACTCCGACGTGGGTAGCATCATCGAAGCCTTCGCCTCCGACCACGCCATGGTCAAGGTCGGCACCGTGATCGACCCGGACATGCGTGACGAGTTGCACGTGACCGTAGTGGCCACCGGCCTGGGCGCGCGCATCGAGAAGCCTGTGAAGGTGGTCGACAACACCCTGCAGACTGCGCAGCAGGCATACGAGGCTTCCAACCCGGCGCCGGTACGCCAGGAGCAGCCTGCGGTCAACTACCGTGACCTGGAGCGCCCGACCGTAATGCGCAACCAGGCCCATGCAGGTGCTGCTGCGGCCGCTAAACTGAACCCTCAGGATGACCTGGACTACCTCGATATCCCGGCATTCCTGCGTCGTCAGGCTGATTAATGGAATTTATCAGGGGTATAAAGGTGATTGGTATTCATCAAAGGTTGGGTCTGTTATCATCCCCAGCCTTTGTTGATACCTGTTCGCAATTTGCGCTGAAGCGGCCAATGCCATGATTAAACAACGCACCCTGAAGAATACCATCCGTGCCACAGGTGTCGGTCTGCACTCCGGGGAGAAGGTTTACCTGACCCTCAAGCCTGCACCTGTTGACACCGGCATCGTCTTCCGCCGCGCCGACCTCGACCCTGTGGTCGAAATCCCGGCGCGTGCGGCCAACGTCGGCGAGACAACCATGTCGACGACGCTGGTCAACGGTGACGTCAAGGTCGATACGGTCGAGCACCTGCTCTCCGCCATGGCGGGCCTGGGCATCGATAACGCCTACGTCGAGCTCTCCGCCTCGGAAGTGCCGATCATGGATGGCAGCGCCGGACCCTTTGTATTCCTGATTCAGTCTGCCGGCCTGGAAGAACAGGACGCAGCCAAGAAGTTCATCCGCATCCTGCGTGAGGTAACCGTGGAAGAGGGCGACAAGCGCGCCACTTTCCTGCCTTTCGACGGTTTCAAGGTGAGCTTCGAGATCGACTTCGATCATCCGGTCCTCAAGGGCCAGACCCAGAGTGCGGTCGTCGATTTTTCCAGCACCTCGTTCGTGAAGGAAGTCAGCCGCGCCCGTACTTTCGGCTTCATGCGTGACATCGAGTACCTGCGCAAGCACAACCTTGCGCTGGGTGGCAGTGTCGAGAACGCCATCGTGGTCGACGAGACCGGTGTGCTCAACGAAGACGGCCTTCGTTCCGATGACGAATTCGTCAAGCACAAGATCCTCGACGCCATTGGCGACCTTTATCTGCTGGGCAACAGCCTGATCGGCGAGTTCAAGGGCTACAAGTCCGGCCACGCGCTGAACAACCAGCTGCTGCGCAAGCTGATTGCCGAAACCGATGCCTGGGAAGTGGTCACCTTCGAAGATGCCAGTACGGCACCGATCTCGTACATGCGCCCTGTTGCGGCCGTGTAAGTTCGAACACTCTCTAGTTCATTGAGGCCACCTTCGGGTGGCCTTTTTTATGGTTTGTCCCGGGCGTGGGCTGCCAATCGTTCCAGTGCTGCGCGCAGCCTTGGGTCAGTGATGCCCTCGGCCGTATCGAGCAGGCTTTCGGCTGCGTTATTGGACAGTTCCGCAGCATGGCCACCACGCTTGGCTGGCACCAGCGGGGGCTGGACCTTGTACAGGATGCGTCTGAGGTTGGCGAACGCTTCCATGGCCTGTAATGCCGACATCAGGCGTTTCTGCTGATAGCGCAGGCGGGTTGCCCAGTGGCCGTCGGTTACCACCAGCAACAATGTGCCATCGCGCCACGACGCCACATGGCAGTGCTCGCGGGCAGCCGGTTGCAACTGGCTTTCCAGCAGACGCTGCAGGTGTTCCAGGCGTTCGGCCTGGTTCAGCAGCAGGCGCAGTGGGCGTACCTGGCGAAGCAGGGCCGAGGGCGGCTGGGCGGGGGAGGGTTTGTAGGCCATGGGGGTACGCATGAGGTTACATGGTCCGCAGTCTAACATCTCCACAGCCTGCACTGGCCTCTTCGCGGGTGAACCCGCTCCCACAGGTACGGCACTGCCTTAGTGTGCAGATGATCCTGTGGAAGCGGGTTTACCCGCGAAGAGGTCGGCACAGATAACAAAAGACAAGACTCATTCTCGATACGTTTCATCTTCCCGAACCTTGAACTCAAGGAAAATGCCCCTATCTAAAACAAGCCCCCGCCAAAACGCTGTACAAGCATCGTGGAAATCCACCACTTTCCTCACCATCGTTTCCGGGTAGAATGCTCGTTCGCATGCGGCCTCAGGGCTGCACGGGCGACTCATGGGGCCGCCCTCCATCCCTACGTGTGGAAGATCCTGCCGATATGTTTGCGCCTTTGTTAAAGAAACTTTTTGGAAGCAAGAACGAGCGTGAAGTCAAACGCATGCTCAAGACGGTGAACATCGTCAATGCTCTCGAAGAGAAGATGGTGGCCCTCTCCGACGAGCAACTGCGGGGCAAGACCGCAGAGTTCAAGGAGCGCCTGGCCAAAGGCGAGACACTGGACCAGTTGCTGCCTGAAGCCTTCGCCGTGGCTCGTGAGGCCGGCAAGCGCGTGATGGGCATGCGCCACTTCGACGTGCAGCTGATCGGTGGCATGACCCTGCACGAGGGCATGATCGCAGAAATGCGTACCGGTGAAGGCAAGACCTTGGTCGGTACCCTGGCCGTGTACCTCAATGCATTGTCCGGCAAGGGCGTGCACGTGGTCACCGTCAACGACTACCTGGCCCGCCGCGACGCCAACTGGATGCGCCCGCTTTACGAGTTCCTCGGCCTGTCGGTCGGCATCGTCTCGGCCTTCCAGCCGCCGGAAGAAAAGCGCGCCGCCTACGCGGCCGACATCACCTACGGCACCAACAACGAATTCGGTTTCGACTACCTGCGCGACAACATGGCGTTCAGCCAGGACGAGAAGTTCCAGCGTGAACTGAACTTCGCCGTGATCGACGAAGTTGACTCCATCCTCATCGACGAAGCGCGTACCCCGCTGATCATCTCCGGTCAGGCCGAGGACAGCTCCAAGCTGTACATCGAGATCAACCGTCTGATCCCGCGCCTTACCCAGCACATAGAAGAGGTCGAAGGCCAGGTTACCCAGGAAGGCCACTTCACCATCGACGAGAAGAGCCGTCAGGTCGAGCTGAACGAAGCCGGTCACCAGTTCATCGAAGAGATGCTCACCCAGTCCGGCCTGCTGGCCGAGGGCGAGAGCCTGTACTCGGCGCATAACCTGAGCCTGCTGACCCACGTCTACGCCGGCCTGCGCGCGCACAAGCTGTTCCACCGCAACATCGAATACATTGTCCAGGACGGCCAGGTGCTGCTGATCGACGAGCACACCGGCCGTACCATGCCGGGCCGTCGTCTGTCCGAAGGCCTGCACCAGGCCATCGAAGCCAAAGAGAACCTGAACATCCAGGCCGAGAGCCAGACCCTGGCTTCGACCACCTTCCAGAACTACTTCCGCCTGTATACCAAGCTGTCCGGCATGACCGGTACCGCCGACACCGAAGCGTTCGAGTTCCAGTCGATCTACGGGCTCAACGTGATGGTCATTCCGCCGAACAAGCCGTTGGCGCGTAAAGACTTCAACGACCTGGTGTACCTGACCGCCGACGAGAAATACGCCGCGATCATCGCCGACATCAAGGAAAGCATGAAGCAGGGCCGCCCGGTGCTGGTGGGTACTGCGACCATCGAAACCTCCGAGCACATGTCCAACCTCCTGAAGAAGGAAGGTATCGACCACAAGGTGCTCAACGCGAAGTATCACGAGAAGGAAGCCGAGATCATCGCGCAAGCCGGTGCGCCAGGTGCCCTGACCATCGCCACCAACATGGCCGGCCGTGGTACCGACATCCTGCTGGGCGGTAACTGGGAAGCCGAAGTGGCTGCCCTTGAAAACCCCACCGCCGAGCAGATTGCCCAGATCAAGGCCGACTGGCAGAAGCGTCACCAGCAGGTGATCGAGACGGGTGGCCTGCATGTGATCGCTTCCGAGCGCCACGAGTCGCGTCGTATCGACAACCAGCTGCGTGGCCGTTCCGGCCGCCAGGGCGACCCGGGCTCCAGCCGCTTCTACCTGTCGCTGGAAGACAGCCTGATGCGTATCTTCGCCTCTGACCGGGTGAAGAACTTCATGAAGGCGCTGGGCATGCAGTCCGGCGAGGCCATCGAGCACCGCATGGTCACCAACGCCATCGAGAAGGCCCAGCGCAAGGTCGAAGGCCGCAACTTCGACATCCGCAAGCAGTTGCTGGAATACGACGACGTGGCCAACGAGCAGCGCAAGGTGATCTACCACATGCGCAACAGCCTGCTGGCCGCCGAGAACATTGGCGACACCATTGTCGAATTCCGCAAGGAAGTACTGGACGCTACCATCAGCCAGCACATTCCGCCGCAGTCGCTGCCAGAGCAGTGGGACGTGGCCGGTCTGGAAGCTTCGCTTGCCAGCGATTTTGCCATGAAGCTGCCGATCCAGCAGTGGCTCGACGAGGACGATCACCTCTACGAAGAGACCCTGCGCGAGAAGCTGCTGAACGAAATCACCACCGCGTACACCGAGAAGGAAGACCAGGCCGGTATCGAAGCCCTGCGTACCTTCGAGAAGCAGATCCTGCTGCGCGTGCTGGATGACCTGTGGAAAGACCACCTGTCGACCATGGACCACCTGCGTCACGGTATCCACCTGCGTGGTTATGCGCAGAAGAACCCGAAGCAGGAGTACAAGCGCGAATCCTTCAGCCTGTTCCAGGAGCTGCTCGAGTCGATCAAGCGCGACACCATCCGTGTGCTGTCGCACGTTCAGGTACGCCGCGAAGACCCGGTCGAAGAGGAAGCCCGCCTGCGCCGCGAGGCCGAGGAACTGGCCAGCCGCATGCAGTTCCAGCACGCCGCTGCTCCGGGCCTGGAAAGCGAGCAGCTGAACGAGGAGGGCGCCGAAGTGGCCGTTGCCTCGGCACCGGTGCGCAACGAGCAGAAGCTGGGCCGCAACGAGCCGTGCTGGTGTGGTTCGGGCAAGAAGTTCAAGCATTGCCACGGGCAGATCGAGTGATCTGACCTGAATTGGGGCCGCGGTGCGGCCCTATCGCGACACAAGGCCGCTCCCACAGGGATAGCGCACAGCCGCAACGCTGCGCCGTCCTATGTGGGAGCGGCCTTGTGTCGCGATGGGGCGCGAAGCGGCCCCGTTTTTCGATATCAACCGTATTTTCTAGGAGCGCTCTAATGGCTGTTGGTCTTGGTCCTTTGCCCACCCTGCACCCGGTTCCGGGTTTTGAACTCGGCATCGCTTCCGCCGGCATCAAGCGCCCGGGGCGCAAGGATGTGGTGGTCATGCGCTGCGCCGAAGGCTCCAGCGTGGCTGGCGTGTTCACCCTCAACGCCTTCTGCGCAGCGCCGGTGATCCTGTCCAAGCAGCGTGTGCAGGGCACCGTGCGCTATCTGCTGACCAACACCGGTAACGCCAACGCCGGCACCGGCGCGCCAGGCCTGGCCGCCGCCGAGCGCACCTGCGCCAAGCTGGCCGAACTGGCCGGCGTACCGGCCGAATCGGTACTGCCGTTCTCCACCGGCGTAATCGGTGAGCCGCTGCCGGTCGAGAAGATCGAAGGCGCGCTGCAGGCCGCCCTCGACAACCTGTCGGAAAACCACTGGGCCGAAGCCGCCACCGGCATCATGACCACCGACACCCTGCCCAAAGGTGCCAGCCGCCAGTTCCAGCACGATGGCGTGACCATTACCGTCACCGGCATCAGCAAGGGTGCAGGCATGATCCGCCCGAACATGGCTACCATGCTCGGCTACATCGCCACCGACGCCAAGGTTGCCCCAGCGGTACTCAAGGACCTGATGCTGGACGGCGCCAACAAGTCGTTCAACCGCATCACCATCGATGGCGACACCTCGACCAACGACTGCTGCATGCTGATCGCCACCGGCAAGGCCAACCTGCCGGAAGTTACCGAAGCCAGCGGCGCATTGTTCGAAGCGCTGAAGAAGGCGGTGTTCGAGGTGTGCATGGAAGTAGCCCAGGCCATCGTCCGTGATGGCGAAGGCGCCACCAAGTTCGTTACCGTGCAGGTCAACGGCGGTGGTAACCACCAGGAGTGCCTGGACGTCGGCTACGCCGTGGCCCACTCGCCGCTGATCAAGACCGCGCTGTTCGCTTCAGACCCCAACTGGGGCCGTATCCTCGCTGCCGTCGGCCGTGCCGGCGTACCGGAGCTGGATGTGAGCCTGATTGATGTGTACCTGGACAACGTGTGCATTGCCAGCAAAGGCGGCCGCAGCCCGAGCTACACCGAAGACCAGGGCGCCAAGGTAATGGCCCAGGAAGAGATCACCATCCGCATCGAGCTGGGCCGTGGCCAGTGCAGCGAAACCATCTGGACCACCGACCTGTCCCACGAGTACGTGAAGATCAACGCCGAGTACCGTACCTGATGTAATTGGGGCCGCTTTGCGGCCCATCGCGACACAAGGCCGCTCCCACAAGGACCTGCGTACACCGCCCCATGTGGGAGCGGCCTTGTGTCGCGAAAGGGCTGCAGAGCAGCCCCAAAATTCCCAAACGATGGAGCCGAACCATGAGCTATCACCTGATCATCGGCGACAAGCTGTATTCCTCCTGGTCGCTGCGTGGCGCCCTGGCCCTCGAGCTGGCTGGCGTGCCTTACGAAGAAACACTGATCAAACTCAACCAGCCTGACACTCGTCAGCGCATCCTCGCCTTCTCTGCCACCGGCAAGGTACCGCTGCTCAAGACCGAGCACGGTGTGATCGCCGACTCGCTGGCCATTGCCGAATACCTCAACGAACGCCACCCCGACGCCCAGCTGTGGCCTGCCGACGTGGCGGCCCGGGCACAGGCCCGTTCGGCCTGCGCACAGATGCACAGCGGCTTCTTCGCCTTGCGCGGTGCCATGCCGTTCGACCTGTCGCGCGACCAAGCGCTGGAGAGCGTGCCGTTGGAGGTTCAGATCGATATCGACCGTATCGTTGCACTGTGGTCCGAGTGCCGCCTGGTGGCCAAGGACAGCGGCCCGTTCCTGTTCGGCAAGCCGAGCCTGGCCGATGTCTTCTTCGCCCCGGTGGCCGTGCGTCTGCGCACTTACCGCGTGGAAGTGCCTGCGGAGGCGGCGGCCTATATCGAAACCATTTACCAGTGGCCGGCCTTCCAGGCCTGGCAGAAGGCTGGCCTGGCGGAGCGTGAAGGGTGAAACGGATTCATGTTGTAGCCGCTGTCATCCGCGGTACTGACGGCCGCATTCTGATCGCGCGGCGTGCTGATACCCAGCACCAGGGCGGCCTGTGGGAATTCCCGGGCGGCAAGGTGGAAGAGGGTGAGGGCGTCGAGGCGGCGCTGGCCCGCGAGCTGCGCGAGGAGCTGGGCATCGAGGTGAGCCGTTCGCGCGCGCTGATCAAGGTCAGCCACGACTACCCGGACAAGCAGGTGCTGCTGGACGTGCGCGAAGTCCAGGCGTTCACCGGCGAGCCGCATGGCGCCGAGGGCCAACCCCTGGAATGGGTTGCCCCACGTGATTTGCCGCAGTACGAATTCCCCGAGGCCAACAAGCCGATCGTTGCAGCCGCGCGCCTGCCGGACCAGTACCTGATCACCCCAGATGGCCTGGAAGTGCCGCAGATGCTCAAGGGCATCCAGAAGGCGGTGGCCAGCGGAATTCGCCTGATCCAGTTGCGTGCCCCGGACATGTACGACCCCAAGTACCGCGATGTGGCGGTGGATGCGGTCGGCCTGTGCGCGGGCAAGGCGCAGCTGATGCTCAAGGGGCCGCTGGAGTGGCTGGGTGACTTCCCTGCCGCGGGTTGGCACCTGACGGCTGCACAACTGCGCAAGTATGCCGCCAACGGCCGGCCGTTCCCCAAGGAGCGCTGGCTGGCGGCGTCCTGCCACAGTGCCGAAGAGCTGGCGCTGGCGGAGCAGATGGGCGTGGACTTCGTCACCTTGTCACCGGTGCAGGCAACCCGGACACACCCTGAGGCGGTGCCGCTGGGGTGGGACGAGGCACAACGGTTGATCGCCGGCTTCAACAAACCGGTCTACCTGCTGGGTGGGGTCGGGCCGGGCGAGCGTGAACAGGCCTGGGAAGCGGGGGCGCAGGGTGTTGCCGGGATCCGGGCGTTCTGGCCCGAGATCTGAGTCGCCTGTAATTGGGGCCGCTTTGCGCCCCATCGCCGGCAAGCCAGCTCCCACAAAGACAGCACAGACCGGGCTCTGTGGGCGCTGGCTTGCCGGTGATGGGCTGCGCAGCAGCCTCAAAAATATCAGCCCTGCGGCTTTTCAGCAGGCTTCCACAAAACCTCAGCCACCCCCTGCCGCCGCCCAATGATCCGCGCCGCCACAAACAGCAGGTCCGAAAGCCGGTTGATATACGCCAACCCAACCCCCGCCAACGGCTCCAGCGCATTCAGCTGCTGGCACCGCCGCTCCGCACTGCGCGCCAGGCTACGGCACACATGCGCCTGCGCCACCAGCGCCGAGCCGCTGGGCAAGATGAAGTTCTTCAACGGCCCCAGCTCTTCATTCCACACATCGATCGCTGCTTCCAGGCGTTCCACTTCCGCCATGTTCAGCGCCTGATAACTGGGCATCGCCAACTCACCGCCAAGGTCGAACAGGCGGTGCTGACATGGCGCCAACACTGCGCTCACTTCACTCAATCCTTGTTCGGCCAGCCCCGCCAGCAACAAACCCAGCTGGCTGTTCAGGCTGTCCACCTCGCCAATCGCTTCGATCCGTGGGTGGTCCTTGGGTACCCGGCGCCCGTCGCCCAGGGCGGTTTCGCCTTTGTCGCCGGTGCGGGTGTAGATCTTCGACAGGCGGTAGCCCATGTCATTTCTCCGTTTTGGCCGGCGCTACCGCTGCCGGCTGGCCGAGGGGCAGGCGCAGGGTGAAGCAGGTACCTTGGCCGGGCGTGGATTGCACTTCCATTTGCCCCTTGTGGTTGTTGGTGATGATGAAGTACGAGACCGACAGACCCAGCCCGGTGCCCTGGCCGATTTCCTTGGTGGTGAAGAACGGTTCGAAGGTGCGTTTGCGCACCCCCTCGGGCATGCCGACCCCGTTGTCCTCGACCTGGATTTCCGCCCATGGCGGGCTCAAGCGGGTGCGCAGGATGATGCGCCCAGGCTCGCTCGGCTGTGGTCGCTGGTGAATAGCCTGGGCGGCGTTTTTCAGCAGGTTGAGCAGCACCTGCTCCAGTTCGTTGGCAGTGCACGGCACCGGCCCCAGTTCGGGGTCGAACTGGCGCACGATGGCCTGGCCCTTGAAGTCGAAGCCGATGGCCAGGTCGAAGTCGTTGCCTGCAATCTCCACCGCCTGGTCGATCAGCGCTGGCAGGTCGCACGGCGCCAGTTGGCGGTTGCTGCGTCGGCTGAAACTGAGCATGTGGGTGACGATCTTTGCCGCCCGGGCACCGGCCTGCTGGATGCCGTCGAGCAATTGCGGCACTTCGCGGCTCTCCAGGTAGCGGTTGACCGTGAGCAGGTCGATGCCCAGTTCTTCGGCCTGCTCCTGGTTGCGCGGCAGCTCTGGTGACAGGCGCCGGCGAATGTTCTGCACGTTGTGCAGGATCGCGCCTAGCGGGTTGTTGATCTCATGGGCCATGCCGGCGGCCAGGCCTCCGACCGAAAGCATCTTCTCCGATTGCACCATCATTTCTTCCAACGACAGGCGCTGGGTGATGTCGTCGATGCGGATGACCACGCCACGGCCGCCTCCACCGGTCAGCGGGTAGAAGGTCAGGGCGTAGTGGCGCAGGTCTTCGCCCTTGGGCCAGGTGACCCGCTCGATCTTTGCAACGCGGTGTTTCTCCACAGTTTCCTTCAACTGCGGCAAGAACGGCTTGAGCGGTTCGAAGGCGATGAAGATCGGCTGGTTCAGCGCTTCGTCCAGTGGCGTGCCGGATAGCACCGTGGCTTCGTGGTTCCATTGGGTCACGTAGAGCTGCTCATCGAGGGCGATCAGCGCCGAGGGCATCGAGTCGATGATGCTGTTGAGGTAGTTCTGGAAACCGGTGAGTTTCTTCTCGATCTTGCTGCGCACCTGGACTTCCAGTTCCAGCTTGCGGTTGGTGTGGCGGGTTTCCTCGGCCAGGCCCTGGGCCTGGTCATAGGCCTCCTGGAACTCGTCGCGGGTGCGCTTGAGCTGCTGTTCGCGAGCCTCGATGCGCGAGAGCATGGTGTTGAACGCTTCGGCCAGGCTGCCGATTTCGTCGTCGTTGCCGCGCTGCGCACGCAGGGCATAGCTCTCTTCGCGGGTGACCTGGCGGCTGAGCTCTTCGAGTTGGTTGATCGGCTGGGTGATCAGGCGTTTGATCTGCCGGGCGATGATTATCCACAGCAGGATGCTGAATACCAGGATGCCCAGGCTTGCGCTGAGGGTGCCGGTGTAAAAGGCCGTGGGCAGTTCGCTGCTGGCCACCAGCAGCAGGTGCGCGGGTGGGTTGGCGTCACGTGGCATGCGGATCAGCTGGGTGCTGCGAAACTCCATCAGGCGCCAGCCGTCGATGTCGCGAAAACGCCTGGGCAGCGCCAGCGGCTCGCCGTGCTGCAGTTGCGCCAGTATACGGCCGTCACCCCCGTAGACGGCGGCGGCGCGCAGCGGCGTGTAGCTGTCCAGTTCCTTGAGCAGGGCGCTGGCGGTGTCCGGGCTATCGCCGGCGCGGGCCGCCAGCTGTGGGTTGGCCACCAGCCGGCCGATGGTGTGCAGCGCCTGTGGCGCCATGCTTTCCTGGGTGATCCAGTAGGCGGCACTGATGAAGGTGAGGTTGGCCACCAGCAGAATGGTCACCAGCAACACCAGCAGGGCTGCCAGTAGCTTCTGCCCGACCGGGAGGTTTTCCAGGCGTTGGCGCAAGGTCATGGGCTAGGCAATGTCCGTATCCGGTTGAAAGGGCCGCGTCAGTCGCAGGGCAAACCACGCCCGCGCAGGTTATCGACCAGGCGCCGCAGCAGGCGTTCCAGCTCTGGCAACTGCAGGCCATGGCGGCCGGCAGCGCGGCACGCTTGGCCAAGCAGGTAGTGCACCTCGGTGCGCCGGCCAGCGCGTACATCCTGGTACATGGAAGAGTAGTTGGCAGCCGTGGCGAGGATAACCCGCTGTACTTCTTCGTCCAGCCCATCCGCTGCCTCTGGCTGGCCACAGCGGCGCAGCAGCTGGGCCAGCTCGGCGCACAGGGCGTCAACTTCGCCCAGGTGCCCCAGCAGCCCGCCGTTCTGGCAGTCGTGCAGCACGGTCAGCGGGTTGATGGCGCAATTGAGTGCCAGCTTGCGCCACAGGCGAGTGAGGATATCCACCGTCCACTCGGCGGGGATGCCGGCCTCGTGCAGGTCATCGAACCAGGTCGGGATCGTCGGGTTGCGTGGGTCGCCCAGCCAGTTGAAGCCGTGGCCGGCAAAGCGTACCTGCCAGTCACCCTCGCGGAACGCCCCTTCGGTACTGGAGGCGAAGATGCAGCGCGCGTGGGGCACCAGGTCGGCGACTTCGTCCTGGCTGCCCAGGCCGTTCTGCAGCAGCACCACTTCGGCGCCCTCGGCCAGGCGCGCTGCGACGCCCGCAATGGCCGGGGCGGCGTCGTAGGCCTTGCAGGCCACCAGCAGGCGATGGATCGGGCCGTGTGCCTGCGCGGTTTCGGCGGGGATGGCGTAGTGGCGGGGCTGGTCCTGTTCGACCACGGTAAGGCCGCCGGCCTGCTGATAGGCCTGCAGCCGTTGCCCGTCACGCAGGATCAGGCGTACTGCCTTGCCCGCGCGCGCCAGGCGGCAAGCCCACAGGCTGCCCAGGCTACCGGCGCCGAGAATATGCCAGGTGCTGCTCATATGCGTTTCGCAACCCGTTATAATGAGCCCGCATTTTAACCGTCAAACCCAGCGCGCTCCATCTTCAGCCTGAGCGCGCTTTTATTTTGGGAGAACAACCATGCCTTCGTTCGACGTGGTATCGGAACTGGACAAGCACGAAGTGCAGAACGCGGTCGACAACGCCATCAAGGACCTGGACCGCCGCTACGACCTCAAGGGCAAGGGTACCTTCGAGTTCAAGGACAAAGAGCAGACCGTGATGCTCACCGCCGAGGAAGAGTTCCAGCTCGAAGCGATGCTGGAAATCCTGCGCCTGGCGCTGGTCAAGCGCAAGATCGACGTGAAGTGCCTGGAAACCAAGGACCCGTACGCCTCGGGCAAGGAAAAGAAACAGGAAGCCAAGTTCCGCGAAGGCATCGACAAGGACCTGGCGAAGAAGATTGTCGCCACCATCAAGGATGCCAAGCTGAAAGTGCAGGCCGCCATCCAGGGCGAGCAGGTACGCGTTACCGGTAAAAAGCGTGACGATCTGCAGGAGGCCATTGCCCTGCTGCGTACCAAGGAATTCGACATGCCGCTGCAGTTCAACAACTTCCGCGACTGATCGCAGGGTTGTCCGGAACCCCGATGGCGTAATGATGTCCATGGGGGTCATGGCCGCCGAACCTACGGCGGCCTGCTATACGTGTACATGCCGTGCGGCATCAGGAGATGAATATGGATTTGAACGCTGAAGTCGATCAGCTGGTCCGCCAATCGCAGACCTGGGTCCCCTTGATCATGGAATACGGCAGCCGCCTGCTGCTGGCACTGCTGACCTTGGCGATCGGCTGGTGGCTTACCAACGTGGTCAGTGATCGACTCGCCAGGCTGGTGGGTTTGCGCGTACAAGACCCGGCACTGCAGGGCTTCATCCGCACCCTGGCTAACATCATCCTCAAGGTCATGCTGGCGATCAGCGTTGCCTCCATGATCGGCATTGAGACCACTTCGTTCGTGGCTGCGATTGGTGGTGCCACGCTGGCCATCGGTCTGGCGTTGCAGGGCAGCCTGGCAAACTTCGCCGGTGGTGTGCTGATCCTGCTCTTCCGCCCGTTCCGCATCGGTGACTGGATCGAGGCGCAAGGCGTGGCCGGCACCGTCGACAGCATCCAGATCTTCCACACCGTGCTGCGCACCGGTGACAACAAGACCGTGATCATGCCCAACGGCAGCCTGTCCAACGGCATCATCACCAACACCAACCGCCAGCCGACGCGCAAGGTGGTGTTCGATGTGGGCGTGGACTACGAGGCCGACCTGCAGAAGGCCCGTAACGTGCTGCTGGAGCTGGCGCAGGATCCGCGTGTGCTGCCCGACCCGGCGCCGCAGGCGGTGGTCGCGACCCTGGGCGACAGCTCTATCACCGTATCGTTGCGCTTGTGGACCAAGACCGCCGATTACTGGGATGTGATGTTCATGCTCAACGAGCATGCGCGTGACCGGTTGAAGGCCGAAGGGATCGACATTCCGTTCCCGCAGCGGGTGATTCGTGTGGTGCAGGAGACTGCAGCGCAATAATACCGCGTTGAAGCCGGGGCCGCTTCGCGCCCCATCGCCGGCAAGCCAGCTCCCACAGGTACAACACAGGCCTGAAGACTGTGATAACCCTGTGGGAGCTGGCTTGCCCGGCGATGGGGCGCGAAGCGGCCCCGGTTTTTTTACACTTGTTCACAGCAATACCCCGCCATTTCTGGCATATAGCCTGACCCCAGCTGCCACACCCGATACGCCATCATGAAACCACTGCTGTACATCACCCCACTGCGCGCCTTGCTGTTCGGCCTGACCCTGGCCCTGTTCGAGCTGCTCACCTACCTGGCCAGCGATGCCGTCATGCCGGCCATGCCGGTGGTGGTCGGCGATCTGAACGCCAGCCCCGAATACATTCCCCACGCCCTCAACCTGTACCTGCTGGGGGGCGTGGTGCTGCAATGGCTGATCGGCCCGCTGGCCGACCGCTATGGCCGGCGCCCGTTGCTGCTGATTGGTTGCGCGTTCTTCGGCCTGGCCTGCATGGCCACCTTCTGGGTCCACGACATTGGCCTGTTCAACTTGCTGCGCCTGCTGCAGGGCATCGGCCTGGGCTTCGTGGTCACGGTCAGCTACCCGGCCCTGAACGAAGCCTTCAGCGAAGCCGACGCCGTGCGCATGATAGCGCTGCTGGCCAATATCGCCTTGCTTTCGCCACTGCTCGGGCCGCTGGTGGGCACCTTGCTGCTGCAGTGGCTGGACTGGCGCTGGCTGTTCGTGGCCTTTGCCATTGGCGCGGTTCTGGCGTGGCTGCTGCTGTACCGGCTGATGCCGGAAACCCTTGGCGTGGAGCGCCGCGATGGCTCGCGCCTGGCATTCACGCCGATCCATCTGCTGCCGCTGCTGGCCGGTTACGGCCAGTTGCTGGCCAACCGCCGCTTTGTCGCTGGTAGCGCGGCCCTGGGCTTGGTCGGTCTGCCGCTGATTGGCTGGATCGGCCTGTCGCCGGTGCTGCTGATCCACGACGAGGGGCTGAGCACCATGGAGTACGCGTTGTGGCAGTTGCCGGTGTTTGGCGGGCTGATTCTGGGCAACCTGATCATCAACCGCATAGCCGACCGTTATCCGCTGTCGGCGCTGGTGCGGGGTGCGTTGTGGCCATACCTGGCCGGCCTTTGCCTGATGGTGCTGGCGACCTGGCACTGGCCGAGCGTGACCAGCGTGGTGGCGGGCATGTCGCTGTACGCGCTGGGGTTGGGCGTGGCCAACGCGGTGCTGTATCGCATGACGCTGTTCGCCAGCGAGCAGAGCAAGGGGCTGGTCTCGGCCATGCTGGGGATGATCACCATCGCCTTGCTGGGGATGGGTGGGGCGGTGCTGGCAATGATTGGCGCCGGGGCCAGCTTGTTGCACTTTGCCCTGGCGGCGGGTGTGGCGGGGGCCTTGGCGCTGTGGCCACTGTGGTTTGTGGTGGGTAGACGGCCTGGTGAGGGGGCTGTTGCTCAGTAAACTTCATTGCCTGTACCGGCCTCTTCGCAGCACAAGGCTGCTCCTACAGAGCTGTTGTGTATCTGCAGGAGCAGCCTAGTGCTGCGAAGAGGCCGGTACAGGCAATACAAACCTGTCAGGGCCGCTCGGCCGCCGAACCTTCCTCTGCCACCGGTTTGCCCGGCCCGGCCTCCTGGCGCCACTGCAGGGCAATCAGGATCAGGGTCGGCACGCCCAGCAGGGCAGTGATCAGGAAGAAGTCGTGGTAGCCGAACTTCTCCACCATGACCCCCGAATACCCGCCGATCAGCCTTGGTAACAGCAGCATGATCGAGCTGAGCAACGCGTACTGGGTAGCCGAGAACTTCAGGTTGGTCAGGCTCGACAGGTAGGCGACGAATGCCGAGGTGGCCATGCCTGAGCTGAAGTTGTCCAGCGAGATGGTCACCACCAGCATCTGCAGGTTAGGGCCCATGTCGGCCAGCATCAGGAACAGGATGTTGGTACCCGCCGAGGCCGCACCACCGATGAACAGGATCGGCATGATGCCGAAGCGCACGATCAGCAGGCCACCAACCCCGGCGCCGACCAGGGTCATGATCAGGCCGAAAATCTTGCTGACGCTGGCGATCTGGTCCTTGGTGAAGCCCATGTCGATGTAGAACACGTTGGCCATCACACCCATCACCGTGTCCGACATGCGATAGGTGGCGATCAGGCCGAGCAGCAGCAAGGCCTGCCAGCGGTAGCGGGCAATGAAATCGTTGACCGGGGTCAGCACCGGCGCCAGGCCGCGACGGCCCAGGCTCGACAGGCACGCCCAGGTCAGCAGCACATAGAGGATCAGGCGCAGGAAGGCGCGGTCTTCCAGCAGCAGGTCCAGTGGCGTGGCATCACCGGAGATGACGCTGGACCAGCCGGTATTGAACATCTGGGTGAAGCTGGCCGGTACCGACACCAGCAGGATGATCAGCACGAACACCGAGGCCAGTTGGTGCACCAGCCCATAACGCGCTGCCGACAGCTGGGTACGCATGGGTACGGGCGGTTCGCGCATGATCAGGGTGGTGAACACGGCGGGCAGCATCATCACCGCGAACATGACGTAGGTGCCGGCCCAGGCCTTGTGCAGGTAGCTGAAACCGGTGGAGCCGAACCACTCGGCGAAGAACAGTGCGCCTGCCGTGGCCAGCAGGGCCGCCACGCGGTAGCCGGCCATGTAGCTGGCGGCGAGCGCTGCCTGGCGCTGGTCGTCGGCGATTTCCAGGCGGTAGGCATCGACGGCGATGTCCTGGGTGGCCGAAGCGAACGCCACCAGCACCGCCAGGGCGATCAGCCATGACAGGTGCTGCTGCGGGTCGCACAGGCTCATGCCGACCAGCCCGACCACTACCAGTGCCTGCGACAGCAGCAGCCACGAACGCCGACGCCCCAGGCTGCCAAGCAGCGGCAGGCGCCATTGGTCGAGCAGCGGTGACCATACCCATTTGAAGGCGTAGGCCAGGCCGATCAGGCTGGCGTAACCGATGGTCTCGCGGGCCACGCCGGCTTCGCGCAACCACACCGAAAGGGTGGAAAACACCAGCATGTAGGGCAGACCGGCAGCGAAGCCGAGCAGCAAAAGTACCAAGGTTGACGGGCTGGCATAGGCAGCAAGCGCAGCGCGCCAGGTTTTACGGGGCATGGGCCAACATCTGCCTCAAGTTTGCGAAAACAAAGCGCGCACTCTAACCGCTGTGCTCCATCGGGCGCCAGCCATGGCGCGTCATATCCACACGATTGTTGGTTACATTGACACCCTCCGCGCGCAGTCGCGCCCGTTGTTCATCCCCCGATGGGGTACCCAGTGCCAGGCTCAGCCGGCCACCAGCGCCAAGCACCCGGTGCCAGGGCAGACGAGTGTCCGTGGGCAGTTGCCCGAGGGTGCGCCCGACCCAGCGTGCCGCCCGCCCAAGCCCCGCCAGCTCGGCCAGCTGGCCATAGCTGACCACCTTGCCGGCGGGCACTTGGCCGAGTACCGAATACAGCGCCGTTCGTCGGCCCTCGGCGGAGTCGAGGGCGTGCTCATATCCGTCAGACATCAGGCACCCACTGGGCTGCAGGTGAAACCGGACCGGCGGTCTGGCAAATGAGAGTTGAACTCAACGGCATGCTCCCGGTCTTTCCTTGCTCTGGTCGTGGTTATCTGGATAATGCCCGGCTTTTTTCGTCAAATCGAACCCGTACTCCGCAAATCATAGCCCGCTTATGAATTCTAGATCCTTGTTGTGCCTGCTTGCTGCTTCCCTGTGCGCCTCCCCGGTGTTCGCCGACACCGTGTGGATGAAGAACGGTGATCGGCTAAGCGGCAAGATCAAAGTATTCGATGGCGGCAAGCTGCTGCTGGAAACCCCCTATGGCGGTTCCATCGCCCTGGACTGGAAAGAGGTCCAGACCCTGGAGAGCGACCAGGAGATGCTGGTCAAGCAGGACGCCTACAGCGGTGAGCGCGCCAAGTCGCTGAAGGCCGCCGAGCCCGGCAAGGTGACCCTGGCCAATGGCGAGGCGCCGAAGACCGTGGAGCTGGCCAGCATCGAGCAGATCATGAAGCCCAAGCCACTGGTCGAGGATTTCGTGTGGAAGGGCAACGTCGACGTGGCCCTGGACTACAAGCGCGCCGAGAACGACACCGACGACTACGACGTCGGCTTCAAGACCAGTGCCCGCCATGGCCGCTGGCGGCACAACGCCGAAGGCGAATACAACCGCGAGACCAAGGACGACGTCACCACCACCGACAACTGGAGTGCCGAGTACGCCCTGGACCGCTTCCTCACCGAGAAGTGGTTCTGGCAGGGGCGCATGGAGTACAAGCGCGACCGCATCGAAGACCTCGCCCGCCAGCGCACCGTGGGTACCGGCCCGGGTTACCAGTTCTGGGACAACGAACTGGGCGCGTTTTCGCTGGGTTCGTTGATCAACCGTACCGACTTCGAATACCAGGATGGCGCCAAGGACAACTTCTATTCCGCGGCGGTGAAGTGGGACTACACCCGCTACCTGATTGGCAAGAACGTGCAGTTGTTCACCAACGGCGAGTTCGCCAAGCCGCTGGGTGGCGTGGCCGACTACGCGCTGGATGCCGAGGTTGGCCTGCGCTACAAAGTCACCGAGTGGGCCTCGCTGAACCTCAAGGCGGAAAAGGACATAATCACTGGTACGCGGGACAGTGACCTGGACAAGACCCGTTACACCGCAGGCTTCGGCGTTACCTGGTGAACCGCCGGGGGCGCGTAGCGCCCCTTTCGCGACACAAGGCCGCTCCTGCAGCATGTACGCGATCCTTTGCAGGAGCGGCCTTGCGTCGCGATGGGCTGCAAAGCAGCCCCATTGGCACTGGATCTGATAATGCTTATCTTGTCCCATCCAGTCCGATATCAGGAGCCGCCCCCAAGTGAGTACCAATGCCATCCGCCCCGCCCGGGAGCTGCTACTCAAGGAATACCGCGGCGTACTCTCGACCCATTCCAAGTCGATGCCCGGCTACCCCTTCGGCTCTGTTGTACCGTATTGCCTGGACGCCCAGGGCAACCCGCTGATCCTCATCAGCCGCATCGCCCAGCACACCCACAACCTGCTGAAGGACCCCAAGTGCTCGCTGCTGGTGGGCGAACGCGAAGCCGAGGACGTACAGGCCGTGGGGCGGCTGACGGTGATGGCCGAGGCCCACAAGCTGGTGGATGAGGCCGTCATCGAGGCTGCCGCCGAGCGCTACTACCGCTATTTCCCGGACGCGGCCAATTACCACAAGGCCCACGACTTCGACTTCTGGGTGTTGCAGCCGGTACGTCACCGCTACATTGGCGGCTTCGGCGCCATCCACTGGCTCGACCAGGTGACGTTGGCCAACCCGCTCGCCGGCAAGGCCGAGACGAGCATGGTCGAGCACATGAACAACGACCACGCCGACGCGATAGCCCATTATGTGGAGCTGAGCGATTTGCCACGCCATGCACCCGCGCAGATGGTCGGTGTAGACAGCGAAGGCATGCACCTGCGTATCGGCCAGGCGGTGTACTGGTTGCCTTTCCCAAGTAACTGCAACACGCCGACACAAGTCCGCGAAGCCCTGGTTTTGCTGGCTCGCGCCGACAAGTGGCCGGTTGCCACGGAAGTCGAGGGTTGAAAAGCCGAGCTCACGCATCCATTTGTGGGTCTTACAGGAAGGTTGTCTTCCAACGAGGATTGCTTTGATGCGTGCTTTTCTACTGCTGTTTCTCCTGTTTCCCGTGCTGGAGCTGTTCGTCTTCGTGAAGGTCAGTGCCGCCATCGGTTTCTTCCCGGCGCTGCTGCTGATCATCGCCGGCTCCGCCCTGGGTGTGCTGGTGATGCGCGTGGCCGGGCTGGCTACCGCACTGCGCGCCCGTGAAAGCCTGCAGCGTGGCGAACTGCCCGCCGAGGACATGTTCCAGGGCATGATGCTGGCCGTTGGTGGGGGCCTGCTGTTGCTGCCAGGTTTCATCAGCGACGTTCTGGGCCTGCTGTGCCTGCTGCCATTCACCCGTCACCTGGCCGCGCGCAAGATGCGCGAGCGTGCCGAGGCTCAGGCCATGCGCCAGCGTGCCTTCCAGGAGGACCCGTTCCAGGCGCGGCCGCAGGATGGCGGGCATCGGCCGAATGTGATCGAAGGCGAGTACGAGCGCCGCGACAAGTAATAGCCGGGGGCCGCTTCGCGCCCCTATCGCGACACAAGGCCGCTCCTACAGAGTATGCGAACCCCTGTAGGAGCGGCCTTGTGTCGCGATAGGGCTGCGAAGCGGCCCCAAGCTTTTCAGGCTAATGAAAAATTTTCTGAAGCAAGCCTTGTAATTGAATATGACGGCCTCATGTAGTGGTCACCGCAAGGTTTCTGGTGGCGACACCAGACATTACACAGGTGCTTCGCCCATTGCGGATCACCCCCGGCAACGCCGGACTGCATCAAACCGCCGGTGTCGACACCGGCCGATGAAAACCACTATTTGGGAGAGATCGACAATGAAGCTTCGTCCTCTGCATGACCGCGTCGTCATCCGTCGCAGCGAAGAAGAATCGAAAACCGCTGGCGGTATCGTCCTGCCGGGTTCGGCCGCTGAAAAACCAAACCGCGGCGAAGTCGTCGCCGTCGGCACCGGTCGCATCCTGGACAACGGCGAAGTTCGCGCGCTGGCCGTGAAAGTGGGTGACAAAGTGGTTTTCGGCCCTTACTCGGGCAGCAACACCGTGAAAGTCGATGGCGAAGACCTGCTGGTCATGGCCGAGAACGAAATCCTGGCCGTTATCGAAGGCTGATTTCCACGACTTCCCGTTACTCCAAAGAAATTCCAAGGATTAAACGATCATGGCTGCTAAAGACGTAAAATTCGGCGATTCCGCTCGTAAGAAAATGCTGGTAGGTGTCAACGTTCTGGCTGACGCGGTAAAAGCGACCCTGGGCCCGAAAGGCCGTAACGTGGTGCTGGCCAAGAGCTTCGGCGCGCCGACCATCACCAAGGACGGCGTTTCCGTTGCCAAGGAAATCGAGCTGAAAGACGCCTTCGAGAACATGGGCGCCCAGCTGGTCAAGGAAGTTGCTTCCAAGGCCAACGACGCAGCCGGTGACGGCACCACCACCGCTACCGTCCTGGCTCAGGCCATCGTCAACGAAGGCCTGAAAGCCGTTGCTGCCGGCATGAACCCTATGGACCTGAAGCGCGGCATCGACAAGGCCACCGCTGCCGTCGTCGCCGAGCTGAAGAACCTGTCCAAGCCATGCGCCGACTCCAAGGCCATCGCCCAGGTAGGTACCATCTCTGCCAACTCCGACAACTCCATCGGTGAAATCATCGCCGAAGCCATGGAAAAAGTCGGTAAAGAAGGCGTGATCACCGTTGAAGAAGGCTCGGGCCTGGAGAACGAACTGTCTGTCGTGGAAGGCATGCAGTTCGACCGTGGTTACCTGTCGCCGTACTTCGTAAACAAGCCGGACACCATGGTTGCCGAGCTGGAAGGCCCGCTGCTGCTGCTGGTCGACAAGAAGATCTCCAACATCCGTGAGCTGCTGCCAGTTCTGGAAGCCGTTGCCAAGGCCGGCCGCCCACTGCTGATCGTTGCCGAAGACGTTGAAGGCGAAGCCCTGGCTACCCTGGTAGTCAACAACATGCGCGGCATCGTCAAGGTTGCTGCGGTCAAGGCTCCGGGCTTCGGCGACCGCCGCAAGGCCATGCTGCAGGACATCGCGGTCCTGACTGGCGGCCAGGTCATCTCCGAAGAAATCGGCCTGTCCCTGGAAACCGCTACCCTGGAGCACCTGGGCAACGCCAAGCGCGTCATCCTGTCCAAGGAAAACACCACCATCATCGACGGCGCTGGCGCCGACACCGAGATCGAAGCACGCGTCAAGCAGATCCGTGCCCAGATCGAAGAGACTTCCTCGGACTACGACCGTGAGAAGCTGCAAGAGCGTCTGGCCAAGCTGGCCGGCGGTGTTGCCGTGATCAAGGTCGGTGCCGGCACCGAAGTTGAAATGAAAGAGAAGAAAGCCCGCGTTGAAGACGCCCTGCACGCTACCCGTGCAGCCGTTGAAGAAGGCGTGGTGCCTGGCGGTGGTGTAGCTCTGGTTCGCTCCCTGGCGGCCATTGCCAACCTCAAAGGCGACAACGAAGACCAGAACGTCGGTATCGCCCTGCTGCGTCGCGCCGTTGAAGCGCCGCTGCGCCAGATCACTGCCAACGCCGGCGATGAGCCAAGCGTTGTCGCTGACAAGGTCAAGCAAGGTTCGGGTAACTTCGGTTACAACGCTGCTACCGGCGAATACGGCGACATGATCGAGATGGGCATCCTGGACCCAGCCAAGGTCACCCGTTCGGCGCTGCAAGCTGCTGCTTCGATCGGCGGTCTGATGATCACCACCGAAGCCATGGTTGCCGACCTGCCGGAAGACAAGCCAGCTGCTGGCATGCCTGACATGGGCGGCATGGGTGGCATGGGCGGCATGATGTAAGCCAGCCTTACCCCCTGCACCATGAAAGCCCCGGTTCGCGAGAACCGGGGCTTTTTTGTTTTTCCTGTTGGGGCCATTGGGGCTGCTGCGCAGCCCATCGCCGGCTAGCCAGCTCCCACAGGATTGTGCCAACACTGGGACTTGCGCTGTACCTGTGGGAGCTGGCTTGCCGGCGAAAGGGCCGCAAAGCGGCCCCTGGTTCAGGCGATGCTGCAGGCATGCTGGCATGCCGTAAGCCAGCCTTACCCCCTGCACCACCAGAAAGCCCCCGTTCGCGAGAGTCGGGGCTTTTTCGTTTGCCTTGTGAGGGCCATTGGGGTTGCTGCGCAGCCCATCGCCGGCAAGCCAGCTCCCACAGGATTGCGCCAACACTGGGACTTGCGCTGTACCTGTGGGAGCTGGCTTGCCGGCGAAAGGGCCGCAAAGCGGCCCCTGGGTCAGGCGACGCTACGCTCGGCAGCAGGCACCTCAGCCATTCCCCGCCGATACAGGATCAGGTAATACGACCCCAACCCGATCAACCAGCAGAACACCGCCGTCCACACGTTGTGCGAAAGGAAGTGCGCCCCCTGCATCATCCTGCCCAGCGACAACACCGACCCGGCGACGAAGGCAACCGTCAACGCCACCCGCGCCAGGCGCGGCTTGCGATCACGCAACATGAAGAACAGGCCGAACAGGCAGAACCCGGTCGCGGCATGCCCGCCCGGCCAGCACAGCCCGGGCTTGTCGGTCGCCGGCCGCGGCTCCAGCAGCTTGCTGTAGGTTTCCTTCCCGCCAAACTGGGTCAGGCTCCATGGGCATTGCACCTGGGTCACTTTCTTCAGCGGCGTGACAAATGCCGTGGACAGGCCCAGCGCCAGCACCAGGCAGCCCAGCTCACGGCGCCAGCCGAACAGGCGCTTCCAGAAGAAGCTGGCAGCAAAAGTCACCAGCGACATCACCCCCAGCAGGATCACCCCCTGCTTGACCCGGTCATGCAGGATGTTCTCCAGCAAATAGCTGTGGCGGCCGATGAATTGCCCGGCAGCAGGGTCGAAGAACAGGTTGGCAATGTCCATGTCGACCGAGGTCAGTTCCAGCAGAATCAGGCCCAGCGCGGTCGCCAGGGGTAGCCCCAGGTACAGCCAGAAATTGATCGGGCGAGGGCGGGTTGGTTGCTGCATGACGGCTCCAGGGCGCGAAAAAGATCGGGCATTGTCGGCCGCCCGCTATCCTGTGTCCGTGAAGGATCAGTGAAAAAACCGTCAAGTGCGCTGAATTTTCCCTGGGGCTGGCACCCTGCAGGCATAGGCCTTAAGCTGCGCCTGCCGCGCACCACAGCGAGAAGCGCCGCACAGGAGAAACCGATGCGCATTCTTTTGGTTGAAGACAACCGCGATATCCTGGCCAACCTGGCCGACTACCTGGGCATGAAGGGCTACACCGTCGACTGTGCCCAGGATGGCCTGTCCGGCCTGCACCTGGCTGCCACCGAGCACTACGACCTGATCGTGCTCGACATCATGTTGCCGGGCATCGACGGCTACACCCTGTGCAAGCGCCTGCGCGAAGACGCCCGCCGCGATACGCCGGTGATCATGCTCACCGCCCGCGACCAACTGGACGACCGCCTGCAGGGCTTCCGCTCCGGTGCCGACGATTACCTGCTCAAGCCCTTCGCCCTGTCGGAGCTGGCCGCCCGCATCGAAGCGGTGCTGCGCCGGGCCCAGGGCGGCGGGCGCCGCACCTTGCAGGTGGCCGACCTCAGCTATGACCTCGACACCCTCGAAGTCACCCGCCAGGGCCGCCTGCTCAAGCTCAACCCGGTCGGCCTCAAGCTGCTGGCGGTGCTGATGCAGAAGAGCCCGCACGTATTGCGTCGCGAAGTGCTGGAAGAAGCCCTGTGGGGCGATGACTGCCCTGACAGCGACAGCCTGCGCAGCCACGTGCACCAGCTGCGCCAGGTGATCGACAAACCGTTCGAAAAACCGCTGCTGCATACCGTCCATGGCGTCGGCTATCGCCTCGCCGAGGGCCGTGATGGAGTTTAAGCAAAGCCTTGCCCAGCGCATCATCATTGCCTTTGCCCTGATGAGCGCGCTGGTGGCCGGGGCCTTCGCCTTCGGCATCGTCGGCACCGTGCACCTGGTCGAAGAGCGGCTGATTTCCTCGGTGCTGGGTGGTGACCTGCAACGCCTGCTGCGCATGGACAGCGTCAGCGACTGGAGCCACCGGCCGCGCCCCGACCAGCTTTTCTACTTCAGCGGCGGGCGTGACGACTTCGAACTGCCCAAGGACCTGCGCCACCTTGACCGCGGCTTCCACGAGGTATTCCGCGATCAGCTGTCGTACCACGCCATGGTCGAGATCGTTGATGGCCGCCGTTATGTGCTGCTGCAGGACCAGAGCGACTTCGAGGAACGCGAGCGCGTGCTGTTCGCGGTGGTGGTGGTGGGCTTCCTGCTCAGCCTGGTGCTGGCAGTCATTCTCGGCTGGCTGGTGGCGCGCCGGGTGATGGCGCCGGTAATTCGCCTGGCACGCCAGGTACGCCACCGTGACCAGTTGCTGGGCCTGGCCCCGCCGCTGGCGCCGGACTATGCCGCGGACGAAGTCGGCCAGTTGGCGGTAGCCTTCGACGACACCCTGGGCCGCCTGCGCGATGCGCTGACCCGTGAACGGTTGTTCACCAGCGACGTCAGCCACGAACTGCGCACCCCCTTGATGGTGCTGGCTACCTCGTGCGAACTGTTGATGGAGAACCCGGCCCTGGATGCCCGTTCGCGCAGCCAGGTGGAGCGTGTGGCGCGGGCCACCGAAGAGATGCGCGAGCTAGTCAAGACCTTCCTGATGCTGGCCCGGGCACAGCGCGACGAGGGCGCAGTGGCTTCGCGCGCCACCCTGCGGGAGGTGGCCGACGAACTGGTCGGGGTGTGGCGCGACACCATCGAGCAGAAGGGCCTGGCCTTGTATTACGATGGCCGCGTCAGTGCCAGCCCTGTGCTGTACAACGCTACTTTCCTGCAATCGGTAATGGGCAACCTGCTGCGCAACGCCGCGCACTACACCGACAGCGGCTATATCCGCCTGAGCCTGGAAGCCAACGGTTTCAGCGTGGAGGACAGTGGCGTGGGTATCCCGGAGGAGCAGCGCGAAGCGATGTTCCGGCCGTTCGTACGCGGCGACGAGCGGCGCGGCGAGGGGCTGGGCCTTGGCCTGTCGCTGGTGCAGCGGATCTGCGACGACCAAGGCTGGCATGTCACCCTGACCTCCACCTTGCCGCACGGCTGCCGTTTCGTGGTAGACCTGAGCAATACTGCGGCAAAAGGCGATCCGGACACGTTGGCCGAGTAATCTGTTGTAACAGGTCACTCGGCGCTCAACATATTTTTCACATCAGCATGACCTGATTCCTACGCTTGCTTACCTAATGTGGGCGGAATGGAGTCAGGAGATGCCCAATGCGTAGCCCCATCAAGCTTGAATTTTCCGAGAAGTACGACAAAGAACATGCGCGCGAGTACTTTCTCAAGCACCAGGATGGCCTGGCGCGACGCCTTTCCCACAAGCGTGATGAGCAGTTGGCGCGTCGCGCCTTGGCATTGGCTGGTGAGCCTGGCCTGGTCCTCGACCTGCCATGCGGCGCCGGCCGCTTCTGGCCGTTGCTGGCAGAAAAGCCCAACCGGGTGATCATCGGCGCCGACAACTCCGAAGCGATGATCGAGACAGCCTGTACCGCGCAAGCGCCAGAGGTGGTGGCACGGGTACGGCCTTTGCAGACTTCGGCATTTGCCATCGACTTGCCGGACAACTCGGTGGACAGCATTTTCTGCATGCGCTTGTTCCACCACATTGGCGAAGCGGCGCACAGAAAGACCATTCTTTCGGAATTTCAACGGGTTAGCCGTGATAGTGTGATCCTGTCCTTGTGGGTGGATGGTAACTTCAAGGCCTGGCGCCGGAAAAAGCTGGAACAACGTCGCAACGCCCGAAAGGGCGACCAGGACAATTACCAGAACCGTTTTGTGTTACCGGCCGACACGGTCGAAGAAGAATTCCGAGCCGCCGGCTTCAGAATCCAGGAACGCCTCGACTTCCTGCCGTTCTATGCCATGTGGCGGGTCTATGTATTGCGTAAGGGGTAGTGTTTGATGGCTGTAGCCCAGAAAGGGGAGTCGCGGTTCGATTTTTACTGGCGCCAGCAGGGCGAGTGGGTCGAGGAGCCTAACCAGCGCCGTGGTGGCGAGAGCGGTGTTCAACGCCTCGACGATGGCAATGGCAAGCTGCTGTATGCAAAGCGCCAGGTCGGGCATATCTACCGTAGCCTGCTGCACCCTTTCGGCCGGCCGACCGTATTGCGTGAGCTGGATGCGTTGAACAGCTTCGAGCAACTGGGTGTGCGTGTACCGCGCATCGTCTTCTGTGGCGCCGAGCGGGGTGCCGACCAGCAGTGGCGTGCGCTGCTGGTGAGCGAAGCACTCGACGGCTTCGTCGAACTCGACACCTGGCATGCCGAAGGTGCCCGCGAGCGTTATCCGCAGGTGGTGCATGAGCGTATGCTCAAGGACCTGGCAGACAACCTGGCGCGCATGCATCTGGGGCACTGGCAGCACGGCTGCCTGTATGGCAAGCACGTGTTCGTCAAGGTGATTGGCGAGGGCGAGCAGGCCCGGGTCGAAGTCGCCCTGCTGGACCTGGAAAAATGCCGGCGGCGCATCAGCTGCCAGCGCGCGGCGGGCAATGACCTGCGCCAGTTGCGCCGCCATTCGTCGCTCAATGACGCGGAATGGCAAACACTGCTCTACTTTTACCAGATGGCGTTTGGCAGCGCTGTCAAAGGGTTAGGGTAATGAAACTAGAAATAGCTCGAGCTTTGTTCCTGGTAGCTGGCCTGGCGGTGACCACCGTGGCGGTGGCTGCCTGGGAAGAGCCGAGGCCGACTGTGTTCAGCAAGGCCGAGCTGGCCGACCAATGCGCGTTGCCGCGGGAAGTGAAACCGCAGCAACAAGCCGAGGCCGCGCCGGATCAGGACCTGTTGCTGTTCCTGTTCGGCCTGCGCCAGGGGTTGCGGCCGTTCGGTTGAACCCGGTGTAGATGGAAATGCCAGAGGCCTCGCGATTGCGGGGCCTCTGGCATTTTTGCATCTGCCTTACCGGCCTTTTCGCGGGCTTGCCCGCGAAGAGGCCGGATCAGGCTACAGCGGGTTCCCTGGCTTTCGCCTTGTGCGCCAGCAGGGTGTAGATACAAGGCAACACGAACAGGGTGAACAGCGTGCCGATCGACATCCCGGTGGCAATCACCGTCCCGATGTCGAAGCGGCTGACCGCCCCCGCGCCGGTCGCCAGGATCAGCGGCACCATGCCGAACACCATTGCCGCCGTGGTCATCAGCACCGGACGCAGGCGAATCGCAGCGGCTTCCTCGATTGCTTCGCGCACGCTCAGGCCGCGTTCCTCACGCAACTGGTTGGCGAATTCGACAATGAGGATGCCGTGCTTGCTGATCAGCCCGATCAGCGTCACCAGCCCGACCTGGGTGTAGATGTTCATGCTCGATACGCCCAGGAACAGCGGCAGCAGCGCGCCACAGATGGACAACGGCACCGTCACCAGAATCACCAGCGGGTCACGGAAGCTCTCGAACTGCGCCGCCAGCACCAGGAAGATGATCGCCAATGCCAGGCCGAAGGTCACCCACAGCGCGCTGCCTTCCTGCACGTACTGGCGGGCCACGCCGGCATAGTCGAAGGCAAAGCCTTCCGGAGCCTCTTCGCGGGCGATACCCTGCACGGTCTGCAGCGCCTCGCCCAGGCTGACCATGGGCACGCCCTGGATGATCGCCGAGTTCAGCTGCTGGAACTGGTTGAGCTGGCGCGGGCGGGCGCGGTCGGTGATGGTGATCAGGGTAGATAGCGGCAGCAGCTGGCCCTGGTCGTTCTTCACGTAGTAGTTGTTCAGCCAGCCGGGGTTGTCGCGGTACGGCCGCTCGACCTGGGCAATCACCTTGTAGCTGCGGCCTTCGAGGGTGAAACGGTTGATTTCCGCTTCGCCCAGCAAGGTCGCCAGGGTGCTGCCCAAGGTGTCCATCGACACCCCCATCTGCGCCGCCTTGGCCCGGTCGATATCCACCACCACCTCGGGCTTGTCGAAGGCCAGGTCGATGTCGAGGAAGGCGAACTTGCCAGATTCCTGGGCGCGGGCCTTGATGCGCTGGGCCACATCCAGCAGAGCCGGGTAGTCGCCAGCGCTGTTGATGACGAACTGGAACGGCAGGCCCTCGCCGGTGCCGGGCAGCGACGGCAGGTTGAAGCCGAAGATCTGCAGGCCACTGATTTCCTCGAGCTTGCTCTGCACCAGTGGCAGCAGCTCCATCTGCGTGCGCTCGCGCTCGTTCCAGGGCTTGAGCAGGAAGCCGCCGATGCCGGTCTGCACGCCATTGAAACCGTTGATCTGGAACGACGAGTAGTACTCGGGGAAAGCCTTGAACAGCGGGGTGAATTCGTCGGTATAGGCGTTGAGGTAATCAAGGTTGGCCGGCTGAGGCGAGCTGCTCATCATGAAGATCACCCCCTGGTCCTCGTTAGGCGCCAGTTCGTTCTGGGTGAACTTCAGCAGTACCGGAATCAGGCACAGGATGATCACGGCAAACACAAGCACCACGGGCCGGCTGTCGAGGGTGGTGTGCAGCAGGCGCTGGTAGCGCACCTTCAGGCGTTCGAACAGCACGTCCAGGCGGTGGGCCAGGCCGCTGGGGTTCTGTTCCTGGCGCAGCAGCAGGGCGCACATCATCGGTGACAGGGTGAGGGCAACGATGCCGGATATGATCACGGCACCGGCCAGGGTCAGGGCAAACTCCTTGAACAGCGCGCCGGTCAACCCGGTAAGGAAGCCGATCGGTGCATACACTGCCGCCAGGGTGATGGTCATCGACACCACCGGCATGGCGATTTCGCGTGCGCCCTCAAGGGCGGCGTCGAACGGTGACTTGCCTTCTTCCATGTGCCGGTGGATGTTCTCCACCACGACAATCGCGTCGTCCACCACCAGGCCGATGGCCAGCACCATGGCCAGCAGGGTCAGCAGGTTGAGCGAGTAGCCCATCATCTGCATGAAGAACAGCACGCCGATCATCGACAGCGGAATGGTCACCACCGGGATCAGCACCGAACGCAGGGCACCGAGGAACAGGAACACCACCACGATGACGATCAGTACTGCCTCGCCGAGCGTCTTGATCACTTCGTCGATGGAGGCCTGGATGAACAGCGTGGCGTCGTAGGCTATGGATACCTTCAGCGCCGAGGGCAGCTGGCTTTCCAGCTCGGGCATGATGCGCCGCACTTCCTTGATGACGTCCAGCGGGTTGGCGGCCGGTGTGGCCTTGATGCCGATGTACACCGATGGGGTGCCGTCGAACGAGCTGACCGTGTCGTAGTTTTCCGCCCCCATCTCGACCCGTGCCACATCGCCCAGCAGCACGCGGCTGTCGCCGCTGGTCTTGACCGGCAGGGCGGCGAACGCCTCGGCCGACTTCAGCTCGGTGCTGGCGTTGATGCTGGTGACCACGTATTCGCCCTTCACCTCGCCGGCCGCGGAAAGGAAGTTGTAGCGGCGCACGGCATTGGTCACGTCGTTGGCCGACAAGCCATAGCCTGCCAGTTTCACCGGGTCGATCCAGATGCGCATGGCGAACACCTGGTTGCCGAGGATTTCCGCTTCGGCCATGCCCGGCAGAGTCGCCAGCTTGGGCTGGATCACCCGCGACAGGTAGTCGGTGATTTGCGGGTTGCTCATTTCCTTGCTGTAGAAACTGATGTACATCAGCGCCGAGGCATCGGCGGCTTCCTTGCTCAGTACCGGGTCTTCCGAGTCCTGGGGCAGCTTGTTGCGCACTTCGTTGGCCTTGGCCAGCAGTTCGGTGAACAAGCGGTCGCTGTCGGCGCCAATGCGTGCGTAGATGGATATGATCGAGAAGTTCTGCCGGCTCACCGAGGTCATGTAGTCGATGCCTTCGGCACTGGCCAGGCTTTGCTGCAGTGGTTGGGTGATATAGCCCTGGATGGTCTCGGCGTTGGCGCCGGGGTAGGCGGTGGTCACCGTGATCAGGGCGTTTTCCATTTGCGGATACTGGCGGATCTGCAGCTTGTTCCAGGCCTGGAAGCCCAGCAGCAGGATCAGCAGGCTGACCACGCTGGCCAGCACCGGGCGGCGGATGAACGGGTCGGTGAACGCCATGCCAGCCTCCTGTCAGTCCTTGCCCGGCGCGCCCTGTGCGGGCTTGAGGGCTTTGTCCTGGCCGATGCGGATCGCGGCGCCGGGGGTGAGCTTCAGCTGGCCGGCGGTAACCACCTGTTCCCCGGCCTGCAGGCCCTTGCTGACCACCACCATGCCGTCACGGCGCTCCCCAGTCTGCACCGTGCGCTGCTCGGCGGTGAGTTGCGGCTGGCCCTTGTCGTCGTTTTCCGGCTTGCCGTCCTTGTCCCTTTTCGGCGTGGCGACGTATACCGAGTTGCCATACAGGGTGTAGGTGATGGCGCTTTCCGGCACTACCACTTTTGGCTGCGGGTTGGGTAGCAGGACCAGCAGGCTGGCGAACATGCCTGGCAGCAGCTTGCCGTCCGGGTTGGCCATGGTCGCGCGCACCAGCAGGTTGCGCGTGGTTTCCTCGACTTTGGGGTTGATGGCGCTGAGGCTGGCGGGGAAGGTCTGGCCCGGGTAGGCGGCCACCTGCACCAGCACCTGCTGGCCCAGGCTCAGGTGCGGCAGGGCCTGTTCCGGTACGTTGAAGTCGACGTAGAGGCTGGATGTGTCCTGCAGGGTGGCGATCACCGTGCCGGCGGCCAGATAGTCGCCGACGTCCACCTGGCGAATGCCGATGGTGCCGCTGAACGGGGCGCTGATGCTTTTCTTGGTCTTCGATGCCTTGAGCTGGTCGACCACCGCCTGGTTGCGTCTGTACTGGGCGGTGAGGCGGTCGAACTCGCCGCGAGAGATGGCCGAGTCGCCGACCAGCTGGCTGCCACGGCCGAAATCGACCTTGGCCAGGCCCAGGTCGGCCTGGGCGGTGCCGAGCAGGGCGGTTTCCTGGTCGTCATTGAGTTGCAGCAACAGTTGCCCGGCCTTGACCTGTTGGCCCGAGTCGAAATGCAGGGCCTTGACGATGCCTTCCACCTCCAGGCTCAGCTCCACGCCCTGTAGCGCCTTGAGGCTGCCGACGGCGGGCAGGCGCTCTTGCCACGGGCGCTGTTCGGCCAAGGCGGCCGCCACGGTGATGGGCGGCTTGGGGGCAGTGAACATCTGGATCTGCTGATAGATCGAAAAAGCTTTGTAGCCCCCCAGGGCCAGCACGATCAGCAGAACCACGGCCAACATGATGAGCATGCGGCGGCGCAGCATAGGTCCGGTTCCTTGGATAGGGTTGTTATTGGCTTGGACACGACATCGGGCGATCCTGCCCACGTGTGGATGGGGGGAAGTATTGACTGTTTTTGGGGGGAAGGGGAGTGGAATGCCTGTGCCGGCCCCTTCGCGGCTAAAGCCGCTCCCACAGGGACCACGCAGTCAGTGGGTTGCGCTGTTCCTGTGGGAGCGGCTTTAGCCGCGAAGAGGCCAGTACAGCCAACCTGAAAATCAGACGAGATGCAGGTGGTTGTCCCAGAAACCGGACGGCAGGTTCATCGGTTGCCCGACCAGCTCGGCCTTGCGGCAATCATAGAACCGGCAACGGCCCTGCCCGGAGGTGACGACAAAGCCGTCCCGTACCGCGCCCACCCCCGCGCAATCGGGCATTGGCGCATCCAGGCGCACCGCGCCGCTGTCCAGGTCCCAGACGAACAGGCGGTTGGCCCGTGGCGCGGTAAGCGCGACCAGCCGCAGCTCGCTGTGGATAGCCACGCTGGCGGTGTACTGGGCCATGGCCTGCAACTGCCGCTCCGGTACCGGGAAGGCCTTGAACGGCTCGCCCGGGCGCTTGATTGCCAGCAGTTCGGCGGTTTCATCGGCATCGCCCATGAACTGTTGGCAGGCGGCTATGGTGCCATCGCTGCCCACCGCCAGGTGGCGCACGCTGTTCATCTGCTGGGCCAGGGTTTCCTTGCTCAGCAGGGTACCGTCGCGCTGCATCAGCACCAGGCTCGGTTCCATGGCGTCGAGGTTCATCTCCACCCGGCTCTCGGCTTCGGTGCGGATACCGCCGTTGGCCACGATCAGCGTCTCGCCGTCCGGCAGCCAGGCCACTTCGTGCGGGCCGATGCCATGGGTCGGAATCTCGCCGCTGTGCACCAGGCGCTCGCCTTCGAAGCGGTATACACCGAGTACGCCACGCCCCGGGTCGGTGGTGTCGTTCTCGGTGGCGTACAGCCATTCGCCACTTTTATGGATGACCGCGTGGCCGTAGAAATGCCGGTTCGGCTGCGAGCTCACGGTCTGCAGCAGGCGCCCGTCGCGCAGGTCGACCAGGTAGCTTTCGGTGCCGGGACGGCGGGCGACGAACAGGGCGATCGGCAGATCCGGGTGATGGATGATGGCATGGCAACGTTGGGCGACCTGGGTGCTGAACACCTGGGTGCCGTCCAGGCGGAACCCGACCGCATAGTGCTTGCCATCGCCGTCGTCACGCGCTGACAGCAGCAGGGGCTCGCTGCCTTTGTTGCGGAACAGGCTCCAGCCGCCCAGGGTGAGGGCGCTGAGCAATACGCTACCGAGTTTGAGGGCCTGGCGTCGCAGCATGATCAGTCACCGTCGTTGGCATTGAAGCCCAGCTGGATGTTCAACGCCTTGGCCAGCTCGCCTTCGTGCAGGCGGTGGACGACGTTTAGGCTGTCGTAGATCTGGTTCAGGGTTTGCTGGCCGGCGTCGTCGGCCAGCAGCTCGCCCAGGGTCTTCTGGTTGGCGGCCAGCAGCTTGAGCGAGGCAGCGTAGGCGGCGTCGATCTTGTCCGCCAGGGTTTTCTGATCGCTGGACAGCAAGCCGCGCAGGCCTTGGTTGTCGACCCCGAGCCAGACCGCTTCGGCGGCCTTGAGGCTGGCCTCCAGGCTCTTGAGCGAGCTGTGGCTGCGCCAGGCTTCGGCCTGCAGTGGCTGCGGAATACCCTTGCTCTGGCGGCCCATCGGTGCTCCGAGCTTTTTCTTCAGGCTGTCCAGGGCGGTGACCTGGGCGCGCAGCAGGTCGGCGATGGCCTCGTGGGAGTCGGCGTAGCGCTGGTTGGGGAACTTGGTCATCTGCGAGAGCATGCCGTCGGTGCTGTTCCAGCCCTTGAGGATCTCTTCGGCCAGGGCCTTCTGATGTTCACCAATGGCGACCAGCAACGGGCAGTAGCGGGCTTTCTGCTCGGCTGTGGCAATGTCCGGCTTGCTGTCGAACAGGATGTACTCGTAGGCCGACAGGCCACGTACCACCACGCTGGCCTTGCCCAGGGCCGCGGCATCGACGGGCTGGTTGGCGTTGACCAACTGCTCGACCTGGCGGCCGACCAGGTTCTTCTTGTCGGGCCAGAACTGTACCTGCCAGGCGCGGTTGCCTTCGGCCAGCGGGCCGACCAGCAGCGGTTGCAGTTCGGCCCAGGCCTTTTGCGCATTGAGGAAGTCGGCCCGGGCCTTTTCCAGGGTTTCCTTGCCTTCGCAGTAGGCCAGGGCGCTGGCGGCCAGCGTGCGGTCGGCTTCGACCCAGCGGCTGTAGGTGGGCAGGATCACCTGTTTGGCGATGGCAGCGGAGGTCACGGCTTGCGGGTCCTGCGGCGAACAGGCGCCGAGGGCGAGTGCGGCGAGGCTGGTGAACAACAGTTTGGGTCGGAACATGCCCGGCTCCTTTGCGCTTTTTAAAGTGAGTTCAGGAAAGCCAGCAACGCGGCACGCTGCTCGGCATTGAAAGTGAGTACGAAATTGCGTGCCGCCTCGGCCTCACCACCGTGCCAGAGCACCGCTTCGAGCAGGTTGCGGGCGCGGCCGTCGTGCAGGAACTGGCTGTGGCCACTGACCGTTTCGCTCAGGCCTATGCCCCACAGTGGCGGGGTGCGCCAGTCCTGGCCGTTGGCGGCAAATTCGGTCCGCTCATCGGCCAGGCCCGGGCCCATGTCATGCAGCAGCAGATCGCTGTAGGGGCGGATCAGCTGGTTGGCCAGTTCCGGCTCGGCGGCATTGGTGGCGGTGGTGAACTGTGGTGTATGGCAGCCCTGGCAGCCGGCCTGGTAAAACAGGTTCTTGCCCGCCAGCACCTGCGGCGAGCCCACGTCGCGGCGGGCCGGCACGGCCAGGTTACGGGTGTAGAAGGTGACCAGGCGCAGGATGTTGTCGCTGACCTCCTTCTCGCCATCGGCACCGTCGCCGTTGGGCGCGGCCAGGCAGTCGGCCTGCGCCGGGGTGCAGTCATCGTTGGGCTGCAGTGTGGTGGTCAGGCCCATGTCGCCGGCAAAGGCGTGAACGTTCTGCTGGTTGACGTTGGGCTGCCCGGCCTTCCAGCCGAAGCGGCCGACCACGGTCTTGCCCAGGGCATCGTCCCACACCCGGTTGGCCCGGCCGCGGATGCCGTCGCGGTTACGGTCATCCGGATCTTCGTTGGCCAGCAGGTCGGCTTCGGGGATGGCTTCGAGCAGGCCCAGGCCGATCATCGGCGGCGCCACCCGCGCCGAAAAGCGCGTGTCGGGGTGCATCACGCCATAGCCGAGCTGGGTGATCTGCAGGGCCGGCTTGCGCAGCTCGACCTGGTGACCGTCCTCGAACGACACCGTTTCGCTGGTGTAGCTCACCCGCACCTTGCCTTCCGGCGTCACGCCGGGGATGGCCATGTCCTGCAACTGGGTGCCATAGACCGGCTCCGGCACCACCCCGAGGCGTTCGACCACCTTGGCCAGGTAGGGCTGGTCGGGGATCGACAGGCGTACCAGCATCGAAACGGCGTTGCTGTCGCCCGGCTCTGGCGGGTGGCCGCGCCCGTCGCGCACGTGGCAGTTCTGGCAGGCATTGGTGTTGAACAGCGGGCCCAGGCCGTCACGCGCGGTGGTGGTGGAAGGGGCGATCACCCAAGGGTTGCGGAAGAAGCTGTTGCCTACGGCGAAGTCAAGGCGCCGCTCGGGCGAGAGGTTGGCCGAGGGCAGGGAATAGGCATTGCGGTCAGTGCGCTGCACGGTGGCTTTGCCGCCCGACAACGCTTCGCCGGGCTCGGCCTGGGTGAAACGCGGAGCGTCGTCACAAGCGGCGAGGGCAAAGGCCAGCAGCAGGGGGGAGAGTCGGGACAGCGACAAGGACATCGAGAATCCTGGGCGTGAGCGAAAAACCGGCGTGCAAGCTTAGCAGGGTGAAAGAGTTTGAATAAGAGCAATTTGCAATTGCTGGATGAAATCGATGTCAGTTGGCCATGGTTTGTGGTCGCCTGGTCGGGCCCTATCGCCGGCAAGCCAGCTCCCACAGATACCCTACAGGGCTCAAGGGCTGTGAAGTACCTGTGGGAGCTGGCTTGCCGGCGATAGGGCCGGAAGCAAAAAAAGGCGACCCGAAGGCCGCCTCTTTCAGAACCGCTACAGCAGGATCAGAACTCGTGATCTGCGGTATCCGGGTTCAGGTTGGCAATGCCCAGCTTGCCCGCGGCCTGCTCGATCGCACCGGTCTGCTTGACCAGGGAGGCAATGGCGTCACGCACGATCTGGTTGCCGGCTGCGTTGTCGGCAGCGATCAGCTGGTCGTAGTGCTCGCCCTTGAGGGCGTGGTCGACGATCACCTGGATCTTGGCTTCGGTGGCTTCCAGGTCGGCCTTGAGGGTGGCGTCGGCGGCCGGGTCTACCTTGGCCACCAGCGACGACAGGCTCGGGCCGGTCACCTTGCTGCCGTCCGGGCGGGTGTACTCGCCCAGGTAGACGTTGCGGATGCCCTTGGCGTCGTAGAAGTGCGAGTAGTGGGTGTTGTCGCTGAAGCAGTCGTGCTCGTCTTCCGGCGAGTTGGCTTCCAGCGAAACCTTCATGCGCTCGCCAGCCAGTTCGCCCAGCGACAGGCTGCCCATGCCGAACAGCATCTTGCGCAGGCCGTCGTTGACCGACTCGGCTTCCAGCTTGGCGCGGTAGTTGTCGGCAACATTCGGTGCCCAGTTGCCGACCATCTCTTCGAGGTCCTTGACCAGCAGGTCGGTGACCGCTTTCAGGTAGGCACGGCGGCGGTCGTTGTGGCCACCGGTGGCGCCCTTGCCTTCAAGGTAATCAGACGCCGGACGGTTGCCCGCGCCCGGGCCGGTGCCGTTCAGGTCCTGGCCCCAGAGCAGGAATTCGATGGCGTGGTAGCCGGTGGCGACGTTGGCTTCGGAGCCGCCCAGCTCGTTCAGGCTGGCCAGCTTCTCGGGAGTGATGTCCTTGACGTCGATCTTCTCTTCGCCCACCTGGATCTCGGTGTTGGCGATGATGTTGGCGTTGGCTGCCGGGTTGCCCAAGGCGTGCTCATAGCTCTTGTCGACGTAGTCGATCAGGCCTTCGTCCAGCGGCCAGGCATTCACCTGGCCTTCCCAGTCGTCGATGATGGTGTTGCCGAAGCGGAAGGCTTCGCTCTGCAGGTACGGTACGCGCGAGGCGACCCAGGCTTCCCTGGCTGCCTTCAGGGTTTCGTCGTTGGGCTTGGCCAGGAACGCGTCGACTGCGGTCTGCAGAGTCTTGGCGGTGCTCAGCGAATCGCTGTACACGGCGTAGACCAGCTCTGCGTAATGCTTGACCACGGCTTTGCCGGCGGCTTCGTCGACAACCCCGGGCGCCGCAGCGGTGGTGCTGGCGGCAGCAGGTGCCTGAGCTTGCGGCGCGGCGGCCTTGTCGTCCTTGCCTTCACCGCAACCGGCGAGAGCGATGGCAATGGCCAGCAGACTGGCGGAGGCCAGAGGCATTCGAATCATTATTGGTTTTCCTGCGTCGTGTGGTTGGACCATGGGTAGACCGTGCGCCGTGGCACGCGAAACGGCAACATCATGCGAAAGATTTGCATTTGCTGTAAAGGGGGCGGGCATGCAATTCGTGTAAATGCCGGTCACGGCCTGTAACCGGGCAGGTGGCTCAGAACATCGAAACCTGGTTGCGCTGCGCCTGCTTGAGGAAGTTGGTCAGCTCACGGGCCGACAGCGGCTTGCTGTAGTGGTAGCCCTGGCCCTCGTGGCAGCCTTGGGCGACGATATAGCTTTCCTGTTCGGCGGTCTCCACGCCTTCGGCGATCACCTGCATCCCCAGGCTCTTGCCGAGCTGGATGATGGCACGAACGATGGTAGCGTCGTCATCGTCGTCCAGCAGGTCCTGGACGAAGCTCTTGTCGATCTTGATCTTGTCCAGCGGCAGCGATTTCAGGTAGCTGAGCGACGAGTAGCCGGTGCCGAAGTCGTCGATGGCAATCAGTGCTCCGGAGCGGCGCAGGCTCAGCAGGTGCTGGGCGGCGGTGCTGATGTCTTCCATCAGGCCGGTCTCGGTGACTTCCAGCTCCAGGCTGCGTGGTGGCAGGCGGTAGGCCTGCAGCAGGTTGTTGACTACCCGCGGCAGTTCGTTGTGGTGCAGCTGCACGGTGGACAGGTTGACCGCCATGCGCAGGTCGCTGAAGCCCATGTCGTGCCATTCGCGCAGTTGCCGGCAGGCCTGGTCGAGCACCCATTCGCCAATGCTGATGATGCTGCCGTTCTGTTCGGCCAGGGGGATGAACTGGTCTGGCGGTACCATGCCCAGCTCCGGGTGCTGCCAGCGCAGCAGCGCCTCGACACCGACCACGCGGTGGTCGCGGTAGCTGATCTGTGGCTGATACACCAGGTACAGCTGGTTGCGTGGCAGGGCTTCGCGCAGGTCCTTTTCCAGCTCGCGACGGCGGCGCATCTCGCTGTCGACGCTGGCGATGTAGAACTGGTAGCGGTTGCGCGAACGGGCCTTGGCCAGGGTCATGGTCTGTTCGGCTTTCTGCAACAGCTTCTCGGTGCTGTCGCCGTCTTCCGGGAACAGAGTGATGCCGATGGTGGCGCGCAAGCGGATTTGCTGGTGGTGGTCGAGGTCGAACGGCACTTCCAGGTCATCGAGGATACTCTGTGCCAGTTCGGCCGCCTCGTAAGGCTGCTCGATATTGGCCTGCACCAGGGCGAACTGGTCGCCACCCAGGCGTGCCAGGGCGCCCAGGCGGCCACTGTGGGCGCGCAGGCGGTCGGCCAGGGCCAGCAGCAACTGGTCGCCGACCTGGTAGCTGAACTGCTCGTTGATGCCCTTGAAGTCGTCCAGGCCTACGCACAGTACTGCCACACGGTGTTGCAGGCGGCCGCCGTCGACGAGGATCTTGTCCAGTTGCTGCTGCAGTTGCTGGCGGTTGGGCAGGCCGGTGAGGAAGTCGTACTGGGCCATGCGTTGCAGGCTGTTTTCCGCCTCGTGGCGCAGATGGGTGTTGCGCTCGATCGAGGCCAGCAACTGGTTGGCGGTATTTACCCAGAGACCCAGCTCGTTCTTCTCGTGGCCCTTGAGCAGCGGCAGCTGGTGCTGGCTGGGGCGGTCGGGGTTGATCTGGGTGAGGTGCTCGATGATCTTCGACAGCGGTTTGGTCAGCAGCCAGTGGTAGACCAGGTACAGCACCAGACCCATGGCCAGGGCCCGCAGCACGCCGGAGATGAAGATGATCACGGCGTTGATCAGGAAGTCTTCGCCGTAGGACGAGGTGTCCAGGGTGATACTCAGGTCGCCGTAGTATTCGCTGTAGGGGCCGCGGCCGACCAGTTGTGTGGTGTAGGTGCGTTCCTGGCCGAGGATCAGGTCGGTCAGCCAGCGCATGGACATGTCCTGCAGCGGGCGGGACTTTTCCGCCAGCATGGTTTCGTTGGGGTGGCCGATGGAGGCCATGCGTACCGATTCGTCCTGGAACAGGCCTTCCATCACTTGCATGCCCATTTCGCGGTCGAGGCTGTATACGGCCTGGGTCGAGGGGTCGCGGAACATGTCGAGGATGCGCTGGGCATCGTTGTTCACGGCCTGGCGGGTCTTGTAGGTGTCGTAGACGATTTGCGCACAGCTGAGCACGACACCGACCGCCAGCGCCGACAGCAGCACGACCCTGAGCAACTTGACCGACAAGCTGTTCCGCAATTCCAGCTTCAATGGGGTTTCCTTAATCCATGCGCATGGCATCATTTTGCCATCAACGATGACGATACACTATCGGCCGACCTTCAGTAGTGTATCGGTTGCCTGACCCCGCAACTTGAATGCGCCGTAACGATATTCCAGAGGTTTGATGTTAGCGTGCTATGCGGGCTGAGCAAGCAAAACCGTGCCGGCTTTGCGCGGTCAAACCCGCTCCCACAGGGATAGCATCAAGTCCACAAGCGGCGCCGTACCTGTGGGAGCGGGTTCACCCGCAAAGAGGCCGGTACAGGCATAAAAAAACCCGGCACCGGGCCGGGTTTTTCGTTCAGGGCTGAATGACTCAGGCCTTGAAGGTCTTGCCTTCGAACTGTTCGGCAACGAATGCCCAGTTGACCAGGTTCCAGAACGCCTCGACGTACTTCGGACGCAGGTTGCGGTAGTCGATGTAGTAGGCGTGTTCCCAGACGTCGCAGGTCAGCAGCGGGGTGTCGCCGCTGGTCAGCGGGCAGCCGGCGCCGATGGTGCTGGCCAGGGCCAGGGAACCGTCAGCCTTCTTCACCAGCCAGCCCCAGCCGGAACCGAAGGTGCCAACCGAAGTCTTGGTGAACTCTTCCTTGAACTTGTCGAAGGAACCGAAAGCGGCGTTGATGGCGTCAGCCAGGGCACCGGTCGGCTGGCCACCGGCGTTTGGTGCCAGGCAGTTCCAGTAGAAGGTGTGGTTCCAGACTTGAGCGGCGTTGTTGAAGATACCGCCCGAAGAGCTCTTGACGATCTCTTCCAGGGTCTTGCCTTCGAATTCGGTGCCTGGGACCAGGTTGTTCAGGTTCACGACATAGGTGTTGTGGTGCTTGTCGTGGTGATACTCCAGGGTTTCCTTGGAGATGTGCGGCTGCAGGGCATCGTGGGCGTATGGCAGCGGCGGCAATTCAAAAGCCATGGTGGATCTCCTGATTCAGGTCTGTTTGCGGTTTGCGCAAGGCCGATCACGGGCGGCCCGATGAGCGTCGGCGAGTTTGTACTCTTTGCGACGCAAGCGCTGGATCATAGCACCGGGCCCGGCGCATAACCACGCAACAAAGATAGGGAATAGAGGTTCCAGAGCGGTTGGGGTGTGCCGACCGGTGGTGTTCGGCTTAACGCTTGTAGCGCCTGTGAGATTGAGCGCCGCGCGGGCGGCGCTCGGTCTCACAGGCGATAAAGATGTTGTGGTGAGCCCAGGTCAGTTGAAGATCAACTGCGCCGCCACCGCGAACATCATCACCGCCACCATCAGGTCGAGCATGCGCCAGGTCGCCGGCCGGGCCAGCCACGGTGCCAGCCAGGCCGCGCCGATCGCCAGGGTCGAGAACCATAGCAGCGAGGCGCTGGCGGCACCGGCCACGTAGGCACCGGGCGCAGCCTGCTGGGCGCCCAGCGAGCCGATCAGCAGCACCGTGTCGAGGTACACGTGCGGGTTCAGCAGGGTCACTGCCAAGGCACTGAGCAGTACCGCGCGGCGTGACCGGGCACCCTGGCCTTGCTGGTGCTGCAGGCTCTGCCTGGAGCAGGCGCTGCGCAAAGCCTTGGCGCCGTACCAGATCAGGAACACTGCTCCGCCCCAGCGGGCGATCGCCAGCAACGTCGGGTTGTGCGCCAGCACGGTGGCAAGGCCGAACACTCCGGCAGCCACCAGGATGGCGTCACAGATGATGCACAGTGCCGCCACCGGCAAATGATGCTCGCGGCGCAAGCTCTGGGCGAGGACGAAGGCGTTCTGTGCACCGATGGCCATGATCAGGCCGAAGGCCACGAGCATGCCGTTGAGATAGCTTTGCCACATGGCGTGCTCTCCAAAGAGTCCAAAAGATGCTGGTCATTGTGATGAAGCACGCTGTATAAGAAAAACAAATAGATCTGATCCGTCATTAGGAAAATCGATGTTCGACTACAAACTGCTGGCCGCCCTTGCTGCGGTGATCGAGCAGGGCGGTTTCGAACGCGCGGCGCAGGTGCTGGGCTTGTCGCAGTCGGCCATCTCCCAGCGCATCAAGCTGCTCGAGGCGCGGGTCGGCCAGCCGGTGCTGGTGCGTGCCACACCGCCAAGCCCTACCGAAGTCGGCCGCCAGTTGCTCAACCATGTGCAGCAGGTGCGCCTGCTCGAACGCGACCTGCAGCGCCAGGTGCCGGCGCTGGATGAGGAGGGCATGCCCGAGCGCCTGCGCATCGCCCTCAACGCCGACAGCCTGGCGACCTGGTGGGCCGGCGCAGTGGGCAACTTCTGCGCACAGCACAATGTGCTGACCGACCTGGTGGTGGAGGACCAGGAAGTGGGCCTGAAACGCATGCGTGCGGGCGAAGTGGCGGCTTGCCTGTGTGGCAGCGAGCGGCCAGTGGCCGGCGCGCGCAGCCTGCCGCTGGGCGCCATGCGCTACAGGGCGCTGGCCAGTCCCGGGTTCATGGCGCGGCATTTTCCGCACGGTTTCGTTGCCAGCCGCCTGGCCCGTACCCCGGCGATCGTGTATGGCCCGGACGACTTCCTGCAACACCGTTACCTGGCATCGCTGGGCATCGAAGATGGCTTCCTGCACCACTTGTGCCCGTCATCCGAAGGCTTCCTGCGCATGACCGAAGCCGGCCTGGGCTGGGGGCTGGTGCCGGAACTGCAGGCTCGCGAGCAACTGGCCAGCGGGCAGTTGGTGGAAATCTGCAGCGATACCCCCATCGATGTGCCGCTGTACTGGCATCATTGGCGCAATGGCGGGCAACTGCTCGCGCAACTGACCGACCACCTGCGGCACACCGCGCGGCAATGGCTGGTGCCCTTGTAGCCACGGCTGGCGTCAGTTGCATCTGAAATCTGGCAAGACGGAGTCTTACATGCGAATTCTGGTCACCGGCGCGAGTGGCTTCATTGGCGGGCGCTTTGCGCGCTTTGCCCTGGAGCAGGGCCTGGACGTGCGGGTCAGCGGCCGTCGAGCCGAGGGGGTCGAGCACCTGGTCAAGCGCGGCGCTCAGTTCATCCCCGGCGACCTGGGTGATGCCGAGTTGGCACGCCGCCTGTGCCAGGGCGTCGAGGCGGTGGTGCACTGCGCTGGCGCAGTAGGCAACTGGGGGCGCTACCAGGATTTTTACCAAGGCAATGTGATGGTCACCGAAAACGTGGTCGAGGGCTGCTTGAAGGAGCACGTACGGCGGCTGGTACACCTGTCGTCGCCGTCGATCTACTTCAATGGCCGCTCGCGCCTGGACATCCGGGAAGACCAGGTGCCGCGCCGCTTCCATGACCATTACGCGCAGACCAAGCACATGGCCGAGCAGAAAGTGTTCGGTGCCCAGGAGTTTGGCCTTGAAGTACTGGCGCTGCGCCCACGCTTCGTCACCGGTGCCGGCGATGCCAGTATCTTCCCGCGGCTGATGCAGATGCAGCGCAAGGGGCGTGTGGCGATCATCGGCAACGGCCTGAACAAAGTCGATTTCACCAGCGTGCACAACCTCAACGAAGCGCTGCTCAGTGCCCTGTTTGCCGACGACCGGGCGCTGGGCCAGGCCTACAACATCAGCAACGGCCAACCGCTGCCGCTGTGGGACGTGGTCAACTACGTGATGCGCCAGATGCAGCTGCCGCAGGTTACCCGTTACCGCTCCTACGGCCTGGCCTACAGCCTCGCCGCGCTGAACGAGGCGGCCTGCATGTTGTGGCCGGGGCGCCCGCAACCGACCCTGTCGCGCCTGGGGATGCAGGTGATGAGCCGCGATTTCACCCTGGATATCAGCCGCGCCCGGCAGCACCTGGACTACCAACCCAAGGTCAGCCTGTGGACGGCGCTGGATGAATTCTGTGCCTGGTGGAAGCACCAGCCGCCGGGGCAGTGAAGCCGGCCGGCCGACAATGGTCATCAACGCGCCGCGCTGGCGGTTTATACTCGTGCCTCTTTGCGACTACCGCGGTTGAATGTATCCATGCGTAACCATGCTCACGATGACTACGATGACGTGCCTACCCTGCGTGCCGGCACCCATGACGATGACGAACTGATGCCGGCGCACGTGGTGCGCAGCCGCCAGAAAGCCGCTCGGGGTGCGAGCACGGCGCCGCTGTGGGCGTTGCTCGGGGCCTCGTTCATCGCCTTGGCGGGGCTTGGCTGGTGGAGCTTCCAGCAGATCTCGCTGATGGAGCAGCAGTTGGTGGCGACCCAGGAAAGTTTTGCCCGCATCAGTGAAGAGGCGGCGGGGCGCCTGCAGGCGATCAGCGGCAAGGTGGCGGCCAGCGAATCCGGCGCCACCACCAACAGCGAGGCGCTGAAGCTGCAGCTGCGCGAGTTGCAGAAGGGTGTGGCGGGGCAGACCGGCGACCTGGGCAAGCGCCTGGAGCAGGTGCTGGCCGATACCCGTGAACAGCAAAAGGCCGTGACCCAGTTGCAAACCCAGTTGCAGGCACAGCTGAAAGCGGTGAATGGCGAGCTGGCCGCGTTGCGCTCGGGGCAGGTCGATGGTGGCAAGCTGGATACGCAATTCAAGGGCCTGAACGAACAGGTAGCTGCGCTGAAGGCCGCGCAGGTGGATGGCGCCAAGCTGGACGGGCAGCTCAAGAGCCTGGGCAGCGAGGTGGCGGCGCTGAAGAAGCAGGGTAACCCGAGTGCGGCCATCCAGGGCCTGGAACAGGATATCCTGGTGCTCAAGAGCCAGATCGACAACCGCCCGGCTGCTGCGTCGGCGGGTGGTGCTTCGGTGCAGGAATTCGACGCCTTCCGGGCGCAGACGACCCGCAACCTGAATACCTTGCAGAGCCAGATCCAGAACCTGCAGCAGCAGATCAACGCCCGGCCGTGAGATCACCTGAGCCTTCTTCGCGGGCACGCCCGCTCCCACAGGTACAGCGACAAGCTTGAAGATTGTGCTGACCCTGTGGGAGCGGGCGTGCCCGCGAATGGCCCTGAATCACAACCGCGGATAATCGATGTATCCCACCGGCCCCTTGCCATAGAAAGTCTCCGGCCGCGCCTCGTTCAACGGCGCATCCGCCGCCAGCCGCGCCGGCAGGTCAGGGTTGGCGATGAACGGCACGCCAAACGCCACGGCGTCGGCCTTGCCATTGGCCAGGGCTGCATTGGCACTGGCCTTGTCAAACCGCTCATTGACGATGTACGGGCCACCGAACGCCTCTTTGATCAGCGGGCCGATACTGTCATCGGCTTCCTTTTCCCGCGAACAGATGAAGGCGATACCCCGCTTGCCCAGCTCACGGGCCACGTAGGTAAAGGTTTCGGCACGGTCGGCATCGCCCATGTCATGGGCATCGGCACGCGGCGCCAGGTGCACGCCCACGCGGTTCGCACCCCACACCTCGATAGCTGCATCGGTCACTTCCAGCAGCAGCCGCGCACGGTTTTCCAGCGAGCCGCCGTAGTGGTCGGTGCGCTGGTTGGTGCTGCTCTGCAGGAACTGGTCGAGCAGGTAGCCGTTGGCACCGTGGATTTCCACGCCATCGAAACCGGCAGCCTTTGCATTCTCGGCACCGCTGCGGTAGGCCTCGACGATGTCGATGATTTCTTCGGTTTCCAGCGCGCGTGGGGTGGGGTAGTCACTGAGCGGGCGCACCAGGCTTACATGGCCCTTGGGCTGGATCGCGCTGGGGGCCACCGGCAGCTCGCCGTTCAGGTAGCTGGGGTGGGAGATGCGGCCAACGTGCCAAAGCTGCAGGAAGATGCGCCCGCCAGCGGCATGCACGGCCTTTGTCACATTGTTCCAGCCACGCACCTGCTCGTCGTTCCAGATACCAGGGGTATCCGGGTAGCCGACGCCCATGGCGCTGACCGAGGTCGCCTCGCTGAGGATCAGCCCGGCGCTGGCGCGTTGTACGTAGTACTCGGCCATCAGCGCGTTGGGCACGCGGCCTTCGTCGGCCCGGCAGCGGGTGAGCGGGGCCATGATGATGCGGTTGGGCAGTTGCAGGTCGCCCAGTGTGATTGGATCGAAAAGCGTGGTCATGACGGTTACCTGCCTGTTCAGAGTGCTTGGCGCAGTTGTTCGAGAAACGCCTGGATGGTGGCTTCGTTGCGTTTGAAGAAGTGCCATTGGCCGATCTTCTGGCTGCTGATCAGGCCGGCGCGCTGCAGGGTGGCCAGGTGGGCGGAGACGGTCGACTGCGACAGGCCGCAGCGTTGGTCGATCTGCCCGGCACACACACCGTTCTCGGTGCTGTGATACTGGTCGGGGAATTGCGTTGCCGGGTCCTTCAGCCAGCTGAGGATTTCTCGCCTGACCGGGTGGGCCAGCGCTTTTATGATTTCGTCGAGATCGATAGGCATGGGTTGAGACTCGTTGTAGCGGTATATCGCGATATGGCGAAATATAAATCGTGGTTTGTCGATGTACAAATATGAAGAGGTTCTGAGCTGAGCACGAATCGCTATATCGCGTTATAACGATATAGGGCGCGGCAGTGCTAGACTGCGTTCATGAACTACCTTGCACACCTGCATCTCGGCGGCCCGGCGCCGCACCAACTGCTTGGCAGCCTGTATGGCGACTTCGTCAAAGGCTCGCTGGAAGGGCGCTTCCCGCCTGCGCTTGAGGCGGCCATCCGCCTGCACCGGCATATCGACAGCTACACCGACCAGCACCCGTTGGTGCTGGCGGCACTGGCGCGCTTTCCACGGGAGCGGCGGCGCTTTGCCGGCATCGTTCTGGATGTGTTTTTCGATCATTGCCTGGCACGACATTGGCGAGATTATGCCGAGCAGCCGCTGGAGCAGTTCACCGGTGACTTCTATCGGGTATTGCTCGCGCAGCCCGAGTTGCCAGGGCGGCTGGCGCGCATTGCGCCGTTCATGGCGGCAGATGACTGGCTGGGGGCGTATGGCGACTTTGCCACGCTGGAGCAAGTATTCAACGGCATTGCCCGGCGCTTGTCGCGGCCGGAGGGGATGGTCGGGGTGATGGGAGAGCTGGAGCGGCTGTATGAGCCATTGCTGGCGGACTTCAGGGAGTTTTATCCACAGTTGCAGGCGTTTGCGGCAGCGGGGCGGATGTCTGGCAGTTAGTGCCGGGTTGTCATTGCTGGCCTCTTCGCGGGTAAACCCGCGAAAGGGCCAGAACAGGCAGTACAAGAATTCAGGCAGCCCGCGCCTGCCGCCGTGGCGCCAGCTCAACTTCTTCAACCCCGAACAGCGCCAGGTGAATCGCCTGCTGCGCCTGCAACGCCAGCACCGCTCTCTCCTTGCCCACGCTGCCGATCGGCTGCAGCAGGTGAATGCATACCTCGCCCCGTGGCAGGGCGAACAGGCGCATCAGGTGCGAAACAAGGTCATCGTCACCTATGAACGGTGCAATCGGGTCGATCTGGCCATCGCGCAGGTACTGGATGGCGACCGGCTGCACCGCCACGCCACGGTCGATGGCGCCTGCCAACAGGCGACCATGGAAGGTGCGCAGGGTACGGCCGCTGGTGGTGGTGCCTTCCGGAAAGATCAGTAGCGGCCGGGAAAGGCCCAGTTGCCCGGCGATCTGTTCACGCAGGCGCTGGCTGTCGCCCCCGCCACGGCGGATGAACAGGGTACCGGCCTTTTCCGCCAGCCAGCCGGCCACCGGCCAGTGGCGCACTTCGGCCTTGGACAGGAACGACAGAGGCAGCAGCATGCCGAGCAGCGGGATATCGGTCCAGGACACGTGGTTGCTGACCCACAGCATCGGCCGCTTCGGTAGCTCGCCGACCACCCGCACATCGAAGGGCAGGGCCGCGACCAGTCGCTTCATGAACAGGCAAGTCCAGCGCTGGCGGCGCTCGATAGGTGCCTTGAACCCCAGGCGTTCGCCCAGGGCGATCAAGCTGGCCATCAGCATGCCCAGCAGCAGTACCAGCAGCAGTCGAGTCAGGCGGGCCATTACCCGCAGCTTCGGCATCAGACCGCTGCCTTGAAGTGGCGGGCGTAGCGCGGGCACAGTTCGTCGCGCTTGAGCAGAATGAACACATCGGCCACCTGGAAGTCTTCGTCCCAGCACGGCTCGCCGCAGATCTTCGCGCCCAGGCGCATGTACGCCTTGAGCAGCGGTGGCATTTCGGCAATGACGTTGTTCGGCAGGGCCAGGTTGGGCAACGGATTCTTCGGCTCGGCGCGCAGGTGCTCGGTGCACAGGTAGCGGTCACGCAGTCGCTGCATCACCGCGTGGGCCTGTACCCCGCCATCCTGCATGGGGATGCTGGCGCAGCCCATCAGGTAGCTGTAGCGGCCTTCGTTGAGCACTTCGGCCAGTTCGCCCCAGAGCACGGCGATGGTGCCGCCGTTGCGGTAGTCGGGGGCTACGCAGGTTCGGCCCAGCTCCAGGATCGGGCCCTGCAGCTGCAACAGGCCGTGCAGGCTGAATTCTTCTTCGCTATAGAAGCGGCCCAGGCTGCTGGCGGCCTGATGGTCCAGCAGGCGGGTGGTGGCAACCAGCTCGCCGGTGCTCAGGTCGCGTACGCCAATGTGGCGGCAGTGCACGTCGTAGTCGTCCATGTCCAGGCCTTGCTCGGCTCCTTTGAGCTTGGCCTTGAATTCGGCGCTGAACACTTTGTAGCGCAGGGCCTGGGCTTCCTGCAGGGCCGCAGCGCCAACCAGGCGTTCGGCTTGCAGACGGCGTTCGGTGCTGTTGTCGCCAGCGTGAGCGATCCGAGTCATTACGAGTCTCCATAAGCCAGCCATGAAGGGTTGCGGCCGGTCGGCTTTGTTGTGCAAAGTCAGCCTAGGTAGATGGGGTGTCACCCCTGTGAATCTTTGGTGATGCTTGCGTGACACCCTCTGAGCCACAACTGAAAGCCCTTCAGCAAGGAGCCGACCGATGGCCTGGTTGCAACGACTCAACGACCCGCTTCGCCAAGCGCTGGCGGGCACCCTGGGCGAAACCTATGCCGCGCTGCTCGAGCGCCTTGGCCCGGTTGCCCCGTTCGAACTGGCAGTGCTCGGCGGGCGTGCGATGGCCACCCCGGGCCTGGCCTTCCTGATCGGCTACCAGGCCGCCCTACGCGTGCTGTGGCCCAGTGCTCCACCCAGCCTCGGCGCCCTGTGCGCCACCGAGCGGCGCAGCGTGCGGCCAGCGGATATGCGCACGCGCCTGGACGGCTTGCGGCTGACCGGCAGCAAGGACTTCGTCACTGCAGGCCTGGAGGCGGAATGGCTGCTGGTGGCGGCGCGCTGCGAGGCGACGGGCGCGGCGCCACAATTGAATTTGGCGGTGGTCTACCCTGGGGAGCCAGGTGTGACGCTGGAAGCGCTGCCGACCCTGCCGCTGATGCCGGAGGTGGGGCATGGGCGATTGATACTGGAGCAGGCGGCGTGCGAGTTGCTGGCCGGTGATGGTTGGGATGCTTATGTAAAGCCGTTCCGTTCGCTGGAGGACTTGTATGTGCTTACGGCGTTGACGGCCTGGCTGTATGGCGTGGGGCAGGAGTGTGCCTGGCCGCAGGCCCTGCGCCTGCAACTGCTTGGGCTGCTGGCCGGGTGTGCCGAAGGTAGCCGGCAGTGCGCCGATAGCGTTGGTTGCCATTTGTTGCTGGGGGGCCTGTTTGCACAGTTCCAGGCGCTGCGAAGGGAGATCGATGCTGCATTGGCGGCGGGGCCGGCGCAGTGGGCGCAGATCTGGCAGCGTGACCAGGGGGTGATGGCGCTGGCGGCGGCGGCGCGGGAGAAGCGGCTGAACAAGGCTTGGGCTGCTGCGGGATTGTCATGAATGCCTGATAGGTTTGTGTGATCCGATGAATCCTGGGGCCGCTTTGCGGCCCTTTCGCGACACAAGGCCGCTCCCACAAAAGCAAGAGCAGCGCTGTTCCCTGTGGGAGCGGCCTTGTGTCGCGAAAGGGCTGCGCAGCAGCCCCAAAATTGCGAGCCTGAAACGGGATGCTGAAAAGTCTGCTGCTGCTTTTTTGCATGGCTACGGGAACCGCCAAAGCCGAGGTCTGGCCAACTCCGGACTGGCCAATCGACAACACCCCCCTCGACTGGCAAGCCGTCGACGCCTACGCCTTCCCCGCACGCACCACCCCCGAACGCAGCGGCATCCGCACCGACGCCTTGCTGATCATCCGCGACGGCCGCATCCTCCACGAACGCTACGCCGCCCCCAGCACTGCCGCCACCGCCCACCTGACCTGGTCGATCAGCAAGAGCGTACTCGCCACGCTATTGGGCGTAGCCCAGGGCGAAGGCCGCTTCCAGCTGCAGGACCCGGTCACCCGCTTCTACCCGGCCATGCACGCCCATCCCGGCGTGCGCATGGCCGATCTGCTGCATTGGGCCAGCGGCCTGGACTGGCAGGAAGACTACGAGTACGCCCCGCTCAAGTCGTCGGTGGTGGCCATGCTCTATACCCGTGGCCGCGAAGACATGGCGGCCTATGCGGCGGCGCGAACAGCGGTGGCCAGCCCAGGCCAGCGGTTTCTGTATTCGAGTGGCGACAGCAACCTGCTGGCCGCCGCGCTTCGCGGCATGCTCGATGCCGGTCAGTACCCCGACTACCCCTGGCATGCACTGTTCAACCCGTTGGGGATCGATAGTGCGGTATGGGAGCGGGACCGCGTGGGTACTTATGTGGGTTCGTCCTACCTGTACCTCAGCGCTCGCGACCTTGCACGCATCGGCCTGCTGATGCAGCGCGACGGGCGCTGGCAGGATCGGCAATTGCTACCCAAGCCCTGGGTGGCCTTCAACCGCACGCCGTTTGCCGAGGCCGAAGCGCTGCCCGGCGAGGCCAACCCCGGTGGCCACTGGTGGCTCAACCAGCCTCTGGACGGTGCTGCACGGCCTTGGCCGAGTGCGCCCGCAGACACCTATGCAGCCCTTGGCCACTGGGGCCAGGCGCTGTACGTGCTGCCCGCGCAAAAGCTGGTGATCGTGCGTTACGCCGATGACCGCGACGGCAGCTACCAGCACGACGAGCTGCTCAAGCGGATACTCGCGGCGCTGGCTGGGGAGGGGGCATGAAGCGGATGCTGTTGGTGGTGTTGCTGGGGCTGGTGTACTGGGCCTGGCACGAGCGCCAGGCTCTGGCGGACTTCCCCGGTATCCTTTCGGCCTACTCGGCCAAGGAATATTGCTCGTGCCGCTTCGTCATGGGGTTCGAGCCGGCGTATTGCCAAGGCTACGTGAAGCAATGGCTGCCGCTGAGCCTGCTGGAGGAAGACAGCCAACAGCGGCAGGTTACCGCCGAAGGCCTGGGCCGTCGCAATCAGGCCGCCTGGCAAGGCCCGCGCGAGGGCTGCCGCTTGCTGCCGTGAAGGCGGGCGGGTAAGGTTGGCGGCCTGGTTTCACGAGATCTGTCATGTTCAAGCTGCCCCGCCTGCTGCCCGCCTTGTTGCTGGCTTTTTGCCTGCCCGCCCATGCCAACTGGCACCTCGATGGCGAGTCTTCGCGCCTTTCGTTCATTACCGGCAAGAACGGTAATACTGCCGAAGTGCACCGCTTCCTGGTGCTGCATGGCACGGTCGACCGCAAGGGTGTGGCCGGGCTGCGCATCGAGATGGATTCGGTGAGCAGCGGTATTCCGCTGCGTGACGAGCGCATGCGCGAGGACCTGTTCGAGGTCGAGCGCTTTGCCGAAGCCAAGGTGCAGGCGCAACTGGACCTGCGGCCGATAAACGACCTGGCCAACGGTGCCCAGATCGAACTGCGCCTGCCATTGACCGTGACCCTGCATGGCCAGTCGCACAGCTACAACGCCTTGCTGCTGGCCACCCGGCTGGACGAGCGACGCTTCCAGGTGGTGACCCTTGAGCCCTTGGTGCTGCGCGCCGAAGATTTCGGCCTGTTGCCGGGGCTGCAACGCCTGCGCAAGTTCGCCGGGCTCAAGTCCATCAACCCTTCGGTGCCGGTTAGCGCGGTGCTGATCTTCACCGCCCGCTGACATGCCGGGGCCGGTCTTTCCCTGGCGGGATGGCAACCAGTTCGAACTGCTGATCGACGGCCCCGAGTTTTTTCCGCGCATGCTCCTGGCGATCATGCGCGCCGAGTTCCAGGTCGACCTGGAGCTGTACCTGGTCGAGGCCGGTGACTGCGCGGATGCTGTGGTCGAAGCGCTGGAGCAGGCTGCCCGACGCGGCGTGCGGGTGCGCTGCCTGTTCGACGACTATGGTTCGCTGGCTTTCAACAGCAAGTTGCGTCAGCGCCTGCTGGACGCAGGTGTGTATCTGCGCTGGTACAACCGCCTGCGCTGGAAGCGTGGCCTTCGCAACCTGTACCGCGACCACCGCAAGTTGCTGCTGGTGGACGAGCGCTGGGCCGTGGTGGGTGGTACGGGCGTCACCGACGAGTTCTGGACGCCGGGCGAGGCGACCAGTGAGTGGCACGAGGTGATGGTGCAGATGCAGGGGCCGGTGGTGAGCGACTGGCAGTTGCTGTTCGACCGCCAGTGGCACGCCAACAACCGTCGCACCGCCTGGCGCCCCGCCGAGGGCTTTGGCCTGCCGCGGCTGCCCAAGGTGCCTGCGCAGGGGCAGGGCATGGGCCGGGTGGCCTATGCCGACGCCCGCCAGCACCAGGACATCCTGCATTCGCTGGTGCGGGCGATCAACAGCGGCAAGCAGCGAGTGTGGCTGGCCACGCCTTACTTCCTGCCGACCTGGAGCGTGCGCCGGTCGCTGCGCCGGGCTGCCGGCAAGGGGGTCGATGTGCGGCTGCTGCTGACCGGGCCGCGCACCGATCACCCCTCGGTACGTTACGCCGGACACCGCTATTACCCGCGCCTGCTGCGCGCCGGGGTGCGCATCTATGAGTACCAGCCTTGTTTCCTGCACCTGAAGATGGTGCTGATCGACGACTGGGTCAGTATCGGCTCATGCAACTTCGATCACTGGAACCTGCGTTTCAACCTCGAGGCCAATATCGAGGCGCTCGACCCACCACTGACGGCTGCCGTGCAGGCCAGCTTCGAGCGTGATTTCGCCTTGAGCGAGGTGGTCGACCTGGGCCACTGGAATGCCCGGCCGCTGTGGCGCCGGGTGAAGCAGCGGTTGTGGGGTTGGCTGGACCGGTTGGTGGTCAACTTGCTCGACCGTCGCGACTGAGACCGGCTATCGTGCAGTGACTGTCTCAAGGCAATCGAAGGAGTGGGTGCGATGACGGCGAAGAAGATTCTCATGTTGGTCGGCGACTACGTCGAAGATTACGAAGTCATGGTGCCGTTCCAGGCGTTGAGCATGGTCGGGCACACGGTGCATGCGGTATGCCCGGAAAAGGTCGCGGGGCAGACTGTGCGCACCGCGATTCATGATTTCGAGGGAGAACAGACCTACAGCGAAAAGCCGGGGCACAACTTTGCCCTGAACTACGATTTCGTGCGGGTGCGTGCCGAGGGTTATGACGCGTTGTTGATCCCCGGTGGCCGTGCACCGGAGTACCTGCGTCTGGATGAGCGGGTGCTGGAACTGGTGCGGGCGTTCGACCAGGCTGGCAAGCCGATCGCGGCCGTATGCCATGGTGCCCAGCTGTTGGCGGCGGCCGGCGTGCTGGAAGGGCGCGAATGCAGTGCGTACCCGGCGTGTGCGCCGGAAGTGCGCTTGGCGGGCGGGACATTCATCGATATCGCGGTGGACCAGGCGCATGTGGACGGCAACCTGGTGACGGCACCGGCATGGCCGGCGCATCCGGCGTGGCTGGCGGCATTCCTCAAGGTGCTTGGTACCCGTATTGCCTGACAGGGCCCTATCGCCGGCAAGCCAGCTCCCACAGGTTTAGCGAAGGTTTCAAGACCTGCGAAGTAGCTGTGGGAGCTGGCTTGCCGGCGATGAGGCCAGTGCAGGCAACACAGCTCAACTCAACCAGGCTTAACCCACCTGCTCAACCCAGTCATTGAGGTTGTAGTAGTTGGTCACCCGGGCAATCTTCCCGCAATGGATATAGAAGAACGCCCCCGCCGGCAGTACATAGGTCTGCCCGTTGGCCGCCGGCAACCCTTCGTCATCGGCCAGATATTCCCCATGCACGGTGAACTCGGCTGCCGCGCGGCTGCCGTCGGCGTTCTGCATCACTACGATATCGGCCAGGCGCTCGCGGTAGCAGCGGTTCATCTTGTCCATGAACGCTGCAAACCGCGCCTTGCCCATCTGCCGCTCGCCCTGGTTGATGTCGTGGATCACATCCTCGCTGAGCAGGGCGAGAAAGGCCGGCATGTCGCCAGCGTTGAAGGCGGCGTAGTAAGCATTTACCAGTTCGGTAGCGGTCATGGAACAATACCTGTCGTGGAGGGAAAAGGCGGGTCGTTGCTCCGGATGATAGGGTTTCCCCTCAAGCCCGGCTTAGCCGAGCGCGTCATCCACATCGACAAAACGACCGCCAAGCATGGAAATACGCCTGTTGCACGGCGCCGCTATCGCGCCTTACATCGATGACCTCGCTCGCCTGCGCCTTACCGTGTTCCGCGAGTTTCCCTACCTTTATGACGGCACCCCGGAGTACGAGGCCGACTACCTGGCCACCTATGCCCGCTCCGGGCGCAGCCTGGTGGTGCTGGCGCTGGACGACGGCAAGGTCGTTGGCGCCTCCACCGGCCTGCCGCTGGTCGATGTCGCCCCCGAGTTCCAGCAGCCGTTCCTGGCCCAGGGGCGCGACCCGGCCAGCGTGTACTACTTCGGTGAGTCGGTGGTACTGCCCGAGTACCGTGGCCAGGGCTTGGGGGTGCGCTTTTTCATCGAGCGCGAGTCCTACGCGCACAAGCTGGCCGAGTTCGACTACTGCGCGTTCTGCGCGGTAGAGCGGCCAGGTGTGCATCCACGGCGCCCCGCGGACTACAAGCCATTGCATGGCTTCTGGCGTAACCGCGGCTTCCTGCACGACCCGTCGCTGCGCACCAGCTACGCCTGGCGCGACCTGGACGAGCAGGAAAGCTCCGATAAGCTGATGTCGTTCTGGCTCAAGGAATTGCCGATATGATCCGCCTGGCGGCCTGCCAGTACGCCATCGAGCTGCATGAAACCTGGGAGACCTATGCCGACCACCTGCAAGGCCTGTGCGCCGAAGCAGTGGAGGCGGGGGCCCGCCTGCTGCTGTTGCCGGAGTACGCCGGGCTGGTGCTCAGCGGGCAACTGAGTGCCGAGCAGCGAGGTGACCTGAAGGCCTCCATCGCCGGCATCCAGCCGCTGATCGAACCTTGGAAAGCCCTGTGCGAGAGCCTTGCCCGGCGCTGGGGTATCTACCTGCAACCGGGTAGCGTACCGGTGCTGGACAGCGACGGGCGCTACCGCAACCGTGCCTGGCTGTTCGGCCCCAAGGGTGTGCTGGGTTTCCAGGACAAGCTGATGATGACCCGCTTCGAGCGCGAGCAGTGGGACATCGCGGCGGGGCAGGGGCTGCAGGTGTTCGACACCGAACTGGGGCGCCTGGGCATCCTGATCTGTTATGACAATGAATTCCCGATGCTGGCGCGGCGCCTGGCCGAGGGTGGTGCCGACCTGATCCTGGCGCCGAGCTGTACCGACACCGAGGCGGGATACCACCGGGTGCGTATCGGTGCCCAGGCGCGGGCGCTGGAGAACCAGATCGCGGTGTTGCAGAGCCCTACGGTCGGGCTGGCGCCCTGGTCGCCGGCGCTGGACGAGAATATCGGCCGTGCAGGGTTGTTCGTGCCACCGGATCATGGAATGCCGGGGGATGGGGTGGTGGCCTTGAGTGAAGAATCGAGCCCTGCCAACAGTCAGTGGCTGGTCTGTGAGGTGGACCTTGAGGAAGTACGGCGGGTGAGGCGGGAAGGGCAGGTGTTTACCCGCAGGGACTGGCCGGAGCAGTTTGACAGAGTCCTGTGAAAACAGCGGCGGCCTCTTCGCGGGCTTGCCCGCTCCCACAGGTACAGCGCAAGCCCGAGGGCTACGAGTTACCTGTGGGAGCGGGCAAGCCCGCGAAGAGGCCGCCGCCGTTACATCAGGCTTACTTCACTTCGACTGCCAGGCTCTGGGCAATCTTGCTCTGCCACAGGGCAGGGCCAGTGATGTGTACCGACTCACCGTTGCTGTCCACGGCGACGGTCACCGGCATGTCCTTGACCTCGAACTCGTAGATCGCTTCCATGCCCAGCTCGGCGAAGGCCAGGACCTTCGACTTGCGGATGGCCTGGGCTACCAGGTAGGCAGCGCCGCCGACGGCCATCAGGTACACGGCCTTGTTGTCCTTGATCGCTTCGATGGCGGCAGGGCCGCGCTCGGACTTGCCGATCATGCCCAGCAGGCCGGTCTGCTCGAGGATCTGGCGGGTGAACTTGTCCATGCGGGTGGCGGTGGTCGGGCCGGCAGGGCCTACCACTTCGTCACCGACCGGGTCGACCGGGCCTACGTAGTAGATGAAGCGGCCCTTCAGGTCCACCGGCAGCTCTTCGCCACGGTTGAGCATTTCGACCATGCGCTTGTGCGCGGCGTCGCGGCCGGTCAGCATCTTGCCGTTGAGCAGGATGGTTTCGCCCGGCTTCCAGCTGGCGACTTCTTCCGGGGTGATGGCGTCGAGGTTGACGCGACGGGCGCTCGGGCCGGCTTCCCAGACGATTTCCGGGTAGGCGTCCAGCGACGGCGCTTCCAGTTCGGCCGGGCCGGAGCCATCGAGCACGAAGTGGGCGTGGCGGGTAGCGGCGCAGTTGGGGATCATGCACACCGGCAGCGAAGCGGCGTGAGTCGGGTAGTCCATGATCTTGACGTCGAGCACGGTGGTCAGGCCACCCAGGCCCTGGGCGCCAATGCCCAGCTGGTTGACCTTCTCGAACAGCTCCAGGCGGATTTCTTCCAGGCGGTTCTGCGGGCCACGGGCTTTCAGTTCGTGGATGTCGATGGACTCCATCAACACTTCCTTGGCCATCACGGCGGCCTTTTCGGCGGTACCGCCGATGCCGATGCCGAGCATGCCAGGCGGGCACCAGCCAGCGCCCATGGTCGGGACGGTCTTCAGTACCCAGTCGACGATCGAGTCGGACGGGTTGAGCATGGCCATCTTCGACTTGTTCTCCGAGCCGCCGCCCTTGGCTGCGACATCGACCTCGACCTTGTCGCCGGGGACGATGGAGTAGTGGATCACTGCCGGAGTGTTGTCCTTGGTGTTCTTGCGGGCACCGGCCGGGTCGGCCAGGATCGAAGCGCGCAGCACGTTTTCAGGCAGGTTGTAGGCGCGACGCACACCTTCGTTGATCATGTCGTCGACGCTCATGGTGGCGCCGTCCCAGCGCACGTCCATGCCCACGCGGATGAACACGGTGACGATACCGGTGTCCTGGCAGATTGGGCGATGGCCGGTGGCGCACATGCGCGAGTTGATCAGGATCTGGGCGATGGAATCGCGTGCAGCAGGCGACTCTTCACGCAGATAGGCCTCGTGCATGGCCTGGATGAAATCGACGGGGTGGTAGTACGAGATGAATTGCAGGGCGTCGGCGACGCTCTGAATCAGGTCGTCTTGCTTGATCACGGTCATGCAGCGCGCTCCTCTTAAAGACGGGAACATTCATTACGGCGCTCGACGGTGCCGACCAGCGTGTCGAAGCGCCTTGCAAGGCGCCGGCAGGTCGGGCCGACGGAAAAAGGCGCGGCAGTATAGCGCGCATCCGTGCCGGGCACACCTGCGGCCGGTCTGGGACCATGGTCGGCAGCTGGCAGGCATTGTTCTTGCTGACTTGTTGTTGAGATAGGATGCTTGGAAGGGGCTGCCCTGCAGCCCATTCGCCGGCAAGCCAGCTCCCACACCATTGCACCAGGCCTGAAGCTTGCACATTACCTGTGGGAGTTGGCTTGCCGGCGAATGGGCCGCAAAGCGGCCCCAGAAACTCAAGAGCTGGAAGAGATAGCTGAAAATGCCCGAACTTTGCGTGGGCGAGCGCCGCTGGGCGGTGCCGACCGGCAGCAACCTGCTCGATGCCTTGAACGAGGCCGGGCTGAATGTGCCCTACAGTTGCCGCGCCGGCAGTTGCCATGCCTGCCTGGTGCACTGTCTGGGCGGGCAACCGCTGGACGCCATGCCCGAGGCCCTGGCGCAGGACAAGCATGCCCAGGGCTGGCGCCTGGCCTGCCAGTGCCGGGTAGTCGAGGACCTGCGCGTAGCGCTGTTCGACCCGCAGCAGGATGGCGTGCCAGCGCAGGTCTGCGCCCTGGACTGGTTCGGCGATGTGCTGCGCGTGCGGCTACGCCCCGAACGGGCAATACGTTACCAGGCGGGGCAGCATGTGGTGCTGTGGAATGGCGCGCTGGCGCGGCCTTACTCCTTGGCCAGCCTGCCGGGAGAAGATGATTTTCTCGAGTTTCATATCGACTGCCAGCGCCCCGGCGCCTTCTGTGACAAGGCCCGTGGCTTGCAGCTGGGTGATGTGCTGCGCCTGGGCGAACTCAGGGGTGGGGCCTTGCATTACGACCCGGACTGGCAGCAGCGGCCGCTGTGGTTGCTGGCGGCGGGGACCGGGTTGGCGCCATTGTGGGGCATCTTGCGCGAGGCCCTGCGGCAGGGGCACCAAGGGGAAATCAGGGTCATGCATGTGGCGCGCGAAGGCGTTGGGCATTATCTGGCCGAGCCGTTGCGAGAGATGGCGAATGTGAATGTCGAGTTGGTACTGGCAGAGCAGCTGGATGAAGCGTTGGCCGGGTTGCGGCCGTCATCGCGGCAGACGGTGGCGCTGGTGTGCGGGGCGCCGGGGAGTGTCGAGCGGTTTGCCCGTCGGCTCTTCATTGCCGGGGTGCCGCGCGGGCAGGTGTTTGCCGATGTGTTTGTCGAGCATGCCTGAGGCATTTGTGTTGATCGTGCCGGCCCATTCGCGGGCACGCCCGCTCCCACAGGTACAGCGCAAGCCTCAGGCTTGTTGCTAACCCTGTGGGAGCGGGCGTGCCCGCGAACGGGGCCATGGCGCGGCCCCTTGGCGGGATCAACCGACCAGCGGATCACCGACATGCAGGATCTTCATGCCATTGGTGCCACCGATGGTGTGGTAGCTGTCACCCTTTGTCAGGATTACCCAGTCACCTTGCTCCACCAGGCCACGCTTGAGCAGTTCGTCGACCGCTGCCTGGCTCACCTTGTCGGCCGGCAGCGAGGCCGGGTCGAAGGCGATCGGGTACACGCCGCGGAACATCGAGGCGCGTGCCTGGGTGGCGCGGTGTGGCGACAGGGCGAAGATCGGCACGTGCGAACGCAGGCGCGACATGATCAGCGGGGTGTAGCCACTCTCGGTCAGGGCGATGATCGCCTTCACGCCCGGGAAGTGGTTGGCGGTGTACATGGCGGCAAGCGCGATGCTCTCGTCGCAGCGCTCGAAGGTGGTGTGCAGGCGGTGGCTGGACTTCTGGCTGGTCGGGTGCTTTTCGGCACCCAGGCAGATGCGGGCCATGGCCTGGACGGCTTCGATCGGGTAGGCACCGGCGGCACTCTCGGCCGACAGCATCACCGCGTCGGTGTTGTCCAGCACGGCGTTTGCCACGTCGGACACTTCGGCACGGGTCGGCATCGGGTTCTGGATCATCGACTCCATCATCTGGGTCGCCACGATCACCGCCTTGTTGTTGCGGCGGGCGTGCTGGATGATCTTCTTCTGGATGGCGATCAGTTCGGCGTCGCCGATTTCCACGCCCAGGTCGCCACGGGCGACCATGACGGCGTCGGAGGCCAGGATCAGCTTGTCGAGGGTTTCGTCGTCGGCCACCGCTTCGGCGCGTTCGATCTTGGCCACCAGCCAGGCGCTGCCGCCGGCTTCGTCACGCAGCTTGCGCGCGTATTCCATGTCGCTGGCGTCACGCGGGAAGGACACGGCCAGGTAGTCCAGGTCCATTTCCGCGGCCAGCTTGATGTCGGCCTTGTCTTTCTCGGTCAGAGCCGGTGCGGTCAGGCCGCCACCTTTACGGTTGATGCCTTTGTGGTCCGACAGCGGGCCACCGATGATCACCACGCAATGCAGGGCATCTGCGGTGGCGGTTTCGACGCGCATCACCACGCGGCCATCGTCGAGCAGCAATTCGTCACCAACACCGCAGTCCTTGACCAGGTCGGGATAGTCGATACCGACGATGTCCTGGTTGCCTTCGGTCAGCGGGTGGGCGGTGGAGAAGGTGAACTTGTCACCGATCTTCAATTCGATGCGCTTGTTGGCGAACTTGGCGATGCGGATCTTCGGACCCTGCAGGTCGCCCAGCAGTGCAACATGGCGGCCGTTCTTGGCGGCGATGTCACGGATCAGGCGCGCGCGGGCCTTGTGCTCGTCCGGAGTGCCGTGGGAGAAGTTCAGGCGTGCCACGTCCAGGCCGGCGAGGATCAGCTGTTCGATCACTTCCGGCGAGTTGCTGGCGGGGCCAAGGGTGGCGACGATTTTGGTACGGCGGATGCTCATGCACAGACTCCTATAGTGAAGCGCAGCGAAAGGCTACTCCTGAATCTCGCTGTAGTCATTGTTCCGTTGCACTACCTGCAACCAAGGCAGGGTGGCATTTGAACGGGCAGGGTATCCTTGCAAAAGGGTGTGAAGATTTGCCGGCAAAGGCCGATACACTGGCATCAAAGGAGACCCCCATGCGAGCCCTGATCGTTTTAGCCCTGGCGGCCAGCGCCGTCGGCTGCACCCGCTGGTCCATGGACCACCACCTGAACAATGCCTACCGCGCCTACGACCGTGGCGATTGCGCACGGGTCATGCTCGAGCTGTCGCAGGTCGACCGCACCAGCCGTGCGCGACCGTTCATCCACCCCGAGGTGTCGCTGCTGCGCGGCCAGTGCCTCGAGCGCCAGGCCTTGTATGTGGATGCCGCGCAGACCTACCAGTACCTGATCCAGCAGTACCCGGGCAATGAATACGCCTATCGCGCCCAGGCACGCCTGCAGACCCTGGAGAAACTCGGCCATCTGCGCGGCGCCGAAGCCGCTGTGGCAAACCCGGTGACCGCCGCACCTTGGCGTTAACACCAAGGTGTGATTTATTTCACGGGATTTGCCGCGCGTGCTGCGCTAATCTGTAACTCAGCTGTTACAACAACCGCCAGTTCCACGTATTCCTGGCATCGGATACGGACTGCACTTGCGATCATGTTCAACAAGCGCCACATCGAACGCCATCAGCTGCCTTGTGTTCTCAAGGTGTTCAACCGCATTACCGGCCAGGCCATCGGCCAGCTGGGCAACGCCTCCGAAGACGGGCTGATGCTGATAAGCCAGCTACCTGTGCTGGTCGGGCCCGACTACGATCTGCAATTACGCCTGCCGCTGCTGGGTGGCGGGCATCAGTTCGTCAACCTTACCGCCAGCTGCCTGTGGTGCCGTGAAGACCAGACGCCCGGGCACTACGATTCGGGTTTCATGCTGCTGCAGGCGCCCCGCGAGTACGACGAATTCGTCCGCTCGTTGCGCGACTATTTCAGTTTCCACCCCGCCAACGCCTCTGTCTGAGCCTGCGGAGCCAACGGGCCGAGCTCGCTGGAATCGCGCTAGAATCGGGTCGACCTCGATACAGGACGACCCCGTGACCTCCAGCATTTTCTGGCACGACTACGAAACCACCGGCATCAACCCGCGCTGCGACCGGCCGCTGCAGGTGGCCGGCGTGCGCACCGACTTCGACCTCAACGAAATCGACGAGCCGATCAGCCTCTATTGCCGTCCCTCCGACGATATCCTCCCGCACCCGGCCGCCTGCCTGGTGACCGGCATCACCCCGCAACTGCTGGCCGAGCAGGGCCTGTGCGAAGCCGAGTTCATGACCCGGGTGCACGCACAACTGGCGCACCCTGGAACCTGTGGCGCCGGCTACAACACCCTGCGCTTCGACGACGAAGTGACCCGCTACAGCCTGTACCGCAACTTTTTCGACCCTTATGCCCGAGAGTGGCAGGGCGGTAACAGCCGCTGGGACCTGATCGACATCGTACGCACGGCCTATGCATTGCGCCCGGACGGTATCGAGTGGCCGCAACAGGACGGGCGCACCAGCCTGCGCCTGGAGCTTCTGAGCAAGGCCAATGGCATCGACCATGGGCATGCCCACGAAGCGCTTTCCGACGTGCGGGCAACCATCGCCCTGGCCCGCCTGATCCGGCAGAAACAGCCCAAGTTGTATGACTGGCTGTTCCAGTTGCGCAGCAAGCATAAAGTGATGGAGCAGATCCGTTTGTTGCAGCCGCTGGTGCATATATCCGGGCGCTTCTCGGCGGCACGCAATTACCTTGGTGTCGTATTGCCATTGGCCTGGCACCCGCATAATCGCAATGCACTGATTGTGTGCGACCTGCATCAGGAAACCCTACCGTTAATACGGGAAAGTGCTGAAGTTCTACGCCAGCGTTTGTATACCCGCCATGAAGAACTGGCCGAAGGCGAATTACCCGTGCCGCTCAAACTGGTGCAGATCAATCGCTGCCCGGTGCTGGCGCCACTTTCGGTATTGCGCCCGGTCGATCAACAACGGTTGGGTCTGGACTTGACGTTGTTACAATTGCGCGGCGAAGAATTGGCCAGGCAACAGGCCCAATGGCAAGACAAACTGCAACACATCTACGGAAAGGAAGAATTCGCCCCGAGTGTAGACCCGGAACAACAATTGTATGACGGTTTTCTGAGGGACCGTGACCGCCGCTTATGCGAGCAAGTACGTGCACTGGAACCGGCGCAGTTGGGCCGTGGGCAGTGGATGTTCGATGACCCGCGCCTGCCTGAACTGTTGTTCCGCTACCGGGCGCGAAACTTCCCGGAGACCCTGACCGGCGAAGAGCGGCAACGCTGGTTCAGCTTCTGCCAGCAGCGCCTGAGCGACCCGCATTGGGGCGCGCCGAACACGCTGGGCGACTTCGAACAGGCGCGGCAGCAGGCCTGGGAGGGCGCCGACGAGGCGGGGCGGCGTGTGCTGGAGGCGTGGCAGGTACATGCTCGGCAATTGCAGGCACAGTTTGCAATTGGCTGAGTGCTGACACAAAACGCGGACAAACAAAAACGCCGGCAATATGCCGGCGTTCTTGTTGCGATAAGCAGCAGGCGTATGCGGACAATCAGTCCAGCAGGGTCGCCCAGCTTTCAACCACATCGCCACCCCACTTGGCTTTCCATTCTTTCAGGGTTTTGTGGTTGCCGCCTTTGGTTTCGATCACTTCATTGTTGTGCGGGTTCTTGTATTGCTTCACCTTGCGCGCACGCTTGGTGGCGGTAGTCTTGACCGCACCACGTGGAGCCTTGCTCAGTTTCGACTCTGGGTCGAGCAGAGCAATCACGTCGCGCAGCGACTTGGAGTACTCGCCCATCAGTGTGCGCAGTTTGCCTTCGAACTCCAGTTCTTTCTTCAGCTTGTCATCCTGCGACAGGTTGGCCAGGCGGGCCTGAAGTTCCTTGATGGCTTCTTCGGTAGCGCGGTACTCGTTGATCAGGGACATGGAGTGTTCCTTAATGCGTGTTCAGAAATGTGTGGGGCAATAATAGACAGGCAATACTCGCAAGTAAACATATTGTTGGGCAATTAACTGTTAACTAACCTGTGACAACCATTCCTCTACGTGAACAAAAATTTACAATTAACCCTGCATTTCGTCATGTCTGTCAGGCAATGGCGGCGGTACATCTCGTCAGAAACACAGACCACGGCCGCTGCAATCAATACTGCGTTTTTCCTGTCGGGCCGCTAGAATGAGCGCCTTTGCGAAGTTCTGGAGTCTCATTCATGCGCACCTATCGTCTGGTGATCGCCTGCCCCGACCGTGTTGGCATCGTGGCGAAAGTCAGTAATTTCCTGGCCTTGTACAATGGCTGGATCAACGAAGCCAGCCACCACTCCGATGAGCAGAGCGGTTGGTTCTTCATGCGCCATGAAATCCGCGCCGAATCGCTGCCGTTCGGTATCGAAGCCTTCCGCGAGGCGTTTGCGCCGATCGCCGAAGAGTTCTCCATGACCTGGCGCATTACCGACTCGGCGCAGAAAAAGCGCGTAGTGCTGATGGCCAGCCGCGAGTCGCACTGCCTGGCCGACCTGCTGCACCGCTGGCACACCGATGAGCTGGACTGCGAGATCCCTTGCGTGATCTCCAACCACAACGACCTGCGCAGCATGGTCGAGTGGCACGGTATCCCGTTCTTCCATGTACCGGTCGACCCCAAGGACAAGGCCCCGGCCTTTGCCGAAGTATCGCGCCTGGTGCAGGAGCACGCCGCCGACGTGGTAGTGCTGGCCCGCTACATGCAGATCCTGCCGCCACAACTGTGCCAGGACTATGCTGAAAAGGTGATCAACATCCACCACAGCTTCCTGCCGTCGTTCGTCGGCGCCAAGCCGTATCACCAGGCCGCCCTGCGTGGTGTGAAGCTGATCGGTGCGACTTGCCACTACGTCACCGAAGAGCTGGACGCCGGCCCGATCATCGAGCAGGACGTGGTGCGTGTCAGCCATGCCGACAGCATCGACGACATGGTCCGCTTTGGCCGTGATGTGGAGAAGATGGTGTTGGCCCGTGGCCTGCGTTATCACCTGGAAGACCGGGTGCTGGTGCATGGCAACAAGACTGTAGTTTTTGATTGATGGCCTTGGGGCTGCCTTGCAGCCCATCGCCGGCAAGCCAGCTCCCACAGGGATTGCACATGGCTTGAGGTCGATGCGGTCGGTGTGGGAGCTGGCTTGCCGGCGAAAGGGGCGCGAAGCGCCCTCAGCAATCTGAGGTATAAGCCGATGGCCAAGCAGCGCAACCAACCCACCGCCTCACTCCCGCCCACCCTCGGTGAAGGCTGCCTGGCCCGCTACGACCCCGAAGCCCTGGCCGACACCGATGGCACCGATTTCCCCGGCGCCGCCGAACTTTGGCAGCAGCTCAACCCGCCTGACGCCGCCAGCGCTCCATCAGCGGGCGCGCCAGCAGGCACACGAACACCGGCCCACCCGCCAGCAGATAAAAGTAGTAAGTGACCGCCCGCCATATCAGGATCGCCGCAGCCGCAGTCGAACTGCCCACCAGTGGCGTCAGCAGGCTGGCCGAAGTCAGCTCGGCGGCACCGGCACCGCCAGGCAGCAAGCTGAACTGGCCGGCACTTAGCGACAGCATCTGTACCAGAAAGCTGGGGATCCACGCCAGGTCTACCCCCAATCCCCTCAATACCAGATACAACACGCTGTAGCGCAGGCCCCAGTGGGCACAGGTCAGGGTGAAAACCAGGGTCAGCGTACGCTTGGGCAGGCGCCAGGTCTGCGCCAGTGCGTCGATGAAGCGCAGCAGTTTGCGCGCCCAGCGCCGCTTGCGCTGGCGGCTCATGCCCAGGCGGCGCAGCAGCCTGCCGTTCACACGCATCACCGTGCGCCGGTAGCGAAGCAGGCCGATCACCAGGGTCAGTGCCGTGCACAGCAGCAACGCGCTGCCCAGCAACATGCTTTCCTGGCTGCGGCCCAGGCTGTGGAACAGTGCATAGCCGGCAATCGCCAGCATCGCGCAGAAAAAGAACACCAGGTCGTTCAGCTGGTCCATGGCAAACACCGCGCCGCTGCGCGCCGGGCCGATCCGGTCGCGTGCCAGCAGGGCCATCAGGGTCAAGGGGCCGCCGCTGCCGCCTGGGGTGGTACAGATGGCGAACTCGGTGGCCATCACCACACCCAGGCTGCGCAGGCGCCCAAGCCTTGCGCCTTGCTGGCCGAGCAGCAGGCGCAGGCGCATGGCGTTTATGACCCAGCACAGCAGGATCATGCCCAGCAGGGTCAGCATCAGGCTGGGGGCGAAGCGCTGCAGCCTCGGTAGCAGCTCGCTGCCACCGAGCAGGGCCGGCACCAGCACGGCGCCGAGCAGTGCCAGGGCCAGCCAGGCCAGGCGGCTCATGCGCTGGCCTGGCGATCGAGCCAGGTGGACTTGGTCAGGGGCTCGCGCCCCTGCGCCAGTAGCGAGTGCAGGGTGTTCAGCCAATAGTCGCGGGACGCGCGATGGCGCATATCCACCGGGTGCAGGCCCAGTCGCAGGGTCTGGGCGTCACGCCAGCGCCGGCATTGCCAGTCGCACAGCACCCGTGACAGGCTGCGGCGCCAAGCGCTGCGGGCGCTCCAGACCAGCCCCGGAGCCTTGATCGCGGTGAAGTCCGGTAAACGGTACAAGTGCTGTGGCGTGCTGGTGTAGCGCAGCGGCAGGCGGCGCAATGCCTGGCGGGTGCCTTCGCTCATCAGCCAGGCAGGTGCGACGAAGCCAGCCACCGGCCAGCCCTGCTGCGCGAACACGGCCAAGCCGTGCTCCAGGCGTTGCAGGGCCTGCTGCTGGTCGAGAGCGTAGAACTCGCCTTCATGGGTATAGATGCGGCGCATGAAGTACTCACCGGGCGTGCGCGGTGGCGGGCCGTTGTCGGCATGGTAGAAACCGTGCAGGGCAAGCTCGTCACCCTGGGCCAGGCGCCGTTCGAGCACGCGGCAGAAGGTGGGCGAGCGCTGCAGCGGGTTGCGGTGGTGGAAGTCCGGCACCACCAGCCAGGTCATGGGGATGCCGCCGATGGCGTCGACGGCCTGGACGAAGGGTTGATAGTCGGGCCAGGTCTCGGGCGCGACATCGTGCAGCACCAGCATCAGGCTGCGTGCTGCCGACAGTGGCTCAGCCATGGGCGCGGACCTGTGGCTGGTGGCCAAGCACGGCCTGGTAGTGCTGCAGCAGGCCGGCGACCACGTGGTCCCACGAATACTGCTGCTCGGCATGGCGTCGCGCCTGAGCCCCGAGCTTGCGTACGCCAGCCTCGAATGCCTCTTGCACGGCGGTCGCCATGGCCTGGCTATCGTTGGGGCGGCACAAGCGCCCGCACTGTTCGTTGACGATTTCGCCGAAAGCACCGGCGCGCACCGCCACCACCGGCGTGGCGCTGGCCATCGCTTCGAGAATGACCAGGCCGAAGGTTTCCTGGTCGCCGGCGTGCACCAGCAGGTCGGCGCTGGCCATCAGCCGGGCGACTTCTGGTGCCGGGCAGAAGTGATCGATCACACTGACGTTCTGCGGCACGTTGGCCGGCATGTTCGAGCCCACCAGCAGCAAGTGGTAGGGGTGGCCCAGGTGCCGCATGCACTCGAGCAGTACCGGCAGGTTCTTTTCCCGCGAGCCACGGCCGGCGTAGATCAGCAGGCGACTGGTGTCGGCAATGCCCAGTTCGGCACGCAGCTTCGGGTCGCGCTGGCTGGGGTGGAAGGTGGCCAGGTCGACGCCCAGGCGCTGCACGTGCACATCGCGCACCCCCAGGCGGCGCAACTTGTCGGCCATGACCTGGCTGGGGGCCAGGACCCGGTCGAAATTGCCGTACAGCTTGCTGACATAGGCCTCGACATTGGGGGTGAACCAGTTGCCCATGCGGTTGCTGACCAGCAGCGGCAGGTCGGAATGGTAGAAGCCGATCACCGGCACATCGAGCTTGCGCCGCGCTTCCAGCGCAGCCCAGGCGGTCAGGTAGGGGTCGCCGACTTCGATCAGGTCGGGCTTGAGCCTGCGCAGCACATTGCACCAGGGGGCCAGGCGCACCGGGAAGCGGTAGCCATTGCCGAACGGCAGCGGCGGTGCGGGCACCTGGTAGATGCCATCGGCGTGCTGGGCGCTGGCACCGGGTATCAGCAAGCTGTGGCGGACGCCCTGGATGGCGTCGAGGCGGTGGTGTTTGGCATCAAGATAGGTACGTACGCCGCCACTGGCGGGGGCGTAGAACATGGTGATGTCGGCGATGTGCACGATCAGCATCCCTCCGGGATCGTCTTCGGGTCTGTCATCCGGCGCTAACGGGCCGGCGATGACGCGCCTAAAGGTTGACCTATCAGAAGGATAGTTTGTTCGATCGGGGTTGGGTGGGGCGGGGAAGGCGGGGGAGCGGTACGGGCTTCTTCGCGGGCTTGAGCGCTCCCACATGGATCACCACGCATTCAAGAGTGACGGAGATCCTGTGGGAGCGGGTTTACCCGCGAAGCAGGCGACGCGGTTTGCGATCAGATGCGGAAGCTGCCCACCAGGTGCTTCAGGCGGCCGGCCTGCTGCTCCAGGTCAGAGCAGGCGCGAAGGGTAGCCTGCAGGTTTTCCACGCCTTCCTGGTTGAGCATGTTGATCTCGTTGATGTCCATGTTGATCGCCTCGACCACGGCAGTCTGCTCTTCGGTGGCGGTGGCCACCGACTGGTTCATGCCGTCGATCTCGCCGATGCGCACGGTAACGCTGTCCAGCCGCTCACCGGCCTGGTTGGCGATCTGCATGCTGTCCTGGCTGTGGCGCTGGCTCTGGTCCATGGTCTCGACCGATTCGCGCGCGCCGACCTGCAGTTCTTCGATCATGGTCTGCACCTGTTGCGCCGACTCCTGGGTGCGGTGCGCCAGGTTGCGTACCTCATCGGCGACAACCGCAAAACCACGCCCGGCTTCACCGGCGCGGGCCGCTTCGATGGCCGCGTTCAGCGCCAGCAGGTTGGTCTGCTGGGAAATGCTGGTGATCACCTCGAGGATCTGGCCGATATTGACGGTCTTGCTGTTCAGCGTCTCGATGTGCGCGCTGGAAGTGACGATCAGGTCGGACAGGCGGTTCATTGCCTCAATGTTGCGTTCCACCACCTGCTGCCCTTCTTCGGCCAGCAACCGCGCCGAACTGGCATGCTGCGAAGCCTGGGCGGCGTTGCCGGCAATTTCCTGGGCGGCGGCGCCCAGTTCGTTGATGGCGGCGGCCACGCTGTTGGTGCGGTTGGACTGTTCGTCGGAGTTGGTCATTGACGAGTTCGAGGCACTGATGACCCGCAGGGCTACTTCGTTGACCTGCTCGGTGGCCGAGGACACTTCGCGGATCGAGCTGTGGATACGCTCGACGAAACGGTTGAAGGCGCTGCCCAGGATGCCGAATTCGTCGTGGTTGTGGATAAGCAGGCGCTTGGTCAGGTCGCCCTCACCTTCGGCGATGTCTTCCATGGCGCGGGTCATGGTGTGCAGCGGCTGCATCAGCACACGGATCAGCAGGCCGAGCAGGCCGATGATGATCACCACCGCCACCAGCGTGGCGATCACCGCCGAGGTGCGGAAGGTGCTGAGCATCGAGAAGGCCTTGTCCTTGTCCACCGACAGGCCGATGTACCAGTTGGCCGACGGCAGGCCGGTGATCGGGGTGAAGGTCAGCAGGCGGGCCTGGCCTTCGCTCTGCACTTCGGTCAGCTCACCTGTCAGTTTCGGCGTGTGCTGCGGGAACAGGTCCGACAGTGACTTCATCACCAGGTCTTTGTCCGGGTGCACCAGGATCTTGCCTTGGTCGTTGACCAGGAAGGCATAGCCCATGCCGCCGAAGTTCAGCGAGTTGATGATCTGCACCAGGCCGTCCAGGGCCAGGTCGCCACCGACCACGCCGACACCGGCGGAAACCTTGCTGAGGATGCCGATGACCATCTTGTTGGTGGTCATGTCGATGTACGGCTCGGTCAGGGTTGCGCCAGCGGCGTTCATGCCGTCCTTGTACCAGGGACGGGTGCGTGGGTCGTAGCCGTCGGGCATTTTCGAGTCAGGGCGCACGCTGAAGCCACCGTCGACCTTGCCCAGGTAGACGGTGAGGAAGCTGGAAATCAGTGCATTCTGGCCCATCAGGGTTTCGGCGTTGGTCGGGTCCTGGGCTATGTTCTGTGCCAGGTTTTCCACCAGCTTGATACGGCCTTCGAACAGGTTGCGGATATTGGTCGAAGTGGAAGCGCCCATTTCAGCCAGATAGTTTTCGAGGTCCTCGCGGATCGCATTACGCTGGAGGTAATCGTTGTAGAGCGTGAAAAGGCTGAAGGCGAGTATCACGATCAGTGACGCTGCCAAAAGAATCTTGTGGCTGAAACGAAGGCTTTTGTTCATGGCGTAATCGGTTCCGCTAAGGTTTCATATCAGGCGTTTGCATGCGTGGAGTCGCAAAGCAGTGCAACATCCCGAAAAAGTCCCTTTTCGGTTGTTCCTCTCTATTAAGGCGAATATCACCCACAGGTATCGGCCGAATTACGCTAAAGCTTGAGCAGAGGATTAAGAGATGTCGGAATTTTCGACCATCGTTGTAGGTGCTGGTCCGGATGGCCAGCCGGTTGGGCAAGCCATGAGGCTGGCCAACCGCCATGGCCTGGTAGCGGGTGCAACGGGTACTGGCAAGACCGTTACCCTGCAGCATCTGGCGGAAGCGTTCAGTGATGCGGGGGTCGCGGTGTTCGCCGCCGATGTCAAAGGCGACCTTTGCGGCCTGGGCGCTGCTGGTGCGCCGCAGGGCAAGGTGGCCGAGCGCATCGCCGGCATGCCCTGGCTGGGGCACAGGCCCAGGGCTTACCCGGTGAGCCTGTGGGACATTGCCGGGCAGTCCGGTCACCCGCTGCGTACCACCCTCAGTGAAATGGGGCCGCTGCTGCTGGGCAACCTGCTGGAACTGACCGACAGCCAACAGGCGGCGCTGTACGCGGCGTTCAAGGTGGCCGACCGTGAAGGCCTGCTGCTGCTCGACCTCAAGGACCTCAAGGCGCTGCTGGCGCATCTGAAGGACAACCCACAACTGCTGGGTGAAGACAGCGCGCTGATGACCACGGCCTCCACTCAGGCGCTGTTACGGCGGTTGGCGACCTTGGAGCAGCAGGGCGCCGAGGCGTTGTTCGGTGAACCGGGGTTGCAGCTCGAGGACCTCCTGCGGCCAGACCCGGATGGCCGTGGGCGTATCCACCTGCTGGACGCCAGCCGCTTGGTTCACGATGCACCGAAGGTGTACGCGACCTTCCTGTTGTGGCTGCTGGCCGAGTTGTTCGAGCAGCTGCCCGAGCGCGGTGATGCCGACAAGCCGGTGCTGGCGTTGTTCTTCGATGAAGCACACTTGTTGTTCAACGATACGCCCAAGGCATTGCAGGATCGCCTGGAGCAGGTGGTGCGGCTGATTCGTTCCAAGGGTGTGGGGGTGTACTTCGTTACCCAGTCGCCGGGGGACTTGCCAGATGCGGTGCTGGCCCAGTTGGGCTTGCGCATTCAGCATGGCTTGCGGGCGTTCACTGCCAAGGAGCAGAAGTCGCTGCGGGCGGTGGCTGATGGCTTCCGCCCCAACCCGGCGTTCGACACCCTGGCGGTGCTGACTGAACTGGGCATTGGCGAGGCACTGGTAGGGACGCTGGAAGAGAAGGGCACGCCGGCGATGGTGCAGCGGGTACTGATTGCACCGCCGCAGTCGCGTATCGGGCCGTTGAGTGCGGCTGAGCGCAGTGCGCTGATTGCCAGTTCGCCGCTGGTGGGGCGTTACGACAAGCCGGTGGACCGAGAGTCGGCGTACGAGATGCTGACCCAGCGCAAGGGCGAGCCGGTGGAGCCAGCGCCGCAACCCAAGGCGGATGACGAGAGCTTTGCCGACAAGGCTGGTGAGTTCTTGCAGAGTGCAGCCGGGCAGGCAATCAAGTCGGCGGTGCGCCAGGCGGCCAACCAGTTGGGGCGGCAGTTGGTGCGAGGGTTGATGGGGTCGTTGCTGGGGGGCAAGAAAAGGTAGTTTGCCTGTACCGGCCCTATCGCCGGCAAGCCAGCTCCCACAGGTACTGCACAGGCCTTGCGGGCGGTGCAATAC